>CAZFSS010000006.1:0-183820 GCA_964521715.1 uncultured candidatus Brocadiaceae bacterium | reverse complement strand
ACCCCGAATTGTCGGAAACTCGCGACCCTACTTTCAATATGCCGAGCTCAATAATGCCCGCTGATCCAACCGCGAGGCGACGTCGCAGCGCGCGGCGTTGGCCACGGCGTCGCAGCCATACGTGTGGCTCACGGTGGGATCACAGCGACGCGCTCAGCGAGCGAGCTGGCCTTTCTCGCGCAGCGGCAAGGGCGACAGTCCATCACCGGTCCGATCGTGTGACGAGTGGCAGCCGTGCGTGAAGGCACGCTGCCATTGCCTGAAGCGGCCAAGCGGACAGACGCATGGTCTGGACGCGAGGGGTGGTTTGGCAGGGGAAGCCCCCCCTTGGCCTTTCGTGGATTGCCGTCACGGCCATCGTCGCCCGCCTTGCCCGCGGCGGATGCGACTGGCTGGCCCTGGCCGGTTACGCCGGCCCTGAGTCACCTACTGACAGTTGTGGCAGTCAGGTGGCATACGCCTGCGACATGTCAGTGACACCGGCTTTGGGGGGGTGCTGCGGGCGCGGGTACCGGGCTTCTCGCGGCCAGTGCAGCGCCTGTAGTGAGGTGGCACACAAGTTGCGTTATCCGAGCCGTCTGGGTGTTCGTCGATGCTGTTCAACTCCAGCTTACAGCGCGAGCATGCCGAGCCAGGAGGGGTCGGACATGCATCGGGGGATCGAGGATGCCTTCGGCGAGGAGCTCTCAGCAGGATCCCGTGTCGTTCGTGGATGTAGTGGCGCTCGAGCAACGGCGAGCCGAACGGTACAACCACTACTTCGTTGTCGTGCTTATGGATCCAATGAAAGTCAGCCTTCCTGACCTGCTCCGTACTGCGGCCAAGTCTCTCCGTGCCAGCGATGTGCTCGGCGCTGTGGATCCCTATGGCAGGTTCCACTGGGACTGGATCTGTGAGGGGCGCCGCAGCCAGGAGTCCCCGTCGGCCGAGTGGTCCGAGAAGGGCCTCCTCGGCGCCATCCTGCCGGAAACGGACGGACGGGGTGCAGACCTGGCTCTGCGGAGGATCACGGGCAAGCTGGGCACGGACGAGGTGGTGTCAGCCCGGTACGCAGTGTACCCGGACGACAGCACGGATCCCGCCGAGCTTGTGGCCATTGCGTCAGCAGCAGCCTAAGCGTGCCGAGAGGGCGTGGCCAAGGGGCAAATCTGAGGATTGAAGCCAGGCTGTCGGTGCCGTCTCCGGGCGGCCCGGACACTGGAAGTCGGAAAGACGTACCGACATAAGTCGTGTTAGAAAGGTGGCTTGCGGCGCGAAAAGCGCTGTAAGTGAGAGGGACGAAGTCCAGATGGGCACCATAACATGTCTGCCCTAGACAACCGGTTGAGCGGCGAGTTGCCCTGGTTTGCCGTCTATACCAGATCGCGCCACGAGAAGGCGGTCTATGCCTCGCTCGTGTCGCAGAGCGTCGAGGCGTTCCTCCCGCTGCATGCGATGCTGAGCCAGTGGAAGGACCGGCGGAAGTGGGTGGAGAGGCCGCTCTTCCCCGGCTACCTCTTCGCGCGCCTGCCGCGGGAACGCCTCTGGCTCGCACGCGCGACCCGGGGCGTTGTCCACCTGGTGAGCGACGGCGAAGGGCCTGTGCCCGTGCCTGAGGAACAGGTGCTCGCCGTGCGAGAGCTGGTTGAGCGGCCGGTCGCCGTGGACCCCTGGCCCTACATGCAGGAGGGCGACCGCGTGCTGGTCAAGTCGGGGCCGCTGATCGGGCTCCAGGGATTCTTCGTGCGGTGCAAGTCCGAAGCAAAGCTCGTCATCTCTGTGGATCTGCTCGGGCGGTCGGTCGCCGCAGAGGTCGGTGCCGATTGCGTCGAACCCGTCGACGCCCGCGTCGTAATGGCTGGGCCGCGCAGCCGGCAGGCCATCCGCGAGGGCAGACTTGTGAGCGCGGCCAGCCGCGCATCGGGGCGGGACACCGGACGTCGGGGCTCGACATCCAGGTCCGCATTGGCATGGCTGGCGGCGGCTCTGCTCCTCGTCGTCAGCGCCGTCAGCGGAGCGCTGTCGGGCGGGGCCCCGAGCGATCGCGCCGAACACAGCCGTGCCGCGGTGCCCGCTGCGATGGCGATAGGAAGCGATCTCCTGCAAGGGCAGGTCCTTGAGCCCGACATGACCACGCCTATGGCGGACCTTCCCATCGCCCTGCGCAGCGAGAGGACGGGGCAGGTGACGCTGGCGACGACGGACGCGGAGGGCCGCTTCGTTCTGAGAGGGTTCGGCGCGGGCCGGTACGTCCTGCAGGCGGGCACGCCGGGCATCGAGGCCAGGCTGTCAGCGGCGAGCGATGGAGGTCATGCGGAGGTGCGGATCGTGATGTCGCGAATCTCGGCGGAAGCCGTCCCGCCCGGAGTGCCGGAGCAGTTGGCGGCGAGACCGCTGCCCGTGACCGCGACGGCCTCGATGGGACGGCTTGTCCTGGTTGCGGACCCGTTCTCCGGCAAGGCGAACGGGGAACCCATGCCAAGATGGTCGCGACCCTGGGTAGGAAGGACGACGTTCTGATGGAGTGCCCGAACACACGGCGGAAGGTTGCCGCCTTCTGCTTGCTGGCGGCCGTGCTGCTCGCAGGCTGCAGCTATCAGGACTTCCGCCGGTCGCCGGTCCGCAATTACGCAGCCGATCTCTTCTATAAGGTCGACCGCCCCATCGGGGAGCCGGCCGCCGCCGTCGACGCAGAGGCCCTCGCGGGCGCTCTGGCGCGGTGGAAGCAGGCGTATCCTGCCGAGGAGATGCCCTACACAATGGGCAAGAGGGATCTGTTGCGCATCATCGTGCACTCCGCCGGAGGCCCCGAGTCGATCGCCTCTGACGTACTGGTCGCTGAAGACGGCACCGTGAACCTGCCGCTGGTCGGCAGCGTCCAGGTCGAGGGCCTTTCGACGAAGCAGATCGAAGCCAAGCTCACCGAGCTGTACGCCGACTACTACAAGAATGCCGCCGTGAACGTCTACGTGACGCAGTACCAGAGCCGGGAGTTCTACGTGACCGGTGCGGTGATGCGGCCGGGGATCGTGGCGCTGGCTCGGCCTCGCATCTCACTGCTGGAAGCCCTGTTGATGGCAGGCGGGCCGAGCCCGGACGCCGGAGACAAGGTCGTTGTGACGCGGGGCGTTGCCGCCGGGGTCCCGCCGCCCGAAGCGGCCGACGCGGGCGCCGCGGGCGCCGCGGTTCCGCCATCGGAGCCGGCGCCCCAGCCCGGACAGGAGTCGGTCCGGGTCAGCCTCAAGGAGCTGATCGAGCTCTCCGACATGTCGCGCAACATCTGGATCGGCCCGGACGACGTGGTGCACGTCCAGTCGGGGAGCCCCAGGACGATCCTGGTCTTCGGCTACGTGGCCTCCCCCGGCATCTTCACGCTGCCCCGCGGCGAGAGGCTTGGCCTGCTCGACGCGGTCGGCCTGGCGCGCGGGCTGACGGCCCATGCCCGTTCGGAGAACTCATACCTCCTGCGGCGGACCGAGCACGGGCGGGAGTACTATAGGGTCGACCTGACGCGGATCGCGTCAGGAGAGGAGCCGGACACTATCGTGATGCCCGGCGACGTTCTTGTCGTGGGCACGAGCTGGCCGATCCGGGCCCTGGACGGAGTGCTCGGGTCCGGCAGGCTCATCCCCATGCCTTCAACTGCCTTTTGACGGGCGCGAGTTCGCCACGGTGAGGCGTTGCTGTGACGGATAACGATTGGCCACTGAGGATGGAAGCAGGAGCAGGCGACCAGAACGGGACGGGAGACGTCGCCATGGAAGGCGACATGGGCAGCGGCATCCGGGTCCACCTGGGCGTCCTGAGGCGCCGTTGGCCGGCGATGCTTGCCTGCGTCGTCGTCGTTGTGACGCTCACCGCCCTGTACACGTTCAATAAGACGCCCGTCTACCGCGCTTCGGCGCGCCTGCTGATCGAGCGGCGCGTGCCGCAACTGACGCTGTTCGACACGGTGCAGCAGGTGCAGGACCAGGCCTACTTCGGGACGCAGCTGGCGCTGATCACAAGCCGCGAGATCCTCGAGAAGGCGATCAAGGATGACCCCGATCAATGGCTGTCCAGTGTGTTCACGGGCGGTGAGGATGCCGAGCTCCGCAACCCAGGGCTGGTAGCGACAGTGCGCGAGAAGGTGAACGCGGTGCTGTCGGCCGAGCCGACCCGCCGCCCCGAGCCGTGGGAGCAGCTCGCCGGCACCGTCCAGGCCAGGCCCGTTAAGGACACCAATCTGGTGGACGTCACTGTGGAGGGCACGAGCCCCGACCTCGCCGCGCGCGTGGCCAATGCGGTGGCCCGTGCGTACGTGGATTACTCGGTGACCGCCAGGCAGGAAGACGCGGGCCAGGCGTTCGACCTGCTCCAGGTGCAGCGCCGCGAGCAGGAGGTGGCGCTGAAACAGGCCGAGGACGAGCTCCTGGACTACTGCGAGAAGACGGCCATCCAGCAGCTGGCGGCCGGAGAGGGGGACACCCTCGTTACGAGCCGGATGGAGCGGCTCGGTGAGGAGTTCACCGCGATCCAGCTCCAGCGCATCAGCCTATCCGTTGCCAGCAAGGCGTGCGAGCGGGCCATGCAGGGCAAGGACCAGGCCATGGCCCTGCTGGGGGTGAAGTTCATCCGCGAGGATCCGACCGTGAGCTGGCTGAACCAGCAGGTCGTCCAGGTGGACCAGCAGATGAAGGCGGCCAGCCAGGTCTACGGCCCCAAGTACCCCGAGGTGACGGCGCTCGGCATGCGCCTGGAGGATCTCCAAGTGCAGCTCGAGCAGGCGGTCGTCCAGGCGGCCCAGTCCGTGCAGGCCGAGTACCAGACTCTGGCCGATCGCGAACAGCAGCTCTTCGCGGTGCTTGACCAGCAGACCAAGCTCGCACTCGACGCCGAGAGGAAGCGCCAGAACTACGAAGGCCTGCGCCGAAACGTCGACCGCCAGGCGAAGGTCTTCGACGTGATCGTCGACCGCATGAAGGAGGTCGACCTGACCAAGGACGCGCGCATCACCAACGTGAGCCTCAAGCAGCAGGCTGAGAGGCCCCGAATGCCCTTCTCGCCGAACAAGCGGCGTGCGCTTCTGCTGGGCCTGCTCCTGGGCCTCATGCTGGGAGCGGGCGCGGCCTACGGGCTTGAGTGGCTGGATGATACGGTCAAGACCCCTCCCGACGTCGAGAGGCGGCTGCGGGCACCGTGGCTGGGATACGTTCCCCGCATCCGGACCGCGGCTCGCGACGGGGACGGCCTGAGAGCCCGAGCGCGGCTCGTCCTCGACAACCCGACGAGCTACGAGTCCGAAGCTTTCCGGTCCATCCGCACAAACGTCTACTTCAGCGCCCCGCACGACCAGCTGAAGTCCATCATGGTGACCTCCGCGAGCCCGCAGGAGGGGAAGACCGTCGTCGCGACGAACCTTGCTGCAGCCTTCGCCCGCGCCGGACGCTCCGTCCTGCTGGTCGACGCTGACCTGCGCCGCGCGATGGTCCACAGATCGCTGGGCATCTCCCGCAAGCCCGGCCTGGCGGATGTCATCGTCCAGGGCATGACGCTGCAGGAGACCGTGCGAAAGCTGGACGGAGCCGACGGGGTCGACGGGCTCCATGTCCTGACGGCCGGTTCGCACGTCCCGAATCCTTCGGAGCTCCTCAGCAGCAAAAGGGCGGGAGAGATGATGGAGACCCTCCGGGATTCGTACGACCTGGTCATCTACGACTCGGCCCCGGCGCTCTTCTCATCGGACGCTGCGCCGCTCGCCCACCGGTGCCAGGGCGTCGTGCTCGTGGTGAAGGCCGGCAAGTGCCGGCAGCGGACGGCTGCATGGGCGATCAAGCAACTGGAGGACGTCGGCGGCAGGCTTCTTGGCGTTGTCCTTAACGACGTGCGGCCCGGCATCCTTCGCGCCTACGCGGGCGACGGGTACCACTACCACACGAGCTACTACCGCCAGTACGCCGAGGCCAGCCCCGAGGATGGGGAGGCGTGACGGCCTGGCTCGGGCTGGCGGCGTTTCGGAAGGCTGCAACCTGTCTGAGAGGGGGATGAACCTGCAAGGCCAGCGAGGGGGCGAACGGATCTCCAGGGCCCTGAGCGGCGCCTGCATCGGCGCGGCCCTGGCTTTTGCCCCCCTCGTGTTCGGGGCGTCCGAGCCCTGGGCATTCTCGATCTTGGCAGTCCTTGCCTACACAGCGCTGGCCGCTGCAACGGTCCGCGCCATCCTGGAGCGCGAGTTCCGGCCGTTCGCGGTCCCGCTGCTCCTCCCGTTGGCCCTGGCCCTCTGTCTCGTGGTCCTTCAGCATGCCCACTGGCCGGCGAAGCTCCTGTCGCTTGCGTCGCCCCGCACCGTTGCCGCCTATGCGGACGGCTCGGCCACTGTGGGAGTGCGGCTGCCATCGAGCATCCCCGGATCGCTCTACGCGCACGGGACCTTCCTCGCGCTGGTGCGGCTGTCTTCGTATGTGGCGCTCTTCGCCGCCACCTGCGGGTACGTCCGGGGACTTCGCGAGATCGCGATCCTCGGCATCGTCATACTCTCCGTCGCCTTTGCCGCGGCCTTGATAGGCATCTTCCAGAGCCTCTCCGGCACCGATAAGGTCTACTGGCTCCGCAGGGCTCCCCACGGGGGGTTCTTCGGGCCGTTCGCCGGCCGCAACCAGTATGCAACATATGCGGCGATCTGCACGTTCATGGGGATCGGCCTGCTCCTTGTGCGCGCGGGCCGGTGGATCGGGGCCGAGCTGACCTGGGCGGAGTGGCTTTCGAAGAACGGACCCGAGGCGGTCCTGCTGGTCTTCGCCATCGGCGTGATCGGCGCGTCCGTCCCCTGGTCGCTCTCGAGGGCCGGGACCCTTTCCATGCTGTTGGGATTCGGCGGCGTCCTCGGGGCTGCGGGCCTGACCCGGCGCCGCAAGCGCTACTGGGGCCTGATCGGCGCTTGTCTCGTTGCCGTGCTGGCTGTCATCACCTGCCTGGGGTGGGGGAGGGTGATCGAACGCCTCTCCACCTTGGAGGACATTGCGCGCGACCCGTCGGCCACGTGGCGATGGCAGATGTTCGGGGATGCGGTCCGCATGGGGCGGGACTTCCCCGCGCTGGGCGTGGGCGCGGGCGCCTTTCCGTCCGTCTACCCCGTGTACCGGACGATCCCGACCTCGTCCCTGGTTGAGAGCCCTCACAACGAATACCTGCACGTGTTCGCGGAGGCCGGAGTGCCCGGGGCGTTGCTGCTGCTCTGCGGGTTGCTGATCGCGTTCGGCATCGTCCTCAAGGGCCTTTGCGGCCGAAGACATTCGTACCTGCCCGGCCTGATCGCCGGCGGGTTCGGCGCTATGTTCGCGGTAAGCGTGCATTCCCTGGCCGACTACCCGATGCGGTCCCCGGCGGTTGCCGCAACGGCGGCCGTCCTCGTCGCGATGCTCTGCCGAGCCTCCGCCATGAAGCCCTCGCGGAACCAGGGCCCATTCGTTCCCGCAACGACTGAGCGTGGCCCGGCGTCCGTGCCGCCCGGGGCCGGGAGGGCGCTGGAGTGGAATCTCGTGCGGCCGGACACACCGCCTACTGCGCCCATGCCGGCCCGGCGTCCAGCAAGAGCGGGAGCGTTCCTTGGCATCGCCGCTGTGGCCGTGCTCTGGGGCGCGGCCGTACAGTGGGGATCGAGTCCCCTGAGAGCTGAAGTGGAGAAGGTCCGCCTGGACGCGTCATCGAAGGCTGCCCCAGAGCAGGCCCTCGTGCAGCTGCTGCAGGCCGCGCAGCGCGTGGGGAGGAAGTGGCCCGACGACACGCGGCTGCTGTCGCACCTGGGCGACACTGCCGCGGACGTAGCCGCAAGGGCAGGCGATCCGCTGACGGCGCTCCGCCTGGCCGACCTCGCGCTTGCGCAACACCGGGCTGCGGCCCTCGTCGAGCCCCTCAACTCAGAGCACCTCATCGCCCTTGCCGAGGACTGCCTTCAGTCCGGCAGGCCCGACCTGGCGTGGTCCTATGCAGACCGGGCCCGGGACCTCGCGCGAGGCGACGCATCTCTCAGCGCTTACCTGGCCGAAGCGTTCGCGCGTTCGGGCTACCTGCCCGCTGCCGGGCGCCAGCTGGCAGCGGCCGTGACGTCGAAGGCGGCGGCGATGCACGACAAGCCCACCGAGGGTTCAGAACGCCCATGATGACGTATGGAACGGTGTTCGTCCTCGCGGTGACGATCGGGTTCGCGGCCACGCTCTTGATGCGCGGGGTGGCCCGCCGGGCCGGCGTCGTCGACGAGCCGGACGGGTTCCGGAAGACTCAGGGCGCAGCGGTGCCTCTCCTCGGCGGGGTCGGCATCTTCGTCGCGTTCTGCGGTTCTCTGCTGATCTCGTGTGCGACCGCGCGGACGTCGGAGCTCCTTGCCTGGCTCCACGGTGCTGATACCTGGTTCGTCCTGGGCGGGGCGGCGGCGGTCCTTCTCCTCGGCCTGGTCGACGACGTCTGGGGCCTGAGGTCGAGGTGGAAGCTGCTCGGCATGTTCCTCGTGAGCGTCGCCATGTATGTCTGCGGCTTCCGGATCGGTGCGATCAGCAACCCGTTCGGCCCGGCGATCCAGTTGGGATGGCTGGCGCCCGTCGTCACGGTGTTCTGGTTCCTGGGCTGCATGAACGCGATCAACCTCATCGACGGCCTCGACGGGCTTGCCGCCGGCGTGACGGTGTTCGCGGCAGGGACGGTGCTCCTTGTGGGCGCCATGTTCGGCAACCCGGGCGCGGCCATCCTGGCCACGGCCCTGGCCGGCGCCACCCTCGGGTTCTTGCTCCTGAACTTCCACCCGGCCTCGATCTACCTGGGCGACTGCGGCAGCCTCCTGCTGGGATTCCTGCTCGCCTGCATCGGCCTGAAGGGCGCCCAGAAGAGCCAGATGGTCGTCGCACTGTTCATCCCCGTCATCGCCCTCGGCCTGCCCGTCATGGACACGGCGCTGGCGATCTTGCGGCGCTGGCTCAAGGCCCTGCCGTTCGCCTGCAGCGACCGACAGCACATCCACCACAAGCTGCTCGAAATGGGCCTCAGCCATCGCGTGGCGGTCCTGTTGATGTATGGCTGCTGCCTCGTGCTGGCCCAGCTTGCGCTCCTCATGAGCGCCGCCAACGGCCTGCAGGCCGCCGGGCTGCTCGTTGTCCTTGGCCTCGTCACCTTCCTCGCCATCCGGACCGTCGGGAGGCACGAGTACCAGCTGCTAAAGGACAGGGTGGGGAGCTACGTGGAGAGGCGCAGGAAGGGCGCCGAGTGCCGCGCGGCCGCCTACATGGCGTCCGCCAGCATGCGCAATGCCCATTCGATGGACGAGCTCTGGCAGACCTTCGTCCACGCCGCGCACACCATGGAGCTCGACGGGGCCGACTTGGTGCTGACCGACGCACGGAAGGCAAAGGGCGGCAACGGCCGCCGGTTCCGGTGGCGCAACGGGTCGAACGGTCCGCACGAAGGCGACATGTGGGCTGCCGTCTTTGCCCTGCGCACGAACGGGACGCTCCAGGGCCGGCTTTCGGTGCGCAAGGCCACCAACGGCCTGCCGCTCCGTCCCGAGATCCCGGAGTCCCTTCAGCTCCTCACGAAGGCCCTGTCCCTCAACATCGACCACATCGTGCAGGCAGGCTCCGCATGAACCACGCGACAGAGATGATTGCCCGATGGGTGCAGTCGTGAACCAGGGACTGGAGGCCGGCCAGCCTGCCGGCACGGCTCGGGCGGAGCCGTCCCTCACGTCCCGCGTCGTCAAGGGCGCCGCGTGGGTCTTCGCCGGCAAGCTCGTAGGGCGGGGAATGGATTTCGCCAGGCTGGTGGTGCTGGCCCGCCTCCTCTCGCCCGACGACTTCGGCCTTTTTGGAATCGTCATGCTCGCCATAGCCGTCCTCGAGAGCTTCTCCGAGACCGGCTTTAACACGGCCCTCATCCAGCGGAAGGACAACGCACAAGCCTATCTCGATACAGCCTGGACTGTGCAGGTCATCCGGCGCCTGATGCTGGCCCTGGCCCTGTTCGCCGGCGCCCCACTGGTCAGCTGGTTCTTCAACGAGCCGCGCGCGGTTCCGCTCATCCGCCTTATGTCTGCCTCCGTCGCGCTGAGCGGCTTCGTCAACATCGGCATCATCTACTTCCAGAAGGAACTCCAGTTCCACAAGCAGGTCCTCTACAGCCTGTTGACGGCGGTCGTAAGCCTGATCGTGGGTGTGGTCCTCGCGTACAAGCTTCGGTCGGTCTGGGCACTGATCTGGGCCGGCCTGGCCGGAACCGTCGCTCAGTGCGGGCTGTCGTACGTTCTGCACCCTTACAGGCCCCGGCTCCGATTCAGCGGCGCCCAGGCCCGTGAGCTGTTCCGTTTCGGCCGCTGGATGCTGGGCACATCCGTGCTGGTCTACGGGGGGAGTCAGCTCGACAACCTCATGGTCGGCAAGCTGCTGGGCACTGCCGCACTGGGTTTCTACGCGATGGCCTACAAGCTCTCGCTGCTGCCCCTCCAGGAGACTACATACGCGGTCTCTGGTGTGCTCCTCGCCGGTTACGCCAAGGTGCAAGACCAGGGCGCACGCCTTCGGCGAGCATACGAGCGCGCGCTCGCACTTACCGCCTTCTTCTCTGTGCCCGCCTGCCTGGGTATGGCACTATTGGCACGACCGGGAGTGCGGCTGGTGCTTGGCGAGAAATGGCTCCCGGCGGTTGTTCCCATTCAGATACTCGCGATCGCCCAGCTTGTTAAGAGCATCATCTCCACTGGCAGCCCCTTCTTTCTAGGCTCTGGCCGGCCCCGCTACGAGTTCTACGCCCAGACGGCTCGCGTGGTTGGGCTGGTCGCTTGTCTGGTGCCGGGCATCCTGATGTTCGGCCTCCCAGGGGCTGCCTTTGCAGTTCTGGTCAGTGCCCTCGCTATGTTCACCGTTTACCTGCTTTGCTTGGGCAAGGTATTGGACCGTCCTGCGCGGCTACTGGGAAGGGCTGTGATCCCCTTTCTGGCCGGCGGCACTGTGATGACGGCAGGGCTCGCCTACGCGGGACTTCTGCTCGGCCACTACTCGGGTCCAGCTCTCAACCAGGCACTACTTCTATTCGCCGCCGTTGTGGCCGGGGGTATTGTGTACCTAGCCACATGCCTCGGAACCTCGGCGCTATGTTCAGAATCCACGTTCCTGGCGGACATTCGTAGACTCCTTCTGATGTTCAAGCGAGCTTGCGCAGCCCTGCGATCGCGCGGGGCAGATGTCCGACCCGAGACAGTCGAGAGCCACTGACTTGCCTATGTTGAACTGAGAGCGAGTGGACAGCTACGGGTGGCGTGTTCATACAGAGGACCGCCGAAGCAGAGAATAGTGCGCTGGTGCGTGATGCAGTGAGTGAGTTTCGGTTCACAGAGCGAGAGAAGTACTCTCTTGGTGTGCCTGACTCGCTTGCCTTCACGCTGCCATGGATCGATCAGGCTCCCTCTCATAGGTGTTCAGTTCGACATGATTAGCGTCACAGGCCGAATGAATGGCCTATCTGCGCAGTCGCCCGAGTCCCTCGACGATGCTCTGAACCGTCTGTCCCTGAGCGTTGCCGACGGAGCAAGCCTGTGGAGCGATCAGAGGCTTGCCATACTGAGGACTCACAACGGGGGTACGAGCTGTACCCCGCAACCTATCTTCAACGAAGACCGTTCGTTGCTCATCGTGATGTCCGGGCACGTGTCTGATTATGCAAGTCAGAGGGCCGATTTGATTCGCCGAGGCCATGTGTTTAGGTTTGAGAACGACGACGCGGAGTATTGCCTCCACCTGTATGAAGAGAAGGGCGAACGCGCCTTCGCAGATCTGAATGGTTCTTTCCTTATTGTCATCTACGATGTGGCATCCGGAGAACTACTGTTGATCTCGGACCGTTTTGGTTCCCATCCCTTGTTCTACCGCCTCAACAGTGCGAAAGGCCTGCTTTTCAGCACGCAGATCGGCCTGATAGCGCTCCTGTCAAACGACAACATGCAACTTGACATGGAGGCGGTTATTGAGTTCTTCGCTCTGCAGCGAGTACTGGGAGCAAAAACATTCTACTGCGGCGTTCGCCTGCTTGAGCCCGCCACGATACTGCGCTATAGGCGCGGCCATGTTACCCAAGCACGATACTGGGAGATGCGTTACAGCCCAGAGGACCGTCCGAAAGCCTATTTCGCTGATGCCCTGGCGGAGGCCGTGAAGGCGTCAGTAGACAGGAGTATGAAGCGAGACTTGCGGTACGGCGTCCTTCTGAGCGGCGGGCTGGACTCCCGAATGATACTCGCAGCGGCCGACAAGGATCTCACTGCTATCACGTTCTGTGACGTTGAGAACAGGGAAGTCCGAACGGCCAGGAGGCTTGCCAGAGCCAAAGGATGTCGACACGTTGTGCTCACACGTCCTCCGGACCATTATGCGGACCTCGTCGACTCCGCGGTGGCCATCGGCGGCGGTATGTATGCCTTTGCCCACGCTCACACTATTGGGTTCAGCAAGGAAATCAGGAATGCGTGTGACGTTGTCCTGCACGGATTTGCGCCGGAACTGCTGTTCCGGGGCACTACACTCCCTCGCAGGAAACGGGGGAGACTCAGACGCGCCATCGCGGCGGACCCGCTCTTAGAGCTGTCAAACGACACCTTGGCGGACGCGATGATTCGAAAACTCAAGTACTCCATGTACAAGGAGGCCCCCCAGCAGCTTTTCGCTGCACGGTACGCCTCCGAATTCGACCAGACACTCAGACACTCTGTGAGTACCATGCTGGCGGAGACAGGCACGCGTGCGACGGATGTCTATGATAGATTCACATGGCCTGACATCTACTACGGCTCAAGGTACCCCTCCTATCTGTTTCAGATGTCCATTCGCTCCTTCGCGGATGAGAGAGCACCCCTCATGCATGACAACGACCTGTTGGACCTTCATCTCAGGATGCCCGTGAGGGTAAGGTGTGGCAGCGAAGTCTGGATGAAGGCCATGGCGAAGTTGGACCCCCGCATCGCCGCCGTGCCCGATGCGAATACCGGATTGCCTTGGTCTACGCCGAGGGGGCTTGCAGCGGCATTCCGGGGCCTAACACGCCTGGCAGACAAAGCCCATCTCTCGAGGTCGGACGCATTGCCTGATTCCACCTGTACTCAGGGATCATGGCCCAATTACTCAAACCTCATCCGCTGCAACGAGAAACTGAGAACGTTGATCGGTGATACTATTGAGGATCCGGCGTGCCTTAGCCCCGAAGTGTTTGCTTTGGAGAGAATCCGAGAAATGTTCTGCGAACACTTGAGCGGGGACTGTGACCATTGGAGCACGCTCTTTCTCCTTCTGACTTTTGGCCGATGGCAGAAGAGCTGTGGGCTGTAGGACATCACAAGGGCACGAAACGCCGCCACAGGTGGACAGAAGCATCTACTTCGGGCTGGGTTACATCAGGCCAGACCGCTTTGCCTCTTACGCTTATCAGCTGTCAGAGATAATGCGGCTGGAACCGAGGAACGTGCTGGAGATCGGCATCGGGAACGGGTTGCTGTCGTACATGCTTGGGAAAGCCGGCCTCGACGTCACCACGCTGGACTTCGACGCGTCCCTTCAGCCGGACGTGGTTGCTTCTGTCACCGATATGTCGTTCGATGACGGCTCTTTCGACGTCGTGGCCGCCTTTGAAGTGCTTGAGCATATCCCCTACGAAGAGGTCCCGAAAGCCCTGTCTGAGGTACATAGGGTCTGTCGGCGCGCGGCGCTCATAAGCCTTCCGGACGCGAGGACGTGCCTGCGGATCCGCATACCGGGCCTTGGACGGCGGCAGTTCCTGGTGGAATGGCCTTTCTGGAGACCCCGGGATCACCGTTTCAACGGCGAGCACTACTGGGAGATCAACACGAACGGCCATCCCCTGAAGAGTATCCTGCACCGCATCAGTGCGGCGGGCTTCAATGTCGAACGGACCTTCCGTCCGTGGGAGATGCCGTACCATCGCTTCTTCCGGCTGGCTAAGACCGACGCGGAGGGCGCCAATGAGCGTGGGTACTGAGGAAGCCAGGAAGCTCTGGCGGGAGACCTGCCACGGCCGGTGGATGAGCGAGGAGTACGAGCCGGGTTAGCCCGACCGGCTGCCGAGGGTCTCCAGGAGCGTGGCCCATGCGTCCTGTCCAGGGATTACTTAGGTCCATTGCCGGCGAGCAATGCATGAATGCGCAGGTAGGCCCCGAGGGCGGCTCATCGCCACGCACTATGAAGGTGATCTTCGGTCTGAATGAGGTGCTGTGCGACGGACCGGGCAACAACGCGGTGTACCGCACACGGGCCTGCCGGGAAGAGGGCGTGTTCGTCCACCCGGTCCTGGCAACCGACAACATCGCCCTGCGGGATTTTTGGGATCTGGAGCCCGAAATCGTGCAGTTCGATAGTGAGGTCCTCGAGGAGCGCATTCCCGCAATGGTCGAGGCAGTGAACGCGCATGAAGACGCCCGGGTGTTCACGCACATGGGCGGCCGCGCATGGGGTGCCGTAGTCCCCTACCTGCGGGAGGACATCCGGGTGGTCGTCTCGTGTCACTCCATCACCTACACTACGTTCAAGTTTGCCACGGCCTGGCCGGACCGTGTGAGCCGATTCGTCGCGATCAGTCCGAAGGTGGAGAAGGGATTGCGGAAGTGGCTGCCCAGGGAGCATCACCGCAAGATCCGGCTGATTCCGAACGCCGTTGCTGCTCATGAGTATAGGCTTCGTTCTCCGAATAGTGATGGTCCGCTCCGGATCGTCTTCATCGGCCGCGTGGAGAACTACACCAAGGGCGTGGGGAAGATTCCGGCTATCGCCGACAGGCTCCGGCGGCGGGGTACCGCGTTCAGGCTGGACATATACGGCTACTTCCACCTGGGCTATGAGCCTGTTTTCCGTAGATTGCTTAAGCATTGTGATGTAGAGGACGTCGTGCAATATCGTGGTGTCCTGACGCCGGAGGAAGTCCGTCAAAGGCTGAGCGACTACGATGTCCTGCTGATGCCGTCGAACTACGAGGGCTTCGGCCTCAGCTTGCTGGACGGGCTGTCGGCCGGACTTGCGCCGGTGGTGTCACTGCTGCCAGGTGTCACCGACTGGATTATGACTGACGGCCGGGAGGGCTTTCTGGTGGGACGCTATGATCTGGACGCTTTTGCCGACCGCTTGGCGCAATTGGATAGGGACCGGGAGCTCTTGGATCGCATGTCGGCTGCCGCGGCCCGCCGTGCGCGCTCGGCGTTCAGCCTGAAGCAACTCGGCGCGGGCTACAATCAGGTCTTTAGGGAGGCGGCTGAGGACGCGGACTACCAGCACGTCGAGCCAACGTGTCCGCTGGACCGGTATCGTTTCCCTCGTCGTCTCCGGAGAGATGCGTTTGTTGATCTGACGCCGTTTTGGCTCAAGCGGTGGTTGAAGCGACAGCTTCAGTGGCTTGGTGTCTAGCAAGAAAGGTGCCAGTGGGGGATGGCTTCCAGGTACGAAGACGGTTCGTATGCCTCGAGACATCCGGATTGGCACGCCGAAGATAGCCCTCTCAAAGCCCGGTGGCTGTTCGAATTGGCTGAGCAAGTGCTGCTCCCTAGCCTCGTCCGGCCGCATATCAAGCTCCTGGATTTCGGGTGTGGGGCCGGTGGCGTTGGCGTTCACTTCGCGAAGCTGTTGGAAGGCCGTGGAATCGCAACGGACTTGACGGGAATCGATGTTTCGCCGCAAGCAATCAACATGGCGCGGGCCAAATGGCTCGGTGTCAGGTTCGAAGTCGGGGACCGACCCGACGACATTGACTTCGACTTGGCACTCTTCATCGATGTGCTTGAGCACCTGGATAGGCCTGGCGAAGCTCTCTCCGCTGCCCGCAAGTATACCGCCCGCATCGCTGTGCAGCTCCCGCTTGAGGACAACCTTCTCCAGCGGCTCAGGCCAGGCCTCAGTTTCTACACGGACGTGTACGGTCACCTTCACTTCTTCCATCGATCCAAGGCACATGAACTGCTCGAAGGGCAAGGCTGGAGGATCATCGGCTGGCGTTGGACCGGTGGGATTGTGGACCCCCGGGCAGCGGGGCGGGTGACTCTTGGCACGCATGTCCGTCGTTGTGTTGGTCGGTTCTCCTGGGACTTGTGTTTCCGGTTGTTTGGTCAAGCCGCATGGATGGCAATCGCAGAGAGACACGATGCCCGCGGAGCGCACGTACGAGCCCTCTGATGCGGTCCACAAAGGCACCGTCGATCCTATACGTCTGGCCGCGTTCCATCACGGAATCGCCCAGTGCGAACGCCTACCAGCGTCCTCTCGGTCTGGCGCGTGGCTTCGATGTCCACATGTTGTTGCCGAAGGACGCGGACCTGCCGGGAGAGATCGAGTCGGTCGTGACACGTCACGACCTTCCCGCCACGCCGGCTGGGTTTCCAGGACGGCGAGAGACAGCTTTTCTCGCGCGGACTGTCGAATCTGCCGGCGAGATTCATCGCCGTGTCGGACTGTCCTGCGTGTATACATCTACGGACATCATGCCGGTCCTGGCGGGATGGATGACCCGCCGGCGGCTGGGGATTCCATGGGTGGCGAACGGCTGGGATCACCCGTACGGTCGCCACGCGGAGCGCTTGGATTGCGTTGGGCGGTTGGGGCTGTGGCTGCGTTGGGCGATGGACGGCGCTTTGCTGCGTTCGGCGGATCTGCTGGTCCTGCACATCCTTCCACCGGTGATGCGGCCTCTGGGGCTTCCTGCCAGCAAGATCTTCGCGCTGCCCAATGGCGCGGCCAATGACAGGATCCAGCGCGCGGCCAAAGGTGTCCTACCCAGAAGGGGCTTGGTCGGCGCCGTGGCGAACGTCGATTTCCCGAAGGGGAGCGACATTCTGCTGCGGGCCGTCGCCCGGGCTCGCAAGGAGGCCCCGGACCTGCGCCTTCGCCTGGTCGGAGAGGTGACGGAGGCTTTCCGGCCGGAGTTGGCGCGGTTGCTGTGCGAGCTGGACCTGCAGGACGCCGTCGAGGTGACGGACTGGGTACCGTTCCACGACGCCATGCGACTCGCGGCCGAATGTACCGTCCTGGGGTATTGCTATCGTGATCTGCCGCGCTTCCACTGGAGTTATCCGCTGAAGGTGGGTGAGGCCTTCGCGTTGGGACGGCCCATCGTTGCAGCGGACATGCCAGGCGCACGGGCGTACCTGGCCGATGAACGCGCGGGCCTACTGTTTCCGCCGAACGATGAGGTGGCGTTGGCGGACGTCCTAAAGCACCTGTTGTTGAACCCGGCGTTGTGCGAATCTATGGGACGCGAAGGCCGACAGCGGGCTCAGTCTCTGGATTGGAATCGGCTTGCTGACAGATTGAACGAGCGGCTGATGCGGCTGCTCAAGGAGAGATGACGTGACCATCGGGCGACGGCGAGGGCCGCTGAGGGTTCTTTACCTCATGGGCACCGGTGGTTACGGCGGTATCGAACGCCACGTCCAGAACCTGATTCGCAACCTCGACCCGCGACGGGTTTGGCCGGGCGTGTGCATACTGATGCAGGACGGCGCCCTCTCACGGGAGTTGACCGCTGATCGAGTCCCCGTCTTCATCATGAACGCGAATCATGGTCATAAGCCGCGAGTGGTCCAGCGACTGCTGAAGGCGATGGCCGCCTTTCGGCCGCATCTCGTTCATGCCCATGAAATGCGCCTAGCGCCGTTGATTGCACTGTACCTGCGGCCGCGGCTGCCGCTGGTTCAGACCGAGCATTGCGCCATCTTCAATCCGGCGCCGCTAAAATCGCGCGTGCTCTGGCGATTGGCCGCGCCGCGTGTAAACCGTCTGATCGGCGTGTCAGATTTCACTCGGAACGCCACGTTGCGGTGCGCCGGACTGCCGGACTGGAAGAGCGAGGTCATCTACAACGCGGTGGACCTTACTCATCTGCCAGCCCCAAACAGAGAAGGGGTCAGGCGGGAGCTGGGGCTGAACGATGAACAGCCGGTGCTGGGAATGGTGGGGAGGATGGCGGATCAGAAAGATTGGCCTCTTTTTCTGCGAACGTGTGCCAGGATCGCTGACATGAGACGTGATGCGAGTTTTGTGGCTATCGGGGATGGACCGTTGCGCTCTCAGTTGGAGAACATGGCCCGCGATCTGGGGCTCGAGGATCGGCTTCAATGGCTCGGCTTTCGATCCGACGCTCCGTGGGTCATCTCTGGCATGGATATTCTCCTGCTGACCTCCAAGCACGAAGAGATGCCGACCACGCTCTTGGAAGCCTTCGCGATGGGAACGCCGGTGGCTGGCTTCATCCCTGAGGGCGGGGTTCGCGAGGCGCTAATGCTGGCCGGCGCCCGGACACCCGCGCTGCTCCTAGAGACGCGGTCAGCTTCGGATCTCGCAAGCGCGGTCGTGGATCTGCTTTCGGATGAGAATGCGCGCGACAGCCTTAGAAGGAACGGTCAATGGCTGATCGAGAACCACTTTAGCATGCGTGACCAAGCCTGTCGCTTGATGCATATCTATGAGACGGTCGTTGGCGGGAGCAAGGAGGTCGAGGTCGGATGAGACTCTGGATCCTGCTATTGGCGATGATGATCTCTTTCCTGTTCTGCCAACTCTACAGTCCCTTCCCGAGTTCCTTAGCGCCTTCACTCCGTTGGGTGCTGCTGGCTCTGGCCTGCGGCATCGGGACCGCGATGGCACGCGATGCACGGCCCTCGACACCGCCCGCCAAGGCATCGCTTCGATGGGCAGCCCTGTTATTGGCGGCATCCTACGGCCTCTCTTCCGTTGCCGGCGGGCAGCTCATTCTGGGGATCCTCAAGCTCGCGGCCTTCCTGCTCCAGGTCTACCTCTTCGTCTTCCTCGCACCGCGCTTGATGCGCCGTGCCGACTGGGGCCGCGTCATCTTCTACCTCCAGTGGGTATTGTTCGCCGCTGTGCTCCTGGCCGTAGCCATGCAGGATTTCCGGGGGGGCCGCCTGAGTGGAATCTCCAACCCCAATTCCGTGGGGTTGATTGCCATGGCCGTTGTGGTCTGGATGCTGTGGGACCTGACCGAAGGGGGTTCCAAGCTCCTCTACCGTGTCGCCTGCGGCGCAGCCCTGATAATCAGCGCGGGCGCACTGGTGTCTACCGCTTCTCGCAGTTCACTGGCCGGGGCGTTGGGTGCGTGTGCGGTCTGGGGATGGTCGAGGCGGGGTCGTCGGGTTCTCTCCCTCTTCGTTTCTCTGTTCCTGCTCGTGGTACTGGCCCTGAGCGTCGGCCTACCCGCAAAGGTTAGCGAGTACTTCGGAGAACAGATCGTGCGGGGTGGCATGCTGGCATCTCGTATGGAGATATGGTCTGCCTGCCTTCGATCCTGGCAGCGGCGGCCGTGGTTCGGGCATGGCTACGGCGTCTCGGGGCTGGAACTGACTTGGCGTCCGGGGCCGAGCGCTATTGGCATGGTACGTGACGGTGCTGGCTACGCGGGGTTCCTCGAGTCCGTCGGCCTGATCGGCGCTTTCTGTCTTGCCGTGCTGTATGTCGTCGCGTGGGGCAGGACGTACCGGTTGTGCGTGCTCCATCCGAGGCCACCCGACTGGCCCACGGCGATGAAGGCGGCTTCCCTGTTCGCGGCGCTCTCTCTCAACGCCGTCGGCGAACCGTGGATCATTGCCCCCGGTGCCCTCGCCCACGCCTTGCTGTGGTTCTCCCTGGGCTGCATGGAAAGCATGGCGCTGTGGCTCGCGTACGGCGCCGCTCATGCGCATCCCGCCGATTGGAGGTACTGCTGTGGAATCCGGTCCGCGGGTCCACGTCTACATGCCGGCACCTAGTCCGCATATGGTGGGAATGCTGGACGCGCTGGGGCGTCGGGAAGACCTGGACTTAAGGGTGACCTACATCCAGAAAGGCTTCGCCAGACGCCGATGGCCGTCGACGCCGGGACAGGCGCCGCACAACTTCCTGGTTGGTGATAAGGAAAGACCGTCGCTGTGGCGTCGGAGCCGGCGTGCCTGCGGAGCGGCGCGTGGGGACATACCCGAGGTGGCGGTGTTAGCGACATCTTACTTCGACCCGGTGACACACATCCTGCTCGGGGGCCTTTCGCGCAGGGGAATCCCGGTTGCATTTTTCAACGAAGCCCCTTCGCCCGTGAGCCAGTGGCTCGTGCGATTGGTGAGACCATACTTCCTTCGCCGAATACTAGCGTCCGTCGCCGGTCTAATCGGCATCACGGAGAAGGTGGTTGACGTTTACCGCCGTGACTACGGATACCAAGGTCCGACAACATGGGCGCCCTATCATCGCGATCTCAGCGCGTTCCTGGCGCTTCCACTGCGCGAGAGCCCTCCGGACGTTATCAGGTTCGTCACCCTGGGCGAGCTCATCGAACGCAAGGCAAATGGGGTCGTCATCGAGGCGTTCGCCGATCTACATGAGGAGGCCGAACTCCATATCGTGGGTGATGGTCCCAACAGGGCAGCGCTCGAGGCCCGTGCGCGCGAACTCGGCCTCGCTTCCGTGCGCTTCCACGGCGACGTAGCTTACGACCTGGTCCCGCGAGTGTTGGCTCGCATGGACTGCCTGGTCCTGGCATCCCGCGAGGATGGCTTCGGCATGGTGATCATGGAGGCGCTGGCCGCCGGCTTGCCGGTCATCGCCAGCGACAAAGTCATGTCGGCTCTCCAGTACGTCGAGCCGGGAAAGAACGGCTGGATATTCCCAGTCGATGACGTGCAGGCCCTCCGGGGTCTGATGCGCAAGGTGGTTGACGAGAAGGAACGCTGGGCGGAGTACTCGGCGGCGTCCCGCGCCAGCGTGCTGGAGAACTACGATGCCGACGCGGACGCTGCGCGCGTTGCCGGCTTTCTCCACCGCGTGGTCGGGGGGACCGCCTGATGCGCATTGTCCACGTCACGCCCTCTATGGCCCGTTCGAACGGGGGGGTCTCCACCGCGCTCCGCGGCCTGGCGCTGGCGCAGGCGGAGACGGACTACGTGCGGGTATACACTGGCTGGGCGATTGATGACGGCGAAGAAAGCCCCCCCGTGTTCGACGAGCCGGTGGATAGAGAAGGGCTGCAGGTACTACAGTATCCTCTTTCCAGGAATCCTATAAGTCGGCGTTTTGAGAGCAGCCCGAGATTGGCAAAGGCCCTCGCGCGGGATATATCGACGTTTGACATTGCTCACATTCATTCGATGTGGAACTGGTGCGTGCGCGATGCCGCGCAGGTGTGCCGCAATCTGGGGAAGCCGTACGTCCTCAGTGTCCACGGCGGCCTCGACCCGTGGCTGTTGAGGACGAAGGCCACCGCCCGGGGAGTCTATTTCCGCTTGATTGAGCGTTCTCGGCTTGAGAAAGCGGCCGCGGTCCACTTCACCAGCGAGACCGAAGCGCGGCTTGCCGATTCGCTTGGCCTGTCGATCCGGCCAGTGGTGGTTCCTCTAGGCGTGGAAGAGGTGTTTCTTCAGACGGAGCTATCGCAGCAAGACGCGCGGCGGCGGTTTGACCTGCCTCAAGACGCTTT
The DNA here is from genome assembly GCA_964521715.1 of uncultured candidatus Brocadiaceae bacterium. GTDB lineage: Bacteria > Planctomycetota > Brocadiia > SM23-32 > SM23-32 > DAOVRD01. The sequence continues at coordinate 162,382 of CAZFSS010000006.1, read as the reverse complement.
CGTCATCGCCCAGATCGGAAGAGTCGATCCGGTCAAGGCGGTCGACATCTTGCTGCGAGCGTGGGCCGTTGGTCGGGAAAGCGGCGACATCCTGTGGGTTGTTGGGCCCGGCTCGCCAGCTCGACTCAGGGCTTTGCAGGCACTGGCTGCCAAGATCGGAGTGGAGGACGGCTTGCGCTTCGACGATCCAGTATACGGAGACGAACGGGTGGCCGCATACCGTGCCGCCGACTTGGTTACACTGTGCAGCCACAAGGAGAACTTCGGGCTTGCAGCGGCAGAAGCCATGGCCTGCGCCGTGCCAGTTCTCGTCGGCGCGGGGGTTAATACCTCATCAGATGTTGCCGCGGCCGGCGCCGGCTGGGTAACGCGCACCGACGAGGTCGCCATAGCCGAAAGCATCAGCAAGATCCGGTCCGTATCGCCGGCGAAGCGGCGGCAAATGGGACAGGCCGGGCGTAGATGGGCATCTGAGCATTATCGCTGGAGGCGGGTGGCCGGGCGGATGAGCATGATCTACAGCGAAGTGCTGACGGAGAGACCCTGATGACCAAGCAGACCGAGAGCGCCGAACGGCTTTACCGGTTGGAGGACCGCAAAGGGGGCTATCTCTCGGGTCGGGCGCGTCTGGCCGCGTGCTAAGTCCATGATTGCGGTGGCCCGCGGGTGACCGAATGGCCTTCTCAGTACTCGTACTTGCGCTGAATGAGAAACCGAACCTGGGGGCGGCCGTCTGAGATCACTGGCCTGGCGTGAAGACGTCGTCGTAGTTGACAATGGGAGTGCCGACGAGGAGCACGGAATCTCAGGGGTTACTGCCCCCTGCGCCGTCGTGACCAGGGACGTGGCGCCGTGGACCGTCGTGGCAGGGAACTTGGCACGTGTTGTGAAAGAGCGTGTGATCCGTGAGGACGGGTGAACGGCTTCGGCCTACCAGCATCGAGGATGTGTTGTGGAACGCCGGCCGCGGCCGGTTGGAGACCGGCGGATTGACAGCTGAGCCTGAACAGGGGCGGAGGGTGCTGCCCAGGGAAGAACCGGCGAGACAACTCGACGCGGGGACTGTGCAGGCCGCACATGAGACGACCTTTTCGGTGGTCGTGTTGGCCAGAAACGAGGCCGCGAACCTGCCCCGTTGCCTGGCGGCCTTGGCCGCGATCAGCTCCGACGTCACCGTCGTTGATGACTACAGCACTGACGAAACCTGGGTGGCGGCGGAGAGGTCGGGCGCGCGTGTATGCAAGCACCGGTTTGAGAGCTTCGCCCACCAGCGGAACTGGGCCATGGACAACGGTGGGCTTCAAGACGGCTGGGTCCTGTACCTGGACGCCGATGAGGTCGTGACGCCCGAACTCGCCGACGAGATCCGGATCGCCACCGCGTCGGCGTCAACCGATGTGGCTGGCTTCCTTCTCTCGTATAAGACAATGCTGAACGGCCGATGGCTCAAGCACAGCAGCACTTACCCAGTCTGGATTCTGCGCTTGGTTCGCCGGGGACGGGTTCGCTACATAGAGCGTGGCCACGGAGAGGGCTATGAGGCCGACGGCCAGGTCTTGCGCTTGCAGCAGCCGTTTCTGCACTACAACTTCAGCAAGGGGCTGACAGACTGGCTTGACAGGCACAACCGCTACTCCTCGCAGGAAGCTCGGGCGTGCCTGGACGCCAGGGAGGCCGGTGGCGTTGACTGGCGGGGGCTGGTGAGCCTCGATGGCCACAGAAGGCGGCGCGCGCTGAAGGAGTTGTCCTTCCGATTGCCGTTCCGCCCCTGGCTGAAGTTCGCTTACATGTACATCCTGCGGATGGGATTCCTCGATGGCATGCCCGGCCTCACTTACTGCTCACTGCAGGCCATCTACGAGTACATGATCTGCCTCAAGGTCAGGGAGCTCAAAGACGCAAGGCGGGACTGCCGTTCGACACGAAACAAGGAGAGTGGACGTTGCTGAGAAAGAAACGGCTGGTCATAGTTAATGCGGACGATTTCGGCTTTTCGGCGGACACCGTGGCGGCCACGGTTGAATGTCTTGAGAGGGGCCTCGTGTCCAGCGCCACCATTATGGCAAACATGCCGTTCTGCCGCCAAGCAGCCGAATACGCCCGACTCGATGATGATCACAGCTACGGTGTCCACCTTTGTCTGACAGACGAGGTGCCAGTGAGCGAACCACGTTCTATCCCTTCTCTGGTGGATCAGGACGGCCGGTTGTGGAAAACGCGGGTATTCTTGGGCCGCGCGTTCCTTGGGCTTCTGGCCAGAGATGAGATCGAGCGGGAGGCAGATGCCCAGATCGCCAGACTCAAGAGCTTGGGGGTGCAGCTCACGCATATTGACAGCCATGGGCACATCCATAAGGCGCGTCAGGTCTCGGCAGCTCTGCAGCGGGTCATGTCGCGACATGGGCTGCGCATCCTCAGACGCCCGCAAGACATTTTCTACCGCGGTTGCCGTGTCGTCTCGCGTGTGCTCAACTCGTTAGCCTTGGCGCGCATCCGGACCTTCAGCATAGCTACCGATCACTTCCTTATGGCAACAGGGTCGCTCAAGCCTAGCGATAAGGACTGGTGGCATCGAGTCATACAGAACCTGCCGGCTGGAGTGACCGAGGTGGGTGTTCATCCCGGCCAGCAAGAGGAGTGGCAACTTGCAGAGACAGTTCCTCTGTTGGAAGACGACGGCCGCACATTGGCCCGGTCAGGAGTGGCCCTAGTGGATTTCCGGATCCTTTTGCGGGGCTCAGTCCATGAGATGTAGCTGACGCATAGCCCCGCCAAGACCGCACGTGCTGACTAGGCTACCGGCCAGTCCAGCAGACGCACACTCCACTCCGGCGACTGGAAAGGCGCCTTGTCCGCGGGGCCGTGGCACGGCAGGCCAAGATATCTCGTTTCCTCGGGCGGGCCGTGCGAGCCCGTAACGACCAGTCTCAGGCCCGCGACTGCCTCCTGCGCGTGCTGACCCGCGACCTCATGATCCCGTGACTAACGGCAAAGGACGTTTTCAGCAGAGCGATTGCGTAGCAAAGGAGCTGCAATACAATGAAAGCATTAGTCACAGGCGGAGCTGGATTCATCGGATCGCATCTGTGCGAGCATTTGCTCGACGCCGGGTGGCAAGTCGACACGATTGATGACCTGTCCACTGGCAACTACTCGAACGTGGAGCACCTGGAAGGTCGGGAAGATTTCCGGCTGCTCATCGACACCGTGCTGAACGAGCACCTCATGGAGGATCTGGTTAAGACAGCTGAGGTTGTGTTCCATCTGGCCTCAGCAGTCGGCGTCCGCCTCATCATCGACCAACCGGTCCGGACAATCGAGACTATCGTGGGAGGAACTGAGGTCGTGTTATCGCTGGCAAGACGATACCGGAGAAAGGTCCTCATAACGTCCACTTCCGAAGTATACGGCAAGGGTAGCAAGGTGCCTTTCTCGGAGCAGGATGACACGGTCCAAGGACCGACTACAACTAGACGGTGGGCCTACGCGGCCGCCAAAGCGGTGGACGAGTTCCTTGCGTTGGCCCACTGGTACGAAACGAGGCTGCCGGTGATCTGCGTGCGCCTCTTCAACACAGTCGGGCCTCGGCAGACAGGGCAGTACGGGATGGTCGTTCCGCGTTTCGTGGTGCAAGCGCTAGCGAACGAGCCTATAACCGTTTACGGCGACGGGAACCAGACTAGGTGTTTCGCTCACGTGGCTGATATTGTGCCGGCGCTCGCAGCGTTGGCGTGCTGTGACTCGGCGGCCGGCAAGGTCGTGAACCTCGGCAACCCCGAAGAAGTGTCGATTAACCACCTTGCAGCACGAGTAAGAGAGGTGCTCAACTCAGGGTCTCCGATCGTGCATATCTCTTACGAAGAGGCCTACCTCGAGGGATTCGAAGACATGCGCAGGCGTGTCCCTGACATCGCCTTGGCCAGGAAACTCATCGGCTTCCAGCCGAGCCGGACACTGGACGACATCATTGCCTCCGTCGCTGACCATATGCGAGTTCCGGTGAGCGTCTGAGCCGCTGATGAGAGACGTGCTGCTCAAACAGCCTCTTTAGACGAGTCCGCCTGCCAACGGCCAACTACTATTGAGTCCAGTGAAGGTGACCATGCCACTGATTATAGGCGGATGGGCAGGCGGTGGCACGGACGGATCCATGCGGCAGCCGCTGATGGCCTTGCGCGACTTGGTGCGCTTCGGCCACGGCCAGCGCGAGTCTGAAGCGCAGAGGGTCGTTGGCACGTTTTCAGCGCCATATCTGCGCCACTCGTTTCCGAAGCGATTGCCGGTATAGGCGCTGTCTGACGGCCCTGTCGTGGGCGGTGGGGCGAAAGCGGTGCTCCCACTGAACCATCCCCATGCGCCCGCCCAGGGTTAGCTACCAGCGCTACACGAACCGAACGGACTGCCTCTTCACGGCACAGATCAGGGAAGGCTAGAGCCATGAAGTTCTCCATTATCACGGCGGTGCTGAACCGCGCTGACACAATCGCCGACTGCATCGAGTCAGTTCGCAGCCAGACCCTCAAGGATGTCGAGCACATCATTATCGACGGCGGCTCAACTGATGGCACGTTGGACGTCATCGAGCAGTATGCCGATTGTCTCGCCAAGGTGGTCAGCGAACCCGACCAAGGGCTCTTTTTCGCGGTTAACAAGGGCCTGCGCCTGGCGACGGGCGAGGTGGTCGGGATTCTCAACGCCGACGACATGTACGCCAGCCCGGAAGTGCTTAGCCTGGTGGCGCAGAAGCTTTCGGAGACGGGGGCTGCCACCTGCTACGGCGACCTCTTGTACGTTCAGCCGGGGGACACGAGTCGTGTCGTGCGGTACTGGCGCTCTGGGACGGTACGCCGCTGGAGCTTCAGGCTCGGCTGGATGCCACCCCATCCCACCTTCTTCGTCCGGCGCCACGTATACGAGCGCAGCGGCCTTTTCAACACGGACTTCCGCATCGCCGCCGACTACGAACTCATGCTCCGCTTCCTGGAAAAGCACCGGGTGTCCACGGCCTATGTCCCCGAGGTGCTCGTGAAGATGAGGACGGGGGGCCAGAGCAATGGGCGGTGGCGCAACATGCCGAGGAAAAGCGCGGAGGACTATCTCGCGCGGAAGGTCAATGGTCTCAGACCCCGCGCTGTCACGATTCTGCTGAAGAACCTCAGGAAGTTGCCGCAGTTTGTCCGGGGTTACTATTCGGCATCCCAGGGCGGTGCTGCTCACTGGTACCCCGCTCTATGATTGAGCGTGCAGGGCGGGGGGTCGGTGGAGCTGACCCCGTGATGCAGTTCGAAAGTGCAGGGCGCATGTCGGCGGGAGGGAGTGAGAGCGATGGCTGAGGGGAAACGCGCGCTGGTGACGGGGGCTGGGGGCTTCATCGGAAGCCATCTGGTGAACTACCTTGCGGCCAAGGGGTACCGAGTGCGCGCGGTCGACTTGAAGAAGTGCGAGTTCATGGAGCCCGAGGCGGACGAGTTCCTCATCCGCGACCTGCGGCGTTGGGAGGATTGCCTCGAGGTGACGCGCGGAGTGGACGAGGTCTACTCCCTCGCGGCAAACATGGGGGGCATCGGATTCATCGAGACCGTTCGGGCACCCGTGCTGCACGACAACGTGCTGATCAACACGCACATGATCGAAGCGGCCCGCTGCAACGGCGCAAAGCGCTACTTCTACTCGTCCTCGGCCTGCATTTACCCGACCTACAAGCAGGAGGACCCGGATGTCACGGCCCTGCGCGAGGACGAGGCCTACCCGGCTGACCCGGACAACGAGTACGGCTGGGAGAAGCTGTTCAGCGAACGCGTCTGCGAGTGGTACGCGCGCGAACACGGGATGACGACGCGCGTGGCCCGTTTCCACAACATTTACGGGCCCTACGGTACCTGGCGCGGGGGAAGGGAGAAAGCCCCGGCTGCGCTCTGCCGCAAGGTGGCCGAGACGCCCGACGGCGGGACCATCGAGATATGGGGGGACGGCAGGCAGACGCGGTCGTTCTGCCACATCGAAGACTGCTTGGAAGGGATCTACCGGCTCATGCATTCGGACTTCGACCGGCCGCTGAACATCGGGTCGCAGGAATTGGTGACGATCGACGAGCTTGCCGACATCGTGATGGACGTGGCCGGCAAGCGGCTAAAGAAGGTTCACCTGACCGACAAGCCGCAGGGAGTGCGCGGCCGAAACTCTGATAACACGCTCATCAGGGAAGTGCTGGGCTGGGCGCCTTCGACTTCGCTCCTCGACGGCCTCGCAAAGACCTATCCGTGGATCGCGCAGCAGGTGAAGGCTGCAAAGCTTACGTAGGCGAGGCCAGCCCGAGTCGGACTGGTTCCATATCACGAAGACGGCCCTCATTACAGGCCCGGGACTGCAGAGGGCTGTGCAGCCTTAGCTGCTGGGCCAGGTTCGGAAGGGGCTGCGAGCACCAAGTCAACGGCCTGGCCGATGATGAGGGAGGCCAGGCGAGCTTGCGCTGACTTGACCCTGTCCTCCGGGCCTCCCCCTGTGGTCGAGAGCTGAAGCGCGATCTCCGCGGGGTAGTCGCTGCCCATTCTGAGTATCTCACGCAAGCCGTAGATCAGTTGACCTACCTTCCCTGAGTATGCCTTCCTCTCGAGCGGCTCAGTGCTCAACCCAGCCTGCTGCCAGCTCGTCACGATGACGTTCCCGCCACGGGCAATGAAGGCGCTGGTTCTCACCTCGGCCGCCGGCAGCAACGCAGAAGCGGTCGCCAGCTCCCGAGTCTCGCTCCATAACTCAGCCATGCCATGGTACGGGTAGCAGCCTTCTGGCAGGTGCGCACGCCGGCCCAGGACTGTCCCCTCGCCCGTGCGCCAGTACAGCAGCGTAACATGGATCTCGGGCTCACCCGGCGCGCGGTAGGCCCGAAACAGGGCGTCACTGACATGCCTTTGGCGGTCCAATCCCAGGGGGTCCGGCAGGTCCTGCGACGTCCACTTGCCAAGCGTCCGTGGCATCAAGGCCAGCGGCGAGGCCTTCTGGCGCTGTTCGACCGCACGCACGTGCCACAGCTCGAGCCCCTGGTACACGACCCCCAGGCCCAGGAAACAGGCCATTGCGATGCCTGCTCGCGCGGACACCGTGATGCGGCTGCTGCCCGGCCACCTCCTGCGGCCTGGACGAGCGGGCGCGTCGTTCTTCCCCGCTGCTGGCCCTTCACGTCTGGCCCGATCGGCATGCTGCAGGCCCTGCCAGATGACGAGAAGGATCACCAGGCAGAACATGAACATGCCCAGGCCGGCGAAGTAGTGAAAGAAGCCCTGGGCCGCCTGCACGCTCACATGGGTCGCGATCAGCACGGTCACGACGATCCGGACGATGTTCGCCAACAGGACAACCGGGATGGATAGGGCGATAAGCGCTGCCTTGAGTGCGGGCCTGCCGAGCCCGTATGCGCTGATGAAGATGGCGGCCGGCACGACGGTTTGCAGGGAGCGAATGCCGCTGCACGCCTCTTCCACGTTGGCGGTCATGGCTGCCGTTTCCAAAACGTGTCCTTGACGCACGACGGGGATCCCGAGCATCGCGACCACTTTCGTGCTGAGGACGGCGGCTACGGTCTGTAGGCGCAGGGGGACCCAGTACGCCGTCAGCGCGTTCTCCGGGTAGACGAAGACGAGCAGGAGGGCCGGCATCCACAGGTAGCGCATGGCCTTCCAGCCGAGCAGGAGGATCGCGGCGCCGCACAGGAAGGTGACAAGCGAGAGACCTCGCAGAAACACGCTCGTCATTCCCTGGACGAAGACCACCCCGGCCCGCGTCCCGACGAAGAGCAACAGCAGCGAGGCCGCGATGAAAACCAGGCCCCACCTCGATGGCTCGAGCGGGACCTTCCGAACGTCCGTCCACCTATCGTGCACCAGGACTGCCGTCCCGGCCAGCACGGCAAGGGCGAGCACGGCACGGCCTTCCGATATCCCGCCCAGGGCAAGGTCGCGGAACGTCCAGAGGTAGTCCACCACTGCCAGGAAGGCGACGAAAGCGCAGAATAGCTGCGCTCCGCGCCTGCGTCTGACGCCCTCAATCAACTGCTCCACCAGGATAGCTTGAGACGCATCAGTCATTCCGGAAGTCAGTCCTCGAACTGTTCCAGGTCAACCTTGCTTCTGTCATCAGGGCCTCGCGCTCGATGCAGCCGACCGCACGATCGGTTGGCTACAGGCCCGGTTTGCCCGCGGGCGTGCCCGAGAGAGCCCCGACATCTGCGGGCGGAGGTCCAGGCGCCGCTTCGGGAGCTGACGGCAAGGCTACGCCCAGCGCCTCTGCTGTGACGCCCGCCGCAGTGAGGGCTTTCCTCAGGGTGTCGGCGATCGCTGTTTCATAGCGCGAACCGCGCGAACGGACATAGGCTGAATAGGCCAGCGCCAGGGCCGCGGCCGCGTTGTGGCCTTCCTTGTCGTCGGCCATGAGGATCTCAGCGAGGTTGTTGGCCGCAATGGCCGCCTGCCCCGGATCGGCCTCGATGGCTTGCAGGTAGTAGCTGTGCGCGCTGGCGCTATCCCCGTCCTGCTTGGCGAGTATCCCAAGGCTTGTGTAGGCCGTCATCGGACGCTGCACCAGGTCGACCACTTTCAGAAACTCGGCCTTCGCCTGCTCCAACTTGGCAGGATCCGTTCTGACGGCGTTGAACAGGACCATTCCGTAGTCCTGGTGGAGCTGTCCGTTCGACGGATCCAGCTCGCAGGCCTTTGCAAGGCTCTCCTCAGCCGCCTGGGGGTCTCCTGCCGCCAGGTGCAGCATGCCCAGGGAGTGCCACACGGCGCGGTCCTCGGGCGACTGCTCGATGGCTCCATTGAGATAGACGCTCGCCGAGTCGAGGTCTCCGGCTGTCAATGCCGCCCGGCCGGCGAGGAGCAGTCCCGGGGGGAAGCTCGGCTGCCGCTCAAGGGCCTTCCGTGCATAGGCAAGGGCATGCTCTGGCATCCCTCTACGCAGGAATATGTCTCCCATGAAGACGTTCGCCAGCGCACCAAACTGGGCGTCATCCGCGCACTCCTGAGCGATCTCGAGCGCCAGGCTGTCCTGGCCACGCCGGGAGAGGACCCCAGCTAGATCTAGCTTGGCGCCAGGCTGGTCGCGGTACTGCTCCCTCAGCCGCTGGGCCTCGCGCAGCGCCTCTGCCCGCTGGCCGCTATCAAACTGGGTGTCTACCAGCAGCATCGACAGGCGGGGCAGGTCCGGGAAGCGCGCCGCCAGGGATTCCACGTGCATCAACGCCTCGTCTGCCCGACCGCTCCCGCGCAGGATGTCCAGCTTGTAGAGCCCGGCAAGCAGGGCAACCGACGGGTCGCTCAGGACCGAGTCAAGGATCGCCAACGCCCCTTCGGGGTCCTGTTTGGCGCTCAACAGGTGCGCATGTGCCAGCTTCACGACGCTGCTCTCGGGGCTGGCCTCCAGGGCTGCCGCGATGTGGGGCTCGGCGGCCGCCACGTCCTTGTTCCACAGACACGAGTCGCCCACTATGGCCTGCATGGGGCCGTCAGCGACGCCGAGGCCGATGGCTTGCTGCGCATACTTGTCGGCGGTCGCCAGGTCTCCGCGCGCGTAGAGATACAAGGCCATGCGGCGGACAGCAGGGGGGTGAGCGTCCTCTCCTTCGCCCGCTGCAGCGAAGAAGTGCGCCGCATTGTCCGGTATCTTCAACTCGTCATAGCATAGGCCGATCTTGTAGAGGAGTTCCTTGCTGGCGGACTCAAGCCTGAGGGCGCTCATGTAAAGCGAGAGGGCTTCGTCGTACCGGCCCTGGCCGTAAGCGGCATCCGCGCGGCTCAGGCGCTCTGTGACTATCCGGCCCACGACCGCTTCCGTGCCGCCAGGCCTGAGCCTCCTCGCCCATATGGCCTGTGCCGTCCATGCCGACACGATGCCGAGCGCGGCCAGGAGGGAGACCATGACGATCGCTCGAACGAAGCGGATGGCCGGCTTCTCGCCGGCCCGGCAGACCGTCCGCCGTTCCGCCCGAGCGCGGCCCATCTCGGGGCAGATGAGCTTGAACAGCAGCTTGTTGGTGTACTTGCGCGCGGGAGGGCAGACGCCGCCGGCGTAGGAGTCCCTGCCTCTGCAGTCAACCCCAAGCCAGCCGGTCTTCCGGACGTTGACTGAGAACGCGTCGAACAGAAGGAACAGCAGGTCGACCGGCAGCATCACAACGTGGACGAGGAGCCAGACAGGCGGCCTAAGCACCCACGCTATGCCGCGGAGCAACGCCCAGACTGAATGCCTGACCTCACGTGCCAATGCGCGTCACCTCCCGCCAGACTTCCTCACAAACCATGTGCCAGTGTCTGCCGCGCTACGGATAGCAGTCCCCGCCCTTGCCTCGCCCCGGGCGTGAGCAGCCCTCAACGACGGAACTGCCCCCCGACGTGCCCTCATAACCTTCGGGTATTGTACAAGAGCGCGGGCCGCTGTCCAGAACACTATTCCACTGGACATACAGCCCGGTGACACCTATCCCCAGTCCGCCAGGCCGTCCTCAGGCGGCGTCTTCGGGCATCTCGGGCGCCCGTTTGCGCCCGCGCCGGCGCCCCCACGCGCCCGCGCCAAGGGCTGCCAGTGCCAGCACGCCGAGCCCCGGCTCCGGAACCAAGGTGGTATCCACTGTGGCAATGTGGCCACTGAACGGCCCACTGAGGTCTGGGTCCGTCCCGATGTCGGTGTTCCAGGCTGTAGCCCATTCGCCGTCCAGTGTGCCATCCTTTGCGTAGAAATCGCCCCAGACCGGGTTTGTCATGCTGCTGAAGGTGATCGTGTGGGAGGCGTCACCCGTACTGAAATCGAACTTCATGCCATGGAGGCTGCCCGGCAGGTCCGGGTTGCCAGCGCCACCAGTGAAGTCGTCCACTCCCATGGCTGTACCGCCCGTAACCACGACATCGCGCAAGTACCATTGCCAGTTCGCTGTCGTGATCGTCGGACTGACTTCGAGGATCCAGTGGCTGATGGCCTTCACCATCTTCTGGTTTGGCTTAGTTGGGTCCGAAGAGAACGGTGCGGTTGAGACGGTGTACTCGAAGAGCCAAAGCCCGTTTGGTGTCTCATCCGGCGGGGTGACATCCCAGCTAACCGTGAAGCCACCTTTATCGTATGTCCAGCCGTCGGCTGCTACGATCTGATCTGAGGCGGCTGTCGTCGTCCGGGACCCCTCGTAGTACTGCGGGCCAACGACGACCGCCGCCAGAGCGCTTGCCGGCAGCCACAGAGCCACCACCGCGACAGCCAGGATCACCTTCTTCATGCACATATGTCCTTATGAGGGTACCCAACGACTCACTAACCTATTCGCAAGTGGCGTGCCGGTCCCCAACCGTAACCGCTAACCGTTGCAGGCTTCTGTAGAGAGCCTCCGCATGCCGCCTCCAAGCCTTCCAGCGGCCCATAGACAGACGTGGCCGTTAGCCACGTTTCCAGCGGGCAGTTGGATGTGACAGCTGTATGCCAGCTGTGTCACGCTCCGTCTCTCTCAGTCCGCACATGCGTCTATAAGCTGATGGCCCGAGCGCCTCTGGCCTGCCCACCGGGCGCGCTTCGGGCTGGTCGGTCACCACACCACGGCCGCCTGCCATGCATGCCGCAAGCGTTGAATCTGGGCCCCGTGCACGCCATGGCTGACGCGGCTCTTCTCTAGGGCGGTGCAATGAGAGGGGCCGGCCTATCCGAAGCCGGCCCCCGATTTCACAGGTAAGCAGAACTTACGCTTCCTTCTTCCTCCTCCACCGCGCGAAGCCACCGGTCAACAACCCGAGCAACGCCAAGACCGACAGGGACGGCTCGGGGATGAGAATGTCCCCCCCGCCCCACCCCGAGTCAGGTATCGGCACGAAAAGCGTAACCAGCGTCTCCTGGCCCTGGGCGCCGACGCCCTGACCGATCGAAGGATTGTACGCCACATCAGTGTCGTCGGTGACCCATACGTCGCCGTATACGGGGTTCAGCCTCGTGTAGAACGTGTACGACGACGTGCCCTCATCGGGGGTAAATGTGATCGCATTATCCAGATCCACCGTCGTGCTGTCCTTTGACAGATCATCCCTGCTCCCGACGACAGCTGTGTACCCGCTCCCGAACTGAAACGAAGCCGCCGTCTTGTTGGGGCTGACTTCGAGGACCCATTCCGTCAGTGCAACATCATCCGGCCATGTATACGTGTACGTCCATATGTCGGGGTTGTTAACGTCATCAGGGCTGATGTCCCAGCTGAACGTGACACCATCAAGATCGCCCGTACCATCCAGGTCCAGGCTATAGTCCCAGTAATCGTCATCAACGGCAGTAACGATGTCGGCCGATGCCACCCGACCAGCCAGCAACAAAGCCAGGACCACCACGAAGAGCCCTATTCGACGTAACATTAGCGCCTCTCCTTCGCGATCAGAAAGGATAACAATGGCTTTTTATGAGCAAGCCGCGTGCCACCCGTTGGCTCGTGCCAGGCTTTCCCAGGATCCATCCGCAGGGCTTCTGGTGGCCATCCGGGAGGCTCCCGGCAGGCACCGCGATTGGCCGGTCTCCGGCCCGCCAGCTTCACGTGACAGATGACTGCCAGGTGCGTCACTTTCGGGCCGTTTCCGCCGCCGCTCGAGCGGGGGTCCGACGCGCCCGGCCTCCCCAATTGAGGGGGCCCGACGCGCGCGGGATTCGGCCTCGCGAGCCACGCACCGGAGGCCCCAGGTCAGTCGGATCATTGGACGGCGTTCCATCCCCATGCCCTCGCCCATCCGGTTCGCCTCATGCGCGCTGAATGATGCATTGCGGATTACGGCAGGGAGCGCGCCAGATCATGGTCCCCCGCCCGTCCGCGACCCCTACTGCGCCGCCCTCGGGCGACGCCGCCATGGCCACCAGGGCCGTGCCCTCGGCGTTGTGAACGCTGATCTCGCCGCCGCTCGGGCCCGCCCGGGCCATCAGCAGAACCTTGCCCTCGTCATCGACGATCTCGATCTTCTTCGCGCGGAAGACCCCGATCGCCGCGGGGCGCTCGTCGTCATGGGTTCTGAACCGCTCGCGTAGCTCGGCGACAAAGCATTCCGGGCAGAGGGCACGGAACTCGCCCCCCGGACTGGTGTGGATGTACCAGCCGGTCTCGTACAGGTGGCGAACCATCTCTGCATCGCCGAGGCCCTTGAAGTCCCGGTGTCCACCGCACTCGCTGCAGTAGACAAGCAGCGGCACCTCGAAGCTCACCTTCATAGCTTGACCCCCTTTGGCCTCCCCAGAACGTGCCTGCCTGGCCGTGCACAAACGCTCAGCCGGCCGCGAATCAATTCCCCCTCGGTGAGCCACCCTCAGCCACCTGACAGCTCTTGGCATGGGAAGCCAAGCTCAAGCAACTTCCGCGCTCGCCTTGCGCTTCCGGTAGCGTGCGAAAGCCCCCGCCACGAATGCACCCAGCGCCAGCACCGACAGGCCGGGCTCAGGCACGACACCCATGTCCAGGTCGAAGAGGTCGTTGCCGCACTCCTGCGTGTAGTGCATCCGGATGCTGCTCACATCTGAGAGCATGCTGCCGGACAGCGACACCTCATAGACGTTGTGATCCGAGCCGCTATACTTGGTGGTGTCTGTCGAGGCCCAGCTGAGCTCGCCCAAGACCCCCTCATGGTAACCGTAGTGAACGGTGAACTGCGACGTCGCGTCCCTCGCCTTGTCCTTCAGGAGAGCCGGCGCCGAGCTGTGGTAGTCTGTGGGGTAGCTGTACCAGTCTCCCCCGCCTCCAGGGGCCACGTAGACGTTTCCTGCTGTCAGGCCGTCGTGATCCGTGAGGGCGATGGCCAGGTCCCAGGTCGGGTCAGTTCCTGCTGGTCCTGAGTTCAGGTCGAAAAACAGATCGCCCGTCCTGTAGTACGGGTTGCCTCCCCAACCGTACTGGCCTCCCTTGTCGAACCCGGTCACGAACGCTCCGTAGAAGGTCCCGGGGGTCAAGATGCCGTAGGCGGCCTCCACGTCGTAGTTCTGGCCGCCGACCCCAGGCCCCACGTAGCCGCCGTCCCCCACGCTGTCTTCGATCCAGTAGGTGACGTTGGGCCGCGTCGGCACTAACGTGCCGGCGGGAAGATCGTACGCTCCGGTCAGGGACCCGCTGGGGGGCGCACCCGCGATCCAGTCGTCCAGGAATCCGTTCACCGCTATGGGAGCCGCGTTCGCACCTGGAACGCCACACACGAGCCAGCCGGCCAGCAGAAGGGCCACGCAGATCTGACGCATCAACACGTACCTCCCCTTTTGAATCCCTTCTACTCCCGCAATACCCGTGCCATCGCGCGGCCGTAACCGGGCGCGTGAGAGCCGCTTCAAAGGCCGCGTGGAGCCTCCCGCGCTCGCAACGCGCGTAGGCTTGCCCTTCAAACTGGCCGGTCAGTGACATGTGGCAGACAAGACTGTCATGTCTTCTCCGCCGGATGAAGTGTTGACGCTCATCGTCCGGCTCCGTAGAATCCCCGTGCAACCTGTTGCAGGTCGGAAGGTGGCTGCCGGGCTCTGGAACCGGAGCCGCCGGCTCCAAACCGCGTTCCAGGGCCGACTGCGCGTAACCAGACATACGGAGGAGACATGGGCAACGTCCAGACCAGTCAGAGACACCAGGTCCGAATCACCGTTCTGAAGAAGCACTTCCACAAGGAGTTCGTCGAGCAATACACCGCCAACCCGAAGGACTGGAGCGAATGCAAGCACTTCGAGGTGGGCCAGGAGTTCACTGTGTCCAAGGAGGCCCCGTGGCAGATGCCAGAGGGATTCTGCGGCTGGGCGTGGGCGGACATCCAGAAGCTGGTGTACGGTATGGCCAGGGGAGGACAGGACGTGTTCGTCACATGCTGCACCGACGGCTACCGGCCCGTCGTATTCAAGCTGGAGAAGGTGCAGGCGGGCACGGGGGTTTCCTCCAGAGTTCCCCCCGATGTTCCCGCTGAATGAGGATTCCCGTAGTCACGTTCTGTCAGTTCCTGACAGCCGCTCGCAAACGGGCAACTTCCGACGCTCAGCCGGGGGAGTCACAAGGGTAGCAGGGCGGCGGAGATAGACGCTTGCTGTCAGTTGCTGACAGCCATTGGCAGGCGGGAGATGGAGCGGGCGAGGGGCTCGGCGAAGTCGACGGTGCCTGTGCTGTCGCGTGAGTCTCGGCTCCAGACAGCGGCCGGGGCCCAGCGTTGTCACGTCGGCGCGGCATGTCCCTTGAACTGGCTTACGTACAGGTTGTAGTAGAAGCCCCGCCGGACCATCAGCTCGTCGTGGCGGCCACGTTCGACGATGCGTCCGTTGTCGATGACCAGGATCACGTCCGCATTGCGGATCGTGCTGAGACGGTGGGCGATGACGAGGCTGGTGCGCCCCTTCATAAGCCGCTGCATGGCCTCTTGGATGTGCCGCTCCGTGCGGGTGTCGACGCTGCTGGTCGCCTCGTCCAGGATGAGAATGGCCGGGTTGGCCAGGATCGCCCGGGCTACGGTGAGGAGCTGGCGCTGTCCCTGGCTGAGGTTCGCGCCGCGCTCAACGAGCGGCGTGTGGTAACCCTGGGGGAGGTGCCGGATGAAGGTATCGGCGTTCGCCAGTTCGGCAGCGGCCATGGCTTCCTGGTCTGAGGCGTCGAGTCGGCCGTAGCGGATGTTGTCGATCACGCTTCCGGAGAAAAGGAAGCTGTCCTGGAGCACAACGCCTAGCTGCCGCCGGATGTCGTCCTTGCGGAAGAGGCGCATGTCGCGCTCGTCTATTCGGATCGCGCCGGAGTCGATGTCGTAGAAGCGCGACAGCACGTTGACGAGTGTCGTCTTCCCCGCGCCGGTGGGCCCCACGAGGGCCACCATCTCGCCGGGCCGGGCGTGCAGGCTGACGTGGTGGAGCACCGGGACATCGGGTTCATAGCCGAACGTGACGTCGTCGAAGACCACGTCCCCCTGGACTCGGCCGAGGGGCAGGGCGTCCGGCGGGGCGATCATCTCCGGCTCCGCGTCGAGGACATCAAAGACGCGTTCGGCCCCGGCCAGGGCAGCCTGGACCGTGTTGAACAGGTTGGCCAGCTCATTGAGAGGGCGGCCGAAAAGCTGTGCGTAGCTGAGGAAGGCGACGATGTCACCGACGGTCGCCCATTGGCGGATGGCCATCCAGCCGCCGACGCCGGCCACGACGGCATAGTCCAGGTTGCTGGCCAGGTTCATAAGCGGCGGCAGCAGCATGACGAACGTCGTCGCTCTCGTGGCGGCAGCACGCAGGCGCGCGTTGGCGGCATCGAATTCTCCCACGACGCGCTCTTCGCAGGCGTAGGCCTTGACGACGCGCCCCCCCGTGATGCTCTCCTCGATGAGGCCGTTGAGCACCCCGAGCGCGTCCTGTTGCTCGCGATAGCCTTTCAGGGTGTGGGACGAGATCCAGTTCACCAGCCAGAACATAAGCGGCGCGGTGGACAGCGTTACCAGCGCCAGGCGCCAGCTGAGGCAGAGCATGATCGCCGTGGCGGCGACCAGCCGGACCGAACCGGAGAGCAGCCCGGCCACGCTCTCGCTCAGCGTGGTGCTCACGCTATCCAGATCATTCGTGAAGCGGCTCATCAGGTTGCCGGTGGTCGCCTGGTCGAAGTAGCGCAGGGGCAGCGCCTGCAGCTTGCTGAAGAGCGTGTTGCGGATCTTATAGACCGTCCGCTGGGCCACTGAGACCATGAGAAAGGACTGGAGCCATGTCGCTGCAGCGGTTCCCACCGAGACGGCCACCCACAGCACGACGATGCCCAGCAGGCCGGACAGATTCCCCGGCAGGATGTAGGTGTCGATGGCCCTGCGCATGACCAGCGGCGCAACGAGCGAGAGCCCAGCGGCCACCAGGACCAACACGAGGATCGCAGTCAGGGACAGCGTGTGCTGCCGCAGGTATCCCCACAGGCGGCGCAACGCACTCCATCCGCTCCTGGGCTTCTCGGCCGCCAGGAGCGCCATGCGGCGCTGCGGTCCTCCCCCGCCGCCGATGCGAAAGTGGGGAACCTCTGGTTGCGATCTCATCCGAAACCTCCGTACACCACGCCCGAACTCTCTGCCTACGGGGCAGGGGGGCCGCCGCCGAGCTGCGAGTCGTAGATTTCGCGGTACAGCGGGTTCTCGGCGAGCAGGCTCCGGTGCGTGCCCTCGGCAACCAGGCGCCCGCCGTCGAGCACCAGTATCTTGTCTGCGTTCAGCACCGTGCTGATCCGCTGGGCGATCACGATGCTCGTGCTCCCCTTCATGGCGTCCCGCAGGGCTGTCTCGATGCGGGCCTCGGTCTCTGCATCCACAGAGCTGGTGCTGTCGTCCAGGATCAGGACCGCAGGCCGCCTAAGGAGCGCTCGGGCGATGGCGATCCGCTGCTTCTGCCCGCCGGAAAGGTTGGCGCCGCGCTGTCCGAGCTGCGTGTCATATCCGTCGGGGAAGCCCGAGATGAAATCGTGCGCCTGCGCGGCCCGGGCCGCGGCCACGACCTCCTCGTCCGTCGCGGCGGGGGAGGCGTAACAGATGTTGTCCCGGATCGTGCTGGAAAACAGGACGGACTCCTGAAGAGCCAGGCCAATGTGGCTCCGCAGCTCCGTCTGGCGCAGGCTGCGCACGTCCACGCCGTCGAGCGTCACACGGCCGGACTCCACGTCGTAGAAACGCGGTATCAGGTGGACGAGGGTCGACTTGCCGGACCCGGTTGCCCCGAGGATCGCCACCACCTGCCCCGGCTCGGCCTCGAAGGAGACGTCCTGCAGCGCCGCGTCCTCCGCGCCTTTGTAGCGGAAGGTGACGTGCTCGAACGCCAGCCGCCCACTGGGGCGGAAGCCAGTCCGCGCGTCCGGCGCGTCCTGGACGTCCGGCTCGTCGTCAAGCACCTCGACGATGCGGGCGCCGCAAGCGGCCGCACGCGACAGCCGCACCAGGACCATGGCCAGCATTCTCAGCGACATGGTCGTGCGCATCAGGTAGCTGTTGAATGCGATCATCTGGCCGACCTGGAGCGAGCCGTACGCGACCCAGCGGCCTCCGAACCAGGTCGCCGCCCCAATGCCAATGTCCACGACCAGCGTCATCAGGGGCATCACGGCGGCCGTGAACTGCATCGCCCTGGCACTCCCTGAGGCCAGCTCCCTGTTGGCGTTCCCAAAGCGCAACTGCTCGTAGTCCGCCCGCGCAAACGCCTTCACCACGCGCACGCCGGCGATGTTCTCCTGCGTGAGGCTGTTCAGGCGGTCGAGCCGGCCTTGAACCCGGGTGAACATCGGGTGCGAGCCCTTGAAGAACCCCACGACGACGATGACCAGCACCGGCATCATTGCCAGGAGGATCACGGTCAGTGAAGGACACGTGAGCGCCGCCAGCACGATGCTGCCCAGGAGCGTCAGGGGACCCCGCACGAAAATGCGCAGCGCCGACAGGAGAGCTTCCTGAACCTGTGTGATGTCGTTGGTCAGCCGGGTGATCAGGTTGCCCGTGCCCAGCTCGTCCAGGTTGCGCACGGAGAGCGAATGCACTTTCCGGAAGAGGGCACCCCTTATGTCCGCGCCGAACCCCTGGGCCACCGGGACGACCAACACCGTGTTCAGGACGCCGCACACGGCCCCAACAAGTGCCAGCCCGAGCATCAGCAGGCCCATGTGGACCACCACCGACATGTCGGAACCCCGAATGCCCTTGTCCACGATGGTTTCCAGCAGGCGAGGCTGGAGAAGGCCTGCGAGGACCTCGGCTGACAGCAGGAACGGCCCGATGATGATGGGCTTGAGGTAAGGCCGCAGGAAGGGGAGCAACTTGCGGAGAGACGCAAGCGTCTGAGGCAGCGCGGGCGCACCCGAACCGTTGGCGCCGGGGTCGCTCATGGCAGCAGGCCCCGCACCGGCCCAGGCTCACCAGCGCCGACATCCGCAGCCCCGCGCGGATTCGACCAGGCTACGGGTGATTGGTGCAACATGCAGACACCCAGACTGGCGCCTCGCTCTCGACTCCGTGTCGTCACGCCGGCAGCGCATGCCTGCGCGCCACCTGCTGATGCGAGTGTAGCGCGTTTCGCCCGGCAGTCAAGTTCAGCCTGTCCAACTGGCCTTCTGGCAGCATGCAGAGGAACTGGACTCGGCCGCGCGGCCGCGAGGGTCTTGGCAGTTACGGCGCTTGGCGCTCCCGCGCCAGCCAAGCCACGTAACACACTAGGTCGATGGTCTGGCCGCCGCCGATCCGGCATCCGGCCCGGTTGCGCTGGCGGTAGATGACGTGCGACCCGACCACCTCGCCCAGAGGGGTCGAGTTCAGGAGCCGGGCCAGCTCGGCCGGCCGGAGCGCTCGCGGGTCAAGCTCTGCCCGCCGTCTGTCAGGCGGGTTCGCCATTGTGCTCCCCCTGCTTCGGATCGGCTGCCTGTGGCCTGCCACGTGCCACCTTCGTATTGACAATGGGGGCGGTATTGCGTACACTATTGATGTCGTGAACGTGCACGCGATGAGGAGTCGGAGCCATGAAGTTCGTCACGATTCGGGACCTGCGGGCCAATACCGCTCGGCTTCGCAAGGACCTCCAGGAGGATCGCGAGATCGTGGTCACGGCCAATGGCCGGCCGTTCGCCCTGATGATGCCCGTCGAGCCGGACACCGTGGAGGAGGAGGTGCTGGCCATCCGCCGCGCCAGGGCGCAGGCGGCCCTGAGTCGCATCCGGGCGAAGGCGAAGGCCGACCGCCTTGACCGCACGAGCATGCGTGAGATCGACGCCATCATTGCGAAGGTCCGGCGCGAGAGGCGGGCCGGCGAGTGAGAGCCGTGCTCGACACCAACGTGATCGTTTCCGCCGCGTTGACGGCGCACGGGGCGTGCGCGAGGATCCTCGACATGCTGCTGGGGGGCGCCTTCGAGTTCTGCGCAGACGGCCGGATCCTCAACGAGTACGACTCCGTCCTGCGCCGTCCGGAGTTCCGCATTGCCACGCAGGACGTCGAGACCCTGATGGAAGTGCTCCGCCACGTCCCCCTCCCCGTCGCTGCTGCTCTCCTCCCCGTCAAGCTTCCCGACCCCGACGACCTGCCGTTCCTGGAAGTGGCCGCCGCCGCAGACGCCATCCTGGTGACGAGCAACGCGCGCCACTTCACGAAGAAGGCCTGCAAGGGCGTGACCGTGGTGAGCCCGAAGGAGTTCCTGGAACTCCTCCGACGTCTTGCCTGACGCCGTCCTTCAGCCATCCATGCCCGACGGCTAGCGTTCTCGCTTGATTCCTGGAAGCATCGCGCGCGGGATGGCAGGCTGAAAGCCGCTTAGCAGGCGAAGCACGGCCAGCGCGGCGCTGGCCGGCTGTCGTCTGGGCCAGAGGGGGCCCCAAGACCTGGATGCCATGAAACCGGGCGGGACGGAGGGGGAGATCATCCGCCGGGGGTCGGACTCGTGCACGGACGTGGCCAGGGCCGCCTGTGTGGTCTACCAGGTCGCGGGGCTTCCGTGCCGCTTGGCCTTCCTGGCCTCATGTGTCTCATCAGCCCGTTGTTGACCGTCGGCCGGCAAGGGGCTAGACTGCCATTTGTCCTCCGGAAAGGGAACGCAACAGCATGACCGCCGGGCTCTCGTCGCGCGATCGTATGTTGACCTCCTTGAACGGCGAGGCACCCGACTACGTGCCGTGCTCCTTCATGCTGTTCGCGGCACTCAGGAAGCGGTGCGCGGACCAGCCGGAGTTCGTGGAACGGCAGATTGAGATGGGGTTGGACGCGTACGTGCAGCTGCCCATGCGGTCACCTCGGGGCAATCGCACCGAATCGGAGCACCACGACCTGTACGGCCTCCCCGTGCGGTTCGACCCGCGCGTCGAGGTGAAGAACTGGCGCGAGGAGCCGGCCGGCTCGCGCTATCCGCTCATCCACAGAGAATACGTGACGCCCGCTGGCACGCTTCACACAGCGGTCAGCCAGACGGATGACTGGCCGCACGGAAACCGCGTCCCGCTCTTCGACGACTACGTTGTGCCGCGCGCCCGCAAGCATCTGGTAACGTGCCCGGACGACCTGCCGGCCCTGCGCTACCTGCTTACCCCGCCCACCGATGAAGACGTAGCCGCCTTCCGAGAAGACGCGCAGGCGGCGAAGTCCTTCGCGGCCGAACGGGACCTGCTCGTAGTCGGCGAATGGGGCGTGCTGTTCGATGCCGCCTGCTGGCTGTGCGGCATTCAGGACCTGATGCTAATGGCGATGACGAGCCCGTCGTTCGTGCGGGACCTGCTGGCCATCCTCCACGAATGGAACCAGCGCCGCATGGACGTGGTGCTGGCGGAGGGGATTGACCTGCTCATCCGGCGCGCCTGGTACGAGACGGCGGATTTCTTGTCCCCCGCCACCTACCGGCAGCTCATCCTCCCTTCGCTCAGGGAAGACGTGGAGCAGGCCCACCAGGCAGGCGCGAAACTGGCCCTGATAACCACGGCCTCCTACACGCCGCTTCTGGACATGTACCTCAAGTCCGGCATGGACGCGCTGATAGGGCTTGACCCAGTGCAGGACCCGCGCGCGGACTTCGCCCTGACCAAGAGGAAGCTGGGAGGCCGCATCTGCCTGTGGGGCGGCGTGAACGGCTTCGTGACCGTGGAAACTGGCTCGCCCGAACAGGTGCGCACGGCCGTAAGGGCTGCCGTTCGTCAGCTCGGCCCCGGCGGCGGCTTCATACTGTCTCCCGTGGACAACGTGACGGCGGACGGCGAACCCGTGTGGGACAATGTCGCCGCGTTCATAGACGAGTGGCGCGCCTGTCGCCGCTATCCGATCAGGGCATAGTCGGCGGCGCAGCCCGAATGCTACAATCGCCTCCGGCGAGAAGCCGACGGCCGCGCGCCGAAAGCGCCAGAGAGGGATCCGACCAATGGGAAAGAAGATTGCCGTGATCGGTGGAGGGAGCGTCTATGCGGCAGGGATCGTGCACACGCTCGTCCAGCACGCCGACGAGATGGCCGGCTCGAGCCTCATCCTGGAGGACATCCGGCCGGAGCGGCAGCAGACGATGCTCGCGCTCGCCAGGAACCTGATACGCGCCAAGGGCGCAGACCTGCACGTGCAAGCGACTCTGGACCTGGACGAGGCCCTGGACGGGGCGGACTTTGTGATCACCTGCTTCCGGATCGGCGGGTACGAAGCCCTGAGCCTGGACGTGTCCATCCCGGCCAAGTACGACATGTACGGTGACGAGACCTCAGGCCCGGGCGGCGTATTCCTCGCCCTGCGGACGATCCCGGTCGCGATGGACATCGCGCGCCGAATGGAGCGGCTCTGCCCGCACGCGTTCCTCATCAACTACGCGAATCCCACGGGTTTCGTCACCGACGCCGTGCGGCGCACCAGCTCCATCGAGGAACTCTCGCTCTGCAGCGGCTTTCTGGGCGTCGCCCAGCTCGTGGAGCAGTTCCTCGGCCTTCCGGCGGACGATGTGGTCCCCATTACGGCAGGCGTCAACCACTACACGTGGCTGCTGCACGCCTACGTGGACGGCAGGGACGTCGCGCCGGAACTGCTTCAGAAGGTGGTCGAGTCGGACACGAGCAAGTCCGGCTGGGGCTGGCAGCGCACCGTTGACATCGCGGCCGCCTACGGGATCATTCCCATACCGGGCGGGCACATGGCCGACTACTTCTACCGCCGCGAGAGCGTGGCGCGGCAGAAGGAAGTCCGGCATTGGGGGCTGGGCGACCCGCTCAGGGCGCATTCGGCCGTGTGGAGGCACTATGAGGAGCTGGCGAAGGCCGAGGCGCCGCAGTTCGACATGTCCATCCCCGGCATGCAGCATTTCGTCGGTTCGGTGAGCGACCTTGCCGTAGACGTGGCCGTCTCGATCGCCACGGACAGGCACAAGGTCTTCGCCGTGAACCTTCCCAACGTCGGGCAGATCACGAACCTGCCTCGAGGGGAGATCGTCGAGTCCCCTGCTTTGGTCGGCGCGTTCGGCGCGCTGCCGCTGGCCGTGGGAGACCTGCCCGCGGCGGTGCTGCCGATGACGGAGATGCTCGCCCGGAGCCGCGGGCTCGCAGTGGACGCAGCCCTGAGCGGAGACAGGCAGACGCTCCTCTACGCCCTCATGAGCGACCCGCTTGTGGACTCACTGGCCCAGGTCCAGCCGATGATGGAGGAGATGCTCGCCGCCCAGGCCCAGTGGCTCCCCCAGTTCGCCCAGTAGGGCGGAAGCAGGATTCGAAGGCCGTCAGCCCCTGAGAACCTGGGAGATTCGGACAGAGCTGAACGCCGACTGCTCCGATGCTTCAGCATCCCACCAATTCAACAGGCAGGCTTCTTGTCCTATCGCAAAAGTCCGCTGCGAAATCGCTTGAGCGATATGGCGCGGGGTGGTCCTATAGCACGTTGCGGATGGAAATACACGAAGTTTCACATATGAGTATCTGAGGGACGTGATCTTCCGCCGCAGGAGCCGGGGTCAGGAACGCTTGCCCTCAGAACATCGGTTCCAGCTCCGGCTGGTAGGCGTCGCAGTAGCGTTGCCACTGGCATGAGTCACACCACCACTCGGTACGCGGGTGCTTCACCCCTGCTTTGATCGCCTCCCAGACTTCAAGATAGGTGGCGCAGAGCCGGTCGATCTCGCCTGGTCGTATCTCCGGCTCGTAGACTATGACATCCGGCTCCTTTGTCTTGGTGAGCACAAGGTAGCGGGCCGTCACTCGGCCGTTGCCCGTGCAGTCCAGGTCCTTGGCGGCTTCCTGATAGAGGACCAGCTGGTCGATGCTGGGCGCCTTGCTGTTCTTTGAGGTCTTCAAGTCCGTTACTACCATCTGTCCGTTGGCAGTGCGCTCAACCAGGTCGATCCTGCCGCCAACGGGCGGAAGCTCTGGCGAAAGGTCGAGTACGAACGGCTCTTCAATGGCCAGCACCTCGCCCGCGCATGGTCCAGGAGGTGGAACTGGTCGATAGGCCCGTGATCGTCACGGAGCACCGCGCCCTCACCTACTGGTGCGCGCATTGCGGCAAGCTCCGCTGCGCGCGGTTGCCCGCAGAGGTCCTGGCGGCCGGCCTGGTCGGAACACGTCTGACGGCCCTCGTGGCATGGCTCAAGGGCACGGCGCACGCCGCCTACACGACCATCCAGGCGCTCTTGCGCGACGTGCTGGCAGTACGGCTTTCCACCGGCGAACTCGCCCGGCTGGTCCGCAAAGCCGGCAGAGCTCTCGAGCCGGCCTATGCCGAGCTGCGTCAGGCTCTGCCTTCGCAGGCGCGCCTTAACGTCGACGAGACGGGGCACAAGGAGTCCGGGAAGAGTCTCTGCTCGTCCTTCGCAGCGAGGCGCTGGAGCGTGAGCGCGAAGACATTGTGCGCGCCGCCACGCACCCGCCGTGGACGGCGGCGGCGCGGAACATGGCGGATCGGTTTCGCCAACACGCCGACGCCTACTTCCGCTTCATCACCACGCCAGGAGTCGAGCCCACCAACAACCTGGCCGAACAGGCCCTGCGCTTCGTGGTCATCCAGCGCCGCATCACGCAAGGCACGCAGGGCCCGGCGGGCCGCGCCTGGTGTGAGCGCATCTGGACCGCGGCTGCCACCTGCCGACAGCAAGGCCGATCTGTCTTCCAGTTCCTTCACCACACACTTGACGCCCATTTCAGAGGCCAGCCCGCCGCCCCCCTCCTGCCCGCCTGACCGAAAACCCGTGAACGGTTACAGCAACTTCAGGATCCGCGCGAGCATTGTGAGGCCTTTCTGACTAGGTCGGCGAAAGGGTGATTCATTGTGAGTGAGCTTTGCCCTCCTACTGCCTGTCCGCCTTTCAGGTTTGTGCCTTCCAGGCAACGAGCCTCTCGAAGCACTCCGGGGCAATAAGGCCAGTCAGCTTCCTATCGCGGATTCGGAGGGACGCGGCGAGCATCTTTCCAGACAAGACCTTCCCTTTCCAGCCCTCGACCTTGGCGACCACCACGTCGTCCTTTGTCGCGACCACGACATCCTCGCCGGCTCCTTCAACGAAAACGGCAGAGCGCGGAGAGAGCCGCCCTTTCCAGACGGAGACTTGGTGGACGGGGAAGGCCTTGCGGGCTTGGAGCGCGACATAGTCCGGCAGCTGATCGGCTTCGGCCTTGCTGATGGTTTTCACCAAGTCGTCAAGCTGTTTGAGGGCCTCGTCGCACGGTTTGCTCGTCGGCATTGCGGACCACTGTTTGTAACGCCGCACGGACTTGAAGCCCCATACGATTTGCCACACGCCCAGGAGAATGACAGGAAAGGCGAAGTTGCCAACGGCTCCGGCTGCTGCAGTCACGATGTTGCTTGCGCCGATGATCAGGAGGGTGATGGCGTCCGCGATCAACCCTCCAGGCGTTGGGGAACGGAGCATCCATATGCCTTCTGCAATGAGCAGGAGGCCAAGGAATCCCAAGATGCCGTTCAGAAAACTCGCCTGTATGCCAGCAAAAGCCACGGCGCCGATGACCCCCCAAACGATACTTGCTATCCCAGCGGACTTAAGCGTCTTGTGGACCAGTCTGTAGTTGAGGGCATTCTGCAGTTGTGCGGGGTCAAACGCTTCGCTTGGCGCGAGGGAACCGGACGGCTGCTCCGCTCGTGGCAGCACCGAAGGCGCGGCTGTCTTAGATGGCACCTGCTCCGCCTGCGGCAATCGAATTCGTTTCCTGCACTTGGGACAAGCAAGTACCTGGCCCAAGCGCTCGTCAGGAGCGCTAAGCGACTGCTGACAGTGCGGACACCTAAACTCGAGATTGGCCACCGCATGCTCCTTTCATCTGGGCCCCGACATGTTCGGCGGCGGGTGTTCTCCTTCGTGAACTCACCATCCTGGCAGTTGAGTCGGTTTTCACGCACTCCATGCGCCAGCACCTTTCGAGAGCCGAGCACTGCGCTTTGCACGAGTTTACCGCGGCTATGTCAGCCGCGATCTCCCATTCCACCCGGGATTTGCCAGCTGGCCGTGGCCCACACAGCGGGCAGCCCTCAGGTGTCGGATCCTGACCATCAGCATCGCTCTTGTCAAGCGGACTCTTAGTCACGGACTAGTTCGGGCTGGGTCTCCAGGGCACCGGCGCGACCGAAACACGCCCAACGGCCACCGTCTAGTCGTGTTCTGGCAAGGCGAGCGCACACCTTCCCTCTCCGCCATCGCGTTTGACCGTCTCTCCCGCGTCATTCATGAAGGCTCTGAGGACGAGTGTCGTCTGCGAACCTGCCCCGTCAGTTCTGATCATTGCTCGCTGCCTGAGGCAGGCTTGAGCGCGAGCCGGTGGTGTGCCTCATCCCATGTCAGCCGGGCCTCGTTGTCCCGGTACCATTTCTTCAGAGCGTCGATCTGTGCATCGCGCTTGCTCTCGTCCGACTCGAGCGGATTGAACAGATCGGTTCCGGCCTCTCCCATGAAGAAGTTTCCTGGAAAACCGCTCTCGCCAGGCCCGGTCCTCAAGGCCCCAAACGCCATGGCGGCCAGATCCTGCACTCGCATCTCGTTGTCATTGTAGCGGTAGCCGGTGTAGTCTGCTCTTTCCATAGCGGCGAGAAGGACAGGGCAGATCTCTTTGCACCCGGCTGGCTCCCGGGGCTTCGACAACAAGCCGCCAGTAATGGAGCTGCCAATGACTTCGATCGCCCTTGCCGCTCGCTTCGGGTCCGGTTGCGTTACAACCGCCAGCAAGGCCTGCATGGCTGCCGGGCGGCAAAGCGAATGCGGCCTTCCGCACCAAGATCGACCTGGCCCTCGAGCTTGCCGAGCGGGCCCGGGACTGGGGCCTGTCCTTCCGGGCTGTGGTGGCCGACGCCTGGTACGGTCGTAACGCGGGCTTTGTCAGGGGCTTAGAGGAGCGCTCCCTGCCCTACGTGGTCGAGCTGGAGTCGGCGCAAAGGATCTTCGCACGGCTTGCGGGCGACATAGCGTCCGGCGAGCACCGGCTCAAAGAGGTCCTGAGCCTCTTGAAGCCGCAGGACTTTCGCCCCGCGCGGCTGCGCGCAGCCGACGGCACGGAAAGAGAGCTATTCGTGGCCGCGCTCGATGTGAAGATCAAGAAGCTGCCGGCCAAGCGCCGCGTGGTGGTGGTCACGCACCGGCCCGATGAGCCAGAGGCCGATGAGGACCTGCGGTTCCTCACGACCAACCTGGTCCAGCTGCGCAGGGACACGGTGGCCCGGCTCTACGCCCTGCGCAACTGGGTGGAGGTCTTCTACCGGGAGGGCAAGGACGACCTGGGAGCCGGGCAGTATCAGGTGCGCCATCTGGAGGCGATCGTGCGGCACTGGCAGCTGGTCTTTGTGGCGTACAGCCTGCTGGTGCTGCTCAGGCGCCAGGGCCGGCTGGGGCGGTGGTGCGAAAAAGGGGCTGACCGTCCGACAGACCCTGATGGCCCTGCGGGACTACCTGAGGCAACGCTTCCTGGTGCGCTGGCTACCGCAGAACGGTGAACTTTCCAAAGAGCACCTACAGAGAAAGGGCTACTGGTTTGGCCCGAAACTGGCGAACATGACAAAGTAGCATTAGTAACCCCGCAGGGCCTTCTCGGCCGTCGGCATCTTGTTGCACCCGATCACGACGTGCGTCGGGCCGCGCCCTCTGCCCGTGCTGCCGTACATGAAGTTGATGCTGACGCCCCTGTCGGCCAGCTTTCCGCAGACGTCGGCCAGCACGCCTACCTTGTTCGGCATCTGGGCCACCAGCACGTTCGTCTGTGTGAAGGCCATGCCG
This sequence comes from uncultured candidatus Brocadiaceae bacterium, assembly GCA_964521715.1. Lineage (GTDB taxonomy): Bacteria > Planctomycetota > Brocadiia > SM23-32 > SM23-32 > DAOVRD01. Next base: position 134,737 of record CAZFSS010000006.1, on the reverse strand, counting down.
GCTTTCTTGAGGGCTTTGGCTGCCTCCTTGGGCTTGTTGACGACGAGCCTGACCGTTCCGAGCTCGGTGGACTCCAGAACCGACAGCGCCAGGATGTTGGCCCTGGCGTCGGCCAGGCACCGGCTCAACGCCGCGAGCTGCCCGCGCTTGTTGGGCAGCATCACCGACAACTGTTTGGTCTTCAGCATGGCCCCTCCTCCTCGATACAGGGCATTCGCTCCGGAACGCCGGGACCCGCCCGGCGTTGACCAGATGCAATGATACCGCGCAGGCGGGAGACGTCAAGGCCTGGGGAATCGCAGAGCCGGGGGAGGTGTCAGTCGCGGCCCGCGGAGGGATCGGCCTCGTACTGCACCAGTGTGGATGCCTCCCGGAACGACCCAAGCGCGCCCGCCCCGACCATCGCGGCCAGCGCCGCGCCGCAGGCCGCTTCCTCGCGCCATTTCGGGATGGCGACCGGCATGCCGAACGTCCGGGCGGCGGCGTCCCGCATGACCGGGTTCAGGCGCATCCCGTTGCCCGAGCCGGTCAGGCGCACGCGGGGCGCAAGTCCGGCGGCCAGCATTTGCTGGTAGTAGCCGGCCAACTCCCGGACTATGCCCTCGATGAAGGCACGGGCCCAATGGCCGGGCGCGTTGTTCTCGGCCGACATTCCGCTCACGGATCCGCGGGAGGCCGGGGCCGAGCGCCTGCCGGCGAAGAGCGGCTCCACCGTCAGGCCGTTCGCACCGGGAGGAGCTGCGGCCGCGAGCCGCACGAGCGCGTCGAGGACGCCCGAGGGCCCCAAATCCCGGCCCGTAACCGCTGCGATCGTGCGCGCGTAGTGCTCGGCCAGGTACGTGAAAGCCGACCCGCCGCAGAGGCTGGCGCCGACGGATAGAAGGCGCCCGCCAGGGAACGGGCGGACGTCCAGGTCCGCGCCCGTGAGAAAGTGGTACGTGACGGCGCTGACCTGGCCGCCGGTCCCGATGTTGACCAGCAGCTCAACGTCGGGCTCGCGCAGGCTGGCCAGGACGCTGGCCTGGTTGTCCCCGAGCGGCACGTGGACGGTGACCTCCTTTGGCAGGCCTGTGGCCTCCGCCGTCTCCGGCGAGAGGGAGCCGATGAGGCCGCCCGCTTCGCGCACGTAGGGCAGCAGGGCGCCGTCTATTGCGGCGGCGCTCATGATGCGCTCGTCCCAGGCGCCGAGTCTCAAGTTGTAGAGGCCGGTGCTCGCGGCGTCGGTCGGATCCGTGGCAGGCGGCGCGCCGGCCAACGCGGCGGCCACCCAATCGTGGACGAGCAAGGCCCAGCGCGCGCGTTCGGGCAGGCCCGGCCCCCGGCTGAGCCGGTATAGGGTCGAGGCCATATAGCCGGCTGCCGGGCGTGAGCCCGTGTCGGCGAATGCACCTGCCGGCACGCGCTCAGTCAGGTCTTCCAGGAACGTCCGGTCGGCGCCGGGCACCGGCTCGTCGGCCCGCCTGTCCTGCCACGTGATCAGATTGGAGAGGGGGTCAAGCCGTTCGTCGGCGAGCAGAACGCCGTGCATCTGCCCCGTGAGACCGAGGGCCTGCACCGACCCCGCTCCTGGCGCGATCGCGCCGTGCAGCCGGCGCAGCAGGTCCAGGCAAAGGTTGAGGATGCGTCGGGGCGACTGCTCCCGGTGACCGGCGGGCAGGTCGGGGACCGCGGAGTCGTTGGGAAGCGATTCCGATCCGATCAGGCGGCCGCGTCCGTCGAGCGCCACGGCACACAGCGTCGAGGTGCCGATGTCCAGGCCCAGGAAGATGTCGCTAGAAGTGTTCACGGCGCTCGGTTCGGTGCGCGCAGAACGCCGAGGCGGGAACGCCACGCCGCCTCGCTCAGACCCAGCCCCTCAGTCGCACGGCCTCCGCGACCCTCTGCACGGCCACTATGTAGGCGGCGAGCCGCATGTGGACCTTCTCGCTCTGGGCGCACTCGTACACCTCGTGGAAGGCGACCGTCATCTTCCGGTCCAGCTCCTCGTTGGCGCGCTCGGCCGTCCAGTAGTAGCTGGTGATGTTCTGGACCATCTCGAAGTAGGAGGCCGTCACGCCGCCCGCGTTCGCCAGGAAGTCGGGTATGAAGAAGACGCCGTTCTCGTGGAGGATCTCGTCCGCCTCGGGCGTCTGGGGCCCATTGGCCAGCTCGCATGAGATCCTGGCTTTGATGCGCGGCGCGTTCTGCGCAGTTATCACGTTCTCAAGTGCCGCGACGAAGAGCACGTCGACCGGCAGCTCGAGCAGATCCTCGTTGCTGATCGGCTGAGCGCCGCCGAAGCCCTCGACCGCGCCGGTCTCGAGCTTGTACTTGACGAGCGCCTTGGGGTCGAGGCCGTTCCGGTCGATGACGCCGTTCTGGCTGTCGCTGGCGGCGATGATCTTTAGGCCCAGAAGCTCCTCACCCAGCAGCGCGGCGTACTGGCCGGCGTTGCCGAAGCCCTGGACAGCGGCGGTCGCCCCTTCGGTCTCGATGCCGAGGACCTTCGCAGCTTCCCGGATGATGGAACATCCACCACGCGCGGTGGCGTCTGCACGGCCGAGCGATCCGCCGACGGCGATGGGCTTGCCCGTGATCATGCCCGGGCGGTGACGGCCGCCGTGCATCGCTTCGTACTCGTCCAGCATCCACGCCATGATCTGCGGGGTCGTGTAGACGTCCGGCGCGGGAATGTCGAGATCGTCCCCCAGGATGCGGCCGACCTGGCGGACGAAGGCTCTGCTGAGCCTCTCCAGCTCGGTTTCGCTCATGGCCTTCGGGTTGCAGATTACGCCCCCTTTGCCTCCGCCGAGGGGGATGTCCATCACGGCCGTCTTCCAGGTCATCCAGGCGGCCAGGGCCCTGACGGTGTCGATCGTCTCGTCCGGGTGGAAGCGGATTCCCCCCTTGCACGGTCCGCGCGCGTCGTTGTATTGTACGCGGAACCCGTGGAAGATGTGTGTGCTGCCGTCGTCCATCCTGACGGGCAGCGTGACGTGAAGTTCCCGGAGGGGCCATCTGAGGAACTCGTGGAGGGACTCGTCCAGCCCGAGCCTTTCCGCCGCGGCGTCGAGCTGTCTCTGGGCGATCTTGAACGGGTTCTGCGGTGCGACCATGTGCATTCCCTGAACAGGGAAGGCAGGCAAAGCGGATAGGATGTCATAGGGTAGACGGCGGCAACGGTCCTGTCAACAAAAAAGCTGCCCGGCGCACGAGCGCGCCGGCTGCGTACGACCGAAGCGAACTCGACTGAACAACCGGAGGTGTGCATGCGGCCGAGCGCTCTCTCGACCGGCATTCGTTCGCTCGACGGCATCATCGAACGGGTGGTCCTGGGGGATAACATCGTCTGGCTCGTGTCTTCGCCCGAGCAGTACGACTACTTCGCGGCTCGTTTCGTCCAGCACTGCACGGACAGCGGCGTGGAGCTGACCTACGTTCACTTCGAGGCTCGAATCGATTACTCGAAGCTGCCCGGCACGCAGAGGATCGCCGTCGTCGAGGTCGATCTCTCAAGGGACAGGCAGGCCGTGATGGAGGAACTGGAGGACCGAATCCGCGTGGGCAGCTCGGGCGCCCACTACCTGTTCGACAACCTGTCGGTCCTCTGCGAGGGATGGGACGACGAGGACCTGCTGGTCGAGTTCTTCCGGACCATCTGCCCGCTGCTGTTCGACATGGAGGCCGTGGCCTACTTCGCCCTGCTCAGAGGCAAGCAGTCGAACAGGGCCGTGGCGAAGATCCGAGACACTACCCAGATACTGCTGGACGTCTACGAAGAGCAGGGGAGAGTGTTCCTCCAGCCCATCAAGGTCTGGGACCGCTACTCGGAGACGATGTTCCATCCGCACGTGCTCTCGGGCGGCCAGTTTGTGCCCGTCGAATCGCTCCAGGCAGCCGGGGGAGGCCCCACGCAGTCCGGCGTGGAGCTGCTGACCGGCTACCAGGAGCGCACGGGGGACGAGAAGTCCCTGTCCATCCGCGAGGAGTTGATCCGCACCATAGTCAGCAACCGGCCGGAGTACATCCGCATCGCGCGGGACTACCTCACCGTGCCGGACATCATTCAGATCAAGAGCCGCATCATCGGAAGCGGCACCATCGGCGGCAAGGCCGCCGGCATGCTGCTCTCCAACCGGATCCTTCAGGACACGTGCGAGAAGGACGGGCGGCGCGACCGCCTGAAGCAGCTGCGCGAACCCGAATCCTTCTTCCTGGGTTCCGACGTTTACTTCAACTTTCTGATCAACAACAATCTGCTGCACTGGCTGGACCTGAAGTACCAGGAGCCGGCGGAGATCCGCGCGGCCCACGAGCAGCTGCGCAGGGACTTCGAGGCCGGCGAGTTCCCCCGGGCCATCCGCGACCGCCTGCGGGAGGTGGTGGAGCAGTACCACGAGCAGCCCCTCATCGTGCGCTCCTCCAGCCTGCTTGAGGACAGCTTCCACATGGCCTTCGCAGGCAAGTACGAGAGCGTCTTCCTGGGCAACCAGGGCAGGCTCAGCCGGTGCGTGGACCGCCTGCTGGAGGCGATCAAGCGCGTCTACGCGTCGTCGCTGGGCCCCGACGCGCTCATCTACCGCAGGCGGCACGGCCTGCTGGAGTTCCAGGAGCACATGGCCGCCTTGATCCAGAAGGTGGAGGGCGCGGCCTATGACGGGCTGTTCTTCCCCGCTATCGCCGGCGTTGCCTTCAGCCGCAACCCTTACCCGTGGAGCGCCCGCATCGACAGGAAGGAAGGGCTCGTGCGACTCGTCTTCGGCCTGGGGACGCGGGCCGTCAACCGCGTCGAGGCCGACTATCCGCGTCTGGTAGCCCTCAGCCATCCCGGGCTCCATCCTGACGGCGACTACATGAGCTCGAGGCGCTACCACCAGAGGCACATGGACGCCATCAGCCTGGAGGAGAACCGGCTGGAGACTTTCTTGATCGGCGATCACGTGAAGGGCGACCACCCGAACGCCTTCCACGTGTTCTCGCTGTTCGAGGACGGTTTCGTGCGCGCGCCCGTGTCGCGCAGGCTCTCCGGCGACGGAGACAACCTGACGGTCACCTTCCAGAACCTGTTGGCCCGCACGGACTTCGTGGAACTGCTCCGCTACGTCCTGTCCAGCATCGAGAAGTGCTATCGCTACCCGGTGGACGTGGAGTTCACGGCCGAGGTCGCGGACGAAGGCAAGGTGAGGCTGTGCCTGTTGCAGTGCCGGCCGCTGACGCAGCGGACCGAGTTCCAGCCGGCCGAGCTTCCTGCGGAACTGCCGCCCGACAGGCTGCTCTTCACCGTTAGGAAGGCCGTGCCGAACGGCGAGCTGCACGACGTGCGCTACGTGGCCCTGATCGACAGCCGCAGCTACGACGCCGTGCCCGGCAACGCCGACCGGACGCGGCTGGCGCGCGCCGTGGGCGCGGTGAACGACAGTCCGGAAATCGTCAAGGGCAGGTTCGTGCTCATCGGGCCGGGCCGGTGGGGCTCCGTGAACATCGAACTCGGCGTCCCCGTCACCTACGCCGAGATCAACAACGCGGCCCTGCTGATGGAGATGGCGCGGCCCAAGGACGGCTACACGCCGGAAGTGTCCTACGGCACGCACTTCTTCCAGGACCTGGTGGAGTCGGAGATCTTCTACCTGCCGCTGTACCCGGAGGACCCCACGTGCGAGTACAACGAGGAGTTCTTCAGCGGCGCGGCTAACCAGTTGGGTGAGCTCGTGCCGGACTTCAGGGACATGGCCCCGTACCTGAAGCTGATCGACGTCCCGGCCAGCAGCGGGGGGCACTACCTGCACGTGGCAATGAACCAGGAGGAGTCCGTCGCCGTCGGATACCTGGCCCCGCAAGTGCACGAGGCCGGTCCCGTCGAGCATGAATGAGACCGCGGCGCCGGCGGGAGAGGGCGCCCGCGCTGCGGCTCTACGGCTCGTCGGGGCCGTTCGGCCGGGGGCTGTCATATCGGCCCGCCCTATGCCTCCAGGATGGCGTCCGCCTGGTCCAGTCCGGCCTCCATGACGTAGGGGATCCCGGATACGTGGGCCGCCTCTCGGGTGAGCGCGATCAGGTCGTCCCTGCTGATGGCGGGCACGCTGAAGTTCCTGCTGCCGGCCATGAGCTGCTGCAGGCCCGTCCTCAACTTCTGGATGAACGTGTAGACGGCGATTGCTCCGAGCGGCATGTCGTCGACCGCGTCCCCGTGCAGCTCCTTCAGCTCGTCATAGCAGTAGAAGATCTGCTCGACGGTGTCGCCGTGGACGCTGACGGTTTTGGGCAGGTCGCCTCGTTCGATCCACAGGCCGATGTTCTTGCCCACGAAGCCCGGGATCATGAGCGCGCGGCCCATGCAGACGGCCTTCACGTAAGGGGCGCCCATGGCGATGGCCTTGAAGATGTGGTCTTCCGTTGACAGGCCGCCCGCGATGGCCACGTCCGGCACGTGGAGGCCGCGCGCCGCGAGCTTCTCGCAGAACTGGTAGGTCAACGCCTCCAGGTAGAAGGTCGGCACGCCCCATTCGTTCATCATGCGCCACGGGCTCATGCCGGTGCCGCCGGGCGCGCCGTCTACGGTCACCAGGTCGACGTCCGCCTCTGCAGACCACCTGAGCGCCATGGCCAGCTCCCTTGCGCCGTAGGCGCCGGTCTTGAGGGTCACGCGCCTTGCGCCCATTCCGCGCAGGCGTTCCACCTCCGTGCGGAAGCCCTCCGCGTCGATGAAGCCCAGCCGGCTGTGGCGCTCGAAGGCCGTTATCTCCTCGGCCTTGAAGGCCTTCTGCACGTGGGGCAGCGTCGGGTCGGGCGTCACGAGGTAGCCGCGGTCCCGCAATTGGCGGGCCCGCTCGATGCTGGTGACTTTGATCTCGCCGCCGATGCACTTGGCACCCTGGCCCCACTTGAGTTCGATCGTCTCCACGCCCAGGTGGCCGATGCAGTACTCGGCGACGCCCAGGCGGGTGTCTTCGACGTTCATCTGCACCACCAGGTCGCCGCGCCCATTGTGGTACTTGCGCCAGGCCTCGACGCGGCGGTCCATCTCAGGGCTGGCCTTGACCTTGCCGTCCGGGTCGAGCTCAAGCCCGGGATCGACCCCGCACACGTTCTCGCCGCAGACCAGCGTGATGCCCGATATGGCCGCGCCGACGGCAAAGCTGTCCCAGTTCCTGCCCGCGACGTCCGTCGAGCCCAGCGCCCCGGTGAAGACGGGCACGGAGAGCTGGACCTTGTTGGCCCGGCCGTACTCGGTCTCGGTGGAGACGTTGGTGAAGAGGCAGTCGTCCGGGGTCGGCTGCAGGTCTCCGGTCAGGCCCTTGGCGCCGAGTGCGTAGCCCTGGATGTTGAGGTGGGAGTAGTCGACGGGGTAGTCTTTCTCTGCGCCTGCCGTTATCTCGCCGAACGGTCCCGGGTAAAGCAGCTCGCGTCCGCGAAAAGATGCCTGGAAGATCTCGCAATTGCCGCGGCAGCCGTCTATGCAGCGGGAGCAGATGCCGCTGCTGGGCGTGATCTCGCGGCTGCGATTCCTGCTGTCCGTCGCGTCCGACCCGTTGGGTCTCATCAGCGTCATGGCGTCCTGTCGCTCCTTCTACAGGATGAGTTGAAGGTTCTCAGGCCCTCTTGTCTCTGGTCATGATGTGAGCAGCGAGACGGGGTAAGAACAGCCTGTAAGGTATGTATCAGCAAGGCGAATGCCAAACGCTGACTGGCCGCCTTCCAGGGGTACGGAGGGCCTTCAGGCCCGGATATGGCTCCTGTCAGCCGGCGATTGGCCATGTCTGGCAGGGAAGAAGGTGGGCATTCCGTGTGCAGTGCGCATTGTACGAGCAGCTCGGCCGCACGGCCCCAGCGGCGCCCAGACGCAGTCGGGCGCGCTCATCCCCCCAGGCCGTAGGCCTTTATCCGGTCGCGCAGCGTGTTGCGACTAAGGCCCAATTCGCGGGCTGCCCGCGTCTGGACGCCGTCGTTCGCCGCGAGCACGTCGGCTATCAGCTCCTTCTCGACCAGGCCGATGACGTGGTCGTAGACGTCCCCCTCGGCCGACTCGCGCGCGCCGGCGATCAGGGGGCTGAGCGCGTCGCGCAGCTGCACGCGGCGCTCGGGCTTCGGGCGTCGCTGCGCGTTGCGAATCGCCTCCGGCAGCAGCTCCGCCGTGATCGTCCCCCTCTGGCTCAGGACGATGGCCCGCTCGATGCAGTTCTCCAGCTCGCGAACGTTGCCCGGCCATGCGTAGCCGACCAGCAGGTCCAGCGCCTCGCGAGAGAGCCTCGAGACTTCCTTGCCGCTCTCCTTGCTGAATGCCTCCATGAAGTGCTCGACCAGCAGCGGGATGTCCTCCTTGCGCTCGCGCAGGGGGGGCAGATGGACCGGAACGACGTTCAACCGATAGTAGAGATCCTCGCGGAACTCCCCCTCGGCGACCATCCGGGCCAGGTCCACGTTCGTGGCCGCCACGACTCGCACGTCCACCTTCGTGACCTCGGACGAGCCGACGCGTTCGAACTCCTTCTCCTGGAGCACGCGCAGCAGCTTGACCTGAAGCTGATTGCTCATGCTGCCGACTTCGTCGAGGAAGATGGTCCCGCCGTCCGCCAGCTCGAAGCGTCCGGCCCGGTCTCTCACGGCGCCCGTGTAGGCTCCCTTCACGTGGCCGAACAGCTCGGACTCCAGGAGCGTGTCCGACAGCGCGCCGCAGTTGACGGCGACGAAGGGATTGGTCTTGCGTGGGCTGTTGCTGTGGATGATGCGGGCGATGAGTTCCTTCCCCGTGCCGGTCTCGCCCTGGATCAGGACGGTCGCGTTGCTCTGGGCCACGACCTGCGTGACGGCCAGCACGTCCTGCATCTTGGGCGATGTGCCGACCATGTTGCCTATCGCGTAGCGCGAGTCGGGGCTGGGGCGCGGACCGGCCGCCCGCAGCAGCTCCTCCTTTTCCACGGCGACCATCCGGTTGATCTTGATGGCCTGCGAGATCAACGAGCCGATGATCTGGAGCAGGCGCTGGTCCTTCTCGAGGGTCTTCCCGTCGACGAAGTCCCGGTCGACGCTCAGGGCGCCGATGACTTCCTCCTCGATCCGCAGGGGCACGCACACGAACGAGATGGGGGGGCCGTGGCGGTTCTTCCGGCGCGCGCCGGTGCGGTCGAGGAAGCGCGGGTCCTGGCGGATGTCAGGGACGGCCACCGGCTCGCCGGTCTCCACGACGGCCCCCGTGACGCCCTCGCCGACCTGGTAGACGCCGCGCGACATCTCCTGGCCGCTCAGCCCATGGGCGGCGGCGATCCTCAACGTGTCGCCCGCGGGCTCCCGGAGCACCAGCGTGCCCCTCTTCATGCTCAGGCCGCGGGCCAGCGTCTGCATGATGCTCTGAAAGACGACGCGCAGGTCCAGGCTGCTGCCCACGGCGCGGCCGATCTCCTGGAGCAGCCGCATCTCGAGTTCCTCACGGCGCTCCGGTTCGGGCCGGCCGTCGACGGACCGGAAGTACTCGGTCACTCCGATCCTGCATCCGGGCCGGTCCTCCGCCTTCCGCACCGTCAGTTCCACGCCGCCCTCGCCGACGCCCAGCTCCAGGACGACCTGCGTGATGTGGAGCAGCTTGGCCAGGAAGCTGGCGGAGTGGGCGTGCTTCTCCGTAATCCAGTAGGCCAGCGTCCCGAGGTCGTAGAGCTTCGGGCAGAGATAGCTGAAGAACTTCAGGACGCGCTCCTCCCCGCCCCAAAGCTCCAGCATCGCCGTCGGGCTGTCGAATACGTACCGGCCCCGCGCGCCGGCCTGCTCGGAGAGCCGGTCCATGACCTGGCTCAGATGCTCGGCGTCCGCCGGCTGGACTACGCGCGTGATGCTCAGCAGCTCCGACTGCGGGCTGCCGTAGAAGTCCGCGAAGAACCGGTCGTCCTTACCGAAGCCGGAAGTGAACGCATCCACCAGGTGGAAGCGCGGCCGCAGCTCTTCCGTCACGTACCGGTTGATGATCGACTGCGGCGAGTGGCTGAAGCTGACGAACACGACGCTGCCGTCCGACTGCGCGGCCGTCCCCAGGAAGCTCTTGATGAAGAACTCGACGGGGGCGCCGGAGTCGACCTGCCAGACGACGTTGTCGCCGGGCTTCAGGCCGCCCAGAAGGCCGTCCAGGTAAGCAACGCCGGTGGTGAATCCTTCAGCAGTCATTGTCCTCTGGACCCCGCCATGTTGAAGATCTGAGCATCCCCCGGTCCTGTCTCGCCGCAGGTGCTCAGGCAGAACGGCCTAACAGCTTTGGTATGAATCACTTGCAGCACAGAACGACCAGTACGGCCATTATACCTGATCGCGGCGACGTGCTCAATAGTCAAACGGGCCCGTGGCGGCTTGTGCCGGCCTGCCGGCACGCGCGTTCTTGCCCCCCGCGTCAGGTTGAGGGGCCGGCGAAGCGCGCGGCGCCCAGCCGTCCGGGACTTGTGGAAAGCCGTGAACAAGGCCATAATGGCTGCTTCGCGCCGCGATGTGCCGGCGGTGGCCTCATGCGAAAGGAGCCGGAAGTGCCCACCGCGAAAGACAGGGACTACGTGCTGAATGCCGTGCGAGAGGGGAAGGTGAAGTTCATCCGCTTGTGGTTCGCTGACGTGCTGGGTTTTCTGAAGAGCTTCGCGATCACGGCGGACGGGCTGGAGGAGGCGCTGGACGAGGGGATGGGTTTCGACGGCTCCTCGATCGAAGGGTTCGCCCGCATCGAGGAAAGCGACATGGTGGCCAAGCCCGACCCCAACTCGTTTGCCATCCTGCCCCGGCGTCCGGGCGAGGAAGCGGCTGTGGCGCGCATGTTCTGTGACGTGCTGACGCCGGAAGGAACGCCCTACGACGGCGATCCGCGCTGGGCGCTCAAGCGCGGCCTGCGACGAGCGAGCGACATGGGTTACACGTACTACGTCGGGCCGGAGCTGGAGTACTTCTACTTCCGCAGCAGCGAGGGCACGGAGGTGCTGGACGCCGGGGGCTACTTCGACCTGACGCCTCGCGACGTCGCCAGCGACCTGCGCCGCGACACCGTGCTGGCCCTCGAGGAGATGGGCATTCACGTCGAGTACAGCCACCACGAAGTCGCGCCCAGCCAGCATGAGATCGACCTGCGTTACATGGACGCGCTCTCCATGGCGGACGCCGCCATGACATACAGGCTCACCGTCAAGGAAATCGCCATGAAGCATGGCGTCTACGCCACCTTCATGCCGAAGCCGCTGTTCGGGGAGAACGGCAGCGGCATGCACACGCACCAGTCCCTGTTCAGGGGCGACGAGAACGCTTTCTTCGATCCGCAGGACCGATACCACCTCTCTGCAACGGCGAAGCACTTCATCGCCGGGCTGCTGGAGCACGCGCGCGCCATCTGCTCCGTAGTGGCCCAATGGGTGAACTCCTACAAGCGCCTGGTGCCCGGCTACGAGGCGCCGGTCTACGTGTCGTGGGCGCGCAGGAACCGTTCGGCGCTCGTGCGCGTGCCCATGTACAAGCCGGGCAAGGCGAAGGCCACCCGCGCCGAGTTCCGCTGCCCCGATCCGGCCTGTAACCCCTACCTGGCGTTCGCCGTGATGCTGGCTGCCGGGCTGGACGGCATCGAGAAGGAACGCGAGCTGCCCGATCCGGTAGAGGAAGACATCTTCGCGATGTCCGCCGCCGACCGCGACAGGAGGGGCATCGCCTCCCTGCCGGGCAGCCTCGCCGAGGCGGTCGAAGAGACGGAGAGGAGCGAGCTGGTGCGGCAGGCCCTCGGCGACCACATCTTCGAGAAGTTCATCGCCAACAAGAAGATCGAGTGGGACAGGTACCGCACCCACGTCAGCCGGTACGAGCTGGAGAAGTACCTGCCCGTGCTGTAGTGCCGACGGTCGCCCCCGCGCGACGGGTGGTGCGGGAGCACGCCGGCGGTTTTGGCCCGGCGCAGGCATCATGCGCTTGCGGCGGCTGCTATAATCCGACGACCGCCGAAGGCGCCCCCCTGCGTCTACCGGTGGGGCGGGACGCAGTGCCGGGCGCTGCCACGGATCCGACCACGGCTGGAGGCACGGATGGACTACAACGCTTTCGTTGAGCAGCAGGTCACGGAGATCAGGGAGGCCGTCAGCGGGGCGACCGCCATCAACGCGCTGAGCGGCGGCGTTGACAGCTCTGTCGTCACGGTCCTCGGGCACCGGGCGCTGGGCCATCGGCTCAAGACGTTCTTCATTGACAATGCCCTGATGCGCGAAGGCGAACCCGAACGCGTGGTCAGGACGTTCGACGGGATGGGAATCCCCGTCGAGCTGGTCGACGCGCGGGCCGAGTTCCTGGCCGCGCTGAAGGGCTTAACGGACCCCGAGAAGAAGCGGCAGGCCGTCACGGACGCGTTCTACTCCGGCGTCTTCGCGAGGCTCGTCAGGCGGACCGGGGCCCGGTTCCTCCTGCACGGGACGATCCTCACCGACATCGAGGAGACCGTGGCGGGCATCAAGCGCCAGCACAACATCCTGGCCCAGATCGGCATAGACCCTGAAAAGGAGTACGGCTATGCCGTCCTGGAGCCGCTCAAGACGCTGCGCAAGGACGGCGTCAGGGAGGTGGCGCGCGTGCTTGGGCTGCCGGAGCAGATTGCCGGCAGGATGCCATTCCCCGGCCCGGCGCTGGCGACCAGGATCGTCGGTGAGGTGACCGAAGCAAGGCTGGCGACCGTCCGCGCCGCCACGGCCATCGTCGAAGAGGAGCTCGCGGACACCGGCGCCTTCCAGTACATGGCCGTCCTGCTCAACGACCGCGCCACGGGTATCCGCGACAACAGGCGCGAGTTCGGGCAGATAGTGGTCGTGCGCTGCATCGACAGTGTGGACGCCCGGACGGCCACTCCCGTGGAACTGCCGTGGCAGACGCTGAAGCGCCTGTGCGACCGGATAACCCGGATCCCAGGCGTCAACCGGTGCCTGTACGATCTTACGCCCAAGCCGCCGGCTACCATCGAATACGTTTGACTGCACGCCCCGGCCCCGCGGGCACGTCGTGCCAGGAACTGAGGAGGCAACATGAAGGGCTGCATACTGCTGGCCGACGGCATGCGTCTGGAAGGGGAGATCGTCGGCCCGGCGAAGACGGCGGTCGGCTGGGTGGTGGCCAACACGGGCGTGGTCGGCTTCCAGGAGATGATAACGGATCCAGCCTACAAGGGCCGCGTCCTGGCGTTCACCTACCCGGAGATCGGGAACGTGGGCGTGACGGAGGCGTTCTCCGAGTCGTCCGGCGTCCAGATCGCCGGCCTGGTGGTGAAGGTGCTCAGCGGCTACTGCAGCCACTACCGCGCAGAAGCCGAATTCGCTGACGCGCTGGCCGCCGCCGGAGTGCCTTGCTTGGCGGACGTGGATACCAGAGGACTGGCCGTCCACCTGCGGGATGAAGGCGAAATGCCCGCGGCAATCGTGCCGGAGGGAGCGGACCTCCAGGAAGTGCTGGAAGCCCTGTCCGGGCTGGCGCGCCCGAGCTTTGAGCCCACCGAACGTGCGTCGCCGGCGTCGCCGGGCTCCGGTCTGCCTCTGGCGGTGCTGGACCTGGGAATCAGGCGCTCGCAACTGGCCCAACTGAGCGTGTGTTCCGCGCCGGTTCTCCATCTCCACGATGCGGATGCGGACGCGGTGCTGGCCGGGCGGCCGGCCGGCGTCTTCGTATCGGACGGTCCGACGGGCGGGCTGCCACCCGAGCGCGCCGTCCGGACGATCCGGGCGCTTCTGGGGAAGATGCCGGTGATGGCCTGCGGGCTCGGCCACGTGGCCCTGGGCATGGCGCTGGGCTGCGAAGCCACGTTCCTCAAGCGCGGCCACCATGGCGCGAACTACCCGGTCAGGAACGCGCTGGACGGCCGCGTCGAGGTGACGCAGCAGCGGCACACCGTGGTGCTGGAGCGGGAAAGCGTGGTGGGCAACGCCGAAGTCGAGCTTCTGCTGGAAAACATCAACGACGGGACCGTGGAGGGCATCCGGACGCCTGACGGGTCGGCTGTCGGCTTGCAGCCGATCCTGGCCGCGCCGCAGGCGGGCCTCGTCAACGCGCACGTGGCGCGGTTCATGACCGGGCTGCGTAGAGGCTGAGCGTTCAGCGGTGCAGGACACTACTGTGAATCAAGCGGAATCCCCGGGGAGTCAGACCTGACAGATGCCGAAACGAACCGACCTGAAGAAAGTGCTCATGATCGGAAGCGGCCCGGTCATCATCGGACAGGCCTGTGAGTTCGACTACAGCGGAAGCCAGGCGTGCAAGGCCCTGCTCGAAGAGGGATACGAGGTCGTCCTGATCAACAGCAATCCCGCTACGATCATGACCGACCCGGCGATGGCGCACCGGACGTACATCGAGCCCATAGTCGCGGAGATCATCGAGAAGATCATCGCCCGGGAGCGTCCCGACGCCGTGCTGCCGACGCTGGGCGGCCAGACCGGGCTGAACGTCGCGGTCTTCCTGGCTCGTCAGGGCGTCTACGACCGCTACGGCGTGGAGGTGCTCGGCTGCGACCCGGAGGGCATCAGCACGGCCGAGGACCGCGGGGAGTTCAAGAACGCCATGATCGAGATCGGGCTGCGCGTCCCGGCGAGCGGCATCGCCCACACGGTGCATGAGGGCATGGCCATCATCGGGCAGATCGGCCTGCCCGTTATCATCCGCCCGGCGTTCACGCTCGGCGGCACGGGGGGCAGCACCGCCTACAACACCGAGGAGGCCCCCCAACTGCTGGAGAACGGCCTGAACGCCAGCCCCATCACGGAGGTGCTGGTCGAGCAGAGCGTCCTGGGCTGGAAAGAGATCGAATACGAGGTGATGCGCGACTGTCGGGACAACGTCGTCATCATCACCAGCATGGAGAACGTGGACCCGATGGGCGTGCACACGGGCGACAGCGCCGTCGTGGCGCCCTCGCAAACGTTGACGGCCGAGGAGTACGCCAAGTACGTGGATTACTGCAAGGCCATCATCCGCCGCGTGGGCGTGAAGGGCGGCGGCGTGAACATCCAGTTTGCCGGCGATCCCGAGAGCGACGACGTGGTGGTCATCGAGGTCAACCCGCGCCTTTCACGCTCCTCCGCCCTGGCCAGCAAGGCGACGGGCTTCCCCATCGCACGCGTGGCCACGAAGCTGGCCGTCGGCTACACACTGGACGAGGTCCTGAACAACGTCACGGGCAACACCTACGCCCTGCAAGAACCCACGGTGGACTACTGCGTCTACAAGGCGGCGCGGTTCACTTTCGAGAAGTTCCCTCAGGCCGAGCGCGTCATCAACACCAGCATGAAGAGCGTCGGCGAGTCGATGTCCATCGGCCGCACGTTCAAGGAGGCTTTCCAGAAGGGGCTCCGTTCGCTCGAGATCGGGCGCTACGGCTTCGGAGCGGACGGCAAGGACGCTCGCCAACTGCCCGACGTGCAGAAGATCACCCAGAAGCTTGCCATCCCGAATGACGAGCGCTTCTTCTACATCCGCTACGCCTTCCAGCGCGGCTTCACCATCGACCAGATCTACCAACTGGCGAAGATCGACCGGTGGTTCCTGTTCAACTTCAAACAGCTCATCGAGTGCGAGGGGGAGATCAAAGCCGCAGGTCAGGGCGGCGGCCTTGACGGCGTCGGCGAAGGGCTGCTGCGCAAGGCCAAGAGCTGGGGTTTCAGCGACCGTCAGCTCGGCTTCCTGCTGGGCTGCGACGAATGGGCCGTGCGAAGGAGGCGCAAGCAACTCGGCGTCAAACCCGTCTACAAGCTGGTCGACACCTGCGCCGGGGAGGTGGACCCCAAACGGCCTTACTTCTACTCCACCTACGAGCAGATCGACGAGTGCCGCTCCTCGGACAAGAGGAAGGTCATCATCCTCGGCGGCGGCCCCAACAGGATAGGGCAAGGCATCGAGTTCGACTACTGCTGCGTGCACGCGGCCGTCACGGTCCGCGATGAAGGCTACGAGGCCGTGATGATCAACTGCAACCCCGAGACCGTCAGCACGGACTATGACACGTCCGACCGCCTCTACTTCGAGCCGATGACGGCTGAAGACGTGCTGAACGTGGTGGAGGCCGAGAAACCGTACGGCGTGATCCTCCAGTTCGGCGGACAGACGCCCCTGAACATCGCTGCTGACCTGGAGGCGAACGGCGTCCCCTTGCTCGGCACCAGCAGCCGCAGCATCGACATGGCCGAGGATCGAAAGCAGTTCAAGGAGCTGCTGCAGGAGCTGGGCCTTCGGCAGGCGCCCAACGGCACGGGCCGTTCCTACGAGGAAGCGCTGAAGCTCGCCGAGCAGATCGGCTACCCCGTCCTGGTGCGGCCCTCCTACGTGCTGGGCGGCCGGGCAATGGAGATCGTCTACGACAGCGAAGAGCTTGAGCATTTCGTGGCGGAAGCGGTCGAGGCGTCGCCGGAACGGCCTGTGCTCGTGGACAAGTTCCTGGAGGACGCCATCGAGATCGACGTGGACGCGATCAGCGACGGCAAGGTGACTGTCATCGGCGCCATCATGGAGCACATTGAGGAGGCGGGCGTGCACTCCGGCGACAGCGCGTGCGTCATCCCCCCGCAGACGCTCTCCGAGGGCATCTGCGAGGAGATCGCCCGGCAGACGCGTGCCCTGTCCGAAGCCCTGCACGTCATCGGCCTGATGAACGTGCAGTATGCCATTTGCCGCGGGCAGGTCTACGTGCTCGAGGTGAACCCGCGCGCCTCGCGGACGGTTCCCTTCGTGTCGAAGGCCACCGGGGTTCCCCTTGCTCAGCTCGCGACGAAGGTCATGCTCGGCCACACGCTCGAGGAGCTCGGCCTCACGCGTGAGGTCCAGATCGGCCATGTTGCGGTCAAGGAAGCCGTCTTCCCGTTCGCCCGCTTCCCCGGCATCGACACGCAGCTCAGCCCGGAGATGAAGTCAACCGGGGAGGTCATGGGCATCGCCGATGACTTCGGGATGGCCTTCGCCAAGGCTCAGATTGCAGCCGGCCAGAACCTGCCCAAGAAGGGCACGGTCTTCTTCAGCCTCAACCCGCGCGACAAGACGCCGACGGCCGCGCGCGTCGCAAAGGGGTTCGCGGAGATGGGCTTCCGGCTCAGCGGCACGGAGGGCACGGCCGCGTGGCTCGGCCAGAACGGGCTCGAGTGCGAACGCGTTAACAAGGTCGGCGAGGGGCGCCCCCACATCGTGGACGCCATAATCAACGGCGAGGTGGCGCTCGTGATCAACACCCCGAGCGGCAAGAAGCCGCGACAGGACGAGATCGCAATCCGCAGCACGTCGTGGGCGCGCCGAGTGCCCATCATTACCACGGTGCGTGGCGCCGTCGCCGCCGTCGAGGCCGTGCGCAGACTGAGGCAGACCGACATGTCCATCAAGACGCTTCAGGAGTACACGATCGACACTCACGGCAGCGTCCCGTCCCCGAGGGTGTAGCAGTAGTGGCCTTCTTAACGAGCAACCTTGCGTGCTGCACCCGGTGCCGTGTGCGGACTGATGCGTAGGGGCACGGCGCGCCGTGCCCCTACAGGGTTGCGGCCGCCATCGAGCGCTGGCAGCGGAAAGGCATGGGGGCTTCCTTGACAGCCCATTAGACGGCCGGGCGGTGCCCGGTTCGGGCCGAGACTCACCTGCCCGTCAGCCGCACCTCCCGCCCCGTCTCGGCGCTCTCGTACAGAGCGTCGATGATGCGCTGCACCTTGAGTGCGTCTTCGGGGTCCACGGGAACGGGCCCGTCGTCGCGGATGGCGTTGACGAAGTCCTGCAGGTGGGACGAGCCCGGCGCCATTTCCTTCAGGCGCGTCTCGCTGAACTTGCCGGCGATCTCGCCCCAGACGCGCGCCTCGAACTCGTAAGTCCCCCCAATGTGCCGGTGCGCGGCGCCCGCCTTCGTCCCGTAGACGTAGGTGTACATGTCCTCGGCCCATTCGCTGTTGGTCGCCCAGGATGCCTCCACGGACATGGAGGCGCCGTTGGCGAAGCGCACGAAGCCGGCGGCCAGGTCCTCCACGTCGAAGGGCTGTCCGCGCTCGGCCGCGATGCGCCTGCCCAGGTGGTCATAGGTCGCCCCCGTCACGGAGACCGGCTCCGGGTAACCCATGAACCAGAGGGCCATGTCGATGCGGTGCACGCCCAGGTCGATCAGCGGCCCGCCGCCCGACATCCCCTTGTCCGCGAACCAGCCCGAGCCGCGCGGGATGCCGCGGTTGCGCAGCCAGCCTGTCCGCGCGTAGTAGATCTCCCCCAGGAGTCCGTCGTCAATGATGGACTTGACGGCCCGTGCCGGTCCCGTCTCGCGGAACGAGAAGTTGACCGTCAACTTGCGGCCTGTGCGTCTGGCGGCGGCCAGCATCCTTTGCGCCTCCGCCACGTTCATGGCCATCGGCTTCTCGCACAGCACGTGCAGCCCCGCTTCCAGGCACTGGATGGTGAGCGGGGCGTGGAACTTGTTGGGCGCCGCCACGTACGCCGCGTCGGCCACCTGGGCGTCCAGCATCTGGTCCAAGGACTCGAACGCCTTCAGCCCGTGGCTCTTCTCGGCGTCCGCGCGAGCTTCGGGCCGCGGCTCGACGGCCGCCACGAACTCCGCGTCCTTCAGCGCGTCCGCCCTGCGCAGCATGTGGCGGGCTATTCCTCCGAAACCTACGATTGCCAGACGGACCATCGTCGTTTGCCTCCGTGTCATGGGTTGAGCTGCGAGCCGCGTTCAGCAGTAGCGGCCGGCAGCGGCGGGCGCCACAGGTTACCGCAACCCGCCGGCGCTGTCGAGGGCCGGCGGCCGATACCGTTGGAGCCGCCCGGCCCCGGCGACTGGCTCCTCGTCATCCGGCGCGCGGACGCGTAGCCCGAAGGCTCGAGACAAGGTTGAGGTCAGAATCCCGAAGGCAGCCAGATCGGTAACGCGCAGGCACTTTATGGCTTGATGTGAGGGGCGCGGATAGCTATACTGGCGTGCGCCGGACGTATGGGCAGGCGCTGGCGTGCGGCATGCCGGGGCATTGCGCGATTATCGGGAGCGCGGGGGGTCAGGCGGTGAAGGAGAAGCACTACGCACTGGCCTGGGTCGGCGGTCTGACGGTGCTCGTCCTGCTGCTCCTGGCGGCGCGGTACTGGTGGACCTACCTTTCGCCCGGCGCCATCCTTCGCGCGGCGAAGGCAGGGGACGTGGAGCGAGTTCAGGCCCTCATCGCTCGCGGCGTTGACCTCGACGCGAAGGATTGGCATGGCTGGCGTCCCTTGCATCTGGCAGCTAAGGGGGGGCACGTTGAAGTAGTGCGGGCTCTGCTCAACGCAGGTGCACAAGTGCACAGCCCTGGCGACTATGACGAGACAGCGCTCCAAGTAGCGGCCAGGGCAGCTCAACCCGAGATCGCCGCCATTCTCCTTTCGCACGGAGCGAATGTTCATGCAGATGCCTGGGGTGTCCTTCCGATTGAGTGGGCCGCACAGTCAGACAGCAGGACGGCCGAGACCGTGCGAGTCCTGCTGGAAGGCGGCGCGGACCCGAACGGGCGGCGCCTGAGGCCGACAGCCCTCTCGCGATCGCTGGGCACAAGGGCAACGTGGCCGTGGTCGAGGTCCTTTTGGCCTATGGAGCCGATGTGAACATAGGCGCCGGCGTCTGTATGCCGCCGCTCCTATGGACGGCGGGCGGATCGGGCAACCCGGCCGTTATCAAGGTTCTCTTGGAGCATGGCGCTGACGTCAATGTGCGCGATTCCTTTGGTCGTACGCCCCTGTATCTTGCCGCCGAGCTGGGCAACCGCGACGCGGTGAAATCCCTTTTGGAGAATGGCGCGAACGCGGACACGCTGACCAACTGGGGCGAATCGGTAGTGGACAAGGCCATAATGGCGGGCCATGAGGACATCGTCGACCTGCTCCGGCAGCACGGGGGGAAGCAGAAGACTGTGTGGACACCTCGCTACCCATTGCGGCCTGCCGCCGAAGCTCGGGAGAGCAGGGGGACAGAGGTCGGGGCTGAGGCCGCTTCTGAGGGCACTGGGAGTAAAGGCGGACGCGAGTGACGGATCAGGGCAGGGGGTCCGCCGCCGTCCGGCCAGCCGCGATCCTCACCTTCGCCCGGATCGCACCAGCCGAGCGTCCACGTGCCGTCCAGGCTGATGTGAGACATCTGCCTTCTCCTCGGACTGTGGCGCCCCGACGCGCAGCCCACGCGCCACAGCGGCCTGGGCTCTGTCCTGAGAACCCCGATCTGGCTTCGGCCGGCTGCGGCCTGCGTGGCGCGGCGTCGCCCTGCATCGGCGATGCGAGCCTCTGCATCGCCTGCTTCGGGCTCCTGGCGGCACTTGGCCTCGCTCGACCTCGGGCCGACGACGGGATTCTCAGACAGAGCCTAGACGAACCACCAGTGGCCCGGCTCGATTGCCTCCAGGCTGAATCTGCGGTGCTCGGGCGGCAGGGAGTTCAGAAGCTCCCTGGCCTTCTTTCCGATGGCCCTGGCGGCCAGCTCGGCGTTCCTCCGGCCGACCTGAGCGGAGGCGTGCTCACGCGGGTCCAGGCCCCCGATGCCGTTCGGCGGGCTCATGTCGAGCTTGATGGGACCGTCGCCCAATTCTGACATGTCCACGCGGTCCGGGTAGAAGAACATCATGTTCGACGTTTCCCACTTGGCGGCATGGTCGGTGTTCGACTCCTCGGACATGCTGAGCGTCACCTCCCACATGCCCATGCCGGCGCAGGTGCCGTCGGCCGTGACGGGCCTCAGGGCGTCCTCGATCATCTGCACCTGCTCCTTGATGTTGTGGCCGGAGACGCCGATGATCACGCGGACGCCCGTCCTCTTGAGCCGCTGGAACAGCTCGGCGTAGACGGGCACCAGGTGCTGCAGGTTGAAGTCCGCGTGCAGCCATTGCCACGGGTAGACGACCCCGCCGTATTGCTCGGCGCACTTGACGAGAATGGCATGGGCCTTGAGCGCGTCGTTGCCGAGCGGCAGGTGCCGGCCGTGCCACTCGATCAGGCCGAAGGGGACGTAGACGACGGGGAACTTGCGGAGGGCGGCCTCGAGCTGGCCGGGCCGCATGAACTGCATCTGCACGTCGCGCGACAGGGTGTTGTCCATTGCCTTTCCTTTGCCTCGGCAACTGCGTGGCTGCACAGGCTAGCGGCGGGGCGGTCGGGCGTCAAGCGCGGGGCCCTCGCGGCGCGCACGCGGCGTGTTCATGGCGCGCAGAGGGCCGTCAGCGCAGCTTCTTCCACGCGTTGACCATGTGCGAGACGTTCTGCCAGGTCCGGTTCCACGTCGCGTCCGAGTCCTGATCGGTGCCCGTCAGGCCGATGTCATCGACGGGACAGAGGATGAAGCCTCCGCCCGGGGCCAGGGCGTCGAGAGCGTTCCGGACCGCCTCTTCGATCTCCGCCCGGCCACCGCGGACGACCTGGAGGTAGCCGTTCATGCCGCCCCAGAGGGCCATGCGTCCCCGGCATTGCTCCTTGGCCCGGGCGAAGTCCCAGCGCCCCTCGATCGGGTCCAGGCCGTAGACGACGTCCACGCCCAGCTCCATCAGGGCGCCCAGGAACGGCATCATGTTGGCCGTCCCGACGTAGCAGTACTTCGCGCCGGCAGCGTGCGCCAGCTCGACGTCCTGGCGGATGGCCGAGCCCAGGAACTGCCCGAACAGGCTCGGCGAGAGGAACGGCGACGCGTACCACTCCGCGCGGATGACGATGTCCGGTGCGGCTTCGAGTTCGGCTTCGCGGCGGCCCCGTTCCCAACGGCTCAGGACGTCCAGCAGGCGGCGCAGGAAATCGGGGCGTTCGATGGCCCAGGTCGCGAACTGGACGGGTCCGCAGAGCCAGCAGGCCGTGTCCGCCAGGCGCGCCAGGGGGGTGGCGAGGGCCAGGGCGTGTTCCACTGCGATCTTCCTGCGCTGCTGGGCCTCCTGCCTGAACCGCCGACGCGCCTCGTCGCCGGGGCCGGACAGCAGGCACTGCAAGGGCCCCAGATCGGCCTCGTCCGTCACCAGGAACTTGCGCGCCCGTGGGATGTTGAAGTCGCTCAGGAGGGGGATGTCCTCCCCATGCGGCCAGTCGGGAGTGAGGGCGACGGTCGTCTCCAGGTCGCCTGCGGGCGTGCGGTAGACCTTGTGCAGCAGGTCGTAGGGCTCGGCCTTCTCCTTCCAGACCTCGCGGTCGACCCCCAGCGGCGGGCCCGAGTTGAGCGAAGGCAATGGCACGAGGACGTCGAGGCCGAGTTCGAGCTGCCGCTCCACGAAGTCGCGCGTGCTGGAGCACCTCTTGCTCAGGCCGGCCCAGAGGAGCACGCAGAGCGGCACGTAGTCCGTCGGCTCGCGCGCGATCGTCCGCAGGATCCTGTCCCGTGAGCTAAGCCCCATGGCCGCCTGCCGTGCTGAATGCCTCGGACGCCTCCCAGAGCTGCCTTGTGACGTCCCGGGGGATCTCCGCGCGCGTGCGCCAGCGCTCCTCGGCGAAGACAGACGGGTCGAAGTCCGCCGAGATGAGCGCTTCCTTGAAGAGGGGCGCCTGGGCCACCACGGCCCCGAGCGGCGAGAAGATGGCGCTGTCCCCATAGCCCACGTTCCGATCGTCGCCGCCGACGACGTTGGCCCTGACGACCACCATCTGGAGCAGGGCGGCCAGCCCCACGTGGTTGTTCTTCACGAGGATGCGGTGCTCGTCCGCGCTCTCGTGCGGGATGATGTTATACTGGGGGGAGAAGAGCAGCCTGGCGCCTTTCCAGCGCATGGTGAGCGCCGGCTCGACGAACGACGAGTCGTGGCAGATGATCACGCCGAAGGTGACGCCCTTCGCCTGGAAGACGGGAAGCGCATAGTCCGGCGCAAAGCGCTCTTTGTCCCAGCCGGTCAGCATGGTCTTGCGGTACTTGCCGAGCAGCTCCCCACGGTGAATGACCAGCGCCGTGTTGAACACTTGACCCCCTTGCTGCTCGGACAGGCCGACGATCACGACCATGTCGTGGCCTGCAGTCGACCCGACGAGCTCCTGCACGCGGGGATCGTCCAGCGGCACGGCGAGTTCCGCCTTGTAGTTCGACAGGTAGGTTTCCGGGAAGCAGAGGAAGTCGGCTCCCTCGCGCCGGGCCCTCTCCATGATCTCCCGCACCTTTGCCGCATTCCGGTCGACGTCATCGCTCGACGGGCCCTGGTAGGCCGATATGGTGGTCATGCTCTTCTCCCTTCAGACGCGTCGCGTTCCGGCCAAGAGCGTCATTCTACGCGACGGGGGCAGCCTGCGAAAACGGCTTCCGGCCCGGCGCACTGAATAGGCGGCCTGACGCCGGCGTATATGGCAATGAAGGGCCGTGCCGCGGATGAGTGGGCCTTCGCGCTTTTCCGGCTTGCATCGGCGGGGGCGGGCGGTAGAATGATGCGGGGGTTCCCACAGGCTCAGGGCGCGGCCCAGGAGGGGAAAGCGAGATGAGCGGAGTGGACAAAGTATTCGCGGGTTCCGCGATCGTCGGCGGGTCCCTGTTCTTCGTAAGGCTTGTCCTGTTCTTCCTTGGCTACCACGGGGGCGCGGACACCGATGCAGACGCCGGCGCAGGGGTGGACGTCGATCACGACTTCGGCGGCGACGTAGGTCACGACTTCGGCGGCCACGTGGAGGCCCACGTCGGCGGCGACGTGGATGCGCATGGCGGCGAGTTGGGCGAGGCATACGCGGTCTTCAAACTGCTCTCGTTCCAGAGCGTGACCGCGTTCTTCATGATGTTCGGCCTCGTCGGCCTTGCCCTCCGCAAGGAGGCCGAGCTGGTGGAGGCCTGGTCCCTTCTGGGCGCCCTGTTTGCCGGCGCGTTCTCGTTCTGGGTGATCGGCAAGATCCTGCAGGTCATGAAGGGCCTCCAGTCGAGCGGGACGATGAGCATGGCCAACGCCATCGGGCAGGAAGGCTCGGTCTACCTCAGCATCCCGGCGGGCGGGATCGGCAAAGTCCAGGTCACCGTGCAGGACCACCTGGGGGTGTTCAGCGCCGTCTCGCGGACGGGCGAAAGCATCCGTACCGGAGAGCGTGTCACGGTGGTGAGCGTTGCTGCCGGCAACACTCTTGTCGTCGAGAAGCTCTGACCGCAACTGGCGAAAGGGGGCGGAGATGGGCGAGGTGAGCTACCTGATGTTGGCGATCGTGGCGTTCATCGGCCTCGTGCTGGCCACGGTTCTCATCATGGCATCGCGCTACAAGCGGTGCCCGTCGAACAAGATCCTGGTCATCTACGGCAAGGTGGGCAAAGGGGTGTCCGCCCGGTGCCTGCACGGCGGGGCTGCCTTCATCTGGCCGCTGGTCCACGACTACGCCTACCTGAACCTAACGCCGATGACGATCAGCATTCCCCTTCAGCAGGCCCTCTCCTTCCAGAATATCCGCATCAACGTGCCCAGCACGTTCACGGTCGCCATCAGCACCGAGCCGGGCATCATGGACAATGCTGCGGAGCGCCTGCTCAACCTCGGCTTGCGCGAGATGGAGGAGATGGCCAAAGAGATCATCTTCGGCCAGCTCAGGCTCACGGTCGCCTCGCTGACCATCGAGCAGATCAACCAGGACCGCGAAAGCTTCCTGGAGGCCATCCGCAAGAACGTGGAGCCGGAGCTGAACAAGATCGGCCTCTACCTTATCAACGTGAACATCACTGACATCACGGACGAATCGGCCTACATCGAGGCGCTCGGCAAGAAGGCAGCCGCCGAGGCCATCAATAAGGCCAAGGTCGACGTTGCCGAGGAAGACCGCTTCGGCGCTGTCGGCCAGGCGCAGGCGAACCGCGAGAAGGAGATCCGGGTCGCCGAGAACGTCGCCGAGTCCCAGAAGGGCCAGAAGAAGGCCGAGGCCGACCGCCGTATCTACGTGCAGCAGCAGGAGGCCCAGGCCGCCGTCGGCGAAGCGAACGCCAACCGCCAGCAGGTCATCGGCGTCGCGGAGAACGTCGCCGAGTCCGAGAAGGGCAAGAAGAAGGCTGAGGCCGACCGCCGCGTCTACGTGCAGCAGCAGGAGGCCGAGGCCGTCGCCGGCGAGAACGAATCGAAGGCCAGGATCGCCGTCGTCAACGCCGACCTGGCGGTCAAGGAGGCCGCTGCCCACCAGCGCGGCGAGGTGGCCAAGCGGGACGCCGTGGTCGAGATCCAGAAGGCCCAGTACAGGGCCGAGCAGGAGCGCCTGAACGCCGAGGAGGTCGTCAGGCAGGAGATCGAGAAGCGCAAGGTCGAGATCGCGGCGGACGCCGAGGCCGAACGCAAGCGCAGGGTCGCTCGGGGCGAGGCCGACGCCGTCCTCCTCAAGTACGAGGCCGAGGCGAAGGGCATCCGGCTGGTCCTGGAAAGCAAGGCCGCCGGCTACGCGGGGCTCGTCCAAAGCTGCAGCGGCGACGCCCGCGCCGTCGCCACGCTTCTCATGACGGAGAAGATCGAGGACGTGGTGGCCCTGCAGGTCGAAGCCATCAAGAACCTGAAGATCGACAAGATCACCGTCTGGGACTCCGCGGGCAGGGAAGGGGCGGGCTCCTCGACGGCCAGCTTCCTGTCGAGCCTCATCAAGAGCATCCCTCCCCTGCAGGACGTCGCCAGCATGGCGGGCGTGGAGCTGCCCGATTACCTCGGGCGCATGGCGGAGACGGGGGCCGGCGCGCATGCGCCGGCGCAGCGGGCCGTGGAACCGCATCAGGGCCCGGCTTCTCGGGGGGAGTAGCGCCGGGCCGGGAGCACCGGGGCCGCATGGCCGGCAGATTACGCAGACGGAGGCGCTCCCGCGCCTCCGCTGCTTTATTGCAGGAACTGGCGAACGCGCGTGTTCATCAAGGCCGCCCTCTGCGGAGGAGGGGAGCGACCCGCGGGCGCCCGAGCGGCTTGCCGGCGGGTCGCCTCGGACCGGCGCGACGGCGGACGAGGACCGGCTTCACGCGCGCCTTGACCCGTGTCCGGCCTCTGATATCATAGGGATATTTGGCCATCCAGCAGGGGCGGCAGCATGGCGAAGCTCATGGCGGTCCGCGGCGAGACGGGCGAGTCCGAGTTCCCGGTGGGCGACGTTGCGGTGCTTGGGCGCGGCCTTGACTGCGACGTTGTGTTCGACGAGGTGTCCGTCTCGCGCCAGCACGCGCGCGTGACCCGGCGTAGGGACATCTACTACATAGAGGACCTGAACAGCGCGAACGGCACGTTCGTGAACGGCCGCAGGGCTCGGCGAGCCCAACTGCGCGACGGCGACGTGATCATGCTGGGCGAATGCCAGGTCGCGTTCGTGCTCGAAGAGGAGCACGTGACGCGACAGGACGTCATGGTGGAGACGGCCTCGACTCTCACGGTCGTCGACTCGGTGGGCATCGACGAGGCGGCCGAGCCGCAGGAGGCGGACGATGCGTCGCCGGCAGGCAGGCTCCGGCAGCGCCTGGAAGTCGTCAAGGATGTTGCAGACAGGTGCTGCGGCATGCTGGAGACGGACAGGCTCGTCGAGCTGGTGCTCCGCCAACTGCTCGGCATCTACGAGCAGGCGGACCACGTGCATGCCGTGCTCGTCGGCCTGGGCGAATCGGAAGATGACCTGCGTCTGTCCGTCGCACGTGCCGAGGCGCGGTCCTCGGACGTCGGGATCTCCCGAACGCTGTTCGAGATGGCCACCGTCCAGCGTCGGGCCATGCTCGTGGTCGACGTCACTGCCGACTCGCAGCTTCAGGCCACCGAGAGCATCGTCCAGCAGAACCTGCACTCGATGATGTGCTGTCCGCTTGCGTTCGGCCCGAGGGTCCTGGGGGCGATCCAGGTGGACACGACGAGGCCCGGCATCCCCTTCACGGGGGAGGACCTGGAGTTGCTCGCAGCCATTGCAGGGCAGGTCGCCGTGGCGGCGGAGAACTCGCGCCTGCACCGTCAGGTGGTCGCCCAGCAGCGGCTGGCGGCTGTCGGCGAAGCTATCGCCGGCCTGGCGCATTGCATCAAGAACGTGCTCAACGGCCTGCAGGGCGGCTCCTACATCCTGGACCTCGGCATCCAGAAGCAAGAGCCCGAAAGGATCGCCAAGGGCTGGGAGATGGTCAAGCGCAACAGCAGCTTCATGGCCGACCTGGTGAAGGACATGCTGGCCTACTGCCGCAGGAGCGGACTGCGCCGCGAGCCGACCAACATCGCTCGGCTTCTGAACGAGACGTTGCTGATGGTCAAGGAGGCCGCCGCCCAGAAGGGGATCGAGACCTCCCTCGACGTGGACGGCGAACCGCCCGTCGGGGATGTTGACGGAGCGGGCATGAAGCGCGTGGTGCTGAACCTGCTGACCAACGCCATAGACGCCTGCCCTGAAGGATGCCACGTGAAGCTCGTCACGAGCCTGGACGGCGAGAGCAACGAGCTGAAGATCACGGTCAGGGACGACGGGCCCGGCATCCCGGATGAAGTGAAGGAACGCCTGTTCGAGCCCTTCTTCACGACCAAGGGCAGTCGCGGCACAGGCCTGGGCCTGGCGCTTGTCCGCAAAGTGGTTGAGGAACACAAGGGGCGCGTGGAGCTCGAATCCGAGCCGGGGCAGGGGGCGGCGTTTCACATCTCGATCCCTCTCACATGGAGCGAGGACCGGACGGCCATGGCCTGACGACGCGCAGGGAGGACGATGCGCGTCGTTCACCCGTTTTTTCGCACAGGGGCTTGCAACCGCCGTCTGTTTGTGGTATACAGCCTTTGAAATTCCTGAGCGTCGGCAAGGTGCGGTGAAGCTCGCGGTTTGCCGGAGGGGTAGGGCCGACGGACGTGCGTGGCTTCAGTGCACAAGGTGGGGGCTGGGCTCAGGGCTTAGGCTGAGTCGAACACCGCCCCGAGGGGAGGCAGGGGCGGTGTTAGCATGTACAGGGTCTATGACGGGCTCACGTCGGCTGCTTCGCGTCGCGCTCGAAGTCCGTCCTGCGTCCTCGCGCCGCCGTACGAGGGGAGCGGCCCTTCACCCGGGGCCGAGTCACGGCCCGGCTCAGTGAAGGCCGCCGTGACCTGCACACGACGCGAGGCTGGGAGCTTGTCGGTCCTCCGCTATCTCTCCGACACTCCGTCCCCCGGCGCTGCTCCGCTCTTGCGAATCGCCCACCGTTGCCGCCCGTTCGCACTTGCGTCACCGCTGCACCTGCTCGCTGGGCGCCGCGCCGTCGTGCGCCGCGCCGTCATGCGCTGCGCCGTCATGCGCCCGTCGCACTGCCAACCCAACGTCCACTCACCCCGTCATCCCGGACGGACCTTGTCAATGAAAGGAGACACGCCATGTGTCGAACGCGCCGTGCATTGCCGGTGTTCATGATGGCCCTGCTCCTCCTGTGTGGCTCCGCGCGCGGCGAGGATGCGAAGCCGGCCTCCGAACAGCAGGCCGCCGGACAGGACGCAGGGGTGGTCAAGTACAGGCAGTTCGCCCTGGTGAAGCCCGGCGAGCTCAAGGGGCGGGTGCTCTATCCCGATCTGAACTCCCCGGCGGCGGAGGTGCCCGTCAGAGTCTGGGACGTTCAGAAGCGCGAGTTCGTCCAGACCCAGAGCACGGACAAAGATGGATCGTACTGCCTCTCTGAGCTGGAACCGGGCCGTTACTTCGTGGTGTTCGGGGACCGCGTGAACGTCGATCTGCGCGTGGTCAAGGACGCGGATGTCGAACCCGGGCCTCTGAACGTCATCATCCCGCGCGGCCAGCCCGTCTTTGCGCGCATGGAGCCCGTGCAGAGGAGCGCCGTTCTGTCCGTGCTTGCTGCCACCGAAGGCGAGGGTAAGGCGGGCGAGGGCGCTGCCGAGGGCGCCGAGCCCGGCACCCGGATCTCCGGCCTGCCCCTGAAGACCATCGTCCTTGGAGGCGGCGGCTTCGGCACCGCCGTCGCCATCGTGGAGGAGGTCTCGGAGAAGGACGATCACGAGAGGAACGTCATCAGCCCGTAGCGCCGCCCGCAGGGCGTGACGCCCTGTTACGGGTCGGGCGGCCAAGAGAGGCCCGCGCGGCAGCGCGGGCGAGCGGTTCCGCGATGGGAGGACGAGATCGTGCGCACGCAGACAACCAGCCTGGTCGTCATGGTTATCCTGGCGCTCACGGCGGCCGGATGCAGCTACATGGACTTCGGCCTCGCCTCCGACAAGCCGGAGTGGGGCCAGGCGGGCGCGGCGAAGGAGGGAGGGCCCGCCCGCCTTCGGGCGCGGCGCCTTGCCGAGGCGCTCAGCGCGTGGGAGGAGGAGGGTGGACTCCAGACTGAGGACTACCAGATCGGCCCGGCGGACGTGCTTGAGGTCAGCGTGTTTGCCCTGGAGGCGCCGGGCGAGACCAGCGTCCTCAGGCGGACCGTCTCGCAAGGCGGCAACGTGACGTTGCCCTGGATCGGCCCCTTCCGCGTGATCGGCCTGACGGCCTCCGAGTGCGAAGACCGCATCCGGACGGCATACGACGGCAGGTACCTGAAGGAGCCGCAGGTGACGGTCAGCGTCGAGCAGTACCGCAGCGCGCCCGTTGTCGTGACGGGCACGGTGAACAAGCCGGGCGTCTTCTACCTGGAGAGCGGCTCCAGCACCGTCCTGGAGATGCTGGCCCTGGCCGGCGGCCTGGCCAAGAACGCCGGAGACGAGCTCCTGATCATCAGGGGCAGCGCGGATGCGTCGGCCCGCCTTCAGGCCCCCGAAGGCGCACCCGTCGCGGCCGACTCGCCAGGCGGCGCAAAAGAGAGCGTGGCCGTCGACCTGAAGGAGCTGGTCGATCGCGGCAATCTGCTGCTGAATCTGCCGGTCAGGGCGGGCGACATCATCACGGTGCCCCCGCGGGCGCCGCAATTCGTGTACCTGCTCGGCTACGTCCGGCGCCCCGGGGCTTACGAACTGACAGAGGGGTCGCGCGTGGACGCGCTGCGTGCCGTGGCCCTGGGCGGCGGCCTGGCCGCGATGGCCCGCGCCGAGAAGTCGTTCCTCATCCGGGAAACGCCCGAAGGCCAGGAGACCGTCCCCGTTGACCTGGCCAAGGTGGCCAGGTCCGAGCTGCCCATGCTCTACCTGGAGCCGGGCGACACGCTGGTAGTAGGCACCACAATAAGCGGTCGAGTGAGGGAGTTCGTGGCCCCGAACATGGGCGCCAGCATCTCCGCTACGGCTTCCGTGGCGCCGTAAGCCGTCATATTGGCCCTAACGCAGGCAGGGACGGGAGACATGACACACACAGCCGTGACGCCCGAACAGATGCTGCCAGGCGCCGAGCCAGAGCAGACCAGGGAACTCCGCACGTGGGAGGAGCCCGAGGTCAAGCGCTACTGGGGCATACTCAGGCGCCGCATCTGGGCGGTCATTGCCGCCTTCGTCATCGTTCTCACGCTCGGCACGGTCCACGCCTTCAAGGCCACGCCGACGTACAGGGCGGACGCCAGGATCCTGATCGAGAAGAACACCCCGAGGGTGATGAACTTCGAAGACGTGGTGCAGTTCCAGGCATCCGACCTCGACTACTACAAGACCCAGCAGGAACTCGTTAAGAGCCGGCCCGTCCTGGAGAAGGCCATCGAGAAGCCCGGCGTGCGGGAGGCCCTGGAGGGCCCGAGCGGCGCTGGCGCAGGCAGCGGCGTAGCGTCGCTGCTGGCCGAGGCCAGGCGCACCGTGGTCGCCGTGCTCGGGACCAGGCCCACCAGGCCACCCGAGCTGTGGGAACGCCTGCGGGACGTGGTCGAAGTGAGCCAGCTCCGCGACACGCACCTGCTCGAGGTCAGCGTCGAGGATGCAGACCCCGACCATGCAGCCACCACCGCCAACGCCGTTGCGGCCGCGTTCGAGGAATACCACCTTACGCGGAAACTCGAGACTTCAGACGACGCGTTCCAGTTTCTGCGAGAGCACGGCGCCCGGCAGGAACAGAAGCTGCTTGAATCGGAGGACAAGCTTCAGGAGTTCCGTGAGAAGGTCCGCGTCGTTTCCCTGGACTCGGCCAGCGGGGAGAGCCCCGTGCTCGTTCGCCTGAACCGCCTCAACAGCCAGTTGACCGAGGCGCAGCTCCAGCGCATCGAGCTTGAGGCCCAGTTCCACGTGGTCGAGCAGGCGCTCGAGTCGGACCAGCAGGGCATCGACACGGACAAGGCTCGCCTGTTCTCCCTGCCGGTCGTGCGCGACGACGAGAGCCTGATGAAGCTGCGGGCCAGTCTGATGGCGGCCGAACAGGAGCTGGCCGCCCTCGCCGATACTTACGGGCCGGACCACCCCCAGTTAGAGGTCGCCAGCGTCAGGGCCGACATGCTGCGAGAGGAGCTCGTGCAGGCGCTAGGCCAGGTCGTTGGCTCCGTCTCCGCGCAGCTCGAGATGCTGAGCGAGCGGGAGCGCGCGCTTGAGGCGCAGTACGACGCCCAGAACCAGCTCGCCCTCGACATGGCCAAGCAGTCCCTGACCTACAACCGGCTCCAGAACGAGGTCAGCCGCCAGCAGAAGCTGTTTGAGGTCCTCGTTGAGCGCATGCGGGAGGTGGACCTGAGCGGCGATTACGCCAAAACGAACGTCGCAGTGGTCGAGACAGCGGACGTGCCCAGGGTCCCCGTGGCCCCGAAAAAGGCCCGCGTCGTCCTTCTGTCGGCCTTGCTGGGGCTCCTGCTCGGCGTGGGGCTTGCCTTCTTCTTCGAG
The DNA here is from genome assembly GCA_964521715.1 of uncultured candidatus Brocadiaceae bacterium. Classification (GTDB taxonomy): domain Bacteria; phylum Planctomycetota; class Brocadiia; order SM23-32; family SM23-32; genus DAOVRD01. Next base: position 103,223 of record CAZFSS010000006.1, on the reverse strand, counting down.
CACATGGACGACACCGTCAGGACGCCGGAGGACATGGAGGAGAGGGTAGGGATCTCCGTGCTCGGCTTCGTGCCGGCGATGGACTCCCACAATGGGGCGTCGGACGAGTTCTCCTATCGAGGGATGGTGTGCGCCCTGGATCCCGCCTCCTCGGCGACGGAGGCCTACCGTAGCATCCGCACCAGTCTCTTCTTCTCGGCGCCCGCGGAGAAGAGCACGACCCTCGTGGTGACTTCGAGCGGTCCCAGGGACGGCAAGACGACGACGGCGACCAACCTCGCGCTGGTCATGGCCCAGAGCGGCAAGCGCGTGCTGCTGGTGGACGCCGATTTCCGGCGTCCCATGGTGCACAAAGTCTTCGGGCTGGACGGCGGGAAGGGCGCCACCAACGTGCTGGTGGGCCAGGCCACGCTGGAGCAGGCCGTGCAGAGGGTGCACAACAACGGCGACCTCATCGAGAACCTCGACGTGCTGGTAGCGGGCCCGAAACCGCCGAACCCCGCCGAGTTGCTTGACTCTCAGAGCATGCGACAGCTCCTGGCGGAGGCCCGGCTCAGATACGACCGCGTCGTCGTCGACACGCCGCCCGTCCTGTTCGTGGCGGACGCCAGCATCGTGAGCGCCATCAGCGACGGCGTGGTGATGGTCGTCAAGTCCGCCGCCAACAGCCGGTCGCTCGCCCGGCGCGCCAGGGAGCAGCTCGAAGGCGTGAATGCCCGCATACTGGGCGGGATCCTGAACGACGTGCACGTCTCGCGCCTCGGATACTACTACTCCGACTACTACCACTACGGGTACTCCCGCTACTACAAGAACTACTACGACTCCTACTACTCGGGCGCGTCGCGGAAAGGTTAAGGGCGAAGCCCGGCCGCGCCGAACGGTGGCACCGACATGCACCTGGTCGACATACACGCTCACATCCTTCCCGGTCTGGACGATGGGCCGAAGGGCCTGGCCGAAGCGCTGCTCATGTGCCGGCTTTGCGCCGCTCAAGGGGTCCGCACCGTCGTCGCGACGCCGCACCTGTGCGATCCCCGGTTCGACGTGAAAGCCGAAGCCGTGCGCCGCGCGGTGCGTGAGCTCTCGAATGCCTGCCGGGAACGGGGGATCGATCTGGAGATCCTGCCGGGCGGCGAGGTCAGGCTCACTCCCGAGCTGCTGGAGGCGCTGGACACGGGCAGGGCGCTTACGCTCGCGGATGCGGGCCGTCACCTGCTGCTCGAGCTCCCCCTGCAGGTCGTGCCCCGCATCGGCGGACTGATCTTCGACCTTGCCATGCGGGGGATCAGTCCGGTCCTGACCCACCCTGAGTGCAACTTCGAGGCGGGACGCAAGCCCGGCCGGCTGGCCGAACTGGTGGAACGCGGCTGCCTGGTGCAGGTCTCGGCGGCGTCCCTGTTGGGCGAGTTCGGCCCGCTGGCCAAACGGGCCGCCCGGGCGTTTCTGGAGGCGGGCTTCGTGCACGTCGTGGCCAGCGATGCCCATTCGGTCTGCGGGAGTCGCTCGCCGGCGCTCGCTCAGGCAGCGGAACTCGTGGTGTCCATTCTGGGCGAGGACGGAGCTCGCGAATTGGTTTGCACAAACCCCGGCAAGATCGCGCGTGGCGAGCCGGTCGGTCCGCATCCCAGCGGAGCCTTTGCGCCGTTCGCCCCGGCCGACCGAGCCCACCGCGACCAAGCCCACAAGGCCCAACGGTGACCATGGAAGATCTCGGGCGACTCGACAGGTTGCTCAACGGATTCGCCTGCGCCGCCGTCATGGCGGCCGTGCTGGCGGCCCCATGGCTGTTCGGCTGCGCGGAGGCATGGGCGCGCCTGCTGGTCTGCGTTCTCGCGTCGATGGGCGTCGCGGCGTGGCTATTCGGCCTAGTGGCTCGTGGGAAGGCGCGGCTCCGGGCGCCCGTCCTGACGGTGCTTCTGCTCGCCCTGCCGGCCTACGCCGCCCTTCAGATGATGCCGCTGCCGCTCGGGGTCGTGCGTGCGGTCAGCCCGTCCTCGGCCCGGGCTCAGTCGGCTCGCCTGGAGGTATTCGGCCGGATCGGCGTCCAGGAGTTCCTGCCCGCAAACGCCGCGGGCGGGGGAGCGGCTGCGACGATCTCTGCGTCGCCGGCCGCGACTCAGCACACCGTTTGCCTGCTGGCAGCCTGCATCGGTGCTTTCCTGGTCCTCGCCAACACGCTGCGCGATTGGCGTTCCGTGCGCAACGCCGCCACGGCGATCGCCGTGTCGGGCTTCGTGATGGTCGTTCTGGCGCTGATGCAGAGGCTGTCGGGCACGCAAGCCATCTACTGGTTCCACGAGCCCCGCTATGGGGGGGACGTCTTCGGCCCGTTCACCAATAGGAACCACTACGCGGCGTACATGAACATGTCCCTTGGCGTGACGCTCGGCCTGCTGCTCTCTGCGGCGCGTGCGCGCAGGGCGCCCGGAGTGCATTCATGGTGGCAGGGCTTGGCGTGGCCCTCGAAGGGAAGTGCGCCAAGGATGGCCTTGCTGGCCTTTGCCGCGGTGCTGATGGCTGCCAGCGTCCTGGTGTCCCTGTCGCGCGGTGGCATTGCGAGCCTCGTGGCCGGAACCGCCGTCGTGGGCGTGCTTACAGCGGGGCGCGGCGTGGCGGCCGGGCGGCGGTCGGCGGTTGCCATCGTGGTGCTGCTCGTCGTTGTCGCCGTTGCCTGGCTGGGCTGGCGTCCCATAGTTGACCGCCTGGGCACGATCGCGGCCGTGGCGCGGGATCCCCTGCATGACAGCCGGGCGCTCGCCACGGCGGATACGATGCGGTTGTTCGCCGCCTCGCCGCTCGTCGGGCATGGGTTCGGGGCCTTCGAATACGTGTTCCCCGCCTTCCAGAGCCCTGCCATCCAGGTCGGTCGGTGGGTCCACGCACACAACGACTACGCCGAACTGCTTGCGGAAGGGGGCCTGCTCGGGGCGCTGATCGCAGCGGCCTGCGCCGGCGCCTTCGTGGCGGACGTGAGGCGCGGCTTCTGGAGGGCCGCTGGCAAGGCGCGGTCGATGGTAGCCGGCCTCTCGGTGGGGCTCGTAGCCATCGCGCTGCACAGTTTCGTCGACTTCAGCCTGCACAGGCTCCCCAACGGCCTGCTGCTCGCAGCCGTCTGCGGGCTCTGCGTGGCTGCCGTCCATGTTCCCGAGGACTCGAGAGGGAGAACGGGCCGTGACTCCGGAGCGGCGTCCGCAGAGGAAGCGGCGTTCGCAGGCGCCGGGCTCTGACCGGCGCCTGCGCGTGTCGCGGGCTCTGGCCATGCGGCTGTGTGCGCTTGTCGCGCTGGCCGCGGTGGCAGTCCTGGCGGGCACGCAGCTCGGCGATCTGCGCGGGGAGCTGGCGTTCGCGCGGTTCCACCGCCTGGTTCGCCTGGCCAAGGAGTCCAGTGGACCGGAGGAGCTCGGTAGGACGGTGGCGGAGGCATCAGTGGAAGCCGATCTCGTGATGCACTTCGCCGACGGGGATGCTGATGCCCTGTGGAACGTGGCGGTTGCGTGTCTGTCCTGGGCCGGAGAACGGCAGCTTGACCCCATCCTGCGCCTCCGCATGGCGCAGAGGGCGGTGCGGGCTGCGGCAATGCAGGTCATCGCGGCCCCTGCCGACTGTGAAGCGTGGGTGCTGCTGGCCCGCGCCCACGCCGCGCTCGGCCTGGAGGACCAGGCGGACGCCTGCCTCAAGAGGGCGCAGGAGCTGGCGCCGCCCGGAAAGAAGTTCGCCATGTCGCGCACGAGGAGCCATCACGCGAGATCATGAGCGGCCTCATCACAACGGGGCAGTATGCGAAGCACTGGCACGCCGTGCACACCCGCAGCAGGCACGAGAAGGTGACGGCCAGGCTGCTGGCCGAGCAGGGCGTGGAACGTTTCCTTCCGCTGCGGCGCGTGCAGAGTCAGTGGGCGGATCGGAAGAAGTGGGTGAGGAAGCCCCTGTTCCCCGGCTACCTGTTCGTGCACGTCGGGGCCGACGAGGTGCCGGCGGTCAGCCAGACGAGGGGAGTCGTCAGGCTGCTCGGCACGGAGCCGGCCAGGCCTTCGGTCGTCCCGGACGTCGAAGTGGAGAGCATCCGCCGTCTTGTCTCCACCGGCGTGCCCGTGGATCCGTGGCCTGACCTGAAGCCGGGCCAGAGGGTCAGGATCACGAGCGGCCTGCTGCGCGGCGTGGAGGGAGAGCTGATACGAAGGGGGCGCCGGTGCTTCATTGTGGTGTCGGTGCATCTGCTCGGGCGATCGGTGGCGGCTGAGGTGCCTGCCGAGGCCGTCCGCGCGCTGTAAAGCGCGGATGCTTCTGCCGCAAATGGTTGTGCAGACATAGGTTGCAGCGCGATGCGGGCTGTAACTGAGAGGGAATCGGTATGGAACGACCCAGTGTAGCAGGCGCGACAACGCGCTGGAGGCCTGCGCTTTGACTACCTGCCTTATGGCTTTTGTCATCGCCTTTGCGGTCGCCTGCGCCGCAACAGTCGCGGCGCGCGAGATCGCGCTCAGGGCGAACGTGGTCGACAGGCCGGACGGCTTCCGCAAGCTGGATCGCCGCAACGTGCCGCTGCTGGGTGGGGTGGCGGTGTACGTTGCCTTCTGGGCCCCGGTGGCGGCGCTGTGCTTCCTTTACCGGAACGCCGTGTCCGACCTGCTCCGCCAGCATCCGGCCCAGCTTCTGGCGCTGGGCGGGGGCGCGACGGTCGTGCTCGTGATGGGCGTCCTGGACGACGTGCGCGGGCTGCCGGCAAGGTGGAAGCTGATCCTCCAAATGGCGGCGGCGACCATCGCCCTCAGCGGCGGTTACTCGATCCAGGCGATCACCAATCCCTTCGGCGACCCCTGGATGCTGGGGATGCTCAGCTACCCCGTCACGCTGTTCTGGCTGCTCGGCTGCATGAACGCCGTGAACCTGCTCGACGGCCTGGACGGCCTGGCGGCGGGGATGTGCCTGTTTGCCACGCTCACGCTCTTCGTGGTCAGCCTGTTCTTCGGCAACGTCATGTCCATGCTGCTCATGGCGTCCCTGAGCGGCGCGATACTCGGATTCCTCATGTTCAACTTCCACCCGGCCAGCATCTTCCTGGGCGACTCGGGCAGCATGCTGCTCGGCTTCCTGGTCGGAGCCCTGTCCCTGCTCGGGGCGCGCAAGACGGAGGCGGCCATCGCGCTCCTCATTCCCGTCATCCTGCTCGGCCTGCCGATCCTGGACACGATGCTGGCCATCCTGCGCCGCTGGTGCAAGAGGCTGCCGATCTCGGCCGCCGACCGCCAGCACCTCCACCACGTCCTGCTCGGGATGGGACTCAGCCATAGGCAGGCGGTCCTGGTCCTGTACGTCGCCTGCGTGGCACTCTGCGGCGCGGCCTTGCTGGTCACGGCGGAGCGGAGCGAGGTGACGATCCTGGTGCTGGGCTCGCTGGGCATGATCGCGTTCGTGTGCACGCGCGTGTTCGGGCGCCTGCGCTTCGCCGACGTGGTGGGCCGGGTCACCGACGAGCTCGAGCACAATCGGCGTTCGCGCCGGGCCAGGATCTCCGTGGAAATGGCCGTGACGCACATGGAAGCGGCGCTCGACGCGGACGCCCTCTGGGATGCGTTATCCATCGCCCTCGAGGGCCTGGAGCTGGACGGCGCCAGACTTCGCCTGAACGGTGCGAGCGGGCTCCAGCCCCGCACTCTGACGTGGCACAGCGACGGGACCGACGGGATGGCCGGGCCGCGGCTGCCGCTCGACTGCTGGTCGGCACGGCTCCGCGTACAGACGAACGGGTCCTTCTTCGGAGAGCTCGAGCTGCAGAAGTCCGTCCAGCGGGGACCGCTGCTGGCCGAAGCTGCGGAGCTGGCCGAACGCATTCGGGCCGAGCTGGCGGCACAGATCGAGCGCCTCGGGAAGCCGACTGAACACGCAGCCATGATGCAGAGCCAGGTGCGAGGGGCCCTGTAGCAGGTGGGCGAGCCGGGCGCGTTGCGGCGCATGCCTTCTCGGTGCCGCCTGCTTTGCGGAACTCGATGGGGAGCCGCTGAGGATGACAGCCCACACAGACATGCCTGTTCCGTGTGCTGCGGCGCTCTACCGGGAACGATGCGCCAGGACCCGTGACAACTACGGCATGCGCGAGGTGTGGCCGTACCTGATGGGGCGGAGGGTGCTCGACCTTGGCTGTGGCGACGGCGGGCACCTGGCGCGTCTCGGTCCACGCTCTGTAGGGGTCGACTGTGCACCAAACAACGTGCTCGCGTGTCATCGCAAGGGCCTCTCGGTGCTCGAATACGACATCAACCAGCCGCTCCCGTTCGAGGATGACTCCTTCGAGGCGGTCTTACTTTCGCACGTTCTGGAGCACACCGAAAGCCCCCTGCAAACGCTACGTGAGGCGCGGCGCGTCTGCGTTCCGGGTGGGTACATCGTGGTGGGGTTGCCGGTGGAGAAGACAATCTGGCGGCTCGTGAGGCGGGAGCACTTCTTCCACAACCATAAGACCCATCTATACGGCATCTCCCCCGAATGCCTCGAAGCGTTGTCTCGCTTCGTGGAGATCTCTGTGCTCCGGCAAGTCCTTACCTACCCATGGTTGAAGTGGTCGCCATCGCTTCACGCGTTGGCCAATCGCATGTTCGGCTTGCCCGGTCAGTACCTGGCGACCGTCTGCTGGACAATAGGGCGGCGACCGGCCCGGCACGGCACGGAGCATCGCGTCTCTGCCCGTCGGCTACTGCCACCAAAGCGGGGCCAGTGAGGCCCGTGGCATCAGGAGGCCCTCATCCGATGGCGCGCCTTCCAGCATACAGCCGAGACGTTCGGAGGGTCCGGTTGCGGTCCTGGAAGGCCATCGAGCCCCGCTGGCTCGAGGACGAGATCGGGCATGTTGGCCGACTGTCCCAGATCGGCCCCGGCACGCGCGTGTTCATCAAGCCGAATCTCACTTTCCCGTTCCACCGCCCGGGCGTCACCACGCCGCCGGGGCTGATCCGCGCCGTCGCCCGGCTGCTGGTTGAGAGGGGGGCGGACGTCACGATCGGCGAGAGCGGTCCGAGCCTCGACGTCTTTTCCACGCGGGCCTCCTTTGAGGCGCACGGCCTCTACGGCCTGGCCCGCGAGTTCGGCGTCCGCGTCGTCGACCTCTGCCAGGAGGAGACCGTGCTCTTGACCTTCGGCCGGACGGCCGCCGCAAGGAACGTGCCTGTGCCGCGGCTGTTGCTCGATCGGACGGACGTGTTCGTGTCGCTGCCCGTCGTGAAAGTGCACGCCATGACGCGCGTCTCGCTCGCCCTGAAAAACCAGTGGGGCTGCATCCCCATCAAGAAGCGCTTCCTCCTGCACCCGGCCTTCGACGAGATCATCGTGGGGCTGAACAAGCTCCTGCCCGATCCCCTCGTCATCTGCGACGGCCGCTGGGTGCTGACGGACAACGGCCCGATGTTCGGCACCACAAGGCGCGGCGGTTTCCTGGCGGCCGCCAACGACGTCGGGGCGTTCGATCTCGCGATGTGCCGGCTGATGGGAGTGCCGGCGCGCAGCGTCGCTCACCTGCGCCGCGGTCAGCGGGAGGGCCTGGTGCCTGCATCCCTCGACGAGGTTGACCTGAATTGCGATCCCGCGCAGTTCCGTCCGTGCCGCTTCGCGCTGAAGCGTACGGTCCAGAATTACATCGCGCTCGCCGGCTTCCACAGCCGCCTTCTGAGCAGGCTGGGCTACGAGTCGGCCCTTGCGGGGCCACTGCACAGGCTGCTCTACGCGGTCAAGGGCAATCCGCTCAGCGAGGCCATGGCGGCGACACCCGAGGCGACCCACGGGCCAGCGGTCAGGCGGCAGCCGGCGGGGAGGTGAGAGGCCATTCGAATCGCCATTGTCAGTCCAATGGTCGTCGGCTTCGGCCGGACGCCGCGCACGTACTCGAGTCAGCAGTTGAACCTGGCTGATCGGTGGGCGCGCATGGGCCACTCGGTCGACGTGATCACGGGCCAACGCGATGGCATCGGCGACGCGGCGTTCGGGCCGGGCGTCAGGCTGTGCCTGGTGGACGGCCGGACCGTGGGGGGGCGTTTCGGGCTTCCTTTGATGGCGGGTCTTCTGCCGGCCTTGCGCCGCAACTGCTACGACATGGTCTTCGCAAGCGAGCATTACCAACCGGCGACCGCGGCGGCCTGCCTGGCCTCGTCCAGGGTCGTGGTCTATCAGGGGCAGAACGGCTGCGGCGGCAGGCGCCTCGCTCGGATCGGGCTTGCCTTGTTGGGTGGCACGTGCGGGGCGCTCACGCGCGGCCGCAGCCTCTGCGCGGTCGCCAAGACGAGTGCGGCGGCCGGCTTCCTTCGCAAGAGGGGCTTCACCTCCGTTGTCGTGGTGCCGTGCGGCTATGACGAGCGGCGCTTCCGTCCTCCGACGCGCAGTCAACGCGCGGCCGCCCGCACGGCTCTGGGCGTGTCGGACCGGCAGCGCGTCCTGGTATACGCGGGGAACCTGCTGCCGCGGCGCGACGTGGGCACGGCGATCCGGGCGCTGGCCGGGCTTGCCAGGGCGGGGCATGACAGCCTCCTCCTCGTCGCCGGCGACGGCCCCGAGAGGAACGCCCTGACTTCGCTGGCGTGCGGCCTGGGGCTGGCGGCGCGCGTGCGCTTCCTCGGTCATCTGCCCTGGCAAGAGCTGCGGCGGGCATACTGGGCCGGGGACGCCTTCGCGTTCCCGTCGCGCTACGAGGTGTTCGGCATGGTGCTGGTCGAGGCCATGGCGTGCGGCCTGGTGCCGCTCTCGACGCCCGTCCCGGCCGCGCGGGACATCCTGGCGGACGGCTGCAATGGCCTCCTCTTCGAGAGGGGCGACTGGCGAGGGCTGGCCGGGAAGTGCGACGCCCTGTTCCGCTCGGAAGGTCGTCTTGATCGGATGAGGAACGCCTCCATGCGCACGGCCTCGTGCCTGACTTGGACGGAAGCGGCCGCCAGGATCATGCGCTTCGTTGCGCCACAGCTCGAGGCCCGAGGCCTGGCGCCGCTGGCGACCGCCCCGGGGAACTGCCCATGAGCAAGCACCCACGCGTCCTGATGCTCACCGCCGAACTGCCGCCCCGCTGCGGCGGGATAGGGTGGCACGTGCACTACCTCGCGCGCGAGCTGCGCGCGAGGGGATGGCGCGTCACGCTGGCGCTGCGGACGGGGCGGCAGGGCGCCGCTCCGACCGGCGCGATCCCGGTCCCCGGTTCCGGCGTTCCGCTGCTGGGCGCTCACTGGATGATGGGCCGCCTGCGCCGGCTGCTGATCCGGGACCCCCACGACCTTGTCGTCGTCCATGGCACGCCCCTCGGCGCCTGGGGGCAGACAGTGCCCGTTCTGCTCGTGAGTCACTCGTGCATTGCAGAAGGCTGCCGGCGCTTCGCACCGGAGTGGCCCGACCTGAAAGCCGGCGCGAAGTGCGCCCTGAACTGGCTCTACGTCCGCGCCGAGAGGCGGAGCGTGCTGGCCGCCGACGCGGTCGCCGTCGTCTCGGAGGCCATGCGGCGCGAAATGCTCGAGCACTATGGGCGCGACGCCTCAGTCGTGCGGAACGGCGTCGACGTTCGGCACTTCCGGCCGCTGCAGGCAGGGGAGCGCCCCGGACGCGGCGTGCTGTTCGTCTCGGTGCTGCGCTCGGGCAAAGGGGTGCGGCAGGTGCTGGAGATAGCCCGCCGGGTGCGCTCGGCGGGATGCAGCATACCGTTCCGGATCGTGGGCGGCGGGCCGCTGGAGGGCTGGCTGCGCAAGAAGGTCATGGCTTCGCGGCTGGGCGCCATGAGCGTGCTGCCGTTCCTGTCGCACGATGAATTGCCGGCCCTTCACCACGCCAGCTCGGTCCTGCTTCTGCCCAGTTGCTACGAGGGGCTTCCGACGGCCGTCCTGGAGGCGATGGCTGGGGGGCTGCCCGTGGTGGCCGCGGCCGCGGGCGGCACGCCGGAGGCGGTCAGGGACGGGGTGACGGGGTTCCTGCACGCCGTCGGGGACGTGGACGGAATGGCCGGGTCGATTCTCCGTCTGGACGCGTCTCCCGACCGGGCGCGCCGGATGGGGGCGGCGGGTCGCCGCCTGGTCGAGAAGGAGTTCTCCTGGCCGGTCGTTGCCGATCGATACGAAGAGCTGATGCAGCGCCTGATCGGCGCCCGTGAGGAGGAAGAGCGTGAGGATCTGCCGCATCGCAGAGGAGTTCCCGCCCGACGGCGGCGGGTTAGCGCCGGGCATACTTGAGCTGAGCCTCGAGCAGCATCGGCGGGGCCATGACTTGCTCGTCCTGGCCGCCGAGGCACGGGGTGCGGCGCGGTTCGACGCGCAGTTGCCGTTCGAGGTGCTCCGCCGGCCGGGCCGCAGCCGGCTCTCGTTCGGACTGCACGCTGTCCGGGCTCTGGGGACGATGACGCGGAAGCCCGACGTCGTTCACACCCACGGCATGGCGGCGCTGCCCTACTTGCTGCTCGCGTCCCCGCCCGGTCCGCCGGTCGTTGCGACGGTTCACTCGCTGCGGCGCACGCAGTACCCATTGCTCCGTTCGCTCGATGCCGTCATCCAGCCCGTCCGGGAGATCCTCGGCGGTGACGGGATACCCCACGGGCGCTCTTACTCGCCGCTCCACCCGAAGGTGCTTCAGGAATACGCAGCAGAGCGCCTGATATGCACGCGCGCGACGCGCCTGGCGCTGGTGGCCGATTACATGGTGGCGGCCGTGGAACGCCTGTTCGGTGTGGACGCCGGCCGTTGCTGCGTGACTTACAACGGCACGTCGCTGCCCGAACACGCGCACGGGAGCGACGGAGATCGTGACGTGCGTCGCGCGCTGGGCCTGCGCCAGAGGGACGAGATCATCCTCTTCGTCGGCCGGCTGACGTGGCTCAAGCGGCCGCACCTGCTGGTGATGGCGCTTCCTGCACTGCTGAAGATGCACCCGGGGGCGAAGCTGGTCTGCGTGGGCGGGGGGCCGCTCAAGGGAATGCTGCGGCGGCTGGCGACGCGGCTCGGCGCGTCGGAGTCGGTGCGGTTCGTCCCGTGGGTGCCCTTTGAGAAGGTGGAGGCGTTCTACCGGGCGGCGCGATGCTTCTGCCTGCCTTCCATTTCGGAGGGGATGCCCAAAGTCATCCTGGACGCGATGGCCGCGGGCGTCCCCGTCGTGGCCTCGGACATCGCGGCTCACCGTGACCTGTTGGAGGGCGGCCGCCTCGGCACGCTGGTCCACGAGCCGGCGCCCGCCTCGTGGGCTGCTGCGCTGGGGATCGCCCTCGGAAGCCGCCTGGCGCTGACAAAGGCACGGGCCGCCCAGCGACGGGTGGACGAGCGGTACCGCTGGTGTCATGTTGCCGACCGCCTCGACGGCGCCTACCGGGCGGCGCTGGCGTCGGGCTCGTCCGTTCCTGCTGCGACCGCGAGGATCACGTGAGCGCTGCATCGGATCTACCGCTGAGGATTTGCTTTGTTGCGCCGAACGCGTTGCCGCTGCTGGCGCCGGCGCTGGCCGAAGGCTGCCCCTTTGGCGGGGCGGAGGTCCAGCAGGTCGCCATAGGCCGCGGGCTGGCGGCCAGGGGATTCGACGTGAGCTTCGTGACGCGCGCACCGAGAAGCCGGATGCCAGAGGCCGTGGACGGAGTGCGCCTCATCCCCACCTTCCAGGCGGAGCGCGGCGTGAGGGGGGTGCGATACTTCTACCCGCGCGCCTGGACGCTCTGGCGCGCCTTGAGGCGGGCGGACGCGGACGTCTACTACCAGCGCTCGGCGGGCGACGTCACGGCGCACGTGGTTGCCTTCTGCCGTCTGCACGGGCGTGCGTCCGTCTTCGCCGTGGCCAACGACCGCGACGTTGACCCCCGGCGCATGCGGGGCCGGCGGCGTCTGGATCGCGCGTTGTCGCGGTGGGGCGTGCGGCGAGCGGACCACGTGATAGTGCAGACGCGGGATCAGCAGCGGGAGCTGCGGCGGCACTTCGGCCGGGAGGGCCGGCTGATGCGCAGCCTGCTGGGCTTCGCGGCGAGCGGTAGGGCCGCGCCTTCGGCCGGGCGCGAGATCCTGTTCGTGGGCAACTTCGCTCCGAAGAAGCGGCCCGAGCTGTTCGTGGCGCTGGCCGGGCGGCTGCCGCATTTGGCCTTCGTGATGGCGGGCGCGGACGGCGACGCGCGGACCGCCTGCCGCGTCCGGCGGTGGGCGGCCGGAACTCCCAACCTGAAGATCGCCGGGCGGCTGGATCGCGCCGAACTGGGCGAGCACTACGGCCGTGCGCTCGCACTCGTGAACACTTCGAGCGACGAAGGGTTCCCGAACGCGTTCCTGGAAGCGTGGGCGCACGAGGTCCCCGTGCTGAGCCTGGGCTGTGACCCTGACGGCTTGCTGTCCGAGCGAGGGCTGGGCGTTGTCTGCGTGGACGTGGACGAGCTCGCCCTGCAGCTCGCGCGGCTCGCCGGGGAGCCGCGTCGAGCAGCCGAAACGGGTCGGAAGGCAAGAGCGTACGTCCTGGCCCACCACAGCCCGCGGGCGGTTCTTGACGGGTACGCGGAGTTCCTCCACGGGATCGCTGCAAGACGCCGCCGGAATCCGGAGCAAAGCTCGCTGCCCGGGAGCGCACGCTCCTCGCGGGCGGTCGCCAACCGGGAGACATGGTCTTGAGGATACTGGCCCTGACCAAGAGCGTTGCCAGCGAGGGTTGTGGAGGATACCACGGCGGCCTGCTGGCCGCGCTGGCCGAGAGACATGAGCTCCGCTGCTACGGGCCCGGCTGCGAGGGCTACTGCGCCGATGACGACGTGCGCGAAGTGCTGGCGAAGTGCCCATTCCGACCAGACCTGATCCTGGCCTGCACGTCGTGGGAGGAGCAGTCGGCGCGCCTGCCGCAGAGCGATCCCCATCCGGCCATCCGCCTGGGAGAAGTGACCGACATACCCAAGGTCTTCTTCCTGAACAAGGAGTACAAGAAGCTGGCGCAAAAGCTTGAGTACATCCGTTCGAGCCGCTTCGACGCCGTGTTCAGCTTTCATCACGACTGCTGCCAGTGGGAGGCACAGACGGGGTGCCGCTTCCATCACGTCCCGTTCGCCGTCGATCCGGACGTCTTCCGTGACTACGGCCTGCGCAAGCGCTTCGACGTCGGTTTCTCCGGCGGGCTGCACAGCGCGTACACGGACCTGAGATTCCGAATCAAGGAGCTGCTGTTTGCCGATGCGCGGGTCCCGTCCAGCGTGGGGCTGCGATACAGGCTGCGAGGGAATCCGCTAAGGGACGGTCACCGGCGGCGCCGGGTCTACTGGGTCGAGTGGGGCGCTCGGAGCCTGATCGGACGGCCGCTCATCAAGCAGGGAAGGGCGTACGCAAAGGTGCTCAACCGCTGCGGCACCTTCCTGTGCACGCCGTCGGCCGCGGGGCTGATTGGCACGCGGTTCTTCGAGGTGATGGCCTCCGGAGCGGTGGCGCTGTGTCCGCGAGGCGGCGCGTACGGCGGCCTGTTCGAGGAGGGCCGACACTGCGTGCTGTTCGACCCGGACCTGTCCGACTTCGAGGACAAGTTGGACTACTGCCTGACGCACGAGGAAGAGCGGGCGGCCATCTGCCGGCGCGCCGCCCGGCACGTGATGGCCCATCACACGTGGCGGCACCGGGCCGAAAGCATGTCCACAGTGTTCGAGGCGCTGGTCGCCGGCAGCAGGGGGGAGGCATGATGCCCGAGGCGCCTGCGGACAAGGTCTACACGTCGCGGGCCGTGGCGAAGGCGTTCGGCGTCATGTACGTCGCGCGCGCCTGCGTGGCGTTGATGAGCTTCGTGGTGGGCGTGCTCATCGTGCGCGGGCTCAGCAAGCCGCAGTACGCCCTCCTGCAAACGTTCCTGGCCCTGGCAGTCACGCTGAACACGGTCACGACGCTGGGCATACCGGCCGGCGTCGGGCGATACGTTCCTGAGTTCTTCGTCGAGGGCAGAAGGCGATTCGTTCGGAGGCTGCTGCTGCTCGCCGTGGCAGGGCGCCTGGCCGCCATGTTCTGCGGCCTGGCCCTCTTGTGGCTCTTCTGGCCCCGTCTGGCCACCTCGATGCACATCGGGTCGCACGAACAGGCGCTGCTCTGGCTCGTGGCATCGCAACTGGCGCTGAGTTCGGTGAATGACATCGCCGGCAAGGCCTACCTGAGCAGCACGATGCGACAGGCGACCTACCAGGCCCTCCGCTTGCTCGGCGAGGGGGCCAGACTCGCCCTCTGCTTCGTTATCATCTGGCGCGATCCGCGCGTTTCTTACCTGCTCGGCGCCTACGTATTGGGCACGCTGATCCAGACGGTCCTGTTTGTGCGCACGGCGGCCCGGTCGCTCTCCGGGACGGCGCTCGGCCCGCCGTCGCCGCAGGATTCCGGATTGCCTTACCGCCGAATGCTGCGCTATTCCAGTCGGTTCTACGTCGGCACGGTGGGAAGCGCGGTGCTGGACAGGAGCTTCGACGTGGTTCTGTTGGCTTTCCTCGTCTCACAGGCGCGTGTGGCAGAATATGCCTTCTGCACGGCTTCCGCTTCGCAGCTCGTGGCCTGGCTGCCGTGCTCCATGGTGGCCGGCGCGCTGATTCCGGCCGTCGTAGGGAAGTACGCCGGCATGGCGCAGGCCGACGGAGACCGCCTGCTCGGTCACGTGTTCTCATGCACGCTGAAGATACTGCTCTGGTTTGCCATCCCGATCTTCGTCGGCGGCGCGCTGCTGTCGAGCGAGATCATCCGCTACGTCTACGATCCGAAGTACCTGGCCGTTCGCGACGTGTTCGCGGTCGCCATGCTGTTCAGTGTTGCCCGGGTGGCCGGCTACGCGCTCGATCCCGTCATCCAGGCCAAGGAGGCCACGCACATCTGCATGGTCCAGGCGGCGGTCTCTGCGGTCAAGCTTGGGCTGGTCTTCGTCCTCGTTCCGGCGCTGGGGGTGATGGGCTTGGCAGTGAGCAGCGGCTGCTCCTACGTCGCCGTCTGCGTCGCCGGCTACTTGCTCATCGGCCGGCGCGTCCGCATCGCCGTCCCGTGGCTCAGCGTCCTTCGCATATGCGCCAACGCGGCTTGCATGGCGGCGGCAGTGTGTCTGGCCCGTGAAGTCATCCACGATCTGGCGGGTCTCCTGCTCGTTGTCGCGCTGGGCGCGTTCACCTACGTGAGCGTTTCCGCCGTGAACCGCGTGCTGTCGGGCGAGGAACGGGTCAGGGTCCGGCGCGCGCTGCGCCTGCCGGCGATTCCCCTGTGAGGTGCTGAGGAACACATGACTCACCAACGCAGGACGGAGCGAGCCAGCGCCGGGGAGGCCCACGCGGCCCGGCCCCGTCCCATAGCGCTCGTGATTACGAACGACCCGGACCACTGCCGGGCCGATACGGTGCGGCAGGTCTGCAAACAGCTCGGCCGGGTCGGCATTACCGTCACGCTTGCGGCGTTCTGCACGTTGGAGGACGACGGCAGTCCCCTGGCCCGCCATTGCCATCCCGGGGAGACGGATTCGCTGTCCCAGCCGGCTTACCGCGACCTGATGCTGTCCCTTCGGGACGAAGGCCACGAGATCGCCTTCCACGGCTATTCGCAGGTCAGCAACACGCGCGAGAGGTTCATCGAGGGCCTGGAGCGGTTCCGCGAGACCTTCGGCGAGTACCCTTTCACGTACGTGGAGCACAGCGGCCACCCGGACCGGCACCCACGCGGCATGTGCAAGCGCGAGGCGGTGGCCGTCGAGGGCCAGATGCCCGGCTCGCCTTACTACGTGTGGGACCTGATACAGGAGAAGATCCGCTGCGCGTGGGTCAGGCAAGAGCTGGTCGAGGAGGACCTTTCCCCGCGGAACGCGGGCGAACTGCTGCGGAAAGAGGGGCGGACCGTTCTGCTTCGCCGCTACCGGATGCATTACCTGGACCGGATGCTGCCTGCACTCGGTGCGCAAGGCGGGGTATTCATCGGCTACACGCACTTCAGCTCCGCGCGCTATCCCGCCGGTCCGGAATATGCCCTCGAGCAATGGAAGGGCCGCCGGTCCCCGGCCGTGGCCCGTTTGCGGGAGATCATTGCGGACTACGGCGTACAGCCGATGACCGTGCGCCGGCTGGTCGAGCAATGGCTCAGCAATGAACCGAAGTAGGACTAACACGGGCGATCCGGACGGCAGACGCAGTGCGGATGCCGCCGCCTGTGCTGAAGGCCCACGCCGGCCCGCCTGCCGAGCAGGGCAGCGCACGGTATCAGCCACTTCATGTGTGGACCGGTTGAGATGACGGCTTTGCTGGCGGTTCTGGCTGTCCTGGCGGCGCTGATGGAGCTGCTGAAAGCGCGCGCCGTTCTGCGCCGTGGAGCCGTCATCAGCGATGCCTTCAGCTATCTGCGCGCGGCGCGGGAGGTGCGTAAGAGCCGGCCGCTCAGCGAATGCCTGAGTTTCTTCTGCCCCGGGCGTCCGGAGCCGCTGAACTTGCCTCCCCTTCAGGTGCTCGCTGTCGCGCCGCTGGCTCGCTTCGGTCAGGCGGCGCTTCGTGTCAAAGTCGTTCCCGTTCGCAGCACGATTCAGAGGTGAGAAAGCGGTTCCCACGGCTCAGGCCAGGCGCGCTACCCATGAGTTTCGAAGCCAGTGTTCTAGTGAAGGAATACGACCCGGGGCGAGACGTTATCGTATTCTGCGGAGCGAGCACGTCTTCGGAATTCTGGGACACCTACTGGGCAAACCTGCACGGCGATGACCTGAAGGAGAAGATCTCATCCGGCCTCAGCGATCGGGCCGTCTTGCGCCTGGTGCAACAATTGGTTGATCCGATGGACTGTATTCTGGAAGGCGGCTGTGGCATCGGGCAGTACGTTTACCTCCTGCACAAGCACGGGTACAACGTCGTAGGTTTGGACTATGCGGCTGATACCGTTGCGAGAAGCAAGGACCTGTTTCCGGAACTTCCGTTGGCCGTTGCGGATCTCCGGCGTCTACCGTTGCAGGACGGGCAGATCGGCTGTTACCTCTCGTTTGGAGTCATTGAGCATTTCCATAATGGCTATGATCGCATACTAAGAGAAGCTTACCGCGTGCTCAAGGGGGGCGGGTATTTCGTGGTCACCTTTCCGCAGATCTCACCATTGAGAAGAATGAAGATACGTTTGGGCTGCTACGGGAACGCGGAAAGGGGCAAGAGATATGCTGTGCATCGATTCTATCAGTATGCCTTCTCCAGGCAAAGCGTCAGCGAAAGACTGCGTGAAACGGGCTTTCAGGCCGTGTCGTGGAAGGCCCAGAACGGGGCAAAGGGCTTCTACGACGAGGTACCCATTATTGGCCCCATCGTAAGACGCGTGTTCAGGTATCCAGGGAAAAACGTGCTGATACGTTCCATTAGGTTCCTGCTAAGGCTCGCCCTTGACAACCTGATCTCCGCCTACCTGTGTGGTCACACCTGTCAACTGGTGGCTCGCAAGGTCTGAGGGGGGCCTTGAAAGCGCTTCCTTGATAGTGGACGGCGAGCGACATCGCTGCTCTGACATCGCCTGGACGACCTGAACGGTCAGATTCTGGCCATCTGAGTGCTTTGCATCGGACAATCGAAGCAGCTAGTGGCCTGTTCAACAAGCAACCTTGCGTTCTGCAGCCGGTGTCATGTGCGGACTGATACGTAGGGGCACGGCGCGCCGTGCCCCTACAGGGCCGCGGCCGCTATCGAGCGGTAGGTGCGAAAATGCAAGACGACTTCCTTGACAGCCCACTAGCGCAGCTTTGGGCATAGGATGGCCCAACTGATGCCCCCTTCGGCGGCATGACCGAGGTCCTTTTGCCACCAAGGCGTGGCCACGAGGCTTGGACGCACCGACAGTTTACGACAAGGACGGGCGAGGTAATCGCGATGGCAGCTTTCCTGTGTGTCTTACTGGGCCTTGCCGTCGGGATTGAGGTGCTGAAGTTGCGCGCTATAGGGATCCAGACAAGCAGCGTCAGCGATGTGTTCAGTTACCTTCGGGCGGCGCGCGAAATCCGCGCCGGACGGCGGCTGCGCGAATGCTTGCGCTTCTACTTCCCTGGCCATCCGGAGCCGCTGAACTTGCCGCCTCTTCAGATCCTGGCATTGGTCCCCTTCGCAGGGCGAAGTCTGTGGGTGGCTTGGTTGCTTCCCGTCTTGCAGCATCTCGCAACTGCCTGCGCCATTTTCGGATTCGGCTGCTGGGCGACGGGCTCCGCTGCAGTTGGTCTGGCGGCTGCGGCCTGCTACCTGCTGACGCCTGCTGCGACGATGAACACCGTCTCGCTTACACCTCGCCCGCTTGGCGTGTTCTTCGGCACGCTTGTCTGCCTGTTCGGCTGGTGCTACATGCGGGCGGGCGGCGGCCTGGTCCTGGCCGGCGCGGCGGCCGCGTGCGCCGCGGGCCTGCTTGCCCATCGGATGACGGCGCAGGTGCTGGTTCTTCTGTTGCCCGCGTGCGGCGTGGCGGGCCTCTTCGTTCGACCCGCGCGGGGTGCCTTGCTGCTGGCCATCGTGCCCATGGCGCTCGGGCTTGCCTGGCTCGCCACGCGCGGCGCCTACGCGGAGATACTGCGGGACCACTGGCAGCGCGTGCTCTATCACGTCCGGCACGGAAGTCAGACCGAGGGCAGGAAGGCCCTCACGCCGGTCCGCAGGGTACTGACGGCCAATCCCTGGCTGCTCCTCGGGGCATGGACCGTGGCTCGGAGGCTCCTGGGGCATGAGTTGGCGGACGCCCTCCCGCTTCTGGTCTTCGCGGGCGGCAGCGTCTTCCTGAGCTTCGCGTGGGTCTGGGGAAACGGCCACCGCCACGCCATGTTCTCAGCGGCGCCGGTGGCCGTGCTGACGGCGCTTGCGCTTCCTCGCTTCGCCGGACTCGACTGGGCGGTAGGGGGACTGTGTCTTGGTGCATCGCTTGTCGTGCTGGCTCGTTCGATCCACGCCGTTGGCTCGCCCGTCCCCGTGCAGAAAGCGATCAACGACGACGCGCGGCGATGCATGTCGTACCTGGCGGCGCAGCAGCCCGGGCTGGTGCTGGTGCTGCCCGACGTCGCCTATCCGCCCCTCGTCTACTACACGGATCACCGTATTCTCGCGGCCGGCCACGGCCTGGAAGCGCTGACCTTCAACCGGGACTACCTCAAACCGATGGCGGCCACTGCGGAGGGACTGCAACAGGTGCTCCTGCGCTACCCCGTCGAGTGGCTGCTCGTCCTGCGGGACGGACTTGAGGTCCCGGGATGTCGGCCGGCGCCGCGGGAAGTATTCCGCTCCGGCACTTGTGCAGTCTACCGGTGCGTTCCTGCGTCCTGTGCAGACGGGACGTCCGACTCCACGGCGCCGAACGCGGCGCTCGCCCGAAGCTCGCGGGAGCTGGAATGGCAGCGTTTGAGCTAACCGTCGTCGTCTTGCTTGGCGCCTACATCCTGAGCACAGCGAATGCCAGGCTGGGCGTCTACTTCCTATGGTTCAGTTGGATAGCGCATTTGTCCTGGTTCGGCGGCCTGGGCTGGCTCTCCGCGAACAACCTGATCGCCGGCTGCTCCGTTCTTGCCGTGCTCATGCATTTCAGGTCCCGGCGGGTGCGCTGGCTCAACAACCGGACGACGTGGATTGTCATTGCCTGGACGGCGTGCCTGCTCGCGGGCGCAATCCGCAGCGGGCGCCTGGTGGAACGCATTGACGGACTCGTGCCGTGCCTCTGCATCTACTGCATCGTGGTTCTGATCGACTGGCGGGAAGAAGACCTGTGGGTCCTCCTGCTGGCCCTGGCTGCCCCGACCGTCTTCCAGGTCGGCAAGTGCCTGGTCGTAGGCGGGAGCGAGGTGTGGCACGGGCCGATCCGGCCGGAGGTGGTCGGCGTGCAGTTGAACGGGCTGGCTCAGCGCTGCGCGGCCATGGTGCCCCTGGCATGGGGATTCTCAAAGGCGCGCAGGCGCGGCAGCCGCGCCGTGGGGTGGTCCCTCTTCGGCGCTGCGCTTGCCGGCGTACTCATCACCAAGTCGCGCGGCGGGGCGGTTCTGTTCGTGCTTGCGGTTATCCTCACTGCGGTCGCGGGCATTGCCGGGCATGGGGCGGCGCGGCGGGGGACTCGATCCGGATCCGGGCAGACGCCCGAGCTCGCGTGGGGACGCGTGTGCGGTCGGCTCGGGCTGACCTTGGCCTGCCTTGCCATGCTGGTGGGAGGGCTTTGGGTTGTGCTGCCCGCGCGTTACTTCGCCCGCTACCGCTACGGGCCGGACGCGGACTGGGCGGCACAGCACTCAATGGCGCTCCGGACGGCCTACCTGCGTACGGCCTTCACCATGTGGACTCAACGGCCCCTTCTCGGATGGGGCGACGGCGCGTTCAGACGCTACGGGGAGGACTACGTGAGTTGGCGCGTCCAGGCGCCGGAGGAGATCGCCGTGCACAACGACTACCTGTGGGCGATGGCCAACTACGGCCTGGTCGGACTGCTGCTGGTGGGACTCCTGGCCTGGTCCCTATATCGGAACCTGAGCATCGGCGAGGCCCCGTATGCCGGGCAACAGGGCAGGCGACCCGCGACGGCCTGGCTCGTCCGGGCTCTCAGGATCCACTGCTTGCTCTGGCTCGCGGCGGCCTTGCTGGGGAACGGCATCTTTGAGACGGCGCCGTTCTACGCTCTGTGCGGCATTAGCGTGGCCGTCCGAACGGGCCTGCTCCGTTCCGGCACGAGGGCGCCTGGTCGGGCGCCTGCATCGCTCCGCAAGGGGATGCTGCGGGAGACCGTATGAAGATGTGGGACGCCGAGGTCGAGGCAGCGTGGCGCAGGGAGGTGCGACGCCGCGAGTTCGCTTCCGTAAGGTGCGCCCTGAAGCTCGGGCCCCGGCTGCGCGTGCTCGACCTCGGGGCCGGCGACGGGGCCCTGTCGGCGCTCATGGCGCAGAGCGGCGCACGGGTCACGGCCCTTGACCCCGAGCCGCGCCGGCCGCTCCGGTTCCCGGTCCGGCGTGTGCCGCCTGGCAAGCTGCCCTTCGATGACGGGAGCTTCGACCGGATCTTCACCTCCAACGTGCTCGAGCACGTCGGGGATCTGGCGGCTTGCCTTGCCGAGTGCCGGCGCGTGCTGGACGGCGGCGGGTTCATGGTCCATACGGTCCCGACGGCGCTGTGGCGCCTGCTGACCATCCTCGGCCAGCCGATTACGGCGACGCGGCACGCCGCGCGCGCCGTCGGCAAGCGGCTCCGTCTGCGGTCCGGGCGCCTGGCGGTGCGTGCCGTCCGTCCGGCCTCCTTCGCGTCTGCAAAACCTGCTGCTCGCCTGTGGGCTGCCGTGGGCTTGCTCTGGCCGGCGCCTCACGGGGCCGGCCATTCCGCATGGCGCGAGGTGCTGGAGTTCACGGACGCCTCCTGGCGAAGGCGGTTCCGTCGGGCAGGCCTCACCGTGGTTGACGCGTTCGACCTCCCCATGCTGCACTCCGGCCACGCCCTGTTTCCGGGCGTAGCCAGGCGGGCGCGCCTGGCGCTCTCCCGCCGCGGACTGGCGTCGTGCAGGGCCTACGTCGTCCGGCCCCGCAGTCCTCGGCCGTCAGCACGAACGGAGGCACGCTGAATGGCGACGGGCGTCGCACTGGAGAGGCTGAAGTACCGGTTGCTGACCGTGCCCGCGCTGAACTGGCTGAACCGCACGGTTCGCCCGTCGAACTGGCTGGCGAGGCTGCGGACGCCCTTCGTGATACGCCGGGCGCTGGCGAGCGGCCGGCCAGTCCGCCTGCACCTCGGGTGCGGCCGCAGCCGGTCCGGCACCGGCTGGATCCACGGGGACATCCACCGCGGCGATGTGTTCGTGGACGTGCGTCGGCGCTTGCCGTTCCCGGATGGTTCGGTTGACCTGGTTTTTTCCGAGCACCTGATCGAGCACCTGAAGCTGCCGGTCGCCGGAAGGTTCCTGAAGGAATGCCATCGCGTCCTGAAGCCGGGAGGCTGGATGCGTCATTCGACTCCTGACCTGCGCTTCTATGTGGACCTCTACGTGGGCAACCTGGCCGGCTTCGACCTGGATGCGTTCTACTCGCGAATCCGGCACGTCCGGCGCCAGACGCCGCTGCCCTGCGTTTACATGAACGAAGTGCTCACGCTCGGAGGACACGCCTTCATATTCGACGAAGGTTTCCTGTCGCAGATGCTTCGTGAAGGCGGCTTCAGCGACGTCCGCCGCGTGCCCTACGGACGCAGCGAGGTGCCGGCGCTGAACGGCATGGAGCAGCACACCAGCTCGCCGTGGATGCAGCGCGGCACCCTCGTGATGGAGGCCCGGAAACCCGGTTAGCTCGCGTTCAGCACCGGCGCCGCACGTTCACGTTTGCCAATGGACTCGCAAATGCACACGCTCCTGATCACGGACAGCTACCCGCCCGAGATACGGTCTGCATCCGGGCTGATGCACGATCTGGCAGCCGGGCTGCGGGACCGCGGACACCGCGTCTCCGTGCTCACGTGCTATCCGCAGTACAACCTGACGGCCGAGGCAAAGGAGCGTTTTGCCGACCGGGCCGCGAACCGGGACGCATGCGAGGACGGCATTCGTGTCATCCGCGTCGAAGCGGAAGGCGTCCACAACTGCGGGCCGTTCCGCCGGGGGCTCGCCCACCTGAGGCTGCCTCCGGCGTTCGCGCGCGCGGCGGGCAGGCTGCGCGACGTGGATGCCGTGCTGCACTATTCCCCACCGCTCACGCTGGGGCTCGCCGCGGTCTGGCTCAAGAGGCGCTGCGGCGCCGCCTACGTCATGAACGTGCAGGACCTGTTCCCGCAGAACGCCATCGACCTCGGCGTGCTGAGAAATCCCGCCGCCATCGCGCTGTTCCGCTTTATCGAACGGTGCTGCTACCGCAACGCGGACCACATCACCTGCCACAGCAGCGGGAACCGCGACGTCCTGATGCGGACCGTTCGCGCTGATACGCCGATCTCGGTGGTGCCGAACTGGGTCGACCTGACCGCTTACGACGAGGCGCCGGCCTCGCCGCTGCTCGCAGCGATCGGCCTGCGAGGGAAGTTCGTCCTGATGTTTGGCGGCGTGATGGGCTACGCGCAGGACCTGGACACCGTGATCGAATGCGCGCGCCTGCTGGCCGACTACCGTGAGATCGCCTTCCTGTTGGTCGGGGACGGCGTCGAGAAGGAGCGCCTCGTAGGGAGGGCAGGGGGGCTCGCCAACCTGCGCTTCCACCCCTTCGTCGCTCCGGACGAGTACACCTCGCTTGTCCGCACGGTCGACGTGGGGCTTGTGACGCTGTGCGGCGCCATGCAGACGCCCGTCGTGCCGTCCAAGATCCTCGGGTTCATGGCCGCCCGAAAGCCCTGGATAGGCTGCCTGCCGGTGGAGGGCGACGCGTGGCGTCTGGGCCGGCGCAGCAGGAGCGCACTGCTCTGCCGTTCGGGCGATGCGGTCGACATGGCGAAGGCCGTGCTCCGGCTTTTCCGGGACAGAGAGCGAGCGCGCCGCGTGGGCCAGCGCGGCAGGGAGTACTGTGAGCGTCATTTCGCCCGGACAGTCTGCGTGGACCGCTACCACGCCATCCTCTGCGAGCTACGAGAGGGCAGGGCGGCCGCAGGCTCGGCCGTCCGCAGGCCTGCCGTTGCGCTGCTGGCAGCTCGCCCACAGCGCAGGGCTCCCGTCAGAGGCACAGCAACACAGGAGGTCGCACCACATGCATGGACCTGACGCAGACCTGGAGAGCGCACGTGTTCTCGTCACCGGCGGCGCCGGCGCCATCGGATCGAATCTGTGTCGGGCGCTCGCCGAACAGGGCGCCCGCGTGACCATCCTGGACGACCTGTCCAGCGCGGCGCGGTGGAACGTGCCCGATCACGCAAACGTGCAGTTCGTCGAGGGAAGCGTCGTGGACGAGCAGGCGCTCAAGCGGGTCTTCCTGGAGCGGCCACGCCTGGTCTTTCACCTGGCCGCCCTGTTCGCCAATCAGAACTCGATCGACCACCCACGGGACGACCTGACCGTCAACGGGCTGGGCACGCTGCTGGTGCTCCAGTACTCGCGCATGGTCGGCGTGCAGCGGTTCATCTACGCCTCCTCAGGCTGTTCGGTATACGGCAAGTCGCCCGTGCCGCTGCGCGAGGACTTCAACTCCCTCGACCTGGACACCCCGTACCAGATCACCAAGATGCTGGGCGAGGCATACTGCAACTTCTTCCGGAACTTCTATGAGATGGAGACGGTGAGGTGCCGGTTCTTCAACTCTTTCGGCCCCGGCGAGATCCCCGGCGCTTACCGGAACGTCATCCCCAACTTCATCTACTGGGCGCTGGAGGGAAGGGCCCTGCCCGTGATGGGAGACGGGACCCAGACCCGCGACTGGACCTATGTGGGCGACATCGTCAGCGGCCTGCTGGCGGCTGCAACCAAAGACGAGGCCGTCGGCGAAGCGTTCAACCTGGCCTCCGGCCGCGAGACCCGCGTCATCGACATGGCCAACATGATCAACGAGATCGTCGGCAATCCAGCCGGGATCGAGTTCGTCCCCATGCGCAAGTGGGACACCAAGAAGAGGTTGCTCGCCTCGATCGACAAGGCCGGGGAGTTCCTGTGCTACCGGCCCCAGACGCCCTTCCGCGCGGGGCTGGAGCGGACCGTCCGCTGGTTCCACGACAAGTGGGACCTCATCAAGCACAGCGCGCGCTTCTGAGAGGCGTGGGCGCACGCGAGGGACGGTAACAACGCCGTGAACATCCTCTGCATAATGGGCACCCGGCCCGAAGCCGTGAAGCTGGCGCCGGTCGTGCTGCGCCTGCGTGAGATCCACGCGGCCGGCAACGGCGCCGAGGTCACGGTGTGCTCGACGGGCCAGCACCGCGAGATGCTCGATCAAGTGCTCTCACTGTTCGGCATTCGACCCGAGATGGATCTGGACCTGATGTCGCCCGATCAGACGCTGGCGGACCTGACCGCCAGGGCAGTCGCAGCCGTGCACCGCGCCGTAGCAGACGCCGCGCCGGACGCCGTCCTGGTCCAGGGAGATACGACCACGGCCATGACGGGCGCCCTGGCGGCGTTCTACTGCAAGGTGCGGGTCGGGCACGTCGAGGCCGGGCTGAGGACGGGCGACCTCCATTCGCCCTTCCCAGAGGAGGCCAACCGGCGGATCATCAGCACGCTGGCCACGTGGCACTTCGCTCCGACCTCCCGGGCCGCCGGCGCCCTGCGCGCGGAAGGCGTCGCGCCGTCGAGCATATTTGTGACAGGCAACACGGGGATAGACGCCCTCCTCTGGGTCTCGCGGCGGCTGCCGAAGCGCCGGAAAACGTTCACGCAGGACGGTCGCCGGTTGCTGCTGGTCACGGCGCACAGGCGGGAGAACTTCGGCCGCCCCCTGGAGCGCGTATGCCTGGCCATAAAGGAGATATGCCGCCGGAATCCCGACGTCTCCGTCCTGTACCCCGTCCACCCCAACCCGAACGTCCGCCGCCCGGTGACCTCGCGCTTGGGCGGCCTGGAGCGCGTCACGCTCTGCGACCCGCTGGGCTACCGGGACTTCGTCGCTGCGATGCGGGACGCGTATCTGATCCTGACCGATTCCGGCGGCGTCCAGGAGGAGGCGCCGAGCATAGGCAGACCCGTCCTCGTGCTGCGGAACGAAACGGAGCGGCCCGAAGCGGTCGAAGCAGGCGTCGCGAAGCTCGTCGGCACCGAGGTGGACGCGATTGTCGGCCAGACGCAGCGGCTGCTTGACGACGAGAGCGAATACCGCCGCATGGCCACGCGCGTCAACCCGTTCGGCGACGGGCACGCGGCCGAGCGGATCGTCGAAGTCCTCCGGCGGGAGCTGGATGCCTGACCGTACGGCGAGCGGGACGAACTGCTCGACCCCCTGAAGGAGGGGGAGATAGGGACAGGTGCGCTGCGGGGCCCGGCCTTGTGCCGGGCCCCACTTCTTGTACGCCGCCGGATGGGGCGCCCGTGCGCGGCCGCTCAGACCTCGGTCCAGAGGCCGCCGTTCAGGGCGCTGCGATGCTCCGCAAAGACCTGCCGCATGGTCGCCAGATTGCGCCTGGCGCTCGTGGCGGGCTCGCGTCCCTGCTCTACCGAAAGGAGCAGGTCGCCCATCGGGCCCGCGAAGGAGCTCGGCAGCTCGATGCCGGTCAGGTCGAGCGTGTAGACCTCCGGGCCCAGTTGCTTCGACGCGAGTTCCAGGTGGCCGCCGGACAGGGCGAACACAACCGATCCTTCGTCGCCGTCCAGGCGGCATTGCGAGCTCCGCATGGGGCTGCGCAGCAGCTCGCTGTGCACGATCAGCCCCGTCAGCCCCTGGCCGAAGTCGACGATCGAAAGCAGCATGTTGTCGCTGATGAAGTTCTGGTCCGTCATGCGCCGCGTGCAGGCGAGCACCCGTTGCGCGTCCCGGCCCGACCAGTAGCGCAGCAGGTCTGCGAGGTGGTTGTTCCACTGCACGGTCAGGAAGTCGTCGCACCGTGAGTAGAACGGATGGTCGGCCAGCTCGACGTCCTGCGTGCCCTGTATCTCTATGCGGCCGAAGAAGGGCGTTCCGATGAGCCCCTTTCGGACGATGTGATGCGCGAAGAAGTTCGTGCCCGCCCAGCGGTAGTTCTGGCTGACGGCGAAGGGAATCCCGGCCTCGTCGGCGATGGCCGCCAGTCGCTCGCATTCCTCGATGTCTCGCGCCAGGGGCTTCTCGGTCAGGATGGGCTTGCCTGCCCGGGCCGCTGCTCTCACGACCGGCTCGCGGATCGTGGGGTGCGTCAGAAGGGAGATGACCTCCACGTCGGCGTCGGCGATCAGCTCCTCGTAGCCCGTGTAGACGCGGCCGACGCCCGCCTCCTGCGCCCTTGCGCGTGCGCCGTCGTCGGGATCGGCGGCCGCCACGATCTTCCAGCCAGCGCTCCTGTAGGCCGGGACGTGCGCCGCCGCAATCCGGCCGAAGCCCACCAGGCCGATGCGCCAGTCGGTCCGCATCGGCAGGGGGAAGGTCTCCGGTATCCCCAGGTCCCGCGGCGTGACGCTCCTGCTTCTTGCGCTCATGGTCCCTCCGTTTGCTTGTGCAGATGGCCCCGTCTCTTCCGGCCGCGGAGCCTGCCCTCGAGCCAGAAGTAAACGGTGTCCTCCAGGATGTCGAGCAGCTCATGCTCGTCTCCCATCCGCGTCACCAGGACGTCGCCCGGCTCGAGCGTGTAATCGACTCCCTCCGACCGCAGGATGCACTTGCCTTCGATCATGAAGACGAACTCGTCGCAGTCGTGATAGTGGGGCTCGGTCAGGTGCTTCCTGCCGGCTTCGAATTGCGCCAGGCCCCAGCTCGTGAACTCGTCGGTCGGGGGACTGGCCTTGGGTCCCTGGATGAGCGGCATGTCACCCCCTCCTTCGCTCGAAGGGCGCTCAGTTTGCCCTGCGTTGCCGCCGCTAGGCGGCGCAGGCCATCATAATGCGCCGCGCCTTGCCTGTAAACCTGCCAGTCGGAGCGTGACCGCCGCTGTGCAGGGCGGCCCGACAACCCGGGCAGCGGTTGACGGCGCTCGGCCCGCGGCGTATAATAACACTAAAATGGTCGCGTTAGTACTGAATCGCGTCTTACGCGCCTCCGGCGGCAGCACCGGGCGAGAACCGCGGCGGGCCCCGTTGGAGGCCCCAGGGGGATGGGCGAATGGCGAGAGTCTACAACGACATCACGGAAACGGTCGGGCACACGCCGCTGGTGCGCCTGAACCGGGTCGCGGCCGGAGCACGGGCGGAGATCTTGGCCAAGCTGGAGTCCTTTAATCCGCTGTCAAGCGTCAAGGATAGGATCGGCGTGAGCATGATCCGCGACGCTGAGGAGCGGGGGCTGATCGGCAAGGACACGACCATCATCGAGCCGACCAGCGGCAACACGGGCATTGGGCTGGCCTTCGTCTGCGCGGCGCGGGGCTACAAGCTGATCCTCACGATGCCGGACACCATGAGCGTGGAACGGCGCCAGCTTCTGCGCGTGTTGGGGGCGGAGCTGGTCCTGACGCCTGGTTCGGAAGGCATGCGGGGGGCCGTGGCCAGGGCCGAGGAACTCGTCGAGAAGACGCCTTCCGCCTTCATGCCACAGCAGTTCAAGAACCCGGCCAACCCCGCCACGCACCGCCGGACCACGGCCGAGGAGATATGGCAGGACACGGACGGCGAGGTGGACGTCCTGGTCGCAGGCGTCGGCACGGGAGGCACGATCACCGGCGTGGCGGAGGCGATCAAGGAGCGGAAGCCGCAGTTCAGGGCCATCGCCGTCGAGCCGGCCGATTCGCCGGTCCTTTCGGGCGGGAAGGCCGGCCCTCACAAGATACAGGGCATCGGCGCAGGCTTCGTGCCCGACGTGCTCAGGGCGGACCTCATCGACGAGATCGTCCAGGTGACGAACGACGACGCCGGCCGGATGGCCCGGCGCCTGGCCCGGGAGGAGGGGATGCTGGTCGGCATCTCGTCGGGGGCCGCCGCGCACGCCGCCGTCGAAGTCGCCCGACGCCCGGACTGCGCGGGGAAGCTCATCGTCGTCATCCTGCCGGACACGGGCGAACGCTACCTCTCCACCTGGCTGTTCCAGGACTCGGCCTCATAGAGGCTCTTAGGAGCCCTGTGCGACCAGCAGGATCCACGGGCTGCGCGCCTCGGCCGTTCGGACGGTTATGCCCCCCTCGGTGAGGGCGATCTCAAGCCTTTTGCCCCGGCGGCCGGTCGGGGAGAGGGACCACGCCTCCAGGCGCTGCTTCGTGGGGACGGTTACGTCAGCGTCTACGGGCTCGGCCAGCACGGGCGTCCGCCCGCTGTCCGGCAGGCTGGAACGGCCGGCGAGGTAGGCCTGCCCCGTGTTCTCCGACCGTGCTATCGCCGTCAGAAGCAGTCGTTCTGACTGCTCGATCGCCTGTCCGTCCAGGGACACCAGGCTGACCGACGCGAACGGCGTCCTGCATTCCACGCGGACGCCGTCAAGCGTCACCGGACCCGCCTGAGCGAGGAAGCCCGTTGCGATGCGCACGTGCGGCGCAGCGGCCGTGAAGACGCCTGGCTCCCGACGGAGCACCAGCTCGCCGGTGTCGCTGCGGAACACATCGCCCGCTTCCTCGATCGGGGCGGCGCCCGCGAGCCCCCAGCGGCTGGCGGCCTCCAGGTAGAGGCGGTGCAGCCATGCGTCCCGGGCGTCCTCAGCCGAGCCGGCGCAGGGGAAGAGGTAGAGCCTGTCGGTAACCACGCCCACCGGCCGCCCTGCGCGTTCGATTACCTCGGCTCCCTCCGGGGCCGATTCAGGCACGATCTCCGTGTCACATGGTCCCTCGGCGGGGCGCGTGTCCAATCCCGGGCACGTCTCGCACGCCGAGCGACCGCGGTCTGGCCGCTGCGCCAGCTCGTCGGCGAACGGCGAGTCCGCGAAGACGATGGCGCGTTTTGCGCTCCGGTAATCGCCGGAGGCGGAATGTCCGGAGGAGATGACTACGTCCGCCTGGCCTTCGTAGCGGGTGTCGAAGTACGCGTTGCGCAGCCTGGAGATGTAGGGGATCACCCGGTACGGGCTGTAGCGGTCGCCGGTGCGCTGCGGGCGGGCCGAGAAGGCGTCAACCGCCGAGACCCCAACGTCGACCGTATTCCGCGCGACCGAGATGTCGCCCCGCAGGAACAGCAGCGCCGCCAGGGGCACCTGGCCCCACCGCACTGGATCGGACTGGTTGCCGAACGAGGAGAGGGGCTCGGCCCCAGGGTCATAGGCGAAGTAGAGCAATCCGTCCCAGTCCTGGAGGCAGCCGTACGCGGCCATCAGAGGCAGGCACTCCGCCCGCCACTCGTTGGGCCAGGGGAAGTTGAATTCCGGCACGATCATCGGCTTGCCGACGACGGTGCTGGACGCGACTTCGGCGATGGGATTCGGGCGGCGGACGAGGTCCGAGTTGACGACGGCGGAGTTCTCGAACCGGAACGGGTCCACGTTGAAGTCCGGATGGCACCAGTAGTTGTTGCGCGACGTGAAAGTGCACCGCGCGTTCGCCAGGTTGCTGGCGTCGGAGAAGTCCTGGTTCGTGCCGGTGATGGGGCACTTCAGGCCGAGCCCGCGCAGGTGCGCGACCATCTCGTCGTAGTACGCGGCCTCCAGCTCGTAGAGGAACCGCGTGACGGCGTTCATTCTGGCGGGACTCCGCTCGTCGGAGTAGGGCACGCCGCGCAGGTCGTCATAGAGGTGGCCCACGGGAAAGCGCACGTCGCCGCGCGCCGGATCCTCGTCGGGCAGCAGGGCGCATTCGCCCTTCTCATTGGTCCACGCGCGGGCCAGCGCCTCGCGGCCGCCGTATCTTTCGAGCAGCCATTGGTTCCACAGCGCGCGCAGGTCGTCCATGTAGCTGGGCAGCATGAGGTCCGTGTTGACCAGGTAGAAGAGCGAGTTCTCGTTGGTGATCTCCTGCACGGCCAGCGCCGGTTCGTCCACGTAACGGTTGCCCGTGTACGGGTTTCTGTGGGTCAGGAGATGCGTGGCGAACTCCTTCTGGAGTTCGATCATCCGCCGGTCGAAGATGCTGGCGCCCTTGATGGAGTTGGACCACTGCGTCCCCATCTTGTCGGCGTCCCTCACGCCGTCTCCCGGCTGGAAGTTCCTGTAATCCAGCAGGTCGAAGTAGGCGTAGATCCCGCGCTTCTTGAGCTCGGCGACGAAGCAGTCGTAACGGTCAAGGGCCTCCTCGTTGAGGTGCCGGGAATCGCCCCGCTCGTAGTCGATCAAGGTGCCCCAGCGAGAGTCCGGCGTGTGCAGGCGCAGCATGTTCACGCCGTACCTGGCCAGCCGCGCGGCCACGGCCTCGGCCGTCTCCCTGTCCGGCGCGCAGTAGGGCCCACACACGTTCGTGCCGAAGAAGCGCACCCGGGTGCCGTCCTCAAAGTAGAAATGCCCGTCGTCGCCGACCGTGAGGAAGCCATGCTTGCCCGCCGGCGGGTCGAGCAGGAAGCTCAGATCTATCTCCTCCAGCGTGGGGTCGTCCAGGGCGAACGCCCATTCGTACCAGCCTTCCTTGTCCGTGGTTTCCATGCGCAGTGCCCTTTCCGTCAGTATGGCCGGCCCGTCGCCCGTCGTTACGCCCACCAGGATGGACACCGGGCCAGCGCCCGCCGATTCCATCTTGATCCGGGCGATCTGAACATTCGGCCTTGGATTGGCCCAGGGGAAGATGCACAGACCCACGTTCGGGTTCTCGGCGTTGCGTCCTTCCCAGCCCACCGCGCTCTCGCTTGTGTCGCGCGGCGCCCACCAGTCCACTGTCTCGCGGCCGCTCAGCAGCGGCACTCTGACCGTGTCGCCGTCGGCGTAGGTGACCACGTAGCGGCCCACCGGGGCCCCTTCGGCGCCTGCCCAGGCGCATGCGTGCAGGAAGTAGACGACGTCACATGTCCGGCCCACTGCGAACTCGGCCGCAGGCGGCATGCTCTCCCGTCCGCGCCCCTGAAGGACGATGCACGACCGGCCCTCGTTCTCTGCCGGGTCTATGATCTCGAACGGGATGGTGCGCCACGTTTGCAGCCCCGTCGGGATCGTGCGCGCGTCGTTGGCTCCTTGGTCCGTCCAGCCGCCCTTGCCGTCTCCCGCTTCCTCATCGCGGAATCCAGTGTTGCAGGCCGCGCGGATGTCCACGGGCCTCAGGTTCTCGGGGCGGCCGCCTCCCTCGGCCATCGTCACGTCATCGAACCAGGCGCTGCCGCGCCCGCCGTTCAGCATGAGGTAGACGGCGACCGACGTGGCTCCCTCGGGGGGCGACACGGTCAGAGCCCTCTCGACCCAATCCGTCTTCCCCGTGATCGGCTCCGTATTATCCTCGTGCAGCCACGCCGAATCGGAGAACCAGGCCAGGGCGAGCGTTGCGTGGCCCTCGGTCAGGTCCGTCCTGATCCAGCCGTGGAGCGAGTACGTCGCTCCCGCATGCACGTCTCGCCTGGACGCCTGCACCCAGCGGCCGGAGTTGGTCTGCCATGAATCGTCGGTCGGATGCCTGGAGTCCGCAACGCGTACGGACGCCTGCCCCGAATGGGACGTGGTGCGATCCCACTCGCTCAGCGCGGGCGATTCGAAGGTCGCAGGCTGCCAGCCGTCGGGCGTTCCGTCGCGATTCGCGTCAAGCTCGAACGACCCATTCGACGCGTAATCCGTTCGCCAGGCGGCACTTGCGCTCGGCGCGAATGTGAGGAGAGAAAAAAGAAGAAACGTCAGCGCGCGGTGCTTCATCTTCGGACCCTCCGGGCGAAGGCGTGACCATGCTGGCAGGGGGATAGAGTAGTGGGCGGAGCGGCCCCCGTCAACGGCGCAGACCGGGACCGGCCGGCTTCGCCAGGGGCAGCGCGCCTGCCGGGTTCGGCTCTCGTGCTCTGCGCCTGGGGGTTGACAATTCGGCAGCTCTGGCCTACACTTATCTCTCCCTATCACAGTCGTCTCAACTGCCGAGAGGTCCGAGATGCTCATTAAGGTGAGCTGCCCTAACCCGGCTTGCGGGAGGGCATTGAGCCTGAGAGAGAAGTTTGCGGGCAAGAAGGTCCGGTGTCCGCAGTGCAGGGCGGTCATCTTCGTGCCCGGCGCATCGGCGGCGCAGGCTGCGGCGGCGAGGACGGGCGGCCCGGCCGGTGAAGCTGCTGGGCAGGCAGGCATCCCCCATCCTTTCCATCCCGCCCGGCAGGTCTGCACGAACTGCGGCGCCGTGCTGGGCGTGCGAGACGCCACGTGTCCGAGCTGCGGGGGGGACGTGCGCTCCGGCGTCACCGTGATGAGGATCACTGCCGACGAGAAGAAGCGGGCCGGCTTGTTCGGCATTCTGCCCTGGATGCGCACGAAGAAGCGAGGCAGGCGGCGTTCGGGAGGGAAGCTTCTGGCGGCCCTCTTCGTGCTGATCGTGATCGGGGCGGCGGTACTCGGTACGCTCTACTTCTTAAGGAAGACCCGGCAGGGCGGACCGTCTGCGCCTCAGGCCCAGCCGGCGGAGCAGCCGGCGCCCGGCGCAACGTGATGCGTCCCTGCTCCGTCTTGTGTTCTACTGCTTGTCGTGTTCCTGCCTCTGCCGCAGCGCCTCCTCCAGGTTGGCGCGTGCCTTCTCGAAGGTCGGGTTTATCTCCAGCGCCCTGGTGAAATGCTCGATGGCCTCGTCGAACTCCCCCTGCTTCACCAGAGCGATCCCCAGGTTGTTGTGCGCCGCCTCGTGCGTGGGATCGAGTCTGATCGCTTCCCTGTAGTACTCGATTGCTTCCTCGAGTTCGCCCTCCCTTTCCATGCTCACGCCGAGGTTGAAGCGCGCCAGCGCGTTGCTCGGGTCCAACCTGGCCGCCTCCGTGAAATGGGCGATCGCCTCAGCGATCCTGCCCTCCGTCGCCAGGTTGGTTCCCAGGTTGTTGTGCACCCTAGCCATCGAGTACTCATCAATGAAGTGCTCGCGCATCTTGCTGATGGCTTCGGGGCTGGTGTTGACGAACTCCGGTATGTTGGCGGCCCTGTCGGAGGAGGTCAGGTTGGCCAGGAGGACGGGCGGCGTGTCGCTACCTTCCTCGTCGACGTGGGTCAGGCAGAGCTGCGTGTAAGGGCCGTTGACCTTCGAGGAGAAGACCAGCCACCTGCCGTTCGGGGACCAGCTGTGCCAGGAGTTCATGCGCGGCGTGTTGCACCGCATCCTCCTGGGCGTCCCTCCAGCGGCCGGCATGATGTAGAGCTCGCTGTCCGGCTGGAGCAGCATGAAGCTCTTGGCTTTGCAGAACACGATCCACTTGCCGTCGGGCGAATACCGGGCGAAGTAGTTGCTCATGCCGTCGGCCGATGCACCCGCAAGGGGCTCCGCCACGCCTCCCTCGCCCCCGTTGAACGGGATCCGGTAAAGGTCGAAGAGGAACGTCTTGCCCTCCTCCAGAAACTCCCGGCATTCGTCCTTGCCCAAAAGGACCTTGTCGCCAAGGATCTGGACGGGATAGACCTTGCTTCGGGCAAAGATGATGTACCTGCCGTCCGGGCTCCAGGTGGGGTTGCTCTGCACGAACTCCTTGTCGTCGGCCCCCGGCAACGCTCGGAACTCGCCCGTCTGCCGGTCGTAAACGACCAGGATCCCCTTGATCGGGAAGAAGAGCTGGCTGAACTCCAGCCCCGGCGTCGGCACGAACACCGAACGGTCCTTCACCGTGCTGACCGCATACCTGCCGTCCGGCGAGACCTGGGACAGAAGCCCGAAGGTCGGATCCCCGTCCTCTCTCCTGTAGTCGCTCCACGTCATCACCTTGTCCTTGCTGAGCACGATGTGCTCTTTGACCTGGACGATGGCGTAGGAGCCCTTGTCGTTGGCATAGTCGACGTCCATGCCCAGGATGCTGCCGTCGGCCGAGAACGAGTGGCAGTTGCCGCAGACCGGCAGGCCCTCCAGCACGATGGGCGGCAGGCTGGTGGCTGAGACCGTCCCGAAGCGCCATCGGATGTGCGAGGGATCGTTGACGGCGTCGATGAAGGGCAGGTTGACTTCCCGGTAGAAGAGCGGCGCCCCCACCTCGTCCCTCGACGTGCGGATCGCAATGCTGGCCGCCGAGAGCACCTTCGTCGGGGAGCCCTGCGCCACGCCGACGACGGTCACGCGGGCGTCCCTGTCGAGCGAGCGGCGCTTGATCGCCTCCCACTGCTGCTCTGAAGGCGTCCACTGCGGGCCCTGCGTGATGGCGTCGAGCCTTTGCCCGCCGTCCTGAAACTCGATGCTCACGAGCCAGGCACCCGCGCCATCGCCGTCCTGCCAGCGGAAGGTGGGCGGGGCGAACTCGGGGGGGAAAAGGGTCCCGTCCAGCGGGTAGTCCACGCTCAGGCGCTCGCACTGCGGCTGCTTGCGGTAGGCGGCCAGGATGGCCTCAGGCCGCAGGGGGCGCTTGTGCAGGACGAAGAAGAGGGCCGCCGCGATCCCCACGGCCACAAGGGCGAGCGCTACGACGATGTATCTGACCCGGCTGCGCATGACCTGCCTTCGGGGAGCAATCGGCGATCCGACAGGGCCGAGAACGCAACAACGCGCCCAACCCGATTATGGCGCCGCTCCTCCCGGACTGTCAAGGCGTCGGCGGTCGTTGCCCCTCTGCCAGGCCCGCCAGCGACAGCAGGCGCCGGGGCCGACCGGCCTGTATCGCGCCTCATCGCCCTGCCTGCTCTTCCTTCTGGCGGCGGGCCTGCTCCAGATTGCGGCGTGACGTCGTGAACTCGGGCTCTATCTCCAGCGCCCTGGTGAAATGCTCGATGGCCTCGTCGAACTTCCCCTGCGAGGACAGAGCAGCACCGAGGTTGTTGTGCGCTTGGGCGTAGTCTGGCTTGAGCCTGACTGCCTCCCTGTAGTGCGCGATGGCTTCGTCGAGGGACCCGGCTACTGCCAGGCTGACTCCCAGGTTGAAGTGGGCGTTCGCATTGTCGGGGTCGAGTTTCAGAGCCGTGCGGAAGGCGTCGATGGCCTCCTCGGCGTTGCCCAGCATCGCCAGCGCAGCTCCCAGGTTGCTGTGCATTTGGGAATTGCCGGGCTCCAACCTGATGGCCTCGACATGCTGAGCGACGGCCTCCACGGGCTTGCCTTGCTCTGCCAGGGCGAGGCCCAGGCCGTCGTGCGCCACGGGGCTGTGGGGGTTGAGTTCCAGCGCCTTCCGGAACGCCTCGACGGCGTGGGCGTAATCCCCGTTCTTGAGGAACTCCTGCCCGGCCCTTGCGAAGGAAAGGTCGTCAACGAACCTCTCGCTGATCCTGGCAAGGGCCGCCGGGCTGGTGTTGACGAACTCCGGTATGTTGGCGGCCCTCTCGGAGGAGGTCAGGTTGGCCAGCAGGACGGGCGGCGTGTCATTGCCTTCCTCGTCGACGTGGGTCAGGCAGAGCTGCGTGTAGGGGCCGTTGACCTTCGAGGAGAAGACCAGCCACCTGCCGTTAGGGGACCAGCTGTGCCAGGAGTTCATGCGCGGCGTGTTGCACCGCATCCTCCTGGGCGTCCCTCCAGCGGCCGGCATGATGTAGAGCTCGCTGTCCGGCTGGAGCAGCATGAAGCTCTTGGCTTTGCAGAACACGATCCACTTGCCGTCGGGCGAATACCGGGCGAAGTAGTTGCTCATGCCGTCGGCCGATGCACCCGCAAGGGGCTCCGCCACGCCTCCCTCGCCCCCGTTGAACGGGATCCGGTAAAGGTCGAAGAGGAACGTCTTGCCCTCCTCCAGAAACTCCCGGCATTCGTCCTTGCCCAAAAGGACCTTGTCGCCAAGGATCTGGACGGGATAGACCTTGCTTCGGGCAAAGATGATGTACCTGCCGTCCGGGCTCCAGGTGGGGTTGCTCTGCACGAACTCCTTGTCGTCGGCCCCCGGCAACGCTCGGAACTCGCCCGTCTGCCGGTCGTAAACGACCAGGATCCCCTTGATCGGGAAGAAGAGCTGGCTGAACTCCAGCCCCGGCGTCGGCACGAACACCGAACGGTCCTTCACCGTGCTGACCGCATACCTGCCGTCCGGCGAGACCTGGGACAGAAGCCCGAAGGTCGGATCCCCGTCCTCTCTCCTGTAGTCGCTCCACGTCATCACCTTGTCCTTGCTGAGCACGATGTGCTCTTTGACCTGGACGATGGCGTAGGAGCCCTTGTCGTTGGCATAGTCGACGTCCATGCCCAGGATGCTGCCGTCGGCCGAGAACGAGTGGCAGTTGCCGCAGACCGGCAGGCCCTCCAGCACGATGGGCGGCAGGCTGGTGGCTGAGACCGTCCCGAAGCGCCATCGGATGTGCGAGGGATCGTTGACGGCGTCGATGAAGGGCAGGTTGACTTCCCGGTAGAAGAGCGGCGCCCCCACCTCGTCCCTCGACGTGCGGATCGCAATGCTGGCCGCCGAGAGCACCTTCGTCGGGGAGCCCTGCGCCACGCCGACGACGGTCACGCGGGCGTCCCTGTCGAGCGAGCGGCGCTTGATCGCCTCCCACTGCTGCTCTGAAGGCGTCCACTGCGGGCCCTGCGTGATGGCGTCGAGCCTTTGCCCGCCGTCCTGAAACTCGATGCTCACGAGCCAGGCACCCGCGCCATCGCCGTCCTGCCAGCGGAAGGTGGGCGGGGCGAACTCGGGGGGGAAAAGGGTCCCGTCCAGCGGGTAGTCCACGCTCAGGCGCTCGCACTGCGGCTGCTTGCGGTAGGCGGCCAGGATGGCGTCAGGCCGCAGGGGACGCTTGTGCAGGACGAAGAGAAAGACCGCCGCGATCCCCACGGCCACAAGGGCGAGGGCTATGGTAATGTGTCTGACCCGGCTGCGCATGACCTGCCTTCGGGGAGCAATCGGTGATCCGACAGGGCGGGCAACGCGACAGCGCGCCCAACCCGATTATGGCGCCGCCCGTGCCGGACTGTCAAGCATTGGTCCCGCCGGGAACCGGAGGTGCAGAGCCACTGGACTGCCGGGCAGATAGCGACTACAGTGTAGCGCGCCATCCCGCTCTTGCCTGCGTTGCGAGGGAGCTCATGCGTCTGACGGCAATAGCTGCCGGATGCCTTCTTCTCTTTGCCTCCGCTGCCGGAGCGAGCGCGGAGGGCCCCTGGATGGCGGACCTATCGGGAGATTGGCAGTTTGCGCCGGGGGACGACTCCGCCTGGGCCGATCCGTCCTTCGACGATGGCGATTGGGAGGTCCTGCATGCGCCGGCGCTCTGGGATGACCAGGGCTACGCGGAGTACGACGGTTTCGGATGGTATCGCAGGCGTTTCACCGTGCCTGACGGGCTCGACGGCCGGCAGTTCGTGTTCGAGCACGGGGGCGTGGATGACGATGACTGGGTCTACGTCAACGGGACAGAGATCGGCCTCGGCAAGGGCTGCTACCAGCCCCGCAGCTACCTGGTTCCCTCCGGCCTGATCCGGGCCGGAGAGTGGAACCTGATCGCCGTTCGCATCTACGATGGCGCCATGGGCGGCGGGCTTGCGACGGGACCGATCAGGGTGAGGGAGGCGGCGTTGAGCGACGAGATCAAGGTGACGGCTGTGACACTGACGGGCGAATACGGGCAGGACACAATGGAGCTGCGCTTCGACCTGGCCGCCGGCGAAGGAGTGCCGGGGCCGCTGAAGGGGAGCTATCGGGTCTGGGACTACTTCGGCCGCGCATGCGCCGCCGGCGACGCAGAGATCCCTATCGGGTCCGACGGCGCCGCGAGCCTGAAGGTCGCGTTCCGCGGCACGGGCTGCACGGATTACAGGGCGCGCCTCGTACTTCGCGACGGCGAGCGGGCGATGGACGTGTTCCGGTATCTGACCGTTGACGCGCGAACCGAGACGCGCGGCGTCCTGAACTTGTCGGGCGAGTGGGAGATGCTCGCACCGCCGGGCGATCGGCTGGCGTTTCCCCCGGCGGGCCAATGGGCCGCGTTCCAGGTCCCCACGCGCAGCTACGGCGGATGGGAGGGGCAGAACCATGCGGCCTGGTTCCGGCGTTCGTTTACTGTGCCCTCCGCCTTCCAGGGCGATCGGCTGAAGCTGCGCTTCGAAGCCGTGGCCCATTTCGCTCAAGTCTACGTCAACGGCCGCAAGCTGGCCGAGCATCTGGGCGGCTACGAGCCGTTCGAGGTGGACGTCACGGCCGCCGTCCGGCGCGATGGGCCGAACGAGGTGCTGGTGGGCGTCAGGGACTGGACGGCCGGCCTGGTCGAAGGCGTGGAGCCCTGGGATGGCCGGCAGGAGGGCCCCCGAGATTCCGCCCTCATTCCGTTCGGCACGCGTCCGATCAGCCGCCGGGGAATCTGGGACGACGTCTATCTCATGGCGCATGCGAACGTGGCCATTGCGGACGTTTTTCCCATCACCTCCGTGCGCGAGAAGAGCCTGTCGCTTCAGGTGACCGTCCGCAACGAGGGAGGCGTCCCGCGCGAGGTCACGCTCCAGAACGCCGTCTTCGACGGCACCGAGCGGGTGCTTGGCCTGCCTCAGCAGTCGGTGACGATAGAGCCCGGCCGATCACAGACGGTCCGGATCGAGCGCGCATGGCCTTCGCCGCGCCTCTGGTGGCCGCACGATCCGCATCTCTACCGGCTGCACACGGAGCTCATCGCCGACGGCCAGGTGCTGGACGCGCTGGATACGCGCTTCGGCTTTCGCGAGTTCTGGATCGACGGGACGGACTACCGGCTGAACGGGCTGGTCTTCAAGCTGCGCGGCCTCGTATGCCCGCCCACGGGCGCAAGCCGCGAGGAGATACGCGATTACTACCTGCGGGCCGCTGAGTCGAACTTCTCGCTCGTGCGTTTCCACATGCAGCCGCGTTCCCACTATTACTATGACATCGCCGACGAGCTAGGCATGTGCGTGAAGGACGAATCCGCCTTCTACTGCGCGGCCAGCACTTACGCGCTGGCGGACGAGCGGCTCTGGCAGAACCTTCAGGCGCACGTCAGGGGCATGGTCCTGCGCTCGCGCGCCCATCCGTCGCTCTGCGTCTGGAGCGTGGAGAACGAGATACTCCACTGCGGCGGCGTCCGCGATCCGAACGCCGGCGCCCGCATCTATGAGCTCGGCCGGCTCATCGCCGATCTCGATCCCTCGCGGCCCATCGAGTACGAAGGCGACGGCGACGTGGAGGGCCGGGCGGACACG
Source organism: uncultured candidatus Brocadiaceae bacterium (assembly GCA_964521715.1). GTDB lineage: Bacteria > Planctomycetota > Brocadiia > SM23-32 > SM23-32 > DAOVRD01. The sequence continues at coordinate 63,745 of CAZFSS010000006.1, read as the reverse complement.
GTCAACATCCACTATCCCCGCGAGTTCGGCTGCCACAAGCATAACCTGTGGCCGAACGATGCCTACTGGCTCGGCCGGGAGGGCAACGATCGCTGGCCGCGGGACCTGGTCTGGCAGAAGGACAAGCCCCTCATCATGGGCGAGTTCTGCTATTACCCCTACAGCCGTCCGCCGGGCGGAGTTTCGGTCTTCGGCGGCGATCGCGTCTATGTCTCAAAGGAGGACGAGCAGGACGCCCACGTCCAGGGCGTTAAGTTCCTCTGCGACGCCGCGCGCAGGCTGGGTGTGGCGGGGCTGAACCCCTGGGTCAGCGACTGGCGTTACTCGATCGAGTGCCTGAAGCCCATCGCCGTCACGTTCGCCGAGTACGACTCCCACTTCTACGCCGGCGAGACGGTCGCCAGGAGCCTGATGGTCCACAACGACACGCTTGCGCAACGCCGCCTGACGCTCGCCTGTTCCGTGAAGGATGGCCGGCGCGTCCTGCAAGACCAGGAGTGGGAGATCGAGCTCGAGCCGGGCGGGATGCGCGAAGTGCCGCTCTCGTGGACCATGCCCGACGCGGATGAGCGGCGCGACGTCCTGCTCGACGTCCGGCTGCTGTCGGACGGGCAGGTCGTCTTCGAGGAGCGGCGGACCTTCGCTGCGTTCCCAAAGCAGCCTCTGGCAGTCCCCGACGGGTTGCGCGTCGCGCTCTACGATCCTCAAGGGGAGACGGACGCCGCGCTTCGGGCGGCCGGCCTGACCGTGGCCCGCGTGGCAGGGCTCTCGGACGTCGGCCCCTTTACCTGCGACCTCTTGCTGATCGGCAAGGGAGCGCTGCAAGATGCAGAGGCGCGGGGCGCGCTGACGCAGGTGGCTGACGCCGTGGCCAGCGGGATGGTTGCGTTCTGCTTCGAGCAGCGGGACGATCCCGACTGGCTTCCCGTCCGCCTGCGCGTTGACGGCGAGCATGCCTCGACGATTGCGTTCCGGCGTTCGACTGCGCACGCCATCCTGAAGGGGATCGAAGATGAAGACCTGAAGTTCTGGCGAGGCGACCACATGGTCTCCCGCAGGAACTTCGTGAAGCCGGCGGCCGGCGCTTATCGCATCCTCGTGGAAGCCGGCGGGCTGGGCGGACTGCGCTGGGCGCCGCTGGTGGAGGTGCCACACGGCCGGGGGACGTGTGTCCTCTCTCAACTGGTTCTGACGGAGAAGCTGGCTTCGGAGCCGGTCGCCGTCCGGCTGCTGCAGAACGTAATGGACTACGCCGCGTCTTACCGGCCGGCGCCCGCGCGCAGGATCGCCCTGGTTGCGTCCGCCGACCCGGAGCTGGGGGAGTTCCTTGCCCGAATTGGGGTGCGGTCCGACGATCTTTCGCACGCCGACCAGGGCGCGGACCTGTCGGGCTACGGACTTCTGATTATCGGCCGGGATGACTCGATGCTCGGCCAGGCCGCGCGGCTGCAGCAGTTCGCCGGCGCCGGGGGAAAGGTGCTAATCCACTGCCCGACTGCCGAATCGCAGGAGGCGCTGAAGGCGCTGATTCCGGCGGTGCGGGCCGTCAAGGCGTGCCGCCCCAGGGGCCGGCTGGTCAAACGGCGCGATGATGGGCTGATGGAGGGCCTGTCCAACTCGGACTTCTTCTGGTACCGCGAGGACTGCTGGTGGCGTGGTTGGGAAGGAGGCAGCACGGGATCCGGGCTCATCCAAAGCCCGGCCGCGTGGCAGGTTCTGCTGGAGAAGGACGCGGGCGTGATCTTCACGCGTCCGCCGGCTGTGGTCAGCGTTCCCTGTGGCGCGGGCGAGTTCGTCATCAACACGATCCGCTGGGACGATGCAGACCCGGCCGTCGCTGACAAGGCGACGCGCATCGCGTCAACGCTGGTTTGCAGCATGGCCGCCCCGTGAGGGGCCGCGCCCTCGAGGCGGGCGAAGAACCAATTCCGCACCGGATGAACCGAACGGAGGAGGACGGAAGATGCAGTCAGTTCCTTGCTGGACCTTGATGGTTGTGGCGGCGCTGGTCGCGCTCGGCGCCGGAGCGGCGCGTGCCGAGGAGGCCCTTCCCGCCGGCGGCGAACTGGTGTTCGAGGATGCGCTCTCCGCACTGGGGGAGTCTGAGAGCCCGCGGGGGTCCGCACAGATCGTGAGCGTGGAGGGCCCCGGGTTCACGCGCGCCATCCGGGTGGCCTCGAAGGAGCGCGGCGACTCGTGGGATTTCCAGGTGGGCGCCGGGCTGCCCAAACATGTCGATAGCGGCGAGGTGATGGTCCTGACCTTCTGGGCCCGGACAATCCGGACTGTGGACGAGTCCGAGCAAGGCGTCTTCCGCGCGGCGGTCGGCCTGTCGAGGGAGCCGTGGACGAAGTCGCTCGAAAGCACGCTGGCGGTCGGCAGTGACTGGACGCAGTTCGTCCTGCCCTTCCGGAGCCGCGACAGCTACGATCCCGGCGGGATGAGCATGGCGCTTGAGGTCGGCTCTACCGTTCAGTCCATCGAGTTCGGCGACGTGCGTCTGGTCTCCTACGGCGATCGGGTGTCCCTGGACGCGCTGCCCAGGACGAGGGTCACGTATTCAGGCCGTGAGCCCGACGCCGCCTGGCGCGCGCAGGCGGAGGAACGCATCCGGGCGACGCGCATGGCTCCGTTCTCGGTCCGCGTTGTGGATGCTGACGGGAAGCCGGTCGAAGGCGCACGCGTGCACGTGCGTATGACGCGGCACGCGTTCCAGTTCGGTTGCGCCTTCCGCGCCTGGGACGTAGTGGACCAGGCTGATCAGGCCAGCAGGTTCTTCCAGGAGAAGATCCCCGAGCTGTTCAACGCCGGCTCGTTCGGCAACGCGCTGAAGTGGCCGGCGTGGGACGGCGATTGGGGCGATCAACACAGCCGCGAGACCGCCCTCAAGGCCCTTCAGTGGGTCAAGGACCATGACATCACCTTCCGGGGCCACGTGCTGGTATGGCCGTCGTGGCAGCACCTGCCACAACACATGCAGAAGTACCGTGAGAGCCCCGACGCCGAGGCCATCGAGCGGGAGGTGCTCGACCACATCGACAGCATCACGACGGCGACCCGCGGCTACGTTTCAGAGTGGGACGTGGTCAACGAGCCCTTCGACAACCACGCCCTGATGGACATCTGCGGACGGCAGGTGATGGTGGACTGGTTCAAGCGTGCCCGCCAGAACCTGCCCGAAGCCGGCCTGGCGCTCAACGACTACGGCATCCTGGCGACCCTGACCGACAGCCCGCACCAGCAGAACTACGAAGAGACCGTGCAGTACCTGCTCGACAACGGCGCGCCGCTGACTGTGCTGGGCCTGCAGGGCCACTTCGGCGGGTCCGTCCCGTCTCCTGAACGGATCTACGCGACGCTGCAGCGGTACGCGAGGTTCGGGCTTCCCATGCGGGTGACCGAGTTCACCGTGGGCACGGACGACGAGCAGCTCGAGGCGGATTTCCTGCGCGACTGCATGACGGTCCTGTTCAGCCACCCGTCGGTCATCGGGTTTCAGTTCTGGGGCCCGAACCAGCTCTTTACCAGGGACTTCCAGGAGAAGCCGAACCTGCGCGCCTACCGCGAGCTGGTCTTCAGCAAGTGGTGGACGGACGAGACCGGCAACACGGACGCTTCGGGCGAGTTCAGCGGACGCGGCTTTCTGGGGAGCCATGAGGTCACGGTCACGCGGGGCGACGCACAGGCAAGGGGCGAGCTCGAGCTGACGAAGCCCGCCGGGCAGGTGACGGTCGAGTTGGCAGGCAGATAGGGCCCGTCGGTCGCCCGGCGCCAGAGCTTGCCGCAAGGACCGGTGCTTGCTAGACTCACAACGCACGAGCCGCACCGTGGCGGACGGCCGACGGGATCTGCGAGGCGGGGGCTAGACGAGGAGTGCCGAAATGCTGGGCTGCTTCAGGGAAGTGCCGCAGTTGCGGGTTGCGCTCGCCATCGCGGGCGTTGCGCTGGCAATGGGCCCGAGGGCCCTGTCCATGACCTACTCGTGGCAAGAGCCGCATTCGGTGGTCAAGGAAACGGGCGACCTGGAGTGGAAGCCCGAGCCGTTCCGCTTCGAGGCGGGCTCGTCCGTCCGGTACATCGACTACGGGGCGGGCGACGACGCCAACGACGGCCTCTCGCAGCGTTCGCCGTGGAAGCATCACCCCTGGGACCCGGAAGCACGGGGCAATGCCGCCGCGTGCGAGGGCGTCCACACCTATGTCTTCAAGCGCGGCGTCGCCTACCGGGGCGAGCTCCTGGCCGATGAGTCGGGGCGGCCAGGCGATCCGATCCGCCTCACGAGCGATCCCTTCTGGGGGGAGGGCGAGGCCGTCATATGCGGTTCGGAGATGGTCGGCGGTTGGCGCAAAGGGGCCGACCATCCGGACATCCCCGAGCCCGAGAAGGTCTGGTACGCCGACCTCGACTTCGCCCCGCGCAACGTCTGGATGGTGGAGCCGGACGGTTCCGTTGTCCGGATTGAGCTCGCGCGCACGCCCAACTGGAAGGTCACCGATCCCGACGACATCAAGAGCGAATGGTGGACCTGGAACAACCCGGACAAGCCCTTCGACAACTACATCGAGATCGACGGCCAGCGCCTGCACTTCGCCACGGACACAGAACACCTCACTCGGCCGGCGGACTACTACCAGGACGCCATCGTATGGACGACCTACGGCTGGGTGATGGGGACCCCGTACCCGACGTACGTCCGATTCGTGGACACCGAGAAGAAAGCGCTGGCCTTCGCCTGCCAGTGGGGCGCCATCTCCTACAAGATCATCCGGCACTGCCGCTACTACCTGGAGGACAAGCCCCATTACCTGGACGAGCCGGGTGAGTTCTGGTTCGCCAAGGAGGGGCGCGGCGGGCGGCTCTACATCCGGCTGCCGGGGGACATAGACCCCAACTCGGCCCACATCGAGGTGGCCAAGCGCATCCACATGATCGAAAGCCAGGGCATGAGCCACGTCCACGTCAGCGGGCTCACGTTCCGCTTCACTAACGTCTACTGGGACCTGACCGCGCTGCCCCCGGCGGACAGGGACGTGGACCCCGGCTGCGTGCGCCTGCTCGGCTCGGGCTCGGACATCCGCGTGACCCATTGCCGGTTCGAGCACGTTCACAAGCCGATCAGGCTGAAGGCCGTTGGCAGGCAGGACGCCATCGGCGATGTCGTCGTGGCGGACAATGAGTTCCTCTACGCGGACCACGGCGCGACAGAGATCGCGGACAGCTCGGAGTGGGGCGACGTCCTGCCGCCGATGGGCCGACTCTACGACGTGAAGGTGATGCGCAACCGGTGCCTCGAGATCGGCCACCGGCCGACCCGCTACGGCCAGGGCCACGCCATGGAGGTCGGCTATGCCGAAACGCTCGAAGTGGCCGGGAACATCCTGGACCGGTGCTACGGGGCAGGGCTCTTCCTCTTCGGCGGCAAGCAGAGCGGAGCCGCGACGGACCGGCCCCTCTCGCGTATGATCGTCCATCACAACAAAGTCACCGATTCGCTGCTGAACAACAACGATTGGGGCGGCATCGAGACGTGGCAGGGCGGGCCGGCCTACGTCTATGATAACATCTCCGGCAATCCCGGCGGCTACCGGAACTGGGCCTTCATGCTCGAACGCGACACCCCGGCAAGCGCCCGGTTCGGCCACGCCTACTACCTGGACGGGGCGTTCAAGAACTATCACTTCAACAACATCGCCTGGGGCAAGTCCAAGGACCCCTTCAGCCGCCTGGGCAATACCGCAGCTTTCCAGGAGATCCACAGCTACCAGAATACGTTCTTCAACAACACTATCTATAACTTCGTGAAAGGCTCGCGCCGCCAGGCGCCGCAGGCGGGGCGGGACAAGTTCCTCGGCAACGTCTGGGAGGGGATCGGCTACTGGGTCTTCCGCCACGCCGAACCGGCCAACACGGCCGCCGAGGGCAACGCCGCCGACGCCGGCCCGCAGAAGGAGCACTTTGCGCTCGATACGGACGCGTTCTCCAGGAACGTGTTCTACGACCTCTCCGACTACTTCGGCGTGCTCGAGCCGTCGGGGCGGTGGCACCAGAGCCTCGAGTCGTTCCGGCAGGTGCTTCAGGCGCACAACGCCCTGGCATCCGACGTGGGCGAGGTGGCGGACGGTCCGCTGCTCAGGGACGCGGCGGCGCATGACTTCCGATTGGCCCCTGAATCGGCGGCCAGGGACAAGGGCGTGAGGGCGTTCGTCCCCTGGGCGCTGTACGCGATGGTCGCCGAGTGGAACTTCTACCGCGCCCCCGGCGATCCCACGCACGTCATGGACGAGCACTGGTACCTCACCCCGTACCACGTCGTGCGGGACGACTACTACAAGCGGCCCATGTACCCGCTGACGGTCGTGAACGTCGGCCCCGACGACTACGTGCAAGGACCTCTGGAGGACTGGACCGACGGCGCCCTCAGCCTGAACGGCAAGGACCAATACGCGGCCGCCTCCAACGCCGCGCTGACCGAGGCGTTCGAGTACCAGGTCAGCTACAGGCCGCCGGACTGGGTCACCATGACCTTCCCGACGGCGATGGCGCCGGGGCAGCCCTTCGAGGCGAAGCTGGAGCTCCGCGGCGTCGAGGCGGGACTGAAGCTGCACGGCGATCTGCACTGGACGAAGAAGGACGGGCAGTTCATGGGCATGAACGCCTGGGGCGGCGCTCCCAAGGAAGTCACGGGCCCGGGGCCATACACCTTCTCCTTCACGCCCCAGGACAAGCCGGACCTCGGCTCGTTCGTGCTCGCCGTCTACCTCACGAAGACGGGCGATTGGGAGGACCGCACGCTCGTGGCGACCGTGGAGGTGCCGGCCGGCGACGCGGCCGGGCAGACCAGGACTGTGACGATGGGCGGCGAGAACGTCACCGAGACGCGCACGGCCTCGGGCGAAGACCTGAAGAGCCCGCAGGTTCACGGATCCAACTTCCTCCTGGAGGCATACTTCAAGACGGCGCCCGGCCGCACCGGCGGGGTGCTCATCGAGAAGATGAGGGACGCCGGCTATTCATTGAGCGTCAATGACGGCGGCGGCGTTACGTTCGCAGCCAGGGGGCCCGGCGGCTCGGCCGACGTGGCGAGCGTGGCCCTCGTGAACGACGGCGCGTGGCACCACGTCATCGCCGAGGCCGACCGGAAGGCCGGGGCCCTGACGCTCTACGTTGACGGCCGGAAGGACGCAAGCGGCCCTGGCCTGGGCGTGTCCGTGTCGCTGGCTAACGACGGCGATCTTTACGTCGGCGGCACGCCGGAAGGCCGGTGCCTGGCGGGAGCCGTCGACTTCATGCGGATCGCCCTTGGAACGCTGGCCGACGCCAGGACGACGATTGAGGAGCTCTACGAGTGGGAGTTCAACGGGCCGTCCGCGCGGGATTTCACCGGCAGGGAGCCGGCGGACGGCAAACGCGACGCAGGGGCGCTCGAGCTGGTCGGCGACTGAGCGGCCGGCGTGAGGCGGACGCGGTGAAGCTGCGCCCCGGGCCGCCGGGCGCTGAACTGAAGCGGAGGCACGATGATGAACGAGTGGCGCTCGCGGATGGACGGGATCACCGACTGCCACGTGCACATGGGAGGGATCGACGGCGAGGCGTCCATGCTGGCTATCCGGCGGGTGACGGGCATTGGCAGGATGGCTCTCGTCTCCATCCAGGACCCGGCCGCCGGCGGGGGGCTTCCGCAGTCGCTCTACATGAAGCTTCGGCACTCGGGGAGGTTCTTCGTCTTCGCGGGCCTCAACCATGCCGGCAAGCTCACCGGTGGCAAGGTCGCCGCGCCGGGCCTCGCGGCTCAGGCGGAGCGGTTCGCGGAGATGGGCTGCGACGGCATCAAGATGATCGAGGGCAAACCCACGTCCCGCCAGCGGATGGACGTCCCGGTCACGGATCCCTACTTCGCGGAATACTGGGCGCGCGTGGAAGAGCTCGGCCTGCCCATCGTGTGGCACGTGAACGACCCTGAGGAGTTCTGGGACCCCGAGAAGATCCCCGGTTGGGCGAAGGAGCACAACTGGGGCTACGGCCCCGACGACGTGCAGAAGGAGGAGCTCTACGCGGAAGTGGACGAGATCCTGGCCAGACACCCGGACCTGAAGGTCATCTTCGCCCATTTCTACTTCCTGTCGGCCGACCTCCCGCGGGCAGCGCGGTTCCTGGACGAACACCCCGGCGCGCACTTCGACCTGGCGCCCGGCATCGAGATGCTCTACAACATCTCGCGCGACCCGGAGGCGGGCCGCGAGTTCTTCACCAACTACTCCGACCGGATCGTCTTCGGCACCGACCTGTCCAGCGGCCAGACGGTCGAGGAGGGCCGCATCCGCGCGGGCATCGTGTTCCGTTGGCTGGAGACGGACGACACGTTCCGCGTGCCGGCGGAAGCGGACTTCCTGCTCGGCCCGCCCGAGGACGGCATCGTCCGCGGGATGTCGCTTGCCGAGGACGCTCTGGCCGGCATCTACCGCGGTAACTTCGTCCGCCTGGTCGGGCCGGAGCCGAAGCCGCTGGAGGTCGGCGCCGCCATCGAGGAGTGCGAACGCCTGGCTTCCATCGCTGAGGCCATGTCCGGAAAGCCGCGGTCCGAGACGGAAGCTGCGCGCGTCGCCGAGGCCCTGCGCTGACGCCGGCCCCTTCCTGATGATCGGGAGACGCGCCGTGAACCTGGTCGTCATCGTGAGCGACACGTTCCGATGCGACTACCTGGGGGCCTACGGGAACGAGTGGATCCGCACGCCGCATCTGGACGCCCTGGCCGCCGAGAGCGCCCTGTTCCTGGACGCGTACGGCGAGGGCCTGCCAACGATCAACGCTCGCCGGGTGATCATGACGGGGCGCAACATCTCCCCTTCGAGTACCGCCCGCAGCATTCCGACCCCATCCAGCAGCACGGTTGGCATCCCCTCTACGACGAGGACGTCACGCTCGCCGAGCACCTGCGGGAGCGAGGCTACTTCACGGCGCTTTTCAACGACGTCTACCACCTGATGAAGCCCGGCAAGAACTTCCACCGCGGCTTCGACCAGTGGTTCTGGATCCGCGGCCAGGAGGCGGACCCCTTCGCCCTGCCGGACAGGTCCGCCGTCGAGGAGTTGCTGCGGCGCGCGCTGCCCGGCCGGCAGGTGCCGGACGACTCGTGGCTCATCCGCCACCTGGTCCTCCGGCAGCAGTGGCAGAGCGACGCGGACACGCTGGTGGGGCAGACGATGAGGCGGGCCGCCGAGTGGCTGCGTGCCTACACGCTCTCGCGGCCCTTCTACCTGCACGTGGAGTGCTTCGACCCCCACGAGCCCTGGGACCCGCCGGCCGAGTACGCCCGCCGGTACGCGCCCGGCTACGGGGAGAGCCTGATCGGGTGCGCCGCGCCGTCGAGCACGGACCGGCTGAGCGCGGAGCAGTTCGCGAACGTGCGCGCCGCCTACGCGGGAGAGGTGACGCTCGTGGACCGATGGGTCGGTCACCTGCTCGACGCGCTGCGCGAGAGCGGCCGTATGGACGACACGACCGTGGTCTTCACCTCGGATCACGGCTGCATGCTGGGCGAGCAGGGGCAGATCCACAAGGGCACGGACCGCCTGCGCAACCAGGTCACGCGCGTGCCGCTGCTGATCCGCCACCCGGCCGGCGAGGCGGCGGGACGGCGCGTGCCCGGCTTCTGCCAGCACCAGGACCTGATGCCCACCGTGCTCGGGATGCTGGGCGAGCCTGTGCCGGAGCGCGTGCTCGGCCGGGACGTCTGGCCGCAGGCTCTCGGTGGCGGCGGCGCGCCGGACTACGTCGTCAGCGGGTTCTGCTTCCACGCGAGCATCCGGACCGCGCGCTGGAACTACATCCGCCCGTGGATCAGGCCGCAGGCCGACGAGGTCGCCAGGTGGCGCCTCTACGGCATCCGCGAGGGGAGGGAGGAGCTGTACGACCTGGAGGCCGATCCCGAGGAGCTGACGAACGTGGCCTCGCAGCATCCGGACGTGATCGAGCAGTTGGCCCGCATGCTCGAAGACCACATCAGGCGATTCGCGCCCCTGACGACCGGCACGATCCAGGGCGTCGCTGCGGTCGGCGGGCAGATGACGTTCGACGGACTGCCCTCTCTGGACGCCTGAGCCGGGCAGTCCGTGGGACAACGACTGCGTCGAGGCGTTCGACACGCTGCTGGAAGCGAAGGTGTTGACGGACCGCTGGAGACGGCACTATGATCATGTCAAACCGCACAGTGCATCGGGGCATCGGAGCCCCCGGCCACTGGCACGTCTCCAGCAGGCCTTGCTGGGAGAGAATGCGTGAAACCGAGGAGGATAGCGATCGCTGCCATGGCCTTTGCCGTCTTCAGTGCGGGGCGCCTGAACGCTGACGTCAAGCCCCATGCCCTCTTCTGCGACGACATGGTCCTCCAGCAGGGGATCAACGCCCCAATCTGGGGGACCGCCGAGCCGGGCGAGAAGGTCGTCGTCTCCGTCGCCGGCCAGACGGCATCGGCAACCGCCGACGAGGCCGGCTCGTGGATGGTCAGACTTAGCCCCATGGAGCCCGGCGGCCCCCATGATCTGACCATCACGGGCAGGAACACCGTCAGGATAAGCAATGTCATGGTCGGGGAGGTCTGGCTCTGCTCGGGACAGTCAAACATGGCCATGGGAGTCCGCGAGGCTATGGATGCCACCCAGGAGATCGCCTCGGCCGACTACCCGGACATCCGTCTCTTTGAGGTACCTCACCGCATCTGTGACGAACCTGCCCGGGACGTGCAGGCGCAATGGCGTCCGTGCAGCCCGCGGACTGTGCCCGGGTTCTCGGCGGCCGGATACTTCTTCGGACGCCGCATCCATCGCGAGCTCGAAGTGCCGGTCGGATTGATCTCGGGAGCCCTGGGCTCCTCACCTGCCGAGGCGTGGACCGAAATCGAGGCCCTCAAGGGCGCCATCGACGACCCTATAGGACGCTGGCGGAAGCAGGTTCAGGATGAGCAGGCGCTCAAAGCGGCATACGAGGCAGAGCTCGCCGCGTGGGACTCGGCCGCAGCCAGCGCCGAAGCTGAACACAAGCAGCCCCCGAGCAAGCCGGAGGCTCCCTACGTGCTTGGGAGGGCACGGCTGGCTCAGCCGGCGGGACTGTGGAACGGCACCATCGCTCCCCTTGTGCCCTACGGCATCCGTGGCGTGATCTGGTACCAGGGGGAGTCCAACGCGCAGCGCGGAAGGGAGCACGGCAAGCTGCTGCCGGCGATGATTCGCTCCTGGCGCGAGCAATGGGGCCAGGGGGACTTCCCCTTCCTGATTGTCGCAATCGCCCCCTTTGGGCCGGCCTATGACCATCCCACCGAGAGCGGCTGGGCGGAAGTCGTCGAGGCGCAGTGGATGACAGCCGAGGCCGTCCCCAACTGCGGACTGGCCGTCACCAGCGACATCGGCGACGCCAGGTCGCCGCACCCGGCGAACAAGCAGGAGGTCGGAAGACGCCTCGCACTAATCGCCCTCGCGCAGGTCTACGGCAGGGACGTCGTCTATTCCGGACCGGCGTACACCTCGATGAACCTCGAGGGCAACCGCGTGCGCCTGCACTTCAAGCACGTGCACGGCGGACTGAGAGGCGGCCCCGATGGTCCTCTCAAAGGCTTTGCCGTTGCCGGAGATGACCGCAACTTCGTCTGGGCCGAAGCCAGGATCGACGGTGACACCGTCGTGGTCTGGAACGACCAAGTCGCCAAGCCAGTCGCCGTGCGATACGCGTGGGCACAGAACCCCATCTGCGACCTCTTCAACGCCGAGGGGCTGCCCGCCGTTCCATTTCGCTCCGACGACTGGCCTCAGCCTGCACACCAGTAGGCCGGGGGGCGAGGCAGCGCGCTGCCTCTTTGCAGCAGAGGCCGCGAGACGGTAGCATGTTTCGCTTCCGCCGCGCGTGCTCACGGCAGCGTGGGCGTCTGCGAGGCGCGTTCCCCTGAGAGGAGGATGCCCTGATGACGCTTCGTCGTCGCTTGATGACCGCGCTCGTGTTGGTCACGGCCCTGTGCGTTTGCTCTCTCGCGGTCGCCGCGGAGGCGCCTGCCGCGCACCCGTGGACCGCCAAGCCCGTGCTGGAGGGAGCGGACCGTTTCCAGTTCGCCATCATCTCCGACGTGACCGGGGGGCGCCGCCCGGACATCCTGGAGGCAGCACTCAAGGACTTGAGCCTGATGCAACCGGCCTTCGTGATGTGCATCGGCGACCTGACCGAGGGCTACACGGAGGGCCCTGATGAGATCCGCACGCAGCGCGACGGGCTCATGAAAGAGATGGGCGGGCTGGACATGCGCTTCTACTTCCTGCCCGGCAATCACGACATCAGCAACCCGACCATGGCGAAGCAGTGGGAGGAGCGCTTCGGATGCCTATACTACTCGTTCGTCTATCGCGACGTGCTCTTCTTGTGCCTAGACACGGAGGACCCGCCCGCAACGCACATCAGCGCCGAGCAGGCCCGGTTCGCCTCCGACCAGCTCAAGGCGTACGAGCACGTCCGCTGGACGTTCGTCTTCATGCACAAGCCGATGTGGCTTGAGGACGACGGCATGGACGACCCGGGCTGGCAGACCATCGTGAAGGCGCTGGCCGACCGGCCGCACACGGTCTTCGCAGGGCATTACCACAATTACATCCAGGCCAAGCGGAGCAGGCGGGACTACATCGTGCTCTCCACGACGGGCGGTGCGAGCGACGTGCGTGGGTTGGGACTCGGGGAGTTCGACCACATCACCTGGGTGACCATGGACGGGGGCGAGCCGGCGATCGCGAACCTGGTCCTCGATGGCATCCTGCCGAAGGACGTGGTCACTGAGGAGACGGCCAAGGTCAACGATGCGATCTTCCGCGCCAGCTACCTCACGACGAGCGGCGTGGCGTCCGCCCAGCAGGTCTTCGCGCAGGGCGCCGCGGAGCTGAAGCTCTCGAACGAGCAGCCCTACGACTTGTCCATCAAAGGCGCCTTCGCCGAGCATCCTCAGTTGAAGGTGGAGCCGAGATCTTTCGAAGCCACGCTCGCGCCGGGCGCGTCGCAGACCGTTACAGCCAAGGTCACGGCGGACCGGCCAACGGACCTATTTGACCTAAGGCCGCTGATCCTGAATCTGTCCGCGACCTATACGTCCCCGACCGGCCTGCCCGTCACGGCGGCGGCCCGGCGCAACGTGGACGTCCACGGGATGGACGAAGGGCCCGACCTCGTGCGGAACGGCCTCTTCGAGGGCAGGGCTGGGGAGTGGTTCCAGTGGGTGCACGCGCCGGAGGCCGGATCGCTCAGCGTCGGCAACGGCGAGGCGCACGCCGTGGTCGTCAACCCGGCGGGGTGGTGGTCGATCGGCGTGGGCGAGTACGTGGAAGGCATGCGGCCCGGCGCCCGCTACCGGCTGAGACTGAAGGCGGCCGACCGCGGCGGCGCCGGGATCATCTACTTCCAGTTGGCCGTCGACGAGCAGGAGATGCCTCTCGCCGTCCTCATTGATGGCCAGCCGACCCAGTATCACCCCATTGCGGTCGGCGAGGCCACGGCGGCGCACACGGTGGAGTTTGTGGCGCCGACGGGCATAGACCTGACGCACGCCAAAATCGTCCTCGCCCTGGCGGGCATGAAGGACGGGACGGTGACGGACGTGTCGCTGCGGGAGATCACCGCTGTGCCGGCGGGCGCGGAGGCAGCGCCAGCGCAGGCAGCGCCAGCGTCCGCGCAGTGAGGGGCGCCCATCGAGCCCGCCCGGCTCTCCCAGAGCGCCGTCAAGCGAAAGTGCCTTCGGCTTCATGGGATAGGATGGTGGGCCCAGAGGGATTCGAACCTCCAACCAACGGGTTATGAGGCTATTGCACGAACGCTTGAGAAGGGCATACTTGGCATTCTTAGCGGCCTCCGTCTTCGGTGGTTGCCATCATTTCGCTCGTTTTGCTGTCAAGCTTGCTGCCAGGGGGCAAGAACATGCGCATCGACAAGAGCAGCTGCTCTAGCCTGACTTGCTGCCCAAGTGCCCGAGAAAAGGGACAAGCACGACCATGATCTACGCCCACCTGGCCCCCCAGGACGACGAGACCAACGTGCTGTGATGGCCGAAGTGTCCCGGTGGCGAGCGCTGCCCTGGGCATGTTGAAACGGGAACGTACGACCGCTGAAAGCCGAGTCTGGGGCGCGAAGACGGCCGTTCCGAGCCCTTCTCTTGTGCGGCGGGGCATCAGAAGAAGGGAAGGGCGACCTCGGAATAACGCCAATTGCGCACCCGGTCGGCTTCGACTAAGGTATAGGCGGCGTTGGGGGGGACGTGGTGCCGATGCTCCGCGCCGAGGGTGTCGACTCACGCGCCGTCGACCTCTTGCTCAGGGAGAACCCGCGCCGGCTTCTGGGCGGGGAGCCCGAGGTGACGCCGTCGGATTGCCCCCCGCCGGCGCGCGGCGTAGACTGCGCTCCGCAACGAAGCAGGTCTCGCCGAGCGGCATGCCGGCGCAATCGGAGAGCGCGATGAAGATCGACTTCGGCGGCCGACGGGCCCTTGTCACGGGGGCCGGCAAGGGCATAGGGCGGGAGATCGCCAGGCTGCTCAGCGAATGCTCGGCCCAGGTGGTCGCGCTCTCGCGGGCCGCTGCCGACATCTTCGTGCAACTCGATAAGGACGGTGGGGCGGTGCTGAGCGGCCTCCTCAATGTGCTGACACAGAGCGGGGGGCTTCGGTGTCGCAGAGCAGTAGCGCGGTGGACACCAACGGCTTCTTAGAGACTCCCGATTCATCGCCTTTCGGCCGGCTCCACTGTGAGGTATCATGACCCGGCCATTGCGGAGGAAGAGACAGTGCTGACGGGAGGCCCGCGCGCGGCCGTTGCCGGCATGAGTGGTGTCCAACCTGGGTGCCGCCCGTTTCCTGCATGCTGGAGGGTCCAATGCTACAGATTCTCGTTTGCAGGCCGGAGCAAACATGAACACGATGACAGTTTTCGTCGGGGGGAATCTCGTCTTTCTGGCCCTTTCCATCTTCGCGGCAGCGGCATGCGCTGGCGCGTCTCCGGCCTTGCGGGCAATAGGGGCCGTCGCCCCAGCCAAGGGGCCGCTCAAGGTCCTGGCCGGCAACCCGCGCTACTTTACGGACGGCACGGGCAAGGCCGTTTACCTGACGGGATCGCTTACCTGGTCGAACCAGAATGACCAAGGCACGACCGACCCCCCGCCGGTCTTCGACTTCAACGGCTACCTCGATTTCCTCCAGGCCCACAACCACAACTTCATCCGGTTGCGTAGAAAGGAACTGACACAGTACTCCTTTGCAGGGCTATACGACGACAAGATGGTGTACGTAGCGGGGCCGCAGCCGTGGCCGCGGACAGGGCCCGGCCTAGCTCTGGACGGCAAACCCAAGTTCGACCTGAGCAAGTTCGACCAGGCGTTCTTCGACCGGCTCCGTTCCCGGATCATCGCGGCCCGTGAGCGGGGCATCTACGTTTCGGTCATGTTCTTCGACGGGAACGGCCCTGCTGGCTCCAAGAAGCCGTGGTGTTGGGATGGACACCCCTTCAACGTGAACAACAACATCAACGGCATTGACGGCGATCCGAATAGGACCGGCCGAGGCACGGACTTCGACTCCCTGCGCGTCCCCGCGGTGACCCCGCTCCAGGAAGCTTATGTACGCAAGATCGTGGATACGGTCAATGATCTGGACAACGTACTATACGAGGTCGCTAACGAGTGCCACGATGTCCCTGGATGCCTGGAATGGGAGAAGCACGTGGTCAACTATGTGCACGAGTACGAGGCGAAAAAGCCCAAGCAGCATCCGATAGGGATGACGTTTCTCCTGGGCGGCACAAACGACGACCTCTTCAACAGCCCCGCCGACTGGATATCGCCCGGTGGCAATCAGGATACACCCGGCGGATACGGCGGGTTAGACCCTGACCCGCCCGACGCGAAGGGCCGCAAGGTGGTCTTGAACGACACGGACCACTCTTTCTATTACACCAGGCTCCAAAAAGTCGGTTTGGATGGCCAGAGGGCCTGGGTGTGGAAGAATTTCACCCGCGGCAACAGCACGCTCTTCATGGACCCCTACCTTGAATATGACTCCAAGCGCAACAAGCCGAAGGACGGGAAACTCGACCCCTATTGGGAGACGATCAGGATCAGCATGGGCTACACCCGCCGCTATGCGGACCGGGTGAACCTGGCCGCTATGACCCCTCAGGGCAGCCTGGCCTCCTCGAGCTATTGCCTGGCAGACACTGCAGCCCAGGAGGCGGAATTCCTGGTGTATGCGCCCAAGGGGCCGGAGGTCACCGTGGACCTTTCGGCTGTCTCGGGAGCATTAGCAGTGGAATGGTTCAACCCGTCCACCGGCGCTGTGACCAAGGGCGAACCGGTCGCGGGCGGCGCCAAGCTTTCCATGACCGCGCCGTTCGGCGGCGATGCGGTCCTGTACATGGCGCAGACCACAGGGCCCGGCAAGGAGTAGCCGAGCCCCTTCGCTTCGCTCCGCATGCGACAAACACGCATCTTGGTCGGCTTGATCCCCGAGGAAAGGGCGTCGTCACACGTGTTTGGGCCACAGCAGCCCTGGCAGCCAACGTCAAACCCAGCAGAACATACTCTCACTCCCCGACCGGCCCCCTTCTGGAACACTGATTGATGCGACCTGCCGCCTCCACCTCACCATGGACGTCTGCACCGATCCCGGCCTACTGGACGTGTCGGGGGCGGTGGAGGCCCTGCCGGACCTGTCGTTGATCTACGCACCGCGAGCGGCTGAGGCGACTTCAGAGGCCTGGCCGGTGGAGGCGTTCGTCAGCCCTGCAGGTCACCCCCGCGGAGTGCAAACCAAACGGTGCCCAGCACGCCGCACGCGAACGCCGTCAGGAAGTTGGCCTGCGGGCTGACATTCCACAGGAACGCCCCGCCGAACGCGGCCAGCGATACCACTATGTCGCGCGCCAGGTAGTACGCGCCGAACGTCAGAGCCTTCTGGTCCTCCGGCGCCAGGTCCATGATCAGGGCCTTGCGTGTCGGTTCCCCGAACTCCTTGAACCCGCGCAGCACAAAGGCGGCCACGAGCAGGCCAAACGACTGGCAGAACATCAGCGCCAGCGGGAACAGCGTGAAGAACGCGAACGTGAGGAGCACGAACGGCTTCTTGTGGCTGCGATCGGCGAGGTACGCAACGGGGATATAGATGAGCATCGCCGTCGCCATCTCAACGCTGGTCAGTATGCCGAACTGCGTGCCGCTGATAGGGGATGCGATCCTCTGCATGGCCCAGACAACGACGAAGGCATACGGGATCTGCTCACAGAAACGCACGAGGATGTCCGACACGAGCAGGTTCTTGAGTTCAGGCCGCATTTCGCGCAGCACGGTCAGGGGCTGTCTCGGCGTGGAGGTAACCGCCTTCTCTGCCGGCCGTTCGTCCTCAATGAGTAATTGCTGCGCCACTGCGGCTATCACCGCCATCCCGAGGGCGGCCACGAAGGCGATCCTCACGCCGTCCCCCGTACCCCAGCGGTCTATGCACAGCCCGCCCACGACCGGCCCGAGTGCCATCGGTACTCGCCGCACAAACGAGTGCATCGAGACGCCCATCGTGCGCTTGTTCTTCGGCAGGACCCTGGCCACCAGGCTCATGGTGGCCGGCAGGGAGATGGCCGTCCATGACAGGAAGAACACGGCCCCCAGAATCACCGCCGGCCAGGACGGCACGAGGATGACGATGACGAAACCGAGCATCGCAATCAGGTTGAAGACCAGCAGCGCCCGCTTCGTGCCGAGGCGATCGGACAGGTAACCGCCGGGGAAGGAGTAAAGGGCTGAGAGCAGGTTGTCCAGCCCGTTGAGCAGACCCACCGAGAGCGCCCCGCCGCCCAGGGCGAGCAGGTAGATCGGCAGGAACCGCTCGGCCATCTTCTCGCCCATCCCGACGAGGATGGCCATGCAGAGCAGGCCGACGATGCTCCGCTTGAGGCCGAGGAAGCCGCAGAGCCGGCGGAGCGATTCCATTGTTTCCGCCCTCGCCTACTTCGTGCCCTTGGCAACGTCCAGCCGGCACCAAGCGTAGAGGGCGTCATACATCTCGAACTGGTTCGCCAGGTTCTCCTTGTCGTCGGGGAACCGCAGGCTGTAGCCGACCGCAATGGCCTCGAAGCCCCGCGCCAGCGGCTCACTGCCCATCTCGTTCGTGTCGGCCGCGTGGACGATCTTCGCCACCCGCAGCAGTGCGGGATCGCTCAGCCCGTACTTCTCGATGATCGCCTCGAAGGAACACTTGCCGTCGTGATGACCCAGCTCGACGCCCGGCGCATCAAACGGGATCGCCCCCTCTTTCTCGGCCACCTCGTTGACCATGCTCCTGGGCACGAAGATGAACTCGGCCTCGGAATCCACGAACCGCAAGATCAGCCACGGACAGGCCACCCGGTCCACATGCACGTGCGAACGCGTCACCCACTTCATGGTTCGGCCCTCCCCAAGACCCGAAGAGGCAGACAAGCGCCCGCCCCGCGCTCAGCGAGTGTAACGGCGGGCCTTCGCGCCGTCAAAGTAGCAGGGCTGGCTCCAGCGCCTTGTGGTCTTCAGAGAAGCGGCAGTGCGGCAACTGACGAAAAGGGATTGCGTGCCACCGCACGGCGGTTAGACGGCACGGACGCCGCAGAGGCCGCATGGGTCCCTCGCCCGTTGTTTCCCCCGGGGTTTTCACTTGCTGTAGGCTGGCGCTGACATGTCCTGCCACTCGCTGGCAGAACCGGGGCTAGCGGCGAACTGGCAACTGCCAGCCTGAGAGGTCACAAGGCCAAAGCTGCGGCAGAGATAGGCAGTCCCTGGCATGCGGTGGCAACAGCTGGCAGGGGACGGAGTGGCGCCGGCGACAGTCGACGCGGCGGGGAACCTGACGCAGGACGGGGACTCGAACGGCAACCACAAGTACACGTGGGATTACCGCAACCGCCTGATCGAGGTCGAGGCTTGCCCGCCGAAGCCTCGGCGAAGGTGGGAGAAGCAGTCGGGGAACTGGAACACCACGGGCGAGTACAAGTATGACGCCTGGAACCGGCGGGTGCTGAAGAGTGTAACGAACAAGCCGCCGGCGCGCCGAGCCCACTCCGCCGAAGCGGCCTCGGCTGCGAAGGCCGGGAGCGGCGCTATGGCGCCCTGCGAAGGCGGGGGCTCCCTGAACGGCACGACGCGGTTCATCTGGGGGGGCGACCCCTCGACTGCGCTCGGGGCAGGTTGGCAGTGCCGGGAGGAGCGGGACAGCGCCGGGGACCTTGTCGCAAGGTTTACGTATGCGCCCGGTTACATCGACGCCGTGGCGGTCCAAGAAAGGGACTTCAACGCCGACACGGATTTCGCGGATGCTAACGAGATCGTCTACTACCACGCCAACACCCTCTTCTCCGTCTATGCCTTGAGCGACGCAAGTGGTACAATAGTGGAAAGATACCGTTACGATGCATATGGTGGCGCAACCGTGTTAGATGCAGACGGTTCCGTCGACGGGGACGGCCTTTCGGATGTGGGGAATCCATATCGCTTCACGGGCCGCCGCCTCGACCCCGAATCCGGCGTCTTGCAGTACAGGTATCGCTACTACCACACCGGCCTCGGGCGGTTCCTTACGCGCGATCCAGGGGCAGCACAGCCCGAGGTCAGCAGTTTGCCCGGCAGCTCGAGCAATGGTTCATCGCCCGATAGCTCTCGAGAACAGACGAGCGGGGCATGCAGTTACATGTCAAGCGCCCACAGGCCTCTAGCTGGTCTGCTCCCGGATCTGTATGAGTACTGCGTTGGCCTGCCGACGACCCGGGTTGATCCGTACGGCCTGGTACCGACGCCGTCTTCGGTCTTCGAATGCTACGCTGGCTTCGCCATTGAAGTCGCAGTGATCTCCCTGGGTGAAAGCTTGTGCAACGCCGCGTGCGAGGTCACTTACCACGCGTTGACTGCGGCCAACTTGTCCGTAGGGGGTGCCTTCACAGGCGCTTTCTTGGTAGCAGGCCATCCGTTGGGTGGCGGTGTGGTTGTTCTCGCTGTGGCCGTAAGGCAGGGCCTCGCCATCTACTTGCGGAAACAGTGTCACAACTTCTGTAAGACACAGGCAGATGAGGCTACGCGCTTTGCCAACTTTCACTTGTGCATGTGCCTGGCTGCTGTACGCAATGCTGTGAACCCGCGTCCCTTGGCCGATCCCATCGCTGCGCTGCGGTGCCTTCGGAACTTGGATTCCAGTCCGGAGCGAGAGGCGACCCTGAAAATGCTAGAGGACATCCAAGAGTGGATCGAGGGCGGGGCACACGGATTCCCGCCGCACCTTCCCATTCCGCCGGGCGTGCCGAAGCCTGCGTAGGCTCGGCGGGACAGCATTGGGACGGAGACACTCGGGAGGTCTGGCTCTCATGGGCTGCCGAATGGATGGCCGGCGTCGGAGACAGCTGGCAAGGTGAGTAGCTAGCCGGCACAACCAGTGGGCGGAGGCGGAATACTGATGGAAACCATCGAGCTTGCTTGGTACATGCTCCTGCTGGCGTGTTGGATCGCGATCGCGGCGTTCGATATCGTTACATTCGGACGTTACTGGCGTTGCTGCCAGCCTGACCCAGCGAACTCCAGCATAGGGGCGCTTGGTTCGCTGGAGTTCCTTGCGGTGCTGGCGATCCAGGCTGGTTCAGTTGTGTGGGCGGTCTCGCTGGTGCCCTGGGGCCCCGCACGGGCTCTCGCCGCATCATACACCATCTCGCTGAAGTACTTCTACGGCGCGGTTGTTCTGCCCGTTTCCGGGCTGCTGTGGCTCTCCTTCCGACACCTGGAGCACACCCCCCTCACGCGGTGGCAATCGGGCCAGCCGGACGTTGACGCTTTGAGGGACTTGTGGCTGGTTCAGTTCCTGCTCTGGTTTGTGCCTCTGACTGCTGCCTTCGTCATGCTCGGCGGCTTCGCCCGTGGCTAGCCCGGCCTCCTGCGTGCGGTCTTCTGTTCTGCCAGAGCAGAGCCGTTGTCTGGTGCCAGCCAAGTCGGCCGCGCCGGGTTGTCCTACTTGAGTGTGATGGTGGCGTCGTCCGCCATGTGGACTCGATGTCGGTTGAATCGCCGAGGCGTGCCGTGATAGGCCCACAGCCTGCGAACTATCTCCTCGCGCGGGACGGCTGGCGCCTTCGGCATGGTGGGAATGCGCTGGGGGCCGTACACTCGCTATCCCGTAAGCGTAGCGGCAGAGATGGAGATTGAGCGCAGGAACCGCTCTGGTCCTCTCGTCATTGCCATGCTGCTCGTGGCGATGATCGGAGGGGGTCTGTATGGGTGGTACGTCTGGCTGCCCCGCAAGGTACCCACGACTCAAGGGAACGACCTGCCGGCGGACTCCGCTTCGGCTGGCCGCCCCGCCTTGCTCAACCCGACCGAGGAAGCGATGGTCAACAACATGGGCGTGGGCTTCGCCGCCAAGGGCGAGTACGACCAGGCCATCGCGTGCTTCCGGATGGCCGTCTCCCACAAAGACGACTACCTCCCCGGCTGGAAGAACCTCCTCGCCGCTACGACAGAGACGGCCTTCTTAGACACGGATGCACACAGATACCACGGATGAAGTACGAGGACATCACAGAGAGGATCATCGGCGCAGCGTTCAAGGTGCACAACGCGCTCGGATTCGGGTTCCTGGAGAAAGTCTATGAGAACGCCCTGGCGCTGGAACTTCGCAACGCCGGCTTCGAGGTAGATCAGCAGTATCTCGTGCCGGTCCGCTACGAGGGCGAGTTGGTCGGCGACTACGTGGCTGACCTCGTTGTCGAGGGCAAAGTGATCGTCGAGGTGAAGGCGGTCAGCGCCCTTGAGCCGGTCCACGAGACGCAACTGGTCAACTACCTGAAGGGCACGGGGATCGAGGTGGGCCTTCTGCTGAACTTCGGCCGGCAAGTCGAGGTGAAGCGCAAGGTCTTCGATCAGTGAGAATCCGTGCGAATCCGTGTCTAATGCTGGCCGTGCGGATCTCGCCGCCCCCGCGCCAGCAGCTTCCCATACCGTCCCGGGAGCCGGTCGTCGAGCTCCCGAAAGCGCCCGTCCCCGACCTTGACTGAGCGGGGCTCATGGCCGACCATGTGGCCGAGCTGGCGCGCCGCGCCATCGCCCTGAAGTGAGACCGATCCTGAGGAGGCAATCATGGCGGACGTGAGAGAGCACCCGCTGTTCGGCCGGATACTGGAGGACGTGCGAACCGACGTGCGCGGGATGCAGTATGCGGGCCACGACGTCGACGCGCTGCTCGCCGAGCTTGAGGAGGCCGCTGCCGCGGGCTCGGCGGACGCCTTGCTGGCCTTCCAGCAGCGCATCTGGGCCATGCCGGCGCCCGAGAGCTACGGGTTCGACGAGCCCGGTGACTGGGACACGATCTCAGCGACCTTCCCCGACCCTGAGTCCCATGCCCGCTTTGGCGGCACCGAAGACGACCTGGCCGACCGCCTGCACGCCGCCTGGCTCGGCCGCTGCGTCGGCTGCCAGCTGGGCAAGCCCATTGAGGGCACGCAATGGCCGGCCAGGATCAAGGAGCTGCTTCACTTCGTCGGCTCGTGGCCGCTCAGGGACTACATGAACCCGGTGGATCCGACGCTGCCGCCCGAGCACGTGCCCGACCCGGTCTTCGCCGGCAAGCTGCCGTACGTCAACGGGCTCACGAAGGGCCAGTTCCATGGCGCGGCGCCCGACGACGACTTGCTGTACGCGCTGGTCGGCCAGCTCACACTGGAGCGCCACGGCACGGAGTTCACTTGCCAGCAAGCGGCCGAGACGCTGACGCAACTGGCACCGTTCAGTTCGCTCTGGGCATCGGGCCGTAACCTGTTCCGCACGTTCGTCTTTGGCCTCAGGTCTCCCTACACGGGCCTCTACGGCAATCCCTGCCCGCAATCGCTCGGAGCGCAGATACGTTGCGACCCTTGGGGCTGGGGGGCGCCTGCGAATCCGGCCCTCGCCGCACGCATGGCCTACCGCGATGCCGTGAACTCCCAAGTGCGCAACGGCATCTACTCCGGCATCTTCTTCTCCGTGCTCATCGCCGACGCCTTCGCGCAGACGGACCCCGCCGCCGCCGTCGAGACGGCCCTCTCCTACGTGCCGCCTCGCTCGCGGCTGGCCGACGTCGTGCGCTTCACGCAAGAGCGGTGCGCGGCCACGGACGACTGGCAGGCCGTGAACGCCCGCATCTACGAGCGCTGCGCCGACTGCACCAAGCCCCTCAACCATGCCCTGCCGAACGCCGCTATCTGCGTGCTGGGCCTGCTGATGGGCGGGGGCGACTTCACCCGCACGATCGGTATCACCGTCTCCGCCGGCATGGACACCGACTGCAACGGTGCCACCGTCGGCTCCATCATGGGCGCCATGTGCGGCACGGCCGGCATCCCCTCCCATTGGACCGAGCCTCTGGAGGATACGATGCACACCGACGTGAAGGGCATGCCGACCGTCTCCATCCGCGGGACGGCGCGCAGGATGTTCGAGGTTGCGCGGCCGAACGCCCGCATGGCCTGAACGCACTGGAGAACGCCACATGACCGACCGCATCATTGTAGGCAATGACCACGGCGGCGTGGAAGCCAAGTGGGCCATCGTGGAACACCTGGAGGGCCGCGGCATCGAGGCCGTCAACGTCGGCACGGACACCGAGGAGATCGTCCGTTACCCTCACTACGCCCGGCGCGTCGCGGGCGCCGTGGCTCGCGGCGAGTTTCCCCGCGGCATCCTCATCTGTTCGACCGGCATCGGCATGTCGATTGCCGCCAACAAGGTGCGCGGCGTGCGCGCCAGCCTGTGCACCAGCGACTACATGGCGATGATGACGCGCCAGCATAACGACTCGAACGTCCTGTGCTTGGGCGGCAAGATCACGGGCGTCTTCGAGATACTCCACATCGTGGACGCCTGGCTGGATAACGACTACGTCGGCGGCCGGCACGCCATATCGCTGGGCCTCATCGCAGACATGGAGGCAGAACTCGGACTCGGAGTGCCGGAAGGATGACGGACGCCCCCGACGGCGCAGCGCTGACCTCTCGGAGCGCTGGACGCGAGGAAGGAGCCTTGCTAGGATGGCCGGAGTCAGAGCGTCGGAGGCCTGAACCGCGGCACCGGCCCGGGCCGAAGCGAAGCTGTGCGATCTCCGGAAGCGCGTCCGTTGCGACGCGCGGCCACAATCATCAGGAGAAGGATCACGCCGATGATGCGCCACACGATGAGAGGCTCCGGCATCGTTCTCACGGCCGGCCTATTGCTGTTTGCGGCGGGCCGATCCGCGGCTGCTCAGGCAGACGGCCCTGCGGTCAGGGCGCTCCTCGATCCTGCGAGCGCCAGCGCCGCGGAGCGCCTGGTGCCGAGTTCGGACCAGGTGACCGTTGCACCCAGCGGCGACCCGGCCGCTCCGGGACTGACGGTCACCGTCCGGCCCGGCGCGGAGAACTACCCCGGCGTCAGCCTCCAGCCGGAAGGGGCGGCCGCCTGGGACCTCTCCGCCTTTGGCCATGTCGAGGCCCGGATCGTCAACCTGGGCGAGAAGCGGATCGCGGTTACGCTGCGGGTCGACAACGAGGGCGACTGGCGCGACAACCCATGGGATGCCGAGCCGATCTATCTCGACCCCGGCGCCTCCGGGACGGTCAGCACGATCTTCGGTTACTCTTACGGACGCAAGCCGGGCTACGCGCTGGACCCCGCCGCCGTGGTGGGGCTCCTGCTGTTCGCGGGCAAGTCCGATACGCTCCAGTCGTTCAGGATCGAGTTGATCGCGGCGGCCGGCCCGGCCGGCGAGAAGCCGCCGGCGGACCCCCGCTCGGTGAGGATCAAGCCGGAGGGAGGCGTCCTCCTTGGCCCCGGGGTGGCCCTGGACGCCGGCACGCAGACCGAGACGGAAGGGGCGCAGGCCGAAGTCATAGCCGGAAGCGATGGGCCGGCGCTGCGGATCACGTTCCCCAGGTCAACCGGGCAGCAGGCCGTCAGGTTCAAGCCCGCCGTAGGCCGCTGGGACCTGCGCGACTGCCTGGAGGTCAGAGTCAGCCTGCGCAACGGCGGACAGGTGCCCGTGACGCCGCGCGTTCGCGTGGAAAGCAACGGCGGGCCGACGGACTGGGTCGTCGGGACGGCCCCCCTTGCCCCCGGCGCCACTGGGGAGATCGCCGTGCCCTTTGCCGCGGCCGTTCCCTGGCGCGGCGTCAGGGATGACACGGATCCCCCGAGGTGGGGCGGCCAGCCAGGAACGGGCACTCAGTTCGGCAACGACGCCGTAGGCGCGGTGACCTTCTCGGCCGATCGTCCGGAGGCCGGCACCGTCCTGGTGGTGGAGGCGATCTGGGCCGGTCTGCCCCCGGCGCCGGCTCTGCCCGACTGGCTCGGCAGGCGTCCGCCGCTCGAGGGCGATTGGATCAAGACGTTTGATGAGGAGTTCGACGGCGCCGCCCTCGACCTGTCGAAGTGGAACAACACGGGACCGAACTACTGGGATAGGACGAGCCATTGGAGCAAGGACAACCTGATCGTCGGCGGCGGAGTCGCCCGCTTGCGCTACGAGAAGAAGACGGGCCGGCAGAACGATGAGCCGGATGGGAAGGAGTCGGACTATGCGGGCGGCTATCTCGACACCTACGGCAAGTGGGTCCAGCGCTACGGCTACTTCGAGGTAAGGTTGAAGCTCCCGGGGGCGCCTGGGCTGTGGCCCGCGTTCTGGATGATGCCCGACCGCGGCGAGGCGGCCGGGCCGCAGTGGACGCGTCAGTCCACCGAGGACGGCGGCATGGAGATGGACATTATGGAACACCTGACGCGCTGGGGGCCTTCCCGCTACAACATCGCGATGCACTGGGACGGCTATGGGGATGGTCATAGGAGCATAGGTTCGAGCGGGATCTACGTCCAGCCCGACGCGGAAGGGTTCATCACCGCGGGTCTGCTGTGGACGCCCGGGCTGCTGGTCTACTACGGCAACGGCCGCGAGGTCGGGCGCTGGGAGGACCCGCGCGCCAGCACCGTGCAGTCCAACATGATGTTCACGCTGCCCATGGGCGGATGGGACAACAGCCCCCTCGACGACTCCCAGTTGCCGGACGACTTCGTGATCGATTACGTCCGAGTCTGGCAGCGCAGGGACCTGATGCAGCCGTGACTGCCCGCTGGCCCAGGAGAGGGCGCCGAAGCCAACGTGGCCCGGCAACGGCGCGGTGCCTGGGGCGCTGAGGGGCGCGCAGTCCTGGGTTCCCTTTGGAGACGCTATCGGCGGCGTGTCATATCTGTATCACGTGCCTGATCGGGCGGCCGACGAAGCGGAAGAAGGGAACACCATAAGGCTTTCTGCCGCAGGGGTTTGGATGGTGGGCGAGGGGGGATTCGGACCCCCACGGTGGATGGTCTACCACAGGATTTTGGGTCCCTTTTGGGTAGTTGTCAAGCCTTCAGTCTTAACCCGGCTTCGGGTCGCCTCTTACAATACAAGTTGCCTGTGAGAATAGGCTTACGTAGCAAGGTGGGAGCGGGAATCAACGGTAGTGGAAGGTGCCTCGTAAGGGCAAACGGGCATCGGCGGTGTATCAGATACGTATCATCTGCCACTGGACTACTCGTCCTGTGCCTGCGCTCTGGACCCCATTCTCTGCTGTCTCCTTCCGAACGCTCAGCTTGCCACTGCAGGTGTTCTCTTTCGCCCAGGCCGGATTCACCGCGCGGGTGCCTGGGACTCCTTCGCAGGCCTCTTCCCGGAAGGAATGATGTCCGGCTCTTCCCATGGCGAGCCCTCTGTCGGGCGTGGGCTGTTCGGGCCGGGAGCAGGTCTTCTCAAGTTGCTGTCTGACCCGATGACTGCCTGCGTCCTCGGTTCCTCGGCAGTTCATCGGACGCTGGACCTGAACGCGGTCGTGCAGACCTTTGGGACCCACGTCAGCAAGCACGGCGTCGCGCCCCGGAGGGCCGGGTCGGCAGCCCGCCAGACCGCTCAGATGACCCTGGAGGGGACGCCTATGTC
Organism: uncultured candidatus Brocadiaceae bacterium; assembly: GCA_964521715.1. Lineage (GTDB taxonomy): Bacteria > Planctomycetota > Brocadiia > SM23-32 > SM23-32 > DAOVRD01. The sequence goes on along the minus strand of CAZFSS010000006.1, from coordinate 36,768 downwards.
TGTTGGCAGGTCGTTGTGTTGAACGATTCCCGAACGGAGGGTATCCTGCCGGCAGCGCACCCGGCGCAAGCGCACACCAGGAGGAAGCAGATGGCCAAGGTAGACTTCCCGCACCGTCCGCTGATGGAAGCTTCTTTCGAGAACTCGCTGATGAGGCGCTACCTTGCCAAGGAGGTGCACGAGTCCGTCACCCTGGACGACATGGAATCCGAGCGTGGCTGGCGGGTCAGCGGCATCGGTAAGCTCAGCTACACGGCCGAGATCGCCCGCACTGGCAGCCGGTCCATGCAACTGCGCATCCCCATGCGGGACGAAGACTACCTGCGCGCGCATGTGCGGGACGGCTCCCTTGTATGCAACCAGGGCGGAAGCGTCTCCGCGACGCTCGACTTCTACCCTCCCCGGGACTGGAGCGCCCACAACCGCATCTCCCTCTGGGTCTACGTGCATCCGGGTCTCATGCACTCCTACTCCTTCCATCTCTCCTTCGACTGCGAGGGCTCTGTTGCCGGCCCCGTCACGCCGCTTGCCGTCCACTTCGTCCAGGACCTGGAGCCCGGCCGGTGGAACCACGTCGTTTGGGAGATCCCCGACCTGCAGCGCGACAAGGTCAGGAGCTTCTCGATCGGTCAGCTCTTGCGCGGTCACGGACCCGAAGAGGGCGGGATCGTCACCTACAACATCGACCGGATCGATCTGGAGCGGGTCGACTGCGAGGCATACAAGGGTTGGGAGGTGGCGCCCGGCAAGGTCGCCTTCCACCATCTGGGCTACCGGCCCTCCGGACCCAAGGTTGCGTTCGTTGCCGACACCGGCGCCGAGGAGTTCGAACTGGTCGCTGCGCGGAGTGGCGAGACCGTGGCGCGGTTCCCGGTAAAGCACGTCAGCAACGACCGAGGGCGCTTCGCCGAACTCGACTTCAGCGCTCTCACCCGCCCGGGCCGGTACCTGCTGCGCTGCGGCGACAGCGCGTCACGAGCATTCGACATCACGGAGGATCTCTGGTACGGCACGATCGCGAAGGCGCTGAACTTCTACTACGGCCAGCGTTGCGGGTTCCCCGTGCCGGGAGTTCATGGCATCTGCCACGCCGACCTGCGGGGCAGGCGGGGCGACACGATGAAGGTCATCAACGGGGGGTGGCACGATGCCGGCGACCTCTCGCAGGGCAGCTTCCGCACCGCGCCGTCGGTCTACGGCATGCTGCGCATCTACGATGAACTGCGCCGGCGCGAGGTGCAGCCCGAGCTGCAGGAGCGGCTGCTGGAGGAGGCATGCTGGGGGCTGGACTGGCTGCTTAGCACGCGGTTCGGCGACGGCTACCGCATCACATGGTTCACGGCGCGCGTCTACACGGACAACGAGATCGGCACCATCGACGACACGATCGCGGAGGCGCGGCACGTCGCCTTCGAGAACTTCCTCTTCGCGGCCGTGGCGGCACATGCCGGCCGGGTACTAGCGGACGCTGATCCGGACCGGGCGGCCCGGAGCCTGGCAGCGGCCGCGGAGGACTACCAGGCAACGCTTACGGCGCGCGCCGATTGGTTGCAGGCGACCCGGGAGGAGGCGGCGTACGGTGCTCTGGCTGCCGTCGAGCTCTACCGGGCCACTGGCGAGGCGCGCTACTCGGAAGAGGCCGCCCAGTTCGGCCGCCTGCTGCTCCAGTGCCAGGAGCAGCGCTTCGTGGACGGCATCCCGATCGCCGGGTACTTCTACCGCGACACCTCGCGGCAGCAGGTCGTCCACGACCACCACATGAGCTTCGAGGACAGCCCCCTGCTTGCCCTCGAGGCGCTCTGCGACGCGCTGCCGGACCACGAGGACTGGGTGGAGTGGTACGGCGCCGCCCTCGTCTACTCCGAGTACTTCCTTGCGCGCGGGACCTCCGCGTCCTCGCCCTACGATCTGCTGCCCAACTCGGTCTGGTCGCGACGCGAGATAGAGGCAATGGCGGAGCGGTGGCGGGCCGAGGGCCGGGACTCCGAGCCGCTGATCCGTCAGTATGAGGACGGCACGCCGCTGGGCGACGGCCACCGGCTGCGGGTCTTCCCCATCTGGCTCAACAACCGGCAGCACGGCAACACCGGCGTGCATCTCTCGGGCACCGTCGCGCTGAGTGCTGCGGCGCGGCTGCGCAACGACCGCCGCCTGCAGGATCTGGCGGGACGGCAGCTGCAGTGGGTCTTCGGCGGCAACCCATTCTCGCAGTGCCTGATGTACGGCGAGGGCTATGACTTCCAGCCGCTGTTTGCCTACTGCTTGCGGAATCTGGTGGGAGCGCTGCCCGTCGGCATGGACTGCATGGCCGACGACGCGCCGTGGTGGACATGCTTCAACGACTCCGACTACAAGGAGATATGGGTCGTCCCTGGCGCGCGGTTCCTGGAGAACATGGCTTACCTTTCTGCGCCGGCGCGGGTGGAGGGCACGACGCCATCGAAGGCCACCTTCACCGAAAGCCGCACGGGCGTGGAAACCACCGTCTCCGGCCGCTTCGCTCTCAACCTGGCTCCCGGCGCGTACACGGTCGAGTGCGGCTCCATGAACCGCCGGCTGGACCTGCTGGCAGGGAGCAACTACACCCTCGCCCTGGACCCGGAGCACTGGATCGAGGTCGACCTTTCGGCTTCTGAGACCAAGGGCGAGGGCCGAGTGCAAGTCGAGGCCCTGGTGCGTGGCGCGGGCGAGCATGGCCTGGAGGTCCGCCTCTTCAACGCCACCAGTGACGACCTGGACCTACACGTTGACCTGACCCCCGGCCTCGAGCAGGCCGTCGCTTGGGACTTGCAGGTCGAGGCCCCTGAGAAGCCGTGGGCCCTTGTCGTCATTCCCGACGGCAATCTCGCTGGCCGCCGGGAGATCTTCGGCCAGCTGCCTTAGCAAGTGCTCCCTGCGCCGGACTGCGGCTCACCTTCAGTGCACCCCTGGCACGGACGGTGTCGCACCCCCGCACCGCCCAGGCCGCCATCCAGCCTTCGCAGCCGCTTCGGCGGAGTAGGCTGCGTCGCTCGTCGCTCGACCTCGCCATGCTTGCTCGCCGTGGCGAGAACGTCTATGCCGACCGCAGCCTGCTCGACGTGGACGGCGCCGAGCCCAGATGCTGGGCAGCCGCTCTGTCCCAGCAGGCAGATGACGGGGGCCGTAGTGCGATGGCTCCGCGTTGACAGGGGCCATCCTCGACGGTATAGGTCTTGTTCCCGTATCCTCGGTTCGGAAGGAAGCGCTAGATGGCTCGGACGCTGAGCGTGAAGCTCATTGGCATGGACGGTGAGCCCGTCCCGGACGGATCCCTGAAGTCGTTGTACGCGGCCGACCTGCACTTCGAGCCGCTCCGGCGGCGGAGCCAGGTCGCTCAGGACGGCACCGTGGAAATCGAAGTCTCTTCCAGTCCGACCGCGCTCTACGCGTGGATGCCCGTGCCCGATTTCGGCGAACTCTGGGTGGGGGCCGACAACTGCGGCGAAGGTTACAGGGCGGGGGCCGGATGCCTTGATTTCGTCTGGGAGGCCGCGACAAGCCGCTTGGCTGACGTGCGCCGGTTCATGGAAGGAGCGGAGACGGCCTGGTCCGTGGACTGTCGGGCGCACCTTGATGCAGCAGGCGAATGCCTGGCCGAGGCAGGCAACGCTTCGGATGCCCGCCCGGCCGCGCTACGTCTACTTTCCCTCTCGCACGGGCTCTGGGCCGGCGAGCTGGCCGTCGTCGAGCACGCCCGTACGCAGATCGCGGCGCGGCCTACGCGGCAGGAGTTTCTCTTCGGCACCACGGCGTTCGGGCGCTCCTTCGGCCCGCGTGCCCGTGGTGGGACAGAGCGGGCCGAGGCCATTGAACGTCGGTTCACCGAACTCTTCAACTTCGGGACTCTGCCGTTCTATCTGAAGGCGTTGGAGCCCGAGGAAGGCAGGCCGGACTATGGCACCGTGGACGCTATGCTGGCCTGGTGCGACCGTGAAGGCATCACGACGAAGGGGCATCCCCTCTGGTGGGGGCATCAGGCCGGAATACCCGCCTGGCTGGCGGGATCCGACTGGCCGACGGTCCAGCGCCAGTGCCGCCGCGTCGTCCATCGCAGTGTGGAGCGCTACCGCGACCGGATCCGGATATGGGACGCCATCAATGAGGCGCACGACTGGGCCAACGGCCTGGGGCTGACCCAGGAGCAGGAGGTCGAGATCACACGCGTCGCCTGCGACTCGATCCGGGAGAAGAACCCCGAGGCGACCGTCGTCGTCAACCACTGCCAGGTGGATGGCGCCTACGCCGCGGAGGAAGGATCATGGGAGGGGTCGATGAGGATGGGTCCGATCTACGAGCGGACGCTGACGCCGCTCAGCTACCTGGATCGCCTCGTGGAAGCCGGCGTGGACTTCGACGTGGTCGGGCTGCAGATGTACTTCCCCTCTAACATCGGTCGCGACATGATGACCATCGGCCGGTATATGGACGAGTACGCGCGGTTCGGTAAGCCGATGCATATCACGGAGCTGGGGCTGCCCTCGGGCAAGCGGGACATGCCCGGCGATCTGAAGGGCGACGAGATGATGCGGCGCGTGCGGGGGCAGTGGCACCAGCCGTGGTGCGAGAGGGTGCAGGCCGATTGGGCGGAATGGTTCTACACGCTCTGCTACGCGCGTCCGGATGTCGGGGCCATCACCTGGTGGAACCTGAGCGATCCAGCATTCATCCCGGGCAGCGGATGGCTTAGAGAGGACGGGACGCCGAAGGAAAGCTACCACCGCGTGCGGGCGCTGCTGCGCGACTGGGGTCACGCGCGTTGAGCCCGCAGGGCCCTCGGCAGAGCCCGTCAAGGGCAGCCGGATGCCTGTCACACGACCGAAGTGGTCGCGAAACTCCTCCCCGCCGTAGACTTCGCTGGGGCTGGCATCGCTCGCAACCACGATGTCCCACGCCTGCATGGCATACAGGTCAACGCCTTCGCGTGCGTCGGCCAGGTTGGCGGCGAGCACCGCAGTCAGCAGAAGTCCGACCAACACGGCAGTCCACAGCATTTCCTCACCAGCGGAAGAACCGGTACGGGTCGTCCCATTCCTCCGGCACGTCGAGGTAGAGGCCGTCCAGCCAGCGCTGCTCGGCCTTCGTCTGCAGAGGCCTGACATCGGGCACGTTCGTGAAGGCCATGATCCCGCCGGCCTGGCGCAGGTCCTCGACCTGGACGGCGATAACGTTCTCGCCGGCGACCAGCGTGCCGGCCGGCAGGCGGTAGCACCGCAGCGCCTCCCAGTAGTCATGGGGGTTCGTCTGTTGCGTGATGGAACCGACGAGCTTGCCGTTCAAGTAGGTGCGGTCCTCGTCGTCGATTGCACCAAGCACCAGGAGCGACTCTCCCTGGGCGATCTCTGGCGGTACCGCGACCTTCACGCGGTAGAGGAAAGTGCCGTCGAAGTCCACCAGGTCTTCGAACTGGTCCTCCCAGGAGCCGGGCACGTTGATGCTGCGCCATGCTGAGTCGTCGAAGCCGGGCTCGGTCCAGCCTTCCGGCGCCCCGCCCGACAGAAGCGGCAGGCCCCGCCAGCGGCCGGGCAGGGCAACGGCCCGATCGCCGTGCTCGATCCGCAAGGTGCCAAGGAACTGGGCCAGCGGATCCACCGGGAGCTCCAGTGGCCTGCTGAAGTGGTCCAGCAGCGGCGTCCGGCCACCGGCGCCCATGTTCGCCAGGAGCCGCGTCGTGCAGTACGACAGCTTGCGGAAGGTCCGCTTGATGTTCATCTTCTCGCCCGAGTAGTCCAGGTGCCAGGGCGCAAGCTGGCAGAAGACGACGTTCGCGCCCTCCGCCTCCGCCAGCACGCCGTTGCCGACGGCCGTCGCGCCGCCCGAAACGAGCGGCAGTTCACGCGGGTCGCGGTTGTACACGTCCGCCGGCGAAACGCCGGCAAGCAGGGAGCCCACACCGAACGGCTCGAAGTAGGCCGCGATGTGCTCCGCGGGGGTCGTGCGGACGCTCATGGGCAGGAACGTGCTCGCCTCCTCGCCCGTCAGCCCGACCGCCAGCACCTGGCCGCCGGCCTGCACCCAGTCGCGGATGGCCGCCGCACTCTGGGCCAGTTGTTGAGCTCCGCCGGGGCCGACCACGAGGACCTGGTCGGGGGAGGGGCTCCCGCCCTCGTACGGCGCCACCGAGAGGCCCGTCGCCTCCAGGTGCTGACGTCCGGCCTCGTCGCCCGCGTAGACGACCGCGCGGCGCGGCGCCGGCTGCCAGTCGGAGACGTAGCGCAGGATGTTGCGCGCGAGCGCGTCGGCCGCAGGGTCGTCCTCGGTGCGGCCGCTCACGTCCATCTGGCAGAACAGCACCAGGCCCTGCCCCTCCCGGTATTCCATGAGCGTGGCGTACTGGAGGGCATAACCGCCGTCGAGGATCGGCAGGAAATCGCCCGAGGCCGGCTTCTCAATGAGAGCCGAGGCCACGTTGCCCCGGTTGCCGCAGCGCCATGCCCGCGGAAGGCGGATGCCGCACCACTCCACGACGAGGGGGTATTCGAGGTCGTGCTCGATGCGAGGCGGCAGGACCGTCGCCTCGCCGCGCCAGTTCCAGAGGTGCTCGTCGGCGATGCCCGCCAGCAGCCGATGGTCCGGCACCCGCCGGAAGACCCAGCGCAGGCCGTATTCGGCGATGCGGAACCCGAAGCGCTTCTCGAGCACTTCGCCCGTCTGCTCGAAGACGATGACCTTCAGGCCCTCGCGCACACGCGAGATGTCTGGCGCCGGCCCGGCCAGCGTCAGAGCGCCCTTGCCGACGATGAAGACGTCATAGCCGGCCAGGCTCGCGTCCGGGCCCACCGCATCAAAGGCAATGCCCAGCTCCCTGAGCATGGCGGCCGTGTCGCCCACCGGGTCGAACAGGGCGACCCGCCCGGCCACCGGGACCGGCTGCGGCCGCGGCAGAACGTCGATGGCGAAGGAGTCCGTCTGGGTATCGCCGTTGCTGAACTTGACCGTCGCGTCGATCACGTACTGCCCCGCCGCCAGGTCCTCCGGGAGCGCGAACGTGAGCGGGATGCGCTCCTGCTCGCCGGTCGGCAGCGTGATCGTCCGCGCGCCGCTGGCCGGGCGGGGCAGCCCGAGGGACCACCGGCAGTCGGCCGTGACCGTCTCGCGCGAGTTGTTGATGGCGATGAGCTGCTTCTCGACGGTCTCGCCGGGCAGGAAGTTGTGGTCCTTGGTCGTGAAGGCCGCGGGCTTGCCGCCGATGTAGGCCAGAAGCGGCATGTTGTTGCGGATGAGGGCCTCTGGAGCATGGTTTGCGTAGTCGGACGGATCGTTCACCGACAGCCCCCAGGTGCGGAACGCGCGCCAGTTGTCGGTGACATACATCGAGTAGACTCCCTCACGCTCCGGAAACGCGTAGTTAAGGTTGTAAGGATAGTCCCAGCGCTGCCAGAGGGCGCCGTCGCGGAACTTCTGGGCCTCCCAGCGCAGGTTCGCCTCCTCCTGCTCGCCGATCTGGTAAGCTGAGTCCCCGTAGAACTGCGCGTTCCACTCCGCCAGGCAGAACTCCCACGGCACCACGGCGCTGCCGAACTCCCGACGGCCCTTATACCACCCGCGATACATGCTCCAGTCCCAGGGGTACGGCACGCCGTACTCGTTCAGATGCACGGGCTTGACGCCGACCGTGGCCCAATGCTCGAACCAGTCGCTCATTTCCTGGATGGGGGCGAAGTTCGCGTAGAAGTTGGTGGTGTGCATCGAGCTCAGGTTGCCCGATGCATGGTGATAGAGGATGCGGCTGTCGTCCAGGCGCCTGACTATCGCCTCGGCCCGCAGGGCGTGCTGCACGTTGCTTCCGCGCGACCACGCCGCTCTGTCCACCAGGCCGTCGATCAGGTCCGGGTTCATGTCCTCGGCATAGCCGCATGCGTTGTGGCTGGTCGCGTAGAACACGACGGACGGATGGTTTCCCGCCACGCGGGTGTAGAACTCCGCATGCTCGGCGTACCCGTTCGTCCGGTCCGCGTCGGGAGCATCCCAGTCGTAATTGCCCATATGAGGCTGGGTAAGGGCGACGAGCGTCCCCGCGTCGTCGGTTGCCCTGAGGACTTCCTTGAGGCTCGAGTGGGCCCCCGGCTCGCAGCCGAACCCGCCGACGCCAACGAAGTTGATCCCGACGCGCTTGTGGCGTTCCAGGGCCTCACGCGTGCCTTCGTAGGTCCAGCCCGGCTGGCCGCGGGTGAAAGACAGGAAGACGCGACTGCCATTCAGGTAGAAGTCCCGCCCGTCGATCCAGAACTCCCGGAACCCGAATCGCTCGGGCAGCGCTTCGTCCAGGAGCCGGCCATCCCCGTCCAGAAGCGAGAGCGTCACGTCGTACTGGTTCGCGAGCGTGTGCAGGTCCCAGAGCTTGTCGGGGTGCCAGGCTTCAGTGACCGCAATGCGACCGTTCGCGACGTCGGCGCCCCGGAAGGGCTCGCCCGTGAACTCCTTGACCGTCTCGCCGCCATCCTTGACCTGCGCGCGCAGGGCGTAGGTCGCCTGCGGATCGACGCCGTCCAGAGCCGTGTCAAATGTGATCTGCCAGTTGCGGACCGACGTCACGACCCTCACATGGCTGATGCGGGCCTCCCGAGGGGTCGCCACGAGGTAGACGTCGCCGCAGAGGCCGCACCGATCCACCTCGCCCCGCACCTCCTTGGCCGCGTCGCTGTCGCTGAAGGAGAGCACGACGGCCCGGAGGGGCAGGGCAAGGACGAGCATGCTCAGCACGTGCTTCTCGCCCGGGCGGCACAGCGAGGTGAGGTCCACCTCGCCCCCCGGGAACCGCATGTCGGCCGCCTTCCGGCCGTCCACGTAGACGGTGGCGAAGGAGTTCAGGAACTCGGCGGAGAGTGCGATGCGCCGGCCGGCCCATTCTGCGGGCACAGCGACCTCAACCTGATACCAGGCTGCGGTGACCTCCCGCAGTCGGCCTGCCTCCCAGGCTGGGTTCGGATAGAACGACGGACCGTCGCCCCTGCCGCCGCCTGCCGGCCATGGGCCCGGGACCTGGACGTAGCCCCAGCCGTCGGCCGGCACGCTGTCCATCGCGTCCCCGGCTGGCTGCCACTGCCACAGCCCGCTCATGGAGATGCGCTCGCGCGTCGGGGTTGCCTCGCGAAGCGCCCCTTCGAGATCCCACATGGCTTGTCCCTCCGGCAGGACGGCTACCTGAGCAGCCGCCTCGCCCATCGTGCCGCAGGCAAGAGCTACGAGCACGCACACGGCCAGACCATACTTCCCCAACTCGTGACCCATGACAGCACCTCCGCCGGCGGACCTCGCCGCCTCGGCGCAAACGCCCCATCCTCCGGACACAACTGCTGGTCCCGGCATCAACTCCGTAGCATGTCAGTACCTGCCGATGGAGTCTACGCCAACAGCCACTCCCGTTCAACAGTTGATCCCCTTCGCCGCTTCGCTTGGTTGCCGCAGTGTCCCGTGGACCGTGCGGCGAGGTTCGGTTAAGGTTAGTCCTTCTGCCGGAGGTCAGCAGGAACTGACGGGCCAGTCCAACCGGAAGGAAGTGTCGCCACAGATGGATGCCTCAGACACGCGCTCCGATCTCTTGGAGGACGGTGGGATGAGCGAACGAAGACCCGGTCCGCGTCCGGCTGTGCTCGGTACGTGCACGTTCAGCCCGTATCCGCTCCGGGGCTTGGACCACCGCGATGCCTTGCTGCGCGAGGGCCTGCAACTGCTGGACGACATGGCGCGCGAGGCGGACAAGCAGGGAGAGTCGCTCGACCTGGTGGTGTGGCCAGAGTACTTCGCGCAGGGCGAGCAGGGGGCCCTCGCGGAGAAGGCAGAGGCTCTGGACGGCCGAACCGTCACTGCCGTGGCGGAGAGGACGCGCAGGCTCGGTACAAACGCCGCAGTGCCGCTGGCGCTCAAGGAGGACGGCGAGTTCTTCAACGCGCTGGTCTTCATTGACCGCCAGGGCGAGCACGTGGGGACCTATCGGAAAGCGAATCCGGTTCCGGACGCGAGCGGCCTGTGCGAGGATGGGGTAACGCCAGGAAGTGAGGTGCCGGTCTTCGACCTCGACATCGGCCGGGTGGGCGCGCAGATATGCTTTGACGCCTACTTTGAGGAGGCATGGCGAGCACTCGGGCGGGCGGGTGCCGAGCTGGTGGTGTTCCCCAGCGCCATGCAGGGCGTGATGGGCCTGAGGACCCATGCGTACACGAACCAGTACTACGTGCTGGCGTCGACCTGGAGCGCGCCGACCGTCATTGTGGATCCGGTTGGTCGGGAGGTGGCCCGCACACACGACCACAACCAGGCACTGGTGGCCAAAGTCGACCTGGACTACCGCGTGTACAGCGACCACCGCGTTGAATTCGTCAGGGAGCTCGTGGAGAAGTACGAGGGCTGCATCCACATGGACTGGCACCCCGAGGAGCTCATGTGGATCGTGACTTCGTCCGACCCGAGCCTGCCTGTGGGCGAATTCATGAAGCGCGAGAAGCTGGCAACGACGTGCGAATACCTGGCCCAGGCGGGCGCGGCGCTCGCGAAGATAAGAGCACAGGGATCAGCGCCCCGCACCGTGCCGGGACGCTACTAGGCACCGAGTCGCGCTGAAACACAAGGAGGAACACCGAAATGCCGTGTGGAGGTGGGGGCTGGCCTGGTGTGCATTCACGGGAGGCGAGCCGTAGGTTCGCCCTGGTCCGGTCACGAGACTGACCTGTGGCTCTCTCTGCCGAACCGGGCGGAGCCCCCGTACTGCTCAAGCCACCATCCAGCCTTCGCAGCCAAGGACTGCTTCGGCGGAGTAGGCTGCGCCACTTGTCCCCCTCGACTCCGCTCGGGGCAGGCCCTCGACCTCACCATGCTTGCTCGCCGTGGCGAGAACGTCTACACCGACGCTACGGAGTGCAAGCCCCAGCCTGCTTGACGTGGCGGGGGCGATGGAGACGCTGCCGGCGCTGAGGTTGGACGGAGACGTGCGGGTCCAAGCCCCTTGCTGTGCGGGCACGAATTGACGCGACGCTATTGGCAGTTGCGATTGTCGCACCGCGGCTTCCGTGCCTTCTGCCGGCCTGCATTGCCTGGCCAGACACTGACTTAACGACTCACCCCAAAATAGGGGACAAGTCAGAGATCTGCCAAGCGTTCGGTCGGCCTACCCTCCCAGCTCCACGCAGCGCTTGCGATAGTGCAGGTAGTTCTCGTAGGTGACTTCCTCCGGCACACCGTGGTCGCAGGTGGGGATGTAGCCCCCCCGCTCGCGCATGGCGGGCAGGATGTACTCGACGTGCCGGTCTATGGCTTCCTTGCTGGTGGCGAGGACACGCTTGTCAATGCCCCCGAACATGGCGAGTTGCGGGTGCTGCCGGCCGATCTCGACTACGTCGCATCCCGACGCCACTTCGAAAGGGCTCATCACGTCCATGCCGATTTTCTGATAGATTGCGATGACAGGGCGCGCGTCGCCGTCGGTGTCGATGTGGACGTAAAGGTGGCGGGTCCGGTCCATCTGGCGTAGCTTGATGTTCCTGGTAAGCTGCTGGTAGTAGGGCAGAAGGAACTCACGCATCATATCGGGCGAGATGAGCGGGCCGTGGTTGTAGCAGATATCCTCGCCGAAGAACAGCTCATCAACGGTGACATGTTGCTGGTGACGTGCCGTGATGGAATCAGCCAGCTCAAACCACGCGGCCATACAGTCATGAATGAGATCTGGAGCGTCGTGGAACATGTAGAGGACGTCTTGGGGACCGATGAGGCTCCGCAGGTACATGTATCCGCCGATGACGTTCGCACTAATCATCATGCCCCGGGCGGCGTGAGTTCTCATTTCGTTCATCCGCTCATCGAGGTCTGCATAGCGCTCGGGCGTGCAGGGATTCAGACGCCACTTGACGTTCTCTTCCCAGGTACTCCAGTCCTTGACGGGGTGGTTGACGTGTTTGGGCATGAAGCCGCTGCGGCGGCCCTTGAAGAAGAGCACATGTCGGCCTGCGATATCCTGCACCAACTCATGGTCGCCGCGGTCCTCAACGATCTGCTCCTCGTAGGCGGGCGAGAAGGCAGGCTCGCACCAGCCCAACTGCCCTAGGCTAACGCTGCCGGGCGGATCGTACTGGAACAGCTGCGCCAGGTCCGCATCGTCGGGCATGCCCTGCTCTTTCCAGCGCTCCAGACAGAAGTAGCCGAACTCGCGGCGGTAGAGGGCCATGCCGGGGACGCGAGCATAGGTGCACCGGAGCTTTCGTGCGCCTTCGCACATCTTGCCGGGAGGCACCATCGCATGAACGCCGTCGCTGGGCGGTGCTGTCTGTGCAGTCATCTCGTGGTCATCTTGCTGCATATGGCCAGATTCCCTCTTCTTCAGACTGCTCTCTCTGCGCGGGGTCTGGTCCGATCTGGTGACATGTAACCGGTCGCTCGAGCGTTGTCAATCCCGCGGACCCTGTTCACGTTCCTGCCAGTACCGCTTGGGAAGAGTCGATTCGTGACCTGTCCCGACTCCCGGAGATGCGAGCGTCTACTGGCACGAGTGAAGCGAAGTCCGGGACCCTCCCGGCCGGCCCGCGCGGGGGGAAGGCATTGGCATCGCTCAGAAGAACTGGTGGAGGTACTCGACGCTCTCATCCAGTTCCGCAAGCACTTGGGACTCGTCCATCTCGTAGGGGAAGGCCAGCTCGGGGAACATGTAGACTTCGCTGCAGCCGCTCCGGTCGAGCGTCTCGAGGACCTTGCCCATGCCAATGACGCCCTCGGCATTCCTCCCCTTTGAGAAACTCCAGTGGCAGTCCGCCCGGCCGTCCATCTGTTGGAGGTGCATCACAGGCGAGAACTGCCCCAGCTCCGTCAGCCACGCGTTGAGGTCGGAGTCCTTGCCCCGCTGCTCATATCCGCACCAATGCCCCACGTCGAGCTGGAGATGGACGGGGATGGGAGAGTCGGCGTTGAAGCGTTCGTAGAGGTCCTTCACCGTGTCAATGCTGGTGCCCATCTCCCGGCCGACCGGGGACGGCTCCCACAGCAGGAACTCCTGGCCGTGCCTGGCAGCGATGCGCGCGAACTGCCGGATACCCTCGACCAACGTGTCCAGGAGCCAGCTGCGCTTCGCAGGATCGGTGTAGTCGCGCATGCTGGCCGCAGCGATCGGCCCGCCGACGCCCCTCGATCTCATGTCTTGAGAACAGAGCGATGCCTTCTCGCACCAGTCCAGCGCATCCCTGCGCATCTCCGCCATGGGATGGAGCAGGTAGTTGTAGGTGTAGGCGGCAACGCCGATGAAGCAGTTGTGCACCTCGAAGCCGTACGCGGCGGCGGCCTTTCTCACCGCGTCGCAGTACTCCGCTCGCGCAGCGGGGATGGTGCGAGGATCGAGAAGGTCGAATACGAACTGCACGTACTCCAGACCCCACCGCTCACCGACCTGTTGGCCCCACACGTCGGGTTCGGGCCAACGCTTCGTCGCATAGATCAAGTTCATTCCCAGATGTGCTTTCATCTGGCGCTCCCTTCTCTGCGGTTAGTCGGATTCGCCGAAGTCGTCCTTCGTGCCATACTTGTAGAGGTACCGGTCGCGCTCCGCTTTCACCGGCTTCCGGGGAATGGCGGTCACGGGGCCTATGCTCGCAGCGGCCAGCATCATGAACGCCGCCTTCTCCACGACCTGTGACGTAACGAACGCCTCAGGCAGGTCGCGGCCGCAGCAGAGGACGCCATGATTGGCCAGCAGAACGGCGTTGACATCGCCAAGCTTCGCCACGACCTCTTCGGCGAGCTGCATGTGGCGGCCGCCGGGCACGTAACGAGTGCAGTTGATCGCCCCACCGACGATCTGGGCGAGGTCCTCCACAAACGGCGGAATGGGCCTCCGAAGGCATGAGACAGCCGTAGCGCAGGGGGAATGGCTGTGGATCACGGCGCCGACGTCGTCCCGGCTGTTCAGCACCAGCCGGTGGACATCCGTCTCGGACGACGGCAGGCGTCGGCCGGCGATGACGGCGCCCTCGGGCGAGACCGTCACGAAATCGTTGAGCGTCATCAGGTCATACTGCACTCTGGTCGGCGTGACGATGAGGCCCTCGGGCACGCGCACACTGACGTTGCCCCAGGTGCCGACGAAGTAGCCTATGGCCTCAAGGCGGCGGCATGTCTCCAAGATGCTGCGCTTGAGCGCCCGGTGACCGTTTGCCATGAGCTAAGCCCTCTCCTGGAGGATCCTGGCGCGCATGTCCCACAAGTCCATCTGGCGCTGGGCCAGCAGAGCGTACACCTCGTAGAAATCGCTGTAGACCGCGTTGGCCTTCGCATTCGGCTCAAAGAGACGTGCCATCCGCACGGTCCGGGCTACGGCATCGCTGGGGTCGCCGTACAGGCCAATGGCGACGCCGGCGTTCATCATCGCTCCCTTCGCGCCGAACTGGGACCCCTCGGGTACGCCGACGGGCTTTCCCAGGCAGTCCGAGACGATCTGGCACCACGCGTCGCTCTTGGCGCCGCCGCCGGACAGCAGAACGGATTCGGGCTCAACGGGCATATGCCGGTAGCAGTCCAAGGTCGAGAAGGCAACGCCCTCGTACACCGCGCGCAACATGTGCTTGAGCGAGTGGTTCAGGTTCAGGCCGGTGAAGCTGGCTCGCGCACTCGGCTTGACAAAGGGGCCGCGCTCTCCGCCCGGGAACAGGTAGGGATGATACATCACGCCTTCAGAGCCGGCGGGCACCGTGCTGATCAGGTCCTCGAGGTGGGCGTAGATGTCCCCGCCCTGCGCCTGCGCTACGAGGGGTGCGCCCATCTGTTCCAAGAACCAGTCGAGGTTGGGCGTCGCGGTCATCGCAGCCAGCATGCGGATCCAGCGTCCCTTGACGCCGTGGCAGAGCGTCATGCCGACCATCGCCGGCTCCAGGATCGGCGTGTCCATGATGACCTGGTGAATCCCTGCCGTGCCCAACACGCTGGACGCCTGGCCATGCTCGATGGCCCCCGTGCCCAGCGCACAGGCTGCCACGTCCATCGGCCCCGCGACGATTGTCAGGTCGGCCGGCAGGCCAAGGCTCTCGGCGACGCGCGGCCGGATGCTTGCGTAGTTCTCCTCGCTGGGGAGCACCGGCGGAAACTTGGCGAACAGGTCCTCGATCCCGAATATCCTGAAGATCTCGGCATCGTATTGCCGCGTTGACATCCGCAGCATCGTCAGGGATTCATCGGTCTCGTCGGTCGTCCTCTTGCCGGTCAGCTTGAAGAAGAGCCAGTCCTTGGCATGGCAGACGGTCGCAGCTCTCTTCAGCGCGTCCGGTTCGTGCTCGCGCAGCCAGGCAAGCTGGGACGCCTGAGAGCCGGTGAAGACCGACGTTCCGCAGATGCCGAAGGCCTCCCTGGCGACGCCCGACGCGTGCCACCTCTCCACGATCTGGCCGGAGCGGCCGTCGCACCAGAGCATGCCGTTGCGCACGGGCTCGCCTTGCTCATCAATCAGGAACGTGCCGTCCCCGGTGGACGTGATGCCGATGCCGTTGAGTTCGATCCCCCGGTCCTTCAGCTCGCGCGCGATGGTTCCAATACCCTGCCGCACAGTGTTCCAGAGCTGACTCATATCCTGCTCAACCCACAGCGGATGCGGTCGGTGCGGCTCGAATGGCGTCTCATGGCTGCAGACTTCCCCGCCGTCGAGGTCGAAGGCGACGACTTTGACGACAGACGTCCCTGCATCAATGCCGATGATGGACTCATTCGCGTTCACAGTCTCTCCCTTATGACGGACGGCACCGCAATCGCCAACCCCGCCCGCGTCTCCTTGCGGCTCGCACGAGGCCCGGCGCATCTACCGCAGCCGAACCGCCTTCGCCGAACGAGCCGACTCGTAACAGGCGAAGACCAGCTTCAGCGTCTTCAGGTTGTCCTCGCCCGTGGTCTCGGCCGTGCCCTCCCCTCTGAATGCCCGCAGGAAACTGGCATGGCAACTGACAATGCTGGCCTCCACTGCGCGGTGATCCGGGTTAGCCCAACTGTAACTGACCGGGGGGTATCGCCTGGAATGGGTGCCGTCTCTGGTCGTTACCCGTATCCAGTAGTCTGCGCCGACTTCCGCCGTGCCCTTGTCGCCCTCGACGAACACCAGCGACTGGGGCCAGACATCGTGCTCGTAGTAGTTCTCGGGGTAAGCCATTTCGCACGTGACCGTCGTCTTCCCGCCGTTCGCCAGAAGCATTACGGTGGCCACGTCCTCACCCTTGATATTCGGATGCACCTGATGAATCTGGCAGTACAGACGCTCCGGTTCCCCGAAGTAGAAGCGAACGATATCGAGGATATGCGTGCCCATGTCGGTGAGGATAAAGTTCTCAAGGTCGTTCAACGTGGGCTCGTTGATGAAAACGGGATAGCCCGAGACATGCGTGATGCGAGCACGGAAAGACGTGCCGATGTCGCCCGAGTCGAGGGCGGACTTGAACTGCCTGAGTTGAGTCTGCCACCGCCAGTTCTCGTGGATGTAGTAGGGGACGCCCGCCTCCGCGCACGTCCTGACAAGCTCCTCCCCGATGGCCACCGAGGGAGCCATCGGCTTCTGGCTGATGACGGGCACGCCGTGGGCGGCCGATAGCTTGACGAAGCGCGGCAAGGTGAAGGGGTTCGTGCATAGGTCTACAAAGTCGATCTCTTCGCCCCGGAAGAGTGCCTCTGGATCGTCGTAGACCTTCGGAATGCCGAAGTCCTCGGCAAACGCCTCGCCCTTTGTGCGCGTCCGGTTGAACAGCGCGACACATTCGGCGCCATCCAGTTCCCGCCACCCGGCCATCTGGAAGCGTGCCCAGTAGCCGGCTCCGAAGAACGCAAATCGCAGTTTCTTGATCCCTCCACCCTCCCGTGGTCCCACCCTCGTTCTCTTGGTCTTACTCTTGCTCTTGCTCATCCTCTCATCCTTCGCCATTAGCCATCCGCAATCCCCAATCTTCCTGCTCTTACTCGTGCTTGCTCCCTTACTGCACTGCGCTGAGTGGGTGGTCGCGACGGTGTCCTCCATTCTGAGGAAGGATCGCCAGTGAGCAACGGCCGTTTCCGGCTCTTCAGAGCGCTCAGACTAGGCTCGGAGCACTACGACCGGTCGCACGAGGGTCGCGACTGTATGTCCGCAGACATTCGGCTATCTAGCCCGTAGCACCGCCGCCCACTGCCCGGGGCCGGGTGTCTGCAAGTGTGCGCAGGCGCCCGCTCGCATCTGTCGCCGGCCGATCCGCCCTCCCTGGTCGATGCCGAACCAGCGCAGGCTGACGCCGTTCAGGCAGCCCGAGATGTCGAGATCCGCGGCGCCGCCGTCTGTGAAGTAGACGGCGTACTGCGTCCCAGGCTGGGCCAGACAGTAGGCGGTGTTGTCGCCGTCGGCGTGCAGCAGCTCCGGGTGCGGCGCGCACGCAAAGATGTCACAGGCCGCGGTGACCCCTCGGGCGCTTCGGATCATCCGTTGCGCCGTGTCGCTGAAGCCCAGGTGCTTCTCGTGGAAGCGGGCCGAAGCCGCGCCCCCGATGATGTTCCTCCAGAAACGCTCCTTGCCGTCCTGGTACGTGCCGAGGTACGTGGACCCGTAGATCTTCACATTGCTGAGCGGGCAGGGCCTGTCCGCAACGTGGCTGCGCACGTACTGGATGCCGTCGTAGTGCGCGCGGCCGACATTCACGTTGTTCTGCGCGATCTCCAGGTAGTCGTAGAGATCGGGCCGATCGAAGACGTGCAGGTGCTCGGGATCGCGCATCTCCTTCGGATCGCGCATCTCGGTGATATGCACCTTCCTCCGCGCCTCGTCGGCTTTCCTACGAACGTACCGGGCCCAGTATTCGCCCCACTTCGGCGTCACCATGGTCTCGTTGTTCATGCAGTAGAGCACGTGGTCGTGGCGCAGCGTGTGCGACAGGATCCGATCCACGAAGCGGTGCTGGTAACGCAGCACCGCGGCCAGGTCGTGCTCCTCGGGGACGGTCCAGAAGAAGGGGTTCTCCGCCTTGTGCGGCTCAGTGGCGACGACGGTCGGAAGGCCCGTGCTCTCCGCGGAGTAGTTCACGTTGTTCGCGGGGTTGAACGGGTTCACCGCCCAGGTGTCCCGGTAGTAGTCGAAGGTCGCCCACAACTCGCAGTCCGTGACGATGCCCCTGGCCCTCGACTCGCGCAGGAACAGCTCGAACCGGTCCCAGTACTCCTCGTTCCAATGGTCCAGGTCGTAGCGCTCACCCACGCGTGCGAACGGCCAGCGGTTGCTGCTGTGCTGCCCGGACATGAGGCAGCGCGTCCAGTTGCCGCCGACCGCGACCAGCGCCTCCAGATACTCGACCAGATTGGGCAGGTGGAAGACGCCGACGTCATTCGGCCCTTCCGCGCGCGGTGCCCCGCCCAGCAGCAGCACCGGCGCGCCGCCGAGCGCCCAGTAGTACCGGTTGCCGTGGTAGATGCCTATCCCTCGACCTGACTCCCCCATGAGCGTTCTCCCTCCCGTCCAGAGCCAACGGAGCTGTCCAGCGCCGGGCCGGGTCCTGCTAAGGAACACGCCGCATCGCGGCGACTACCAGTCACACTGAGGATTGTGCGCGCATCATCGCGTGGAGTAAACGGCTGTGTTGCCTGATGTCCTCATGGCAGGCAGTGCTTGGCTCAACCTGGACGCCGCCCGGCCCAGCTCGCCTGAGTCTGCCGTCCGTCCGCACAGGGCACAGCGTGTCACAGGTCCCACGTGTACTTCGGGCCGTCGATGCCCACTTCCTCACGCACCCCCCGTACTTGTCGCCGAAGTGGCAACGGTATCCAACTCGTGTTCAAGCACCCTCTGGTACGATCATCGCGCTCTCGCCGTGCGGGACCGGAAATCCCAGCGTCTCGAGTTCGACGCGCGTGCTGGGGGTGACCTTCGAGATGCTGCCATCCTTATTCTGGTATACAACGCGCCCGTTTTCGTCAAGATCCGGTTGCATGCTTGCCTCCCTGGACCCAAGTGCCCCACTTGCCGTGAGAGAACCACGATTCCACTTGCCTCCTAGCAGTGTACCGGCCGGCCTGAGTTTTTCAAACCGACTTCTTACGCACACGCCGCAGGGAAGTCGGCCGGGCACGCAGGATCTGCCTGAGCGGCTCGTGTTGGTGAGAGCCGGGAAACCTGTTCACGACCTTTCCCGTATGAACGGCAAGGGCTGTCGCAGACGCCGAGACATGTTACACCAGTCCGTCGGAAGGTCTGCCCCTGCCAGTGATGCGTGGTAGGGAATGGCAGAGAAGGGACCGAAGGCCGGGCAGCCTCAGAGAAAGGGAAGGGCGATCTCGGAATAACGCCAATTGCGCACCTGGCCCGCTTTGACTAGGATGTCGCCGGCGTTGAAGGGGGATGTGGGGCGTGGGCCTCGCTCTGCTTTCGCTCCGGGAGCCGGACCTCATCATGGGAGGCAGTGGCGACGAAGAGGCAATGGTGGCTGATCGTTCTGGCTGTTTTGTGCCTGCTCGCCCTCGTGGTTCTCTTCGTGCCAGATGAGAGGGTCTTTGGGTGGCGCGGGAGCATCGACATAGCGGGTGGTCGATATCGTTGCTGCTGGTACCTGCTCGGAGTGAAGATCGCCGATCGTGTTGAAGACACCTGTCTTTCGAGGATGCACCGTGAGCTCGTAGGTGAGCTTCCTCGGCCGATTTGGCGGCGTGAGAACTCGTACAAGCCTGGGCTGCGGATCAATTCCCTTTCGGCTTACCATGGCTCACGGGGGGCAATGTACTGGCTTTGTTGGTCCCTTGACTCGGGAGCAGTCACTCGCGAGGCGCGGCGCAAGGCGATTGTGGTGTTCCTGGACCTTCTCCAACAGGGCCCGGACGATGGCAGAGCTTGCACGTACGCATCAAGCATAAATGCTCTCGTCTCAGGCTTGGAGGCTACGGAGAGGGCGGAAGCACGGATAAACGTTGAGGACTTACCCGCCGTCCCAGAGTGAACTGTTTCCTGGGGTCGGTCCCGGTTACTGCGGGGCGGCACAGATGTGGGCTGTGGGAAGGGAGCGGGTCCGCCTGCTGGCTGCTGTGGCCTTGGTCGTGGCGATGGAACCTCCCCGCCCACAAGCCCGACAAACACTGGTTCGACTGTGTAGTGGGATGTGCGGCGGCCGCGTCCATCCAGGGCGCCGTACTCTCGGGGATGGCCTCCCGTCCAAAGGCGAAGCCGCGGCCGATCAAGCTCTCCGAGTTGCAGAAGGCCGGACGCTAGCGGGCTGTCAAGGAAGTCGTCTTGCATTTTCGCACCTACCGCTCGATAGCGGCCGCGGCCCTGTAGGGGCACGGCGCGCCGTGCCCCTACGTATCAGTCCGCACATGACACCGGCTGCAGAACGCAAGGTTGCTTGTTGAACAGGCCACTAGCGCCGGAGATATACAGCGTTGACGGGAGTATCAGAGAGACTCACCATGTCTAGCTGGTGGGGGGTTGGCGCCGCTACAGCAAGCGTCTGGGCGCTGAATAGGCCGATGCCCTTTCGCATAGGAGGTGGCTGCTGCCACCCACCGACGCGTCTTGACCAGATTCCTGCTTAGCCTTAGCATTCAGCGAGTGCCAGGATGTAACAAGACGGTGGTCTCGACTGAGCTTGGGGCAAGAGCGAGCATGCTGGAGACAGTTGCGAAAGAGCTCGCGCAAGCACGGGACAGGCTGATTGACCTCACACTCCGCAATCGGTTGACGAACTTCAGGCCCACGAGGAGGACATCCATCCGCATCGTGCATGAGATCCCCGCGGAAGTGTGGCGCTTGCTCGTTAGCGAGGAACGCACGGTCTCCTTCCTGGCGCGGGAGGAGCACGAGCTGCTGAAGGGGCAGGAACGCTACTCGGATTCACAAGAGGATGAAGGCCGGCCAGAGGCCGCCGGCGCCGAAAACGACGAAGAGGCTCCAACGTTCGAACTACCGCCTGCAGCCACCGCCCTGGAAGGTGAGGGCCCTCTGGCCGGCCGTTACACGGACCGGTTCTTGCAGACGGACCTGACGACGCGGGGCCTCCAGGTGAGCCTGCTCCGCACGGCGCACTACGCGCAGTCGGCTCTGGATGAGACAGGTGTCAACGTGCTGTTCCTCGCCTTCGGCATGCTGCACTGGCGGCGCTCGGACCAACCCGAACGTGTCCTCCAGGCTCCGCTGGTGCTCGTGCCTGTTGCGCTTCAACGAGTGTCAGCCGGCAACCGCTTCACCGTGCGGATCCTGGGTGATGACCCCGTCCTGAACCCTTGTATGGATGCGGTTTTGCAGCAGGACCTCAGAGTGACTATGCCGACAGCACCCGATGACTGGTCGGGCTTCGACATCGAGCGCTTCTTCGGTGAGACCAGGCAACGGGTGGCGACGCTGCCCGACTGGCACGTCGAGCCGGACATCTGTGTCGCCAACGGGAACCTGTGGAGCCTTCTGGCCGTGGGCGGCGGGATGCAGAACGTCTGGGTGGACGTGAACGGCACGGGCCCGTCGGCCGGCCGGCTCTCCAGCGCCTACGTGGGCGGGAACGCCACGGGGAGCCGGTTCGAGGTCGAGAGGCTCCTGTCGAGCCTGGTGGCGCAGGGCAACTTCGCGAACAGCAGCGTTCAGGCGGGGAGCCTCTCGGTGGTCTACGTGGGCGGCGCGCTCAGCGAGGACGGCACTGACGGGGACACCGACGAGATCCATGCCGATGAGGGCAGGTCCTTCGCGAGGGACGAGACGTGGGCGGGCTGGGTCGATCGCGACCATGACCACTGGTTCGATGACGTCCGCGCCCGGGTCGGCTGAAGTGCACACGCGCACGGTGCAGCAGACTCTCGTGCAGGGAGACGAGCGGTGCTCCGTGCCGGAACTGCGGGACAGGACGGAACCATCGGTCGTCTGGTCGAGGCCCGGCACCCTCTCTGCAGAGGACGTGACGCTCGTGACAGAGGAGGGGAGGTCGTGCCGTGCATGGGGTTCGTCGTGACGGAGGCAGGCAACGCGTTAGGGGGCAGCGACCTTTCTGACTACCCAGTCTTCGAAGGTGACCAAAGGGACTTCGCCGTCGTGATCAGGCTCACTTGGGTCGACCCCGAAGCGGGGAGGGGTGGCTCGAGGATGTTCGACGTGCTGCGGTGCATGTCGGCGACCTTCCCCGACAGCGTGGCCCGGCACGTGCACTTCCTGTTTGCGGGGCTCCACCCCGGGGGTACGTTGACCATCGACGGGCAGCCGGTCGCTAGTGTGCCGTCCCGCAAATAACGGACATAAGTCGGCCACACCCGATCTGGCTGAGATTGGCCTGAAAGGCCATGATAGGCCTTGTGGAGCGCTTGGACATACCGAATGTATCTCCGGGACGCGATACTAGTGGGCTGTCAAGGAAGTCGTCTTGCATTTTCGCACCTACCGCTCGACAGCGGCCGCGGCCCTGTAGGGGCACGGCGCGCCGTGCCCCTACGTATCAGTCCGCACATGACACCGGCTGCAGAACGCAAGGTTGCTTGTTGAACAGGCCGCTAGTCTCCGTCTGAGAAGCCCCCAATCGGGGCCTGGGCGCCCTTGACAGGGGCCGCCAGGGACAAGCAACGCCTCGTGCAGGCGCGGTTTCAGTGGTGGATGGCTTCGTGGCCGGCGGGACTCTCCATGGCCACCTGCGCCCGGCTCCGGATCTCGTGGCAGACCTCAGTGACCCGCGGGTCCTCGGCCATCAGCAGGCCGGCACGCTGGCGCAGGAACTTGACCGCCCAGCGGCACTCTCCAGCCAGGTGGTCCTGGTTGCCGCCTATCTCGACCCACGCCGCGGTGATCCTCTGGCACCTGGCCAGGGCGTCGGGGTCGTCTTTGTCAAGCACGGTCTGGCGGAATTCCTCGGCCAGTTGGGCGGCATACTCCGGCGTCTTGATGAGCTCCCGCCGCGCGGCGACTCGGGCGTCGATTGTCTTCGCCAGTTTCTCCAGTTCGGACAGCGGACCGGCCAGCTCCGGATGGGCCACCTTCTGCTCAGCCACGTAATCCAGAACGCCGTGCCCGAACTCCACGTACGTGTCTATCCGGCTGCGGATGAACTTGATGAACGTCAGGACGTCATCGAGGCCCTTCTCCACTTGCGCCCTGCGCTCTTTCTGCGTGCCTGCAGCGTATATGCCGTCCAGCCGCTCCTTGACGGCGCAGGTGGCCAGGCCTTTGTTAGTGGACTTGCCCGCTTCGGTGTCCAGGATGTACTGACAGGGCCCGACTCCGAGCGTTGTGCGAACGACGTCCAGGACCGTGAAAACATCGAGCGGCGTGGTCGAGATGCGGTTCATGGGATAGATCAAAGCGGGTCCCCGAAATTGGATGACCTGACGCGTGTTCCATTCTCCCGGCTGGGTCAGGGGCTGGAGATAGCCCTGCCCAGCCTGCTCCACCCAGCAAGGGTAGCTGAAGTTTCCCAGCACGGTGGTCCACCTCTGCCGGTCGGCGGGCACGCTTTCGCGGCTGCCGAACCAGTTCGGCTTCAGGTATGAACCGTCCGGGTTCTGCGCGAGCATCTCCCAACTGTCAACGAGGCCGTCGTTCCGGGTCCAGTCCGTCCGCCAGTGGGCGGGCCAGGGAGCCCGCCAGTCCAAACGGATCACCTCGCCGGCCTCGTCGGCGACCACGTCCCGCATGTGCCAGACGCCGGGGGCGTCCAGGACGGCCACCCAGATTCCCGGGTCCTCTCCGTAGTAGATGCGGGCGGAAGTGAACATGCGGCGCTCGCCCTGGCCTGAGAGGTCCACCTGAACGTCCTGGTTACTGGTGTTCCAGACGGCCATGACGATGGCTTCCCGATCGGGCATCATCTGTAGCAGCATGTTCTCGGCGGGCAGTTCTGCCTCCGCCACGCTAAGTTGGGCGGCGTCGATCACGATATCGTCAGCGAAGAAGTCCGGCAGGACGGCCAGCCGGCAGGGCGCCTTCACGAGCAAGGCCTTCAGGCCCCCGCGCGGCTCGGTCCTCACCTGAGGCTCTCCCATCTTTATCTCGAGACTCAGCGCCACGTCTCCTCCTCCCTCGACGTGGTAGGCCGCCTCGAGGGCGACGGCCTCCGGGCTGACCTTCGTCGCTCTCACTGCCGAAAGGCCTGCCAGAGGCCCAGGAGCGTCCGGGGCGAGCACGGCGCGCATCTGGGGACCTGAGCCGCCGCCCATCGAGTAGACCTCGAGGCCTGGCCCGCTGGCACGCAGCACGACCGCCAACTTGTCGTTAACTACGACTGCATCGCCCGCAAACCTGTGGTCCGCTTCAGCCTCGCCCAGCTCCGTCCATCCACCCGTCGGGGCAAACGCCTCCCGCGGCAGAGGTGCCGGCAGAGCCACTCCCGTGTCGAACAAATGCACGTAAGGCGCCGCTGCGCCCTGCGGGGCCGCCGCGTCTTCGCCCTTTGCATTGCGCGCGGCTATGCCTAGCACGCAGAGACAGACAGTCACGAACGCCGCAGCCGTGGACTTGCAACGCATGTGCGAACCTCCCGCCAAGTAGTAGAGACTCCCGTGACGCGGCGGCCGGCCCGTTCGGCGCTCGCGGCTGGGGGGCATCAAACAGGCGAAACCGCTGAAAGGTACATTATGACGTCACATGCCGTCCGCCGCAACTCGCCGCCATGGCCAACCGCGGTCGGCTGTCGAGCGTCTACGTCGGCGGCAACGCGACGGGGAGCCGATTCGAGGTCGGGGGGCTCCTGTCGAGCCCGTTCGCCCTGGGCAGCTTCACGAACAGCACGGTCCAGGCGGGGAGCCTCTCGGTGGTCTACGTGGGCGGTCAGATCAGCGAGGATTCGACGGACGGCGACACGGACACGATCCACGCAGACAGTGGCAGCTACTACGTCATCGACTCGACGAAGTTCACGCACATAACGCCGACGGCCCCGGCCACCTTCGGCGGCGTAGCTGCTTCGGTCGGCTGAGTCGGCGCGCCCATCCCCGAGCGTCTCATCCGCCCCATCTGCGCCGTCCTCGACTGGTGCAAGCAGAGGGCGAGATGGGGCAGCCTGGCTCACTCAAGAACGTCTTCCTCCAACGCACCACTATGATCCCCTCGGAACCGGCCTGCGCCGCGGTCTCCCGCCGCGACGCGGCTCGCCATGTATGCTGGTGTGCGTCAAAGGCCTTCTCCTCCAGCCGGACTCACTCAAGAGGAGAAACTTGCAGGGACCACGGGGACTTGACATCCGTCAGGCGGTGGCGTAAGTAGGACCTGGGTGTGGTGCTTGTCGCCCGCCACCCGCCGCACGTATTGACCGCCGTCTGCCAAAGCGGCGAGATGAAGGATGGGCCGGTCGTGAAACTGGACGCGGTCAAGTAACCGAAGGAGACCCCGATGAACCGCCGTAAGTTCTTGAAGGCCGTGCCGGCGACGTTCCTGGCTGCACAGGCTTCAGGCCCGGCCATGGCCGCTGGCGACGAGACGAGCGCCACCGGATCCGGGGGCGGCCCTGGCCGCACCGCCGGCGATCTCCAGCCCATCGTGCTGCCCAAGCCCGAGACCGAGGGTGGAAAGTCCGTCCTGGCCGCGCTCAAGGAACGGCGCACGATCCGCAGCATCAAGGAGGACCGCCTCCCGTTGCAGGTCCTGTCCAACCTGCTGTGGGCCGCCTTCGGCGTGAACCGGGAGCAGGGGCGGTTCGGGCAACTCGGCCGCACCGCCGCCTCGGCCAGCAATGCGCAGGAAATCGACCTTTACGTGGCGCTGCCTGAGGGCGTCTACCTCTACGACGCAGCGGCGCACCGGCTTACGCCCGTCGTCGCGGGCGACTTGCGCGGGCTGGCCGGCAATCGTGGCCGCGGCGACAAGGCCCCCGTCAGGATCATCTTCGTCGTTGATGTTGCCCGGTTCGCCAAGGCCGGCTTCCAGGAGCCGGGGCTCAGGGACCCGGAAGTCCAGAAGTCCTACTACAATGTCGCTACGGGGCTCATCGCTGGGAACGTCTACCTCTTCGCAGCCTCCCAAGGCCTGGCGGCATGGTTCCACAACTGCGACAAACCGGGCCTCACCGAGGCGCTTCACCTGCGGCCCGAGCAGCGCGTCCTCTACGCCCAGACTGTGGGCTACGCGGTGTAGATGCCGGTGCGAGGCAGCGTGAGGCCGGGCCGAGTGTGTGGAGGTCGCCGACCACGCTGAACTGGCCGGCCTGGGGCACGTGAGCCGTGCCCGGCTGACCCAGATCATGAACCTGCTTCATCTCGCCCCCGACATCCAAGAGGCAGTCCTCCACCTACCCCGCGTCACCGGATGCCGCGACCCCGTTGAGGAGCGTAGGGGGCCGTCTGGCATGTTGAATGGCCTCTTGTGTTGACGCCTCCCCGCGGCGTTTCTGCCGCGCCTCGTTGATGAGTGGAGGTCGGCCGATTAAGATAGCGCCATCGAGTTCGAGGCCTGGATCAGTGCGCCTATCGCCAGCAGGGAGGCAGCATGACTGCAGAAGGTCCATCGGCGGGAGAGGTACAACGGTTGATGGAGCGGACGGAGAGCTATCTGACGGATGTGCTGCTCCCATTCTGGGTCGAGCGTTCCCCCGATGCAGAATGCGGAGGTTTCCTGACCTACTTCGATGAATTCGGGCGACCGACGGGCGAGACCACGAAGACATTCCTCATGCAGATACGTATGCTTTACACCATGGCTGGCGCCCACCGCGCGGGCTACGGCGGGGGACGGTGCGGCGAACTGGCCCGGACAGGTGCCGACTTCATCCTCGACCATTACTGGGACCAGGGACGCGGAGGTTGGTACTGGATCGCCGACCGCGAGGGCCGCCCGTTGGTGAGGGACAAGATCGGCTACGGCCAGTGCTTCGCCATGTATGCCTTCAGCGAGCACTTCCTGGCCACCGGAGATCAGCGAGGCCGCGAAGCCGCACTGAACACTTACTCCACTGTGATGGAGAACATGGCCGACAGCCGATATGGCGGCTTCCTGGAGATCATGGATGAGAACTGGCAGCCGGCCGGCCCGGGGCCCGCAGGAGGCGACCGCAAGTCCATGGATGTGCACATGCACATGATGGAGGCCCTCACCCGGCTCTACGAGATGACAGGTGAGGCAACGCATCGGCGTCGGCTGGAGGAAGTGATAGGCCTGATCACCGATCGCATGATCGAGCCCGAAACCGGCACCGGGTACATGCAGTTCGGCCTGGATTTCGAGCCCTTGCCGGCGATTGATTTCGATGTCGAATGGGGCCGCGACGCCGAGCCGGAGGATGGGAGAAGCCGGCCCCTGGATCACACCTCGCCCGGACACAACGTGGAGTTCGCGTGGCTCTTGCTCCACGCGATGGATGTGTTGCACAGGCCTCGGGAAGGTTACGCAGGGACGGTCCGAAGGATATGCGACCACTGTGTGGAATACGGGATCGATTGGGAGTGTGGCGGCGTCTACGCCGAGACCCCCATGGGTGGCCCCACACGCCTGACAGAGAAGCAGTTCTGGCAGCACGCCGAGGCGCTGGTAGGGATGCTCGACGCCTACTCCCTCCTGGGGGAGCCGCGGTACTGGCAGGCGTTCC
This sequence comes from uncultured candidatus Brocadiaceae bacterium, assembly GCA_964521715.1. Lineage (GTDB taxonomy): Bacteria > Planctomycetota > Brocadiia > SM23-32 > SM23-32 > DAOVRD01. Next base: position 9,313 of record CAZFSS010000006.1, on the reverse strand, counting down.
GGAACGTTTACGACTTCGTCTTTGACCACTTTGTGGCCATGGAAGCGGGGGGCGAGTGGTACGAAAGGCTCGACCGGGAGGGCAACCCGATCGATCGGGCGCTTGGACACGCCTGGAAGATCTCCTACCACACCGTGCGCTCAATGATCGAAACCACAAAGCGACTGCGCGCCCTTGCCGAGCGGTGCTGAACTCACGGAGGCGCCTCCAGAGGCCCAGCGATCTGCGCCGGCATCAGCGGGGCGCAAGGCAGCCAACGAAGCGAGGTACACGGGAAAAGTGCAACCCATGAACACCGCCCGTCTGAAAGAGATACTGGCAGCGATCGAAGGAGTCGATGTGGCCGTCTGCGGCGATTTCGCCCTGGACGCCTACTGGATCCTGGACCCCCAGGGGGCAGAGGTTTCTGTCGAGACCGGGCTGCGGGCCCAGGCTGTCCAGCAGCAGCAGTACTCCCTCGGGGGTGCCTCGAATGTGGTTGCCAACATGCTCGCCCTCCGGCCCCGGTCGGTCCTCACGATCGGGGTGGCGGGAGACGATGTCTTTGGACGGGAGCTGACCCGTCAGTTGAACGTGGCCGGAGCCGATACGGGCGGCCTCGTGGTGCAGGAAAAGGATTTCGACACGGTGACCTTTGCCAAGCGTTATCTGGATCGCGAGGAACAGGTCCGTATCGATTTCGGTGCTCACAATCGGCGCAGCTCCCGGACGAACCGCCGACTCCTGGACCATGTCCGAGATGCCCTGCAGCACTGCGACGCCGTGGTGCTTAACCAGCAAGTGCCCGGCAGTCTGGACAGCGAAGAATTCATCCGGGAAGCGAATGCGCTTTTCGAAGCCCATGACCGGCAGGTCATAATCGTTGACTCCAGGCACTACAGCCACCGCTTTGACCGGGTCATCCGGAAGACCAACGAAGTGGAAGCCGCGCGGCTCACGGGCGTGGAGGCGAGTCCGGGGGACGTGTTCCCGGTCGAACAGGTGCGGCGTTGCGCAGAGGCCCTGTACAGGCAGTCCGGCAAGCCGGTGTGTGTCACCCGTGGAGAACGGGGCATGCTTGTGGTGGATGCAGAAGGGGTCCACGCGGTGCCCGGCATCCACCTGGTGAAGAGCCTTGATCCGGTTGGTGCGGGGGATACGGCGACGAGTGCTCTCGCCCTGAGCCTGGCGGCGGGCGTGAAAGCGCCGGAGGCCGCTGAGTTCGCCAACTACGCGGCGGCTGTGACTGTGCAGAAGCTTTTCCGAACCGGGACTGCCTGTCCCGAGGAGATCCTCCAGCTGGCGGCCGCCCCCGATTTCATCTACCAGCCCGAACTCGCGGAGGACGTTCGGCGCGCTCGCTACTGGCGGGATACCCACATCGAGCTTTGCTATCCGGCCGACCAGATACCGCGTGCGAAGGTAGAACATGCGCTGTTCGATTTCGACGGCACGGTCAGCGTCCTGCGGGAGGGATGGGAACCCGTGATGGAGCAGGTAATGGTGCGGGCTATCCTGGGAGGGCAATACGAGAAGGCGGAGGAAAACCTATTCCGCCAGGTGCGGGAGCGCGTCCGCGAGTACATCAGCAAGTCCACCGGCATCCAGACCATCCTGCAGATGGAGCACTTGGTGGAATTGGTCAGGGAATTCGGGGTCGTCCCCGAAGACCAGGTGAAGGACAAACACGCATACAAGCGGGTCTACGACCAGGCACTGATGCCGATGGTCGACGACAGAATTGAGAGGCTCCAACGCGGAGAGCTCAATGTCCCGGACGTCTCGATCAAGGGCGCCGTCGAGCTGCTGCGGTCACTTGCGGGCAAGGGGGTCCGGCTGTATCTGGCCAGCGGCACTGACCGGGAACACGTGGAAAGGGAGGCAAGCGCACTGGGCGTGGCGCAGCTTTTCAGCGGCGGCATCTACGGGGCTGTCGGGGACGTGAGTCGCTACTCAAAGAAGATGGTCATCGAAGAGATCATCCGGGACAACAACCTGGCCGGCCCCGAGCTGGTCGTTTGCGGCGATGGGCCGGTCGAGCTGCGCGAGTGTCGGAAGAACGGCGGTTTGGCCGTGGGGGTAGCCAGCGACGAGGTGCGTCGCTACGGACTGAATCGGCAGAAACGTACCCGCCTAGTCAAGGCCGGAGCACACCTGATCGTGCCCGACTTCTCGAGCCCGGGCGTTCTGCTCGACTTCCTGTTTGAGCGAACCTGACACGACGCCGGTCCCGGCAACGGCCAGGGCGCGACCGATCAGCTCAGCGCCCGTGGCTCCAGTATCGTACAAACCATCGCGTGCCCCGGTGGTCGTCTGGGGTTTCCTGTTCTGTCCTGCTTGACGCAGGTTCTCAGGCACGGACGAGCTCGTTGGGTCACCTTGGCACCTCAAAGAACTCTACTTCGTAGCGACGACAAACCTGTTTGACCTCGGCCGGAATAGTGTGTGCGACCAGGAACGCTCGCACTTCCTCGAAATCGCGGCTGCAGGCCACCGCATACATGCGGCTGTATTTCACGCTCTGCAGCACGCCGCAAAGGTCCCCAGCCACCACATCGACCTCTACTTCCACCCCAACATAGCGCCCGAACCGGTCCTCGAGGACCAGATCTGCTCTGTCATTTGTAACAAACTCGTACTCCATCTCAACGGCCTCAAGCCCGGGTTCCCCTAGAACGCCGGCGGGATCTCCGCAAATCCTCCTCTTCAGCGCCTCGTGCTCTGGCCCCTCTCCTGTTCCACCCCGGCGGCGCGGCTTCCATGCAAGGCGTGGAGCGCGTAGGTGCAGAAGGGAAGGCGCTACGGAAGTCCGATCGGATGAAGCTGTCGGCGATGCAGAAGGCGAGAAAGTGAAGCCGGTCGACGTCATTGACAGGGCACACAGCGATACTTACGATGAGTGACGTTCGGGGATTTGGCGCAGGGCTGTGCGAGCATGCATGGTTCCCGCTGCCTGGCACCGAAGCTGACCGATACTGTGGTCCAAGCGGCAAGGAAGCCGGGATGATCAGACATGACTTGCCTGGCGAAGGGCCGAACACGGCATGGTTTGACAGGCTGAACCCTTTCGAGCAATGCGAGACCAGGCGACAGGCTTGCTTCGGCCAGGAGCGGGTTGAGAACACTGCTCTGACGGAATACAACCACGCGCCGAGATCGCTCTGTGCTGGCCTCGCGCCCGCCTAGGAGTCTTTCCTGTGGCGGGCACTCTCGGGGGAACTGACAAATGCACGCCTTGACCCTGTTGACAGCGGCGAACATGCCGCGCGGCGCCATCCACCCCGTTTTCGGGCCGGACGGGAGGCTGCTTCGGTACGAGGACGGGCCCGACACTGTCATCTTCGACCTTCAGGGCGGCGGCGCTATCGGCAGGTTCCAGGGGAGCGATGCCGTCTGGTCGCCCGATGGCGGCTGGCTTGCCCTTGTCCGTGGCGGCAATGTCTGCGTCGGCGGTCGTGTTGGCGAACGGGCAAGGGCTGTGGGCCACGGTCGCGCCCCGCAGTGGGATCGTGCCGGCAAGCGGGCGTTCTGGTACGCAGACGACGGGGAGAGGCCAAAGCTGTTGTGCGCACGGCCCGACGGCAGCAACATCGAGGAGTTCGCCCCCGCTTCATGGTCGCCCGGCACCCCCTGGGCGCTCTCTCCGGACGGCTGCCTTTTGGCTTATACGCACCTCTCGGCGAACCGGGATAGGCTGATGGACCTCCCAGCCGGATTGGGGCAGATCGGCTACTTCCCCGACGCCCCGGAGGTAAGGGTTCACGACTTCGCCACCGGGCGCGATCTCGCGGTCGAGACGTTGCGCCCCGGTGCCGAGGTTTCTTTCTCGTGGTCACCGGACGGCCGGATCTTGGCCGTCATGTGGGATGTCTTCTGGGGCGATCCCGGCCCCTACGACCGCGGTGTAGACCTATGGCGAAGGGCCGAATGCCGCTGTGCACCTGTCAACCTGGATAAGGGCACCACGGCCTCCTGTGTGTCCTGGTCTCCGTGTGGGTGCTACCTGGCCCTGCTCGTCAATCCCGGAGGCCGGGAGACGTACGACCCGTTCGGGCACCTCGCCGTTTACGACGTGCGTGCAGGCCGACTGGTCTGGACGTGCGAGGACGTCCTGGCGACGTACCGTGCATCCTGGGCCCCGGACGGCAAGGCACTGTACTTCCGGTCAGCCCGCCACATCGATCAGCCTTGCGTGGCGATCTCGGCCGACGGTGGCAACCTGCGGCGCGTGACTCCCGAAGGCTACTACAGCTCGGCCCCCGTGGTGTCGCCAGACGGGAACTGGATCGCAGTATTCGCACGCTCCTTCTCGAGCCTTGGCGAGATCTGGCTCTGCTCGGTCGGAGGCGGCGAGCAGCGATGCATTACCTCTTGCTCACAGGTGCTGACCGAACTTGACCTTCCGTCGGTCTGGACGCATAGTTGGACGACAGAGGACGGCCTGGAGTTCGACGGGATCGTCATCGATCCGCCTGGTGGCCGCTCAGAGGACGCCCCCATCCTTGTGTGGACGTGCGTAAGCGAACGGGGCTGGGCGATCGTCGACCTCGAGCCCGAGACTACCAACTGCGGCTTCCTTCTCCAATCGATCGCGCAACAGGGCTTCCGGGTGTTCATCCCCTCGCACCGGCTGACGGGGCTGGCAGGCCTCGAGCACGTCAGGGATCACTTCCTCCACGCGGGCATGGCAGCCGACGTCGTCTCGGGGATACGCTCGTTGAAGCAGGAGTTTGGTAGCTGCGCGCCCGTTGTCTCGTTCGGGCAGAGCACCGGCGGAGGCATCACCTGGGAGATACTCATGTCCTATCCGGAGGTGTTCTCGGCCGCTGTGGTGACGGGTGCTGGCGGCGACTATGGAATGATCTACGGCATGGAGGGTCGGCCAAACCTCGGGATGCGGAAGACCTTTGGGGGTGCGCCGTGGGAAAGCCCGCACCGCTACTTCGACGCGTCCCCCATGCGCGGAGTCGAGCGAATCGCGTGCCCCGTCCTCATCATGATGGGTTCAAAGGACGAAGAGGTGCCCAGCGCCAGACAGTTCTTCGTGGCGCTCAGGGAAGCCGGCAAGGACGCCACTTTCCTGCTGCTCAGTGGCGCGCACCACTGGCCCGAGGGACCCAAACAGGTGGCGACCTACGTCGAGACGGCGGTCCGTTGGCTCCAGGGCAAGGTTCGGCCGGGGACAGGCGCCTGAGGGTGAGAGAGGCCAGGCCGTCGAGTCCTGGTTCTGCAACAGTGGCCTGCGAGTTGCTTCTTGCCGAGGAGGAAGACAGGGGCCCGGTCATCCCGAGCGCCTCATGCAACACGGAACCGCGCCGGCCAGCTTATTCCGGCTCCACCGGCGTGGGCTGCAGCGCCTTCTCCTCGAGCACCGTCGGCTTCATCTCCGGGAGCGCGTTGACTTGCTCCCACAGCTCCTCTACCTGGCTGCACGACGTGGCGAGCCAGACCGTGTCAAGGAGGTCCTCCTTCTCGGCCCGGAGGGCAAGCACCTGCTTCCAGGACATGGCCTACGGATACGCCTGTGCAATCCTCGGGGACTTCCATCTAGCGGAGGATGTCGCACAGGAGGCTTTCATCCGGGCGCATCGGGACCTGGGGAAGCTGGGTGAGCCGGCTGCTTTCCCCGGTTGATGGGGCTATAATACCCTTGCACTTCGTAGGTTGCGGCGCAGATCACGCCGCCGGCAGGATCGCCATGTCCGACAGACCGACCAGGGCCATAGTGGATCTTGGTGCCGTAAGGCACAACATCGGCGTCGCCCGCCAGCACGTGGGGCCGGGCTGCCGCATCGCTGCCGTAGTCAAGGCGGACGGCTACGGCCACGGTGCCCTCCAAGTTGCGCAGGCCGTCCTCGACGCGGGCAGCACGATGCTGTGCGTGGCCTTTCCGGAGGAAGGCGCGGCGCTTCGGCAGCGTTTCCCGGACGTGCCGATACTTGTGCTCGGAACCATCATCCCGGCCCAGGCCGAAGCCGTAGCCAACTTCGGCCTCACACAGACTGTGGACGACGACGCGATCCTGCCCCACCTGGACAGGGCCGCAGCCCTCTACGGACGCCGGGCCCGAGTGCACCTGAAGATTGACACCGGCATGAGCAGGCTGGGCGTACAGCCAGAAGATGCGGTCCGCTTCATGCAGCGCGTGGCAGGCCATCGTCATATTGAAGTCGAAGGGGTGTACAGCCACTTCGCCACCAGCGACGAACCGGAGCAGACCTTCGCGCGACGTCAGCTTGAGCGGTTCGGCGCGGCGGTCGCCGAGCTTGAACAGCACGGCTTCGCCTTCGAGCTGACCCACATGGCCAACAGCGCCGCCGTGCTATCCATGCCGGAATCACATCTGGACATGGTCAGGCCGGGCATAATGGTTTACGGTCTGAGACCCGCGCCACACCTGGGAGACGATCTGCGGCCCGCAATGACCGTCGTCAGCCGGATAACAAAGCTCAAGACGCTGCCGGCCGGAACGCCGGTCAGTTATGGCGCCACTTACGTCACGGACAGAGCACGCAAGATAGCCACCATCCCCATGGGCTACGCGGACGGCTACCGGCGGGACCTGTCCAACCGTTTTCACGTGCTTATTCGCGGACAGCAAGCCCCGGTGGTCGGCCGCGTGTGCATGGACATGTTCATGGTTGACGTGAGCGAAGTGTCGGCCGTCGAAAAGGGCGACGAGGTCCTCATCCTGGGCAAGAAGGACTCAGGGTACCTGCCGGCTGAGGAGATGGCGCAGACCCTGGACACAATCACTCATGAGGTACTCACCGGCATAGGGCGGCGCGTGCCGCGAACGTACGTAAACTGACAGGCCCTGGCAGAAGCAAGCGCGCAGATCAGCCAGGCGAATGGGGCCGACTCCATCGTCGGGGTGCCTCGACCGGGGACAGGACATGAACAGCCGGGAACGCGTAGAGGCGGCCCTGCGGTTCGAGGAACCCGACCGCGTTCCCATTGACCTTGCCGGGATGCGTTCGACCGGCATCCACGTCTTTGCGCTGGCCGAACTTCGGCGGTCCCTGGGGCTGGAGGCCCGGCGAATCTACCTTTACGACCCCCACCAGATGCTGGGCTTTCCGGAAGACGACCTGCGCGAGCGGCTGCACGCGGACGTGATCGGACTGGAGGAGCCGCGGCGGGACCCGGGCTCGGGGTCGTGGTCCCCCTGGTCGCCGCGCGAGGGAGCGGAAGTACTGATCCCAAGCGACGTTCGCCCTGAGCGCGACGGGGGCGATTCCTGGGTGCTCCGCAACGCCCGAGTCGCTCACGAAGCAGTCACCAGGCTTCACCTGGGCCTGCCAGTGAACAACCCGGGCGTCGGCCGCCTTCATGGCCTCGGTGAGGGCCTCCGCTGCCGCCTCGGCCGTATCGAAGAACTCAACCTCCATGGCTATCACCTCCTTGTGCTCTGACGGCCCCCTTCTCCGGGCCAGCAGGGGAGTCCTGCGGCTCCTGTTTGGCTTCTGGGCCGCTTGCTTTCACGGGTCGGACCACAACCCGTCTCCAAGATGGCCTCGTCTCAATGTCTGCCTGTTCTGAGGCCTAGCATGTCCCCAAGCTCGTCTTCTTCAAACGTTCGCGCCGCTCTTCGAGCCTGGCGACCTGCTCCTCGCGCACCGCGAGGATCCTGGCCAGCAAGGCTACCACAGCTAGAACGGCGTACCGCCACCGTTGTGTCCTCATGTGCCTGATCTCCTCTTGAGCCAGAAGGACCGGAAAGCTCGGGTGTTGTTGCATTACCTCATGCTCCGCCCCCGATGCTGGGTGTGACCTAGTCCGGCCTGGCGCCGGAGGTGCTCAGGGCACGACAGTTCGGATCGGCATCGGGCCCGAGGAAGTCGACGAGCTTCTCGGCGATCGACGTTTTGATCTGACAGACCCGACCGGCAGACACGTCGAGCTTTTCGGCGGCTTCTCCCGTGCGATGGCCCTCCGCCAAGAGATTGAAAGCTGCTGTCTCTTGAGGAGTGACTTCGCCTAGCTTCAAGAACTGCCCGTAATCGTGCTTGATTCTGACGCGTTCGAAGGGGCGGAGCCAGATGCGCTTGTCTTCCAGGACCTCAGACCGGTCCCACCATCCGGAATCATGGGCCGAGTCGGTGAGATCTTCGGGGGCGGCAATAGGAATGGCATCCAGGCTTTCCACTGTCGCTCGGCCGAGGATCTGCGCCTTCCTGGCCATGACGTCCCTGGAGTCCTCGCCACAGACGCCGCGCCCGCTTCTGACGCCCAGTAGGCCGTAATGGGCCAAGCTGCTGGAACTGACCGTCTTTCCCTCGGCAACACAGTGCAAGTAGTTCAACCAACACAGGCCGACGACCTCCGCAGTGAACTCCTCTCGGGCTTCGGGATCATGATGACGGAGTGTCAACCTTGCTCTCCGCTCGATTTCCGGCAGCATCTCAACAAACTGATCCTGCACTTCCTTTCGGTCGGCTTCGCAGAGCGCGGTCATTGGGCAGCTCCTTTCACTAAGAGGAAAGAGAGCCGCCCGGCTGACCGGGCGGCTCAATGGTTGAGCGACCGGTCAGCAACTTCAGGCGCGTCTGGGAGGGTATGGCTCAGCCTAACAGGGAAGTCAAAGAGCGAATTCCCTGGCGGCCGGTTCCTATCTGGCCTGAGGGCCCGTCAGGCTTCAGTGATGGCAGCCAGGACAACAGGGCGAGGGACGCGCCCGCCGGATGGCGGACGCCGGGAGGCTAGATCATGGCGCCGGCGGAGGGAGAAAACCACGATTTGGGGGAGGTGCGGTCAGATCACAACTGCGTCCCACAGGTTACTATAGCGCTTACTACTCGCTCGTTTTAGCTTGGGAAGACGGCAGTGGATCATTCCTAGACGCAAGACCATCGTCCTCAAGCGGCCATGGTGTCGCCTGCAAAGAGACCCCTTGAGGAAGACCTGTCCGGCGGATGCCAGGGGGCTTTGCCCCTGTCTGAAACGTGTGCTTTCGTCGTATCCTTTTGGCATATATGCACTTGCCATGATTGACCCGAGGGGGCCGCTGCCTCAGCATCGAGCAGGTTGTTGCCGCGTCTACTTCGCATCGCAACACGGCTGTACCAGCTCCTGTATCAGCCGCGTAGACGGCTTCGCGCAGTCGCTCTGAGCGTCGGTGTTCTCCACGCGCTGGGCTGTTTCAGAGCTGGCGTCACGCGTATTTGAGCTGGCCGTCTTCGCTTTCCTCCAAGTGCATAGCTCCGATACACCGCCCAGCTACTCGCCTCCTGCCTGAACGATCGACGTCCGGTCAGCTACCGCGTCTACGGAAGCGATGAGAAGGGCTTCTCGGTCAGTGACGAGCCGTACGAGGTGGCGGTGGGTGCAAGCA
>CAZFSS010000005.1:71293-195776 GCA_964521715.1 uncultured candidatus Brocadiaceae bacterium | reverse complement strand
CTGCGGCGAAATCCGCTCCGTCGCGGCCACGGGTCATTCTGTTAGAGGCTCTAAGTGTGCCGGAAGCTGGAGGACGCGCGCTGCCCGAAGGAAATGCCCGACCCTATAAGATACCAGTGTTGCCCGTGGGCCGCAACACGGCGGACGGCGGGTGCCGCCGTATCACGGTGACACCGCGCCCGCCAGGCCGTATACTGCCTCCGCCCGGCTGCCGTGCCCTGCCGGGTTCTTCTTGGGTGAGGCCGGCCATGACCGCACAGGTCGAGGTGACTCGGGTGGCCATCGTCGAGGGCCTGCGTGCGCTCGGCGTGCGCCAGGGCGACGTGCTGCTTGTCCACAGCTCGCTGAGCAGCTTCGGCCACGTCGTGGGCGGTGCGGACGCCGTCATAGACGCCCTGGTGGATGCCGTGGGTCCTGAGGGCACGGTTGCGGTGCCGACCCATACGTGGGACAGGATCCGGGCGGGCAGCCCCGTCTTCGACGTGCGCGCGACGCCCGGCTGCGTGGGCGTCATCCCGGAGACGTTCCGCCGCCGTCCGGAGGCCCTGCGCGGGCTGCATCCGACGCACTCGTGCGCCGCCATCGGCCCGATGCGGGAGGAGTTGCTGCTCGGGCATGAGACGCAGGTGACGCCCTGCGGCAGCAAGTCGCCCTACCAGCGCCTGATCAGGTGCGGGGGGAAGATCGCCTTCCTCGGCGTCGACCTCCGCGTGAACACAACCTTCCATGCCCTCGAGGAGATGGCCTGCGTGCCCTGGCTGTTCGTGCGCTTCGAGATGCTCTACACGGTGGACTGCGAGGGACGGAGGATCGCAGTGCCGTCCCGGAGGCACTCGGACAGGATGCCGCGGGACTTCGAGAAGATGGAGCCGATCCTGGAGCGCGAGGGGGCGCTGGTCAAGGGCAGCATCGGGCAGGCTACGGTCCGCGTGATCGACGCCGCCGGCATGGAGCGCGTCGTGATGCCGATGCTGGCGGAGGACTCGTTCCTCCTGCTATCCGCCCGGCTCGCGGAGGACGAGCGCGTGCGTTACGATCAGTGGCGAGCTGAGCGATGACCGGAGCGGACGCCCCCGCCTACTCCGCGGTCAGGCCGAAGCGGACGTCCAGCGCCATGATGCCCCGCCCCTCGGGGTAGACCATCACGGGGTTGAGGTCGCACTCGGCGATCTGGGGGAACTGGACGGCCAGCTGGGAGACGCGCATCAGGCAATCCTGGACCGCCTCGATGTCCGAGCGGGGGTCGCCGCGGAACGCCTCCAGCATCCGCGCCGCGCGGATGCCTTTGACCATCTCGCTCGCGTCACTCGGCGTCAGAGGCGCCACCCGGAAGGTCACGTCCTTGAGCACTTCGACGTAGACGCCGCCGAGGCCGAACATGATGACGGGCCCGAACTGGGGGTCGCGGTTGACGCCCACGATGATCTCGCGTCCGCCGGACACCATCTCCTGCACGAGGACGCCGTCGAGCCGTGCGTCGGCCTTGTAGTCGCGCGCGGAAGCCATCACCTCGCGGTAAGCCTGCCGGACGGCTACTTGGTCCTTCAACTTGGTCTTCACGCCGCCGGCGTCGGACTTGTGCAGGATGTCGTCCGAGGAGATCTTGAGGACCACGGGATAGCCGACGCTGTCGGCGGCCCCGGCGGCGTCGTCCTCCGTCGCCGCGAAGATGCTGCGCGGGATCGGGATGCCGCATGCTTGCGCGATCTGCCGGGCGTTGCGTTCGCCCATGGTCTGGAGGCCCTTTGCCCGGGCCTCCTCAATGGCCCGGCGGATGGCGTCGTCATCAAAGTCGTAAGTGCGCGGCCTCTCGGGCTTTGCGCTGCGCCATTCGCTGTGGGTCAGCATGGCTTCGAGGGCCTTGACGGCCCGGTCCGGCTGCTCGAAGTTCGGTATGCCGCGGTGGTCGAGCATGCGCCAGGCGAACCGGACGGACATGCTGCCCATGAAGGAGGTGACGATCGGCTTGTCCGTCTCGTTCGCCGCCTCGAAGACCGCCATGACGGTCTGGTCGATCTCGGTGGACGTCTGCGGCGTCAGGATGGTAAGCACTGCGGAGACGCCCCTGTCCCTGGCGACGGCGTCGAGGGCCACGCGGTAGCGATCGGCCTTCGCGTCGCCGAGCACGTCGACGGGGTTGTGCACGTTGGCCTGCGCAGGCAGCCGCCCGGCCAGTGTAGCCCGCGTCTGCTCCGAGAGCTCTGCCATCGTCAGGCGAGAGGACTCGATGGCGTCCGTGGCGATGATGCCGGGGCCGCCGGCGTTCGTGATCACGGCGACGCGGTTGCCCTCCGGCAGCCTGCCGGTGGCGAAGGCGCGGGCATAGTCGAAGAACTCGGCCACGGTGTTCGCGCGGAGCACGCCGCACTGCCTGAAGGCGGCGTCATAGGCCGAATCTGCGCCTGCCAGGCTGCCCGTGTGGCTCGAGGCAGCCCTTGCCCCGGCGCTGGTGCGCCCGGCCTTGAGGATGATCACGGGCTTGGTCCGCGTGACCCGCGCCGCCACGTCCATGAACCGGCGGCCGTCGTCGATGCTCTCCACGTAGCCGAGGATCACGCGGGTCTCGCCGTCCCGGCCCAGCGCCTCGACCAGGTCCGTCTCGTCCACGTCCGCCTTGTTGCCGTAGCTGATGAAGCGCGACATGCCGATGTCCTCGCCGACCGCCGCGTCCAGTATGGCGGTGCCGAGCGCGCCGGACTGGCTGAAGAAGGCGATGTTGCCGGGTTTGGGCATCGTGGCGCCGAACGAGGCGTTCAGGCCGGTGACGGGGCTCATCACGCCCAGGCAGTTCGGCCCGATGCATCGGATGGCTTCGGTCCGGCACTTCTGCGCCAGTTGCTCTTCCAGGCGGGCGCCCTCCTCTCCGGACTCCTTGAACCCGGCGGAGATGACGATGACGGCGCGCACGCCCTTGCTGGAGCACTGGTCGACGGCGTCCAGGACAAGAGGGGCGGGGATGACGATGACGGCCAGCTCCACGTCGCCTTCTATGCGGTCCACGGACGGCGCGCAGGGCAGGCCCTGGACCTCCTCCGCCTTCGGGTTGACCGGGTAGATGGGGCCCCCGAAGCTGGCTTCGAGCAGGTTCTTGACGACGTCGTATCCCACCTTGCCGGGCGTCCGGCTGGCGCCGATCACGGCGACCGAGGCAGGTTCGAAGAACGATTCGAGCATTGCAGGAGCGCTCCCGGGCTGGTGGGGGACGGCAGGCCGCTGGACGGCACCGCAGCGCGCGGCCTGGCGCGCAAACTCCACACTGTACCACAAGGCAGTTGCCCCGGCAAACGTGGCGCGCGGGAAGCAGCTTGCCCGGGATGGGCGGTTGCTATACCATGGCGTGGCCGGGGAGGATGGCGGCTGCCCGGCGGGCGGCCGGGATTCAACTTGCCTGTGCTTTATTGTATGGACGGGCGGCGATGACAGAGAAGCGGACGGATTCCATACCGGTCCTGTTCGTCAGCGGCGAGAACCTGCCGGAGGCCTGGGAGAAGGCCGTGCTGGCCGTCTGGGACCACGGCGTCGAAGTCAGGACCGAGTACGACAAGGCCGGCGATCCGCCGAGCCTCGACGCGACCGTCATGGTGGAAGTGCGCCGGCCGCTGGGCGAGCCGCGCATCCACAAGAACTTTCCCGGCGGGCCGACCGACCTGGAGGTCTACCGCCAGGAGGTCGTCAACGGGATCCACGACCACTGGATCAACCCGCGGGAAGGCAAGTGGACCTACACCTACCACGAACGCCTGTTCGCCTACCGGCCGGCCGAAGACCTGATGGACCGGGAGGCCGGCCCGCAGTTCGCCCCTGTCGATCAGGTCGCCCACATGATCGAGAAGCTCGCCGCCGTGCCGCACTCACGTCGCGCGCAGGCCATCACCTGGATCCCCCAGTGCGACCCCGCGACGGACGACCCGCCGTGCCTCCAGCGGGTCTGGGCCCGCCTCTTGCCGGCCGGCGACGGCTTCGCGCTCAATCTCAACACGCACTGGCGCTCGCGCGACCTCTACAAGGCCTGGTTCATGAACGTCTTCGCGCTGACGGACCTCCAGCGGCGGATGGCGGAGCGGCTCGCAGACAAGATGGGCAAGCCGGTGGCGTGCGGGCGCTACGTGGACGTGACCGACTCGCTGCACATCTACGGCAGCTACCGGACGGCGGACCTGGAGCGCGAGATCGCGAAGATGAAGTCCTCGCCCTATGCCGAACGGGCGTGGGACAGCTCCGTGCTGGAGCCGATGTTTGAGGAAGTGCGCCAGCGCCTGGCCGAGGATCCCGACTGCTACTCCCGGGGAGACGGCTCCTGACGGGGCGGGGCCTGCCTGCGGCGTGGCTGCCGCGTGAGCACCTCCAGCGCCCCGTCGAGTGCGTCCAGGTAGTCCGGCATCCTGTCGGGCGGCACGGTGTCGTCCACCAGGACGGTGCGCCCGTCCACCTGCGAATTGTCCAGCTCGTCCCAGATCGTGTCCAGGGAGGAACCCCTGCCGAAGTAGAGTCGGGACAGGCCCTCCTCCATGCTGTAGAGGTAACGCCCCGTTCCGCCCAGGCGCGTCGGCAGTCCGCTCGAGGGGTCCACGGCCTCGTTGTCGAAGTGGCCGGACTTCTCCGCCAGGATCGGGGCGTGGTGGTAGCGCGTGTTCTCGGTGAACCTGAAGTTGAGGCCGCGCGGGCTCTCGGGGTCCTTGACCAGTTCGAGCCCGGAAAGCCAGATGACGACGGGCCACTCCGTCTTCGGGTCCAACTGCTCGGCGAGGCTCTCGGCGATGTAGCTGTTGGGTTCCTTGACGCTTCGCAGCACGAAAGCGGCGTCTTTGTAGCCCCCGCGCATGTCCACGGGGGACGACGTTCTGTCCTGGGAGATCAGGATGGCCTGGAGGTCCACCGGCGTGGCGATCCGAGCTTCGGGCCGGGCAATCATGTCGACCAGGCACGCGGCGAAAGGATTCGAACCGTGCACGATGCCGGCCGCCACCTTATAGACCTTGAGGAAGGGATTCTCGCCGAAGTCCTTCTGTAGCCTCTCGTTGAACTCGCTCAGGACGGCCGTGCCGAACTCGTCGTCTCGCCACAGCTTCGCCGCAGGAATGGGCACGTCCCGCAGGGGCTTTCCGGCGAAGGGCGGCCGCGCTCTGTTCTGCTTCCGTGTTGCCATCGCTTCCCTCCGGTCCGCCGGACAAGAGCACCGCTCCTGCGACCACGGCCCGGCTGGTCGGACCTGGCCGCCCGGGCGCCTACAGATTAGCGGGGCGGGAGGGGGAAATGCAAGCTCCACGAATGCCATATCAGGAGCAAAACGCCTCGCCCGTTGGCTGCCGGTGCCGCCCATCCTGCGCCTGGGGCGGCGGCAGCGGGGCCGGCGGCGGGCCCGCGCTCACTCTTCTCCCATGCCGAGGGAGAACATCCGCTCCAGGTCATGCCTACTGTAAGTCTTCAGCGCGATGAGTGTTAGGGTCTTTTCGATCCCCACCATCCGGAGCATCGAGCCCGTGATGAGGTTGGCCATCTCCTCGTTGCTGCGCACCCGGACCATCGCCACGAGGTCATACTGCCCGGTGACGGAGTAGACCTCGCTCACCTCGTCCAGTTCGACCAACTGCTGGGCGGTCTCGTTCACCATCTGGCGCTTCGTGTTGATCAGCACGATCGCTGTGACCATGGGAACCCCTTCCTGCTGGAGCTGAAGCCGAGCAGGCCGCCTTGGCCATTGTCTGCCCGCCTGGCAGGCCCGTCAAGCGGGGATTCTCTCCGGGTAGTCGGAAGCGGCTTGCCCCGTCAAGGCTTCGTAGAGCCGCTCGAAGTCGTCGTGGTCGAGGAAATGGATGACTATCTTGCCGCCCTTGCGCTTCTGCTTGACCTCGACGCGGGCGCCGAGCGCCGTGGACAGGGCCTCCTCGAGGCGCACCACGTTCGGCGAAGGGGGCCTCAGCGGCGAGGCGGGCCGGCTGGCGCCGGACCTGGCGGCCAGGCGCTCCGCCTCGCGCACGGAGAGCCCTTCGGCGGCGATCTTGCGGGCCAGGGAGGCGCGGACCTCCTCGTCCTCGACGGCCAGAAGGGCGCGCGCGTGGCCGGCCGAGAGCCTGCCCTGGGAGACCATCTGCTGGAGTTCGTCGGAGAGCTCCAGAAGCCGCAGCAGGTTGGCGATGGTCGAGCGCTCCAGGCCCAGGCGGCGCCCGGCCTCCTCCTGGATCAGGTCGAGCTCGGAGATCAGCCGGCGCACGGCCATGGCCTTCTCGATCGGGTTGAGGTCTGTGCGCTGGATGTTCTCGACAAGGGCCAGCTCCAGGATCTTTTCGTCCGGCACGTCGCGCACGATGGCCGGAACGGTTTCGAGCCCCGCCATCCTGGCGGCGCGCGCGCGGCGCTCGCCGATGACGAGCTCATAGCCCGCGCCGGCCGGCCGCACCACGACCGGCTGGATCACGCCCTCTGACCTGATCGACTCTGCGAGCCGCTCCAATTCCTCCGCGTCCATGCCGGCACGGGGCTGCTTCGGGTTCAGCTCGATCCTTCTCAGCGGGATCTCCTCGACGCCGCTCGTCTCCGCCCCGCCCGCCAGCGCCGGAATCAACGAGTCCAATCCCCTGCCTAGCCTTCGCTTCTCGGCCATCGTCACCTCCGTTGTTTCACGTGAAACATTCGGGCGTGATGGTAGTCAGGCAGGGACGGCGGAATCAAAAAGGAGGCCGCTTTCCTCGTGCAGCTCGGGCCGCCATCCGGCGCACGGCCGGGGGCCCGCATCGTAAGCCTTTTCCAAAGCGGAACTTGCTTGCGGGGTGGGGCGCAACCAGAGACGATGGGCAGGGACCGAAACCCCGGCCAAAAAGCAGCCATCGATCGCGCGTTGTTGCCGCCGCGGACCTCAGACCGTGACGGGTTCTCCGAGTTCGGCGGACCGGAGCGCCGCCTCGTGCAGCTTCATCGCGCGCACGATGTCGACGGGGTGGCAGTTCGGCTCCGCCCCGTGGCGCACGGCGGAGTGCAGGTTGGCCCAGAAGTCCTCCTCCTCCGCCGGGGCCTCGTAGGTGCGCCGCTGCTCGCCCGAGATGAAGTGCGCCCTCGCGTCTCTGGCGACGAAGGCCGCATTACGCGTGTAGAGCACCCATCGGGGCAGCTCGGCCGCCACGTGCGGGGACGCCTGGCAGATGGCCCAGCCCCCGCCGCGCAACGTGAGGTAAAGCAGGAAACCGTCATCATCTTCCCGGCCGGCGGCCTGGCGGTGGGCGCTCACGGCGCTCACGTCGGCCCCGAGCAGCAGGTGCACCTGGTCCAGCAGGGAGACGCCGATCCGCTCCAGCAGGCCCTCGCGCTCGGCCGGACTGGTCAGGTCGCCGGCCGGCCAGAAGCAGAACAGCCCGTGCGCGTCGCCCACGTTCTCGGCGCGAAGCGCTTCCCGCAGCGCGCGCAGGTCCGCGTCGTTGCGCCAGGGCAGGTTCTGCGTTGCCACGAGGCCGGCCTTGAGGGCGGTCTTCATGACGCGCTCGGCGTCCAGGGCGGTCTCGCAGAACGGTTCGCGCAGCACGGCGTGGTGGCCGGCGTTCAGCGCACGCACGGCGAAGTCACGCCGCATCTCCACCGGGCCGTCGACCAGGACGACCTCCACCGCGGGGTCTTGCAGCAGCATGTTGTAGTCGGTGTAGTAACCGTCCGGCCTGTCGCGGCGGGAGGATGGCCCCAATCCCTCGTCGCTGAACGCCACGAGCCGGAACCGGCCGTCCTCCGGCAGGTCGGCCAGGATGCCGTCCTGCTCTCCGAGCCGAACGCCGACGGCGCCGACTCCTATGCTGTCCTTCAGGGGCTCCTCAGCAGCCATTGCGTGTTCGCTTTCCGAGACGAGAGGCAGGTGCGGCTCCGCACGCGGGGCGTCACGGGCTCTTCACGATCTCGATGGTGCCCGTGGTCGGGTCGTACTTGTAGGTCTCGCCTTTCCCCGGGCTCTGCAACGGCTCGCCGCGCCATTTTTCCAGCTCCTTCAGGTCCTTCGGGAACCGGCCCTCCAGGGCGCGGAACTGCTTCAACTCGTTCTCCAGCCATGCCTTGCGCGCGGAATCCTCAGCGTAGCCCCTGGCCCTGAAGACGGCGCTGGCGTACTCCGCTGGCGCGCTGAGAAAACCGACCGCTGCCTTCTGCTTCTGCTTGCCGGGCTGGGCGGCGGGCTGCGGCGCGGGCTTTGGCGCCTGCTGCGGCACGACGACGACGGGCCCCTTCTCTTCCGAATCCTTGCACGAACACCCCGCCCAGGACAACAGGCCCGCGCCGATCAGCAGCGCGGCGGCCAGCGCAGTCAGGGTGCTGACGGATCTCATGGTTTCGGCCTCCTCGACTGAGCTTCACTTTCTCCCGCAGCCGGCGGCCTGCGACGACGGCCGGCCGCGCCCCGCTATCATCGTTTTGTCCTAATAGACTGTTCCGGAATGGCTTGCGACAACGCCTTCTCTCGCAGGCGGGCCAGTTCGTCGCGATCGGTCAGATCGCATTGCAGCGGCGTGACCGAGATGCAGCCGGCCTCCAGCGCGGCCACGTCGGAGTCGGCCGGCGGCACGCCCGCGCTTGCCGTCGCATCAAGCCAGTAGTGCGGCCCCTGGCGGGGGGCTTCGGCGCGCACGTAAGCGCCGCAAGCGGCGGCGGGGCTCTGGCGCGTGAACCGCACGGCCGGCGCGTCGGCCCCGAGCGTCGGGATGTTCACGTTGAAGGCGCGCCCTTCGGCCTCGCGCCCTTCGTCCAGCAGCAGGCGCAGCACGCGCAGCGCCTGTTGGGCGACGGCGTCCATGTTGCCGGCGCTGGGCCGGGTCGTCGAGAACGCCACGGACGTTATGCCGTGGAACGCGCCCTCCAGAGCGGCGGCGACCGTGCCGCTGTAGAACAGGTCCAGGCCGACGTTGAGGCCCAGGTTCGGGCCGCTCACGACGAGGTCGGGCGGACGGTCCAGCAGTTCCAGCACGGCGAACTTCACGCAGTCCGCCGGGGTGCCCGTCAGGACGTGCGCGGGCGCGCCGTCCGCCAGGGCCACCGTGTCCGCGCGGACGGGGGCCATGTAAGTGATGGAGTGGCCGACCCCGCTGTGCTCGGAGGCCGGGCAGACCACCGTGACGTCGCCGAGCAAAGCCAGGGCCTTGCGCAGCGAGCAGATGCCCCGCGCCAGCGGGCCGTCGTCGTTCGTAAGGAGTATGTTCATTGGGGCATAAACGGGTCGTGGGGGCTGCGGGGGAGCGATGCGGTGTCAGCCTTTCAGGACGTCCATGGCTTTCCGAGGGTCGCGGACGCGAAGGACCAGCGTGCCTTCCGTCTGATCCCGGCCGGCCGTGCAGTAAGCATATTCAATGTTGATCCCGCTATCGGCGAGCTTGCCCGCGATCTCCGCCAGCCCGCCGGGCCGGTTCGGCACCTCCGCCACCAGCACGTCGCTCTCGACGACGAGCATGCCGGCGTCCTCGAGGACGTGGAGCGCTTCGTGCGCCCTGTCGACCACGATGCGCACGACTGCATGGTCGACCGTGTCGGAGACGGTGAGGGCGAGCAGGTTGATGTCCTTCTGGGCCAGCGCCTCGCACATCCTGGCGAGGGTTCCCGGGACGTTCTCCAGGAAGACCGCCAACTGCCTGTCCACTCGCATGGCCTTCGCTCCTTTCGTCCAGAGGGTTACGTAAACCCTTGGCGGACAATGCGTTCAGCGGACACAGCTTCGCTCCCTCGTCGGTGCTCTTATCAAGGTTCATGCTAACACAGCGGGCCGGGACCGTCAAGCAGTCGGCGCCCGGCCCCCTGTCGGGCGCGGGGGGCGCAAGGCGTTCCGCAGACGGGCAACACGGGGGGCGGACCTCGCACTTCATAGGCCGGTTCGATCTGGTATAATCGACCTGCTGCCGGTTCGGTCTGGCCTCATGGAGGAACGCAGTGGGAGATGAACAACAACCTCTGATGCTGTTCACGGGGCGGGCCACGTACTACCTGGCGCGCCAGATCCGGGGCGCCCTGTGCCGATACCCCGGCCTGGAGGATCTGGCGCTGTGCGAGCCCACGGTCATCCGGTTCGCCAACGAGAACCTGAAGGTCAAGATCAACGAGAGCGTGCGGGGGGCAGACGTCTTCCTGGTCCAAACCGCCGCCAATGCCCGGCACGCCCCCCTCGGCGTCAACCCCGAGAAGGTCGGCCCGGAAGACGCTTCGCGGCTCACCCTGTCGGAGAACTTGCTGGAACTGCTCATCACGATCGACGCGCTGCGAGGGGCCTCGGCGGGGCGTATAACGGTGGTGGCGCCCTACTACCCTTACGTGAGGAGCGACAAGAAGGACGAGCCGCGCGTGTCCATCACGGCGCGCCTCATGGGACAGCTCTTGCGCGAGGCCGGCGCGGACCGCATCCTGACCGTGAACCTGCACGCGCTCCAGATCATGGGCTTTATGGCTATGCCCTGCGACCAGCTCGACGCGAACCCCCTGATCGCCGAGTACTTCAAGCGCAACTACGACGTCGGCCGGATCGGCGTGCTGGCCACGGACGCAGGCGGCGTGAAGATCGGGACCGTCTACGCCGAGCAGCTCAACGTGCCCCTGGCCGTCTGCGACAAGCGGCGCTGGGCGGACGATGAGGACCCCGAGATCCGGGCCGTCATCGGCATCGAGGCGATCAGGGGCAGAGAGATCGCCATCTTCGACGACGAGATACTGACGGGCGGCACGATGACGCGCGCCATCAGCGCCCTGAAGGACAAGTTCGGCCTGCTCGTCAGCTACGTCTCCTGCGTGCACCCCGTCTTCGCCGAAGACACGGCCGAGCGCCTTTTCGAGGCCGGCGTCATGCGCGTGGTCTGCACGGACACACTGCCCCCGCCCGCGGCGAACGACAGGGTCCACGTGGTGAGCGTGGCTCCGCTGCTGGCCGCCGCCGTCTACAACATCCACACGAACCTGTCGGTGACGCGCATCTTCCGGGACGAGGCGTCGCTGTTCGAACCCCAAGCCGAAGAGGCCTGATCCGCGACCGCCCACATGGAATCCATTGCGGAACTGATCGCCGCGCGCCTCGCCCCCCATCTCCCCTTGAGCGAGGAGCAACTGCTCGCGCTGCTGGAGACGCCGCCGTCAGCCGACATGGGGGACTACGGGCTCCCTTGCTTCGCGCTGACCAAGTATGTGCACAAGGCGCCGAACCAGATTGCAGAGGAGCTGCAACGCCGCGTGGCACTGCCCGAGGACGTCCGCGAGGCGAGGGCCACCGGGCCCTACCTGAACTTCTTTCTCGACAGGGCGGCCATAACGGAGCGCGTGCTGAAGGCCGTCCGCAGCCAGGGCTCCGCTTACGGCGGAGACGACGTCGGGGCGGGCAAGACCATCGTCATCGACTTCGGCAGCCCGAACATCGCCAAGCACCTCGGCGTGCACCACCTGCCGAGCGCCGTGATCGGCCGCTCGCTCTACCGCATTTATGAGAAGCTCGGCTATAAGTGCGTCGGGATCAACTACCTGGGCGACTGGGGCACGTCCTTTGGCCGCCTGATCGCCGCCGTCGAGCGCTACGGAGCCGCCGACCCGGAGGGCCTGACCGTCTCGGACCTGCAGGACCTTTACGTCCGGTACAGCAACGAGGTGAGGCTGAAGCCGGAACTCCAGGAGATGGCGCGGCAGGCGTCCCTTCGCCTCGAAAGGAACGAGGAGCGCGCCGCGAGGCTGTGGGAGGCCTTCAGGAAGGTCAGCCTGCGCGAGTTCGACGGCGTTTACGGAATGCTGGGCGTCTCGTTCGACCGCGTCATGCCGGAAAGCCTCTACAAGAACCGGGCGGAGGCCGCCATCGCGCGGCTGCGGCGGGAGGGGATCGCCGTGGAGAGCGCCGGCGCCCTCATCGTTCCCCTGGCTGACGTGGGGCTCTCCCCCTGCATGGTGCAGCGCAGCGACGGGGCGAGCCTTTACGCCACGCGCGACATCCCTGCAGCCGAGCATCGCTGGGAGGAATACGGCTTCGACAAGTCCCTCTACGTGAGCGGGAACGAGCAGGCGCTGTACTTCAAGCAGCTCAAGGCTGTCCTGAAGAAGATGGGCCACGAGTGGGCGGACCGGATCGTGCACGTCAACTTCGGGCTCATCAAGTTCCGCGATCCGGACACGGGGCAGGCCCGGGTGGGCAGCACCAGGCGCGGGGAGATGGTGCCGCTGCGCGACCTGCTGCAGGAGGCCGTCACCCGCGCCCGCGCCAAGATCGAGGAGAACGCCGATCGCCTCGAACAGGGGGCGGACCTCGACGAGCTGGCCGAGCAGGTCGGCATTGGCGCCGTGGTCTTCCGCGAGCTTTCGACGCGCAGGACGCGTGACGTGATCTTTGACTGGGACGCCATGCTGGACTTCGAAGGCGACACCGGGCCGTACGTGCAGTACGCCCACGCGCGCCTGTGCAGCATCCTGCGCAAAGCGGAGCAGGACGTGGCCGGCGACGCGGACCTCTCCGTGCTGACGCTGCCGGAGGAGTGGACGCTGGTGCGCCACCTTTCGGGCTTTCCGCGAGCGCTGCGCCGTGCAGCGGATGAGTTCGAGCCTTCCGTGCTCGCCACGCATCTGCTCGAGCTTTGCGCGGACTTCAGTTCATACTACAGCGCGGGCATGCGGGACGCCGCCCGGCGGGTCCTCTGCCCGGACGACCGGACCCGCGCGGCGCGGCTGCTTCTGGTGGACGCCACGCGGCATGTGATACGCAGCGGGCTGGAGCTGCTTGGCCTGAGTGCTCCGGAGCGCATGTGAGCCCGGGCCGCCGCCAGGGACGGGGCGCAGATGTCTGAGCTCAAGGCAGTCTTCTTTGACGTCAACGGCACCCTGTGGGACCATCAGCGCTGCGCGCAGCACGTGATGGACATCGTGCTGCCGGGGTTCACTCCTCCGCTGCCGCAGGATCAGACGGACGAGATCATCCGGCGCTTCAACGCGGTCTTCTTCGACCTTCCCCGCAAGGAACACATCCGGCATCGGCGCCCCTTCTCGATGGTGCGGCGCTTTCAGGCGCTGCTGGACAGCTACAACGTGAAGGACCGCCGGCTTGCGCGCGAGCTGAGTCACAGGTATGACTCCGTGCGGCGCCTGGTGATGAGGCAGTTCCTGCGCAGCGAGGCGGTGCCCGTCCTGTCGGAGCTCGGCCGGCGCGGCTTGCAGCGCGGCGTGATCATGAACGGGACCCCCGCCGTGCAACGCCACCTGATCCAGACGCTGGGCCTTGAGCCCTACCTGCAGCACGTCGTCCTCGGGGAGGTGGAAGGCTATAGCAAGCCCGACGTGCGCCTGTTCAGGCGCGCCCTCGAGCTGGCCGGCGTGCAGGCCGACGAGATGCTGTTTGTCGGCGACAGCCCCCTGACGGACGTGCTGGGCGCGTCGCGGGCCGGCATCCCGACGGTCTGGCTCAACACGGGGCATCGGCGCCTGCCGAACGGCTTCCCGTTGCCCGACTTCACCATCGCCTCGCTGACCGAGCTGCTCGACATCGCAAAGGCCTGACGCGCCGCTTGCCGCGCATAGCGGTACGGCCGAGCAGGAGCAGGAGCAGCTGACGCGCCGCCCGCCGCGGCCGCTCATAGCGGCACGGTCAGGCCGCCCACCGGCAGCACGCCGACGCGGGCGTCCGGCCCCATGTCGGCCAGAGCGTTGTCGAGTGCCTCCTGGGGGGAGCGGGCGTACCCGACGCCGAGCTCGCGCGCCTCCGGCTCCGAGTAGTTGTCCGAGACCAGGACCACGCGGTTGCGGGCGATCACCTTGGAATAGCAGTAGTCGAACGCGCCGCCGGACGCCTGGACTTCGCCCTTGCGTATCAGCACCATCAGTTCGGCGGGCGCCATGGCAGCCAGCCGTCGGAAGGCCTCCCTGCCTGCCTTGCTGCCGGAGCCCTCCGTGCAGGGCGCCACCAGGATGAGCGTGCCGCCCGGCTTTGCCATGGGGACGCCGGCGTACAGGGCGAATGCGGCGTGCCCGAAGGTGGCGTCCCGCGGGCTGGCGCCGACGACCACGACGTCGGCCGGTTCGGTTGCCCTCGCGCCGTACAACGCGTTGTAGGCCTCTACGCCCCTTCTGTGCGCGGCGACGACGTCCCCTGCGACCGCGCGGATGATCTGCTTCTGCGGGTTCAGGACGACGTTGACGATGAAGTCCAGCCGCGCCATTCGGGCGATGTCCTCCATGTCCTCGCGGATGGGGTTGCCGTCCGTCCTGCCGATGGTCACGTCGGGGTGATCGCAGAGGGAGTGGTTCGCGTGGATCGTCTCCACGCCGGCGATGCCCGGCACGACGATCTTGGCCCCGCCGCCGTATCCGGCGACGGGGTGAGCGCAGACGCCGCCGATGGCGACGCGCAGGTCTGCCTGCATCACGCTGCGGTTGATCCAGACCGGCGTCCCCCTGGACGATTCCCCCAGCGGCACCAGATTGCGGTCGTTCTCATGGTTCTGGACCTCGAAGCGGGCCAGGACCTCCTTGCCCACCTTCTGTTCCATGTCGGAGCGCGAGAGCCGGCGGTGGGTCCCCCGGGCGATAATCACCTTGACGTTCCGCTCGCGCACGCCGGCCTCCGCCAGCGCGTTGAGCACGACTGGCAGGACCTTGTAGGCCGGTGTCGGCCGCGTGAAGTCGTCAACCAGGATGACGGCCCTGTGATCCGGGCGGGCCAGCTCGCTGAGGGCAGGCGTGCCGACGGGGGCCGCGATGGCCCGCCGGACCGTTCGCTGCTCGTCATCCGGGGAAGGCCGGGGCGGCAGCGAGGGCTCGACGGCGAACAGCATCCTGTCCTCGTCGACTTCCAGCGTCTTGCCATTATCCCCATACGGAATGCTTATAGCGCGCTTCATCTTTCGCTGCCTTTCGTCGGTTCTGGCGGCGGCGTCAGAGCTTCACTGCCTTGCCGGTGCGGGCGGACTTCTCGATGGCCAGCAGCACCTGGGTCACCTTCAGCCCCTGCTCGGCGTCGGGCTGAGGCGCCACGCCGCGCTCCAGGCATTCGACGAAGTAGTAGACGGAGTTGTACCACCAGCCGCGGCTCGTCCCGAGAGGA
Source organism: uncultured candidatus Brocadiaceae bacterium (assembly GCA_964521715.1). GTDB lineage: Bacteria > Planctomycetota > Brocadiia > SM23-32 > SM23-32 > DAOVRD01. Next base: position 180,769 of record CAZFSS010000005.1, on the reverse strand, counting down.
TCGACCGAGGCGCCGTCGTAGCCCACGCTCTGCGCGCGCCTGGCGTAGAGCATCATGTCATGCGAGCGCAAGTCGCTGTAGATGGCACCTTTCTGCCCGATGAGCTCGATGGCGAAGTCTATCTGCGGCGCGAAGCCTTCGGGCATTATCCAGTTGGCGTCCATCGTCACCGTTGCGTCGTTGTCGAAGCTCAGGATTGCCGTGACGGTGTCCGGCGTGTCGAGCCCTTGCGAGGTCAGCACGCCGTAGTTCGCCCTGGCGTAGACCTGCCGCGGCATGCCGCCGATCAGGTGCATCACGGTGTCCGTGCAGTGGGACAGGAGAAAGAAGGTCGGCGTTGTCCTGTCGGCCCATTCGAGCGTCCGCGTCTTGCCGATAGGTTCGCGCAGTTGGATGAAGACGTTCTCGATCCGCCCCAGCTCGCCGGCTTCCACCTTGTCCTTGATTGCGTAGACTTGCATCTTGTGGCGGTTGCCATAGTTGACCATCAGGCGCCGCTCGTACTTCCGGACGGCCTCCACGATGGCGGTGCAGTCGCGCATGGTGGTGGCGAGCGGCTTCTCGCAGAGGACGTGCTTGCCTGCCTTCAGGCACGCGATGGCCGGCTTGCGGTGGTGGAAGTCCGGGGTCGCGACCGTGACGGCGTCCAGGTCCTCCGACCGCAGCATCTCGTTGTAGTCGGCGTACAGGCTACGGACGCCCCAGCGGCGCCCGAGCGACCGCGCCTTGCGCAGGTCCAGGTCGCAGATGGCCGCCAGTTCGGCGGACTTGCACTGCGTGAACGCCCTGGCGTACATCTTGCCCATCGTGCCGGCCCCGATCAGGCCCATTCGGATCATCTCTCGCCTCTCTGTTCCGTGCGCCGTCCGGCGACCGGATCCTCACGGCGGCGCGGCAGGCGTCCTCGCTGCGGTCGCGCGCCCTATTCGACGCGATAGAGGTGCACGTCCCAGGGCGCGAAGGCGTCCTCGAACTGCCCGCTGCGGACGGGGATGTGACGGCCCTCGCCCAGGACTTCCGCCGTGGCGCCCTCGGGCGCATCGGGGACCGCGAACGTCCCGGTCGTCGCCCCATCGCGCATGGCGACCGCGAACACGTAGGTGGCCCCTTCGTGTCTCTTCGTCATGGCGGCGATCGGCATGTCGGCATCGGACGAGGTCGCGCGCGCGCCGTCGCTCACCGTGGGGCTGTTGAGCACGGGCGCCAGCTCGTGGATCTGCCGGTTGATGGCTGTCACGGCCGCGAGCATCTCGGGATCGTCGAGCAGGGCGTGTTCGTTGAAGCTCGGATTCCACTCGTGCACGAAGTAGATCAGCCCCATCGAGCCGTGGATCAGCGACATCCACACCTCCGCGCGCACCTGCCGGGGCGTGGCCTTCCTGTCCGAGCTGATGCGCGTGCACTCGATGCAGTTCCAGCAGACCTGGTCGTCCCGCGTCCATTCCCTCAGCCGCTGGACGCCGCGCGCGACGTACCACAGGTTGCCCTGGACGGCGGCGTTCTCGTGCGTGACGGGGTAGATGTCGTACGACGCGATGTCGCAGCCCTTGACGTACTCCGGGTAGTCCTCGGGGTGGCTGGTGCGGACGCCGCGGCCGTACCAGCCGTCCCAGGCCACGCCCTGTCCGAGGTTGAGCATGACAGGGCGGGACGGGTCGCGGGCCTTGATGGTCTCGTAGTCGGCGATGATGCGCTCCGCCGGGATGGGCGGCCCCCAGCCCCTGTCCTCCCCGAGGGACTGTGCGTTGTCCGGCTCGTCCCCGTGCATCCAGCCGATGACAACGGGATCATCCAGGTGCATGAGGGCGGCCCCATTCTGTCCCAAGATGACGGATACGCCGGCGTCTCTCAGCATCGCCAGTTGCTCCTCGGTCGGGCCGCGCCAGAGGGCCACGTAGACGTTGACGCCTGCGTCGCTGTACCTGGTCGCCATCTTCGGATCCTGAAGCCAGACGGCGATCGGGAAGTAACCGGGGTCCTTTGGCGGACCGTTCTTCCATCGGGCATACGGGTTCATCGTGGGACCCTCCGCTTCATGTGGTGCGCCGCCGGCCGCGACACAGCTGACAATGAAGACGAGCGCGGCGGCAAATGTTACATTCACTGCGCTTCGGCGGCTGCCATGGTTTCGCATCGTGAGCTCCAGGCGAACGGGCGATCGCTCGCCGGCCTGAGTTGAAGGAACCTGCCCGACCTATTGAGGCCAGTAATGACAATGCTGCCGTCAACGAGCAGTTGTCATTCTGAGGCCGCCGCAGGGCGGCCGAAGAATCTGGTTCTCCCCTCTGCGGCAAGGCGAGATTCTTCGTCGCGGCCTGGCTGCTCCTCAGAATGACAGCGCGGACGGTGTCGGTGCATTAGCTACGTAGTGGGCTGTCAAGGACGGCGCCTTGCCTTTTCGCAGCCACCGCTCGATAGCGGCCGCGATCCTGTAGGGGCACAGCGCGCCGTGCCCCTACGCACCAGCCCGCGTACGACGTCGGCTGCGGAACACAAAGTTGTTTGTTGAACAGGCCAGTAGTTCTCCTCAGTCTGCGGCGACGGCGGCGTCTGTCCGCCGCTACTCGGCGATGAGCTCCTGGATCTTGGCCAGGCTCTTGCGCGCGGTGGCGTCCAGGTTCCGCCCGCTGCCGCCGCCGCGCAGCGGCGAGCACATCTCGTAGGCCACGTAGCCGGAGAAGCCGCCTTCCTTCAGTCCCGCGAAGAATCCCTCCAGGTCCAGGAAGCCCTCGCCGAGCGGCACGGCCCGCACCATGGCCGGCACGGGCTCGTAGTTCACGAGGCCCGGCAGGTAGCGGAACCGCTCCAGCCTGACGTAGTCGGCCAGCGTTGTCTGCACCATGCGCGGCGCGAGGGCGCGGGCGCACTCGCGCAGGTCGCTTCCGTGCAGGGCGGGGGACCAGGGATCGAACATCGCCCGGCAGTTCGGATGGGCCACGTCGTCGAGGAACTCGACGTAGCTGCGCCAGCCCACCCCCACGTCGTGATGGTTCTGCACGCCGACGATGATGCCGTGCTGCGAGGCGACCTCAGCGCACTCGCGCACGGCGCGCACGCACTTCTCCCAGTCCTCCTGATAGGCTTCGACGGCCGTGGCGTATCCGGTGAAGACGCGCACGATCTTGGCGCCGAGCGCCTGGCCCATGCGCGCTAGCTCCTTCACGCAGGCGACCTGCATCTCGGCGAAGGGGACCTCCGTGGAGGCCTTGCTGGCGGTGAAGTTCGTGTAGGCGGCGATCGTGGCGATCTCGACGCCGCACTCCTCGGCGGTCCGGCGGATGGCCTGCAGCTCGGCGTCCTCCACGTCCAGGATGGATAGATGCGGGCGTTTGCCCATCAGCTCCACTGCGGCGTAGCCGAGCTCCGCTGCCCTGCGGATGAAGGACTTCAGGTCCAGCCTCTCCTGGCCCCACAAGCCGGCGTAACTGACGGAAAACAGCGTCGGCGTCATCATCCTCGCCGCCCTCCTTGTTCCCGGCGTTGCTGCAGTCGCCTGCATTATGCGGAATCGTGGCGCGGATGTCCACCCCACCCCCCGGAACAACAGGGAAGGGAAAGGGCCGAAGGGGGCACGCCGCGGCGGTCACTCGGGCTGCGGGCGCCGGTGCGGTCACTCGGGCTGCGCGCGCGGCAGAATGCCGGGCGGCATGGGGACGGGGGAGGGGCGGATGACGAGCTCTTCCCGGGCGAACAGCGCGGCGTGCAGCGCCGTCTCCCGGTAGATGAGCGACAGGCCGTCGATCCCGGCGCCCCGGGCGGCGAGCAGGCGCCCCAGGCCCGGCGTCCCGCGCCATTCGTATTCCGCCCTGAAGGCGCGGCGCAGGAAGCGCTCGGCGTCCTCCCTGTCCGGCGCGGGGTGGCGCACGGCCTCCCCGTGCTCCATGCGGCGCGCGGCGTAGCAGTCCACGGCGTAGGATTCGAGCAGTCTGTCCCGGTGCTTGCGGAAGACTGCGGGGTTGCAGAAGATCTCGGCTCCCACGACGCGGCCGTGGCGCGCCACGACCATCCCGATCGCGCTGCGGGGCCATCGCTCGCGGAATGCATCCCTGTAGTCGTCCACTGCCTCGCGCACCGCGCTGTCGCTCTGGACGGTCAGCAGGTCGCCCGTGTCCGAATCCACGTTGAGGTTGCTCTGGTAGTAGCTCACGCCGCCCCACACCTCCTGCTGCGGGAGCCCTGCCTGGGCGGTCGCGCGCACGCTGAGGGCGGCGACGGACGAGCTCTTCTCGAAGGCCGTGCCCCGGCCGGACCAGCGCCCGTGCTCGACGCAGTAGACGGGCAGCTCCACCCATCCGCTCCGCGCGGGCAGGAGCACGTCCTCCTTGAGGATCCGATTCTGCTTCCCGCCGGATACGATCTCGCCCGCCAGCATCAGGATGGGCCGGTCTCCCTTGTTCTCGGCCGCCAGGATCTCCACGCTGCCGCCGCCCTTCTCGGTCATGGCGAGCAGGCCCTCCCGGATGGATTCCTCGACGGATAGGTACTCGGTCTCGTCGGACACGTCGCAGGTCTCGAGCGGGAAGACGGTGAGCCCCTTATGCGTGTGTCCCGGCAGGACGGACACGCGACGGACGGCCTGCGTGAGGGGATTGTCCGGCGCGGGCGCCGGCGGGGGGACGACGGGCAGCGGCCTGACCACGCCCGGCGGCGCGGCGGGCGCGCCTTCGTCCTCCTCCAGGTAGGCGGCGAGCGCGGCGGACGCGGCTGCGGCGCAGCCCAGCACCAGCGTGACCACCAGCAGCGTGCGTTTCATTTCCCGCGTCTCCTCACTTGCCGAAGAACGCCTTGATCTGGTCGGCCGTCATCTCTTCCTTGCCCTCGTCGGCCACGATCAGCGCCTTGCCGCTGATGACGACCACGAGGGACTCGCCGAGCGCCAGGTAATCCTTCACGTCGGGCACGGCGTCGAGGACGGCGAAGTACGCGTCGCTGCCCCACTTGATCGTCAGCGCGTCCATCTCTTCGGTGAAGGCGGTGTCCACATAGGCGCCGCCGATGTGGAGGAAGGTCTTGTCGCCCACGCGCTGCACCCGCGTGGCGCCGATCTCCTCGCGCGAGCCGACGGCGTCCGCCTCCTTCCAGACGCGGAGGTGTTCGCTCAGCTTCACGGCTTGCTCTCCCTCGGCCCGGCCCCGGACCGCCCCCCACGCTGCCGCGTCGGAGTACTGGAACGTGCCTTCGGGAGCGCCTGCGGCCTGCGCCGCAGGCGCTGCGACGACCCCGGCCTCGCGCAGCCTCGCCAGCCCCGCGCCGAGCATGATGCCGTGCTGGCGGTACGCCTCGTCGTCCTCCAGCACGAGGTAGGACGTGTAAGGCGTCGCGATGCCGTATTCCTTGCTCAGCCGCACGACCTCGTCCGTGAGCTCCTTCGACTCGCCGTGGAGCCGGATCTGGTCGAGCAGGTAGCCGACCTTGCGCCGGGCCCAGAGCTGCGTCAGGAAGGTGTTGGCTCCGTTCTCCTTCGGGAACGAGGCGTCGTAAGCGAACGTCTGCCTCTCGCCCCTGAGCGTCCCGCTGAGTTTCACGGCTATGTCGCCGTTGCCGCTGTAGCGGCCGAACGCGATCACCTGGCCGCCGCGGAACAGGTCGGGCACCTGCGAGGGGTAGACGTCCGTGACCCTGACGTCCCCGAAGTCCAGCTCCAGGTTCGAGAGCACGGGATGGCTGACCTTGCGGAAGAAGTTGGAGATGGTGGTCTCGATCTCGCGCCCGGGCGCTACGTAGTCGCTGTAGCCCCTGGTCGCCTCGGCGATCCTGTCCAGCAGGGGCACGTTCAGGTCCTCGGCGATGCCGAACGCGAAGACGCGCACGTTGGCCCCGTTCGCATCCTGGACCGCCCTGACGATCTCGTCCGCGTCGGTGACGCCGACGGTGGGCTTGCCGTCCGTCGCCAGCACGACCAGGTAGGGCCGGTCGGAGTCTGGCGCGATGCCGAGGGCGCCGGTCACGGCGCCGCAGAGGTCCGTCCCGCCCCGCGCCTCCAGCTTCTCGACGTGCGCGACGGCGGCGGCGACGGCCTCCGGCGTCGCCTCGGTCAGGCCGTCCCCGAAGACCTCCACGCCCGTGCTGAACGTGACGAGGGCGAACCGGTCGCCCGGGTTGAGCGACTTGAGGCAGAACCGGACGGCGTCGCGCGCGCTGGCGATGCGGTTCTCCTCCTGCATGCTGCCGCTGGTGTCGATCACGAAGCAGACGTCCTTCGGCATCACCTTATCCTGCCCGATCTCGACGCTCGGCGAGATCATCAGGGCGAAGTAGCCGTCCTCGCCGGGGCGCCGGTGCGTCAGCAGGTTCATGCCGAAGTCCTCGCGGCTCAGCCCGTAGAAGAGCGTGAAGTCCGTGTCGAGCATCGCCCCGCTCTTCTCGAACCCGGCCAGGGCGTGGTAGTCGTCCTTGCGCGTGACGCCGACGTCATGGGTCGGCGAGTAGACGTTCTTGATCGGCTGCTTGCCGGAGATCTCGACGCTGACGGCGAAGTCCTCCAGCACCTGGGAGGCGCGCTGGCCGGTCTTCAGCGGGAACGTGTATTCGTAGACGCCGCTCTCGAAAGGCAGGGGATGCGAGTAGGTGACCTCGACCTTCGTCTCGCTGCGCGGCTCGATGGGGAAGACCCGCATGCGCAGCAGGCCGGAGTCGAGGTATTCGAGCAGGCCGGGGTCGCGCAGCCGCCGCACGATGTCCTGGTAGATCTGCCTCGCACGGTCGGCCTCGACGACCTCGCCGCTCTGGCGCTTGCCGTTGATGAACATGGCGAAGTCGGTCAGCGCCGCCTCGCGCGGCAGGGGGAAGATGTAGGTCGCCTCGAGCCGCTGGTCCGTGCTGTTCAGGAAGACCTGGGTCAGGTTCGTGGTGGCGACGTTGCCTTCGATGCGCACGTTGACGCGGTGGCTCTTGATGGCCAGCGGGGGCAGGTTGGGGTCCTCGGGGACCATGATGCCCGTCGCCCGCGCGGGCCTGCACAGGGCCGTCGCCGCCAGGGCCGCCAGGGCCAGCATCCAGACTGCCGTTCTGCTCCTCATCTCTCGCCCTCCCGTATGGTTTGGCACGTTCAGCGCGTTTGAGCGTCCTGCCGGCTTCCGCCCTATTAGACGCGGCTTGGGCCTGGAAGTTCCGTGCCGACTGATGGAGCGCGCCGCCGGGTTCAGCCGACCGTGGAGATGATGAAGCGGCGGACGGCTTCCTGGTCGTTGGGCAGGATTTCGCAGCGGGTCGGCAGGCCCATCAGCGCGTCGATGGCGGGATGGCGCGCCAGGTCCTCCCCGGTCGCCTTGCGGATGGCGTCCGGGAACTTCGCCGGGTGGGCGGTCGCGACGCAGACTAGTGGCTCCCCTTCCAGCCCGCATCGCTCGGCTACCGCCACGCCCACGGCGGTGTGCGGGTCCAGAAGGTATCCGTGCTCCTGGTGGTACTTCCGGATGACGGCGAGGCAGTCGTCCATCGTCGCCGTCCCGGCCTCGAAGTCGGGATCGACGACGCCGTCCTCCGCGGCGGCGATCTCCAGCGCACCCGTTTGGGCGAAGCTCTCCATCAGCCCCTTCAGTCGCGCCGCATCGCCCCCGACCCGGTAGAAGAGGTAGCGCTCGAAGTTGCTGGAGACCTGGATGTCCATCGCGGGCGAGAGGGTCTGGCGCAGCTTGCCGCGCGCGTATCGGCCCGTGTGGAAGAAGCGGGCGAGGATGTCGTTCTCGTTGGTCGCCAGGATGAGGCGCGATATGGGCACGCCCATCTTCATGGCGTACCAGGCGGCCAGGATGTCGCCGAAGTTGCCGGTCGGCACGCAGACGCGCATGGACTCGGCACCCGTGGCGCCGCGCACGTCGAAGCAGGCCTTGAAGTAGTAGACGATCTGCGCTATCACGCGCGCCCAGTTGATCGAGTTGACGGCGCCGAGCGAATAGGCGGACTTGAACTCCAGGTCGGACGCCAGGGCCTTGACGATGCGCTGGCAGTCGTCGAAGCTGCCCTCGACGGCGACGTTGTGGACGTTGTCGTCGAGCACGGTCGTCATCTGGCGCTCCTGGATGGGCGAGACGCGCCCGTGCGGGTGCAGGATGAAGATGCGGATGCTGTTTCGGCCGCGGCAGCCGCGGATGGCGGCGCTGCCCGTGTCGCCGCTGGTCGCGCCCAGGATGTTCAGCTCCCCGCCCCTGCGCGCCAGGATGTACTCGAACAGGTTCCCCAGGAACTGGAGCGCCACGTCCTTGAACGCCAGCGTGGCCCCGTGCCAGAGCTCCAGGAAGTGGACCGGCCCGACCCGGATGATCGGCGCGACGGGCCCGCCGTATGCCGGGCCGTAGGTCCTGCTCGTCAGGGCGCGCAAGTCGTCTGCCGGCAGGTCGGTCGCGAACGGCCTCATGACCTCGAACGCGAGGTCCGCGTACGGCAGGCCGGACCAGGCGTCCAGGCGGTCGCTCACGTCCGGGATGGCCTCGGGGATCAGGAGGCCGCCGTCATCCGCCAGGCCCATCAGGACGGCGTCCTGGAACGCTATGGGCTCGACTCCTCCCCGTGTGGACGCGTACTTCATGGCACTGGCCCTATCACCATCGATGTGCCTGCATTATCCGCCCATCCGGCGTAGCCTGCAAGGGAGCCGGCTGCGCGCCCCGCGAGCGCCGAGGCGGCCTTCGTGCCGCGCACGGAGCGCGTGAGCCGCTGGAAGTGGCGGGCGCCACTGTGTGACAATGGACGGCACCCCGAGAGGCGCCGCGGATGATGGCCGCAGATGAAACGAGAGGGTTGGTGATCTTCGACCTGGACGGGACGCTCTTCCGCGCCGAGTCGGTCACCGTGCCGGCCGTCAAGAGGGCGTTTGGGATGCGGGGCCTTCCCGAGCCGGGCGACGAGGCGATCCGGTTTTTCATCGGGCGGCCGACGCCCGAGCTGCACGCGTGGATATCGTCGCAGTGCCCCGCGGGGACGGGAGCGGAGGTCGCCGCGGACGTCGACCGCATCGAGATCGAACTCGTCACGCAGGCCGGGGAGCTCTATCCGGGCGCCCTCGAAGCGCTCCGCGAGCTGAGGGCGTCGGTCTCGCAGATGGCCGTCTGCACCAACGGGCCGCGGCCCTACGTGCAGGCCGTCCTGGATGCCTACTCGCTGGCCCGTTTTTTCGACGCCGTGCGGCTGCTGGAGTCGGACGGCGACAGGAAGCCGGCGATGGTGCGGGACCTGCTGGCGCGGCTGAGCGCGCGGCCGGCCGTCGTCGTGGGTGACCGCGGGGACGACGTGGCAGCCGCCTGCGCCAACGGCCTGCGCGCAGTGGGCGTGACGTACGGCGTCGGGAGCCGCCAGGAGCTGGCCGCCGCTGATGCGCTGGCGGAGTCGGCGTCTGAGCTGCCGCGCCTCGTGCTGGCGCTGCTGGAGATGTGATAGGGCAAGGGCGATCGGGCCCCTTTTCGCAGGGCGTGGGAGATGGAAAACTTCTGGCTCTGCTTTGTGCCGCTCTTTGTGGCCGTGGACGCGATCGGCGTCCTGCCGATGTTCATGAGCTTGACGGCCGGCATGACGCCGGGACAACTGCGGCGGACCGTCTTGCAGTCGGTGATCGTGGCGATGGCCGTAGGGCTGTCATTCCTGGTGGCCGGCCAGGCCGTGCTGAAGCTGCTGGGCATCACGGTCGCGGACTTCATGGTGGCGGGCGGCGCACTGCTTTTCATCCTCTCGGTCAACGACCTGCTGACGGTGCAGAAAGCGCAGCGTCAGGTCGATCCCGACGGCCTCGGCGCCGTTCCGCTCGGCGTGCCGCTGATCGTCGGCCCGGCCGTGCTCACAACGACGGTCCTGCTCGTCAACGAGTACGGGGTCGCGTTGACGGCCGGTTCCCTCGCGCTGAACGTATCCATTGCGGGCGTTGTGTTCTCCCTTGCGGGCCCGATCACCCGGGTCCTGGGCCGAGCGGGGGCCAAGACGATGTCGAAGGTGGCCAGCCTGATTCTTGCGGCCATTGCGGTTATGATGGTGCGCAAGGGGATCGTGGCGATCGTGTCGTCCCTCGGCCCGGGCGCTTGATCTCCGCGCCCCACCTGCGCGGCAGGGATGAAGAGGTGACGCAATGGCGCGAAATGGAACGCCCTTCCGCGAGGAGAAGCACGAGGCGGACCTCTGCGTGGTCGGCGGGGGAATGGCGGGACTCTGCGCCGCCCTCGCCGCGGCCCGCCACGGCGCGAAGGTCCTCCTGATGCAGGACCGCCCCGTCTTGGGCGGCAATGCCTCCAGCGAAATGCGCGTCCACATCTGCGGCGCCGACCGGCATAACGGCATCAAGAACATGCGCGAGACCGGCATCCTGGAGGAGCTGCGCCTGGAGAACCTGCGCCGCAATCCCAACTGGAGCTACTCCATCTGGGACGCGGTCCTCTACGATAAGGCGCGGCGCCAGGAGAACCTGACGCTGCTGCTCAACTGCTCCTGCGTGGACGCCGAGATGGACGGCGACCGCATCGCGTCCGTCACCGGCTGGCAACTGACCACGCAGACCTATCACACCGTAAGGGCCGCGATATTCGCTGACTGCTCCGGGGACGGGATACTGGCGCCGTTGACGGGCTCCGAGTTCCGCGTCGGGCGCGAAGCCCGGCACGAGTACGGCGAGTCCATCGCGCCCGAAGCGGCCGACCGGCGCACGATGGGCATGACGTGCTACTTCCAGGCCCGGGAGCACGACGCTCCCCAGCCCTTCGACCCGCCGGTCTGGGCGCACCGATTCGAGAGCTGTGAGGAACTTCCCTACGGCGCCGAGGCCCACCGCTGGTGGCGCATGGGCTACTGGTGGATCGAGCTGGGCGGCGAGCATGACAGCATCCACGACACCGAACGCCTGCGCGACGAGCTGCTCAGGATCACCTTCGGCGTCTGGGATCACATCAAGAACCGCTGCGTGCATCGCGCCGAGGCGGCCAACTGGGCGCTGGAGTGGGTGCAGTTCCTTCCCGCAAAGCGCGAGAGCCGCCGTTACGTCGGCGATCACGTCTTGACCCAGCTTGACATCGAGGCGGGCGGCGAGTTCGACGACGTCGTGGCCTACGGCGGCTGGACCATGGACGACCACCATCCGGCGGGGTTCTGGTCGGTCCGGATCGGCGCGCCGCCCACGATATTCCACCCCGCGCCCTCGCCTTACGGCATCCCGTACCGGTGCCTGTGCTCGGTGAACGTGCCCAACCTGGTGTTCGCCGGACGGGTGGCGAGCTGCACGCACGCCGCCATGAGCTCCACGCGCGTCATGGGCACGGCGTGCAGCATGGGACAGGCCGCAGGCACCGCCGCAGCGATGGCGGCCGGGCTCGGCGTGCCGCCGCGGCAGATCGGCGCGCACGTGCCGGAGCTTCAGCGGGCGCTCCTGCGGGATGACTGCTACCTGCCGGGCGTTCGGCAGGCATTCTCGCGCCTGACCCGGGATGCAGAACTCGCCGCGTCGCGAGGGCGCCCGGATGCGCTCCGCGACGGCGTGAACCGGCCGGTCGGGGACGAGATGCACCGCTGGCCGTGCCGGCCCGGCGATCACGTGGCGTACGCGTTTGGCGAACCTCGGCAAGTCGAGGAGGCCACTCTGATCGTCGACAGCGCTCTGGACAGGGACGTCCAGATGAGCCACACGCATGCGGGCGAGCACCTGAACGCCCTGCCCGACGTCATGCCCCGGGTGTTCCGTCTGGAGGGCATGGCGGACGGGGGCTGGGTGCCCCTGGCGGAGGTCTCGGACAACTGCGAGCGCCTGGTGCGGATCCCCGTGGGCCGGGAAGTGCGGGGGGTCCGTTTCACGCTCCTCCAGACCTGGGGCGCCGCGGAGTCGAACCTGTACGCCTTCTACCTCGACTGATCCAGCGAACTGAGAAAGGGCGCGGACTGAGATGGACGCGATCGAGCAGAAACTGAAGGATATGGGGTTGGAGCTGCCGACGGTCCCGAAGCCGCTTGCCGAGTACGTGCCGGCCAAGCTCGTCGGCGACCTGGTCTTCTGTTCCGGCCAGATACCGATGAAGGACGGGCGGCCGGTGCGGGTGGGCAAGGTCGGGTCGGACCTGACCGTCCGGGAGGCCTACGAATGTGCCCGCCTCACCGCGCTGAACTGCCTGGCGGCGATCAAGAGCGTCATCGGTTCCCTGGACCGCATCCAGGAAGTGGTGCAGCTCAGGGGGTTCGTCAACAGCGCTCCCCGGTTCGACCGCCAGCCGGAGGTCGTCAACGGCGCCTCCAAGCTGATGGTCGAGCTGTTCGGGGACGCGGGCCGCCACGCCCGATCGGCTCTGGGCACGTCCGAGCTGCCGCGCAACGTCCCGATCGAACTGGAGATGATCGTCCGCGTCAGGCCCGAGCCTGCCGACGCCGGCGGGGGGTCCTGTTAGGGGCTGCCAGTGGAGCTTCAGCATCGGACTTCAGGGCAGGGCCGTTGCGCCCTCGGGAGGTAGGGGCACGGCGCGCCGTGCCCCTACGAAAGCGGATGCGACTTGGTGGCATGGCGGACGCGCAATGGCGACGCGGCAAGTCCGCGACACTGCGGCGGAGACGCCGTGCGCGCCGCCCAAGAACAAGCCCCACGTCCGGGTCGGGCGTGGGGCTGTTGCCTCAACGTCTGCTGAGCCGCCGGCTTAGTACTCGGGCATCGGCGGCATCTGTTTCTTCTTCTTCTCGGGTATCTCGCCCACGATGGCGTCCGTGCTGACCAGCACGCCGGCGACGCTCGCGCCGTTCTGGAGCGCCGTGCGCACGACCTTGGTGGGGTCCATGATGCCGCGCTTGATCATGTCGCAGTACTCGCCCTTGGCGGCGTCATAGCCCCAGCTCTCTTTTTTCGACTCGAGGACCTTCTGGAGCACGATGGCGCCGTCGAGCCCGGCGTTCTCGGCTATCTGGCAAAGGGGCTGCCTGAGCGCCCTGCGGACGATGTCCACTCCGACGGCTTCGTCGCCCTTGGCATCCACCTTGTCCAGCGCGCCGGCTGCGCGCAGCAGCGCCACGCCGCCTCCCGGCACGATGCCCTCTTCCACGGCGGCGCGCGTGGCGTGCACGGCGTCCTCGACGCGGTGCTGCTTCTCCTTCATCTCGACCTCGGTGGCGGCGCCGACGTTGATCTGGGCGACGCCGCCGGCCATCTTGGCCAGCCGCTCGTCCAGCTTCTCTCGGTCGTAGTCGCTGGTAGTGGTCTCGAGCTCCTTGCGGATCTGGTTGATGCGGCCCTGCTTGTCCTTGCTGTCGCCCGCGCCCTGAATGATGGTGGTGGTGTCCGCCGTGACGACCACCTTCTTGGCGCGGCCCAGGTCGGCCAGGCCGACGGACTTCAGCTCCAGGCCCAGGTCCTCGCTGATGACCTGTCCGCCGACCAGGACGGCGATGTCCTGCATCATGGCCTTTCGACGGTCGCCGAAGCCGGGCGCTTTGACGGCGCAGCAGGGCAGCGCGCCGCGCAGCCGGTTGACGACCAGGGTGGCCAGCGCCTCGCTCTCGACGTCCTCGGCGATGACGAGCAGCGGCTTGCCGGAGCCGGCGATCTTCTCCAGCAGCGGCACGAAGTCCTGCACCGAGGATATCTTCTCCTGGTGCACGAGCACGTGGCACTCCTCCAGCACGCACTCCATGTCTTCTCGGTTGGTGATGAAGTGCGGGCTGAGGTAGCCGCGGTCGAACTGCATCCCCTCGACCAGGTCCACGGTGGTTTCCAGGCCCTGGCCCTCTTCGACCGTGATGACGCCGTCCTTGCCGACCTTCTCCATGGCGTCGGCTATCTGGTTGCCGATTTCGGGATCGTTGTTGGCCGCGATGGCGCCGACGAAGGCGATCTCCTCCCTGCCCTTGACGGGCCTGGACATCTTTCCGAGCTGCTCGACGACGGCGTTGACGGCTTTGTCCACGCCGCGCTTGAGCGCCATGGCGTCGGCCCCGGCGGCAATGTTCTTCAGTGCTTCCTCGAAGATCGCCTCCGCCAGGACGGTGGCGGTGGTGGTCCCGTCGCCGGCGTCCTCGCTCGTCTTGGAGGCGGCCTGCTTGACCAGTTCGGCGCCGATGTTCTCGAAGTTATCGGGCAGTTCGATCTCTTTGGCGACGGCCACGCCGTCCTTGGTCACAGTGGGAGCGCCGAAGCTCTTCTCGATAACGACGGTCCTTCCGCGCGGCCCGAGCGTGGTTTTGACCGCCCGCGCGAGTTGATTCACGCCGCGGCGCATGGACTCCCGGGCTTCAACGTCGAACGCTATCCTCTTCTTGGCCATGAGAGTGCACCCTCCGTCAGCTGATGATCGCCAGTATATCGTCCTCGGACATCAGTACATACTCTTCGCCGTCGATTGTGACCTCGGTGCCGGCAAAGGAGCCGAACAGGACCGTGTCCCCTTTCTTCACCTGGAAGGGGGCCTTCTCCCCGGACTCCAACTGCACTCCGTCCCCGACGGCGATGACCTTGCCCTGCTTCGGCTTCTCTTTGGCCGTGTCAGGCAGGACGATGCCGCCGGCCGTCTTCTCCTCCGCCTCCAGCCTCTTGATAAGAACCTTGTCCCCAAGGGGCCTGATCTTTGCCATGGTCTGAACCTCCCTCATGTGTTCGGTAGGGCCGACAGTGCTCTCTTGAAATCGGAAGACGCCGTGCCCTCAGCGCGCCGGCAGGGACTCGATCTCGCAAACAAAATGCCGGTCCGCGGCGCCCTCAGCCGGCGTAGCCGGGAAACTCCTATTCTACACTATTCCGCGCGCCGGTAAAATGCAATCGGGCCTTCTGTAAGGCCCGGCGGCAACGGGGGCGGCTGTCAATCTGGCAAGGGCGCCCCTGCCCCGCCTCGCGCGGCCTGTCACTTTGACACTCCGCCTGGTTGCCCGCCCGGCGGCTTTGGGTTAGACTCGCCCGCATGGCGAGCGACCGCCTGTACTGCCGGCACTGCGGCCGTTCTTACGCTCCAGGGGCGCCCTCGGAGGGCATGGAGCTGTTCTGCGCCGCGTGTGGCGGTCCCCTCGGCCCAGGGGCTCCAGAGGCCCGGATCCGCCGCCCGAAGGATCCTTTCAGGGGACGCACCGTCGGCGGCGCCAGGCTCACAAAGCTGCTGTCCGTGACGCCGACCCGTCGCGTCTACCGGGCTTACCACCCGGGGCTGCGCGGCCACGTGAGGACCGAGGTGTTCACGGAGGCGTTCGCGCACGAGAACCCCGACTACGTGCGGCGCCTCTTCCGGCAGGCTGCCCTGACACGCGAGATCCAAAGCCTTTACGTCGTGACGGTGCTGGACCTCGGGCGCCTGGCCGATTGCTACTACATCGTCACCGAATGCCCGCCCGCCGACCTGCGCTCGCTGCTTCGAAGGACGGGACGGATCGACCTGAACCGGGCCCTGACGCTGATGGAGGAGATCCTGCGGGGTCTGGCTGCGGTCGAGGGCGTCGGCGCCTTCCACGGCAACGTGACGCCGGAGGGCGTGTTGCTCGACTACGACGGCGCCGCCAGGCTCGACCATCTGGGCACGACCTTGAGGCCGCAGGAGCTGAACCGGCTGACCGTCGCTGAGGACGGCGCCGTCGGCGGCCCGGCCCTCTACATTGCGCCCGAACGCGCACTCGACGGACGCCTGGCCGACGTCCGCTCCGACCTCTACTCGCTGGGGGTCACCGCGTACGAGATGGTCTGCGGGCGCGTGCCGCACGAGGGCGCGGACGCCCGGGAGGTCATGCGCCGGCGGCTGGAGGAGCCGGCGCCGAGCCTCTCGCACCGGGCCCCGGACGTGCCGGCGGAGATGTCGCGCTTCGTGGCCCGCCTTATGGCGGGGGACCCGGCTGGCCGGCCGCCCGGCCCGGAAGCGGCGCTGGACGAACTGCGGGAGTGCGCGGTCGAGATGAGCCGCGGGCACAAGATCCGGCCCGTGCGCGCCTCCGTCTCTGCCGGGCGGGCCGAGGGGGGTGCCAAGTGGACGGCGCTGTGGTGGGCGGCCGCGGTGTTCCTGTTCGCGCTGGCCGTCATCCCTCTCGGGTTCCTCTACAAGCAGCACCAGGACAAGAAGGCGGCTGCGCGCGAGGCGCAGGCCGGCCTGCCGCCCCGCGTGGCCGTGCTGGTCCGGGAGGCCGATCCCGTTGCGGCGGACCCGCTGCCCCCCTGGATGGCCGACGGGCTGGCGGCCCTCATCGCCTACGGATTGGCCTTCTACCCGGAACTCCAGGTTGTGGATCCTGCTCAGACGGCTGAGCTGCAGGCGGCCGGGCGTGACGTCCTGCAAGTGCGCCAGGACGTGGGTGCCAACTGCCTGCTGGTAGCCGAGCATGCGCCTGGCCTCGAGCGGCGGCGCTGGACGTTCGTGTTCGCCAGCAGCCGCGATGAGCCCTGGTCCGTCCGCGCGGAGTGCACCGTGCCGCAGGACCGCGAAGGCGACGCCGCCCCGCTGGCCGGCGCGCTGCGGGAGCTGCTCATCGCCGTCGCCGGGCGACTGGGACGGGAGCCGCTCCCGGAGGACGCCCTCGCCGCGGCTGGGCAGGGCCTGGGCGCGTGGTCGGCGGCGGCCGATGCCCTCCGCATGGAGAGGCAGGGCAGGTGGCCGGAGGCGGTCGCGTCCATCCAGCGCGCCCTGGACGCGGCGCCCGGCACGCCGCCCTTCCAGGTGCTTTCGGCCTTCTACACGGCCGTCCATGAGGCGCAAGAGGGCGGGACGCTTTCGGGCGCCGCCGGGCTTCCGGCGGAGGGCCTGCCTCCGGAGATGGCGGGGCTTGCCGGCGTATTGGCCGCCATGGCTGGCGGGGATGCAGATGAGGTCGAGGGGCAGTTCGGGAGATTCCTGGCGCGCAGTCCGGATTCGGCGAGGGGTTACTTCCTGCTGGGATTGTGGCGCCTGCATTCAGCAGGGCAGCGCGAGGAGGCGGCGCTCTCCTTCCGGCGGGCGGTCCGTGCCGATCCCGGTTACCTGCCCGCCGCGTTCGCGTGCGTTGACCTGCTGGCGCGGCGCGACGCGGCGGCCGCCCGGGCGTTCGTCGACGAGTACAAAGAGATGGCGCCCGGGCGGGAATGCGTCTACCGGCTGACCAGGCATGCGGAGGAGCTTCTGGGCGGATCGGCTCAGTAGTCCACGATGTCCGCCAGGCGGGAGACGCTGACGATCTCGCTGCGCATCACGTGGACGAGGCGGCGGTTGGCGCGGATGCCGTTCTTCTTCGTTTCCAGCACGTAGAACTCGCGCGTGCTCTGGGAATCGTCGCACGGGTGCACGTCCGCATCGGCCAGCACGAGGGCGTCGAAGCCGACTGCGTGCAGCAGGCCGATGTAGACGAAGGGCGCCTTCACGTCCACGACGACCTCATCGCCCACGAGGGATTCCAGCGCGGACTGCGCATCGGATGGTTGGCCCATTGCCTGCCTCTGCTCCTCGGGAGTGGATCGTTCCATTTGAGCAGTTCGTTCGCCGGAGTGTCAAGGAGGCGCTCCATCGCGGTGCCCCGCCGCCCCTTGCCTGCGTACGTAGCGCTGGCCGGCGAGCTGCTGGATCAGCCCGCGGATCTCCAGCGTCAGCAGCGTGCTGGAGACGATGGAGGGCGCCAGCTCCGTCTGCGCCACGACCTCGTCGATGTGGAGGGGGGAGGCGCCGAGCAGGTCATAAATGCCTTTCTCTCGGTCATTTAGGGACAGAACGCGCGCGTCGTCCACGGACGTCGCCAGGGCCTCGCCCTCGCCCTGATCGCGCGGGGGCAGCTCGATCGGCTCGCTGAGCGGGCCGAGCCCTTCCACGACGTCACGGGCGTTCTCGACCAGCACGGCGCCGTCGCGTATGAGCATGTGGCAGCCGCGGCTGGTCGGGCTGTCGATGCTGCCGGGCACGGCGAAGACGGCGCGGCCCTGCTCGCCGGCGCAGCGGGCGGTGATCAAGCTGCCGCTCCTGCTGGCCGCCTCCACCACGACGACGCCCAGGCAAAGCCCGCTGATGAGCCGGTTGCGCGGGGGGAAGTTCCCCGGCCGCGACGGGGTCTCCATGGGCAGTTCGCTGATGAGGGCGCCGCTCTCCGCTATCTGGAGCGCCAGCTCCGGCTCGGCGCTGCCCAGCTCGCGGGCAAGGCCGCATCCGAGCACTGCAAGCGTCCGCCCCCTGGCCACCAGGGCCCCGCGATGACCCGCCGAGTCGATGCCGTCGGCCATCCCGCTCACTATCGTGAACCCCATGCTGGCCAGGTCGGCCGCCAGGCGGGAGGCCTGCTGCCGGCCGTAAACGCTGCACCGGCGGGACCCGACTATGGCGACGGCCAGTTGATCCTCGCGCCGGTACTCGCCGCGCACGCGAAGCAGCGCCGGCGCCTCCCTTTCCAGGTGCTTGAGCGGCGGCGGGTAATCTTCGGCGAAGAACGGCACGAGCCGCGTCCTGAACTTCTCCATCAGATCGAGCTCGTGGGCGAGCTTGCCTTCGTCCGGGCCGCGCCGGACGGCGCGGGCTCCATCCGGCGTCAGGCCCTCCACCTTCGCCAGTTCCGCGGCGGCGGCCTCCAGCGCTGCGCGGGCGGACCCGAAGTGCTCCACGAGCGCGAAGATCGTCCTGCTGCTGACACCTTCGCACGTGTCGAGTTTCAGCACGGCAAGCGCTTCTTCTTCGCGTTCGTTCATGGCATGCCTGAAAGGCCGGCGTTGGACAACGAGCAGCGCCGCTTGCGCCGCGCCATTGCCAGTGAGGCACGCCATTATTGACGATGGCGCACCGGCCGCGCAAGGCAAGGCGGACGCCCGGGCAGACGGCCCGTCCCGCCGCCCGTCGAGTCCGTCCCCTGATGGCCGGGCCGCGCCCGCTGACGCTTGGCGGGCGCGGCGCCGATTGCAGGTGTCGTCGGACCTCACTATACTGGCTGCGCATCCCCTGACA
The DNA here is from genome assembly GCA_964521715.1 of uncultured candidatus Brocadiaceae bacterium. GTDB lineage: Bacteria > Planctomycetota > Brocadiia > SM23-32 > SM23-32 > DAOVRD01. The sequence goes on along the minus strand of CAZFSS010000005.1, from coordinate 161,966 downwards.
CGTCCGGACTCGAGGCGCGGCTTGGCTGAAGGCAGGATCATCGGTTCCGCCAGGTATGCGGCGCTGGAGGACGCGTTTGCGTCGGAGCTGGCGCAGGTTGCGCGGCAGCCGGCCCGACGCGTCTGGGTGCTCGTGCCCACGAACCTGCTGGCCCTGCACCTGCGGCGCCGGGTGGCGCGACGGCTCGGCGGGATCATGGGCGTGCAGTTCCTCACGCTGAAGGACGCGGCGCGGCGAATGGCGCTGCCGGGGCTGGCGGCGCGCGGCAGTCGGCCCATGCCCGCCGGAGCGGAGGAACTCGTCCTCCAGCGGCTGATCGGGGCGGTGCCGGACGGTTCGTACTTCGAGTTCTTCCGGCGGTTCACCAACGGCGCGGCAGCCGTCGGGCATGCGGTCCAGCTCCTGGAGAACTGTCTCTGGACGCCTGCGGCGCTTCGGGAGGCGGCGAAGAGGGCGCGGTTCAGGGACCCTGGGGCCGCGCGGCGGCTGAGGGAGCTGGCCGAGCTTTGGAACGGGCTGCGCAGTTGGAAGGCCCAGGAGGGCCTCTTCGACGACGACGACCTGGTCCAGGTCGCCGGCCGGGAGGATATCGAGCCCTCGGAGCACGCCGACGTGCTGTTCGTCTACGGCTTCTACGATCTCGCGCCGGCCCAGGCAAGGCTTGTCGGCCGGCTCGCGTCGCTGGCGGGGGAGTGCCTGGCCTTCGTCCTCTGGGAAGAGGAGGACGGCGCGCCGGCGCCGGGGTTCGAGTACGCGGATCGGGCCGTCCGGTGGCTTCGCCGGGAGTTCGGCGCGGCCGAGGTGGAGGCCGTGGCGCGCCCGCCGTACGGCGGGTCGGACCTCGACCGCCTGGTGCGGTGTATGTTCCGGGGCGGCCTCGGTTCGGCCGACCGGCAGCCCGGCAGTGATGGCGCCGCGCCGCGCTCCGTGCCGGGCTGCGCCTCGGGCTCCGCCCCGGACGGCAGCGTGCGCATCGTGAGCTGTCCGGGCGAGGTGTCCGAGGCCGAGGAGGTGGTCCGGGAGATCCTGCGTTCGGCTCTGCGGCCCGACGGGCGGACGAGTTGCGGAGTGCTTCTGCGGAGCGGGGGGGAGACGGTGGGACTGCTTGCCGAGGCCCTGGGGCGCGGCGGCGTTCGGTCTTACGTGCGCGAAGGCCTGCCGCCGGCCGACACGGCGGCGGGGCGGATCGCCTTATCCCTGCTCGACCTCGCCGTGGGCGACCTGGAACGGGAGAGCGTCCTGGACCTGCTGGGGCTGGCGGAGCTGAACTGGCCCGCCGGCCTCTCCGCCAGTTTGCTGGACCGCCTCACGCGGCAGGCCGGCGTCCTGAAGGGGCGCGACACGTGGAGGCTGCGCCTGCTGGCCCGCGCCGAGCAACTCCGGCGAGAGGCGGACAAAGCGGAGGACGAAGGCGAGCGCCGCGCCTGCGCGCGCGACGCCGAACTATGCACGACGGCTGTGGGCCTGCTCGGGGAACTGTTCCAGGACATCGCGCTTCTGGCCTCGGCACGCAGTTGGGCCGACCTTGCCGGCCGGCTCGGCCCTCTCGTGGACCGGCTTACGCCCGCCGACGACGAGGGCAGGGAGGCGGTGCTTGAGGCCGTTGGCGAGCTGGCTCGCCTGGACGTGACGCGCGCGCCGGCCGACGCCGCCCGGGCGCGGTGGTTGCTGGGAAGGCGCCTCGCGCGTGAGAGCCTGAGGCGCGAGCGCTTTCAGCACGTCGGCGTCGCCGTGTCAAGCATCATGGCGGCGCGCGGGGCCACGTTCGACGTGGTCGTCGTTCCCGGCCTGGTGGAGAAGGGATTCCCGCGCCACATCCCCGAGCAGTCGCTTGTGACCGAGCTGGACCGCGACGCGCTGAACGAGGTCGCGGAGCCTCTCGGGTGCGGGGAGCTGCCGCTGCAGCGGCACCGTCCCGCCGAGGAGCGCTATCTTTTCCGCATTGCGCTCGGCTCGGCGCGGAGGCAGATCGTGCTGACCTATCCCCGGCTCGAGCAGGACACGGGGCGGCCCAGGATGCCGTCCCGCTTCTTGGCGGAAGCCTGTGCGGCACTGGGCGCGGGCTCGCCCGCCCGGGGGATCGAGGCGGGGCTGATGCGGAACGTTCGGCTCAATCGCGCTGCCCGCGAGCCGGCGGAGTTGGCTCTGGCTCTCGATGAGGTGGAGTACGACGGCGCGGTGTTCGCGGGCGGCGGACCGGGCGGGCGGCGGGTCGGTTACATGAGGGCGGTTTCGGAGTCCTTCTCTCGCGCGGTGCAGATGGACCGTGCGCGCTGGGGCCGGCGTGACTTCGGTCCCTATGACGGCAAGGTCCGGGCGGGCGACCTGCTGGGGTGCCTCCGGGAGAAGCACAGCCGCTTCGGCTCCGCCGTAAGTCCAACTCGATTCGAGACTTATGCCCAGTGTCCCTTTGAGTACTTCCTGACTTACGTTCTGGCCGTCTCCGAGATAGAGGCGCCGTCGGAGGAGCTTCAGCTTCCCCCGAGGGAGCGGGGGCTGCTGGTGCACGGGTTGCTGCGGGACCTCTACGAGGAACGACTGAAGGGGCGCCGGCTCGGCGATCTGTCGTCGGCCGACGTCGATGATCTCGTGCGCAGGGCCTCCGTGGTGCTGGACAGGCTGGGGCGGATCCACGCGGAGAACCGCCCGGCCACCTGGATCGCCGAGCGCGAGAGGACCCTTGACGAGTTGCGAAGCCTGCTGATCCATGAGGGCCGGTCCCATTGCGAGGCGGCGCCGGAGTTCTTCGAGTACGAGTTTGGGGCGGAGCCGAGGGCCTGCTCGCTCGGCCTCGGGCAGGGCGTGAGCGTCGGATTCCGGGGCCGCATCGACCGCGTGGACACGCTGCCTGACGGCGGGCTCCAGGTCGTGGACTACAAGACCGGGAAGGGGCAAGGGCTGAAGGTGGATTCGTTGCTCGGGGGGAGGCAGCTCCAGTTGCCCATCTACCTGCTGGCGGCCGCCGGCATCATGTCCGCCGATTCGGGCTCGGCCCTCTACCTGCTGGTGTCCGAACCGAAGGATGTGCCGGAGTTCACGCTGGCCTCCCTGAAGGAACGGCTGGAGGATTTCCGCAAGGCCGTCCGGCTCGTGCTGGAGGGGATCGCCGCCGGGAACTTCTTCCCGCTGCCGGCCGACAGGTCCGACAGGCACGGTCATTGCGGCGGCCTTTGCCCTTACGCCATTGCCTGCGGCGCCGCCCGCCTGGCCCTTGCGGAGATGAAGCAGAGCGATCCGGACGCCGGACGCCTGAGCGAATTGCGGGACATAGAGTGAGGAGGCTGCGCGGCATGGAGCCGGCGCTGGCCATCAGCGAGATCTTCAAGAGCATCCAGGGCGAGAGCTCCTACGCGGGCCTGCCGTGCAGCTTCGTGCGCACAATGGGCTGCAACCTCCGCTGCACGTACTGCGACACGGAGTACGCCCGCGAGGGCGAGGGGATCAGGCTGACCGTGCCTGAGATACGCCGCGAGGTGGAGCGGCTCGGGCCGCGACTGGTCTGCGTCACCGGCGGCGAGCCGATGGTGCAGGCGGAGGGGGTGGTGTCCCTGGCTGCGAGTCTGCTGGACGCCGGGCGCAAGGTTCTGTTGGAGACGAACGGGACGGTCGACCTCGGACCCGTGCCGGCCGGCGTGGTCAAGATCATGGACGTCAAGTGCCCGGGCAGCGGCGAGGCCGGCAAGACGCTGCCGGGGAACCTGGCGCTGCTGCGGCCGACCGACGAGGTGAAGTTCGTCATCTCGGACCGGCGGGACTTCGACTGGGCCATCGCGTTCGTTGAGGAACGTGGCCTGGCCGGAGGTCCGGAGTTGCTCTTTGCGCCCGCCTATGGCTGCCTTGCGGGGCGGGAGCTGGCGGAGTGGATCCTGGCGTCCGGTCTGGACGTGCGCCTCCAGCTTCAGTTGCACAAGATACTGTGGCCGGAGAAGATGCGCGGCGTCTGAGGGAGGGACGGCAGGGGGGTTCTGTACGGCCGGCCCCGCCTGCGCTATAATGGGCGCGGAGGACTGCCCATGCGAACATCGCTCGACCGGAAGCGGACGGAGTTGGAGGATCTGTGCCGGCGCTACCGGGTGCGTCGCCTCGAGGTCTTCGGTTCGGCCGCGAAGGAAGGCCAGGGGCCCGATCCGAGAGACCTCGACTTCCTGGTGGAGTTCCAGCCCCTTGAGCCCGGACAACATGCGGACGCCTACTTCGGCCTCCTGGATGGCCTGGAGGACCTGTTCGGCTGCTCTGTTGATCTGGTCATGGAGCGCGCCGTGCGGAATCCGTACTTCCGGCGCTCGATAGAGCGCACTCGGAGGGTCGTGTATGCGCCTTGAGGTGAAGAAGCACCTGGAGGACATGCGACGGGCCTCTGCAGCCGTCGGGTCGTGTGGGACGTTATCCAGGGGAACCTGCCGGCGCTCCACGATCAGGTGGCCCGGATACTGGCGACGGATGAGCCGCAGTAGGCGCTTTGCCCTCGTCACCTGACGTGCGCCTCCAGCTTCAGTTGCACAAGATACTGTGGCCGGAGAAGATGCGCGGCGTCTGAGGGAGGCAGCTCATCATCGAAGGCGAACTGACACATCGCGAACGCGTTCGCCTGGCGCTCGAGCGCCGCGAGACCGACCGCATACCCATCGCCATGGTCTGCGCCGGCGTCAACCCGCCCGCCCGCGAGGCCCTGGAGGACTACCTGGCCAGGGAGCGCAGTACGACCCTCGACGAGTACCTGCGGCCGCTCATCGACATCAGGGACGTGGGCCCGGCCTACGTCGGCCCGCCCCTGGCCGGAGGAACGGACATGTGGGGCGTGCACCGCAGGGCGTGGAACTACGGGGCGGGCACCTACGACGAGATCGACTTCTACCCGCTGGCCGCGGCCGCCGATCCCGGCGAGGTCGCGTCCCACTCCTGGCCGACGACGGAGTGGTTCGACTACCCGTCGCTGCCCCGCCGCATCGCAGCGGCTCAGCGGGACGGCGAGTACTGCCTGATGGCGGCCAACGGCAACATCTTCGAGACGTCCTGGTACATGCGCGGCTTCGAGCGCATCTTCATGGACCTGGCGCTCCGGCCCGAGATGGCGCACACCATCTTCGAGCGCGTCTGCGCCTTCTACGTGGAGCACTTCACAAAGCTCCTCGCCGCATCGGCGGGCGAGATCGATCTCGTCTTCACGGCGGACGACATCGGCGGGCAGAACGGACTGCTCATGTCGCTGGACATGTGGTCGGAGCACATCAAGCCGTATCACGAGCGCCTGAACCGGGCCATCCACGAGTTCGGCGCGCGCGTCATCTATCACTCGGATGGGGCGGTCATGGAAGCCGTGCCCGGCCTGATCGAGATGGGCGTCGACGTGCTCCAGGCGCTCCAGTTCGACGCGGCAGGCATGGACCCCGTGACGCTCAAGAGGGAATACGGCGACCGGCTCTGCTTCGAGGGCGGCGTCAGCGTGCAGAAGACGCTCCCGTTCGGCACGGCGGAGGACGTGCGCCGCGAGGTCGTCGAACGCATCGAAGTGCTTGGGCGGGGCGGCGGCTACATCCTCGGCCCCTCCCACGCGATCCAGGCCGGCACCCCGCCGGAGAACATCGTCGCCCTGTTCGACACGGCCGCCACGCACCCTCTGCCGTCGCAGCGGCCGCCGCGAGCCATTGGCGGTTGTCCCGGGCACCCTTAGCCGGGCGCCCTCACGCGGAGGATCTCGCCGGTGTCCGGATGGAGTTCACCCGGTTGCCAGTCGTCGGGGGACCGGACCTCGCAGCCCAGGCCGAAGTAGAAGGCGCCGTCGAGCATCTCGAAGGACCGCGCGAACGTCGAGGCGCGGAAGCGCAGCACTTCCTCCCACCGCTCCAGGTCGGCGCTGGCCATCACACGCACGATGTGCGCCTGGTCTGCGGCGGAGTCCAGCAGGACGTATGCCTTCCCCTCCCGAACCAACAGGTCCCACGGTCGGGCGCCCTCCATGAGCTCGACCCGGCGAACGTCCGCGGCGCCGCTCTGCAAGGAGGACGCCGCAAACAGGCCGAAGGGCAGCAACTGATGGTCATTGTGGCAGAGGCCGCCTATGTAGAGCGCCCTGTCTCCGAAGGCCGCTGGCTTCGCCATCCTGGCGGGCTGATCGTCTTGCAGCACCATGCCCGGGAAGATTGCCTCCGCGCCGAGGTCCGTCCTGGGCCGGAACGTCCTGTCCCCGTCGAACTCGTAGATGTTGGCGTGGACGAGTTGGGGAAGGCCCTCCTCAGCGGTGTAGGCCTGCCACTGCCTCTGCCATTCGCGGTTCGCGACCGCGTCGGACGCGTAGACGCGCCCCCCGAGTTCGAACAGGGCATGGACGCGGTAACCGCCGAGGCAGACCTTGCGCCACGTGAGGCCGTCGTCATCCGAGATCGCCACTGTGGAGCCTATCCACTTCCCGCCGGCGCGGTCCAGCGCCTCATGCTGCCCGCTGCCCCCGGCGAAGAGCATGCCGTCCCTGCGCAGCATGGAGTATGCATGGACGAAACCGGGCAGGTTGCGGTGCTTCACCCAGCCGCTGCCGGGCTCGAGCCTGTAGAAGTTGCCCAGGTCCCAGCTCTCCTTCGGGTCATGGCCCGGCACGCAGAGCCGCCCGTCCAGGACGCAGTAGACGTCGATCTGCTCGTCGTCGACTGTGAACTCCTCCCGGAACTGCCCCGTCCCGGGGTCGAAGGAGATGATCGGCACGGGGCCGGCGTTCACTGCCGGGCCGACGTTGCTGCTGTTGCCCGCGCCGACGTAGAGGCGCCCTTCGAACGCCTGGAGGTCCCATACGTTCCTGGCGTATACCTGCTCGCCGTCCGGATACCGGGCTTTGTATGGACTGCCCAGGTGCTCGACCTTGTCGGTGACGTCGCCGAGTTCGGGCGCGGCGGCCGGGGGCATGAGGGCACACAGGAACCCGAGAATCCATGCAGTCACATGTCTGTGTGCAAAAGCGTCTTCTGTCATTTGTCCTCGGTCTCCCTCTGCTGCGTTCCGGCCTGCGCGAGCCGGGAGACGAATGATGAAAGTCAGCGCTGCGAAGCTCAGAGAGTAGTCTACCGGCGTGCACCACGGCGGTCAATCCCGGCCTTCGGCACGGCGGCCGTGACGTTGCACGGGCCGCAGGCTCGCGGTAAGCTGGCGCCTTTCTCGCGGCAAGGAGCGCCGGGGCATGACGGAGTCAACGGCTAAAGTCGGCGTGATCGGTTGCGGCAACATCAGCGGCATCTACCTTCGGGCGGGCCGCCGTTTTGAGATCCTCGACATCGTCGCGTGCTCCGATCTCGACATGGACAAGGCGAAGGCCAGGGCGGAGGAGTTCGGCATTCCGAAAGCCTGCACGCCCGAGGAGCTGCTGGCCGACCCCGAGATCGAGATCGTGGTTAACCTGACCACGCCTGACGCGCACGCGGGCGTCGGCCTGGCGGCGCTCCGGGCCGGCAAGAACGTGCACAACGAGAAGCCCCTGGCCGTCACCCGCCAGGACGGGCAGCGGATGCTCGATGAGGCGCGGGCGCGGGGCCTGCGGGTGGGCTGCGCGCCGGACACGTTCATGGGCGGCGGCCACCAGACCTGCCGCAAGCTCATCGACGACGGCGCCATCGGCGAGCCGGTCGCTGCCGTCGCCTTCATGCTCTGCCACGGACACGAGACGTGGCATCCGAACCCGGAGTTCTTTTACAGGCCGGGCGGCGGGCCGATGTTCGACATGGGGCCCTACTACCTGACCGCCCTCATCAACATGCTGGGTCCGGTTAGGCGCGTCACGGGCTCGGCGCGGATCACGTTCCCGGAACGGCTGATCACGAGCCAGCCGAAGGCGGGCACTGTGATCAAGGTGGAGACGCCGACGCACATCGCCGGCGTGATGGACTTCGAGTGCGGCGCCGTTGCGACCATCATCACCAGTTTCGACGTCTGGGCGTCGGAGCTGCCCCTGATCCAGGTCTACGGCACCGAGGGATCCCTCAGCGCGCCGGACCCGAACGGGTTCGGCGGGAAGGTGCGGCTCTGGCGCTCCCGCGCCGAGGGCTGGCAGGAGGTGCCCCTGACGCACGGCTACACGGACAACAGCCGCGGCGTCGGCCCGGCGGATATGGCCTACGGGCTCCGTTCCGGCCGACCCCATCGCGCCAGCGGCGAACTCGCTTACCACGTGCTCGACGTGATGCACGCATTCCTGGACGCGTCGCAGAGCGGCGAACACGTCGAACCGGCGAGCACGTGCTCGCGTCCCGCCCCCCTGCCGGAGGGATTGCCGGACGGCGTGCTGGACGAGTAGCTCGAACGGGCGGTTCCGATGAGCGGCAGCCGCCTGACGCCGCCGAGCGATGCTCGGAAACGCCGCCGGCTGCACTGGAAATCCGGCTGGCTCCTGATATAATCGGCCGTTTGGCGCGACCGTGGGCCGCCGCGTCTATGGCGGCGTCACAGGGAGCCGGTTGCCGGGCCGACGGTCGCGGCGCCGGGGCCAGCGTAGCTCAATGGTAGAGCACAGCTTTCGTAAAGCTGGGGTTGAGGGTTCGAGCCCCCCCGCTGGCTCCATTCTATTCGGTCCGGCTGACGCCGGGCCCTGCGGTGCTGTTCACCTTCTGTCCCAGCGCCCACTCCCAGAGCCGCGGCGCCAGGATCCCCCATAGTTGGCTCGCCCTTATCTGCTCGTCGTACCCGTTCCATTGCTCCAGCAGGCGGTCCGCGCCCTTCAGGCCCGCGCTAAGCGCGGCCACTTTCTCCCTGGCGTCCGCGCCGGGCGGTATTGCGACGTCTGAAGCGCGTGAAGCGATCTGTACGGCGAGGTCGATGAAGGACTCGGGCACGGGGTGTCCGGTCGTGCGGCTCCAGAAGTCGGCTAGCTCCCCCGCAGGGCCGAGCACGCAGTTGCGCGGATGGTACTGGCGCGGCAGGAGGGACAGCGCCCGGCGGTATGCGTCCGTCGCCTCCGCGTCCGTCCGTCCCGTGGCCTCGATGGCGCGGGCGTACCTGTACCAGGCGACGGGCAGCGAGGGGTACAGCTCCGCCGCGCGGCGATACGCGTCGACGGCGCCGGCGCGGTCGCCCGCGAGCGATCGAGCCGTGCCCAGCCGTGCCCAGTTGCCGCTGTGGAGCGGATTGAGTCTCACGGCGCGCCCGAACGCGTCCACCGGCGCCAGCGGGGATACTTCGGCCAGGCCGCTCTGCCCGAGCCAGGTCAGCCAGGCGCCGTACTCGCGCCACGCTTCGTCATCGTACGGCACGGCCGTGCAGGCCCGGCTGTAGTCGGCCGTGATCCGCTGGGCGAGCCCGACAGCGTCCGCTCCCGTCTGCGCCGCGGAGCCTTCCTCCAGCTGGGGCTCCTCGCTCTCGGCTTCCCGTTTGCTCAGCGCGTAATCGAGCGCCCGAGGCGTCACGAAGGCGAACCAGGCCACCAGCATGACGCCGCACGCCGCCGCCACCAGGACGGACAGGGCCGGGCCGGGATGCAGCTCCCTCGGCCGGGGACGGTCGCGGCCCACCAGCAACAGAGCGGCCAGGGTGGCCGCGCTGCCGCCGATGGCCGGCACGCGCAACGTGAACTCGCCGGCGCTGTGCAGCAGAAACGCCGCCAGCCCCGCGGCTATGCCCCGGCCGAGCAGGGCGGCATCGGCCCCGTCCGCGCAGGTGAAGGCCGCGGCGAACGCCGCCGCCCAGCACGCATAGATCACGAGGTACGGCAACCACCTCGCCGAGGCGAGCCAACCGGGGATATGTTCCGGCGGAGCAAACGTGCCCAGCAAGGCGTAGTCGAAGGCGAATGCCAGCAGCCCGACGCACAATCCCGCGACCAGCATGGGACGCCGTCGCTCGGCTCCGCCGTCCTGCTGGTCCGTAATCGCGGGCAGACCGCCCTTCAGTGCTAGCGCAAAGACTGCCACCCAGAGAGCCGTGAAGAGCAACAGCCCGACCGTTCCCCCCTCCGCCCAGAGCTCCAGGTAGACGCTGTGTGCTGCCTGGGTCTCCCCGTACTCCGGCTGTTTGAGCATCGTGTACCATTCGGGCCAGGAGCCGGGGCCGACCCCCAGCAGCGGGCGCTGCAGGACGATCCGGGCGCTGGTCTCCCAGTACTGGACGCGCACGCCGAGGGACCTGGCGAAGCGTTGGGGGCCGGGGACGAGGCCCGCGACATGGGCCGCCACCAGCAACGCGACCAGCAGCGCCAGGCCGATCAGCAGTTTCCGCGCGTGCCGCCGTACCGCGCCGCCGGCCAGCAGCAGGCCGAATATGACCGCGCCGAAGCAGAAGGCGATCCAACCCCCTTTCGAGCGCGACAGCAGGATCGCGACCGCACTCAGCAGCAGCGCTGCTCCCAGCGCGACCTGCACGAGGCGCGGGGAACTGCGCCCGGCCCCGTGCCGGCCACCTTGCTGCCGGCCTGCCAGCAGGCTTGCGAGGGGGAAGAACACGAGCGCCAGGAAGCCCGCAAGCTGGTTGGGCGTGATGAAGTTGCCGTACGCGCGCGGCGACCTCACCCGCGCCGCCAGGTCCTGAAGCAGCGGCCCCTCCGCGCGCACGAACGCCGCGAACACCGCTGGCTCCAGTTCCATCCACCGGCGCAGCGCGGGCATGCAAATGAGGGCGTGCCAGAGGGCGTACGCCGCCAGGGCAACGCCCGTGGCAAGCAAGGAGCTGACGAGGAAGGCCCGCGCCCGCTTCCTTCTGGCCATCTGAAGCACCAGGAACGCCGTCAAGCCGTAGGTCGCCAGGTTCAGGCACCACCTCAGGCCGGCGAACCAGTTCTCCGCGCGCAGGGATGAGGCGAGCGCCGCGCCGAGCAACGCCATGAACAGCATCCCGGGCAGGCCGAACCGCAGGCGCAGCCCCCCCCTGAGCAACTGCCCGGCCAGCCAGCAAGTGCCGGCGACGAGGAGCACCAGGCCGAAGGCCGCGCCCTCGGCCAGCCCGTAACCCAGCGCCGAACTGACCGGCCGGTACAGCAACACCAACGCGAGCAGGCATAAGGCCGCCCACGCCAGGATGCCATCGGCAGGGACTGCCTCGCGGTTGTCCGGCGGCGGCTGAGCGCTTGGCGTCAAGAGATTTGCCCTCCAGGCCCGGGGTTGGGAGGCATTATACGAGAGGACACCCCGGGGCTCCAAGAGGCGCGGGGCCAGCCGTGCGCTTGCGGAGGCCCGCCCCCGCGCCTAGAATGTGCGTTCCCCACGCATGCGGCGCCCGGGTCTGATCGGCTGGACAGGGCGCCGCCGGTTTCAGATGCGTCAGCCAATGAGGAGCAGAAGGTGAAGAAGAACTACATGTTCACGCCGGGCCCGACGATGGTCCCCAGCGAGGTGCTGCTGGCAGAGGCCGCGCCGATGATCCATCATCGGACGCCCCAGTTCTCGCGGATCATGATCGAGGTGGTGGACGGGCTCAAGAAGCTGTTCGGCACCAGGGAGGACGTCTACCTGATCATGGGCAGCGGCACGGCGGCGATGGAGGCAGCCGTGGTCAACGTCTGCTCCCCCGGGGACAAGGCCATCTGCGCCGTCGGCGGCAAGTTCGGGGAACGCTGGGCCGAGCTGTGCGAAGCCTACGGCTGCAACGTCGTCCAGGTCGAGGTCGAATGGGGTGAGGGCCTCGCCGTCGAACAGGCCGAAGCCGCACTGGACGAGAATCCCGACGCCCGCGCCTTCTACATCACGCAGTCCGAGACGTCCACGGGCGCCCTCACCGACGTCCAGGCGATCGCCGCGCTCACCCGCAAGACCGACACGCTTCTGGCCGTGGACGCCATCACCGGGATCGGCATTCACCCCTTCAAGATGGACGAGTGGGGCGTGGACATCGTGGCCAGCGGCTCCCAGAAGGGCTGCATGATCCCGCCCGGCCTGGCCTTCATCGCCGTATCCCCGCGCGTCTGGGACACGGTCGATGCGTGCACGTCGCCGCGCTACTACCTCGACCTGGGCGCCATGAAGGTGAATTGGCAGAAGCAGACTACGCCGTTCACGGCGGCCGTCTCGCTGATCCGCGCCCTTCACAAGGGCCTCGAGATGATCTTCGAGGAAGGGCTGGACGAGGTGTACGCCCGGCACGCGCGTCTGGCCGCCGCCGCCCGCGCAGCCGTCCAGGCCATAGGGCTGAAGCTCGTCGCAAAGAGCCCCGTCAACGGCGTGACGGCGGCTTACGCACCCGAAGGAATCGACACCGAGAAGCTTGTCAAGCTGATGCGGGACAAGTACGGCGTGACGATGGTCGGCGGGCAGGGCAAGATGAAGGGCAAGGTCTTCCGCATCGGCCACATGGGTTACGTGAGCGAGGAGGACCTGCTGGTCGGCATCGCCACGCTGGAGAAGGGGCTTAAGGAGCTCGGATACGACTTCCCCTCCGGCGCGGCCCTCCAGGCGGCCCAGGAAGCCCTGAGCTGAACCCGGCTATGCGGGACGGCGCCGGGGACGCGGCCCGGCTGGCCGCGGGGGCGCCTCCGTCAGGCGACGATCTCGAGGGACAGGCTCAGCGCGGGGGCCGAATGGGTCAGCGCGCCGATCGAGATCCGGTCCGCTCCCGCGGTCGCGTAGGCGCTCGCGTTCGCCAGGGTGATGGCGCCGCTGGCCTCCAGGAGGGGGCGGCTGCCCTCGGCGCACTTCGCCGCAACCACGCTGACGGCCTGGCGGAACTGGTCGGGCGTCATGTTGTCCAGCATGATGACGTCCGGCCCGGCGGCGAGCGCCGATTCGAGCTGGGCGAGGTCCTCGACCTCCACTTCGACCCTCAAACCGGGGCAGGCGGCGCGCACCTTCTCGACGGCCCGCCGGACGTTTTCGGCGCTCTGCGCGGCCGTCAGGGCCAGGTGGTTGTCCTTGATCAGCGCCTCGTCGCCCAGGTCCATCCTGTGGTTGCATCCGCCGCCGCAGACGACGGCGTACTTCTCCAGCCGCCGCCAGCCGGGCGTCGTCTTGCGCGTGTCGTAGATGCGGGCCCCCGTGCCCCTCACCTGCTCGACGAAGCGGGCGGTCAGCGTGGCCACGCCGCTCAGCCTTTGCAGGAAGTTGAGCATCGTGCGCTCGACCGACAGGATGGACGCGGCCGGGCCGCTCAGGCGGGCCAGCGCCACTCCGGGCTCCACGCGGTCGCCGTCGCGGCGGCGTTCCTCGAAGCTGACTCGGAGGTCGAAGCGCGCGGCCAATCGCCCCGCAAGGGACAGGCCGCAGATGACGCCCTCCGCTCCGGCCCGGACCTCGGCCTCGGCGTCTAGATCCTCGGGCACGAGGGCGCGCGTCGTCACGTCGTTGCGCGCCGCGTCTTCTTCCAGCGCCGCGTCAAGCAGCCAGTCGAACTGCGCCCATTCCATTGCCGTCTCCCGTCACGTGCAGCGCCATTATAGCCGACCGCTCTCGCCAAGCTCTGAGGAATCCGGTGTTGGCTGGCGGCTCTTTGGGGGACGGGTCAGTCAATGAAAGGCGCCGCCCGTCTCACTGCCCGGAAGGGGGCGGGCACCAGCAGCCTGACGGCGCCCGGGCTGACCCCTATCTCGGCCGGGAGTTGGCCGGCCGCGTCGCCGTCCACCTGGTAGAAGACGCGCTGGCCGGGCGCGCTCACGACAACTCTGCGTCCACGGCGATACTCGACTCCCCGGTTCAGGTGCAGGCTGCGGAGCAGGCCGCACGTCCCCAGCCGCACGGCGTCCAGCGCATTCTCCCACCGCGCCGCCATCACGTCCAGCAGCCCGTCGCTCGGAGACGCGGCAGGGGTCAGCTCTATCGGCCCGCCATAGCTGTGTGCGTTACCCACGGACACCTGCCTGGCCGTCCAGCGGAGGGGTCGGCCGTCGACTTCGACCTCGATCTCCCACCGGCCCGGGGCCAGCGCGCAGCGCACGACGTGCGGCACGTAATGCAGCTGGGAGAGATGGCGCCCGGTGCGATGCGCGTGCACAGCCTCCACCACCCATCCGTCCAGACCGGCGCCGAACATGGAGACGAAGCGCCTGCCGTTGCAGACCGCTAAGTCCAGCCGCACGACGCGGCCGCCGACCAACTGGCGCGCCGCCTGAGCGGGGCTCCGGGCAACGCCGATCTCCTTGGCCAGCACGTTGCCCGTGCCGGCGGGGATGACGGCCAGGATGGAGCGCTCCAGATCGGCTCCGTTGAGTATCTCGTTGAACGTCCCGTCTCCGCCGAATGCGACGATCAGGGCGTTGTCATGCGCGTAATCCCCGGCCGCTTCGCGGGCGTGGTTGGGCCGTTGGGTGAGCAGCCTGTCGACCTTGCAGCCGGCGCTCTCGAACGCGTCGGCCACCGCGTTGAGCGAGCGCCCGGCCCTGCGGCTGCCGCTGATTGGATTAGCTACCAGCAGCACTCTGTCGAAGGCGGCCATGGGGTGTCCAGGTCCAATACCTGCGCCGGGAAGTGCGTTGTGCGGCAGCAGAAGGGACGACGCTGCCCCTGGACTGGCCGAATATAGCACATGCGGCTGCTCGGCCACAACCGGCGTCTGACGGGCGCAGAAATGCTTGACGCCGAGGGCGGCCGACGGGTAGTGTTTAGCAGGAAAGGCGCGCCTTCCTCTCCGCGCCCGCGGGCGGGTAGCTCAATCGGCCAGAGCGCTTGCCTTACAAGCAAGAGGTTCCGGGTTCGAGTCCCGGTCCGCCCACCAGCTTCTTCCAGGAACCTTCGCCATCAGCCTCCGCCGAGGCTACAGCTGGCAAGAGGCTACGGGTGGCCAGCCTTCCTCAGGAGCGCCCCAGCCGCCGCAGACGCATGCCCGCGACGCTGAGCAGGTAGACTATGCCTGCCAGGACCACGATTGCGGCGCCGGAGGGCAGGTTGGCGCTGTAGCTCACGCCGAGTCCCAGTGTGCAGATGACGGCGCTGAAGACAACGGCCAGCACCATCATCTGCCAGAGCGTCTTTGAGATCAGGCCGGCCACGGCGGCCGGCAGCGCCAACAGCGCAATGGCGAGCACGATGCCCACGACCGTCACAAGCGCCACGACGGTGAGGGCCGTGAGGCACAGGAGCAGAAGGTAATAGGCGTCTACCCTCACGCCCCGCAGCCGCGCAAACTCCTCGTCGAAGCACACCGCCAGCAGCCGCTTGTAGAAGGCGAAGCAGACGGCGACCACGAGCAGGTCCAGGCCGGCAATGAGCCACAGGTCCGCCCGTGAAACCATCAGGATGTTGCCGAACAGATACGTCATGGGGTCCACGGCGTAACCGGGCGTGGCGTAGATGAACAGGATGCCGGCAGCCATGCCAACGGCCCAAAGCGCGCTGATGACGGTGTCCTCGCGCTGCCTTGCCCGCAGGCTTACCAGGCCGATGATGACGGCGGCGAGCAGCGCGGCTGCGGTCGCGCCCAGAAGCGGATGGAGCCACTTCACGCCGTAGGTCACGCCTATGAAGGCGGACGCGCCGATCCCGCCGAGGATGCAGTGGGCGACGCCGCCGGCGATGTACGTGATGCGCCGGGTCACCACGTAGCTGCCGATGACGCCGGAAGCGACGCTCGCCAGCAGCCCCGCCGCAAGGGCAAGCCGGAGGAACTCATTCTCCGGCACTCTGAGCGCACGAAGGAACTCAACCATGCGCGTTGCCCTCGGGGTGGAAGTGATCGTGCATCACCATGCGCATTTCGGTCCCGTACATCTCGCTGATGATCTCGCCGGTGATCTCGCTGGTCGGATGCACCGAGACGCGGCGTTTGACGCAGATGACCTTCGTGATGAAACCCGAAACGAACCCCAGGTCGTGAGAGACCATCACGATGGTCATGCGTTCGTTCAGCTTGCGCAGCAGGTCGTAGAGCTCGGTCTCGACGGCCAGGTCCAGGCTTGCGGTGGGCTCATCCAGCAGCAGGAGCTGCGGCTCGGCCACCAGCGCCCGGGCTATCACCGCGCGCTGGCGCTGCCCGCCTGAGAGAGTGGCCAGCGGACGCCTCCACAGGTCAGCCAGGCCCACCTTCTCGAGGGCGTGCAGCGCCGCTTCCCTGTCCGCGCGGGCATACGGCCCGATCCAACGGCTGGCGTGGACGCGCCCCATCAGCACCACGTCTATGACGCGCACGGGGAACTGGGCGTCGTAGCGGAAGCTCTGCGGCACGTAGCCCACAAGGGGACGCGCCCGCTCCGGCCACGTGCCGAAGACCCTCACCGTGCCCTTCGACGGCTGGTACAGCCCGAGCAGGAGCTTCAGGAGCGTCGTCTTTCCGCCGCCGTTCGGCCCGACCATGCAGGCCAGGTCCCGCTCCGCCACGGTTATGTTGACGTCCTCCAGGACGGGATAACCGTCATAAGAGAACGTGACGTCCTCGACGCTGATCACGGCCTGATCCGCTGACACTTCCCTTCCCTCCCGCAATCCACCTGATGAAATGGGAACCGGCATCCCGACGCGCGAAACGGCCGGCTACTCACCGCTCAACGCGGCTCCGACCTTCTGCGCCATGTCCTGGAGGCTGTGGATGTAGTCGCGCGGCAGGTCGTCGATCGGAACCACCGCCCCTCCGATGGCCGCCGCCACCGCTTGCGCGCCCTTCGGAGAGAACTGCGGTTGAACGAAGATGACCTTGACGCCCTCATCCCTCGCCCGCGCGATGAGGAGGGCAAGATCCTTTGCGTTCGGCGACTTTCCCTCTATCTCCACCGGCACCTGCTTGACGCCGTATGCATCCGCAAAATAGCCGAACGCCGGATGGTAGACGAAGAAAGCCCGTCCCTTCAGCGGCGCGAGCGCCGCGGCGATCTCTGCGTCCAGGGCGGCGAGGTCATCCTGAACCGCCTTCAGGTTCGCCTGGTACTCCGCCGCGTGCGCCGCGTCGACGGCCTTCAGCCCATCGCAGACATTCGCCGCCAGGATTCCGGCCAGCCGGGGGCTGAGCCAGAAGTGAGGATCGGGCTGGCCGGCTGCATGTCCGTGATGCTCCTCGTGCCCTTCGCTCTCCCCTTCCTCATGCCCCGCCTCGTCGGCCGCCATGCTCCGCAGCGGAACGCCCTTGCGGGTGTCCACGACCAGCATTCCCTTGTTTGCGGCGGAGATCCTCTCCAGAAGCCGCGCTTCGAAGGGCATGTCGACGGCGAAGTACACCTGGGCGTGGGCGGTTTTGCCGATCTCCGCCGGCGTCGGCTCATACGTATGAGGAGACTGGCCCGGCCTCACGAGCACCTCAACGTCCACGAGCTCCCCGCCAATCCGCTCGACGAAATAGGCCTGCGGCAGGATGCTGACCACGGCCCTGACCTTGTGGGACGAGGGCTCCTGCGGTCGCCCCACGAAGAGCACGGCGGCCAGCAGCGCCAGCGTAACGGGCACGAGCATCCACAGTTTGCGCATTCCCGACCTCCCGATCGGCGCGCAGTCAGGCAGAAGACTTCCTGCGCCCGTGGGCGCGCTCGGCGTCCTTATTCATGGCGCAGACAAGGCGGAGCTCGTGACACTCTTCACATTCCGCCACGAAATGGTCGGCCGCGAAGGCGCTCCAGTGCCGCCTCTGGTTGGGCGTCAGAATGCCGGTGCCCTTGCAGATCGGGCAGACGCCGTCGAGCGCGGCCAGGACGGCGTTGCGGATGAACTCGGAGCGGTTGGGGATGCCGTCCATTGCTTCCAGCAGCGACTTGTCTACCTTGAAGGCGACCATCTGCGCCTTCGCTTTATCTTCAGCCATCCGTGTCTCCACCCCCTGAAAGAGCTTCAGAGATCAAGTATAACCTTGTATTACCGCCGTGTCCAGTGCCGTCCCTTCCCTGGCAGTGTCTTTCTCAAGACCGGCAGAGATCAATGCACAGGACAGAGAGGTCCCCGGCAGGGCTCGAGGTGGTAGAGCTCTCGCGGCCCGGCGGGAGCAGAGCTCTGGGCGGCCCCGCCGGCGCGCTGCAGGATGCTGTGAAAAAGGCGGGCGGAGCTGCCTTCTCTCCGCCCGCCTCTTGTCGCACTTCAGCCGGATCGCGCAACGCGCGGCGACTGCCGGCCTGTCAGTCGCATCAGCCTACGTAGGCCATCAGGCCGCCGAACGAGGACGGCGTGTCTTTTATCCAGCCCTGCGCGTGCGAGTCGCTGACGTAGAACCGGCCAATGGCGGCGTGGATCACATCCGTGTCGCCGTCCGTTGCATCCTCGCGGATGCGGCCGGCGACCGAGATGACGCTGAGCGCATTGGCCTCGATCGTGCTGTTGTAGAAGTCGCGGGCGGCGTACAGGCTGCTGAACAGCCCGTCCTCGACGCGAATGCTGGTGTCGGTCACGTCGCCGGCGGTCCACAGGGAAGCGAAGTTGCCGGCGGTCACGTCTATCGTGCTGCCCGCCACGCTCCCGCCAACTGCGACCGAGCCGAGGTTGCCCGTGACGCCGACGTGGCTGCTCAGGTTCCCCGACGTGTAGACGCTGCTCAGGCCGAACGAATGGATGGACGAGTTCAGGATGCCGCCGCCCGTGGCCATGACCGAGCCGACCTGGCCCGAGAAGGGCGCGGTGCCGTGGACGTCGACGGCAACGCCGTCTATCCGCCCCATCAGGGCCTGCATGGTCCAGAGGTTGCCGTCCTCGACGGAGACGTCCGTGCCGCCGCCGCCCAGGATGTTGCCAGCGGAGGACTGGACGGCGTTGATCGTCGAGCCGGCCGAGATGTGCCGGGCGCCCATGAGGTCCAGGTCACCGCCGCTGGCCATCACCGTCCCGATGGTGCCGGAGGACGTTATGGTGGAAGCTATGCCTCCGTGCACGGCGAGCACGGCGCCTATGCGGTCGCCAAAGTCGTTGCCGGCGTGGATGAGGGGGCTGGTGATGGAGCTGTTGGTCCAGCCGCCGTACGTGCTCAGGCCGAGGGCGAGCACGGTGCCGATGCTGCCCGTGGCGGCCTCGATGCTGCCCGAGATGCTGCCGCCAATGGCCAGGACGGCGTTGATGTTGCCGTCCGCCACGACGTCGCCCGTGATGTCGCCGCCGAACCAGCCGGCACCCACGTTCTGCGCCAGGGCCAGTATCGTGCCAACGTCGCTGCCAAGCAGCACGACGTCGCCGTTCAGGTCGCCGCCGAACACGCCCAGGAAGGGCAGGTTGCCGTCGACCACGATGTCGCCGTTCACGTCGCCGCGGAAGATCAGGGCGCCCACGTTGCCGGCGCTGTAGACGGCGGTCGGATCGTCAGTCTGGCCGTCGCCGTCAACGTCGGCCGGCAGGGCCCAACCGCCGGGCGTGACGAAGCCGTTGAGGTCGCCGCCCTGAACGGTTCCCTGGAGCGAGACGAAATTCACCGGCCCCTCGCTCAGCAGGAACCCGAACGGCGTCGCCGACGTCCGCAGGTCGATCAGGCTGCCCAGCATCGTGTTGCCGTCCAGGACGAGGGCCAGGTCCTCCGTGTCCGAGCCGTCCCCGAAGAGGATGATGGCCTGGATTGCGCCGCCGACCCCGGGGATCACGAGGACGTCCGTCACGCCGGGGACGTACTGCGCGGGCGACCACGCGATGTTAGGATCGCTGATGCCGTTGGAGGCATCCACGTCGAAGATGCTTATCAGGGCTCCGTCGACGAGCTCGGAGTCGATGAGGATGAAGTCGACGCGGCCGTTGGCCGTCGCCGCTACGCTCCAGGCGCCGTCGTCGTCCTGCGCCCGGGCCATGTAGGTGTAGTTGCCTGACTGCCACGCGTTGGTGTCCACGACGACCTGCCAGCCGCCGGCTGCGCTGGCGTCCGTGCCGAGCAGCAGGTCCGACGCGGGCTCGATCGTGCCGTTGGCGTTCTCGTCGCGCCAGAACTCGACCAGGACGACGGAGCCGTCCGTGTCGTTGACGCCGGTTGCGCTGAGCGTCAACAGCTCGCCCGGCAGGACCGGGTCGGGGCTGTCGGTCAGGGCGGCTATGGTGGGCCGCTCGTTCACCTGGCCGGTGGCGGCCGTCGCGTAGCTCCAGAGCAGGTCGTTGTCCCGCGCGCGGGCCAGGTAGGTATACGTCCCTGAGGCCCAGCTTGTCGTGTCGGCCGTTCCCTGCCAGCCGTCGGCGCCGTTGGCGTCCGAGCCGAGCAACAGGTCAACGCCGGTCTCGATCGTGCCGTTGGCGTTCTGATCGCGGTAGAACTCGACCATCCCGACGATGCCGTCCACGTCGCTGACGCCGCTGGCGGTCAGCGTGAGCGCCTCGCCGCGCGTGACGGGGTCGGGGGAGTCTATCAGGCTGGCGATCGTGGGCCGTTCGTTGATCCTGCCCGTGGTGGAGGCGATGCCGCTCCAGGCGCCGTCGTTGTCCTGCGCCCTGGCCATGTAGGTATACGTGCCCAGGGACCAGCCGGAGGTGCTGGCGGCCAACGACCAGCCATCGGCCCCGTTGGAATCGCTGCCGAGCAACAGGTCCCAGTTCGTCTCCAGCGTGTGGTTGCCGTTCTGGTCGCGCCAGAACTGGACCATGCCGACGGTGCCGTCCACGTCGTTGACGGCGCCGGCGGTCAGCGTGAGCACCTCGCCCGCCGTGACGGGGTCGGGGGAGTCGCTCAGGCTGCCGATGGTGGGCCGCTCGTTCACTTTGCCCGGCGAGGAAGCGACCAGACTCCAGGCGCCGTCGTTATCCTGCGCCCGGGCGAAGTAGGTGTAGGTGCCCAGGGCCCAGGTGGTCGTGTCGAGCGTTATCTGCCAGCCGTCCGCGCCGGCCGTGTCGGTCCCCAGCAGCACGTCCTGTCCGGGAACCGGTTCCAGCGTGCCGTTGCCGTTCTCGTCGCGCCAGAACTGCACGCCGCCGACCACGCCGTCCACGTCGTTGACGCCTTGCGCCGTCAGGACGAGTTGGTCGCCGCGGGCGACCGGATTGGGCAGGTTCGTGAAGGTGCCTATCGTGGGCCGCTCGTTGACGTCGCCGGAGGTTGAGGCTGCCAGGCTCCAGGCGCCGTCCTCGTCCTGCGCGCGGGCGAAGTAGGTGTGGACGCCCCATGTCCAGGCGGTGGTGTCCACGAGCAGCTCCCAATCGCTTCCGGTCTGCACGCCGTTGCCGAGCAGCAGATCCTGGCCCGTTTCGAGCGTGCCGTTGGCGTTCTCATCGCGCCAGAACTGGACGCCCGCGACGGTCCCGTCGACGTCCTGGACGCCGGTGGCCGTCAGGGTCAGCACCTCGCCGCGGGTGACGGGGTCAGGGACGTCGTGCAGCGCGCCGATGGTCGGCCGTTCGTTCACGTCGCCGGTCGTGGAGACGGGCTGGCTCCAGCCGCCCTCGTCGTCCTGGGCTCGGGCATAATAGGTCTGCATGCCCAGCGGCCAGGCCGAGGTGTTGATGCCGGCCAGTTCCCACGTGCCGCCGCCGAGGTCCACGCCAGGGCCGAGCAGCTCGTCCGCGCCCGGATTCAGTCCCGGCACGCCGTCGCTGTCGCGGTAGAACCAGACGGCCATGACCGTTCCGTCGCCGTCATCGGCGCCGGTGGCCGTCAGGGTGAGCGCCAGGCCCCGGGTGACCGGGTCGGGGGCGTCTATGAGGCTGGCTATCGTGGGAGCGCCGTTCACTGAACCCGTTGTCGAGACGACCAGGCTCCACGCGCCGTCGTCATCCTGGGCCCTCGCCAGGTAGGTATAGGTCCCGGATGCCCAGCCCGTCGTGTCGATGGTGCTCTGCCAGCCGCCGGCCGACTGCGTGTCGAAGCCGAGCAGCAGGTCCGAAGCGGGCTCGAGCGTGCCGTTGCCGTTCTGATCGCGCCAGAACTCGACCCGCACGACCGAGCCGTCGACGTCGCTGACGCCGTTGGCGGTCTGCACCAGGTTTTGCACGCCGGCCGTGACGGGATCCGGGCTGTCGGTCAGGCTCACGATGACGGGCCGCTCGTTCACCTGCCCGGTCGTGGAGACGACGTTGCTCCAGAGCGCGTCGTCGTCCTGCGCGCGAGCGAAGTAGGTGTAGTAGCCCGGCAGCCACGCCGTCGTGTCGACCGGTATCTGCCAGCCGTCGCCCGCCACCATGTCGGTGCCGAGCAGCAGGTCCGAAGCGGGCTCGAGCGTGCCGTTGCCGTTCTGGTCGCGGTAGAATTCGGCAAGGACGACCATCCCGTCGGCGTCGGCTACGCCGTTGGCCGTCAGGGTCAGCACCTGGCCTCGCGTGACGGGATCGGGCGAATCGGTGAGGCCCGCAATCGTGGGCCGCTCCACCACTTCGCCCGTTGCGGACACGACGTTGCTCCAGAGCGCGTCGTCGTCCTGCGCTCGCGCGAAGTACTCGTAGGTGCCCGCGTTCCAAGCGTTGGTGCTGACGATCAACTGCCAGCCGCCGGCGGCGCTGATGTCCGTCCCGAGCAGCAGGTCCGAAGCGGGCTCGAGCGTGCCGTTGGCGTTCGCATCGCGGTAGAACTCGGCAAGGACAACCATCCCGTCGGCGTCGGCCACGCCGGTGGCCGTCAGGGTCAGGTTGTCGCCTGCCACGACGGGGTCCGGCGTGTCGGTCAGGCCGGCTATGGTGGGCCGCTCGTTCACGGTCAGGAAGGCGATGGCCGGCGGGCCCCAGTCCCCGTCGTTGTCGCGCGGGGTAGCGTAGCACGTGTAGAGGCCCGATTGCCAGCCCGTGGTGTCCACGACGACCTGCCAGCCGTTGGCGGGTGTGGTGTCGAGCACCGTCTCTCCGACGTCCGGTATGAGATCGCCGTCCAGGTCCACCCAGAACTGGACCTGCGCGACCGAGCCGTCCACGTCGCCCGCGCCGATCGCCGTCATCGTCAGGTCGTCGCCGGCTGCAACGGGGTTCGGATCGAGCAGCAGCTCGTCGACCTCCGGCAGGGCGTTGACGATCATGGCGGTAGCCTCGGCAGGCGGGTCGGTCCAGGCGTTGTCGTCGTCCTTGGCGCGGGCGTAGAAGGTCTCCAGCCCAAGGTCCCAGCCGGCCGTGTCCGTGTACTGGAGCTGCCAGACGCCCGGGGCAGTCTGCGTGCCGTTGCCCAGGAAATCGTCCGCCGGCCCCGTGCCCTGCCAGCCGGGCACGTAGTTGTCCTCGCGGTAGAAGGAGACCTGCTGGACCACGCCGTCGAGGTCGACCACGCCCGTTATGGTGAACGTCATTGTGTCGCCGCGCGTGAGCGGATCGGGGGTCGCGTCGAAGCCCCCTATCGTGGGCGGGACGGCCAGCACGGTTCCGACCGCCGAGGCAGGAGGACTGCTCACGCCGCCGTCATCGTCCGTCGCCACGGCGAAGTAGGTGTGCTGGCCCGCCAGCCATCCGGCCGTCGAGACGGTGATCGCCCAGCCGCCGGCTGCGCTCGTGTCCGTGCCGAGGGCGATGTCGATGCCCACCTCGAGCGTGCCGTTGCCGTTGTTGTCACGGTAGAACGTCGCCTGCACCACGGTCCCGTCCACGTCGGACACGCCCGTGGCCGTCAGGGTCAGGTTGTTGCCCTTGATGACGGGGTCGGGCGTCAGGACCAGGCCGCCGACCGTGGGCGGCTGGTTGACCTTGCCCGTGGCGGAGACCCAATTGCTCCAGAGCGGCCAGCCATCCCTGGCGCGCGCGTAGTAGGTGTGATTGCCCGGCGTCCAGCCGGTCGTGTCGACCGTGATGGACCAGCCGTCCGAGCCGTCCGTGTCGGTGCCCAGCAGGGGATCGACCAGGGGCTCCGGCCCGTTCAGGTTCGTATCGTCGTAGAACTCGACCGCCTGCACGCCGGCGATGGGATCCGGATGGCCGTCGCCCACGTCGTGGACGTTGACGGCGATGAGGGTCAGGTCGTCGCCGAGCGCGACCGGGTTGGGAGTCAGGGACAGGCTGTCTATGACGGGCGGCCCGTCCACGAGGCCGGTCGCTGAGACGACGGCGCTCCAGGCGGCCTTGTCGTCCAGGGCGCGGGCCAGGTAGGTCCGGTATCCGGCGCTCCAGCCGGCCGTCGAGACCGTCACGGTCCACCCGCCCGCCGAGCTGATGTCCTCGCCGAGCTTCTGGTCCGTGTCCGGGTTCAAGACGCCGTCCTGGTCCTTGTCGTACCAGAACTCAACCTTCACCACGATGCCGTCCTGGTCCTGAACGTTGACGGCCGTCAGGGTCAGGTTGTGCACGCCTGCGCGCAGCGGATCGGGCGAGTCCTGGAGCTGCTGGATCGTGGGCGGCCGGTTGACGTAGCCCGTGGTGACCGCCGCGTCCTGGTCGAGCGTCCAGACGCCCTGGTTGTCCCGCGCTATCGCGAAGTAGGTATGCGGACCGCCGGGCCACGTCACGCTCTTGTTCAGATACCAGCCGTCGCCTTCCGTGGTATCCAGACCGAGCAGAATGTCCGTGCCGGACTCCAGCGTGCCGTTGGCGTTCGCGTCGCGGTAGAAGGCCACGGCGTCCACGTATCCGTCTATGTCGAAGACGTCCGAAGCCTCCAGCCGGAGCGTCTGGCCCTGGGTGACCGGATCGGGGAAGTCGCTCAGGCTGGTGACCACGGGCCTCCGGTTGACCGGCGCCGAGGCGGCTGCGTAGCTCCAACCGCCGTCGTTATCCTGGGCGCGCGCGAAGAAGATGCGCGTGTTCATCACCGCCGGGAACTCGATGAACCAGCCGTCGCCCGACGTGGCGTCATTGCCGATGTAGTCGTCGGCGCCGTCGTCGTACTGCTCGTTGCCGTTCGTGTCGCGGTAGAAGGCGACCTGCACGATCGAGCCGGCGACGTCGGTGTCGTAGACGCCCGTCGCCGTCAGCCGCAGCAGGTCGCCGTAAGGCACCGGATTCGGGCTGGCGGTGAGCGTCTCGACGACGGGTCGGCCGTTGACCACTCCGTCGGTGGAGACCACGTCGCTCCAGTCTCCCAGGTCGTCCTGGGCCCGGGCGAAGTAGGTCTGCGAGCCGGGCGCCCACGTCACCAGGATGTCCAGCGAGAAGTCGTCCCCCTCGGCCGTCGAGTTGGCGCCGAGGAACTCGTCCTTCGTGACGTCCAGGCCGTCGTCGCCGTCGGCGTCGCGCCAGAACTCGACCTGCATGACCACGCCGTTGGCGTCGCTCACGTTCTGCGCGACCAGCGACAGGACGTAGCCTTCAGTTACGGGATCGGGGTCGTCCAACAGGCCGCCGGCGATGACGGGCGCGGGATTGGGCACGCGGCCGCTTTCGCTGACGGGGTGGCTCCAGGCGCCGCGGGAGTCGAGGGCGCGCACGAAGTATACGTGCTGGCCCACGGCCCACGTCACCTCGCCCTGCCACTGCCACACCTGCCCGCCGTTCTGCACGCCGATGTAGCTGACGCCGTCCGGGTCGAGCAGCGGGTCGACGCCGACCTTCAGGACGCCGTCGCCGTTGCCGTCGCGGTAGAACTGGACCTGGACGATGCCGTCGCCGTCCAGGTCGCGCAGGCCGCTGGCCGTCAGGGTCAGTATCTCGCCCGGCGCCACCTCGTCGGGGCTCTTCTGGAGCGGCTTCACGCCCATCAGGACGCTCAGCTCCTGCGTCGCCGGACCGCTATTGGCGACGACGATGTCTACGACATCGTCCGAGTTCAGGTCGTCCACGGCCACTGCTACCGGGGTGGTCCCGAGGGAGTAAGTCACCGGCGCCGCGAAGCGACCCATGCCGTTATTCAGGATGACTGGTGCGCTTCCGGTGCCACCGTTGACAACGACAATATCGTTGCGAATGTCGGTGTCGAACTGGGCGATTGCGATGTCTGCCGGAGCAGCCCCGCCTCCGAGGAAGATCGGGCTTGCACTGGCTGCCGCGAACGTGCCATCACCTTGAGCCAGCAGCACGGAAACGTCGTCGCTGCCCTGGTTTGCCACGGCAAGGTCCGCATAGGAATCCTGCATCGGGTTCAAGCTGCCGGCCGCCAGCGAAACGGGCGTCGTGCCTGCGCCCACGATCTGCGACGTCGGGAAAGCTCCCGTGCCATCGCCCAGTAGAATCCTGACCTGGTTAGCTCCGCTCTCGGCCACGGCCAGGTCCAGATTCGAGTCGACGGCGGGGTCGAAGTGTCCGGCCACGATGGCGATTGGGCCCGACAGCGCGCCGCCGGCCACCTGCGTTGCAGGAACGAACGTCCCGTCTCCGACGCCCAGCAGTATGCTCACGTCCCCTGCGGAGTTGTTGGTGACGGCGATGTCCACAATGCCGTCTCCATCGAAGTCTCCCGCGGCCAGTCCAGTCGGATCCGTCCCGGCCCCCGGGGTGGGCGCCGTCGCGTGAGGCGCGAAAGCGCCCGTGCCGTCACCCATGAAGACGGATAGTGTGTTGCTGCCGGAATTGCTGACGATCAGGTCCAGGTTGCCGTCGCCATCCAGGTCGCCCACCAAAACGTCCTTGGCACTCGCCCCGGTAGGATAGTCGGCGTCGTGCACGAACTCGCCGGTTCCGTCGCCCAGATGCACCGAGAGAACATTGCCGGCGTAGACCAGCGCGATGTCTGCCTCGTCGTCGCCGTTGAAGTCTCCGGTCGCAATGGCCACAGGAACGTTGGGGGATAGGTCGAAGGGGGAATTGGTGTGTTCCGCAAACGTGCCGCCGAAGACCGGCCGCGCGTTGACTTCGCCGGTGGTCGTGACCGTATTGGACCAGCACGATAACGGGTCGCCGGAGTTGTCCCGAGCCTGCGCCATATACGTGTACGGAGCGGGCGTGGGGCCCAGCGAAGGCCAGTCGACGAAACGCCTAAGGCTCCAGCCGTCCGCCACGTTGTTGTCCGTGCCGAGCTGGAGGTCGGCCGGGTCGATGGCGCCGGGTGTGCCGCCGGTTTGGCTGTCGCGGTAGAAGGCCACGTAATCGATCGCGCCGTAGGGATCGTTGACGCCGATCGCCGTCAGCGTGAGCCAGCCGTTCTCCTCGACGGGGTCGGGCGTGTCCGTGAGGCTGCCGATGACGGGCGGGATGTTGGTGACGAAGCTCCTCGCCCGGGCCGCGTCGCTCCACCGGTCCACGGAGTCCTGCGCCACGGCGAAGAAGGTCTGGGTGCGCGGCGGCCAGTTCACCGTGTCGATGAACGTGTTCCAGTGCGGGCTCTCGACCCAGTCGGCCTGCTGGACGTAGAGCTGCCACTCGTTGTACGTGCCGCCCCGGACGTTGCCGACGTTGACGCCGTCGCCCAGCCACTGGTCCGTCAGCGGGTCGAAGACGCCGTTGTAGTTCGAATCGCGGTAGAACTCGACCTTGCGCACGCCGACGCCGCCGCTGTTCAGCCCGTCGTGCACGTCCACGGCCGTCAGCACGAAGGGCCGGCTGTGCTCCTGGACCTGCTCGGCCCATACGGGTTCGTTCACATCCCACGCGCCGGGCGTTCCGCCCACGTCCTCGAAGAGCACGTTGCCCTGGATGCCCGTTTCGCCGTCCGACGTGTGCCAGGTCGTGCCGGAGTAGATCTGCGTCTCGCCGGCGTTGTAGAGGTCGTCGGCGTTGGCGTCGAGCCAGACGTCCTCTTCGCCGTCCCAACGGCTGTTGAACGCGCCGGCCGGCGCGTCCGAATCATAGTCGTGGAACAGGACGTCGCCGCGAATGCCGATCTCGCCGCCGCCCAACGACACAAGCGGGTCGTATATCACCCTATCGTCCGTTGCAGCAGGCGGCGTGTAAATGCCGTCCACGTAGAGGGCCTCGACGACGGGCCTCTGGTTCACCACGGTGAAGGAGGGGACGCTGAGCGTGCCGGCCGCGTCTATTGCCCCGACCCAGTTGCCGCTGTACGCGCCGTCCAGGTCGATGGCCCGGGCCCAGTAGCGCCTGCCCGCGAAGTCCTGGAACGGCTGGTCGTCGGCGAAGGTCCAGCCGTTGCTGCCGTCGTTGTCGGTGCCGACCAGTTCGTCCTGTTCGTCGCGCCAGACGGGTTCGCCGGCGGTGTAGATGCCGTTGTCGTTGGTGTCCCTGAAGAGCAGGCGCCCCCTGATCCCGGGCGTGCCGACGGCCGTGGTCCAGGGATCTCCGCCGTTCCACACCTGCTCGCCCACCCCGCTGTAGAGGCCGTCCCCGTTCGCGTCAAACCAGATGTCCTCCCCGGCCGTCTCCTCGTAGATTCCGTTGGCGTTCAGGTCGGCGAAGAGCAGGCCCGGCAGACCAACCGTGCCGTTGGGCGGCGCGACCGTCGCCGGGATGGGGACGAAGTAATCCGCGCCCGTGTAGATGCCGTAACCGGTCGGCTCGAAGGCGTTATCCCCGTCGTCGCGGTAGAACTCCACGTGCTGGACCGCGCCGTCCAGGTCCTGCACGCCGCTGGCCGCCAGATGCAGGTACGGGCCGGAGCCCGTCACGAGGTCCGCCGTGAAGGACCAGATCTGCGGCCGCTGGTTGAACTCCACTACCAGGGAGCGCGTGACGCTGAAGCCCTCAAGCTGCGGGTTGTTGATCGGGTCGTAGTCCTCGTCATGCGCCCGGGCGTAGTACGTCACGCTGTACTTATCGCCGTAGCCGCGCACGATGGAGTAACGCGCGTCGAAGCCGTACGGGAGCCCGATCTGCGCGATCTCGCACTCGTACGGATCCAGGTCGAGCGGGTCGGAAGTGTGGAAGGGGAATGCCTGCTCCAGCGCCGCCACGTTCAGGCGCTCGATGACCAGCATGTTCTGGACGCCGTCGCCGTCGAAGTCGCCGAACAGGACGCTGCCCGGCTGGTCGAACGGCCCGAGCATGACGTCGTTGTCGAGGTCGTAGTTGTTGTCCCCGACGCGGTAGTTGGCGTAGGCAAGCCCGAAGTCCGCCTTATGGACCGTGCCCCAGTTGTAGGGCAGCCGCTCGTCGATGCCGAAGTTGGCCGAGCTGCCGGCGGCGTTCAGGAAGACCGAAAGCGACCCATCGTCGCGGTTCGTCGTGACCAGGTCCAAGTACGGCTCGCGCACGCCGTCGTCGTACCACTCCGCCTCGACGCTGGCCTGGGCCCACCACCAGTCCGTGGTCCCGCCCGGATCGGCGGGATGGAGCGCCTTCGTGGTGTCGCCGTCGACGTTGTAGGCCGTGATGGAGGTCGGGGCCTCGCCGGTTAGGTAGGTGCCGGTGTGCATGTCAGCCCAGAGGTCCTCTCCGGAGTTCCAGACCGTGTTGAAGTTGGCGTCGCGGAACCAGACGTTCCCCTGGATGCCGCGCTCGCCGTTCTGAACGTCCCAGTGGTCCGTGTTGTAGATAGGCGTGTCGACACCGGCGTTGTAGACGCCAAGGGGGCCGCCCACGTCGGCCCAGAGGTCCTCGTTCCAGTCCCACGTCTGGTTGCGGACGCCGTTGGCGTCGGGGATGTCCCAGAAGTAGACGTTGCCCTGGATGCCGGCCTGCCCATTGGCTACGTTCCAGTAGGGCTGTTGATAGCCGGGAATGACCGTGTTGTAGACCCTGGAGGCGTCGGCGATCTGGACGTCGGTCCAATTGTTGTATTGGCTGAACCGCAGGCCGAGCGCAGGCATGGCGCCGGCTCCTGCGCCCGCCATGGCGGACCGATCCTCGTTCGGGTACAGGCCCAGGTAGACGTCGACGCCCTCGTCGTTGAGGTAATGGTTGCCCAGCAGCACGGCGGCGCGGTTGGTCAGCGAGTTGGCCGTGGCGACGTCGATGTCCAGCAGCTCTCCCGTCTTATAGACCCATCCGTCCGCGTAGACCGGATCGGGGTCGTGGTTGTCCTCCAGGAAGTCGGCGACGAGGATGGAGTCGCCGGCGCCGATCGGCTCGTCCGGGCTGAGGGCGCGGCCGTCGCCCCAGAGGCCCTCGCCCCAGTCGTACGCGCCGTCGCCGTCCCTGTCGACGACGAAGATGCGGCCCTGGATGCCCCACCTGCCCGTGGCCGTGGTCCAGGGGTCGCCGCCGCCGTAGACCTGGGTGTCGGCGGCGTTGTACTGCCCGAAGGAGCCGGCAACGTCCGCCCACATGTCCTCGCCGAAGTCCCACAGGCGGTTCTGGTTCACGTCATTGAAGAAGATGTCGGCGCGCGTGCCGAACGTGCCGTCCGGGATGGGCAGTTCGGGCGTGGCCGGCACCTGCACGTCCACGCCGGGGTTGTAGACCTGGTTTATGCCGAGTTCGGCCCAGATGAACTCGCCCAGGTCGGTCTGAGTCCAGCCGGCGGCGCCGTCGCCCCAGACGCCGTTGCCGTCCGTGTCGTAGAACCAGAGGTTGCCGACGGTGCCCACGGCCAGGTTCGCCGTCGTCCAGCCGAGGGGGTTGTAGACGCGCAGGTCAAGCCCCTGGTTATAGACGCCCGGGGCCCCGGCGGGGTCATCGGCCCAGATGTCCTCGCCCGGGTCCCAGCGGCCGTTCACGACGACCGTGTCGCTGAAGAACAGGCCGCCGACGTTGCCCGGCACGGTAGGGGCAGGCGTCGTCCACTGCGCGCCCCCGTAGATGCTGGGGCTCTCGACGCTCTCGTCGTAGATGCCGTTTGCGTTTAGGTCGGCCCAGACGTCCTCTTCGACCGTCCAGAGGCCGTCCCCGTTGGAATCAACGAAGAACAGGTTGGTGGCGGCGACGGCAGGGTCTGCCAATGTCGGCGCGCCGCTAACGATGACATCCGGCGGCACGCCGTCGAAGGTGCCGTTCGTATTCGCGTCAACCCAGATGTCCTCGCCCGTCTCCCACAGCCCGTCGACGATGACGTCGTCGCTGATGACCAGATCGCCGGCGATGCCGGGTCGCGAACCGTGGAGCACGAGGTTATACGAGGGGTTGGTGCCGCCGCCGGCCTCGAACACGCGCACGTAGTACGTGCCGGCGGGGAGCGTGTCCAGCGAGACCTGCTCGTTGTCTGTCGTCGAGTACGAGAAAAGACTGAGGACGAGGGCGGAGTCGTAGACCTCCAGGTCGAGGTTGCCGGCGGCGTGCGTGAACTCGATGCGGACGATATCGTCCGTGCCGCCTGCCAGCAGGTCGAATGAGAACCAGTCCTCGTCGCCGGCGGGCCCGATGGCCAGGTCATACCAGCCGCGCCAGCCCGTCACGGTGCCCAGGTTCCAGGCGTTGGCGCTGGCGTTGTTGGTCTCGTAGATGTCCCCGGCCACGGTGCCGTAGATCTGGAAGTCCTGTGCGGCGGCGTAAGTGCTGCCATAGGCTTCCAGCGTCAGTTCGTACTCTCCCTCCTGGCTCACGCCGACGGGGTTCTCGCCGGTGATGGGGTTGAAGAGATCCGGCGGTTCGGCCTCTATGTCGTACTCGCCGATGCCTACGTAGTAGTTGCCCGTGGATGGAGCGGTCCAGTAGACGTCCGTAACGGGGCCGACGTTCTCCGGGTCAATGGCGTCGTCCAGGTAGAGCTCCTGTCCCCCGCTGGAGTTCCAGATTGCGATGTCGGTAGTCAGCGGTGTGGTATCGGGATCCAGGAAGGGGACGGGCACGACGCGGATGTGCAGCAGCGCCCCCTGCTCGAGGGTGACGCGGTACATGTCGTAATCGTCGCCCGACAGGTCGCCGTGGTAATAGGGCGGCTCGTAGGAGAAGAACGTGTCCGGGGTGACGTCGGCGGGGCTGCCGTCGCGCCAGATGTAGTCGTAGACGACCTGCTGTTCGGTGGTGCCGGTGATGCCGGTCTCCCAGGCCCGGCCGATCACGCCGCCCGGGTCGCCGAAGAAGCCGACGGTCTGCTCGGCCTGGAAGAACCCGTTGTTCCAGAGGAACAGCACGCCGTTCTGGCCGACGATGGCCAGGTCGTTGTAGCCGTCCTGGTCCAGGTCGGCTATCGCCAGATCCTCGGGCGTGTAGCCCGGCCCGGGCAGGGAGTACATGCGGATCAGGTCCGTGGGAAAGTCGTCGGCGTTGGCATCGGGCAGCGCGCCCGTTCCGTCGCAGAAAAGGACCGACACGCCGCCCGGCGTGCCCAGGGCATAGTCCCAGTAGGACAGGACGGCCACGTCCAGGTTGCCGTCGGCGTTCAGGTCGCCCAGGTCGAGGGCGTGCGGCACTATGTTCGCCGCGCCGGGCGTCCGGTCGAGGTCCGTCTCGTACCACGTTTCGGGGCCGAACGTGCCGTCGCCGTTGTTCAACAGCACCGAGACGCGGTCCGTCCACGAGTTGGCCACGACCAGGTCCAGGAAGCCGTCGTTGTTCATGTCGCCGGCGGCGATATCGGAGGGGTTGTACTGGTGATAGGGCCAGTCGTTGGCGGGGATGCCCAGGTAGATGATGGAATCGGCCCAGAACTCGCCCGACCCGTCGTTGCGCAGCACGGCGACGAAGTCGGGACCGAGCGTGGAGTAGTTGCCTGCTTCGGCCGCGTCCATGACGCCGTCGCCATCGGTGTCGTTCCACGTATTGACGGCCAGGGCGACGTCCACGTCGCCGTCCAGGTCGAAGTCCCCCGGGACCATGGCCGTCACGCGCCAGTCGGGCCGGATGGTCCAGGTCCAGCCGTTTGCGCCGTTCGTGTCGTAGGACCAGTCGTTGGGCCAGCCCCAGTCCATGCTGGGGTGAGGCCAGCCGAGGTACGGCGTGCCCTCGGGCGAGTCGAACACGCTGAACAGCACCTCCGTGATGAACCCGTCGACGTCCGTCACGCCGAGCGCATCGAGGGTGAGCTGCTCGCCCAGGATGGGGACATCGGGGGTCACCTCGATGTGGTCGAGGGCGGGGTTCTCGTTCAGCACCCAGACGGCGTTGCCCCACTGGCTCTGGTTGTCCTGAGCCACGGCGAAGTACATGGGGCTTATGTCGGGCTGCCAGCTGGCCTGGACAGTCAGGCGCCATTCCCCGCTGCCGAAGTTCACGCCGTAGCCGAGCAGCTGGTCCTGGGCGGGGTTGAAGTGTCCGCTGTCGAACACGTCGCGGTAGAACGCGACGCTGGCGACTGACCCGTTGGGGTCGCTCGCGCCGGTGGCGATGAAGGTGACGGGCTGGTTTTGCACGATCGGATTGGGATCGTGCTGGACGAAAGCGATGGTGGGCTTCTGGTTGACGGTCCCCGTGACGAATGCGCCCCAGGCGCCGTCGTTGTCCCGCGGCCGGGCGAAGTAGTACGACGTTTGCCAGGTGACCTCGCCCTGCCACGTCCAGCCGTTCGAGCCGTCGTTGTCCCTGCCGAGGAAGAGGTCGCTGGCGTCCCAGGACCCGATCGTGCCCACCGCGGAGTCGCGGTAGAAGTCGACGTTGCTGACTACGCCGTCCGTGTCGGTGACGCCGAGCGCCTGCAGCGTCAGCGTATCGCCGGGGCCTATCGGTTGGGGTGTTCCGGTCAGGGACGTGATGGTGGGCCTGTCGTTCACGCGGCCGACGGTGGCGGCGGGGGAGGCCTGGTTGGACTCGCCGAGCTGGTCCTGCGCGACGGCGAAGTAGTAGTAGGTGCCGGGGCTCCAGCTTGCGGTCTGGGCCAGCTGCCAGTCATGGGTGGCACCGATCTGCGTGCCGTAGCCCATTAGTGGGTCGGTGCCTACCTGGAGCGTGCCGTTGCCGTTGGAGTCCCGGTAGAACCGCACCTGGACTATGGCCCCGCCGTCCGGGTCGACCACGTTGCGGGCCGTTAGGGTGAGGACGTCGGTCTCGTGCACCGGGTCGGGGGAGTCCTCCAGCGACTGGATGATGGGGGCTGACAGCAGGATCCTGCTCTCGAGGCGTTCCAGTAGCAGGCCCTCCAGCCGCGTGCTGAGGAGACGGTCCCTCTTTCCTCTGTGACTGATCATTGCGGGCTCCCTGACTTTGTGGTGGTCTTGAGGCGTGACAAGGTCCGGCGGACCTTCGGGTTCGTGGTTCCCGTCCTGCCGGAAACGGGGAAGGCCGGTTGGAGTTGGTTCGTCTTCTCGTGCACGTCGAGCATCCGACCAACGGACCGCCGTACGGCGGTGCTGCATGGGCCGTGCATCTCCGGCAAACCTGCCGAAAAGGCGCTAAGACGGCGCATCACGCCCTTCCTCCGGCGTGGCTTGCCAACACCCCCACCGGCGTCAGGCCGGAGCACCGTCGTTGCTATAGCGGCCCTTAGGTTCCTCAGCTGGCCTTGATACGTATGTAGAGGCTCTTCTCAGGATTCAGCGCCCCCTAGTATAGTGTGTCGCCTTGCGAAGTCAAGTTCCGCAGGACCCCGGCAAGTCCCGGTCGGAGGGCCGCGCCCGCACCCACGTCACGCGGGCTTGCGCGCCCGGGCCTGCGCCTCCCTGCGCGACATTGGACAGGCCAGCCGTCCCGACTTAAGATGAGTGCATGGGAGCTGGCGCTGATCCTGTGGCCGCGCGGCGCGCCGGCCCCGCGTCTGGTTCCGGGGGGCGGGGCGTGTGTCGTCGCGAGCCTGTCTCCGCGACCTGCCGGCGTGTGGGCTGAGCGTGGCTGAGATCGCTTACAAAGTCGAGGAGATGGACTGTGCCGAGGAAGTGGGCGCGCTTAGGCGCGTCCTTGCGCACAGGGAAGGCGTGCTGCGCCTGGACTTCGATCTCCTGAACGCCCGCATGACGGTCACTTACGATCCGAACCTCATCGCCCCGGACGACATCGTCTCCGCCGTCAGCGGGGCCGGGATGACGGCCGTCCCGTGGGAAGAGCGCGCGAGGGCCGCGCCCGAGACGTTCTGGCACAGGCATGGGCGCCTGGTCATGGCCGCTGCGAGCGGCCTGCTGCTCGCGGCGGGATTCGCCAGCCACTGGGCGCTGCACGGAGGCGTGCTGGACGCCCTGACCGGAGGCGCGGGCCGGCCGGGGCACGCCCTGCCCGTCGCCTCGCTGCTTTGCTGCCTGGGCGCTGTCGTCACCGGCGCATGGTACGTGGCGCCCCGGGCTGTCCTGGCTGCCGTTCGGTGGCGGCCCGACATGCACCTGCTGATGACGGTCGCCGTCGCCGGGGCGATGGCGATAGGGGAATGGTTCGAGGCGGCGACGGTGAGCTTCCTGTTTGCCGTCGCGCTGATGCTGGAGCACTGGAGCGTCGCGCGGGCGCGGCGCGCCATCGGCGCGTTGATCGACCTCTCGCCGGCCGTTGCCAGGGTCGCGGAGCCGGCCGGCGGGCGGATCGTCGAAAGGCCCGTGGCCCAGGTGCCGCTCGGCTCGGTCGTGGTCGTGCGTCCGGGCGAGAAGATCCCGCTGGACGGCACGGTTCTGACCGGCGAGACGACCGTGAACCAGGCGCCCATCACCGGCGAGTCCAGGCCGGTCGCCAAGGGGCCGGCGGATGAGGTCTTCGCCGGGACGATCAACGAGCTGGGCACCATCCACTTCGAGGTCACCAGGCCCGCGGACGGCACCGCGCTCGCGCGGATCATCCACCTGGTGCAGGAGTCGCAGTCCCGCCGCGCGCCGAGCGAGCAGTGGGTCGAGACGTTCGCCCGCTACTACACCCCCGCCATGATGGCTCTGGCGCTGGCCGTCGTGCTGCTGCCGCCCCTGGCGGCCGGGGGGCAATGGTCCGAGTGGCTCTACCGCGGGCTGGTGCTGCTGGTCGTCGCCTGCCCCTGCGCCCTGGTGATCTCGACGCCCGTCAGCGTGGTCTCCGGCCTGACCAGCGCGATGCGGAACGGCATTCTCATCAAGGGCGGCATGTACCTGGAGGCCGTGGGCCGCCTGCGTGCCATCGCCATGGACAAGACGGGGACTCTGACCTACGGCCGCCCGGAAGTGCAGCAAGTCGTGCCGCTTGAAGACCACACCCCCGCCGAGCTTCTGGAAAGGGCGGCCGCGATCGAGGTGG
The DNA here is from genome assembly GCA_964521715.1 of uncultured candidatus Brocadiaceae bacterium. Taxonomy (GTDB): domain Bacteria; phylum Planctomycetota; class Brocadiia; order SM23-32; family SM23-32; genus DAOVRD01. The sequence goes on along the minus strand of CAZFSS010000005.1, from coordinate 126,555 downwards.
ACAGCCTGCATCCCCTGGCCGACGCCGTTGTGCGCAGGGCGACTGCCGACGGCGTGAGAGTGCGGCGCGGGAGGCGGTTCACATCCCTGAAGGGAAAGGGAGCCGAAGCCTCGATCGACGGAAGGCGCTACTGGATCGGCAGCCATCGCATGATGCACGAGAGGGGACGGGAGACGCCGCAGGCGCACCGCAAGGCGCTCGAGCTGGAGGACGCCGGTCACTCCGTGATAGCCGTCGGCAGCGAGGGCCACGTCTGCGGCCTGCTCAGCGTGGCTGACGGCGTGCGCGAAGGGGCGGCGGACGTTGTCCGCGCGCTCAAGCGCCTGGGGCTCCGCAAGATCCTCGTGCTGACAGGCGACAACGAGCAGACCGCGCAATCCGTCGCCGAGGCGACGGGCGTCGACGAGTTCCGCGCCGGCCTGCTGCCCGAAGACAAGGTCGAGGCGGTAAGGCAGCTGGTCGCCGAATACGGCCGGGTCGCGATGGTCGGGGACGGGGTGAACGACGCGCCCGCCATGGCTGCCGCTTCCGTGGGCATCGCCATGGGAGCCATAGGCAGCGACGCCGCCATCGAGGCGGCCGACATAACGCTCATGTCCGACGAGCTGCCGAAGCTCCCGTGGCTGATCCGCCATTCTCGGCGCGCCCTGGCGACCATCAAGCAGAACGTCGCGTTCGCCCTCGGCCTGAAGGCCGCTTTCATCGTCCTTGCCCTGCTCGGCGTGGCGACCCTGTGGATGGCGATCGCCGCGGACACGGGGGCCTCGTTGCTGGTGACCTTCAACGGCCTCAGGCTGCTGCGCATCGGGAAGGAGTGACGGGGGCGGGCGGCGCGGCTCAGGGCTCCAGGGGGTTGCGCGCCGCCACGAAGCCGAGCTCCGCCTCGATGCGGCGGACGTCGAACGCCGAGTCCCGCTCGTGTCCGGGGCGCTCGTAATGGCTGAGGTCGAGGTTGGCGTCGGGGTACCACGTGCGCATGACGTGGGGGATCGTGTCGGCCACGTTCGCCACCGGCGCCGTGGCGTTCATGATGCGCACGCCGCGCTTATGGGGCGCCTCGGCGGCGAGGGTGAGCGCCTTGAGGCAGTCGCTCAGGTACATGACGGTGATCCTGCCGAACGACCATTCGGGGATCGGCCCCGCCTCGTACGGGCGCCTGGGCGCGTCATCGGGCAGGATCGTGGCCAGCCGCAGGTTGATGACGTCGATCTCGTCGTTCTGGCGCCAGTAGTACTTCGTGACTTCCTCCATCATGAACTTGCTGAACCCGTAGCCGTCGCGATCGAGGCAGGGGTGCTCGTCGGGGATGGGCATATGGAGCGGGCGGAACTTCACGCTCTGCATTCCGACTGCCGCTATGGAGCTGGCCAGGACGAACTTGAGGCATCCGCGGTCGATCAGGTAGCGCATCAGGCACCGCGTCCCTTCGACGTTGACCAGCATGCCGTCCCGTTCGCTGCAGCCGCCGGTTACGGCCGCCAGGTGGATCGCCACGTCGAAGTGGCAGGAGTCCAGGCGTCGGAGATCCTCAAAGGATGAGAACAGGCCCCGCACAAACGGCACGTCCGCGTCCGGCCGGCGGCGGCCGATGCTGGTCAGCTCGTGTCCGGCCGCCAGCGAGCCAGCCAGCGCTCCCCCGATGAAGCCGCTTGCTCCGGTTAGCAGTATCCGACTCATTTCGGGCCTTCTCCAATTCAAGACCAATGGATGACGGCGCCAACGAGGTCCTTCACCTCATTCGCGTTCAGATCCGCGTAGAACCGCGCCGCGTCGGCCGCCTCCACGCGGTGCGTCAGGGTCACCTCCCACTTCAGCGCGCCGGCGGCCATGTTCTTCATGACGGCGCGTCGGCACGCAGGGCCGCCGTCGTCGCACGGGAACAGCATCTTGAGCTGGCGGCCGTGCGCTGGCAGGAAGTGCCAGGAGATCGGCCGGGCTCCGTAGTTGCCCTGGAGCACGAACGTGCCGTGGTCGCGGCAGAGGGCAATGGCCGTGTCGATGCATTCGGGCAGGCCCGTGCATTCGAAGACGACGTCCGCGCCCTGTGGCGCCACCGCCTTCAGTTCCGCCCCCACGTCTTGCCGGCCGGCGTCGATGACGTGATCGGCGCCCAGTTCGCCCGCGGCGGCCAACCGGCGCGGCTGCACGTCCACGGCGATCACGACCGCGCCCCTGTAGCTTGCGGCGGCCACGACGCCGAGGCCGATCAAGCCCGCCCCGTAGACGAGCACGGCTTCGCCCGTCCGGGGGTTGGCCATGTCCACGCCGTGCAGGCCGACCGACGGCATGACGAACAGGCTGCCGGCGTCCTCGGCGACGCCGTCGGGCAGGGGGGCCACCTGCGGATCGCCGCCCATGTCCACGAGCGCACGCGAGCAGTGGACGCCGCTGACCCCGCTGACGCGCCGTCCGTCCGGGAGCTGGATCCGGCGGTTGTGGCGGTAGTAGACCGTCTGGCCCGCTTCGAAGCCCGCCACGTGCGAGCCCGCCTGCTCGATGACGCCCACGCCCTGGTAGCCGGTGCAGATCGGGTAAGGGCCCCAGGAGAGCTTGTTCCGAATCAGGGCGAACTCCGTGCCGACGCTCACGCCGCTGTAGAGCGCCCTTATCAGGACGTCGTTATCCCCAGGGTCCGGCAGGATCACGTCCGTCAGCGTGAACTGCTGGTTGTGATCGCAAACGAGGGCTCTTGCGCCCACGGGCGACCCCTTTCTCATAGGACGGCCGCCGGCGGCGTTGGCGCGAAGCCGAGTGATTGCCGCCCGGTCCGCAGGATATTACGCCGGGGCGGTGAGGGGTTCAAGTCCGGCCTCTGGCCTTTTGGGCCGCCATTGACGGTCTTGCTCGACGAGGCCGGGCCGCGCCTCCCGCCAATGGCGAAGGAATCCGGCGCCGGTTTGCGCTACCATGTGTGGTTCCGCATGCATCGTCTGCGCGCAACGGCGCTGACGATCCCCGCGTGGGTCGCACGAGGACGCGGCGATGCAGGATCGAATGCAAGCCTACGAATGCACGATATGCGGCTACATCTACGCGCCGGCGCTGGGCGATCCGGAGAACGGCGTGCCCGCGGGCACACCGTTTGGCAACGTCCCGGACGATTGGACGTGCCCGGTCTGCGGCGCCGGCAAGGACCTGTTCACGCCGGTGGAGTAGTCGGCTGGAGGCGCTTGGGGCGAGCCCGCGGGCTCAGAGCCCGCCAAGCAGGTTCGGATTGGGGCCGACCGCATGAGTTCGTTGACAGGAACGGCTCCGGTCGCTAGAATAGAACTGACTGGTCAGTTCTGCGCCTGGGAAGTGCGGGCCGGCCCTGTGGCTTTGGCGTCGGGACGGCACCGTGACTCCGCGCGTGGCGGGTGCTCGTGCGGAGCAAGGCGGCGAGAGTCCTGTCCGGCTGTTGCGGCTGGCGGGCCGTCGTGCTTGGCCGGGCCTCTTATCGGTCAGCGGCGCAGGGGAGTCCGGATCCGCCGGGCGACCTTGATGCTGGTCGGCGCTGTCACTAAAATAGGGGATTTCGGTTGAGCGTGTGAAGTCGCTCGCTTAGATGTCTGCCGTTTTGCGTTGAGGCATCCGGCAATGTCCGATGTCAAGCAAGAGACCGCGGAGTTCGGGACAAACCTGCGGCTCGACCATCTTCCGGGTGACGTCCAGGCGTGGCTGAGCGACACGCTTCGCGCTGGGGAGGCAACGTCCGCCCTGCTGTATTCGGACATCACGCCCGGCGGTGACTTCGGAGAGCGGTGGACGTTCCTGACGACCAGGCGGCTTCTTGTCCTGTCGCCTGACGGTCTGGACGGGCGCGCGAGCGTGGAGTTCGAGCTGCCTCTGGAGGAGGTCGAGGACGCCGAGGTCCGCCAGTACGTGGGCTCCTGCGCGTTGGTCGTGACGGGTCAGGAGGAGGGATACGAGGTCGCCCGCTTCTCCCTCAACTCCCACCAGGAAGCTTCCAACCTCGTTCACTGTCTGAAGGAGATCGTGCGGGAGCGCAAGGCGGGCAAGCCGATCGACAAGGTTCCGCCGCCTCCGCCGCGGGGGCCGGAGCACCGCTGCTCGAAGTGCGGCAGGGCGTTGAGCCGCTGGAGCGAGACCTGCCCCTACTGCGTGGACCGGCGCCGGATACTCATGCGGCTCCTGTCTTACCTCGGGCCGTACAAGTGGTTTGCGTTCCTCGGCCTCACGCTGACGCTGGGCATTACGGCGCTGTCGCTTGTGCCGACGGGTCTGACCAAGTTCCTGCTGGACGACGTATTCCTGGGGAAGAAGCTGTGGCTCTTCCCGGTGATCATTGCGATCCTGGTCGGCGTTCACCTCGTTTCGGCTGTCGTATCCATCTTCCGATCTTACGTGATGGAGTGGCTGGCCAACCGGGTGCTGCTCGACCTGCGCATTAAGGTCTACGACCACCTGCAGTTGCTGCGGCTCAGCTACTACAACCGCCGTCAGACGGGCAACATCATGTCGCGCGTGACGGGGGACCTGAGCCGCCTGCAGTACTTCATCGCCGAAGGCTTCCAGGACATCGTGATCAACCTGGCCACGATGCTGCTCATTGCCATCGCGCTGCTTTTCATGAACTGGAAGCTCTTCCTGGTGTCCCTCGCTCCGACGCCCATCATCTTCGTGAGCACCTGGATCTTCGGGCAGCGCATCCACACGGTCTACCACAGCCTGTGGCGCAGATGGGCGGGCCTGAGCTCCATCCTGGCGGACACGATCCCCGGCATCCGGGTGGTGAAGTCGTTCACGCAGGAACGACGGGAGGTGGACCGGTTCAGCGCTTACAGCAACGAGGTATTCGAGCAGGAACTGCGCGCCGCCAGGCTCTGGTGCGGCTTCTTCCCGTTCGTGAGCTTCATGACGGCGCTGGGCTCGATCCTCATCTTCGGCGTCGGCGGCTACATGGTCATCCACGGCACGACCACCCCCGGGACCCTGATGGCGTTTATCGGCTTTCTGTGGCGTTTCTACATGCCCGTGCAGCAGTTCGGCCACATGAACCACAGGCTCCAGCACTGCGTCACGTCCGCCGAGAGAGTGTTCGAGATACTGGACTCCGACCCGGAGCCGCTGGAACGTCAGGACGGCATCGTGCTCAAGCCCGTGCAGGGCAAGGTGGAGTTCCGCGACGTTCGTTTCTCGTACGAGCCGGGCAAGTACGCGCTGGACGGCGTATCCTTCGTGGTGGAGCCGGGCGAGATGATCGGCCTGGTCGGCCCCAGCGGCGCCGGCAAGAGCACCCTGGTGCACCTGATCGCTCGCTTCTACGACGTGGACGAAGGCCAGATACTCATCGACGGCCATGACGTTCGGGACCTCGCGCTGCGCGCATTCCGCGAGACGATCGGCGTGGTGCTGCAGGAGCCCTACCTCTTCCACGGCAGCGTGTGGGCCAACATTGCCTACGCCGATCCGAACGCCTCTGCGGACCGGATCATCGAGGCGGCCCGCGCGGCCAACGCGCACGATTTCGTCTGCGCGCTGCCCGACGGCTATGACACCATCATCGGCGAGCGCGGCCAGACGCTGTCCGGCGGCGAGAGGCAGCGGATCTCGATCGCTCGAGCCGTCCTGCGGGACCCCAGGATCCTGATCCTGGACGAAGCGACCGCGTCCGTGGACACCGAAACCGAGGTGCAGATACAAACCGCCATCGAGCGGCTCGTGCGGGATCGAACGACCTTCGCAATCGCCCACCGGCTCTCGACGCTGCGCAAGGCGAGCCGTCTGGTCGTGCTGGAACGCGGCAAGCTGGCCGAGATTGGGACGCACGAGGAACTCATGGAGTCCGGCGGCCTGTACAGCCGCCTGTGCAAGCTCCAATCCGAACTGTCCAAGATGCGTGTCTGGTGACGAGACGCCATGTCGGACAAGGCCGTCCAGGACGAACAGAAGGGCCCGGAAGCCGAGGGCGAGGGCAGCCAACGCGTCTCGTACGGGCTCGTCGAGCCCGAGCGCGTCCGCATTTGGGAAGATCCCTTCCGCAAGGTCTGCATCAGCGTCGACGGAACGCAGTTCACGGACGTTCGCGCCCGCCGCGCGTTCCCCCTCTCGGGCAAAGCGGACTACATCAGTTTCCTGGACGATAAGGCCAAAGAGGTGGCGCTTCTGGCTCATCCACGCCGACTGGACAAGGACAGCCGCTCGGCGCTTGATGAAGCCCTTGGCCGGATGTATTACGTCGCGAAGATCACCCGCGTTGACAGCATCACCGAGACGTGGGGAGTCTCGCACTGGCAGGTGGAGACGGACAGAGGTTACGCCTCGTTCGAAGTAACCGACAGCACCAGCATCCGCCGACTGGGAGACGGCCGCATCGTGATAGCGGACGCCGACGGAAACCGCTTCGAGGTCGAGGATCTGTCTCAGTTGGACCAGCGCAGCCAGGCATTGGTGTCCGGCGAAACCTGAGCGACCTGGACACGGGCCTGGCTTAGGATGGATAATGGGAGATAGGCGGCAAGTGCGAGTCGAGGACTTGCCCGCCTTTGTTTTTTTCCATTGGGCTTCAGCCGTGGCCGAAAGCAAGAGGTAAACGCATGGGCGATGATACATTGGGAATGACGTATGAGATGCGGCGGCAATCCCGGGGAGCTGAGCCTCCCGAGGAGGCCCACCCGTGGCGGCGCAGGTTGATCAGGGGCGGCATCGCCGTTGTCTGCATCACGGTCGTTGTGTCGACCTACTTCGTCTGGCGCGCCGTCGCGTTCGTCAGGACCACCCGGGCGTCGGTCTGGGCCAAGTTCATCGACGTGTCTCCCGAGGTGGACGCCCCGATGCTCCAGCTCCTCGTCAGGACCGGCGATAAGGTGACCGAGGGCCAGGAGTTGGCGCGCCTGGACGACACGCGGTTCAAGGAGGCGCTGGTGGCGGCGCAGGCCGCTGCCGCCGCGAAGGAGAGCCTCTACCAACAGGCGCAGGCCAACAAGGAGCTCGTCGGGGCCCAGGTCAGTGCCGACGTCGAGCTCGCCGACGCCCAGCTCCAGGTGGCGACCTGGGCCGTCGCCGGCGCGGAAGCTGCCCTGAAGCTCCGCCAGGCACAGTTGGCAGGTGAGATCGCGCGCGCCGGGGCGGACGCCAAACAGGCCCAGGCCTGGCTGGACCAGACCAAGAACGGTCCGCGCGCCGAGGAGATACAGGCCGCTGAGGCCAGGTTGGCCTCGGCCAAGGCCCTTCAGGCCCTCAATGAACTGGAGGTCAAGCAGTCCGAGCAACTCGTAGTCGAGGGGATCGACTCGCAGCACATACTCGAGGTCAAGAAGACCCAACTGGCCACGCAGAAGAACGCCGTGCGCGAGGCCGAATTGCAGCTCAAGATGCTGCAGGAGGGTCCCACCGCCGAGCAGATCGAAGTCCAGGCGCAGAACCTCGCCTCCCGGCAGGCCGCCCACGAACTGGCCAAAGCCGGAGCTGAAGATCTGGAACGCCTGAAGGCGGACCTGGAAACCAGGAAGGCTGAACTGCGGCAGGCCCAGGCCAGGCTCAAGCGGGCGCGGGCGACAAGCGAGGGGCTCGTCAAGCTCGCCCAGGAGAACCTCGTAGCGGCCCAAGCAGAACTGGAGGCCTCCAAGGCCGAAGTGGCGGCCCGCACCACCCAGCTCAGCCACACTATCGTGAGGAGCCCCGCCGCCGGCACCGTGATGCGCACCGACCGCGAAGAAGGCGAGTTCTGCCCAACGGGAGTGCGCATCGTCCTGGTGACTGACGACAGCAAGGGCCGCTGGATAAGGGGCCTGATCCGCGAGAAGGACAGCCGGCACGTGGAGGTGGGGCAGGCGGCGAAGGTCAGAGTGGGCACCGCCAGAGGGAAGTACTACGACGCGAAGGTCGCGACCGTGGGGGGGGCAACCTTCTCCGCCACGAGTTCCAGGACGGGGTCCGCCGACGACTCCGCTCAGTGGGGCCTGCCGGGGCAGGTCAGCGTGACGCTCGAGCTGCTCGAAGAACCCGAGGATAGGCCGCTGCCCGGCATGTCCGCCCGCGTCGTCATACGCGTCTGGTGAGCCCGCCCGCGCAGGACCGCTATGCAGCATGCCCCAGATGCCAGCGGTTGACGGTCGGGAAACGTTTCGCTATCTTGTGGCCTTTCCGCGACGGGAAGCCAACGACGGTCGGGCCGGCTGACGCCGGCGCCGCCGTCGGAGAACCGGCCGAAATGGGCCCGGGAAGACGCCTTGTGAGGAAGACAGGCGCGGCCGGTTGCCGCCTCGTGGGCCGTGTGCGAAGGAGGTCAGGGCGTGAGATTGGGACGGCTTAGGGTCTTGGGCCTGGTGGTCTCGGTGGCTGCGTGCTGCCTGTGCGCGTCGTGCGCGGGCAGGGCGCGGGGCGCTGGGGCCGTGGCTTACGATGCGTCTGCCGTCGCAGATGCGCCTGCCGTCGCAGATGCGCCTGCCGTCGCAGATGAGGCGGCCCCGCAGGAGGGCGCGCCTGCCGAGCTGCCCCTTTCCGTGCGCAGGCCCGCCGGGGAACCGGCAGCGGGCGAGCGGCTCCAGCTTCCCCGCGAGCTGACCCTGCAGCATTGCTTCCGCCTGGCCCTGCAGAACAACAAGGACATACGCGTGGCCTGGTGGGGGGCCGACGCTTCCGAGGTGCAGATCGACGGCGCCCGCGGCGGGTTCGATCCCGAGGCCTTCATGGAGCTCAGCCGCGGCAGGACCAACGCGCCCGTCGAGGACGTCCTCGTCGATTGGGCCGACACGGCCGACGGCGCCGTGAGCGCCGGCCTCAGGAAGCGCGTCGCGACGGGCACGGACGTCGAGCTTTCCGCGTCGACCGACTACGAGCGGGACATCGATCCGGCCGAGGAGCCGCTCGCTTACCCGTCCTACGCCTCCCAGGTCAAGCTGACCGTGAGCCAGGACCTGCTGAAGAGCTTCGGGATCGACGTCAACCGGACGAACATCCTGATTGCGCAGAACAACTGGCGGATCTCCGAGCAAGAGCTCAGGAGCACCGTCATCCAGCGCCTGTTCGAGGTCGAGGAGGCGTACTGGAGCCTCTACTTCGCCGTTGCCGACCTGAAGGTCAGGGAGATGCAGCTCCAGCTCGCCCAGGAGCTGGTCCGCGTGGCCGGCCTCCAGGAGAGGGCGGGCATCAGCGCACCGATCGACGTGGCGAGGGCCGAGTCCCGCGCGGCCGAACGCGCCACGGCCATACTCGGGGCCCGCAACCAGGTTGCCAGGAGCCTCCACGGCCTGCTCAGGGCGCTGGGCATCGTCGACGTGGAACAGGTCGAGGCGGACTTCGGACTGGTGGACGCGCCCACGACGGAGACTTTCCAGACGGACCTGGCCGAAGCCGTCCGGATCGCGAAGGACCTGCGGCCCGACTACGCCCAGGCCACGCTGGCGCTCGATAACGCCGGGCTCCAACAGCGCTACTTCGGCAACCAGAGGTTGCCGTCGCTGCAGCTTTTCGGTGAGTACGCGTTTGCCGGCCTGCAGGACGAGATGGACCGGAGCTGGGACATGGTGGACAAGGGCGAGCACGACAGCTGGCTGTTGGGACTCCGCCTCAGCTACCCCATACCGAATCGCACGGCGCGGTCGGACTATCGGGTCGCCGAGCTCCGGCACCGACAGGCGAAGCTGAGGCTGGACGCCCTGTTGGAAGAGATCACGCGCGAGCTGGCCGACGCCCTGTCGGATCTGAGGGCGGCCGAGGGGCGACTGGAGACCACGCGCAAGGCGAGGGAGCTCGCCGAGCGCCTGCTGGAAGCCGAGCAGAAGAGCTTCACGCTGGGCCGCTCGGGCAGCCTGGACGTTCTGGCCGCTCAGGAGGCAACGGGCCGCGCCGAGACGGAGGAGGCGCGCGCACAGACGGACTACGCGATCGCGCGGGCGCGCCTGTTCGCCGTGCAGGGGGACCTGCTGGAGCGCAAGGGCGTCGCCTTCGCCAGGCCCGCGGAACGCTGACCGCCCGGAGCCCTGCCTGAGCCGCGCAGCCTGCAACGCCGCTCTGGCCTGAATGCGCCGGAAGGAGATCCGCGCCATGGTGGAATCCCCATTCTTGGTGCCCGTCGAGCCCGATTGGCAGGGCCTGGTCCGCTGCATCATGCGCGAGGGGACGCCGGACCGCGTCCACCACGTCGAGCTGTTCCTGGACTGGGAGGTCCAGGAGGAAGCGTGCCGCAGGTTCGGCATCCTGGAGGGCCTGGATCCCGACGCCCCCGACTTCCCGTTCAGGCGCCAGGTGGCCGTGCACCGGTTCCTGGGCTACGACTACATTCGCTGCGGGCTGGACGGGCTGGACATGCCGCTCAAGCACATCTGCACGCAGGACACGGCCGTCCTGGCGCGCCAGGGCGGCCGAAGCTACATGGAAGAGCACGCCGGCCCCATCACCACCTGGGACGAGTTCGAGGCCTACCCCTGGCCCGACGCCGAGGCCGCCTCCGCGCGCTCCCTGGAGTGGTACTCGGAGAACCTGCCCGATGACATGTGCATTATCGGCAGCGGCGGCTTCGCCCACTTCGCCGAGCACCTCACCTGGCTGATGGGCTACGAGACGCTCTGCTACTCCCTGTACGACCAGCGGGACCTGGTCAAGGCCATCAGCGACCGGCTGCTGGAGATGTACCGCGTCGTGGTCCGCCGCCTGCTGGAGTTCGACCGCGTGGAGATGATCATGGGCAGCGACGACATGGGCTTCCGCACGGGCACGCTCATCAGCCCGGCCGACATGCGCGAGTTCGTGCTGCCCGGGCACAAGCTGATGGCCGAGATCTCCCACGAGGCCGGCAGGCCCTACCTGCTGCACTCCTGCGGCAACCTGAAAGAGATCATGGAGGACCTGATCGAGGACGTGGGCATCGACGCCAAGCACTCGTTCGAGGACGTGATCGAGCCCGTCGAGGAAGCCTGCGAGAGGTACGGCGGCCGCATCGCGCTTCTCGGCGGCATCGATGTCGACTTCCTCTGCCGCGCCGATGAGGACCAGGTCCGCCGGCGCGTGCGCCACGTCCTGGAGAAGTACCTGCCCGGCGGGGGCTACTGCCTGGGCTCCGGCAACAGCCTGGCCAACTACATCCCCTTCGACAACTACATGGCCATGCTCGACGAGGGCCGCAAGTTCGCCCCGTGATTGCGGGCTCAGGGCGCCGGCGTGAGAAGTCCCAGCCGCCAGGGGATCTCCCCGTAGCTCTTGCCCTGCATGTCGCCGTCGGTCACGCCCTGGAAGAGGAACCGCAGGTCGCGCGGGTCCACCTCCATGTTCTGGTCGCAGCCGGCCCGGATCAGCTCCCCGTGGCTGATCGAATCCGTCCAGTGGGGCCCGGCGTCGCACACGTTGGCGGGGCCGGCGAAGGGGTCCTCCTTCGTCGCGGCCAGCGGCGTCCACTCGCCGTCCAGCCGGTCCGCCACGTAGGCTTTGTAGTACCGGCGGGCGCCGGCCTGAGCCTCGATGACGGCCAGGAACCTGTCCGCGCTCAGCAAGCGGTAGACGTGGCCCGCTTCGAAGATGTCCGCCTGCAGGACGACCTGCGGCCGGCTCCACCCGTGCGGGAAGTCCGCCAGGGTGGTTTCTGCGCGCCACATGCGCCCGTCCATCGAAGTGAAGAACAGGTAAGCCCGCTCCTCGTCGCAGATCACCCAGAAGTCTATCCACCTTTCCACATTGTCCGGCTGCTCGGCGAACAGGAGCCTGGACTCGGTCCACGAGGTCGGATCGGCGATATCCGGGCTCGTCGAGTACGCCGGCTGCAGGCCGGGCTTGCGCGACTCGTCCACCACCTGATGGATCAGGTACCACTTCCCGTGCGGGGCGAAGTAGAAGACCTGCGGGGCGCAGAAGTAGCCGTCGTTGAAGGTCAGCACGTGACGCTCGGCCGACCCCGCGCCGTCCCAGTCCTCGAAGGACAGATACTCGATCTGATGCGAGCGCTTGCGGCTGCGGATCGTGCAGAACAGGTGCCACCGTCCGCCGTAGCGAACGATCGAAGGGTCCTTGATGGAGACGCACGGATCCTCCGGGCGATCGGCAGGCGATACCAGAGGCGGCCCGACCACCCATTCGAACCCGCCTGACAGCACTCCCTGGGCCATTCGCCCGCGCTCCCCTTGCGCCGCCCAGCCGCACGCCGCGAGTACGAGCAGGATCGGTGCCAACCGCAACATGCCGCGCTACCTCCGCCTGGGTGACAGCTTGGGCATCATACCCCGCAGACGGGCGCCCCGGCAAGCCGGGTCGCGGCGCCGTTGACATCGCCGAGTGCGACGCTTAACGTAGCGCGGAGCGGCGAGCGAGTCTCGACCCCGCACCAGAGGAGGGAGCTGATCCGATGCGGCTTCAGGCGATCCTGACTGACTGGCAGCAGCGGCGCCGGCGCGTCTGCGTCGTGGGCGTCCTGGCGCTCACGTGCGCGGTTGCCGGGGCGGCCCCGGCTCCCGAGGTGGCCCCGACTCCCGCGGCGCCGACTGCCGAGTGGCACAGCGGGCTCTACCTGGGCAACGGGGGCTACTGGCGGCAGAGGGTGCGCGTCGACGTGCGCAACGAAATGGACCGCGGGGCCACGGGAGAGCCGGTGGCGCTGCGGATCGGCTCCGGTGCGGGCGAGGCGGACCTGGCGGGCGCTGCAGCCGAGGCTGTCCGCGTTTGCGACGCCGGCGGCGTCGAGATGCTCTTCAACGTGATTGCGCCGGACGGGCGACAGGTCGCGCGCGGCCCGATCCCGGCGGGCGGCACACTCGCCATCCCCATCGAGTGCGCCGCAGGGGGAACGGCCGCCTACTACGTCTACTTCGACAACCCGGACGCGTGGGCCGTGCCGGACTTCCTCGAGGCCTCGATGACGGTCCGCAACGGCGGAGTGGAGCAGGGCGCGGCCGACGCCCCCACCGGCTGGCAGCATGACCCGGGTGACGAACGGCACGGGGTGCTCTGGGTCGAAGAGGGCCCCCACTCCGGCGAGCGGTGCCTCAAGACCGTCGTGGCGGAAGGCGCCGAGCCGACCTGGATCGCCACGCGCCAGTCCGGCATCCACGTCATCGGCGGCGCGGAGTACGAGGTCCGCGCCTGGGTCAGGGCGGAAGGCGTCAAAGGCTACGCCGGCTGGTACGTCCACGTGGGCAACAGCGAGAGCCCCATGCTCCTCAACCCCATGTTGAACGCGGGCGACGGCACGTACGGATGGAAGGAGGTCTCGACGACGTTCACGGCTCCGGCCGAAGCGACGACGGCGTCGCTCGGCACCGTGCTCCGCGGCACGGGAACGGCGTGGTTCGACGACGTGACGCTCGAATGCAGGAGCCCCTCGAAGCTCGTGGCCGTGGCGGCGAAACCGGAACGGCTCGGGCTGCGCGAGACGGGCGCCGGCGCGGATTGGTACGACGACGACTCGCGCGAGGACGTGCACTGGGACTATCGTTGCCCCGTGACGGTCATGAACCCGTCGGCCGAGTCCCGCGAGCGCGCCCTCGTCCACGTGGACCTCTCGGCGATCTCGTCCCGGCTGCGCGGGAAGGTGAGCGAGGCTTCCCTGCGCGTGGCGCGCGGGTCCGAACCGGTGGTGTGCTACCGGCGGGACGCCGCCCTCATCTTCCCGGCCGGGCTGCCGGCCCGCACCGTGCAGACGTACTACCTCTACTTCTCCAGCGACCCGCGCGTGAAGCAGGCACAGTCGCTCGATTATGCCGAGCTGCTGCGGCATCCCGGCAACGTGGCGCGGAATCCCGACTTCGAGCTCGGCGACGGCCTTCCGGACGCCTGGGCGGGCAGCGCCGAGGGGGCCGGGCCCGCCGGCTCCAGCATGGGCCTTGACAGCCCGGGTCTGTTCGGCAGGCGCTGCGTCAGGACGCGCGTGCCGCATGGCGCCGAGAAGGCGTGGATCGGCTGGCGCCAGGACGTGCCCGTTGAGCCGGGCAGGACCTACCTCTACTCTGCCTGGGTGAAGTGCGAGGACGTGCGCGACGGCCAGGTGCAGATCTACGCGCATTATCGCAACGCCGCAGGCGAGCTCTGCGAAACCCAGAAGTACGCCAGCACCGGCCCGGAGATCGGTGGCACGACGGACTGGACGCTCATGTCCGGCACGTTCACCGTGCCTCCGGACGCCGCCGTTTTCCAGCTTCACCTGACGATGCTGGCCACGGGCACGGTGTGGCACGACGGCGTGCTGATGGCCGAGGCGCTCGAAGGGACGCCCGGCCCGCTCGAGAGCCGCGCGGACGTGCCGGAAGGAACGCTGGCCGTCTGGCCCGTCAACGCCATCGTCAAGGTCTTCCAGGATGACGTGCCTCCGCGCGGTGCGCCGGCGGCCCGTATGTCGGCTGCGCGGAACGAAGCCGAGCCCATCCAGCTTGCGGTCCGCAGCGCCGGGCCGCTCGAAGGCGTCCGCGTAGAAGTCGAGCCGCCGGCGAACGCCAGAGGCGAGAGGCTCACCGATCTGGAGGTCGGCGTGGTGGGCTACGTCCCCATCGACCACAAGACGAACTACTACCAGTCCCAGAGTCCCTCCTGGCACCGGAAGTATCCGACCGCGCCCGGCGCGTGCGACGGCTGGCCCGGCATGTGGCCGGACCCGCTTCTCCCCCGCAGCGATCTTGACCTTCGGGCCGACAGCACGCAGCCCGTCTGGGTCACTGTGAAGGTCCCGAAGACGGCGCCCCCCGGGGACTACACCGGAAGAGTCCGGTTCGTTCGTGGGGGGCGGACGCTGGCGGAGGTGCCCTTCACGGTGCGCGTGTGGGACTTCGCGCTTCCGGACGAGAACCACATGGCGGCGCTCTACGATCTTCGCCTGGGTGGACGCTGGAGCCTGCCCGGCAAAAGCGATGACCAAGTGCGCGACCAGTTCTGGCGGTTCATGGCCGAGCGCCGCGTCTGCCCGGACAGGATCCGTCCCGAGCCGGTCCTGCGTTACGAGAACGGGCGGGTCGCGGCGGATTTCACCGAGTACGATCGGGCGGCGCACTATTACTTCGACGAGCTGAAGCTGCCGGTGACCTACACGCCGGGCGTGTTCTACCTCTTCGGATGGGGGCACCCGCCGTCGGCCAGGTTCGGCGAAGAGCCCTACGAGGGCGAGCGCCCCTTCGCGGGCGCGGACCGCTCGAAGCTCAGGCCCGAGTTCAAGCGGGCCTACCAGGCGTGCCTAAGGGCATACTGGGACCACATGAAGGAGAAGGGCTGGGCCGACAGGTGCGTCCTCTACATCTCCGATGAGCCCTGGTACCGCCTGCCGCACATCATCGAGCAGATGAAGGCGCTCTGCGACATGATCCACGAGGTGGACCCGGACATCCCGATCTACAGCAGCGTCTGGCCCCACATCCCCGAGTGGGACGGTTACCTCGACGTGTGGGGCATCGGGCACTACGGCGTGGTGCCGCCCGAGAAGATGGCGGAGCTGCGCGCGGCCGGCGACCGGCTCTGGTTCACGACCGATGGGCACATGTGCACGGACACGCCCTACTGCGGCGTCGAGCGGCTCCTGCCGCATTACTGCTTCAAGTACGGCGTTGAGGCCTACGAGTTCTGGGGGATCTCGTGGCTGACGTACGATCCCTACGAGTTCGGTTGGCACAGCTACATCCGCCAGAGCGGCCAGCCGGGCGAGTTCGAGTGGGTGCGGTATCCCAACGGCGATGGTTTCCTGGCCTATCCTGGCGCGCCCGTCGGCCACGACGGCCCGGTCAGTTCCGTGCGCCTGGAGCAGGCCCGGGAAGGCATGGAGGACTACGAGTACCTCTATCTGCTGCGTGGGCTTGCCGAACGGGCGCGGGCGGCCGGCCGGGACACGGCGAACGCGGAAGCGGCGCTGAAACGCGCTGCGGAGCTCGTCACGATTCCCAATGCCGGCGGCCGCTACTCGACGCAGATGCTGCCCGAGCCGGACGCCGTGCTCGAAGTGCGCGAAGCCGTCGCGCGCGCCATCGAGGAGCTGGCGGCCGGGTAGCCTGTCGCCGAACGTGGTGCATGGCACGGAGGTGGCGTCGTGGCGCTGCCGTTACCCAACGGAGCGTGGCACGTGGACCGGGACGTGGAGGAGACCCTGCGCGTCTGCGCGGAGGCGTTCGACCTCGGGGAGCTGGGGAGCTGGCGCGCCATGCGCACGGAAGTCCTGCGCCCTCCGTCCTTCCGGGTGAGCGCCGGGGCGGGCGAATGGCTCCTGGAGGCGTTCGAGTGCGAGTGGTTCCCGCTGACGTATGTGTCCTACCTGACGGGGTACGTGGCGGCGCTGGCCGGCCAGCGGCTGGCGCCCCGGCTGCGCGCGACGCGGGAGGGCCTGCCGTTCGTGGAGGCCACGGCGGCCGGCAAGACCTACCGCGTGATCTGCCGGGAGTGGGTGGCCGGGCGGACGCGCGACGGGTCAGAATGGGACGACGAGTATCTGACGAGAGTCGGCGCGCTCCTGGCGAAGATGCACGCGATCGGCGCAGACTGGTCGCCGCCGGCGCCGCAGACCGCGTGGAACTTCACCGTCTCGGCGTCGGAGGCCTGCGCTCAGGCCGCGGACTGGCCTCTGGACGATCGGGCTGTCCTGTGCCTTCTGCGCGAAGCGGCTCGGCTGACGGACGAGCGCCTGGCCGAACTGCTGGCGCGCAAGGACCTCCACGGGCCGATCCACGCCGACTGCTGGGACGGCAACCTGATCCAGGCGGACGACCGCCTGGTCGCGGTGGACTTCGAGAGCTGCGGCATCGGCCCGCGCGCCCACGACCTGGCCGTCTGGTACTACGCGGTCGACGCCTGGAGGCTGCCCGAGCCGGCGGAACGGTTCGCGCGCGTCGTGTCCGGCTACGAGAACCGTCTGCCGCTTGAGCCCGTGGAGGTGGCGGCGATCCCGTACCTGGCGGCGCTGCGCCACTTCTGGTTTCTCCAGGCGGAGGCGGGGCGATGGCAGGACGGCCGCGAGGATCTCGCCGAGCTTCGCTTCTACGTGGACGATCACTCGAAAGCCATCGAGCGGCTGGTGCTTACGCCGAGGGGCGGCGAAGGCAAGTGACGGGCGGCACGTGGCCGAGGCTCAGCAGCGGGCCAACAGGTAGGCCCAGTTGGCCACCACCACGCAGACGAGCACGAGGGCGAAGGCCCGGCTCTGCCTCCGGCTGACGCCGCAGGGCCTCAGCCGCTTGCGCCCGGAGAGCGAGACGAAGAGCGCGTAGGGCGCGAAGAGCACGGCGCCGCACCAGCCGGCGGCCACGAGCGGGTTGAGGGAGAACCCCCTGCGGAGATCGAAGGAGCCCATCGCGGCCAGCGCACGCGTCCCGCGGCACGTCGGGCACGGCAAGCCAGTGACAGCATGGAACGGGCAGCGATAGCCCGCGCCTTCCATCAGCTCGTTGACCGGGACGAGCGCGAGGACGACCAGTCCCACGAGCGCGATGCCGCCCCAGATCAGCTCGTGGTCAACGCTTCCGGGCTCTTGCCACCGGAGATTCATCGCGCGCCCAGCATCGAGGCCGGCGGGCCTGGGAACGCCCCTACTGAACCGCAGCAACTGCGGCTGCAACGACTGCCATCCACAACACGACGAAGAGGCCGCAGCAGACTATCGCGGGCGCCAGGACGGCCAGCGCCGCCCTGCCCGTCGTCGTCTTGTGCGCCTCCCTCAGGCCGATGATCTCGACCACGATGTTCCATATGGCGCAGATCAGGCCGCCGCAGAACGGGATGATGGCAAGAACCGACGTGCTCCCGGCGCAGTACGCCACCACGGCGTAAGTGGCTTCAAAGGAACGGTTTGCGCCGCCAATGACCAAGAGGCAAACGTGCAGGATCGCCGAGCTCACGAGCGAGCCGAAGAGCATGGCCACCGGCATCAGCACGGCGACCAGGACGGCGAAGACGGCCAGGCCGCCGACTCTCGCGATCAGGTTTGCCTCCCCCTGGGCGGCGCCTCCGAACGCCAGTCCCAGGGCCCGCGCCAGAAGCTGCCACGCCAGCCCGATGTAGCCGCCTATGGACCCGAGGATGACGACGTAGAGCATCGATCCCGCCAGAGAGCCCTCCACGTTGATCCGTGAGAACGCCCTGGACGGGTCGAACAGCACCAGCCTAAACGTCTCCCAAAGTGCGCCCACCCGCGAAGGATAGCGCTCCCTGTTCTGCCAGGGGAGCGAGGATTCCTCCGGTTCGTAAGGCCCCTGGCCAGGGTAAGGCGCACGGTCGTCAGCGTCTGGCGACTCGTCCCAGTTGTCGTCGGTCATGCCGGCCCCCTTGAGAGCGAGAGAAGCAAGGCTACACCTGAGGGCAGGATTATAGCGGCGGCCTGCGCCAAGTCAACCCTCCGGGCAAGTCCGCCAGGCCGCGGGTTCTATGGAGTTGGCTCCGCGCGGCCCGTATAATGCGCCGCGCGACTGCCGCCTGAGGGAGGGAACCGTGAAGACACAACATCTGGAAGGCCTGCTGGCCGCGCCGCCCACGCCGATGCGAGAGGACGCCAGCCTCGAGCTCGCCTCCATCCAAGGCCTGCTCGGAATGCTGGCGGCCAACGGCGTGCGCGGAGCGTTCGTCTGCGGCACGACGGGCGAGAGCATGTCGCTGACCGTGCAGGAGCGACGCCACGTTGCGGAGCGCTGGTGCGCCCTTGCTCAAGGCGAGTTCGTCGTCATCGTCCACGTGGGATGCAATTGCTTGCAGGACAGCAAGGAGCTCGCCGCGCACGCCCAGCAGATCGGGGCCTACGGCATAGCGGCCATAGCGCCGAGCTTCTTCAGGCCCGACCGGGTGGAGGAGCTGGTCGCGTTCTGCGCGGAGGTGGCGGCGGCGGCGCCCGAACTGCCCTTCTACTATTACCACATGCCGGCCATGACGAACGTCGCCATCCCGGTCGCCGATTTCATGCAGGCCGCTGCGGACCGGATCCCGACGCTGGCCGGCTGCAAGTTCACCTACGAGAACCTGATGGACTACGGCCGCTGCCTGATTCTGGAGGACGGCCGGCTCGACATGCTGTTCGGGCGGGACGAGATACTGCTGTCGGCCCTGGCGCTGGGAGCGCGGGGCGCCATCGGCACGACCTACAACTTCGCCGCTCCGGCCTACCTGCGGATCGTGGACGCTTACCGCAGAGGCGACATGGCCGCCGCCCAGGAGGACCAGTCGCGGGCCAGGGAGATGGTGGCCGTTCTGTACAGGCATGGCGGCCTGGCGGCCGTCAAACCCATCATGAAGATGATCGGCATGGACTGCGGCCCGCCCCGCCTGCCGCTGCGCCGGCTGGACGAGGCGGAGTGCGAGGCATTGCGCGCCGAGCTGGACGCCGTCGGCTTTTTCGATTTCTGCTGCCGGGTCTGATTCCGCAATCGGGGATGTGAACACATGAGGCCCACCGTCATGACGCTGGCGTGTATGGCAATTGCTGCGAACTGCGCCTTCGCGGGTGATTCGCCCGAAGGAGTGGCGTTCTCCGTGGCTCCGGGCGGCAGCGACGCCGCCGCAGGGACGGAGTCGGCGCCGTTCGCCACGCTCGAACGGGCGCGGGACGCCATTCGGGCGCTGAAGGTGGCGGCCCCGCTGCCATCGGGCGGCGCCACGGTCTGGATCCGGGGCGGCGTCTACTGGCGCGACGCCGCGTTTGAAGTGACCGGGGAGGACTCCGGCACGGCGCAGGCGCCCGTCGTCTGGCGCGTATGGCCGGGCGAGGAGGCGCGGCTTGTCGGCGGCAGGCCCGTCTCAGGCTTCCGGCGCGTCAGCGACGAAGCCGTGCTGCAACGGCTCGCCCCGGCCGCCAGGGATCAGGTGATGCAGGCCGACCTGCGAGCGCAGGGCATTGCGGACCTGGGCGAGCTGAAGCGGCGAGGGTACGCGTGGCCGAGACAGCCGGCCGCCCTGGAGCTGTTCTTCAGGGGCCGGCCGATGACGCTGGCGCGGTGGCCGAACGAGGGCTTCCTGCCCATCACGGGCGTGCCCGCCGGCAAGGACGGCGGCATGTTCGCCTACGAAGCCGACCGCCCGGCCCGCTGGCAGCAGGACGCCGACGTCTGGGTCCACGGCTATTGGTATGAGGACTGGGCCGACACCTACGAGCGCGTGGCCTCGATCGACGCCCAGAAGGGCGTCGTCACCACGGCCCCGCCGCACGGCGCGTACGGCTACCGGGAGGGTCAGCGCTTCTACTTCCTGAACGTCCTGGAGGAGCTGGACGAGCCCGGCGAATGGTACCTGGACCGCCGATCGGGCATCCTCTACTTCTGGCCGCCGGATGCTCCGGGGGAGGGCGACGCCGTCGTCTCGCTGGCGCCCGGCCTCGTCTCGCTGAAGGACGCCTCTCACGTCACGATCCGCGGCTTGACTCTGGAGGCCTGCCGCGACACGGCCGTTGAAGTCCAAGGGGGCTCGCAGAACGTCATCGCCGGCTGCATCATCCGCAACACCGGCGGCCACGGTGTTTCCATCTCGGGCGGGACCGCGAACGGCGTCATTGGGTGCGACATCTACGAGACGGGCGAGGGCGGCGTGACGATGGAGGGCGGGGACCGCAAGACCCTCACCCCGGCGGGCCACTACGTCGAGAACTGCCACATTCACCACTTTGGTCGCACGTGCCGGACGTATCGGCCGGCCGTCCAGGTGGACGGCGTGGGCAACCGCATCTCGCACAACCTGCTGCACCACGGCCCGCACTGCGGCATCCTGCTGAGCGGCAACGACCACTTGATCGAGTTCAACGAGATCCACAGCGTCTGCTACGAGACCGGGGACGTCGGCGCGTTCTACATGGGGCGCGACTGGACGGCCCGCGGCACGGTCATCCGCCACAACTTCTTCCACCACGTGCACGCCCCGGGCCGCTACGCTGCCAACGGCATCTATCTGGACGACGCCGCCAGCGGCATCACCATCTTCGGCAACGTCTTCTACCAGGTCACGAAGGCGGCCTACATCGGCGGCGGACGCGACAACACCTACGAGAACAACATCTTCGTGGACTGCGTGCCGGCCCTGCACGTGGACGCCAGGACCATGGGATGGATGAGCTACCACGCCGAGGAGGACGGGACGTTGCAGGAACGGCTGCGCGCCGTGCCCTACAGGCAGCCGCCCTGGAGCACCCGCTATCCGAGCCTGGTCAACATCCTCGAAGACGAGCCGAAGGCGCCGAAGGGCAACGTCATCGCCCGCAACGTCCGCTGGGGCGGCACGTGGGACGACATCGAGGAGAAGGCGCGCCCCTACCTGACCATCGCCGACAACCTGCAGGACGTCGATCCCCTGTTCGTCGACGCCGAACACATGAACTTCCAGCTCCGGGACGATTCCCCCGCCTATCGCATCGGCTTCAAGCGGATACCGTTCGAGGAGATCGGCCTCTACGAAGACGAGCTGCGGGCGTCCTGGCCGGTGACGCGTGAGATACATCCGTACTCAGCGCAGCCGGTCCCGATCCCGCCCCCAGGATAGGGGGAGGCGGCGGGGCTGGCCCCCGACAAGCTTGAGGAAGACTGAAGTGCCGGGACCCGCACGACGGAAAATGGACTTCGCTCCGTCGGTCTACGAGCACGCGGCGCGCCTGATCGGCCGCAGCCCGTGGGACGTGTCGCGGGACGCCGAGCTGATGTTCCGCGGACACGCGGAGGCCTACCGCCTCTACGCGCATTCCCCCGTGGTCGTCGGCATAGACATCTACAACCTGGAGGCCGAGGCCTACGGCGCGCCGGTGGACCGGCCGAGCGGGACCGGCATCCCGGCCATCAGCCGTCACGTGTGCGCGTCCCTATCGCAGCTTGCGGAGCTCGAGCCGCTCGATCCCGCCGGGGCCGGGCGGATTCCCATGGTGATTGAGGTCGGGGCGCGGCTTGCGCGCGAGTTCCCGGAGGCCGACGTGCGCATCCCGCTCAGCGGCCCCTTCTCGATAGCCATCAGCCTGATGGGGGCGGAGGCGCTGCTCTGTGCGGCGCTTCAGGAGCCGGCCGAGACGGCTGCGGCCCTGGGCCACCTCGTTGAGGGGCAGGTCCGGTTCTGCGAGGAAGTCCGCGGGCGGGGGCTGGACATCGCGTTCTTCGAGTCCGCGGCGGCGCCTCCGCTGCTCTCGCCCCGGCAGTTCCGCGAGGTCGAGCTTCCCGCGCTGAAGGCCATCATGGCCCGCACCGCCGAGGTGGTGGGACACCCGGTCCCCTGCATCATCGGCGGCGACACGACGCCGATCCTGGACGCCATCCTCGAGACCGGCACGGGATACGTGATCTGTCCGGCCGAGACCGACCAGCGGGCGTTCATGGACGCCATCTGGGATCGGACGGAGGTGAGGGTCCGCGTCAACATGGCGCCCGAGGTGACGGCGCGCGGAACGTGGGCGGAGATCCGCGCCGAGGTGGACAGGATCCTTGACCTGACCGCCGGACGCGAGAACGTCTGTCTCGGCACCGGCGCCTTGCCTTACGAGACGCCACCGGATAACGTATTGCGGGTCAAGCAATACCTGGCAGAAGGATGAAGGGAGCGGCAATGGCCGGCAAAGGGGTCCCGATCCGCGGGTTCCTGCTGCACATGACGCACTACGATCCGGTCTGGTGCGAGCGCAAGGCCCGGGAGAAGCCGATCGACCTGGACGTCGCGCTTCAGGTCGTAGACACGATGGCCGAGTCGGAGATGAACCTGCTGGTGATCGACTGCGCCGACGGCGTCAAGTACAAGTCGCATCCCGAACTGGCGCGCAAGTACACGGTCCCGATGGCGCAGCTCAGGAAGCTGGTGGCGCGCGCCCGCAAGCGCGGCCTCGAGATCGTGCCGAAGCTCAACTTCGCCCAGAGCGGCCTGCACCAGCACAATCACTGGTTCAGGCCGTATCATCGGCTGTTCGACAGCCAGGAGTACTGGCGGCTCGGCTTTGAGCTGATCGACGAGCTGATCGGCGTCTGCGAGCCGGAGCGCTTCTTCCACATCGGCATGGACGAGGACCACTGGCGCTCTCACGCGCAGTATGCGGCCGCCATCTGCACGCTGGCCGAGGGGCTGAAGAAGCGCGGGCTGCGCGCCGTCATGTGGAAGGACGCGCAGACCTATCCCGGCGGCCAGGTTCACGCCGAGAAGTCCCGTGCCGCTGAGGGCAAGATACCGAACGACGTGATCCAGGTCATCTGGAACTACCGCACGGTGCTGGAGGACGAGATACGGCGGCTGCGACGCAAAGGGTTCGAGGTGTGGGGCGCCCCGGGCAGGGACCCGGACCAGGTGCGCGGCTGGCGCGAGGCCCTGCTGCGCCACGGCGCCACGGGGATGCTGGTGACGTTCTGGGCGCCCTGCCGCCCGGGCAACCGCGCCAAGATGCTCACGCTCTTGCGCAGCTCGGGCCCGATAGCGGCTGCAACCTTGTAGGGGCACGGCGCGCCGTGCCCCTGCTTGTCAGTCCGCACACGGCGCGGGCTGCAGAATGCAGGGTCATTTGTTGAAAAGGCTACGGGCGCGCGATGAAGATACGGTTCATACCGTTCGGCAAGCTGCCTTACGCCGACACGTGCTGGTCCCTGATCGAGGGGCCGGACGAGCGGGCCTACCTCGCTGCCTGCTGCGAGCGGAGTTCGGGCGGCACCGTCTTCCTGCTGCGCTACGATCCACGGACGCAGGAAGTGGAGCATTTGCTCGACGTCGCCGAGGCCGTGGGCTGCCCCCCGACGGACGGCCGCGGGACCCAGTGCAAGATCCACTACAGCATGATCGTGGATGACGACGGCATCATGTACGGCGCCACGCATTTGAGCGGGCCGGCCGTCGGCGAGGTCAGCTACAACCCGTGGGCCACCTTCGACGACCCCGAGCGCAGCTTCATCGGCGCCAGGATCTTCGCCTATGACACGCGCTCCGAGGAGGTCCTCTGGACGGACACGCTCATCCCCTGGGAGGGCTGCCGCTGCATGGCGCTGGACCGCACGCGCCGCCGCATCTACGTCATAGGCTACCCCCGCAACCATTTCTACGTCTACGAGTTGACAACGCGCGAGCGGCGGGATCTGGGCCGCATCGGCACCGTCAACCCCCAGGCCATCTGGCTCGACTCCCGGATGCGCGCCTACACCACCGATGACTTCGGCCGGGTCGTCGTCTACGACCCCCAGGCGGACGCCCTGATCGACACCGACCTGAAGGCGCCTCACGCCCCCTACCAGGACGGATGGCACAACATGGTCTATGACGTGGTGCAGGTGCCGGGGAGCGACGACGTCATCGGCGTGAACTGGAACGTCGATCCTTACCTGTGGCGCTTCAGCCCGGGCGGGCAGACCGGGACGGGGACCATGCGCGACCTCGGACCCGCCACGCCCGGCATCGACGGGTTCTCGCTGCGCGGGGTCAACACGAACCACGCGGGCGGGCTCGTCTTCGGCGCCGGCGGGCAGCTGTTCTTCTCCGTGTGCGGCGGCGACGACCCCGGGGACATCCTCCCCCACGCGCCCGCCGTGCTGAAAGTGATGGACGTGGAGACGGGCCGATCCCGGCAGCTTTGCCAACTGGTGGACGAAGACGGCATGGTCGTTCCTTACATCAGCCGCGCCGTCCGCATCGGTGCGGAGCACCTCGTGCTCGGAATGGTGGGACGGACGACCGCCGGGTTCGTCCACGTCGTGCTCGACGAGGAGTTCACCGAAGGGCCGTGGCAGCAGACGCAGCGCCGCTACTGGGGCTAGCCCGAGGAGAGAGCCGTGAGGCCTGACCTGGACGACAAGGAGTGGCCGGTCCCCCTCAACCGCGATCCGCGCTACAGGGACCTGCCCCTGGTGCGCCGCCTCTACCAGGCCCGCTGGCACGGGATGGTCAGCGAGGGCTACGTCATGGCCAAGGAGCTGTCGATCCGCGGGAGCGGCCGCCCCATTCCGCCGGGCGAGTGCGCCGTCACGTCCCTGGCCCTGGGCGAGGATTGGGTCTTCGGCGCCACGTCCGGCAGCCGGGCGCACGTGTTCGCCTACTGCCCCCATCCCTCCGATGAGGTGGTCCTGCGGATGGCGACCCTGGACGGTCATGCGGGCGTTCGGCGCGCCCTGGCGTGGATGTCGGGTCACGGCCTGTTCGTCGGAACGAGCGCTCCCGGGCGCGAGGGCTACGCCGGCGGCCAGGTGCTGAAGCTCGCCCCACCCCGCACCGTCGGCAGCGTCATCCAGGAGTGGAACCCCGTTCACACGCCGGTGGATTCGCTCGGCAGCCCCGTCGCCGGCGAGGGCGTCGCCTGCATGATCGGGGACGCCGCCCGCGGCAGGCTCTATGGCCTGAGCGATGGGACGGGGACGCTCTTCTCCGTGGACGCGCAGTCCGGAGCACTCGTCACGCACGGGGCGATCGACGAGTTGCACCGCTTCAGCCCCGAACTGATCCTCGGTCCGGACGGCGTCGTCTACGGCTGCGGGACCGCCGGACGCATCGTGCGGTTCGACCCCGACACCGGGGCGATCCGGGACGCGGGCATGCAACTGCCCTGCCTGGCCGGGCGGGGGCAATACGGCAAGGTGGGCGCCTGGACGCTGGACGGCCGCACCGGCCGCATCTACGCGGGCGACGTTGCCGACGGCCTGCTCTGCGTGCTGGACGTGCGCACGGGCCGCACGAGCGCGCTCGGCAAGCCGACGGCCCAGCCTCACGTTCGCGCCCTGGCGGCGTGCGCCGATGGGCGGATCTACGGCGTCGCGGGACGGCGCGGGACGATCTGTTACCTCTTCTGCTACGCGCCGGCTACAGGCGAACTGCGGGACCTGGGCGTGATGGCTTCGGCGGTCGACCGCCGCTGGTACGGCTACGAGTTCGACTGCGCCCTCGCTGCGCCCGACGGGCGCGTCTACTTCGGCGAGAGCGACCGCATCAGCCACCTGTTCGTCTACTTCCCGCCCGTGGCTCCGGCCACCGCCTGCCCTGCGCCGTGAGGGGATGCAGGGGAGGTCACTGAACGCCGCTGCGAGGGTGCCCGCGGCTACCATCTGCTCGGCCATCTTGCGCGAGATAAAGAAGAAGGGCGAAGGCGCCCGCACGCCGCGGCGCGCAAGATCCCGCAGGGCTTGTCTGCGGGACGGCACGGTGGCCAGAGGCAAGTCCGAGCTGGGCATATAGCATCATCCCGCCTCCTCAGCCCCGGCCTCCACGGTCGGGGCTTCTTCTTCGGCTCCCGTAAAACAGAAAGCCCGATGGCACGGAGACTACAGATCTCCGCGCCATCGGGCTTGATCATTCAACGCCTGACGGCCTATCGCGTCAGGCTCGAGTTGTCAATGCTGTCCAACCCCCGAGCTAAGGCACACGGCTTACCGCGTCGCCTTCAGCTCCTTGTTGGCCATCCGCTTTGAATCCTTCGTGAAACATGACGCTGCCCTGCGGAATATGCCCATCGAAAGACAGCGCGAAAAAGACTTCCTGTGGCACTCCCTCATGGACAAGACCCGACGTGTTCTGGAACCCGAACTTCTTGTAGTAATCCGGGTGCCCCACGAGACAGCATCCTTGAGCGTCGAGGCCCTTCAGTCGTGAAAGCCCTTCCACGATCAGGGCTTTGCCGATGCCCTGTCGCTGATACTCGGGCAATACCGAAACTGGTCCTAGTCCGTACCAGTTCTGTGTGCCGTCCGAAATGGTCACGGGGGAGAAAGCGATATGTCCGACCACACGGTCATCCAGTTCCGCGACCAGTGATATCGTGAGGGCCTTGGCTCTACGTAGCGCCTTGATGATGAACTGCTCCGTGTGGTTACTGACATGCAAGGTCTTGAATGCAGCAATTGTCACCTCGGTTATGGCGTCAATATCCGCGTTCGTCTCACTTCGGATAATGATCTCGGGTTTCATGCGGCTGGATTCCTTGTCCTCGCTGGCCAACTCGTTATTCTACCTTATTCACCTTTTGCTGGGCGGCACAGGCCCCGCAAACAATGCTACGTCTATATGTGGGCACCCTGAACCTTATCTATGCGACATGTTGACGCAGACAGGCGGGCCGGTTATCTTTACGTCGGAAATCCCATGGTATGTTCATCGGGGTATGAGCAAGGAAACCAGTCGCCCGCTCCGCCTTTTGCCCGGTGAACTGCTCCCACCGCTGGACGATGACGTCGCAGTAGAGCGCGTCGATCTCCATCAGGAACGCCCCCCGGCCGAGGGGCGATGCTAATGGACTGCGCTTTGAAGGGTCGCGGGGGAAGTCACTCCGCGCTGCGCCGCCTGTCGAAGCCGATCTCGCCGATCAGGAGCGTGAAGTCCTTCTGCGCCGAGGACCAACTGCCGATGTCCAGTTCCCTGGCGCGGCTCGGCTCGAATGCCGTCTCCTCCTTGGCATACAGGTCCTTCAGGGGGATCGCGACCTCGTGCCACTTCCCGTCCCAGAGGTCGGGGCAGTAAGCGCCGATGGCCACCTGGCCCGTCCTCTCTCCGGAGGCGCAGCCGAGCCCCACGTTGAGCGTGTCCGGCTTCTGCCCGCTTGCCCTGATCCAGAAGGTCAGATGCGTCCGGTCGCCGAGGTCTGTGCCCGCCCCCTCGGGCCACCAGCCATGCCAGTTCCACAGGCACCCCGTCCAGCCGGAAGCTTCGCTATGGAAGGCCACGGCCGCCTTCCCGTCGCGTCCCTGCCCTGGCTGCACGGCGATCGTGCTCGCGGATCCTTCGGGCCCGGCCCAGCCCGCTCCCGCCTCGGATGACTCCCCGGACCAGACCGAGAGCCGGTCCCCTGCGGCGGCCCTGCGGGGCCTCTCGTTCTGCTGGATGGCCTCAGCCAGCTGCTCGTCGCTCAGGTCCCAGGCGCCGGCGAGCAGCCGCAGCACGGCCGAGCTCCTGGCCGCTGCCTTCCAGGGGAAGTCGCCCTTGCGCTGCCACTCGGGCTGCTGATCCAGCGGGGGGATGCGGTCGTAGTAGCCGGTGATGAAGTCCTGCATCTCCACCCACGTCGTCAGCATCACGCCCAGTGAGAGGGCCGCCGCTTGCGGGTCGGGGTCCCGGGCCAGCTCGCGCATCATCGCCAGGTAGCGGAGGGCGACCTCTCCATTCCACCAGACGGCCGGGATGGTCTGGAAGCCCTTGTCGACGAAGTAGCGCGGCGTGGGCGGCGCCACGTCGTAATGCCAGTCGCAGATGACGATGTCCCTGGGCACGCGGTCCACGGCCGGGTAAGTGTAGTTGCGGCTGCTCGCCCAGCCCCAGTCCACGAAGCCGTTCTCGCTGGCCAGGATGAAACGGTCGCCCCACATCCACATCTTCAGCCCCTTGGAGGCCAGATGGTCGTGCAGGCGATTGACCTCCTCTGCGAAGAGGACTGCCGGGTCCTTCTCTGCGCATCGCGGGCAGTTGCTGCTGGCGATGTCGAAGACCTCGTCCATCCCCACGTGCACCGCGTCCGTCTCGAACGCGTCGGCCAGCTCGTCCAGCAGCGCAAAGACCGCCTTGTGCACCTCGGGATGGTTGGGGCAGTAGCTCATGCCCTCGGACTGCTTGGGCATCGGGTCTTCGAGGAAGCTCGGATACTCGCCGGGCTCCTCCCGGTACTCGGGATACTCACCCAGCAGCGATCCCTTGCCCGTCGCCTGGTGGCCCAGGCAGTTGAGTTGCGGAATGAGCTTGATGCCCGACTCGCGGCAGGCCTTCAAGAGCCGCTTGACCTCTGCCGGCCCGACGGCGTCGGCGTTCCCTATGCGGGGCACGGACTGGTACTGGAAGTTGTAGCCGACCTCCAGCACCAGCACGTTGATGCCGCTGGGAGCCAGGACGTCGCGGATGAAGTCCTCGCATTCCTCGATGTGCGGCCGGCCGTCGCTGCCCCAGTAGCCCGGCAAAAGCGCGTGGAAAGCCCGGACGACGGGCCGTGCGACCTCGGAGCCGGCCGCAGGACTCTGTGCATGGAGCGTCGACGGGAGCACGCACAGCAGGCCGAGCGCGACTGCCGCCGTGACGACGGTCTGTGTCGAACTGCTCATCCCTTTGACCTCCTGTGGACAGCGACGGGCCTTGCCGGCTGCCGGGCGCACCGGGGCGAACGAGGCACGCCGCGGCGCATCTGCAGAGGGGCATTGCGCACGCCCGCGGGCTTCGGCCGGTCTCGGTTCTTACGGCCATGGCTCCGCATCGGCCGAGCGTCGGATGCAGTAGTAGACTGCTACGCTTCCCGCCTGTCAAGCTCGCCTGCAGCATGCAGACCAGGGCCCGCATCTGCTGTCCGCGCAACGCCGTGTGACGCTCGCAGGTGCTTTCCTTCCGCGTCGCCTTGCAGTAGAATAGGCGCGAGCCTGGCAGACGGACCGGGGCTGCATCTGTCGCCGAGGCGGAGCGGCTGCTGCGGCACGAGTGGTGCCGTCACATCGCGGCAACAACCGGGAGCGAGAAAGGGCCGTCTGCGGGCAGTGGTTATCATAAGGTCCTGCCTGGCAAGGCATTGCAAAAGGTGCGCCCGTAGCTCAGTAGGATAGAGCGGCGGTTTCCTAAACCGCAGGTCCCGCGTTCGAGTCGCGGCGGGCGTACCACACTCCCCTCCGTGGCCAAGGCTTTGTTGGGCGACGGTTCAGGGCACAGAGACCTCGCAAGGGAGCCCGTAACGGGCTACGTCCAGTAGCCTGGGGGCGGGGGTTGTGATAGACGAGCAGGGAATAGCCAACGCAACGGACACGTAAGGTGGCCGAAGTGGCATCAACCAGCCACGTAGGGCGGTATGCGCAGCCGCCTGACTATCCACTCAGGGAGGTCTACACACCCGATGTTCTGCGTCGGCTTCGCCGTCTGGGCAATCCCACTGAGTCCCTGCTCTACCGTCTGAAGGTGATAGCGGCCTGCGGCCCGCGCCCCTCGGACCCGCGGAAAGCAGGCGACCTGATGTACTTCAGGGCTCAGAAGGCCGCCTGGCACGCGTACCTGTACACTGTTTTCGCATGCGGCATGTTCGAAGGCGAGCGTGGAGCGGAGCTGCGTGGCAGGCTAACCAGCGCGAACGATGACGACTTCCGGTCAGCGATGGCGGAGTGCATGGTGTGCTGGTACTTCGCGGGCAAGTTGAGGCTGAAGGTCTACCCAAGTAAGAGCGGCCGCACCGGGCGAGACCTCGACCTTGGGGTGGAACTGCCTGACGGACTCGCCGGCGTGGAGGTGAAGGCACCATATCGCGCGTTGCCGGAGGGGCAGATTCACTGGGGAGATGACTCTGATGCCTTGCAGCAGTGCATGGATGCTGCCAACAAGCAGTTCACCGACGACTGCCCGAACATCCTGTTCCTCGTGCCATATCTGCGTAATCAAAGCCTGGCTGAGTGGCGCCTCCCGCTTGTCAAGGCTTTCTACGGCCAAGAGAAACTGACCTTCACTGTGGACATACGCACTGGCAGCGCGGTGGGGCCGGCGGAGAACAGGTTCTTCCCGGACGGGAAGTTCCTCTCCAGGCAAAAGCCCGGCGGCGGCTCCTTGAAACGAGACTGGACGCCAGCATTCACGCGAATCAGTGCCGTAGTATGTGTCCAGGAGCGCCGCGTCCAGGTCCCATCCGGACGCCGGGTATGGCACGAGGGCTTAGGCCGCTACTTCAGCCCTGTGGAGAGCGTGTACATTGACCACGACTGCCTCGTCATGCACAATCCCCACGCACAGTATCGTATCTCGGCCGACCTCTGGTCTGACTGCGTACAGTTCGTGGAGACCGATGGAGCCATGCGGTGGAATGACGGTCGAGACTTGTATGGTCATGAAGTGGACAACGAAGACACCGGAGGCGATTGGTGAGTCGTGACGACGAGCGGTTGATTGAGGTGGCGTTTCCGCTGAAGCAGGCGTCGATTGATTCCGTGCATGAGAAGAACGTGCGGCACCGGCATATATCGACGCTGCACATCTGGCCGGCCAGGAGACCCCTCGCCCGTTGCCGTGCCGGCCGTCGAAAGTCGCCGCAGGATCGGAGCGTCGAGCACGTTTAAGCCCATGAGGCGGTGCCACCGCGGGTTGTGCAGCCCGCGGAACGCGGGTTAGAATGCCGGTGCAGCCCGACGCGGCGCCAGGCGCGGACCACAGGCCAAATGCGGAAGGCCGGATGATGAGAGCCCTTCTGTCCGTCGCGCTCTTCACGGTGGCCCTTGCGGGCCAGGTCGGGGGGCAGGAGGTCGTGCTTCCGTTCGAGCGCGACGCAGCGGTCGAGGCGAACAACCCCATCGATGACCTGGTGCTGGCCTCGCTGCGGGAGCACGGCATCCAGCCGGCGAACGTGTGTTCGGACGCGGTCTTCATCAGGCGCGTCTACATCGACGTCATCGGCGCCCTGCCCGAGCCCCGGGAGGTGCGCAGCTTCCTGCAGGACCCGAGCCCCAACAAGCGCGCCGCGCTGATCGACGCGTTGCTCGAACGGGAGCAATTCGCCGATTACTGGTCGCTGAAGTGGTGCGACCTGCTGCGCGTCAAGGCGGAGTTCCCCATCAACCTGTGGCCGAACGCGGTACAGGCCTACCATCGCTGGATCCGGGATGCAATTCGGGAGAACCGGCCGTATGACGAGTTCGTCCGCGATCTGCTGACTTCCAGCGGCAGCAACTTCCGCGTGCCGCCGGTCAACTTCTACCGCGCGGTCCAGGGCCGCGAGCCCTCCGCCATAGCCGATGCGGTGGCCTTGACCTTCATGGGGGCCCGCACTTCGAATTGGCCGGAAGCCCGGCGCTCCGGCATGGCAGCCTTCTTCTCGCGGATCGCGTACAAGCAGACGGCCGAGTGGAAGGAAGAGATCGTGTGCCTGGACCCGGCGCCGGCCGGCCCTCTGGCGGCCGTCTTCCCCGACGGGGTTGCCGTCGCGATACCGCCGGGAGAGGATCCCCGCCGCGTCTTTGCCGACTGGCTGGTCGCGCGGGATAACCCGTGGTTCGCGCGTAACATCGTGAACCGCATATGGGCCTGGCTGCTGGGCCGCGGCATCATCGACGAGCCGGACGACATCCGGCCGGACAATCCTCCCGCTAATCCCGAGCTGCTGGCCTACCTGGAGAAGGAGCTGCTGGGCGCCGACTACGACCTGCGGCACGTTTACCGGCTGATCCTCAACTCCCGCACGTACCAGCAGTCCTCGATCCCGCGGAGCGACGATCCGCAGGCCGAGGCCCTGTTCGCGTATTACCCGGTGCGCCGGCTGGACGCCGAGGTCCTGGCCGATGCTCTGTGCTGGATCGGGGGAGGCGGCGAGAGTTACTCAAGCGCCATCCCGGAACCTTTCACGTTCATCCCGGAGCAGGAGCTGACGATCGCGCTGGCCGACGGGAGCATCACGAGCCAGTTCCTCGAGATGTTCGGCCGTCCGGCCCGCGACACCGGCCTCGAATCCGAACGCAGCAACAAGCCCACGGCGGAGCAGCGGCTGCACCTGCTCAATTCGACGCACGTGCAGCAGAAGATTGCCCGCAGCTGGCGCCTCCGGCAGGTGATCGGGGCGGCCGAGGGCAACCGGCGCCGCGCGATCCGCGGGGTCTACATGACCATCCTGTCGCGCGAGCCGACGGCGGCCGAGCTTGCCGCCGCCGAGCAGTACTGCGGCACGCCCGGGCTGACCGATAGGCAGGCCGCCCAGGACCTCGCGTGGGCGCTGATCAACACGAAGGAATTCCTCTACCGGCACTAAGCTGGCGCCCTGACTGGAGGCGAGGAAACGAGCATGAGCCCGGCATCAATGACAGGCGGCTTCACCCGGCGCGGCGCCCTGAAGCGGATGGTCCTGGGGGCGGCCGCACTGGCGCTGGCCGGCCGCTTCGGCGTCCGGGCGGGCTCGGGGGAGCAGGCGGCGCGGGCCAAGTCCGTCATCCAGATCTGGCTATGGGGCGGTCCGTCCCAACTGGACACCTTCGACCCGAAGCCGGACGCCGGTTACGACTACTGCGGCCCCTTCGACAAGGCTATCCCCACCAACGTGGACGGCATACAGATCAGCGATCAGCTGCCGCTGCTGGCGCAGCAGGCGGACAAGTACTCCATGATCCGAAGCATGACGCACGGCATCAACGCCCATGAGACGGCTTCCTACATCGTGCAGACCGGGCGCGAGCCGGGCAGGCTGGTCTATCCTTCCGCTGGAGCCGTCGTGTCCCTTTTCAAGGGCTACGATCACGGGTATGCGGGCGTGGTTCCGCCCTACATCGTGCTGACCCAGCTCCAGGGCCGGTTCTCCGAGGCGGGGTTCCTGGGCCAGCGCTACAAGCCGTTCGCCACCGGCGGGGACCCCAACCGGACGCCCTTCGCCGTGGAAGGGATGGTCGCGCCGGGCATCTCCGACGAGCGCCAGCTCAGCAGGCGCGACCTGCTCCACTCGCTGGACACGCTCGGGAAGGCCATGCCGGCGAATCCGCACTTCGAAGAGCTCGACCGATGCGAGGCGGAAGCCTACGGCATGATGTTCGGAGAGGC
This sequence comes from uncultured candidatus Brocadiaceae bacterium, assembly GCA_964521715.1. Classification (GTDB taxonomy): domain Bacteria; phylum Planctomycetota; class Brocadiia; order SM23-32; family SM23-32; genus DAOVRD01. The sequence goes on along the minus strand of CAZFSS010000005.1, from coordinate 93,309 downwards.
GAGAAAGCTCTTCGACCTGTCGGAGGAGAAAGACGAGACCCGGGATCGTTACGGCCGCAACACGTTCGGCCAGTCCTGCCTGATGGCGCGCCGGCTGGTCGAGCGTGGCGTGCCCTACGTGACCATCAACTACAACGGCTGGGACACCCACAAGCAGCACTTCGCGATCATGCGCCGGATGCTGCCCGAGATGGACCGGGGCATGGCCACGCTCCTCCAGGACCTGGCCGACAGGGGCCTGCTGGACAGCACGATTGTGTGGTGGAGCGGCGAGTTCGGGCGCACGCCGAAGATCCAGTGGGACCCGCCCTGGAACGGCGGGCGCGGCCACTACGGCAAGTGCTTCTGCGCCGTTCTTGCCGGCGGAGGGTTCAAGGGCGGCCGCGTCGTAGGGGCCTCGAACGAGAAGGGCGAGGAAGTGGCGGCGCGTCCCGTGTATCCGCGAGACCTGATCGCCAGCATGTACGTGTTGCTCGGTATCGACCCCGAAAGTCCGCTTCCCAATCCGCGCGGACTGGACGTCAGGGTCCTGCCGGCGGAGGAGGCCGGCGAAGAGACCGGCGGCCTGCTCACAGAGATCATGTGATCCATGACCATGCGCATGAAAGCATCCGGATACCTGTTGCTTGTGGCGTTGATGGCGTGCGCGCCGGCCGCCTGGGGGGCGCCTGCGAGGCGTGCGGCCGCCGGGCGGCAGCCGCACATCGGCTACCTCTATCCCGCCGGCGGGCAGCAGGGCTCCGTCTTCGAGGTTACGGTCGGCGGCCAGCTTCTGCGAGGTGTCAGCGCCGTCTACGTCTCCGGCGAGGGAGTGCGCGCCACGGTCCTCAAGGATTACCGGCTCCGCATGAATCTGACCGGCGAACAGCGCCAGGAACTTCGCAAGCGGCTCGCGCAGCTCTGGGAGCAGCGGCTGGAGGAGCTCAAGCGAGAGGGCCGTGAGCCCAAGCTTCCCGCGTGGGTGCTCGCAAGCTGGCACGTGGACAGGGGCGAGGGCGCAATGCAGGAGGGTCAGGCAGAGACGGGGGCGGTGGAACTGCCGGACCACCCGCTCCTTCGGGATCTGGAAAGCAAGGACCTCAGGCAATTGCAGCAAGTGGCGAACGAACTCCTCGATTGGGGAACGCTCGGCAAGAGGCAGCTCAACTTGCAGCTTGCGGAGGTGGTGCTGATCGAGGTGACCATCGATCCCGGCGCGGCGCCCGGCGATCGGGAGCTGAGGCTCGGAACTGCGCTGGGCCTGACTAATCCCATGCGCTTCCAGGTGGGGATGCTGCCGGAGCTCCGCGAGCAGGAGCCGAACGATCCAGGCCGGTTCGCCTACCTGCCGCCGGAGCCGACCATCGATCTGCCCGTGGTGTTGAACGGCCAGATCATGCCGGGAGACGTCGATCGGTTCCGCTTCCGGGCGAAGCGCGGACAGGGGCTGGTGATAGAGACGCGGGCGCGGTGCCTGATTCCGTTCCTGGCTGACGCCGTGCCCGGCTGGTTCCAGGCAACGGTAGCCCTGTACGACGCGAAGGGCCGCGAAGTGGCCTTTGCGGACGACTACCGGTTCCATCCCGACCCGGTCCTCTTCTGCCGCGTCCCTGAGGACGGCGAGTACGAGTTGGAAGTGCGCGATTCCATCTATCGCGGACGGCAGGATTTCGTCTACCGCATCGCCGTGGGCGAACTGCCCTTCATCACGCAGGCGTTCCCTCTGGGCGGGCGGACAGGCGTCGAGACCGTCGCTTCCATCGAGGGCTGGAACCTGCCCACAGATCGGTTGCCTCTCGACACGCAGCCCGGCCACGACTGCGTCCGGCACGCGGTCCTGCGCGAGGGCGAATGCCTTTCCAATGAAGTGACTTACGCCGTGGATGCGCTCCCCGGGTGTGCGGAGGCCGAGCCGAACGATGACGTGCAGAGCGCGCAGCCGATCGCCCTGCCCCAGGTGGTGGACGGGCGCATCGACCGGCCCGGCGACGTGGACGCGTTCCGGTTCGAGGGCCGTGCCGGCGACGAAGTGGTGGCTGAGGTGCTCGCCCGCCGGTTGAACTCGCCGCTGGATTCGCTGCTGCGGCTGACTGACGCGTCAGGCCGCGTGCTGGAATGGAACGACGACCACATGCTGACGGACGGCGACCTGCACCCCGACATGGGACTGCTCACGCACCACGCCGATTCATATCTGCGCACTCGGCTGCCGGAGGATGGGACCTACTGCGTGCAGGTGTCCGACACAGAGAACCACGGCAGCCCGGCCCATGCCTATCGCCTGCGGGTCGGTCCCCCGCAGCCGGACTTCGCGCTGCGCATGGCCCCCTCCAGCCTGAGCGTGCTTGCCGGGCGCGTGGTCCCATTCACCGTGCACGCGCTGCGGAAGGACGGATTCGAGGGCGACATCGAGCTGGCGGTGACAGACGCCCCCGCCGGTTTCGCCCTGAGCGGAGGGCGGATCCCCGGCGGCCATGACAGCATCTGCATGACCCTGACCGCCCCCCGGGAGCCGCCGGATCGGCCGGTCGCGTTGCAGTTGGAGGGACGCGCCCGGATCGACGGGCAAGCGGTCAGCCGCCCCGTCGTCCCTTCGGAGGATTTGGTGCAGGCGTTCCTCTACCGCCATCTGGCGCCGTCCCAGGAGCTCATGGTCGCGGTCGGGAAGGCCAGATGGTATCCCCTTCCGCTTGAGCCGGCAGGCCTGGAGCCCGTGCGCGTCCCGGCCACGGGCACGGCGCAGGTGCGGATCGGCGCGTCGAGGCGTTTGAGGCTCCCCAACATCTACCTGGAGCCGACCGAACCGCCCCAGGGAGTAGCCATTCAGGATGCCAGGATCGTTCCCTATGGCCTGGCCTTCCAACTGAAGGTTGAGGGCGAGGCGGCAAAGGCCGGATTCCGCGACAATCTGATCGTCGAGGCTTTCGCTGATCTGCCCGTCAAGAAGGAAGGCGAGGACGGCGGCGAACAGACGACGGAGACACGGCGGGTCTCGCTCGGCCTGCTGCCGGCCGTCCCGTTCGTGGTCGTCGAGCCCTGATGCGCGCGCGGCGGGGGCCTGAGCGCTCTCAGAATCCTACGGGCTGACCTTTATGACGAACCTCTGCGTGGCCGTGCCGATCCTCTCGGTGGATGTGCCGACGACCTTGTAGTTCCCCCAACTGAGGATGTTCTCGTCGAGCTGCGGGACTTCCCGGTCGATGAGGGCCGTCACGGCCACCTCGGCCTCGCCGGCGGCGTCGGGCGTGCCGGACAGCGCGCCGGTGGCCTGGTCGATCTTGAGCCAGGCGGGGGCCCGATCGAGAGCGAATTTGGGCTGCTCGATGTTCCAGAAGCCCATGCCGCTCTCGCCGCGATTCCTCGCGTCGCCCAGCGAGCGCACGGCGGCGAGCTGGTATCGGTACTGCTGCCCCGCCTTCGCTGTTGTGACGGGCCTGGAGTAGATGAACGGCCGGGGCGCGGCCGCGTAGGCCGACGACCAGCTCCGCTTCCCATTGGCGTCCACGGCGACGACGCGGTAGTAGGCCCTGTTCGCGTTGGGCAGGTCAAGCCCCTCGCCCATGACGGTCAGGGCGGCCTCTGTCGTCTCCGCCGCGAAGTTCGCCGCGAACGGGGACGTCAGCGTGCTCTTCTGGCCCAGATTGACTTCGTAGGGCTCGTCGCTGACGGAGAAGCCCTTCTCATCGCTGCCGTAGACGCGGTACTTGGCGGCGGGGCGGCCCACCGGATTGGGCTTCCACCTGAGCGTGCCGACGCCACGGTCGGGGTCGAAGTCGAGCGTCACGTCGAGCGGCGGCGTCGGCCCTTGCGGGACGACGCTCCATACCTGGCTCCAGGGCCCCCAGACGCCCTTGTCGTCCATGGCCCGCACGCGCCAGTAGTAGGTCTTGCCCGGCGTGAGCAGCCCCACGTAAGGCAGCGTGTAGCGCGGGTTGCCCTTGTCCGGCGTGCGCGAGATGAGCTTCCAGAAGTTGAGCGAGAGCGGCCACTTCACGTCCGCCCGATCGGAGAGCATGAAGTGATAGTCGGCGATCCCGTCGCCGTCTGGGTCCTCAGCGGGCTGCCACTGGAACGCGAAGTCCGTGCCGTCCGTCTCGCCGCCATCGGCCGGGAAGACCGCCGCGGCGGGGGCCAGAGGCGGCCGCGTGGCCGAGCGCTCGGCCCACTCGTGCGTGATGCGCACCTTCCGCTCGCCCGGCGACTCGTCGGTGTAGGCGAATGCGTTGTCGCCCACGACCATGCCCGGCATCGTGAAGGGGGACGTCTGCACGTCGTTGATGATGGCGAGGGACTTCAGGCGCGCGTCGGCGGCAAGCGTGCACTTGAGGAAGCACTCGTAGAACGGGCCCCACTCCGACGGGAACTGGAAGTCGAGGATGCCGCTCGTCATCTCCGTCCACTCTTTGCCGTCCTTGGAGAGGTCGACCTTCACCTCCTGGCCCTCCAGCTCGTACCGTCCTCCGACGATGGGGTAGGGCGTGCGGATCTTCCAGACGATCGTGCCGGTCTGGCCGGCCTCGGCCGCCAGGCCGTCGGCGGTCGTCCTGATGTTTTCGGCCGTCTCTGCGCCTTTGCGCCAGAGGTCCTTCGAGAGGTCGGGCCGGTACTCCCACAGGCTGTTGCAGATCGCATGGGGGAACCTGGGCTTGTCCGGGCCGTGGTACTTGACCGGCTCCACGTGGCCCCAGCGGTAGACGAGCGCCTCGCCCGGCCTGAGCGTCATGTCCATCGTCGTGTCCATGCGGCAGTTGCGGGTGCCCTTGGCCTCACCCTCGTAGACGAAGATGGACGCCTGCATCTCGGCTTCCTGGCGGGAGATGGGGTGAAGGAAGCCGTGCGTGTGCGTGCGCTTGACCAGGTCGTGGTCGTCCACGAGGTCCTTCTCGCTGGCGACGGTCTCATTGTCCCTCAGCAGGTAGAGGCCCTGCATGTCGCCGTCCAGCAGGTGCCAGCCGGCGTCGTAGAAGACCTGCGAGATGCAGTGCGTCAGCGGCCTGGCGGGGCAGACCTTCAGGCCCGCGGCGGTCCAGAGCCCGGCCATGCATATGGCGTCGTTGCCGCACGTGTTGTGGCCGTAGGCGTTGAATACGCGCACGGGGTCGCCCAGTTCGTTGTTATCGCCCTGCCAGTGGTAGCGGTAGGTGATCTCCTGGAACCACAGTGCGAGGGCCTTCTCCCTGTCGCTCATGCCGGGTGCGACGGCCGACTGCATGATCTCCTGCATCGTGCGGAAGGCGTTCCGGCCGTTTGAGAGCCAGGGGCTGACAACGTCGGTCTCGCCCACGTTCTCGATGCGCACCGACCGGTTCGACTCCCACCTCAGTTCCGGGGCTTCGAACAGTCCGAGCGGCGAGCTGCAGTTCTGCCCGTCCATCGTGCCGCCTTGCGTGACGGCATACTCGTGCCGCGCGGAGGACACTTCTTCGACGTGTCTCTTGGCCGCGTCGGTGGGGCCGGTATTGGAGGCCCAGGGTTCCAGGCGCGCGCTGTCAGCGGCCTTTGCCTGTCGCATGTCGGGCTCCGCGCACAGAAGCAGCACGACCATCAGCACAGTCCATAGGCACCAGTGTGGGCTCATCGCTCCTCATCCGCGCTCGTGAAAGGAAAGCCACAGGGTCCAGCATGCCATTGTGGGGCGCCGCGCTCGGGCTGTCAAGTCAGGGCCCTTGCCGGGCGCGCCTGACGACCATGGCGGAGGGCCCGAACGCGAGCCGCTGCCCCGCGACCTCCACCACGAGCAGCCCGTCGATCGGCTCTCCGGGCAGCGCGGGTTGCCATGACTGCTCGGCAGGGGCTGCATGCTCGCGCTCCTCGCATCCGGGACCGCCCTCCGGCGGCGCCTGCGACCTTTCGCAGGCAAAGAAGACCAGCGCTCCCAGAAGCGTGACCGCCACTCCCAGGCCTGCCAGCAGGGCTCGTTTCTGACGCATGTTCGTCCTGCTCCGCTTTCCCTTTGAGCCGGGGGCCGCATGAGGCGTCCCCCTAGATTGCGAAACGTTCGTAATGGATCCTCCGGTCCGGGACGCCGAGGCCCCTCACAGAGGATACAACAATGTCCATCATGGGAGGCGGGCCGCAGACGTAGACGTCCGCCTCGGCCAGCACTTCACCCGCCTGCCGCTGGATGACGTCCTGCGTAATGTAGCCCTTCAGGCCCTGCCATTCTGTGCCGGCCCTGGACAGGACATGGACGACCTTGACGTTGCCCGGCATGTCGTCCAGCTCTGCACGGCGGATGATGTCGGCCTCCGTCTTGTTCCCGTAGATCAGCACGGCCTGCCGCCGGTTCCCCGCGTCCTTCAGGTACCTCAGCATGCTGAGGATGGGCGTTATTCCGACCCCGCCCGCGATGAACAGGAACGCTTTTGGCTCATGGTGCACGAACGAGAACCTGCCGTAGGGGGCTTCGACTCCGGCCGTATCTCCCGGGCGGGTCAGGCCGATCGTGTTGGTGAAATCCCCCGATTCCTTGATGGTCGCCGTCAGGGGCGGCTCGCGGGTCGGGGACGAAGAGATCGTGAAGGGATGCTCTTCCGACGGGCGGCCGGGGCGTCTGAGCTTCAGCCACATGAATTGGCCCGGGCTATGGGGCAGCGGCCTGCCGTCCTGCGGCTCCAGGGAAACGGTGAAGGTGTCGTGGGTTTCCCGCTCCACTGAGACCACCTTGAAGCGCCGACGACCCCACAGGGGCACGAACACGTTGCGGAAGAGGAACAGGCCGACGGCCATGCCGAGCAGCGCGAGCCAGTAGAGCCTGATCCCGAGGCGTTGCAGGTCCGGGCCGATGAACAGGCTGTGGGCGAAGCCGATGACGACCACGGCGACGGCGGCCTTGTGCGAGTGGCGCCAGACCTGGTACTGGATGCCAAGCTTCCCGAAGAACAGGGCGCACAGGATGATCAGGATCAGGATCAGGAGCCCGGTCTGCCCCAGGTTCACTTGCCACCCCGCCCCGGGCGTGAACAGGTACCAGCGATCCTCGCCGAGCGCCAGCAGAAAGGGATGGGAAAGCAACAGCGCGCCGGCCAGGATGGCCATCCCCTTGTGGAACTGCATCACCACGTCGAGCCCGAACGGGGCGTCCAGCAGCCGGAGCCGAGCGCTCAGGGCCACCTGGAGCGCCAGCAGGGCGAAGCCGAGCATCCCCGCCCCTTTGCCCAGCTCATTGAGGAAGGACTCGCCCGTCCGCGGCTCAAAGGCGAGCGCCAGGCCGACGGGGACCAGGGCAAGAACCACGTAGAGAACCAGCAGGCAGACGCCCGAGGCCGTGCCCTCCTGCCACCGGTGCCGCGGCAGGAGGTCGTCCGACCGGGGGGCTCGCCCTGCGGCCCTCTCAGGTGCCATTGCTGGCTCTCCTTTGTCCGGGGCGTCGCCTCCGTGCAGGCTCTTCGTGCGAAGCTGCTCGAGGTCGCGAGTATACACCAGGATGTGTCCGGCGAACAGGACGTGGACGCCGTCATCGTCCGCTGCGATCGGGGCCGTGCGGCCCATCATGGGCATGCCTTCGCCCATCATCTCGTGCATTCGGGGCATCAGGGCGTCGCTTGCCCCGACCGCGCACGGGCCGTAGGATGGCGGCTTCGCGTGCACCCGCCCGCCCCGGTGCGCCGAGCGCAGGGCGCTTGCTCGCATGACCACGAATCAGAACCAGGACCCGCTCCCCTCCGGCAGATCGCTGGTCCCGCGCGCCGGGAAGCTCGCCACGGGCCTCACAGATGGGGGCCTGCGCGCCGGCCTGTGGAAGCTTGCGTTTCCCATGATGTTGAGCGGGCTCCTGCAGGACCTGTTCTCGCTGGTCGACCTGTGCTTCGTGGGCGGGCTACGGCATCGCCAACCGCCTGCGCTTCGCCGTCATGGTGCCGGGCTTGGGGCTGGCCAACGCGGGCGCCGTGATGGTGGGCCAGAACATGGGCGCCGGCAAGCCCGACCGCGCGACCGGTTCCGGGTGGATGATCGTCCGGCATTTCGAGCTGCTGGCCGTGCCGGTCGCCGCGGTCTACATCGTCCTGGCGCCGCTGTTGATATCCGTCTTCGCTGACCATCCGGAGGTCATCCGCATCGGCGCGGCGTATCTGCGCTTCCTGGCGGCGACTTTTCCCTTCGTTGCAGTGTCCGTTGTGCTCGGGCGGGTTGTGGGCGGCGCGGCGGACACCGTCGCTCCGGCCGTCATGACCGGGATTGGGCAGCTGCTCCTGCGCGTCTCGGCTGCGTACTTCCTGACCGGGACGGTCGGCATGGGGCCGACGGGCATCTGGCTTGCCATCAACCTCTCCGACATGGCCCAGGCCGGGATGTTCGGCTTCTACTTCCGCTCCGGCATGTGGCAGCAGCGTTACTACCGCCACCGAGCCAAGCTCGAGACGAGCCTTTGAGCAGGCCGGGCAGACCGGGAACCGCCCGCCCCTGGTGACGCGTTCGCGCTCGATCGGCAGAGCCCTGAGAGTGGCTCTCGGCCGCGGGCTCGGGATCCTGTGCCTGCGCTTGACAGGCGCGGCGAAAGGGGGGACGATGGAACTGACTGGTCAGTTCTATTCGCGCGAAGGCGAGGACGATGAGAGGCTTCTACTGGCGGCACATGGGGCATGACGAAGAGGGCCCCACGAAGAGCACGTGGGAGATGCTCAAGTCATCCGGCCGCCTGCTGAGCTACATCCGCCGGTGGTGGGGCATGATGGCGGGCGTCCTGGCGCTGAATGGAATCATGGTGGGCATGGGCCTGGTGCGGCCCTACCTGCTGAAGATACTCATCGACGATGCGTGGCCGAGCCGCGACTACAGGTTGCACGCCCTGATAGTGGGCGCCTTTGCGGCCTCAATGGCCGTGGCGGCCCTTGCGATGTCTGTGCACAGCTACCTGAGCCAGATGCTCGGACAGCGCATCGTGCGCGCGATTCGCAACGACCTCTACTCCCACCTTCAGGACCTGTCCATCCGGTTCTTCGAGGACCATCCGACCGGGGAGACCATGTCACGGGTCGTCAACGACTCCGAGGCGGTGGAGTTCATGCTGGTCAACTCGGTCGAGAGCATCATCAGTTCCATCCTCTCGCTGGCGGGCGTGGCCGCCATACTGTTCGTCATGAACAAGCGGCTCGCGGCGCTCACGCTGATCCCCATGCCCTTCATCCTGGCAACGGTGATCTTCTTCAGCCGCCAATTCCACGGGCTGTTCGGCACCTTCAGGCAGAAGGTCGCCGACCTCAACACTTTCGTGCAGGAGCGCCTCTCGGGGGTGCGCGTCGTCAAGTCGTTCGCCCGCGAGGCCGAGGAGACGGCCGGCTTCGAGGGCAGGACCGGCGACTACTACAATGCCTTCATGAAGGTGGCCCTGCGGTCGTCGATCTTCGAGCCGCTCATGGACGTTCTCACGGGCGCGGGCACGCTCATCGTGTTCCTGTTCGGCGGCTCACAGGTCATCGGCGGGACCCTCACACCGGGAGAGTTCATGGCGTTCGTCATGTACCTGAGCACCTTCTACAGGCCGATCGAGCGGCTCGCCCGCCAGGTCGGCAACGCCCTGCCCCGCTCACTGGCGGCGGCGGATCGGATCTTCGAGTTCCTCGATGAGATCCCCGAACTCGAGGTCCCCGAGGACGCCATCAAGCCCGAGAAGCTCGACGGGCGGATCGAGCTTCGCCACGTCAGCTTCGGCTACGAGGTGGAGACCGTCCTTGACGACATCACCCTGACGATCGAGTCCGGCGAGGCCGTCGCCCTGGTCGGCCCGAGCGGCGTGGGCAAGACGACCATGGTGGACCTGATCTGCCGCTTCTACGACGTGCAGAAAGGCCAGATACTGATTGACGGCGTGGACGTGCGCCAGTACGAGCCCCGCGCGCTCAGGAGCCACATCGGGATGGTGCTCCAGGAGCCCTTCCTGTTCAACACGACCGTCTACGAGAACATCGCGTACGGCCGTCCCGACTGCACCGAGCAGGAGGTGCACCAGGCCGCCGCGCAGGCGCGGGCGGCCGAGTTCATTGCCGAGCTGCCGAACGGCTACCAGAGCGTCGTGGGTGAGCGGGGCGTCAAGCTGTCGGTCGGGGAGAAGCAGCGCATCTCGATCGCCCGCGCCCTGTTGAAGGACCCCCCCATTCTGATACTCGACGAGGCCACTTCCTCGGTCGACACCATCACCGAGAGGGCCATCCAGGAGGCGCTGGAAGCGGCGGCCGAGGGGCGCACCACGATTCTGATCGCCCACCGCCTCTCGACGACCAACATCGCGGACCGGATCGTGGTGTTGGAGGGCGGCCGCCTTGTCGAGCAGGGAAGTCAGGCCGAACTGCTGGCCCGCGAGGGGCGCTTCGCGGCGCTGTGGGAGCTTCAGACCATCGGGGCTCAGGGTGACGGCGAGGTCGGGTCTGCCGGCCGGGTCGACTGAGCCGCCCGCGGGGCGGGGTCCCCCTTGCCCGCGTTCGCAGGGGCGCCCGCGGGGTTCCCTGCCCGCGCCTTCGCACTGACTGCGCTCACCGCGATGGAAGATAATCGACCTCCAGCGGAACTATAGGAATGTCGGAGCAGCGCAAGGCCAACGACGCGAAGGAGCCGCGTCTGACCACAACGGACGAAGAGCTCCTGGACGACGCCCGAAGGGGCGACCAGGACGCGTTCCACGAGTTGATTGACCGCCATGCGGACGGGCTCTTCCGGTTGGCCTCCAGGCTTGTGGGCAGTGCCGTTGACGCCGAGGACGTCCTCCAGGAGACCTTCGTGGGTGCCTTCGAGCACATGGGAAGGTTCGAGGGCCGCTCGACGGTGCGGACCTGGCTGAGCCGGATTCTGCTTCGGCAGGCGGCGCGATTCCACCGCCGCCGTTTCCTTAGGAAGACCGTGCCGCTGCCCCAGGCCAGCACCGGCGCCTCGCATTCCGACGACGCGAACAGGCGCCTCGACGTGCGCCTTGCGCTGCGGCAGCTCAGCCCCGAGCACCGCGAGGTAGTCGTCCTGCGGGAGTTCGAGGGGATGTCATACGGCGAGATGGCGGAGGCCCTCGGCATTCCGATCGGGACTGTCGAGTCCCGGCTCTATCGGGCGCGCCAGGCACTCAGAGAGGCGCTGGGCGAGTACCTTCCCTGAGAAGGGGAACTACAGGCGGAGAAGACAGGACATGAATGGCTGCGAGTTCCGCAACCGAGTGATGCGTTACCATGACGGTGAGCTGGCGCCGTCCGAGCGTCGGGAGGTGGCCGAGCACCTGGCCCGGTGCCCGGACTGCTCCCGAGAGCTGGAGCGCCTGCGGGCGCTCACGCACCTGCTGACGGACCTGCAGGCTGCCGAGATGCCGGACGCAGCCCTTCAGCGGCTGCACGAGAGCGTGAGCCGTGCGGGCGATCGCGTGATCACCCGCATATGCCGGCCGGTGGCCCTGGCCGCCGCGATGGTGCTGGTCGCGTGCGCGTTCTGGCTGCACTATGTGCAACCCTCCGGGATCGCCGATGCGAGCCCGCCTGCGGGGTGGGAGAGGGCTGCGGTGACGCCCGACGCGGAGCTGGCGCGCGCTGACTCGGGGAATTCCCTCGTCCTCTGGATGGCCGATGGCCTGTCTGGGGAGAACGGAGAGTGAAGAAAGCCAGACTGCTGCTGACCCTTTCGCTTGTGCTGACCTTCGCGGCGGGCGTGGCGCTGGGCTGCCTGCTGGAGCGTGGCCACCGGAGCAGCCACAGGCCTGGCGGGCCGCGGTCCTGGCTGGCCAGGGAGCTGGATCTGACGCCCGAGCAGGAGCAGCAGATGCGCGCCATCTGGTCGGAGCTGCGCCCCCCGTCCGGCGAGGGCTGGGGAGCGCTCAGAGAGGAGCGGGAACAGGCCGTCCGTGCCCTCCTGACTGAGGAGCAGGAGCTCCAATACGATCAGATCCTGGCTGAGCACGAGCGCAGGCGGGCGGCGCTGGATGATGAGGCAAGAGCCGCCGAGCGGCAGGCCGTCGGTGCCCTCCTGACCGAGGAGCAGAAGCCCCAATACGATCAGATCCTGGCCGAGTACGAGCGCAAGGTGGCAGGGCTGGCAGCGGAGGCGCAGGCGAATCTTGAGCAGGCGGTCGCGCGCACCAAGGAGATCCTGACGCCTGAACAGCGCGCCAAGTACGACGAGATGCTGAACTGGATGCGGGAGCGTGGCAGGCGCGGGTCGCCCGGAGCCGGGATGCGCCCGTCCGAGTCGGAAGCGCGTCCGCCCGGCAGACGGCCGCACCCGGAGCACACCGCGGCCGGTCCGTGAAGCGCCGGATTCGTCCCCCTGTGGGCGGTTCCGGCGGTGCATTCCTCGGAAAGGGCCGGAAGAAAACGGGGACGGGCAGGAACTATATCAACGGCGCTCGCGCGGACGCATGGCAAGGGGCTCTGCCGAAGCGCGGGGAATCATCTCTCTTGTGAGGAGGCGGTCCATGACGCGCTGGAAGGTAGTGAGCGGTGTGGTGGCCGTCGCGGCGGCAACGGCGCTCTGTGTGGGCGTGGCGATGGCGCAGCAGCGCGGCGGCGGTATGGGCGGCGGTGCTTTCGACCCCGCGCAGTGGCGACAGCGCATAGCTGAGCGGATGAAAGAGACGCTCGGCGCCACGGACGAGGAGTGGAACGTCATCGGGCCCCGGCTCGAGAAGGTGCAGGACCTGTCGCGCCAGGTGCGCGGCGGAATGGGCATGTGGGGCATGTTCGGCGGCGGCAGGATGGGCAGGGGAGGCGAGGGTGCACCCGCACTGGCGGCCGCCCCTCAGGGACCTCAGAGCGACGTCGAAAAGGCCGCCACCGCCCTCCAGACGGTCCTGGGGAACCAGGCGTCCACGACCGACCAGATCAAGGAGGGCCTGACCGCCTACCGCGAGGCGCGCGAGAAGGGACGTGACGAACTGGCGAAGGCTCAGGACCAGCTCCGCGAAGTGCTCAACCTCCGTCAGGAAGCGCAACTGGTCATGTGGGGTTTCCTCGACTGAGAAAGCCCACAACGGGGGGCGCGCTCGTGCGAGGCGCCCCCTGACTCCAACAGGAAACAACTCCCCGGATATGGACGCTATCCTCACCAGGTTGCAGGCCCAGGGCATCCTCGACGCGAGCGCATGCGCCCAGGTGCGATGCGCCCTGGATGACGGCATCCCCATCGAGCAGGCCCTCAGCGATCCGGGCGGCCTGCCGGAGGCCGAGGCGCTCAGGTGGCTCGCGCAGGAGTTCGGCGTCTCCTACGTGGAAGTGGACAGGGCCGAGCTCAACCCGGACCTGCTCGCCCAGTTCCCGGCGCGGCTGCTGCTCAAGCACGGCCTGCTGCCCCTCCGGGAGACCGACGGGGCCGTCCTGGTGGCCAGCGGCCGCCTGTTCGAGACGTCCGGGATGGACGAGCTGCGCCTGGCCACCGGTCGGGAGCTGCAATCGGCCCTGGCGTCGACTGCGGAGATCGCCCGTTGCCTGCGGCAATACCTCGGCGTGGGCGCAGACACGGTGCAGTCCCTCATGTCCGACTCGGATGAGTTGGCCATTCAGGTGCTGGGAGAGCCGGAGGAGGCCCTTGACCTGAGCGAAGGGGTCGAGGACGCCTCCATAATTCGCTTCGTGAACCAGGTGCTGACCGAGGCCATCGGGCTGCGCGCGACGGACGTCCACTTCGAGCCGTTCGAGAACCAGCTTCGCGTGCGCTACCGCGTGGACGGCGTGCTTCAGGAGGCGAAGGTCCCCCCCGAGGTGAGGCGGTTCCAGGCGGCCATCGTGTCGCGCTTGAAGATCCTCAGCCGGCTCGACATCGCCGAGAAGCGCCTGCCCCAGGACGGTCGAATCAAGCTCAGCATCAAACAGCGCGAGATCGACGTGAGGGTGTCCGTGATCCCGATGCTGCACGGCGAGGCGGTCGTGCTGCGCCTGCTGGACCGCAGCGCAGCCCTGCTCGGGCTGGAGGCGCTCGGGATGTCGAAGCAGGACGAGGACGCGGTGGCGAGGCTCTGCGAACTCCCGCACGGGATCGTCCTGGTGACCGGGCCCACGGGCAGCGGAAAGACGACGACGCTCTACGCCGCCCTTTCGCGCATAAACGACGTGCGGCGCAAAATCATCACCATCGAAGATCCCGTCGAATACCACCTTTACGGCATCAACCAGATACAGGTCGCCACGAAGGCGGGGCTCACCTTCGGGCGGGGCCTTCGCTCCATCCTGCGGCATGACCCGGACGTAATCCTGGTCGGAGAGATACGAGACGTGGAGACGGCCGAGATCGCCGTGCAGGCATCGCTGACGGGCCATCTGGTTTTCTCCACCCTGCACACCAACGACGCCCCCGGCGCCACCACGCGCCTGGTGGACATGGGCGTGGAGCCCTACCTGGTCGCGTCGTCCCTGGAAGCCGTGCTGGCCCAGCGCCTGGTCCGCCTCATCTGCCCCTCGTGCGGCCAAAGCTATGTGCCTTCTCAGGCAGAGGCGGCCGTGCTGCGGGCCGAGCTGCCCGGTGGGCCGCCGGAGCGGCTTCGGCAGGGAGCGGGATGTCGGGAGTGTCAGGGAACGGGCTATCGGGGCCGCACGGGGATCTTCGAGATGATGTCGGTTACGGAGCCCGTCCGGAACCTCATCCTGCGCGCGGCTTCGTCCGGCGAAATACGCCGCCAGGCCGCCGCCGATGGGATGGACAGCCTGCGGCAGGACGGCTGGCGTCACGTGCTGGCCGGCCACACCACAGTCGCGGAAGTGCTTCGCGCCACCAAGGATGAACGCCTGAACGGCATCGCAGCCCCCAAAGACGCGCGGAGCGGCACCTGATGGCGAAGTTCGAGTACAGGGCCGTGGACCCGGCAGGACGCGAGATGGCAGGAAACCTGATCGCCGACAGCCGCGCCGCTGCGGTGCAGCGGCTCTCCCAGCAGTCTCTGTACCCCGTTTCCGTTGAGGAAGCCGGCCAGTCCTCCGGCGGCCTGTCGCTTGGCGGCACCCGGGTGCCGAGGGCGAGCGTGGATGCCTTCACCCGCGAGCTGGCGAACCTGCTCGCGGCCGGCGTGCCCCTCAGCCGGGCGCTGTACATCCTCAGCCAGGAAGCGTCTCGGCCCTCCGCGCAGCGCCGGTGGACGGCCGTGCGCGAGGACGTGGTGGGAGGCATGCCCCTGGCCGGCGCGCTCGCCCAGTATCCCCGGTCGTTCCCGCCCGTCTACGTCGCCATGGTAAGGGCGGGAGAGACGGGAGGGTTTCTGGATACGGTCCTGTCGCAAATCGCCGACTTCCGCCAGCGGGAGCGCGATCTGAAGGGGAGGGTGACCGCCGCCCTGATCTACCCCGCCGTGCTGGCGACCCTGGCCATCTCGGTCATGACGTTTCTGCTCACCTACTTCATCCCGCGCTTCGCGGCGGTCTTTGCCGAGTTCGGCGGGTCGCTTCCTTGGCTGACGCGTGCGATTGTGGCCACAAGCGACCTGGCGGCCAGGCACTGGCCCGTCGCGCTGGTCGGCGTGGTGCTGGCGGCCGTGGCGGTCCGCCGCGCGCTGGCAAGCGAGCGGGGACGGCGCTTCGTCGAGCGAGCGGTCCTGCGCTCTCCCGCCGTGGGGCGGGTGGTTGCACGGTTCGCACTCGTGCGCTTCTGCCGGATGCTGGGCACGCTGCTCGGTGCGGGCGTGCCGCTGGTGACCGCCCTGCAGGCGGCCAAGCAAGCCATCGGCAACCAGACGCTGGCCGACACCGTGACCCGGGCCGTCGAGGCGGTGCAAGGCGGCAGCCCCCTGGCCCAGGGCCTGACGGCTAGTCCCCAGCTCTTCCCGGCTTCGGTCGTCGAGATGGTGGCAGTGGGCGAGGAGGCGGGGCGTCTGGACAAGGAGCTCGTTCGGCTTGCGGACAGCTACGAGGCGGAACTGGATCGCCAACTGCGCACGCTGGTCTCCCTGGCCGAGCCCGCGTTGCTCTTCGTCATGGCGGCCCTGATCGGCACCGTGGTCATCGGCATGCTATTGCCTATCTTCACGCTGCAGGAGTTCGTCCGCTGAGGCACAGGTCAGCGGCCGGAGAGACGGAAAGGAGAACGGAGCATGAGCTCCCACAGACGAGCGCAACGCAGGCCGGGCGGGGCGGCCCTTCGGCGTGGTTTCACGCTGATCGAGCTGCTGCTGGTCCTGGTCATCCTCACCGTCCTGGCGGCCGTGGTCGTGCCTAAGTTCACGAAGCGGTCGGAGCAGGCACGGATCACCGCCGCGCGCACGGACATCTCGAATCTGGAGGTGGCGCTGGACGCGTTTGAGATCGACACGGGGCGCTTCCCGACGGCTCAGGAAGGGATCGGGGCCCTCGTGGACCAACCCACGGGCATGGACGACTGGCGCGGCCCGTACATCAGCCGTGGCGTGCCGAATGACCCGTGGGGCACCCCCTACGTCTACACCTACCCCGGCGATCACAATCGCGAGGGGTACGACCTGTACTCCTTGGGTCCCGACGGCCAGAGCGGCGGAGGGGACGACATTGACAACTGGTCGACCCGCTGACCGGCCCTGCCGGCGCGGCTTCACGCTCCTGGAGCTGGTGCTGGTCATGGTCATCATCTGCACGTTGCTCGGGGCGGCGTCACCGTCCCTTCGGGGGTTCTTCATCTCCCGTAAGACGGATGACACGGCCGCGCGTATCCTTGCCGTCACGCGGCTCGCCCATTCGCGGGCCATCAGCGAAGGGCGTGTCTATCGGCTCAACTTCGATCTGCGCCAACGCACGGTCTTCCTTACCGCGCCCGGAGAGGGCGGCTTCCGGCAGATCGAGTCGAGCCTCGGCGTGGCGTTCAGGCTGCCCGACGAAGTTGACGTGGGAGTCGCCGACGCATACGGCAGCCGCGACTACCTGGACTTCTTCCCGGACGGGCGCGCCGAGCCGGCCATGATCCGGGTGACGGACGTGAAGGGAGGCGTGGCGGAGGTGGTCTGCGCCGCCCCCACCGAGGCTTTCGTCGTTCAGCGACCCGGCAAGGACTGATGAAGAGCTCGACCGACAGACGGAGGCGCGGCTTCACGCTCATAGAGGTGCTGGTGAGCCTGGCGCTCGTGGGCGCGATACTGCCGGCCGCCATGGCGGGCATTTCGCTGGCCATGGGGCTTGGCGTGACGGCGCGACAGCGCACCGAGGCCGCCATACTCGCCCGCAGCAAGCTGGCCGAGATGATGGCGACCGGCGACTGGCAGAGCAGCGCAACGAGGGGGGACTTCGGCGACGAATGGCCGCAGTACTCCTGGCAGGTGGCGGTCAGCGAGTGGGAGGAGCCGCAGGTCAGCGAGGTGGCCCTCACGGTGACGTGGAAGGCCCGTGGTCAGACCCGCAGCGTCGTGATGACGACCCTGGGCTACGCGGGGAGCGAGTGAGATGGCACGCGCGACGTCAAGGAATGCCTTCACGCTCCTGGAGATGCTGGTGGCGATGACGCTGATGAGCATGCTGGCGGCGTCGCTCTACGCCAGTCTCAGCATCGCCTTCCGCGGGCGCCGCACGATGGAGGAGGCCCTGGAGCCGACCGCGCGCGCGGCCGCTGCGTTCAGGATGATGCGAACGGACCTGGAATCGGCGACCGTCCCGACGGGACTGCTGGCCGCCGAGTTCGTCGGCGAGGACGCGGCGGGCCGGGACGGTCAGCCGGAAGACGATCTGCTGTTCCACGCCCTGGCGAGGGATCAGTGCGGAGGCGACCCGCCGTCCCCGATACTGGCAGTCGAGATCGCGCTGACGCCCCAGGGGCAGGCGGACGAACGGGCGCTCGTACGGCGCGTCACGGCCAACCTGCTGGCGCCGGAGGCGCAGGAACCGGTCGAGGAGGTCCTCTGCCGCCGGGTGAGTTCATTCGACGTGGCGTACTTCGACGGCACGGACTGGCTGGAGAGCTGGGACTCCACGACGGCAGGCAACGTGCTGCCGCTGGCCGTCTGGATCACCATCGGCCTCGAGACGGAAGACCCGGAGAAGGACTACGTCATGGCGTGCGTCTTCGCGCTGCCATGCGGCTCCCTGCCCCAAGAGGAGGCGTCCGCCGGGCCAGCCATGGGAGGCGGGCGATGACGATCCTCCAGAGCAAGCTCCCCGGCGCGCGGGCCTGGCGGCGGGACCAGGGCACGGTCCTCATTGTGACCATGTGGGTCGTCCTCGTGCTGGCCAGCCTGGCGCTCGTCTTCGCGTACTCCATGCGCGTGGAGGCGGTCGCCTCGGCGAACCGCCGGGCCGACCTGGAGGCGGACGCCGTGGCCTCAGGGGCGCTGGCCTTCGTCGTGGCCGTGCTCGACGGCACTGACGGTTCCACCGAGGAGCTGGAGCAGGTCGCGTGGGAGGAGAGGCGGGTCGGAGACGGGCTGTTCTGGTTGATCCACCCGAACCTGGAGACCGACAAGGAGTATGCATTCGGGATCGTGGACGAAGCGTCGCGGATCAACCTGAACTCCGCATCCAGCGACACGCTGCTCAAGCTGCCCGGCATGACGGCGGAGCTGGCGGACTCCATCATCGACTGGCGGGACCAGGACGCGGAAGTATCCCCCAGCGGCGCCGAAAGCGAGTACTACCTCCTGCAAAAGCAGCCCTACTACTGCAAGGACTCGCCGTTCGAGACCGTCGAGGAGGTGCTCCTCGTGCGCGGCGCGTCCAGGGACCTGCTCTACGGCGAAGACGCCAACCGGAACGGCGTGCTCGACTACAACGAGAACGACGCCGACGAATCCCAGCCGGAGGACAACCGCAACGGCAGCCTCGATCGCGGATTCCTGGACTACGTCACCGTGTACAGCGCCGAACCCAACGTGTCCGCCGACGGCCAGACGCGCATCAACGTGAACGACGCCAACGCCCAGGGACTCTCCGAGCTCCTGCGGGGCGTGGTCAAGGACGATCGGATCTACACGATCCTGCAGAGCGTCCGGCGGGGCCGGCCCTACAGGAGCGTGCTGGACTTCTACTTCCGGAGCGGCCTGACCGTGGAGGAGTTCGCTCAGGTTGCCGATCGGCTCACGGTCGCCGGCGCCCGGGAACTGGTCGGCCTGGTCAACGTGAATACTGCGCCTCGCGAGGTGCTCCTCTGCCTTCCCGAACTGGACGAGAGCGACGTCGACGCGCTGTTGACGCGGCGTTCGGACACGGGAACGGACCTGAGCAACATCGCGTGGGTGGCCGGCGCCCTGCCGGAGGAGAAGGCGAGGGCGATCGGCCCGTACGTCACCACACGTTCCTATCAGTTCAGCGCGGACATCGTGGCCGTCAGCGGCGACGGGCGGGCCTACCGGCGCTGCCGGGCCGTGATCGACGCGCGCACGAGCCCGCCGCACGTCCTGCGCTGGCAGGACCTCACTCACCTGGGCTGGCCGCTCGATCCCGAGATACTCGCCTCCCTGCGGGCGGGCGAGTTCGCCTCCGGCATGAGAATGACTGCGAGCTACCGATGATGGGCAGGCGACGATCACTGGGACTGGCCGTGGGCGAACGCCGCATCGTGGCCGCCGAGGTGAGGGCTGCGCACGGCCGCCGCGAAGTCGTTCGCGTGGCGGAGCTCGTCTTTCCCAAGGAGGTGACCTGGGACGATCCGGCGGCCGTCGGCGAGTGCCTGGGCCGGTTCCTGAGGGAGCAGCGCCTGCCGCGCACTGGCACCATCGGCATCCCCGCGCGGTGGGTGATGGCGGTGGCGCGCGACGTGCCTCCCGTCGGGCCGCGGTCCCTGGCCGCCATCCTTCGGTTGGAGGCCGAGCGGGCGTTCGCGCCGGACTCGGACCACATGGTGTGCGACTTCGCCTCGGCGCCGCCCGAGGGCAAGGCCGGCCGGGCCCTGCTGGTGGCGACTACCCGGGGACGTCTCAGCGCGGTGGTGGACGCCGTCCGCGTTGCGCGCTTCAAAGCTCGCGCCGTCACGTCCACGGCTGCGGTCCTGGCGCTCGCCGCGCCGGCGGACTCCGGGGGCCTGACGGCCCTGGTTACGCCGGACGGAGTCGAGTTCGTCTCCGCGCGCGACGGTCGCTTGACGGCGATCCGCCACGCTCCGATCGCGGGGAGCGGCACGGTTTCGCGTGCGGTGGAGGCGGCACTGCGTCTGGCAATCGGCTCGACGCTCGCGAGCAGCGAGGGCGCCCCCGGGCGAGTCGCGTTGTGGGACGGCATGGGCCTGAGCGACGCGGCGCGCGAGGCGTGCGCAGAGCTGGGTGTGGAGCTTGACGTGGCTCCCGGGCTTCCGCTGGCCGGGCTTTCGGCGGCCGCCTCCGGCGCGGGCATGCCCGATGGCGGCGCGGCGCCCGCCGCAGCCGTGGCGTCCGCCGCTCTGGATAGCGACCTGGCGCCGTTCGACTTCCTGCACTCTCGTCTGGCGGTTCGGCGGGCCCGGCACTGGGGCCGTTGGGCGGCATGGGCCGCGTTCCTGCTCCTGGCTCTTGCAGTGGCCGGCGGTGTGCTGATCGCGGACCGAAGGGCGCGGAAAGGTGAAATCGCTGCCATGCAGGGCAGGCTCGACGCAATGGCGCCCGCGATCGCGGAGGCGGAGAGCGTTGTGCAGAGCGTCAGCGAGGCGCGCGGCTGGTACGACCGCAGGCCCCCGCTGCTGGACTGCCTGGTCGGACTCACGATGGCCTTCCCTGAGAGCGGCGACATATGGGCCACCAGCCTCGCCATCCAGGAGGACATGCGCGGGGTCCTGTCCGGCAAGGCGACCGACGAGCAGGCGGTGCTCGGCGTGCTCGACGCCCTGCAGGGCTCCGGCGCGTTCGCTGAGGTGAAGCTGCTCTACGTCCAGGAGACCCGGGGAGCCGGAGGCGAGAGCTCGTTTGCCATATCGTTTGCGCGCGTGGGAGCGGAGTGACCGATGAAGCTGTCGAAACGTGAGACACAGCTTGCCCTGGTTTCTGCCGCGGCGGTGGTGCTGCTCGTTCTCGACCACTACCTGATCAGGCCGATCCTGGAGAGCGGGGCCGCGCTCGAGGCCCAGCAGGCGCAAATCGTGCAGAAACTGGAGGACGCCGGGCGGCTGTTCGAGCGGCGGCGGCTGATCGCACACAGGTGGGAGGAGTTGAGCGCCGCAGGATTGACCTCCGATCCGGCCGAAGCGGAGAGCCGCGTGCTGCACGCCATGCGCGACTGGGCGGAGCAGGCTCGCCTGGCTCTCTCTTCCCTGAAGCCCGATCGGAGCCAGCAGGGCGGGACGATGCGTGAGATCACGGTTCTGGCTTCGGGCACGGGGTCGATGGAGGCGGTGGCGCAGTTCCTCTGGCGGGTTGAGACGTCCGCCCTGCCCCTGCGCATACGTGAGTTACAGCTCGGCGCCCGAAAGGAGGGCGCCGATGAGCTGTCGCTGCAGCTGAAGGCTTCGACCCTTTACGTGGCGGAGGGTGAGCCGAGCGCGGAGCCCGCCCCCGCGGGAGGTGGCGGCGCACGATGAGCCCGAAGGCGACATTCCTGGCGTTCGCGCTGGTCTTGGCCCTCGGCATGGGCGGAATGGACGGGGTAGCCTCGGCGGCCGAGCCCCAACCGTGGGAGCAATACCAGATCCTGATCGAGCGCAACATGTTCTCGCGCGCTCGGGGACAGAAGAGCCAGGCAGAACAAGCAGCGGTCGTCCAGGCTGCGCCCGATCCCGAGCGGTACGTGCTGCTGCGCGGCGTGATACGGCAGAGAGGCAATTTCGTCGCCGTTCTTGAGGACATGCGTTCGGCTGCCGTCGTCCAGGCGCGGGCCGGGGATGAGGTCGTCCGCGGCCGCGTGGCCGAGGTGACGCTGGACGGCATTCGCTATGCACGGGACGACGCACAGGTCGAGGTCAGCATAGGCGAGAACCTGGAGGCGAGCGGCGCGGCTGCACCCGCGCCGGCGGAGAGCGTCGCGTCCGGCGAACAGCAGGCAACGCCTGCGCCCGCGGAGGGCGGCGCGGCCAACGTACTGGAGCAAATGAGGCAGAGACGACAGAGGGAACTGGGACAATGAACGACGCTATCGACATCGGCTACAGCCAGGTAGATCGGAAAGGACCGGCTCGGGCGGCTCTCGCCCTGCGCGTCCTCGTGATGCTTTCCCTGCTGGCCGGCGCGTGGAACGTGCGTGCGGCCGAGCCAGCCCCGGCGGCCGAAGCGGCCGAACCGGCTCCGCAGGCAGCGG
>CAZFSS010000005.1:0-71193 GCA_964521715.1 uncultured candidatus Brocadiaceae bacterium | reverse complement strand
GCGGCCGAGCCAGCCCCGGCGGCCGAAGCGGCCGAACCGGCTCCGCAGGCAGCGGGCGAACCGGCCCCGCAGGCCGAAGCAGCCGAGCCAGCCCCGGCGGCCGAAGCAGCCGAGCCAGCCCCGGCGCCCGAAGCGGCCGAGCCGGCCCCGCAGGCCGAAACGACCGCAGAGGACCCATCCGGGATCCTTCTCGACTTCCGCGAGGCGCCCCTTTCAGCGGTCCTGGAGCACCTTTCGGAGGTCGGCGGGCTGGTCATCGTCCAAGAGGCGACGGTGGACGGACGGGTCACGGTGATGAGCCGTCAGCCCCTGAACGTGGAGGAAGCCGTTTCGCTTCTCAACACCGTTCTGACGGAACAGGGCTTCGCCGCGGTGCGCAAGGGCCGCGTGCTGAAGATCGTCACGCTGGACGAGGCAAAGAAGATGAGTATCCCGGTGCGGACGGGCTCTGAGCCCAGCACGATCGAGCCCGACGACCAGATCGTCACGCAGATAATCCCGCTCCAGTTCGCGGACGCAGTCGAGGTCAGGGATGATCTGGCACCCCTCATCCCCGCGTACGCCGAGATGGCGGCCAACGCCAGCAGCAACTCCCTGATCCTGACGGACACGGGGTCGAACGTGCGCCGCATCGCGGAGATCGTCAAGGCGCTCGACACGCACCTGGCCACCGTGGCGGACGTGCGCGTCTTCCAGCTTGTGTACGCGGATGCCTCGGACGCGGCGGACCTGATCAACCAGGTGTTCGAGCAGGAACAGGCCAGGAACCAGCAGCAGCGCGGAGGGGCGGGCGGGTTCGGGCGATTCTTCCGCGGGCCTGGCGGCGCGCCGGGCCAGGAGCAGCCGGAGCAAACCGTCAACCGCGCGCCACAGGTCATCGCCAGCGCCGATGAGCGGACCAACAGCATCGTCGTCAGCGGCCCGGCCGACACGCTGGACGTCGTGGCGCAGGTCGTTAAGGAACTCGACGCCAATCCTGTGGAGGACGAGTCCGTCCTCGTCTACGCCTTGAGGAACGCCAAGGCGGCGAACCTGGTGGAACTGCTGAATAATCTGTTCGGCCAGAACGAGGGGCAGACCGGAGCACTGAGGACCACAGGCGGCGCAGGACGGGGCGGCCAGACGGCCCAGCAGGGCCAGGGCCAGGGCCAGGGCCGAGGCGGCTTTATGGCCATGATGCAGCAGGCTTCCCAGGCGGCTGCCACCACAGCCGCCGGCGGCCTGGCCGGCCACGTCTACTGCGTGGCGGACGAGGACACCAACTCGCTGCTGGCCCTGACTGCACCCAGCAACTTCGACCGCCTGCGCGGCATTATCGAGAACCTGGACCGACCCATCCCGCAGGTGCTCATCAAGGTCCTCATTGCGGAGGTCACCTGGAGCGACAGCCTGGACCTCGGCGTCGAGTTCTCCATTCTGAACGTGGAGGAGGACGGCGACGAGAACAACCTGTTCACGGACTTCGGTGTCGCCGGGGAGAGCGGGGGACTTGTCTACAGGATGGTCGGCGGGGACGTCACGGGCGCCCTGCGGGCCCTGGAAAGACTGGGCAAGCTCGACATCCTGTCCCGCCCCCATATCCTGACCAGCGACAACCAGGCGGCCACGATCACCGTCGGCCAGGAAGTCCCCTTCATCCAGAACACGCGCACCACCGAAACCGGCCAGACCATCAACACCATCCAATACGAGGACATCGGCATCATCCTGAAAGTCACGCCCCACATCAACCCGGAGGGGCTGGTCATCATGGACATCGCCCCGGAGATCTCCACCACGACGGCCGAGACCGTGCCCATCTCCGAAACGGTGGACGCCCCCGTCTTCGCCAAGCGATCGGCCCAGACGCGCATCGCCATCCGGGACAACCACACCATCGTGATCGGCGGCCTCATGCAGGACTCCAATACCGAAAGCATCGACAAAGTCCCGATCCTGGGCGACATCCCGCTGCTCGGCAGGCTCTTCCAACGCACAGTGAGGGACAAGGAGAAGACCGAGCTGCTGATCTTCCTCACCCCGCATGTCGCCCGTGAGGCCGATCAACTGGAAGGCATGTCGAATGAGGAGATGACGGGCGTGCACCAGATGAAGGACGCCGTGGCCCCCGGCGTGTTCGACGAGCACTTGCAGGGCCTGCGCCTCGGCGGGGGAGCGACGGCCGCCGAGCAAACGGGGCGTTGAGCCGGTTGCAGTGCGGTCCGCCGTCAACTGCGGGTCCCCGGGCCCCGGCGGGGGAACGGCCGTCGGGTCGGTCGGGACGGCGCTGACGCACGCGCACCGGGATCAGCTCTCCGGACGCGCCGTTCCATGGCAGGTCGAAATGGCTGAGAGCGACAAGGCGAAACTGACCGACCCCTTCAGCGTTGCGCTGGACCTTGAGGAAGGCGCGCTGGCCAGAGCGTCAGCGCGCCTGGTGCGGCGCGCGTCCGACATGCGCGGCTACTACGCCGACCGCGACGCCCTGGAGGAGCTGATCCGCCGGCGCGGGGATCCCGTTCACTACGAGGTGTTCGACACGCCGGTGCCGGAAGCGGCCGGCCACGTCAAGTTCGGCATCAGCAAGCTGCAGCCGGGCACGGTGGGCGATGAGTGCTTCATGACCAAGGGCCACTACCACGAGGCGGCCGGCACGGCCGAGGTCTACCTGTGCCTGCGCGGCCGGGGATGCATGCTGATGAAGACGGCCGGCGGCCGATGCGAAGTCGAGGAGATGCGCCGGGGGGCCATCGTCTACGTGCCTCCTCACTGGGCACACCGGTCCGTGAACACGGGCGACGAGCCGCTGATCTCGTTCTGCGTCTATCCGGCGGAGGCGGGACACAACTACGGCGACATCGCCGAAGAGGGCTTCCCGAAGCGCATCTTCCGGCGTAACGGGGAGGTGGTGGTCGAATAGCGGCCGAGGTGGCGGGACGGCGGGAATCCAACGTTCCATCGGCGGAGCACGGAAAGGAGGTGGCGGACATGGGCGCGCTGCGATACGCAATCCATGCCTACGCCTGGACTGGAAGCTGGAGCAACGAGACGCTGGACTGCATCGATCGGGCCAGGGACTTGGGGTTCGACTTGATCGAGATCCCGCTGATGGAACTCGACAAGGTGGCCCCCGACGCCATCCGCGCGCGCCTGGACGCCGTCGGCATCGACGTGGTCACCTCCACCGCGTGCAGCGAGCAGAACGACCCCACCGCCGAAGACGAAGCGGGCCGGGCGGCCGGCATCCGATACCTGAAGGACTGCGTGAAGGCCACGGCCGACATCGGCGCGACGGTCTTCACCGGCGTGACCTACTCGGCGCTGGGCCGCCGCATCGGCCGCATGCCGGGCCCTCAGTACTGGGACCGCGCCGCCCGCGCCATCAAGGAAGCGGCTCAATGCGGCCGGCGCCTGGGCGTGACCGTCGGGATCGAGCCCGTGAACCGCTACGAGACGTTCCTGGTCAACACGTGCGACCAGGCGCTCAAGCTCGTGGAGATGGTCGGCGAGCCGAACGTGAAGGTGCACCTCGACGCCTACCACATGAACATCGAGGAGGACGACTTCTACGAGGCCACAAGGCGGGCGGCCCCGCAGCTCTGCCACTTCCACCTGAGCGAGAGCCATCGGGGCACCGTGGGCACCGGCCTGGTCGACTGGGACGGGATCATGAGGGGGCTGGCGGACGGCGGCTACCGCGGCTGCGTGGGCATGGAGTCATTCGTGGAGGTCGCCCCCGCGATGGCAGGAGCCACCTGCATCTGGCGCAGGCTGGCCGAGGATACCGACCGCAGCCTGGCCGAGGGCCTGGCGTACCTGAAGTCGCTGGAGGAGAAGCATTTCGCTTCCGGCTCGTGATCGGGCCGAACGCGACTCGATTACATTGTGAGAAACGACACCATGGCCGGCATTGAGTTGACGAGAGTGGAGACCTGGACGCCACACCCCGGCGCCGCGCCCGTCATGCGGAAGGCGAAGGGCGGGGTCGGGATCGCGGCGAACGGCTCGCGCACGTGCTGCGGAGGATGGCAGTTCGTGCTCAAGGGCATCCGCGGGGGCCAGGGCTACCGCGTCCGGACGCGCGTCCGGCACGAGGGCGTCGAGCATCCGCGCGACTGTCTGCAGGCGCTCGCCTGCTGGGGCGAGTGGGACCCGGATCAGACGAGCCCCCGCAAGCACTGGAACTACCTGCTGCCCGTGAAGCTGGGCGCGGGACAGATGGACCTGGAGGCCGTGGCCCGCGCTCCGAAGGGCACCCGGGTCCTCACCGTGCGGTACGTCTTCCGGTGGGCAACGCGTGGCTCCACCCGCTGGGATGCGCCGCAGATAGAGCCTTTCGACATCCCGGAGCGCAGGCCCGTCAAAGCCTGCGTCATCAACGCGACGCGCCAGACGCGGGACCGGATCAAGGTTCAGCGCTTCTCCCGCGGGCTTGGCCTGCCGGAGGAGATCGCCGGGCAGGTTGACCTCTGGGCCAGCCTGGCCCGCGCGGCCTGCCGCAGGCGCCCCGACCTCATGGTCACGCCCGAGATCGTCATCAGCGGGCAGGACCGCGCCGACGGCGCGGTGGAGGTGCCCGGGCCGGCCACGGCGCCTTTCCAGGAGATCGCCCGCGACCACGGCACGCACATCGTGCTCGGCCTGAAGGAGCGCGATAGGGACGCCGTCCACAACAGCGCCGTGCTCATTGCGGCGGACGGCGAGGTGCAGGGCGTCTACCGCAAGGTGCACCTGGCCACCGGCGAGGACATATCGGGCGCCGTGCCCGGCGACGGCTTCCCGGTCTTCCAGACGCCGATCGGCCGGATCGGGTGCCTCATCTGCATGGACACGACGGTCTGCGAGTCGGCGCGGATGCTGGCCCTGAACGGCGCGGACTTCATCTGCTTCTCCATCATGGGCGACCTGCGCGCGGACCGCTTCTCGGTGGGTCAACCCATCTTCAACGAGAGCCGCTGGAAGGCCATCATGCGCACGCGGGCCATCGACAACCAGGTCTGCATGGTCATCGCCCGCAACGACGTGCAGGGGAGCTGCATCATCGACCGCAAGGGCGATCTCCTCGCCTGGAACGAGGGCGACCAGGAGTTCACCGTCGCCGCCGTGCCGATGGAGGACGGCTACCGGGTGTGGGGCGGCGGGGACTTCCGCGAGGTCACTTTCATGCTGCGCCGCCCGCACCTGTACGGCATCTACTCGGACGAGTCCTGTCTGGGGCCCCTGGCCTAAGGCGCTGTTGCAGAACCCCATCCTGGCTTCGGCCGGCTGCGAGCGCCGATGATCTGTGTCGGCCTGCATCGGCGATGCTCTGCCCCTGCATCGCCTTCTTCGGCCTCCTTGCCCTCGGCGCTCTCGCTCGGCCTCGGGCCGACGGAGCGGGTTCTGCAACAGCGCCTAAGGGCTGCTCGGGCCAAACGACAGTTGCGGCGCGGCTCGCCCCGGCGGGCCGACAGGAGCGGGCGCTGTGGGCAGCGCGTGCGAGGTCACGGCCCCAGCCAGCCGCGGCTGTCCGGCACGGGCAGCTTCGCCCCTCCGCGCTGCGCCGATTCGTGCGCGATGACGCCGGGCAGGACCAGGTCCATCGAGCGGTGTACGTCCAGGGGCGGCGGCCGATCCTCGAGGACGGCTGCGATGAATTCCGCGACCATCGCGGCGACGCCCTCCGCGGCGTCTTGCCCTCCCACCAGGTCCGGCGGCAGATCCCCCCAGCCGGTCATGCGGGGCGACGCCGTCTCGCTGAACCAGCGCGCGTGCTCCGTTCCGTCCCAGACGCGCCGAACGGAGCCGGCGGTCCCCACGAGTTTGAAGCCGAGCGTCATCGGGCAGGCGACGGAGAAGCCGTTGGTCAGGTGGATCACCGCGCCGGCGGCCGTCTCCAGCAGGCAGGCCTCCAGGTCGATCGCGCCCAGGTCGGGCGCCGTCCGCACGCCGGTGGACAGGCCCACCGCTGAGACCACCCGGTCGTCCATGATCTCCAGCAGCGGCCCCAGCGTGTGCGAGCAGTAGATGATGGGCGGCAGGTCGGTCGCCCGCCACGTCTTGGCGGCCGCGGGGCGGTCGCTCCGGTCGGTGTAGCGAACGGGGCCCGACTCGTCGGCCAGCATGATGTCCCGGCAATCGTGGGTGTAATCGCCTTCCGCGTAGACGATCCGCCCGAGGGCGCCGTCGGCGGCCCTGGCCTTGAGCGCCTGCACCCACCCGCGCCAGATGTAGTCCTCGGCCAGCATGTAGCTGCGGCCGGCGCGCCGGGCGGCGGCGACAACCTTCTGAGCTTCTTCCACCAAGTAGACGCACGGCGTCTCGCAGAGCACGTGGGCGCCCGCGTCCAGGGCGCGGATGGACTGGTCGGCATGGCGAGGTCCGGGCGTGATCACCGCCACCACGTCCAGTCCCTCCGCCAGGAAGGCGTCGTAGTCTGTGTGCGTCGCGACGCCCGGGAAGCCGGCGAGGCGCCTGGGATCGCTGTCGCAGACCGCCACGACCCGGCACTGCGGGTGGGCGGCCAGCAGGTTGACGAACAGCCGCCCCCGATTCAGGCCGGCCACTCCGCATCGGAGCTCGCTCATGACTCGGACTCCATCCGCTTGATGACGCGCTTGAGGGCTCGGGCGTTGGCTTTGACCTTCGCCGGCGGCACCTCGATGATGCCCAACGCCATGACGCGTTTGAGGATCTTCGCCGCGACGGGCGTCTTGCTCCTGGCGGGCGAGTAGTCCCCCTTGTAGAAGGGGCAGCGAATCGGGCAGTCCTTGTGGTGGTAGGCGGTGGACTTGCGGAAGATGGGGAAGGCTTCCGCCGGCCGTTGGGTGAAGCCGAAGTCGAGCGGGACTCCCTCTTCGGCCGCCAGTTGTTTGAAGCGGTCATAGCTCAGGCCGTGGCTGTCCCCCTCCCAGAGGCAGGCCCAGATGTAGCCCACCTGGCTGGCCTGCTTCGGCACGGTGCGGTTGCGCAGCCAGGCGCAGTCGGCGATCGCCTCGTCGTACCTGGCCAGGCTGTCGTTGTACTCCTTCAGGTACTCGGGGAACCGCTCGAGCTGCGCGAGCCCCACGGCGGCGGTCAGCTCGTTCATGCGGAAGTTCAGCGTCAGGAAAGAGGGGCTCTCCCCGCGGAAGGCCCATTCGTTGTAGAGCTTGTGGTGCAGGTCCTCGCGGTCGGTGATCATCACGCAGCCGTCACCCGTGCAGATGTGCTTGCCCTGCTGGAAGCTGAAGACTCCGATGTCGCCGTAGGTGCCGGCGTGTCTGCCCTTCCAGGTGGCGCCGATGACGTGGGCGCAGTCCTCTATCATGAAGATGCGGTGCTTGCGGCAGAGCGCGCGGATCGCGTCGAGTTCGGCGCACAGGCCCCACAGGTGCGTGACGATCAGGGCCTTAGTGTGGCGGGTGATGGCCTTCTCGACCTGCGCCGGGTCCATCAGGTAGGTGTCGTACTTCACGTCGACGAACTTGGGCACGCAGTTGAAGCTCAGGGCTGCCACGCCGCCGAAGTGGACCAGGGGGTCGCAGATCACCTCGTCGCCGCACCCGGCGCCGCTGATGGCCACTGCCTGGGCGAGCCCCGTCATCGCGGAGTTGCGGCAGATGCCGTACCTGGCGCCCGTGAAGCGCGCAAACGCTTCGTCCAGGCGGGTCACGAACCCGCCCTGGCGCCATCCCAGATGCTTGCTCTTCAGGACCTCCTTGAGATACCGGACGTCTGTTTCGCCGAACACTCTCGCCATTGCGGCCTCCCTTGAAGTTGGCGTGGCAGCGCCTCGCGCCCCGCCCTCACTGCACCGGCAGGAGCCTTGCGGGATTCGCCACCATCATCTGCTCGATGGCGGACTCCTCGAGGCCCAGCTTGCGGAACCGGGGCAGCGTGTAGACGAACATGTATCTGAACGGGGGCGGCGGCATGAAGCTGCAAGGCACGAACGGTCCCTGCTCCGTGTCGAAAGCCCAGTCCAGCCCG
This sequence comes from uncultured candidatus Brocadiaceae bacterium, assembly GCA_964521715.1. GTDB lineage: Bacteria > Planctomycetota > Brocadiia > SM23-32 > SM23-32 > DAOVRD01. The sequence continues at coordinate 63,264 of CAZFSS010000005.1, read as the reverse complement.
AGCACCAGGTGCTCCCCCAGGCCCTCGCTGAACAGGTCGCGGATGACTCGCACCAGATCGGCCCAGAACTCCCAGTCGTCGTCCATCCGGAGATTGGTCGGCAGGAAGGTGGCGCCTCGCTTCATCCATTCGCGAACGCTGTCAGTCTCCCGGACCATGTGCGGGCCCGTATGGCCGACCATGACCCTGGACGGGTCCACCCCTGCGTCTGCCAGGGCGTTGAGCTGTGTAATGTGGGCGCCCCGTGCGGTGCAGTGCGTGGTGATGGCGACGCCGGTGGCTTGCTGCGCCATCGCTCCCGCCTGGAAGGCCTTCGCCTCGGCCTCGGTCAGTTCGGGCCCGGACGAGCCGAGCTTGATGATCCCCGCCCGCACGGGCGTGCCGTGGATGCCCGACGTGATCTCGCCGATGCAGAGGCCGGCCAGCTCCTCGACGCTGCCCTCGCGGACCTTGGGCCAGATCGCCTGGCTCTTGTCTTTCACCCAGTACGAGCCCACCTCCATCTCGCGATAGAAGCCCGTGGACAGGATGATGTGGAGGTCGGCGGCATCGGCCATCCGCACGTAGGTGTCCGGCCACGCGCGCCAGGCCATCGGCGTGGCGTCCACCAGGGCATGGCAGCCCCAGCCGTGCAGGAGGCGCAGGTTCGGGACGGCGTAGTCCATCAGGAGCTCCTCGCGGTCCGTGGGGGTGGGGCCTTCGTCCCAGTCCCGGCCGGACATGTAGAGATGCTCGTGCATCATGACCGCGCCCAGCGCCCGCGGCTCCACCTCGCCCCTCGCCGTGATGACCCGGCCTTCGGACGGTCTGTTCATGTGTGCTCCCGTTCAGCTTCGCCTGCGCAACGTCACGCTGCCCTTGCCGCCCGTCAGCAGCCTTCCGGCCTCGGCCCGCAGGCGCGCGATCTGCTCCCCGCCTCGTATGCGGGCGAACAGGTTGCCGGGGATCCAGCCTTGCTTCAGCTTGCTCTGCCCGCGATCCCAGTAGATGCCGATGTCGTAGACCATCACGCCGTCCCGAGTGGGGGGCTGGCGGTAATGGTAGTAAAGGATGTCGCCGTGCTCGGGGAAGACGGTCGAGTTCTCGTAAGGAAGCTCCTCCGCCGGCGGCGGCACGAAGCACCACATCTCCGGCCCGGTCTCGCCTCCGTGGTGCAGGTCCGCCGTGCAGGGCTGCGCGATGGCGCTCCAGAAGTTCTCACAGGTGATGGGCGCGCGGTCTTCCAGCAGGTCAGCCACGAACACGGCGCCGCTTGGCTCGAAGACGATCTCGAACTGCCTGGCCATGGATACACCTCCCCTTCAGGGCTCAGTCACCCATGCGAAGTCGTCAGTTGCCTTCACCACCGACCTTCGCCTTGATCGCCTGAGGCAGGGCGCCCACCTTGTCCAGCAGCCGCGCAACATTGGTTCCCAGGACCATCCGCTTCTCTTCGTCGCTGATGTCCGCGAACATCACCGGGCCGATCCCCACGGACAGCGCGTTGAGGAAGCCGTCGGACCCCAGCATGAACTTGTGAGCGCCGACCTTCCTGATCCCGCGCTCGAGCCAGCCGAGGCCGCCGAGGTTCCAGATGTTGGCCCATACGTTCGGCACCTCCGAGAGCACGCGGTCCTGCCACTCGCAGTAGTGGCCGAAGATGAAGTCCGTTTGCGGGAAGCACCGCGCGATCTTCTGGACCACGGACTCCTCCCACATGTGGTTGAGCACGAGCATCTGGTGGCCGGCCGCAAACTCGTACACCATCATCAGGTTCGGACCATCGCCGGGATAGCGCTCCTGATAGTCGTTGATCAGCTTGATGCACCGCACTCCTGCGGCGTGCATGCGCTCGAGCTCCGAGGCAAGGGCATGCGGCGCATCGTTGGGGTTCAGCGACATGAACGGTATGCAGCGCTCCGGCAGCCGCTGCCAGACCGCGAGCAGGAAGTCATTGCCGCGCCGGTAGTCGGCGGCCTTGAGCTGGCCCCCGCCGCCCATCGCACAGAAGGCGTCGACGCCGTTCGCGTCCATGAACGCCGTGGACTCTCTCACCGCCTCCTCGACGCCGGTGAACGTGCACGCGTGCGGCCATTCGCCGATGTGAATGTGGCCGTCGATCACCAGCGCGTCCGGCACTCCCATGCCATTCTTCCAGTTCGTCAATATGTCGCTCATTGCACGGCTCCCAGCAGCCGGCGCAGATTGCCGCCGCAGATCAGCGCTTTGGCGTCCTCGTCGAGGTCGCGCGCATACTGCACGTTCGACACGTAGATGCCCGGATCAGCGAACGGCATGGCGGTGGCGAAGAGCACGCGCCCAGGACCCACCTCCGCCGCGACTTCGCGCCAGTACTCGAGGACGCCGGTGATGTCGATGAACAGGCTGGGCGTTCTGCGGACGAGCGGGACGATCCCGTAGTGGATCCCCAGCCCGCCCACTATGTGGGACAGGACCAAGGGCAGCGACGGGTGCGCCAGCGCGATCTCCCGCACGCCGGCCACATCGGCGTCCGTGAGCGTCCCCCGTGTCTCGACATCGCCGAAGTCAAGAAAACACGGCACGTGGCGGTTGTCCAGCTCAGTCAGCAGATCGTCCCACAGCCACAGCATCGGCGGCGCCACCTTCATGGGCAGCCGGGCCGCGCGCACGCCCGCGGCAAGCATGCGCTCGACGAGATCGCGAGCAGGGCCCTGGCCGGGCTTCTTGGGCGGCTCGATCACCCATGCCGCATGCAGACGCGGCTTGCCCTTGACCGAATCGGACAGCCTGCGGTTGCCGTCCTCGCGCGGATAGCATACGCGGGCATGGTGCTCGTGCACGAGCGCCTCGGCGATCTCGTACCTATCCATCAGGCTCAGCAGAGAGTCGGCGGTGAGATACTCCGGGTATCCCGAATGGACAATCCGGCCGAGCGTCACGCAGCTGTCGAACAGCCGCAGGCCCGCCAGGTTCGGCATCTTTGGATCACATTCCACGAACTCACCTCTTCCAGAGCCGCGAAGTCTGGACGCACTCCCATCTCATCCCTGAACCGGCGGACGGCCTCGCGTAATCGTATCCGGGAAGCCTAGCTGCTGCAACGCGACGGGCGCCCAAGCCTTGCAGGGCCGCTCGCGCCCGGATATCATCCACGCCGTATGGCCAAACCACGGTTCAACTACATCCACGAGTCGCACCTCGACCTGTTCTGGATCGGCGACTACCGGTTCTGCCTGGAGCGCGGCCGCCACGTCATCAAGCAGTACGTCGACCGGTGCCTTGAGTGCCCCGACGAGACGTTCCTGCTCGAGACGGTCGTCTTCCTGGAGCACTTCCTGAAGGAACACCCGGACTACGAAGACGCCGTGAAGAAGCTGTGGGCCGAGGGACGGCTGGACGTCGGCGCGGCCTATGTCGACGTCCTGGAACACCTGGTCCCCGGCGAGAGCCAGATACGCAACATCGTGCGGGGCAGGCGCTGGTGCCGGGACCGACTGGGCATCGATACGCGCCTTGCCGCGCACGCCGACCTGCCGAGCCTGAGCCCCCAGATGCCCCAGATCTATCGGAGGGCCGGCGTCCAGTACTACTCCACCTCGAGGAAGGTCTTCCCGCACGGGCAGGTCTGGATGCACGTGGCGCCGGACGGCACGAAGATCGGCGTGTTTAACCATCCGCTGCACTACGACTTCCACGAGTTGCGGCGGAACGCCGAGGCCCTCAATGCGGACCGGGGCTGGGGGAAGTACCTCGACCCGGCGGCGGCCCTTAAGGGCTTCCCGCTCGGCACCGTGGTGCTCTCCGCGGGAGCGGGCGACCAGGCGGACATGGAATGCTTCGCGAAGCGCTACGGCAAGCCGGCCCGAGAGTTCGTCGAGGATTACAGGCAGGCCTTCCCCGAGTTCGAGTTCGGGTTCGGCACGGTCAGCGCCATGATGCGGGAGTACGACGGGCAGGAGGAGCTGCTGCCCCACCTGAAGGGCGAGATACCGTCGGTCTGGGGAATGACGTCGGTGACCTCGGCCTTCTTCCAGGCGGGCAGGCGGCTCGAGGGCACGCTCCTGACGGCCGAGTTCCTGGCGTCGCTCGGCCAATGGTACGGCTTGCCTCCGATTGCCGACGTCCGGGATGAGTGGTACGGCACGCTCTACGAGCGGCTCTACTTCCTGGGCAGGGACCCCGTCGCCCGGGGCGGAGAACTGGACGAGTTGTGGAAGATGCACGTCTTTGTCTGCGACCACAACTTCTCCGGCAACTTCGCCTCCCAGACGGCCTTCGACAAGCGCACGATCCAGGAGCGCGCGCTGCGCTACGCGGGCGAGATGGTGGAGCACGGACTCGGCCTGCTGGCCGGGGAGGCGACGGGCGGGGAAGGGCTGCTGGTGTTCAACCCGCTTAACTGGACGCGAACGGAGCCCATCGAGCTGGAGCTGCCGGCGGGTGCGGTGGAGGACGGCCTCGGAGCCAGGGACCGGGACGGGCGCCTCGTGCCGTGGCAGGTCACGGATGAGGCCCCGGGCCGATCCGGGATGGCCCGCGTCGTCCTGCTGCCCACGGTGCCGGCCGCCGGATACGCCGTCCTTACGCTGGGTGCTTCCGGGGAAGAGGCTCAGGGCCCTGGCCCGCAGGTGCGCGACGACGGCCGGACCGTGGCCGTCCACACGGATAGGATCGCGCTGGCGGTGGACAAGCACACCGGCGCGGTCACGGGCCTGGCAGACTGCCGCACGGGCGCCGAATGGGGTTCGGAGCACGCCGGCCGGCTGTACGCCGTGCGCGAGGGGAAGTTCGACGTCCCGCTGGGCGTGGACGAGGCGGACGTCATCGGAGTTGACGAGGTCAGGGCGGTCGAGCCGACGGCCTCGGGGCCGCTCTTCGCTACGGTAACGATCACGCGGTCCATCCTTAAGGCTCACGTCGAGCAACGGGTCACCGTGTGGCAGGCGCCGGTCGACGCGGTGGATCTCAGGACGACGATCCTGTGGCATGGGGAGCGTCGAGTCCAGATGCGCCTGTGGCTGCCCAGTGCCGGGGCCCGGGAGGCCGTCTGGTACGGGACTCCCTTCTACGGCAACAACTGGCTGGGGGTCGTCCCGGGCAGCGGCCCTCGAAATCCGGACGAGATGGCCTCTCTGGAGCACTGGAACGACTACAGGGAATTGCAGCTCTGGGTCTACCAGAAGCGCGGCGACGCGGCGCTGTGCATGTCCTCGCTCCATCCGACCTACCACTGGGGTGAAGCGGGTCTGGAAGCCGTCCTCATGCGCACGACGCCGAGCTGCGCGGACGACCGGTTCTTCTGGGAGCACGCGGGCAGAAGGGAGTACGCGTTCCGATTCAGGTTCGCCGGTGACGCGGCCGACCTGGGCGTTCCGGCCCGGATGGGCCAGGAGGCCCTGTGTCCGCTCGTCGCGAGGACCGTCTCGGGTGACGGCCTCGCGGAGTTCCCTGCCGGGCGGAGCTTCATCGGCCTTGGCGGCGACGGCCTGATACTCTCGGCCGTGCATCCGGCGGAGGACGGCGATGGCGTCATCGTCCGGTTCTTCGATGCTGCCGGGCGGGCGCAGACGGCGACGGTCCGCGTCGAGGGCGCGGCTAGTCTGGAGCGCGTGGATCTTCTGGGGACGCCGCTTGGCGGCGGACCGACCTGCGGCGACACCGCTGAAGTGGCCGTGCGGCCTTATGAGATCGTAACGATGCGGGTGAGACGATAACGCTGCGAGCCGGCCGGGCAGCGTCTGGCCGACGGGAGGAACGACATGGCGGAGCGCAGGCGTCAGCTAAGCTACCACACCACGGATGTGCGGCAGTTCGAGTACCCGCACAGGATTCCGGCGCTGGTCCAGAACCCCCGGCGCCTCGACATAGATGACATGGAGCGCGTGCGGCGCTACAAGCGGCTCTACGGCGGATGCCTCTGCGACGCCCTGTGGATGACGGGGATCGTCAACACCGTGCTGGATCACGAGATCAGGCTGCTGCGGGACGGCGACGTCATCGCGGGGCGCGCCCTGCCCGTCAAGTGGCACTCCGTCGCCCCCGAGACGCACCTGACCGATGAGGAGAAGGTGGAACGCGAGTCGCGCTGGCGCAAAGAAGGGTCCCCGCAGAAGCGCATGCACGAGGCCGCCTTCCCCGGCTGCGTCATGGTGTTCGACACGGGCGGAGACATGCAGGCGGCGCAGTTCGGCGAGATGAGCTGCACCCTCGCCCGCTCGCGCGGGTGCGTGGGCGTGGTCAACTCGGGCATGACGCGAGACAGCAAGTACATCCGCCAGATGGAGGACTTCCCCTACTTCTCCCGCGGCACCACGCCGAACGCGTACGGCGGCTGGCGTGTGCTGGAAGTCAACGTGCCCATATACATCCGCGGGCACCTGACGCATTACGTCGTCGTGAATCCCGGCGACTTCATCTTCGGCGACAGCGACGGCCTCCAGGTGATCCCCAGGGACTACGTGGACGAAGTGCTCCTGAAGGCGGAGGAGATCCTGGAGTTCGAGGAGAAGGAGCGGCAGATGATCCGCAACGGCATGCCCATCGACGAGGTGTACAAGCAATTCGGCGACCTGTAGCGTTCTCGCGCGCTCTGGAGGCAACCATGAAGCTCAAGGACAAGACGGCGATCATCACGGGAGCCGGCCGGGGGATCGGGCGTGCGATTGCGCTGGCCTTCGCCCGGGAAGGCGCGCGGGTTGCCATCAACTACGTGGCCAACGAGCAGGCCGCGCGCGAGACAAAGGAGCAGATCGACGCGCAGTGCGCGCCGGCCCTGCTGGCCCGGGCGGACGTCAGCGACGCCAAGCAGGTTGAGGGGATGTTCGAGCGCTGCCTTCAGGAGTTCGGTCACCTTGACATCCTCGTCAACAACGCCTCCGCGGAGGCGAGGCAGTTCCTCTGGGAGATGACCGAGGCGGATTGGGACCGCGTGCTTGCCGTTTCCCTCAAGTCGGTGTTCCTGTGTTCGAGGCAGGCTGCGCTCTGCATGATGCCCCGCAAGGCCGGCAAGATCCTCAACATCTCGTCGATCCATGATTCGGTCCCCAGGGCGAAGGCATCGGCCTACTGCGCGGCCAAGGCGGGAGTCTTGATGCTGACCAGGGCGTACGCGCTGGAGCTGGCGCCATACAACATCCAGGTGAACGCCATCTCGCCCGGCCTCATCGAGACCGACCGAACCGCCCACTACATCAGGTACGGGAACGAGACCGGCCGCAACAACATCGAGACGGCCATCCCGGCGAGGCGCGCCGGAACGCCCGAAGAAGTGGCCGAACCGGCCGTCTACCTCGTCTCGGACGGCGCCGGCTACACGACGGGAACGACCCTCTACGTGGACGGAGGCTACCTGCAGAGCACCTGCAGGATCCCGTAAGCCGGGCTGCCCCGGCTTCCTTGGCGGCTGCGGCTTCGCGGGCCAAGGGCCGCTGGAGCGCTCCCATGAAGATAGCCATGATGCTGCGTCCGCACCCCGAGCCGGCCTGGAAGCTGGCCAAGCAGGCCGGCGTCGACTATGCCGTCACGAACCTGTCCCACCTGGGGACTGACCGGCCGCTGACCTACGCCGCCCTGGCGCATCTGAAAGAGCAGTTCGCGGAGGCGGGGCTGCGGCTCGAGGTGGTGGAGAGCGATCCCTTCCCCATGGACCGCGTCAAGCTCGGCCTGCCGGGCCGGGACGAGGACATCGAGAGATACTGCGAACTGCTGCGCATGATGGGGTCGCTCGGCATCCCGCTGATGTGCTACAACTTCATGGCCGTGATCGGCTGGTTCCGCACCTGCACGGCGACTCCGACGCGGGGAGGGGCGCTGACGTCGAGCTTCGACTACGAGCGGGTCCGCAACGCGCCGCTGACGGACGCGGGAGTGGTTGAGGAGGAGCGCCTCTGGGAGAACCTGTCCCATTTCCTGGAACGCGTGGTCCCCGCTGCGGAGGCGGCGAACGTCAGGCTGGCCCTCCACCCGGATGACCCCCCGGTCTCCCCCCTCAGGGGGATCGGCAGGATCCTGACAAGCCCGGAGGCAGTGGATCGCGCGCTCGCCCTGGCCCCGAGCGAATGCCACGGCGTGACGCTCTGCCAGGGCACGTTCGCCGCCATGGGCGCGGACGTCTGCGAGATGATCCGCCGGTTCGGGCGGCGGGGGAAGCTGTTCTTTGTGCACTTCCGCGACATCAGGGGCGGCCCCGGTCGCTTCGAGGAGACATTCCACGATGCCGGCCAGACGGACATGTTTCAGGCCATGAGGTGCTACAAGGAGGTCGGCTTCGACGGGCCAATGCGGCCCGACCACGGGCCCACAATGGAGGGCGAGTCCAACGAGCGCCCGGGCTACGCGACGGTGGGGCGCATCTTCGCCGTGGGCTACATGAGGGGCCTGCTGGACTCGCTCAGATAGGGCGCCCAGCCGGCCGGAGTTACTGCTCGGAGAGCTCCCGGCGGAGCCGCCCGATCTCGAGGCTGCACCTGCGCATCAGCCGGTAGAAGCTTTCGCGCGTGATGCCCGCCCGCTCCGCGGCCTCGGCCACGCCGCCGCCGCATTTTCTGAGCATCTCCAGCACGTACTCCTTCTGGCAGCGCCGGGTCATCCGGTCCATGGCCTCCTTGTAGGGCAGGGCGGACATAGCGGCCGCGTCCGGCGGGCGGGGAGTGATGTCGCGCTCGATGAAGGGGAAGAGGAAGGGCGCGATGCTTCTGCCCTCGCAGAGCACGACGGCCCGCTCGACGGCGTTGCGCAGCTCCCGCACGTTGCCCGGCCAGGAGTAGTCCATCAGGAGCGCCAGGGCGGCCGGCTGCACTTCGTACTCCTCGGCCATGTCGCCGGCGAACTCGCGCAAGAAGTGGCGGACCAGGCCGGGCACGTCCTCTATGCGTTCCCGCAACGGTGGCAGGTGAATGGGGAAGACGTTGAGGCGGTAGTAGAGATCCTCGCGCAGCCGGCCGTCGGCCATGTCGTCGATCGGGTCCCGGTTGGTGGCTGCGATTATGCGGACGTCGACCGGGATGTCGGCCGTGTCGCCGATGGGGCGGACCTCCTTCTCCTGAATGGCGCGGTTGATCTTGACCTGCAGGTCGGGGTCGAGCTCCGTGATCTCGTCCAGCAACAGCGTTCCGCCATCGGCCGCCATGAACAGGCCCTGCTTGTCGCCTGTCGCGCCGGTGAACGCCCCCCTGGCGTGGCCGAACAGCTCGCTCTCGATCAACTCGCTGGGCATGGCGGCGCAGTTGATCGCCAGGAAGCGACGGGCCCTCCGGTCGCTGGCATAGTGGATGGCGTGCGCGAACATCTCTTTGCCCGTGCCGCTCTCGCCCGTCAGCAGCACGTTGGCGTCGCAAGCGGCCGCCTTGCGCGCCAGCTCGTAGACGCGCTCCATGCACTCGCTGTCACCGACGATGCTGGGGAAGCCGTATTCCCGCTCGACCTGCTCGCGGAGTATCTCGGCCTGCTCGCGCAGTTCCTTGAGTTCGACGGCTTTGCCGACGGTGAGCATCAGCTCATCCGGCTCGAACGGCTTGGTCACGTAATCGTAGGCGCCGGCTTTGACGGCTTCGACCGCCTGGGGGACGCTGGCGTAGGCGGTCATGAGGATCACCTCGGTGTCGGGAGCCTGCCTCTTGATGGTGTGCAGCACCTGCATGCCGTCCATGTCCGGCATCCGGATGTCGGTCAGCACCACGTCCGCCCGCCTGCGCCGAAAGGACTCGACGGCTTCCATTCCCGTCTGGCAGGCCTCAACGTCGTAGTCGTCCTTCAACAGCTTGGCCAGCATGGTGCGCACGACGCGTTCGTCGTCGGCCACCAAAACCTTGCGTTTCTTGGCCATGGCTCAGCCCCCCCATGCCAGAGTCCGCCGCCCCACAGAGTGTACGCACCGCCCCGCACTCGTGCACCTCCCGCAACGGCCCGGTTGAATCGGCGTTCCGGGCCGCCATATAATCCGCCCTATTGTCAGGCAGTAAGGAAATCATCGCAAGGGGAAGCTCGAGGGATTCCACGCGGCGCCGGACTAGGCCGCGTCCCCGCCGTCGACGATCCCGGAGGAGGGCCCGCGTTGAGGGCCGTCGTTCAGAGGGTGTCCAGGGCAGCCGTCGTGGTTGACGGCCAGGAGGTGGCCCGGATCGGCGCCGGGCTGGCGGTGCTGCTCGGCGTCAGGGATGGCGACGGCGACGGGGAGGCGGATTACATCGCGGGCAAGATCGCCGGCCTTAGGATCTTCGACGACGCCGAGGGAAAGCTGAACCTGTCGGTCGGGGACTGCGGCGGCGGCGTGCTTCTTGTTTCGCAGTTCACACTCTACGGAGATTGCCGCAAGGGGCGCCGCCCGTCGTTTACCAGGGCGGCCGAACCGCGCGAAGCCGAGCGGCTCTACCAACTGGTGGTGCAGAAGCTGGCCGAGCGCGGCCTGGCCGTGCAGACCGGACGCTTCCAGCAGGCGATGGATGTGTCGCTGGTCAACCATGGTCCGGTCACGATCCTGTTGGACAGCGAGAAGGCATTCTGAGATCGGGAGGTCTCCATGAGGGCAAGGCGTCGCATGCTGGCTTGCCTGTTGCTTGTCTTCGCCGCCGGGTGCGCCGCTTCCCAGAAGCCCGGAGCCGACCTCGTCACGCGCCCGACGCCGCCCGGGCAGCGGGCCGAACCGGATGCCGAACCGCCCGAACACCAGTTTGAACCGGTGGTCCTGAGCATACCGACGGCCCCCCCGGCGCTCTCGTACGACATGCGGCGCACGGCGCGCCGTCCCCCCGACGTCGCCGGCGACTTGGACGCGCGTCTGCACCGTCAATGGAGGTACATCGTGATCCATCACAGCGCCAGCGATGGTGGCAGCGAGGCGGCGTTCGACGTGACCCACAAAGGCCTGGGTTGGCGGGGGGTGGGATACGACTTTGTGATCGGCAACGGCAACGGCAGTCCGGACGGGCTGGTGGAAGTGACGTTCCGATGGGAGGAGCAGCAGGATGGCGCCCACGCCGGCGTCGCGGAGTTCAACAGGTATGGGATCGGCATCTGCCTGGTCGGCAACTTCGACCAAACCTACCCCACGGCCAGGCAGATGGAGGCCCTCGTCGGTCTGATCAATTACCTTCAGGAGCGGTGCCAGATCCCCACTGCCAACATCATGGGCCACCGGCACGTCAAGTCAACGCGCTGCCCGGGCGCCAATTTCCCCTGGTACGAGCTGTTCTCCCTACTGAACCACTGATCCTTCCAGAAACCCCCGAAGCTCGTTTGCGAATGCCTCGCACGACTGGAACCGCCGCTCCGGCGCCTTCTCCGTGGACCGGCGGATGATCTGTGCCAGATGGTCGGGCATCGCCACCGGCAACGGCTGCGCCTCCAGGACGGGCTCGTTCAGGTGCCTGTACATCATCGCCACCAGGCTCAGGCCCTCGAAGGGCAGCATGCCCGTCAGCATGTTGTAGAAGACCAGTCCCACGGCGTACAGGTCCGTGCGGACCGTCAGTGATTCCCCGCGCCACTGCTCGGGGGCCATGAAATGGGGCGAACCGACGGCCTTGCGGGTCGCCGCCATGCTGGTCGTCTCCTCCAGGAAGCGCGACAGGCCGAAGTCGGTCAGCCGCGCTCGCCCCTCTTCGTCCAGCAGTATGTTGCCGGGCTTGATGTCCCCGTGGACGATCTTGTGCTCGTGCACGGCGGCCAGTCCCGCCAGGGCCTGGAGGCAGAGCCTGCACGCCTGTCGCGGCGGCAGCGAGCCCTCCCTGCGCAGATGCTCCCTGAGGCTCACGCCCCTGACCAGCTCCATCTCGATGAAGGGGAGCCCCTCGGCCACGCCCAGGTCGTAGACGGCGACGATGTTGTCGTGGGCAACCGAGGCCGCCACGCGCGCTTCCCGGCGCAACCGCTTGAACGCGTCGGCCGCCGACTCCAGGGGGTGGAAGGCAAGCACCTTCAGGGCGACCGTCCGGTCGGACTTCACGTTGCGGGCCTCGTAGACGCGGCCCGCCCCGCCCCTTCCCAGCAGGCGCAACAGCTCGAAGTGCGCGAACCGCCGCAGGACGGGCAGGCCGTAGGGCGGCGCCTCCTCCTCGGCCGCTCGCAAGTGCGCGTCGGCGTAATCCTCCAGGAACAGGAAGCGACGCGCAGTGACTATCGCCTCGCCGCACATCGGGCAGTAGGAGGACGGCCCCACCTCGTTGCCGGGCGCCCGGAGCCTGGCCCGGCAGCTCGGGCAGTCGATCGGGACATAGCGAGGCTGCGCCCCGAGCCGCGTGACGACCGCCGCCAGGTCCGGAGCTGCGGCCAGCACGCGCTCCTCGAGCGCAACGATCTGGTCCGGCACGCCGCCGGCGGAGACGGCACGCAGCAGATCCGCGAGCCGGGCCGGCGGCACCGCCCCCTCCTTCATCAGGTCGAGGCCGAGCAGTATGGCGTCCGCCGACAGGTTCAAGAGCGCCTCCTGTTGCTCTGCATGCGGTGGTGTCGGCTGCGGGGCGCGGGCCGGCGCCCGCCCTCGCTCAGCCGGAGCTGCCGAGCAGCTTCTCGAGCTCGTCCTCGGACAGTTGTTCTACGCCGAGCTCACGGGCTTTGTCCAGCTTGCTGCCCGGATTTTCCCCGATCACGAGGTAGTCGGTGTTCCGGCTGACGGTGCCGGTGACGCGCCCGCCCAGCGATTCGATCCACTGCCGGGCCTCGTCGCGCGTGTGCCGGGCCAACGTGCCCGTCAGGATGAAGGTCTTGCCCGCCACGTTCGGGTGATGCGGCGCAGCCGCCGCCCGGCCCTCCGTCCTGACGCCGGCACGGGCCAGCTTGTCCAGCACCCGTTCGGTCGATTCGGCGCAGAAGAACTCGGCGATTGAGCGCGCCACTACCGGGCCGACCTCGTCGACGGTTTCCAGGTCTTCGACGGAGGCGTTCCTGAGCGCTTCGAGGCTGCCGAAGCGGCGTGCGAGGACGTCAGCCAGGTGCGCGCCGACGTTGGGTATGCCCAGGGCGTGCAGCAGCCGCGCTAGCCCGCGGTCCTTGCTTCGCTCCAGGGCGTCCATCAGGTTCTGCGCGGACTTCTCGGCCATCCGTTCCAGCGCCTTCACCTGGTCCTTCTTGAGGGAATAGAGGTCCCCGCAGTCGTCGACCAGGTCGTTGCGGACGAGCTGGAGGACCAGGGCTTCGCCGAGGCCCTGGATGTCCATCGCCGCACGGCTGGCGAAGTGCATGATCCGCTCCGCTCGCTGGGCCGGGCAGGCGGGGTTGACGCACCGCATGTAAACGCCGTCGGGGTCACGGCGAACGGGCTCCCCGCAGGACGGGCACTTGCGCGGCCGGGGGAACTTGCGCTCCTTGCCCGTGCGCATCTCCTCGACGACCTTGATGACCTGCGGGATGATCTCGCCTGCCTTCTCCACCAGCACGTGGTCGCCGATGCGGACGTCCTTGCGCTCCAGCTCGTCGAAGTTATGCAGCGAGGCGCGGCTGACGGTCGTGCCGGACAGGTGGACGGGCTCCAGGATGGCCACGGGCGTGAGCTGGCCGCTCTTGCCGACGTTGACCTCGATGGCCCTGACCTGGCTGACATCCTGCTCGGCGGCGAACTTGTAGGCCATCATCCACCGGGGGGCCTTGGAGGTCGCGCCGAGGAGGGCCCGCTGGCGGGCGCTGTCCACCTTGACCACCACCCCGTCCACCGGGTAGTCCAACTCGCGGATGTGCCCTGCCCAGTGGGCGCAACTGGCGAGGACCTCTTCAACGTCGGCGCACCTCTCCGCGCGCGGGTTCGTCGGGCAGCCGCGGTCCCGCAGCCATGCGAGCCTTTCCCAGTGGGAATCGGGCACGTCCAGGCCCTCGCAGGCGCCGATCTCGTAGGTGAAGGCACGCAGGCGCCGGGACGCGGTGATCCTGGAGTCCAGCAGCTTCAGCGATCCGGCCGTTGCGTTGCGGGGATTGGCGAACAGGGGCTCTTCGGCCGCCTCGCGCTCCACGTTCACTTCGCGGAACGCCGCGAACGGCATGTAGACCTCGCCGCGAATCTCGATGAGCGTGCCTTCCAGCGGAGGGCCGGCGCCTTCGCCGGGGCCGGTGTAGAGCCGCAGCGGGACGTTGGCGATGGTGCGGACGTTCTGGGTCACGTCGTCGCCGCGCACGCCGTCGCCCCGGGTTATGGCCTGGCCGAGCGAGCCGCTCTCGTAGATCAGGTTGATGGCCACGCCGTCTATCTTCGGTTCGACGACGTAGGACCACTTCTCGTCTTCGCCGAGCAGCCTTCCGATGCGGGCATCGAACTCGCGCACCTCTCCCTCGTTGTAGGTGTTGTCGATGCTGCGCATGGGGGACCGGTGCGCGGCCGTCGTGAACTCATCGAGCGGCTCCCCGCCGACCTTCTGGGTGGGGCTGTCGGGAGTGACGAGCTCGGGGTGCTCGTTCTCGAGCCGCTGGAGTTCCTCCAGGAGGGCGTCGAACTCGCGGTCGGAGATCTCCGGCTGGTTCAGGACGTAATAGAGGTAATTGTGGTGGCGGATCTTGCGTCGCAGCCCTTCGATCCGCTTCTCGATCCCTCTGGGCATGGGCCGCACGCCTCCCTGAACGCGCGCGTGGGCGCCGGCCCAACATCGGCCGGCAGGGCGGCGGCCGGGCTCAGTTCTCCTCTTCGGCCGCCTGCTCGAAGAACCTCTGCAGGTCCGCCGTGCACTCCGGGCACAGGGCGCCCCTGGCCAGCCTGTCGGCCGTCAGCCTGTCCCAGTCGTCCGGGGCGACTTTGGCCGGTCGCAGGATGCACACGTTCGGGCAGTATCGGGCCGCGTCCTCCGCCAGCAGGTCCGCGCGGCGCTCGTCGGGCAGCCCGAACATGAAGCAGAGCTGTCGCATGACCTCCGTCTTCAGGTAGCTGTACGGCATCCCCCATATGTGCGCGATCCGATAGGTGCTGATGACGGCTGCCGAGAATTGGTCCGCCTTGCCGACGGCGTAGTCGGACCGCTGCCCGCGCCGCACGCTGACCGGATCGAACATGTCCTCTTCCATCACGAACAGGTCGTAGTGATCCTCCTTGCGCCACGGCTCGACGCGGAAGGACTGGAGGATGCGCTGCGAGTCGACCTGCATTCGGTCCTCGTCCAGCGCCTCATAGACGTACCAGTCCACGCTCTGATAGGGCACGAGGGCGTTATCGTCCGTGCGCCACTGCCGGTCCCGGTAGAAGCCGTAGTCCCGCACGGGCAGGGGCTTGCGGCACTTGCCGAGCATGAGGATTTCCTTGATGGCGTCGATGATGGCCACCTTATCGGGCCAGAAGCCCATGTTATTCATCAGATTGAGTGCCTTGTATCTTCTCACCGGTACTGCACCAGTTCGTCGAGTGGCTTGCGGGGCCTTGCCTTGGGCTGCTCGGCGGGGTATCCCAGGGGCGTGAGGGCCAGGGGCTCCAGCTCATCGGGCAGTTCCAGGAGTTCCCGCAGCCTGTCGGCCTTGAAGGCCCCTATCCAGCACGTGCCGAGCCCCTCGGCGGCGGCGGCCAGGATCAGGTGGTCCATGGCGATGGTGACATCCACGTCGGCGTAGTTCTTGCCGTCGCCGCGCTGCCAAGCCTGCGCGGGCTTGGCGCAGGCGCAGATGATGACAGGCGCCTGCGTAAACCATTGCTGGGGATAGACTTCGATCATCTTCTCGCGCAACTCCGGGTCCCGGATCACGTAGAAGAGCGCCGGCTGCCGGTTGGCTGCGCTTGGCGCAGTGCGCGCCGCGTTCAGGATGCGTTGGAGCTTCCCGTCCTCGACCGGGTCGCTCCGGTAAGCCCTCACGCTCCGCCGCCCCTTGATGACCTCGTAGAAATCCATTTCGTCCCCTCGTCCAGCGTTCGGGTACATTATTCATCAAGGATAGGCGGTTTGCAAGTCGGGCTGAGGCGGGCCGGCTTTTGGCTAGCGGCGGTCTTCGAGCCAGCGCTGCACGCGCTCGTCCTGGTGTCCGACGTGCGCGGCCGATTCGTCCTTCCGGCGCGCGAGGGCCTTGCGCAGGGCGTCGTCCGACGTGGCCAGGATCTGCACGGCCATGAGGGCGGCGTTCCCGGCGCCCGACTTGCCCAGCCCCATGCACGCCACGGGCACGCCGGCGGGCATCTGGACCGTGGACAGCAGCGAGTCCATGCCCCCCATCTGACCGGTGGGAATCGGGACTCCGATGACGGGCAAGGTCGTGTGGGCGGCCAGGACGCCGGCCAGGTGAGCGGCTCCCCCGGCCAGCGCGATGATGACGCGCACGCCCCGCCCCTCCGCATCCCGGGCGAACTGCGCGACGGCCTCCGGCGAGCGATGGGCGCTCAAGACCCGCAGCTCGAACGGGACGGCGAACTGCTCCAGCTCCTGAACCGCCGCCTCGGCGACGGGCAGATCGGACTCGCTGCCCATTACGACGGCTACGCTCACCGCTTCATTCATCGCGGCACCGACCTCGGCTTGAGGACCCGGGGCTGAAGGCGCGGCGGGAGGAAGCTACTTCTTCTCTTCCTCCTCCTGCTTGCTCTTGCGGGCGATGATCTCCTGCTGGACGTGGGCAGGCACGACCTCGTAATGGGAGAACTCCAGCGTGAAGCTCCCCTCGCCGCCCGTCATGCTCTTCAGTTCGGCGCTGTACTGAGTGACCTCAGCCATGGGGATCTGCGCGCGGATCACCTGCATCTGGCTGACCTGGTCCATGCCCACGATGCGGGCGCGATGGCCCGTCAGGTTGCCAGTCACGTCGCCCATGAACTCGGGGGGTATGGTGACTTCCACTTCGCCGATCGGTTCCAGCAGGACGGGCTTGGCCTCCTCGAAGGCGACCTGGAAGGCCCGCGAGCCCGCTATCTTGAACGCCGCCTCCGAAGAGTCCACGCTGTGGTGGGAGCCGTAGTAGGCGGCCGCCTTGACGTCGACGATCGGGTAGCCGGCCAGCAGTCCGCGGTCCAGCACCTCACGGATGCCCTTCTCAATGGCGGGCAAGTACTGCCTGGGAACCACGCCGCCGACGATCTCGTCGATGAACTCGAAGCCCGCGCCGCGCTCGTTCGGCTCCAGCCTCAGGTAGACCTCCCCGTACTGGCCTCGGCCGCCCGTTTGCTTCCTATGGCGATACTGCCCCTGCGCCACCGCCGTGATGGTCTCCTTGTAGGCCGTGGCCGGCTCGTGCGTGGTGAGCGGGATGCCGTAGCGGCGCTTCAGCCTGCTCAGCATCACGTTCAGGTGGAGGGTGCTCATGCCCGTGATGACTATCTCGCCGCTCTGCGGATGGCGGTGGGTCGTGAACGTCGGATCCGCCTCGACCAGGCTTTGCACGCCCGCGCTGATCTTCTGGTCGTCGTCCCGGCTCTCGGTCCGCACCGCCAGCGGCGTCATTGGCTTGGGGAACTCCACCGGCGGCAGAGCCAGCCTGCGGCCCTGGTCGCACAGGGTGTCGTTGAGCTCCAGCGCCTCCAGTTTGGCCACGCACAGGATGTCGCCCGGCACGGCGTAATCGGTCTCTTCCTGTTCCTGGCCCCGGACAAGGTAGATGTGGCCGAGCCTCTCGCTCTTGCCGGTGCGGGCCAGTTGGACGTTCAGGTTGTCCTTCAGGCTGCCGCTGTAGACGCGGAAGTAGGCGATCTTGCCGACGTGGACGTCGGTTGCGGTCTTGAAGACCAGGGCGCAGAACGGCCCGTCGGGGTCCGCAGGCAGCTCGACCTCCTGCCCGCTCTCATCGGTGGCCTTACGGGCCGGCACTTCAGCAGGGGAAGGGGCGCAAGTAGCCAGGAAGCCCAGCGCTTCCTGGACGCCCACGCCGTCCTTAGCCGCGCAGCACAGCACGGGCACCAGGCTGCCCGACGCGACCGCCTTGCGCAGCGTCGCCATGATCTCCTGGGGCGTGATGCTCTCGCCCTCGAAGTAGCGCTCCATCAGGGCGTCGTCGCACTCGATGATGGATTCGAGGAGTGCTTCCCTGGCGGTCTGGAAATCCCCGATGACTCCCTCAGGGGCCTCCTCGGCCTGCAGCAAGTTCACCACGGCCCGGCATTCCTGGCCGAGGCCGACGGGCAGGAAGGCCAGCCGGCACTGCGGGCCGAAGCTCTCCTGAATGGCGCCGATCAGCCGGTCGAAGTTGATGCCGTCGCCGTCCAGGCGCGTTATGAGCAGGATTCGGGCCAGGCCGTGCTTCTCCGCCGTCGCCCACATCTGCCGCGTGTTGAGCTGGATGCCGTCCCGCGCGCTGATGGCGATAAGGGCGGTCTCGACCACGGGGAGTGCGCCGACCGCCGCGCCCACAAAGTCGATGTACCCGGGAGCGTCGATCAGGTTGAACGCCCGCCCCTGCGCCTCGAAGTGAAAGACGGCGTTGTTGATCGAGAACTTGCGCTCCCTTTCTTCGTCGTCGTAGTCGCTCAGTGAAGTGCCGGCGTCCACCTCTCCTGCGCGCTTGGCCACGCCGGCCGCGTGCAAGACGTGGTCCACGAACGTGGTCTTGCCCACGCTACCGTGGCCGACGACCGCGACGTTGCAGATGCTGGATACCGTCCTCTGCGCCATTAGCTTCCTCCAAGCCAGTCACAATCCCGGCCGGCCTTCCGGCCGCCCGGCTCCGCGCCTCGGCTCGGGCGAGAGCCGGGAAGGATAAGCCGAAGCAACCTCGATCGCCTCCGGCAGTGCCACGCGGCCCTCGTAGAGCGCTTTGCCGATGACCACGGCGTCCGCTCCGCATTCGCCGAGCCGGCGCACGTCCTCCAGGGAAGCCACGCCGCCGGACGCGATCACGGGCGTCCGCACGGCGCACAGCAGCTCCCCGGTGGCCTGGAAGTTGGGCCGACTCAGCATGCCGTCGCGCGCAACGTCCGTGTAGAGCAGCGCCGCCGGCCGGGCTTCTTCCAGCCGCCGGGCCAGTTCGACGGGCCCCGCCTCCACCAGCTCCTGCCAGCCCTCGACTGCCACGCGTCCTTCCCGCGCGTCGAGGGCGATGACAATGCGGTCGGGCCACCGGCGGCAGAGCGCCACCGCCCAGTCCGGGTCCCTGACGGCACGCGTTCCCACCACGGCGCGCGCGGCGCCTGCGTTCAGGGCGCGCTCCACGGCCGTCTCGCTGCGCAGCCCGCCCGCCACCTGTACGGGCAACCGGACGGCGTCGAGTATCTCCTGCACGGCGCCGACGTTCCCTTCCCCGCCCGGAGCGCGGCCGAGCGCGGCGTCCAGGTCAACGACGTGGAGCGCCTGCGCGCCGAGCCGCTGCCAATGGAGGGCAGCTTCGGCGGGACGCTCGTAGTAGACCGTCATCTCGTCTGGCCTGCCCTGCAAGAGCCTGACGCACTTCCCTGCGGCTATGTCGACGGCAGGATAGACGAGCATGCAAGCCGAACTCTGTGTCTCCGGGGCGGTTCGACCGGGGCACGGCTGCCCCGCGCGATCAGACGGGATGGCGGCAGACGACGTCCCGCCGCAGAATCCGTGCGAACCAACGCACTCAGGCAGGTGCCGGCGCAGCCGTGCGCCCCACTGCGCAACACTTATTTCGCAAACGACTTATTATAGGCAGGGCCTTTAGGGCTGTCAAACGAGCCGGCCGTCCGGCACGGGGCGGCCGGGGCGCTTGCCTCTCGGCACGGGACTGTCTCTCCAGAGCGCGGGGGGGAGGCGGATTCGCCTGCGCTGCTGCTCGGCCGTGCGGTATAATCGGTTGCGGCGACCGAGCCGAAGCTCCGTCGCGTCTCAACCGCTTCTGCAAGCGGAACTCTTCCGGCCCGAGCCACTTCCGGCAGACGGGGACATGGGGCTTTCCATCCTGTTCGTCACGGCTTTCGTGACCGCGATCACCGGAGCGCTGATGCCCGGTCCGGTGCTGTTGGCGACCGTGAAATGGAGCGCCGAGCGCGGCCGCTGGGTGGGGCCGCTGGTCGTTGCGGGCCATGCCATCGTGGAGATACCCCTGATGCTGGCCTTGATCTTCGGCCTGGGCGAGCGGCTCAGCTCCGACGCGTTCGTCGGCATCGTGGGACTGGCGGGCGGGGCCGCCCTGTTCGCCATGGGGGCGCTGATGCTGCGCGCGCTGCCGGGCCTGCGGCTGCCGACAAGGGCCGAAGGGTCCGCCCCTGTCCTCGGTTTGCACGCCGCCCGGATCGTGGCCGCCGGCGCGCTCACGTCGATCTCGAATCCCTACTTCACGCTGTGGTGGGCTACGGTGGGCCTGAGCTTCATGGCGAACGCCGCCCCGTTCGGCGCGCTCGGCTACGCCGTGTTCTACTCCGGCCACGTTCTGGCGGACCTGGCCTGGTACGCCGCGGTCTCGGAGTCCGTCCACCACGGTCGGCGGCTTCTGTCGGACGCAAGCTATCGCTGGCTGGTGGGCGTCTGCGCGGTGCTCTTGGTGGTCGTAGCCCTCTACTTCGGCTACGGCGGCTACGTGCGCGTTGCCTCGCCCGGGGCGTGAGGCAGCGGCGCCGGATGGCCCAGGGCGTCGCTCAGGCCCTCGCGGGAGACAGCACCAGCCTCGCGATGCTCCACGGGGGCAGGTCGAGAGTGACGGCTTGCCCGTCCTTGTCCTGCTCGACGGGCACCTCCTCAACCTGCGGCGCGGCTGCGGCCTTCAGCTCGTCGACCTGCGCGGCCGTAAGGTAGCCGGGGCTGCCCATCTCCTCCCAGGCCGCCTTCGGATTGGCGTGATGCTCGTCGACCCGCTCGACGGTCGCGCCGAGGGGACCGCCGGCGTCTGCGGCCACCAGCCTCACCTGCGCCTCGGGCAGGTCCGAGCCCGGCACGTCCCAGTTCCACAGGAGCACTTGCAGGGCCGAGCCGTCTATCGTGGCCATTGCCTCGACGGTCCCGCCCTTTCCGACAACGGGCAGGCGTTCCCGCCCCAGATCGTGCAGGAAACGGTACGCCTGGTAGGCAGGTTTGGCGATGCCGTGGATGGTCAGCAGCCCGAAGCCGCCGTGGAACGGCTGCGACAGCATGCCCGCCTCCTCGAAGATGTCGCTGAAGGTCCAGTACGAAT
Source organism: uncultured candidatus Brocadiaceae bacterium (assembly GCA_964521715.1). Lineage (GTDB taxonomy): Bacteria > Planctomycetota > Brocadiia > SM23-32 > SM23-32 > DAOVRD01. The sequence continues at coordinate 42,363 of CAZFSS010000005.1, read as the reverse complement.
ACCCGGCCACCAGCCCGTCGTTGTCGGCAATGGTCTTCAGTATGAAGGCTGCGGCGTACGCTTCATCGTGATAGCGGTCCGTGCAGCTGGGCGAGCTGCTCCACTCGGTGTAGTAGAGGGGCAGGCCGCCGGCGTGCGCGCGGGTCTGCCTGGCCCACCGCGTCAGTATGCCGCGCGGCGCCTCGGCCATGCGCGCCTCCAGGTCGCGGGTGAGCAGCGCCGCCACGTCCAGGCTTTCCTCCTCAGCCGCCCCGCGCTCGAAGTCGGTGGGGTAGTGGTGGGTGGAGATGAAGTCGAGCGGGACGTCGCTCCGCTTGCAGAACTGAATCAGGTCCGCCACCCAGCCGTCGCGGGCGGTGGCGGGGCCGCCCACGCGGAAGTGTGCGTCCACGGACTTGACTGCGAGCGCCGCGCGCCGGTAGAGCTCGAAGTAGTCCTCCTGCGAGCCCGCCCAGAAGTAGTCCAGGTTCGGTTCGTTCCAGACCTCGAAGAACCAGCGCGTCACCTCGCGCCGGCCGTAGCGGTCCGCCAGATGCTGGACCAGGGCGCGGATCAGGTCCTCCCACTGCGCGAAGTCGCGGGGCGGCGTCACGTTTCCCCGGTAGTGGAAGGCAGTCTGCGCGCCGGATGCCAGGACCGACGGCATGAAGCTGAGCTCGACGAACGGCCTCATGCCGACGCCCAGCAGGAAGTCGCAGATGAGGTCGACGTTGTGGAAGTGGTACTCGGGCCTCCCGGGCGTGCCCAGCACGACGCTCATGTCGTCGTTCAGAAGCCCGTGGAACCGGACGTATCGGAAGCCGAGCTCTTCGCGGCACTTGCGCAACTGGGCCTGCCAGTCGGCGCGCAGGACCAGCGCGGCGTGGCCGCTGCCTACGCACATCTCGTAGTAGTGCCTGAACGGCGTGGCCGTGTCGGCCAGGTCAACCTTGAGTCGAATCCGCTTGGTGGCCATTCTCTTGTCCTCCGGACGCGAGACGGCGCACCCATATCCCCCTCCCTGTCTTTAGGCGGCACGGCGGCCGCCTGGGTCTACGAAAGGTCTATCAACCTCCGCGGACCTTCGGCGAACGCCTCGAAGATCTGCGTTATGTTCCACGCATCATCCAACGTGCCCTTGCTCGGGGGCCGGCTCTCGATGACGGCCCGCGCGAACTCGTTCACCTCGCCGTAGTAGCCGAGCAGGAACAGGCCCTTGTTGTAGAGCTGCCCGAGCGAGAACTCAGGCTCCCAGCTCGCGCTGGCCTGGGCGGTCGTGCCTGCGTAGAAGCTCGGCGTGTCCCCGTAGCCCACGGGCGGCGACCGGTGCAGCGTGACTCGCACGTTGTTGTCCACGGTGATGTGCCGCCCCCGGTCGGACACGATCACGGTCCTCTCCATGCCGGCGTTCAGGGAGGCGCCGTAAGTCAGGGCGAGCGAGGCGATCAGCCCGGACTCGAAACCGAACGTGGCCAGCCCCGCACCCCGCGCGCTGCGTTCGTAGTAGAGCGTCCGCGGCATGCCGGCCAGGTAGACGAGCAGCGAGGCAGGATGGCACAGATGATCCAGGAAACCCGTGACCGCGCGGACGGGCTCGCGTGACCGCAGGTATCCCTCGAACTCCTCCTCCGACGGCACGTACTGGGGGTACTGCAACGTGAGAAGCTGGGCCGTGCCGAACTCCTCCTCCGCCGTCAGCTCCTTCGCCTTCTCGTTGGCGGGCATGAACATCTTTTTGAACCCGACCATGCACGACCGGCCGGCCGCTTCTGCGGCGCGTTGAAGCTCCTCGATCTCCGCGCAGGCAGCGGCCGGCGGCTTCTCCGTCCAGACGTGGCAGCCGGCCTTCAGGCAGTCCGCCGCCAGTGCCGGATACTGGGGCCGGCCCTCGTCGTTATAGCCCGTGATGATGAACACGGCGCCCAGGTCTTCCTCGTCCAGCATCCGCCGGTGGTCCGCGTAAGCCGAGGCCGCGCCGAACTGGGCGGCGAAAGCGCGCGCCTTCTCCTCGACCAGGTCGCACGTGGCCACGAGCTCGACGGGGGCGAACTGGAACGTGGGGCAGATGTTCCTGAACGAATGCGAGCCGCAGCCGATCAGACCGGCGCGTATCCGCGGCTCGTCCAGAACGTTGCCATGGAAGCCGATCCTCATTGCTCGCGCCCCGTCAGCAAGGAAAGGAGTGATCTCAAGGGACGCATTTGCAGCAAACCCGCGGGAACTCCGCGAAGTGTCTCAAGGCGCACCGTATGCCCCCTCTGGAAACGGCGTGCAAAGGATGTGCCGCAGCCTCCCTGCACCGCCCGTGGGAGCAATGCCGGAAACTGACCCCCTCAGTATGCCCGGGCGAAGACGGCCTTCTGGCGGGCTTCCGAGCCGCACACGGCGCAGGCTCCGCCCCCGCCGGCTGGGTCGAAGGGGATGCAACGCACGGTGGCCGTGGTGTCGGCCTTCACCTTCGCTTCGCAGTCCGCCGAGCCGCACCACCACGCGGACGCGAACCCCTCCGCCACGGCTGCGCACAGGTCGTCGTAGGTCTCGGGCTCGGCCGTGTGGGCCTCCCGGAACGCGATGGCACGCTCAAGGAGGGCCGCCTGGATCGACTCCAGCATGTCGGCCACGCCCTCGGCCAGGTCGGCCAGGGGAAGGTCGCTCTTGCCGTCCCGCCCGGGCAGGTCGCGGCGGGCCAGCACGACCCGCTCGTTGCGCACGTCGCGGGGGCCGATCTCTATGCGCAGAGGCACTCCCCTCAGCTCCCAGTCGTTGAACTTGAAGCCGGGCGTCAACTGCTCGCGGTCGTCCAGCTTGAGCCGGAACGCGCCGAGCGTGTCGCGCACCTTCTCGGCGGCCTCCAGAACGGATCCCTTCTCGTCGTCGTTCTTCCATATGGGCACGATGACGGCCTGGACGGGGGCCAGGCGCGGCGGCAGGATGAGGCCCTGGTCGTCGCCGTGCACCATGACGATGGCGCCGATGAACCGCGTGCTCAGGCCCCAGCTGGTCGTCCAGCAGTAGCGCAGCTCGCCGCCGGCGTCCTGATAGGTGATGTCGAAGGCGCGGGCGAAGTTCTCCCCCAGGTCATGCGACGTGCCCGACTGAAGCGCGCGGCCGTCCCCCATCATGGCCTCGATGGTGTAGCTCACGACGGCGCCGGGGAACTTCTCGCTCTCGCTCTTGCGGCCCTTGATGACGGGCACGGCAGCCTCGCTCTCGGCGAAGTCTTCGTAGACGTCCAGCATCCGCCGGGCCTCCGCCTCGGCCTCCTCGCGCGTGGCGTGGGCGGTGTGGCCCTCCTGCCAGAGGAACTCGGTCGTCCTCAGGAACAGCCGCGGACGCAGCTCCCACCGCACGACGTTCGCCCACTGGTTGATCAACACGGGCAGGTCGCGGTAGCTCTGGATCCACTTGGCGTACATGTGGCCGATCATGGTCTCGGACGTGGGCCGCACGATCAGCGGTTCCTCCAGCTCCTTGCCGCCGCCGATGGTGACGACCGCCAGCTCGGGCGAGAACCCCTCGACGTGCTCGGCCTCCTTCTCCAGGAAGCTCTGCGGGATGAAGAGCGGGAAGTAGGCGTTCTCGTGGCCCGTCTGCTTGAAGCGGCGGTCGAGCCCTGCCCGCACGTTCTCCCACAGGGCGTAGCCGTAGGGACGGATCACCATGCAGCCGCGCACCGGCGCGTAGTCGGCCAGCTCGGCTAGCTGGACGATCTCGTTGTACCAGCGGGCGTAGTCCTCGTTGCGCGGTGTCAGGCCCTTGGCCATCTCAATCGATCACGCCAATCCTGGAGTTGCACAGGCCGCACTACACCGGCCGCTGCGCAGCGGGAAGGCAGAAGCCGGAACGGTAAAGGCCGGGATTGCTGCCTCTTTCCTGCCCCTATTGCCTTCAGCCGATCCCGAGCTTGGCCTTGATGCCTTTCAGCAGCTGGATGCCGGCCTTGATGTCGGTCATCTGGCGCTCGCCGCTGACCTCGCGCTCGATCGTCAGCGGGCCGGCGTAACCGAGCCCGTCAAGCGTGGCGACGAAGTTCTCGATGCCCACGGCGCCCTGGCCGAGCGGCACCTCCAGTCCCCACTCCTCCCCCGGGCTGTCGCTCCAGGTGCCGTCCTTGCAGTGGCAGCTCCTGACGTAAGCGCCCACCTTGCGCAGGGCCTCGAGCGGCTCGCCGCTGCCGTAAAGGATCATGTTGGCGGGGTCGAAATTCACACCCAGGTTATCGCGTCCGACCGCCTCGAGCAGGCACAGCAGCGTGTCCGCCGTCTCCTGGCCGGTCTCCAGGTTCATCGTCAGCCCGAGTCTCGCGCAATGGTCGGCCACCTTGCCGACCACGTCCACGGCCCCGGCGAACTCGGGCGAATCGTGCTCCTCGCTGACGAAGCCGACGTGCACGCCGATGCCGGGCGCCCCGAGCCACGAGGCGAAGTCCGCGATCCGCTTGGTCTGTGCGAGCCGTTCCGCACGCGTGGCGGGCGGCACCAGCCCGACCGTGTCCCTGACGATCTGGATCGTCTGGTAGCTCTCGCCGGGATAACCGCAGAAGACGAGCGTGATCTTGATCCGGGCGTCGGCGAACGCCTTCTTGACCTCCCGGGCCCGCTCCTTCGTTCGGGACTCCGGGCCGGGCGCGTGCAACTGCACCGTGGGGACTCCGAGCCCCACCACCCTCTCGATCGAGGCACCCAGGCCGGCGCCTGCGGACACGAACACCCCGAGCGGCATCTTGCCTTCGGCCATCTCCATCCCCTTGCCTTCAGAGAAGCCTTCCCGGCGCAAAGCGAAGCGCCAATCTACGCGGCGCCCGCCGGCGTGTCAAGCCAACGGCGCGCCGCGCCGGACCGCCTGCGGGGACTTGCCCGACCGCCGGCCAGGCTCTAGAATGCGACCTCACGCCCGGCAGTCGGCGGGCCCGGACCAGGACCGCAAGGAGGAGCCAGTCCCGATGGAGTGCAAGAAGCAGGAGAACCTGAGGAGATGTAAGTGCACGTACTCGAGCTGCTCGCGCCAGGGGATCTGCTGCGAGTGCCTGCAATACCACCTGTCGCACAGGGAACTGCCCGGCTGCTGCTTCCCGCCGGACGCGGAGAAGACGTACGACCGCAGCTTCGAGCACTTCGTCCGGCTGGTCCAGAGCGGACAGGCGTAGGGAGGCCCGGCGGCGATGACGAAGCGGGAGGTCATCAGGACGGTGCTGGAGGGCGGCAGGCCGCCCTACGTGCCGTGGTCGTTCGGCTTCACGGTGGACGCGCAACGGAAGCTCGTCGACCATTTCGGCACGTCCGATCTCGATCCCGTGCTCCAGGACCACTTCCTGGGCCTGGGAAGCGGCGTCGGGTTCTTCACGGACGTCGGGGACAACTGCGTCCGGGACATCTTCGGCGTGGTCTGGGACAGGAGCATCGACAAAGACATCGGCAACGTGAAGGGCTGCGTGCTGCCCGAGGCGACGCTGGAGGGCTATGAGTTCCCCGATCCGCGCAGTGCGCGCTTCTTCGAGGGCATCCCCGACAGGATCCGCGAGCACGGCGACCGGTTCCGCGTCTTCAACATCGGCTTCTCGCTCTACGAGAGGGCCTGGACGCTGCGCGGCATGAGTAACCTGATGATGGACTTCTACGACCATCCGGCCTTCGTTCATGAGCTCCTGAACGCCATCGCGGACTTCAACGTCGCGCGGGTCGAGGAGGCCCTGAAGCACGACATCGACGCCGTGCACTTCGGCGACGATTGGGGCCAGCAGCGCGGCCTCCAGATGGGGCCGAGGATCTGGCACGAGTTCATCTACCCGGTGCTCGCGCGGATGTACGGCGTCGTGCGCGACGCGGGCAAATTCGTCACCATCCACTCGTGCGGCAAGGTGGACGAGCTGCTCGACGACCTGATCGCGATCGGGCTGAACTGCTTCAATCCGTTCCAGCCCGAGGTGATGGACGTGGACGGCCTGATGAGGAAGTACCGGGGGCGGCTGGCCTTCCACGGGGGCCTCTCCACGCAGAAGACGCTGCCTTACGGGACGCCGGACGACGTGCGGCGCGCCACCCGCCACCTGCTGGACCTGGGCCGGGACGGGGGCTACATCTTCGCGCCCGCGCACGCCGTCCCCCGCGACGTGCCGCTTCAGAACATGCTGGCCTTCATCGAAGTCGTCACGCAGCAGCCGGGCTACGCGAGGCCGTGATGCGCCGTCCACGCGGTCACTTCACGTAGACGTCCAGCGGGACGCTCACGATGGGCTCTGCGTCGGGTCCCTCCAGCCGGAGGCATGCCTTCACGACGAGCCGCTGTGCCGAGCCCGGCGCCCTGACTTTGAACTCCACCCTTGCGCCTTCCCCGGCCTCGGCGCTGATAGGCTGCGGGCCGGTCAGGTTCTCGACCCCCTCGGGCAGGATCAGGTCCGCCGTGCCGGCAACCGCGCGCGGTGATGCATTCAGGCAGCCGGCGAGTACGGAGAACTCGGTTCCCTTCTCAGCCTCCTTCGGGACTATGAGCCACGCGAAGGGAGACACGTCTCTGGCCAGCAAGACCACTACCGCCGAGTCCACGCCGTCGCCTTTGATCGTGGCCCGCCCGTCCTGCCGGTTGACGTCGAGCAGTCCGGCCACCTGCCAGACGTGTCCGTCCAGCGTGGCAGTCGGGCAGAGCGCCAGGACCTGCTCCACGCCCTCAAGCTGATCGGCGGGGAGGGAGACGCGGACGCCCTGAACCGGCGAGATTGGCTTGCCTCCGTCCGAGGGAACCGTGATTATGACCAGGCGGTTTCCCTTCGCATCCTCGAGCAGGCTGACGTCCAGGCAGGCGTCTCCCTCGTGCATCACCTCAACGCGCGGCACGGACGGCGCGTGGCTTTCGATGAGGGAGCGGACCAGCTCCCTCAGGCCCGGCCGGGCCCACGTGCCCCAGCCGTCGCAGTACGGCATGCTCACGGTCGAGGCGACGTAGACGGCATGGCCCTCGCCGAACCCGTTCACGGTGACGGCTGGCGTTCCGTCGGCGAATCGTCCGATCACTTCCCCGCCGGTCTGCTGGACGTCGCGGCGGAAGCGCCACACGCTCATTTCGGCGTCACCGGCCTGGATCGTCTCGGGCTCGCGTTCGGTCTCGCCCGTACGGATGCCAAAGACGGCGTCCAGCCCGCATCCCGGCATGGCTTCCACGGCGCGGCCGTGCTCGTCGACTTCCGCGAACGGGGCCTCCGCGATCAGCAGCCCCCCGCCGCGCACGAACTCCGTGAGCCGCCCCGCGAGCGGCGCTTCCATCATGGCCTGGCAGGGCAGCAGGAGCACCTTGTAGCCGCCCGCCGCGCCGAGCCGCACCTGGTCGGCGAAGATCACGTCGACCTGGTAGCCGTTGTCCCTCGCGGCGCCGTACATGCCCATGCCGGCCTTGTCGAGGAAGTAGGGCGGGCCCTCCTTGCCGCAGAAGTAGAAGTAGGAATCCGGGTCGACCACGACGGCGACCTCGGCCTTCTGCCTGTGGAAGCCGCCCAGCCGCAGCATCCGGCAAAGGTGCGTGATCTCGCGCATGGCCTCGACGCGCGGGTTGTACTCGCCCCGCGTAAGGTCGTTCTCCTCGCGACCGCTGAGGCCCCACAGGAGGACGCCGCGCGCGCCGTGCCCCAGGTAGGTCCAGACCTCGCTTCGCAGCATGGCGGCCCGTTGCTCCTCGGTCAGATGGGGCCACTTCTGCGGGCTGTAGACCTCGCACTCGATGACGTAGACGGGGCGGCCCTGGGCCACGCCCGCCGTCATGTCCATGGTGTAGCCCGCGAAGTGGCGTGGAGCCCACTCGGAGGGATAGATGTCGACGCCCGCGACGTCCATGCCCTGGGTGAAGAGGAAGTTGTCCGCGCACCGCCAGGGATGCCACCAGTCGAGCGGGCCCGCCATGTTGGTGGTCACGGGCAGGCCGGGCCACGTGCGCCGGGCGAGCACCGTCTCCCACTGGAGGAAGGCCCGGATGAAGTCCACGTTGGCGCGCCGCCAGTCGAGCCATGCGGCCAGGTTTTGGACGGGCGGCTCCTCGCGCGGCGGCTCGACCGAATCGAACGAATCGAACGCAGCGCCCCACGCCTCGTTCAGGCGCTCGACCGTTCCGTAGCGGTCCTTCAGCCAGGCGCGGAACTTGCCGATCGCCGGCGGGCTGTAGTCGAAGATGCGGTCGGTCAGCCAGTGCAGCCCCGGCTCGTTGTGCAGGTTCAGGCCGATGACGTTGCCGGACCCCTTGAGCTCGTTCAGGTAGGCCGGGAAGTCCACCTCCATCTGCCGGCGCACCTCTTCGCTGGCGTAGGAGTACTGGGGCCAGTTCTTGCCCGAGTAGGAGATGGCCCACGCGCTGCGGTCCTCGACGCCGGTCTCGCCCTTCTGGTCGACGAGCCAGCTGTCCCTGAACCGGAAGTAGTCCGCTGAGGGATAGTGGCTGCCGAGCTGGAGCAGCACTTTCACTCCGCTTCTCTTGAGCTCCTCGACCGCCGACTTGTTCCCCTCCGTGGCCCACGCGTAGCCGCCTCCGGCCACGCGGACGAAGTTGAAGCCCGCCTCGTGGAAGAGCTGCTTGACGTTCTCGCCCGCGTCGTGCGGCCAGTCGGTCCCGATCAGGAGCGGCGCTTCCTCGTCGCCGCTCCCGGGCACCGCGGCCACCAGCAGGCCGGCGGCAGCGAGCCACCACGCCAGCCGCTTGAGTCCATGCGCCATGCGTCCGTCTTCCGTTCCTTTCGGGTTTGCTGCGCAAGGCATGGGAGTCCTCCCGATGCAAACGAGGAGGCAGAGCAGGAGCACCGGGCATCCGCAAGCATACTTCGGAATCGGAGGGCACTTGAGGCCCGGGCTCATGGCGCGAGCGCCTCGATGAAGTCGGCGATCCGCGCCCGCCAGCGGTCGTAGGTGCCGGGCGGATGCGCGGGCACGCGGCCGCCGTCTATGGGGTCGTAGTTGCCAGTACGCAGTTCGATCTGCGCCGCCACCTCCTCGAGGAATCTGCGGGCCTGTCCGGCCGTCTCGTCGTTCCGGCCCTTCAGGCGCTCCTCCAGGGTGGCCAGGTAGCGGCGGTCCTTTGCGCCCTCGCGCACGGCTTCCCAGCTCAGCGTCGGCACCTTGCCCTCAGCGGGTTCTTCGGCCGGCCAGACGTAGTTGTGCTCCGGCGTGGACGAGTACCAGTAGACCCACTGCGCGACCCCGGCGGCCTCTGCCTTCCAGTTGAAGAAGCCGTAGAAGATGCGCGTGGACTGAAGGCCGCCGGGTGAGGAGCCCTTCCCGGCCATGTTGTAGAGCTGGATCACCGCGTTCGGATCGTCCCTGCGGACGATGTCGAGCTTGTCCGGCAGCCACCGGTTGGTGCTCCAGATCTGGATGCGGCCGCGCCAGAGCTCGTCTTCGGACTCGCCCATCGCCCACCCGCCGCCCACGGTCAGCTCGCGCACGACGTCCGGCACTTCGCGCTTGAGCAGGTCGCTGTAATGCTGCGCGGCTTCGATGGTCCACGGATGGCTGCCGGCCTCGTCTGCGACGGCCAGGACGAGCCCGAGCCCGCGCGCCTTCGCTTCGTCGCGGATCATCTGCACCGTGCTGACGTAGCGTTCGTCAAGCTCCCTGCTGAAAGGATAGTAGCGGAACCACGGGCCGTACATGCCGATCGAACGGTCGGGCGTGTTCAGCCATTCCGAGGTAATCCGGTTCCAGAGGTCCGCGTGGACCTCGGGTCGGGCGAAGCCGGCGGATGCGTAAGCATCGAGGAACGGAGCGAGTGCTTCGCGCGACAGGTCCCCGTCGCTTGTGACCGGCAGCGAGATGAAGCTGATGTTCATGCCGTGGCAGCGCTGGTCGACGAGTTCCTTGCGGACCAGGCCGACGTCCGAAGGGTCCGCCGAGGGGGAGTAATAGATGTAGATGGCCACGTCGGGCTCGACGAGCCTGAAGGGGTTCACGCGAAGCCGGAGCGGGATCTCCAGCCTGGACTCGCCGTCCACCAGGACCCGCACCTGTCCCTCGTAGACGCCGGGCGCGGTGTCCTCGGGAACGTAGTAGGTGATCCAGAACTGCTGCAGGCGGTTCGCGGCGACGCGCGTGCTCTCGGCTGCCTCGATAAGCAGCGGGATGGTCTGGGCCTCGCTTCCTGCCGTCACTTTCACGTAGCGGACAGCGCGCACGTCCATGTTCGGCGCGGCGATGCGCCCGCCCGCCGCGCTGGCCAGATCACCCACGCCCACGGAGAACTCGCCCGCCCGCAGCGCCAGGACGCAGAACGTGATCGGACCGTACTGGCCGGGGCAGTCCCGCGCCTCCAGGGCGGCGCACCGATCCGCCGCGGTCGGCACGTAATCGGGCATGACGACGTCCGTCGGCGGCCGGGTGAAGACGACGAACCCGCGCGCCGTTTCCGCCTCGGCGGCATCAAACGCTGAGGCGCCCGGGGCGCTCAACCCCGGGTCGCCGAGGTAGGGATCCGGCGCCGCGCGGCGCCCGCGCACGCGATACTGCTCGGGCGCATCCTGGGCCGCGACGGCTGCGGCGCAGATCGCCGTCAACAGCAGCCAGCCCATCAGTCCCGGCCAGCGATTCATCGGTCGCCTCTCGCTTGAGTGCACCCTCCGGCGGACAGAGCATATCAGGAAGCGCGGGCCGAGTCGAACGGCTGCCTCCCGGCGCCCGCCCGGGCATTTGCCATGAAATGCCCGCCAAGTTACGATGGCGGCGCTCGATCCCACGCAGGGGTGCCGGGGGGACTGGACAATGAGGAAAACGCCGCTCTTGCTGCTGGCGCTGTGCGCGCTCCTGATTCCAGGCGCGGCGACCTGCGTCGCCGAAGAATGGCGGGACGGCTTCGATTACCCGGACTGGTCGGCGGGCGAGCCGGCGTGGACGCCGGACTCGGCCGCATGGGCCGTCAGGGATGGGACGATGGGTTTCGACGGCGGCGAGAGGAGCTTCCTGGTCCTCCAGAGGCTTCCGCACGGCCGCCGCGTCGTCGTCGAGGCGACCGTGCAGATCGACGGCCGCAAGGGGACCGGCTGGGCCGTGGCGGGCGTGGCGGTCCGGAGCGACGACGGCAACTACTGGCACCTCGGCCTCGTGCAGGCGCCGGAGGGAAACGAGTTGGGTCGCTTCGTGGAGCTGACCGAGTCCTACGCGGGACGCTGGCTCGCCAACTACGAGGGCCCGACGGCCCTTCGGCGCACACAAGACGAGGGGGGTGGCTTCCAGTGGGACTACGGCCGCCCCTGCCGGCTGAGCATCAGCCTTTCGCCTGACGGCATCGAGGGGACCGTCGCCGACGCCGACGGGACGCCGCGGCGGCATCTGGGCTTCGCCTTCGACGAGGGCAAGCCCGCCGTGAAGGCCGGCCGGCCCGCGCTCGAAGCTTCGCTGCTGGCGGGCCATTTCGACGACGTGCGAGCAGAGGTGACAGACATGGTTCCTGCCCCGGAAGAGCAGCAGCAAGTCAACGAGTATCCGCCCTACAACGTGCCCGGCTGCCCGCAGGTGCGCGGCCAGAAGACGGGCTTCTTCCATACCGAGAAGCACGATGACGCCTGGTGGCTGATCGACCCGAACGGGCTCGGCTTCTTCATGGTCGGCACCGACCACGTGAACTACGACGCGCACTGGTGCGAGAAGCTGGGCTACGCCCCGCACCACCGCTTTGTCGAGCAGAAGTATGGCAGCGAGGAGACCTGGGCGAGGGCCGTCGGCGAACGGCTGCGCGGCTGGGGATTCAACACGCTGCCGGCGGGCCACTCCAAGCGCCTGCGCTACACGCACTTCGCCCACACGGAGTGGCTGGAGGCCGGCCGCAGCTTCGCCGACGTAGACGACATCGTCCCGCGCACAACGTGGACGGGCTTCCCGAACGTGTTCTCTCCGCGCTGGCCGCGCCACTGCGACGCGACGGCGCGCAAGGTCTGCGCCCCGAACCGGGACGACCCGTGGCTGATCGGCTACTTCCTGGACAACGAGCTCCAGTGGTTCGGCGGCCTGGGCAACTGGCAGAACGAGTTCGGCCTCTGGACCGAGACGTGGCGCAAGCCCGCCGATCACTCCGCCAAGCAGGCCTGGATGCAGGTCGTGCGCAAGCGCTGCCCTGCCGTCGATGCGTTCAACCGGGCGTTCGGCACGGGATACGCATCGTTCGAGGAGCTGGCCGCCTCGACCGATCCCGCCGACCCGAAGACCGAGCAAGCGCGGGCTATGGCCCGGGACTACGTGCGCCTGGTGGCCGAACGCTACTTCAAGGAATGCACGGAGGCCATCCGGCGGCACGACCCGAACCATCTCGTCCTCGGGTGCCGCTTCGCCGGCTGGTCCCCCGGCGTCTGGGACGTGTGCGCGAAGTACTGCGACGTGGTCTCGTTCAACAGCTACCCGCGCATCGACGTGGACCGCGGCGTGCCGAGCGACCTGGTCGAGTCCTACCGTGAGATCTACGAGCAGGCCGGCAAGCCGCTGTTCATGACGGAGTGGAGTTTCCCGGCCCTGGACAGCGGCCTACCGTGCAGGCACGGGGCGGGGATGCGCGTCGCCACGCAGATGCAGAAGGCCCGCTGCTACGGGTTCTTCCAGGGCACGCTATTCAGCCTGCCGTTCTTCGTGGGATCGGACTACTTCATGTACGTGGACGAGCCGGCGCTTGGCATCAGCAGCACGTTCCCGGAGGACAGCAACTACGGCCTGGTCAACGAGCGCGACGAGCCGTGGCCTGAGCTCACGGCCACTGTCGCTGAGCTGAACCCGAGGGCGTGCGAGCTCCACCTGGCAGGGAAGCTGGATTCCGTATACGAGCCGGGAGCAGTGGCGGTCTGGACCCGTCAGCCGCCGCCCGTCTCCGCGGAGGGTCCGGCCCTGCCGCTGGTGCTGCGCACCGGCCCGCTCGAGCTGGAGAGCGGGACCGGCCCGGACGCGTGGGTCATGCGGTTCGAGGGCGTGCCGCTCGGCGCCTATCAACCCCTGATACAGCAGCAGGCGCCGGGTAACCTGTGGACCCGCCCGGACGCCACGGCCGTGACCGCTGTGCGCGAGGACGCCGACTTCGTCGTGGTCGACGTGACGGTGAGCCGCCGCGCCGGCGGGCAGGCCATCACGACGTTTGATCCGCAGGCCGGGCGGAGGGCCCCGCAGACGGACGAGCCGCCGGCGTACCGGGCGGGATGGCGCTTCTGGGTGCCGAGGGAGTCCTGCGGCTGGTTCGCGGCGCAGAGCCTCTGGGTCGAGAACGCCGACGCGCGTCCGTGGAAGCTGGCCGGCCTCTTCCACTACACGGCGCCCGCCATCGGCGGCGACCCGGCGGGGGACGAGGAGGCGACGGTGAACGTGCCGAACTTCTACGTGCCCGTCGGCGGCTGGGAGGACGCGCAGGTCGGCCTCGGCCAGGCCGTGACCGCACTTTCGCCCGAGCTTGCGATCTATTACTGGAAGGACAGGGACGGGTTCCATTCCGACTGCCGGCAAGCGTTGGACGTGCAGTTGGCGCCCGGGGAGCGATACGAGAAGGAAGGCCCGGCGGCGATCCACTTCGGCTACCGCATCGGGGAAGGCGAGGGCCTGCTGAAGCGGCTGGAACGGGTGCGCACGGAGGCGCTGGCCCTCGGGCGCGGGCGGTAGCGCGCCGCCCGGGGTGCCGGCGGTCGCGTGCCGGCGGTTGACGCGGCGGACGGCGGCCATACAATGGGGCCGCTCTGCGGAGCTATGTCATCACTTGGGAGGTCGGCCATGCCGCGCGGGATGAGCTCTCTTCTCTGGGCGCTCGTGCTGCTGCTTTCGGTCTTGTGTGGAAGGGCGCGCGCGCAAGACGAAGACTACATGTCCGCGAACCTGATCCCCAACGGCGACCTCGAAGCGGACGCCGACGCCGACGGCTATCCGGACGGCTGGCCCCGCGTGGCCGAGGCCGCGCTCATGGAGGAGGACGGCAATCACTTCCTCAGGATCAAGCCCTACGGCGGGCCGAACTTCGAGCTGCGCCTGGAGCCGGACTGGGTAGCCGTGTCCGTGAGCTGCCGCATGCGGTGCCAGGGGATCAAGATGGGCCCGGAGGGCTACCATGACGCCCGCATGGTGATGAGCTGGAACGACGCGGATCACCGGCACGTGGACCCGTGGCCGGACGTGCTTCGGGGGACGGGCACCTTCGACTGGCGCCGGATGGAGCGGACCTTCATCCGGCCGCCCGGGGCGGAGTTCCTGAGCATCGGCCCGGCCAACTTCGCCGCGGAGGGCGTCGTGGACTACGACGACATCGTCGTGCGCGGCGAGCGCACGCCGCCGTTGCGCGACGCGCCTCTCCCGCAAGGAGCCGAACACGTGTGGGACATCGAGAAGGCCTGGCGCCTCAGTTCGCAGATGCGCGAGGAGGTATGCCTGAACGGGCTCTGGCAGTTGCGCCCCGCGCTGACCGAGAGCGAGATCGCCTCGCCGCCCGAGGGCCCCGGCTGGGGCTATCTCAAGGTGCCCGGCTCGTGGCGGAGGGACGGATCGCTGCGCGTGCTGCCGGCTGCCGCCTGGGAGATGACGGACTTCGGCGCCCTGCGGGCGGCGTGGTACCGGCGCGAGTTCGCCGTGCCCGCCGATTGGGACGGCCGCAGGATCGAGCTCCAGTTCGACCTGGTCCAGAGCCGCGCAGACGCGTTCGTCGACGGGCAGGCGGCCGGCCACGTGCTCTGGCCGGGCGGGACGCTGGATGTGACGGGGCTTTGCCGCGCCGGCGCGAAGCACACGCTGAGCGTGCTGGTGATGGCGCTGCCGCGCGACACGGCGACGCAGAGCTTCATGGGACCGGACCGCGTCTTCGAGGTGGAGTCCGAGCTGAGCTTCCGCGGGCTCTGCGGGGACGTCTTTCTGCTCTCCGGCCCGACGGCGGGCGGCATCGAGGACGTCTTCGTGCGACCGTCGGTCGAGGACGAACAGATCGAGATCGACGCGAAGCTGGCCCTGCCGGAGGGCGACGGCTTTCGCCTGAGGGCGCGCGTCGAGCGTGAGGGGCGGACCGTCAAGGAGTTCGCAAGCGATCCGTTCTCGCAGGCGGACCTGGCGGATGGCCGCCTGACCTTCGGCTCGCGCTGGGCCGACCCGCCGTTGTGGGAGATCGACGACCCGAAGCTCTGCACGCTGCGCCTGGCGCTGCTGGATCGAGGGGGCGGCGTCCTGGACGAGGCGCTGCCCGTCGAGTTCGGGTTCCGCGACTTCCGGATCAAGGGCCGGGACCTCTACATGAACGGGAAGCGGATCCATCTGCGTGCGCTGGACCTGAATAACGCGCAGACGGCCGACGCCGGCTCGCTGGGAGGCGCAGCGAACACCTATCGCCGCATGAAGAAGTACGGGTTCAACTTCTTCATCATGGGCAACTACCACTTCCAGGTCGGGGAGGTGGGCTACTTCCAGGACATGCTCCGCGCAGCCGACCGGGAGGGGATGCTGCTGGCCTTCAGCCTGCCGCATTGCAGCCAGTTCGGCTGGAGGCTGGACGAGCCCGAGGTGCGCGAGGGGTACCGCGACCTGGCCGGCTGGATCGTCGGGCAGGTCCGCCATCATCCGTCGGTCGTGCTCTACACGATGAACCACAACGCGACCGGCTACCAGGGCGATCAGGACCCGGCGCTCCTGGACGGCCGCGATCCGGGCCCCGCCAACCGCAACCGCGAGCAGGCCCTCATCGCGCAGCAGACCGCCGAATCGCTGGATCCCACCCGGCCGGTCTACCACCATCAGTCGGGCAACCTGGGCAGCTTCATCACGCTGAACTGCTACCTGAACTGGGCGCCCATCCGGGAGCGCTCGCGCTGGCTCGCCATCTGGGCCACGGAAGGCGTCAAGCCGTTCTTCTTCGTGGAGTGGGGCCTGCCTCACATCGCGTCGTGGTCGAGCTACCGGGGGCCGCAGTTCATCTGGCGCGCCAGCGTCATGCAGCAGGCATGGACGCACGAGTTCGCCGCCACGTTCAAGGGCGACGACGCATACGAGTTCGACGCCAGCGACGAGGCGTGCCTCAAGACGGAGCTGCACTTCTGGGAGGCGAACCAGCCGTTCGGCTACTGGAACCTGCTCACCCACTTTGGCGATCGCGAGCGGAACGTGCTCGAGATCAAGAGCCTGTACGCCTCGAAGAACTGGCCCGCGCACCGCACGTGGGGCATGTCCGCAATGCTGCCCTGGGACCAGGCCGACTTCTGGCGGCACAAGGCCGACCGGTCGGGCGACCCGATCCCCCTGGCCACGGATTGGGACGGCATCCAGCGGCCCGGCCTGAGCCCCGACGTCGCCATCGGCGGCGATGACTACCTGACCAGCCGGTATCCCGAGGAGGATTGGGAGCCGAGCTGCGTCGGGCAAACGTTCCTGCGCTGCAACCAGCCGCTGCTCGCCTACCTGGGCGGCAAGGCCGAGGACTTCACCGAGGAGGGGCACAACTTTCATCCCGGCGAGCGCGTTCAGAAGCAGGCGATCGTCGTCAACGATTCTCGCCACGCGGTGGACTGCCCGTATCGCTGGTCCCTGGAAGGCGTGGCCGAAGGGCGGGGCACGATGCGTGGCATCGAGCCCGGCGGCATCCGCAAGGAGCTGATCGCTGCGGACCTGCCGCGCGACATCGAGTCCGGCACGTACCGGCTCTCCCTGTCCGTCGAGCTTCCGGACGGCCGGGCCCAGCAGGACGGCATGGACGTGCACGTGCTCGGCCCGGTCGGGGAGGAACGCGTGCGCGGGCGGATCGCCCTCTACGATCCGGCAGGCAAGACGGCGGAGGCGCTGTCTGAGCTCGGCATAGACTTCGTCAAGGTCGAAAGCGCGGCGGACCTGTCCGATTGCGACCTGCTCGTCGTCGGCCGCGAGGCGCTCTCCGCCGACGGCGGCGCGCCGGACATATCGCGCGTGCTGGACGGCCTGAACGTCCTCGTCTTCGAGCAGACGGAGCACGCGCTCAGCGACCGCCTTGGCTTCCGAACGCAGGTCTACGGCCTGCGGCGGGTCTTCCCGCGCGTGCCCGGCCATCCGATCCTTGACGGCCTTTCCGCCGAGAACCTGTGCGACTGGCGCGGGGACGCCACCCTTTGCCCGCCCTACATGGAGGAGGCCGGCGGCTACGACAGCTATCCGCACGTGCGCTGGTGCGGTTTCATCAACTCCCGGGTCTGGCGCTGCGGCAACGGCGGCAACGTCGCCACCGCGCTGATCGAGAAGCCGGCCAGGGGCGACTTCCTGCCGATCGTGGACGGCGGTTTCGACCTCCAATATGCCCCCATCCTCCAGCTCAGGCAGGGGAAAGGAACCGTCGTCTTCTGCCAGATGGACGTGACGGGCCGCACCGAGCAGGACCCCGCCGCGCGCAGGCTGGTCCTGAACCTGGTGCGCTACTGCGTCTCCCCGCAGCCCGCGCAGGCCACGCGGGTCTACTACGCCGGAAGCCCGGACGGGGCGGAGGCGCTGGCGAAGCTCGGCCTCAAGCCGCAGCGCCCGGCCGGCGCCGACCTGGGCGCGGGCGACCTGCTGGTGCTCGGGCCGGGAGCGGAGGGGCCGGCTCGCGCCGAACTGGAGGCCGCCGTGAAGGGCGGCCTGAGCCTGCTGCTCGTGGGCAACGACGAGGCGGCGCTCACGCGCGCTCCGGTCGGCGTCGCTTGCGGAGTTCAGACCGTGGCAAGTTCGCGCCTGAAGCTGCCCGTTCGCGAGCCGGCATTCCAAGGGCTGAGCAACGCCGAGACGCACTTCCGCAACTTCAGGGATCTGCCGCTGCTCTCGGGGCCTGGCACGGCCGACGAGCGGGGCCTGCTGGCTGCGGCCGATCTAGGCGGGGGCAAGGTCGTCTTCTGCCAGGTGGCGCCCTGGATGTTCGATCCGGCCGACTTCGACCACGACCGCATGACCTACCGCCGCACGGCCTGCCTGCTGGGCCGCATCCTGGGAAACCTGGGCGCGCCGATGGATACGCCGCTGTTGCGTTACTGGGCCAAGCCTGCTATGGTGCTGCCGGACCTGACGGCGGGCTGGCGCGGGCGGACCGACCCGGACGACGTCGGGCTCAAGGAGGGCTGGCAGTCGCCGGACTTCGATGACGGCGATTGGCCCGGCATCAGAGTGGCCGCGACCTGGGAAAGCCAGCGCCCCGAGCTCGCCGATTACAACGGCGTCTTCTGGTACCGCACCGCGTTCGACCTGCGCGCGGTGCCGCCGGACGCTGACCTGCTGCTTGTCATCGGCGCTGTGGACGACGAGGACTGGACGTATCTAAACGGCAACCTGATCGGCAGCGTGACGAACGAGACGAATCCCAATGACCACTGGAGCGTCGAGCGGCGGTACCCGATACCGCGCGGACTGCTCAAGGAGAGCGGCAACGTGCTTGCCGTGCGGGTCAACGATACGTACCTGACCGGAGGCATCGTGCGCGGGCCGGTCGCCATCCAGGCGCCGGGCCGGTGGCAGGAAAGCTACTACGTGGACGACCCGGAGGCGGACGACGATCCGTACCGCTACTACCGCTGGTGAGCGTTCGTGGCGCCGGGCGGCGCTCGCCGAAGGCGGCGAGCGGGAGGAAGTGGACTTGGCGCGAAGGAAGGCCTTCACACGAGGGCTGATGTGGCGTATAATCCCTTGCTGAAAGCGGCGGGCCCTTAGGGCGGTGCCCGCACATGGGGTCGGCGGGCGCGCATGGGGGGTGAAGATGCAGCCGGAAAGCGAACAACCGAAGATCCTGGCGGCCTGGGAAGACCAACAGGTACTGGCCCAGAGGTACCGCGTCAAGGAGTGCGTGCGGCAGTCGGGGACCTGCCATCTCTACCGGATGCAGGACCTGGTCCGCGGCGTTTTCTCGCTGGCGCTGCGTCCCAGCCCGCGCACGCTGGCCGCGCAGGGCGGGCAGGAATGGTTCGAGCAGTACGGCAGGACCGTGCTCTCCGTGCCCCCGCACGAGAACGTCCTGACCTACCACGGACTGGCGTACGATGGGGGAATGCCCTTCCTTGTCGCTGACGACGTGAGCGGCCGGGGGTGGGATTCCGCCATCTACGACGGGACCCTCAACGACCTGCGCGATATGCTCGACGTGGCCGTGCAGGTGGCAAAGGGAATCGCGTGGCTCCACCAACACGCGCAGGTACACTACAACGTCAAGCCCGCCAACGTGCTGATATGCGACTCCGGCCTCGTGAAGGTGTGGAAGTACGGCGAGTCGCAGGCGAAGACCAGGGCCTACGCCTCACCCGAGCAGTCCGTCGGCGAGGAGGAGCTCACGCGCTCGACGGACGTGTGGTCGTTCGCCGTCAGCATGCTGCACATGTTCGTCGGGCGGGTGACCTGGCCGACCGGCTCGAAGGTGCCCGGCGCTTTCAGGCGCTACATGCAGACCGGCCCGGCCCGGCCCGGCATCGCCCTCATGCCCGGGCGCGTGGCCGAGCTGCTCGCCAAATGCTTCAGGAGCGATCCCGCCCAGCGGCCCGGCAGCATGGACGAGGTCGCGGGCTTGCTGGGCGGGGCCTACGAAGATGCCACCAGGGAGGCGCCTCCGAGCCATGTCGAGCAGGAGGAGCCCGTCCAGGAGCCGGAACAGAAGAGCCCCGTGCAGGAAGACGACGAGACGGACTTCGACCCTCAGCTTTCCCGGCAGCAAGACGAGCCCCCCAGCGACCTGGCGAGCGACCTGGAGGAGGATTAGGTGCTCGTTGGCAAGCGGCGCGTGCCGTCCGCCGGGAGGAGCACAGCCCGCATTCGGCGCGGCACGTTCGCCCGCGTGTCTCGGCGACTTGCTTGATCCTCTGCCGCCTGCTGAAGGTCCCACCTGAGCCTGTGCCGGCTTCCCCTTTGGTCCCGGTTGAGGCTTGGCTCACGGCCTCCGCCTCTGGTATATTGTGTGATGGCGCCGAAGGCGCAAGTGCATCGGGAGAGCCGAGGGCACGCGCCTTGCTGCCAAGGAGTCAGTGGAAGGCGACTGGCCCCTTCCCTGGGAGGATGGAGTGACTGAAGAGAGAGCGGCCGGGTGCGCCAGCGGCGAGGTTCTGCACGTCTGCTGGGCCAGCGATATAGGGCGCATCCGGGAGAACAACGAGGACGCGTGCCTGGCCCTTCCCGAACAGGGCCTGCTGGCCGTCTCCGACGGGATGGGTGGTGAGTCCGCAGGGGAGGTGGCGTCCAGCCTGGCGATGGAATGGCTCCCCCGACTGACGGCCGACCACGTGGAGCACCTTCGGGAGCCGTCCATCAAGGAGGTGGAAGACGGCCTTAGGGACACCCTGGCTGCCATGAACCATCGGATGAGGGAACGCAGCCTCGAGCTGGGGCCGCGCACCAAGATGGGGGCGACGATCGCCGTTGCGCTCGTGCGCGGCCCCCTGGCGCACATTGCCCACATGGGCGACAGCCGGGCCTACTTGCTGCGCGACGGCACGCTGGAGCGCCTGACCGAAGACCACTCGCTGGTCGGCATCCTGCTTGGCCGCAGGCTCATCAGCCAGGAAGACGCGCAGCATCACCCCATGAGGGGCCAACTGCTGCGGTACGTGGGCATGGGGGGAAACTCGCAGGCGGGCCTGCGGACCATCAGGATGAAACACGGGGACTGGCTGATGCTGTGCACCGATGGCCTCACTGACAGCCTGCCGGACGAGCGGATCGAACGCCTGATGGCCGGCGCAAAGGACATCGAGACGGCCTGCCAGGCCCTGGTGGGGACGGCACGGGCCGTCGACGGGCGCGACAACATCACCGTCCTGGTCGCCGAGAGGACGCCGGAGTGAGGCGCCTCGGCCGCACGACTCACTCGTACCCTATCCCCAGCCGGCACGTCCCGCATGCCTTCAGCTCGAAGTCCGCGTAGCGCGAGCCGCCGACCTGCACGCTGTCGAATGGGATCGCGGATCCGTTGCAGGTCACGCCCGTGGCCGCGCGCGCCCCTTCCGGCAGCAGCACGTGGCAGACGAAGCGCTCGCCGCTGCCTGTCAGGTCCAGCGTCAGCCTCTTGCGATCGGGCTCGTGCCGGTAGCGGTAGGCGGCGTACCCGGCGGACTCGGCGTACTTGATCGCAACGTCGACCTCGTCCCGGCCGGCGGCCGTCCAGCGCGGCGCGACGCCGGTTGCGTCGAAGGCGACGCCGCGGTCGACCACGCCCGCCAGCCCCTCGACGAGCGCGTAGACCACCGCGGCCGCGCCCCAGTTGTCCGGTATGCCGTAGGAGAGCGCAGACGGGCCGAAGTAGACCTCGGCGCTGGAGAGCGTGACGGCAAGGACGAGCAGGATCCCGCCGCTTGCCGGCGCGCTCATCTGGATGGACGCGATGGGCCTGTCGGGGTGAGGATTATTCCAGCCGAACGCCACGACGCCGACGTTCTCGAACGCGGCGTTCTCGCCCCACCACGCGAGCCTGGCCAGACGGGTGTCGTCCGGCGTCCACCAGCCCGTTATCTCCTTGCCCATGCGCAGGTACAGGGCCTCGCTGGTGCCGTCCGCGTAGTGAATGGCGTACTCGCCGGCGACCTCTCCCGTGTTGCTGGCAGCGTGCAGGAAGTAGATCGACCGGGCCGTGGCGCCTGCCGTCTCGACGACGGCGCGCTCGGCGAACGGCCCCCCGCTGACGGAGAGCGCCGCGCAGGCCCGGCGGTCGTTCCGCGCCGGATCTATCACGTCGAACGGGATGCCGCAGAAGACCTGCCGGCCGACCGGTATGTTGCGCAGGTCGTTGTCCGGCGACTCCATGGTCCAGCCGCGGCCCGGCGTCTCGCCGTGGAAGTCGACGGTGGCGGCGTCCCGCAGGTCCAGCGTCGTGAACTCGGGCTGCGGCGGCTCTTTCTGGAGCCCCTTGAACGTGCAGGGCAGGTAGCCGTCCTGGGACCGGGCCAGCTCCAGCACCCGGCGCAGGATGTCCGCGCCGTAGCCCTCGAATCCGTGCTCGAACGCTCCGTGCGCCAGCTCGCCCGCCACGATGCTCAGCACGCCTCCGTTCATGTACTCCCCGGGGACGCAGTGCCGGCCGAAGCCCTTCTCGAACCAGGGGTAGATGGCGTACCACTCGCCGGGCGAGCCGTGGGGCAGGGCGTCCCGGATCCTCTGGTACTCGCGGATGATGGCCACGCACTGGGCGTGGTCTATGCCGCGGTTCAGGGCGTAGCTGTTGGACAGGGAGATCTGCTCGGCTTCGTCCACGCCGAGGTCGCGCTCCTCGGGCTCTTCGGGCACGCGATGGCGGAAGAAGCGGCCGTTCCAGGCGATCCGGTTTAGGTTCTCCTTGATCCTGCGGCCGAGTTCGAGGTACCGGGCGGCCTCGTCGCTCCGGCCCGCTGCCGCCAGCATCTCCACCATCTGCCGGCAGGCGGCCATCAGGCCCGTGTTGTCCCCGTGCATGATGCCGAATGGCGTCTGTGGCCCGACCACCATGGCGTGGTCGTAGATGGCGGCGTCCTCCTCGACCTGGAAGTCCCACGTGTCGATGGTGTAGCCGCGCTTGACGAGCCCGTACTTCTCGGACCAGCGGTAGCGATCGGTGGTGCAGTATTCGATGGCCCTGGCCGCTTTGGGCAGGGCGGCCACCATCCATCCCGTGTCGCCCGTCGCCTTCCAGGTGTGGTAGATGCCCTCGATGAGGAGGAATTCGACGTCGGCCTCGACGGGGATGCGCTTGAGTTCCCATCGGTCGTCGGTGATGCGGCGCAGGAACTCGTCCTTGAAATGGTGTTCCCACCAGTTCGGGCGGGGGTTGCGCTCGTATATGTTGTCCCAGACCATCCCGTTCTCGCACTGGGTGTCCAGGTAGAGGTCGATGCCGGACTTGAGGCCGGCGTGGAAGTACTTGTTGCCCTTGAGGGTGTGGACGTGGTCGCGCAACCAGCACACGAAGAACGAGTAGGTCCGCCCGTCCACCTGGGCCATTGAGGTGGCGCCCCTGCGGTTCATCGTGTAGTCCAGGATGTCGAGCAGCTCACCGAACGGGCCGCCGTCGTGGACATGCGTGCGGCAGTCCACGGCGAAGACGGCGCGCTCCAGCTCGTTCCCTTCGGCGTCCTGGAGGATGGCGACGTGTTTGCCGAGCGCGCCCGCCGCGGTGAAGACGGCTTCGCCCCTGGTGACCGGCAGGCGCACGTATTCCCGGTGCGCGCCGTCCAGCACGACCAGCTCCGCGCCCTTCCGCCTGGATTTGAACGAAGCCCTGACCTCGTCCAGCGGGCGAGCGATGCTGCTCGGGATCTCGGCCATGATCTGGAGTTCCATGGTTCCTCCTCGTTGTGCTCCTGCCGCGTCCTCTGTCGCTCAGGTCAGGGACCGGCCGGTCGTCTCCATAAGCCGGTCTGCCAACCGGGCGGCCCGGCGCAGCTTGGCCACGCGCTCGTCGATCGGCAGCAGCTTGTCGCGTCCGATCTCGCCGGGCACTTCGAAGTTGAACGGACCGCCGTAGGCGATCTCTCGAAGGCCTTGCATCACGCCGCGCCAGTCGACGTTTCCGCCCTCGTAGGGCAGCAGGTGCTGGTCGCCCGAACCGTCGTTGTCCGCGATGTGGAGCGCCTTCAGGCGGCGGCCCGCCTGCACGATGAAGTCGCGCTCGGTCTGGCCCGCCTCGGGGTCCTTCGTGCGCAAGACGCTCAGGTGGCCGGTATCGCAGCAGACGCCGAGGCCCTCGGAGCCGACCGCCTCGATCAGCGACAGGAGCCGTCGTGCGTTGGGGCCGTTCTCCAGGCCGATGACGGGCGACCCGCCGGCCGTGTGTCGCGTCAGCTCTCTGAGGGACTCGACGTTCGCGTCGAACGCGGCCTGCGAAGGCTCTTCGGCCTGAAGGCAGTTCGGGCCTCCGGGGTGCAGGACGGCGGCCCGTATCTGGAGCGCCGCGAAGAGGTCGAGCCAGCTCTTCAGCTCCTCCAGCTCGCCCCGCCGGCGCGCCACGTCGGGATGGGCGATGTCGACGTTCAGCTTGAGGTGGCCCTGAGGCAGGCTGACCCCCGCGTCGGCGCAGAAACGGCGGAACTCCCGCCCCGTGACGGCGGGCTCGCCCCGCTCGAGCAGCACCGCGCTGTGTTCGTCCGAAAGCTCCAGGCACGTCCAGCCCTCGGCGACGAAGAGCCGGACGGCCTCCTCGGGCGACAGATCGACGAAGTAGCTCGTCCACATGCTCTTCTGCATCCGTGGCATCCTTGCGTCCTTTTGCCTGAGGGGACCGGCAACGATACCATAACGCGAGGCCCCTGGCAAAGGGTGGTCCCGTGGCTCTGCTGCGTTCGTCCGGGAGGGCGGATATGAGCACCGTGTTGCGACCGATGACGAGTGAGGACGTGCCTGGAGCCGTTGAACTCTGGAACGCAAGCTATCCGGACGACCAGGTGAGCCAGAGGCGCTTCGAGCGAGTCGTGTTTGGCGATCGGCATTATGAGGAGGCCGGCGTCCTGACGGCCGAACGGGACGATAGGCCAGTCGGCTTCGTATGCTGTGTCGCGCCGGAGCCGGGCTCGACGTGGCTCGGCCATTCGGCCGTCCTCAAAGGCATCTGCGCCGGCACCTACGGCCCGGGCGGTGTGGCGGACGAATTGCTGAGCGCGGCCGAAGGCTTCGCCCACGCGCGCGGCATGGATGGCCTGCACGTCGTCGAGTACGCGGCGGGCGGTTACTTCTTCCCGGGCATTCCTTACGCCTACGGGGCGCAGATCGCGTTCTTCGAGCGCAACGGCTATGACAGAGTGGGGGAACTCCACGACGTGGAGGTGGGACTGGAGGACTTTGCACCCACTGAATGGCAGGCGTCGGCCGAGCGGCGCGCGGCCGAGAACGGCATCGAGATCGTCGAGTACGAGCCATCGATGCTCGGCATGCTCGAGGAGCTGGTCGCCGCGATCAGGATGCCTCAGTGGTTCCGCGACGGCTGGCAGGAGCAGTACGGGGCGAAGAGGCACACGTTCGTGGCGGTGCAGGGCGACAGGATGCTGGGCTACGCCAACTACGCCCCCGGAGACGAGCGGGGGAGCTTCGGCACGACGGCCGTCCTGCCCGACATGCGGGGGCAGGGCATAGGCTCGTGCCTGCTGGTCGCCTCGATGCTGAAGATGAAGGAGCTGGGCACGCCGAAGGTCTGGGCGCACTGGGCGAACACGCCCTTCTACCTGAAGAACGGCTGGCACATCTGCCGCCGCTACGCAACCTTCCACAAGGACCTGGGCAGGGCCGCTTCATCCTGAGCCGAGCCGGCGCAAGCCGGCGGCTGCTTTACGGAGGCCATGGCATGCTTCCCAAAGAGCGCGTGATTGCAGCGCTTGAACATCGCGAGCCCGATCGCATCCCGTGGGGCGAGCACTTCATCGACTACAACGTGTACGAGGACATCCTCGGCCGGCAGACGCTCGTGCATGCCAAGATGAAGGAGACGCAGGCGCTCTGGGACGGCGCGCGCGACGAGGTCGTCGAGAGCTACAAGCGCGACATCCCGGACCTGATCCGGGCCCTGGACATGGAGATCGTCCACGCCTACAGGGTCCCGCCCAGGGATTACCGCCCCGAGCCGATGGAGAAGCTGGACGACGTGACTTACCGCGACGCCAACGGCGACGTCTACCGGGTCTCCGCCACCACCCATGACCTGATGCCCTACAGGCGGAACACGGACAACTACGTGCCGCCGACCGTGGCCAGCATCCAGCAGCAAATCGACCGGCTGGACGAGGAAACGGAGGGCGACCCGAACGACTCGTGCTGGGAGTTGGCGCGTCATCTGGTCGGCGAGTTCGCGGACACGCACTACGTGGTGCTGCTGTGCGGCGACCTGGAATGGCCCCGTTTCGGCGCCACCGAGGAAGAGAGCTGGATGAACCTCCTGCTCCAGCCGGATGTTTGCAGGAAGGTCGCCGAGCTTCGCGGCAAGCGGCTCGTG
This sequence comes from uncultured candidatus Brocadiaceae bacterium, assembly GCA_964521715.1. Lineage (GTDB taxonomy): Bacteria > Planctomycetota > Brocadiia > SM23-32 > SM23-32 > DAOVRD01. Next base: position 16,575 of record CAZFSS010000005.1, on the reverse strand, counting down.
CGCGAGGTCAGGCTTCATGCGCAGTTTGGCGTCGACGCCATCATGCCCTGCGGCGACCTGGGCAGCAGCACGGCCCTGATGGCCAGTCCGAGCATTTACCGCGAGATGGTCTATCCCTGGCACAAGGCGCACGTGGAGGAGGCGCGCCGGCTCGGCCTGAAGGTCCTGAAGCATTGCTGCGGGCACACCTGGCCCGTCATCGAGGAGCTGGCCGAGCTGTATGACGCCTACGAGGGGATCCAGGCCAGCGGCGGCATGGACATCAAGGCGCTCAAGGAGCGCGTGGGGGACCGCCTCTGCCTTTGGGGCGGCATTTGGCACGAGCACATCGTGCACGGCTCGCCCAAGGACATCCGCAGCGATGCGCGTTACGCGTTCGGCCACGCCGCGCCGGGCGGCGGCTACATCATGGGCTCCAGCCACTCCCTCGCCGTGGGCGCACCCAGGGAGAACATCCTGGAGATGAAGCGCTGCCGCGACGAGTGGGGCGCATACCCAATCGACCCGAGCCGCTTCCACTGACGGGCCGCAGGGCCTCTGACAGGAGCCGTGCGCCGGCCCGGCTAGCGCAGGAACTGCGACAGCAGCACGATCATCAGCAAGGCGCCCAGGACGAGCAGGACGAGGTTCACCCTGGTCCTGACCTTCTTGTAAGCCGCCATGCGGGCCTGGAGCGCACGGGATCTGCGGATGGCCTCGCCCGCGTCCATCACGTCAGGCGGGATGCTCTCGAAGAGCTCGATCGCTTCCTCGACCCGGAGTTCCCGCTGGGCCTTGATGCCCTCCGTGTAGGCCTTCTCAGCTGCGTGCCGCCGCTCCAGGTAAGTGACGCGCTGGCGCAGACGCTCGATCTCCTCACGGAGCCGCTCGTTCTCGCGCCGCAGATCCCCCTGGTCCCGCATGTGCCCTTTGCCGCGCACAGGCCGCCATTGGAGCACTTCGCCCGGGCCGATTCAACGGACGACGGGCGCGGTCCGGCCTTTTCTTTGACAGGGCGGATGGCGCCGGATAGCATTGCGCCGACGGCGGATGCGGCCGGCCCCGTGCTGTTCGGTTGGGCGGGCTCGGCGGCAGGCATTGGACCGGGAGGGAGGCCGTGGAAGTCAAAGAGCACATGAAGTGGTGGATCCACGATCGGTTCGGCATGTTCATCCATTGGGGGCTCTATGCGCTGGCTGCGCGGCACGAATGGGTCAAGAACCAGGAGCGCATCACGGATGAGGACTACCAGAAGTACTTCGATCGCTTCAACCCGGACCTCTATGACCCGCGGGCCTGGGCGCGCGCCGCAAGGGACGCGGGGATGAAGTATTTCGTCGTCACTACCAAGCACCACGAAGGATTCTGCCTCTGGGACTCCAAGCAGACGGACTACAAGGCGACCAACACGCCGTACGGCAAGGACCTGCTCAGGCCAATGGTGCAGGCCTTCCGCGACGAGGGATTGAAGGTCGGCTTCTACTACTCGCTGCTCGACTGGCATCATCCCGACTACCCCGTGGATCGCTGCCACCCGATGCGCGACAACGCGGAGTTGAGGGCGAAGACGAAGGGCAGGGACGTGAGAAAGTACGCCGACTACATGCTCGCGCAGGTCCAGGAGCTCCTGACCAACTTCGGCAAGGTGGACGTGCTGTTCTACGACTTCTCCTTCCCCGGAGAGGACGGCAAGGGCAGGGCCGACTGGCAGTCCGAACGCCTGCTTGAGGCCACCCGTCGGCTCCAGCCCGACATCATCATCAATGATCGGCTCGACCTGTTCGACGTGCCCGGCGGCTGGGACTACCGCACGCCGGAGCAGTTCATGGTGCGCGAGTGGGTGAAGATGGACGGCAAGCCCGTGCCGTGGGAGACCTGCCAGACCTTCTCCGGCTCGTGGGGCTACCACCGCGACGAGGCGACGTGGAAGAGCGTCGAGCAACTCGTCGCCATGCTGATAGACACGGTGAGCAAGGGCGGCAACTTGCTGCTGAACGTAGGGCCTACGGCGCGCGGCGAGCTCGACGCGCGCGCCATTGATTGCCTGGCCGGCATGGGGCAGTGGATGAAGCGTCATGGCCGTTCGATCTACGGCTGCACGCAGGCTCCGGACGGGTTCCGCACGCCGCGGGACTGCCGGCTGACCTACGACCCCGAGGCGCGGCGGCTCTACGTGCACGTTCTCGCCTGGCCGGTCAGGGAGCTGCACCTGGACGGATTCGCCGGCAAGGTCCAGTACGCGCAGATGCTCAACGACGGGTCGGAAATCAAGCTCGGTCGAAGGGACGAGTGGCACAGCTCGTTGGAAGGCACGGCCCAGGACACCCTTACGCTGTACCTGCCCGTGCGGAAGCCGAACGTCGCGGTGCCCGTCATCGAGCTGTTCCTGAAGTAGACCTTGCCATCCGGACTGGATGGGCTATAATCGGCGCCGCTCGGCGGTCCCGTTGGGCCGTTCCGCTCGGCGGCGATCTGTCGAGGCAAGCGGCGACACGGCTGGGGCCGGCGAACCGCGCGGCGTCGGGGGAAAGGAGGAGCCGCTATGGGTAAATCCCTAGCAGACGTGAGGTTCGCAAAGGCTCAAGACGTGATGACCAAGGACGTGGTGTGCATTGACGGCAGCGCCACCGTCGCAAAGGCCATCGGTCTGATGCGGGAGAAGCGCGTCTCCTGCCTCATTGTCGAACACAGAAGCCAGGAGGACGCCTACGGCATCCTTACCCGCAAGGACGTGGTCAACAAGGTGGTGGACCCGGGAAAGGACCCGGCCAAAGTGAAGGTCTTCGAGATCATGACCAAACCCCTGATTATGATCTCGCCCGGACTGGCGCTCAAGTACTGCGCAAGGCTGCTGCACCATGCAGGCATCCGGCGGGCGCCGGTCTTCGATGGCAAGAAAATCATCGGAATGCTCAGCAACACCGATATCTTCAACGCCATCAAGCTATGACAGGCCGCCTGGGCAAGCCGTAACCCCAGCCCGATCGCCGCGGATTCGTTAGGCCGCCGGAGCTGCCTCCGCCCGGCGGGAAGGTCTTACTGCCCCCGCAGGGCGGCGAAGAGCGCCCTGAAGCAGCCCGCAGCCTCGACGGCTCCCCGGCCCCGCTCCTGCCCTGCGTCCAACTCGCCGTAGTAGGCGCGCACGAACCTGTCGAAGCCGCACCACGTGGTCTGGAGCATGCCGAGGGCGCGGTCGCTCTGCCGGCGGCACCGGCGCATAACGCTCAGCTCCTCCAGCGCCACGTCCTGCTTGCGCCACGGAGATGCGACCACGCTGAAGCCCTTGTCGAGGAAGAAGGCCGGCGTCTAGTAGGCCCGCTCGTAGTGCCAGTCGCAGATGACGATGTCCGCGGGCACCTCGTCCACGGCCGGCCAGGTGTCGTTCTCGCTGCCTTCCCATCCGCCCGTGGGGAACTCGGCCGAGTTGATGAACCGGTCGCCCCACATCCACATGCGCAGGCCGCCCTCGGCCAGGTGGTCGTGCAGGGCCGTGACCTCCCCGGCGAAGAGCTCGGCCGGGTCCTTCCCCTGGCAGCGCGGGCATTGCTCCTGCGCGATGTGGAAGACCTCGTCCATGCCGACGTGGAACTGCTCGGGCTCGCAGACCTCGGCCAGCTCGTCGATGAGGGCGAACAGGACGTCGTGGACTTCTGGATGCAGCGGGCAGTAGCTTCGGCAATACAGGTCGTCCTTGCCCGCCTCCTGCGGGATGTCGGGCCGCTCGTCGAACTCGGGGAAGGCCCGCAGCAGCCCGTTGCTCGGCCCCGTCCAGGACTGGTGGCCCAGGCAGTTGATCTGCGGCACCAGCTCGACCCCGGCGTCGCGGCAGGCCGCCAGGAGCCGCTTCACGTCCTCCCTGCTCAGGGACCTCTCGTCGGCCACCTGCGGATACGTCTCGTAGGCATAGCCGTAGTTGATCTCGGCCACGAGCAGGTTGACGCCCTCGGCGGGCAGGGCCTCGCGGACGAACTTCTCCCACAGGGCCGGCTCTCCCCTGCCGGAGACGCCGACGTGCAGGCCCCGCACGGCCATCTTCTTGTCAGCGCGCTTTGCCACCGGTCCTTCCTCCTTCTATGAGGGTGTCTGCTCTGCCCCGGTCTCTTGGGGGCCTTCCCCGCGCATGGCCGCGAACAGCGTTTTGAAGCACTGTGCGGCCTGCGCTGCGCTGCGGTTCTGCGTCTCGCCGTAGTATGCCCGGACGAAGCTCCCGAACCCGCACCACGTCGTCTGGAGCATCCCCAGCGCGCGGTCGTTCTCCTTGCGCAGGGCGCGGATCATCTCAAGCTGCTCGAGCGCGACCTGCTCCCTCTGCCACGGACAGGCGACCACGCGGAAGCCCTTCTCGACGAAGTAGCGCGCGGTCTCCGGCGCGCGGTTGTAATGCCAGTCGCAGATGATGATGTCCTTGGGAACCAAGTCGACCGCGGGATGCGTGCCGTTCGTGCTGGCTTCCCACTCGCCGATGCCCGTCGAGCTGCCGTCGATGAAACGGTCGCCCCACATCCACATGGTGCGCCCCGCCTCGGCGAGGTGGTCGTGCAGCGTGCGTACCTCTCCGGCGAAGAGCTCGGCCGGGTCCTTGCCGCCGCAGCGGGGGCACTGGTCCTCGGCGATGAAGAAGACCTCGTCCATGCCGACGTGGAAATCGGTCGCCCCGCAGTCGCCGGCCAACTCGTCCATCACGGCGAACAGCACCTTGTGCAGGTCCGGATGAAGCGGGCAGTAACTGCGGCAGTAGAAGTCGCGCCGGTCGTCGGCGATCCAGGGCGTCTCGTCGAACTGGGGGAATGCCCTCAGCAACGCGCCCTTGTGCTCGTGCCAGGACTGGTGGCCCAGGCAGTTGATCTGCGGCACGAGCTTGACGCCCGACTCGCGGCACGCCCGCAGCAGCCGCTGCAGGTTCTCCTTGCTCAGTCCATCGCTGCTGCCGACCTCCGGCTGGGACGCGTACGGGTAGCCGTAGTTGATCTCCGCCACGAGCACGTTAGCGCCCTCGGCCGGCAGGGCCTCCCGGATGAACTTCTCGCACAGGTCCACATCTTCGTTTCCGTACACGTTGACGTGGAGCCCGCGCACGGGCAGGACGTCTGCGGTCTGGGCCGTCTGTGCGGCGCCCTCGGCCGCCGCTGCGTATCTGCCGATCAGGGCCGTCAGCACCATCAACGCGCCGAACGCCGCGGTCGCTACCAGCTCTAGAGCCTCTAACAGGATGACCCGTGGCCGCGACGGAGCGGATTTCGCCGCAGGCCAAGGAGCGTCGGGCGCCGGCGCATTAGGGGTCCGATGCGCCAAGCCTGCGCGACGCCGGAATGCGGCGAAGGACGCCCGTCCCTTCGGGTTGCGCCTCAGGCCGGCGTCTGCTGTGTCAGGTCTGCTCGCCGTGCCTGACCCTGGCACGGCCTCGGAGCCCTTCCTTGCATCCATCCGGCCGGAGACGCAACGCGGCTCACGCGGCATTCTGTTATAGGCTCTTGGCCTGTAACTCATTGCCTTGCTCCCCTCTCGGGACGCCCTCGGGACTTCCCGCCCACGAGCCATCGCGGGACGGCAGGCCGGCGATTATACGCCCCGGCGCGCAGAGCGGCAACCGGGCGGCGGTCCGGCTTCGACGCCCGCCTGCGTCACACGTCGAAGATCTTGCCGGGATTGAGGATATTGTTCGGGTCCAGGGCCCGCTTGATCTTCCTCATCAGTTCGAGCTCGGGCTCGCCGAGGACCAGTCGCATGAACTTCTTCCTCTTGGAGCCGATGCCGTGCTCTCCGCTGATCGTGCCGCCGAGTTTCCGCGCTGCCACGTAGAGGTCCTTGAGGACTTCGGGCAGCTTGCCGCGCCATTCCTCCATGGAATCGTCCGGCGCCTTCACCACCGTGGCGTGCAGGTTGCCGTCGCCGGCGTGGCCGTAGCAGGGGATCTGGACGCCGTGGCGCTCCGACATCGCGGCCAGCTCGGGCATCAGGTTCGGGATGGCGGCCGTGGGCACCACGATGTCCTCGATGCTCTGATGGGGGCTGACGACCTTGAATGCCTCGGCGATGTTGCGCCTGATACGCCAGAGCCGCTCGCGCGTGGTGTGGTTGTCGGCGACGTAGACCTCCTGGGCGCCGTTCTGGAGGCACAGCTCCCCGATGGTCTCATAGTCGCGCCTGACGCTCTCCTCGTTGCTCCCGTCCACCTCGATCAGCAGCATCGCGCCCGACTGCCCGTAGGGCAGTTGCTCGTTCAGGTACTGGCAGGAGGCCCGCACGGAGAGCCGATCCATGAACTCTATCGCGGTGGGGATCGTGCCTCCCTGCGTCATGGCTTTCGGGACGACCGCGACGGCCGAGTCCACGTCGGGGAAGGGCACGAGTAGGGCCACCTGCGCCCTGGGCAGGGGCAGGAGCCTGAGCGTGATCCTGGTGATGATGCCCAGCGTCCCTTCGCTGCCCACCATGAGCTTGACCAGGTTGTAGCCGGTCACGTCCTTGAGCCGCTTGCCTCCGAGCTCGACGATCTCGCCGGTGGGGGTGACGACCTGGAGCCCGAGGACGTATCTCTCGGTGACTCCGTACTTGATGGCCTTGCCGCCGCCCGCGTTCTCGGCCACGTTGCCGCCTATGTAGCAGGTCTCCATGCTCATGGGGTAGCCGGCGTAGAAGAGCCCCACCTGAGAGACCCGCTCGCTGATGTCGTTGGTGACGACGCCCGGCTCGACGACGGCCATCATGTTCTGCTCGTCGACCTCGAGGATGCGGTTCATGCGATCCGTGGCGAGCACGATGCCGCCGCAGACGGGCACGGCGCCGCCGGACAGCCCGCTGCCGGCTCCCCTGGGCGTGACCGGGATGCGCCGCCGGTTGGCCAGCGTCACGATCCGGGCGACCTCCTCGGCTGTCCGGGGCTTCACGACGACTTCCGGGAAGGATGCGTACTCCTTCTCCGCGACCTCGTCGTGCGAGTAGGGCTCGAGCTTCTCCCTGTCCGTGATGACGAACCGCTCGCCCACGATGGCGGCGAGCTCTTGGATGACTTCGTCCGTCACCGGCGAGTAGTTGTCCGTGCTCATGCGCGGCCCTCCTGCCGGGTCCGTCTCCGTCCGATCTCTTCGAGCAGGGCGGGCACGAACTCGAACAGGTCCCCGACGACGGCGAAGTCGGCGACCTGGTGTATCTGCGCTTCCGGATCGTTGTTGATGGCGACGATGCGCTCCGCCGTCTGCATGCCGGCCAGGTGTTGGATGGCGCCCGAGATGCCGACCGCCACGTAGAGCCGGGGGTTGACGGTCTTGCCGCTCAGGCCGACCTGGTGGGGGTAGGGAATCCAGCCGCGGTCGACGGCGTCCCTCGAAGCGCCGACGGCCGCGCCGAGGGCGTCGGCGAGCTCCCGGATCAGCGCGAACCCCTCCGCCTTCTTCAGTCCCCGGCCGCCGGAGACCACCTTGTCGGCGTCCTGGATGTTGGCCCCGTCCTGATCCCCGCTGCGGGAGCCGAGCCACTCGACGGGGCTGCGCGGCAAGTCGTCCGGCACTTTCACTTCCACGATGCGGCCGCAGATGCGGCCGCATCGTCCCTCGACGCGTTCGGGCGGCGCGAGCGAGCGCGGCCTCACCGTGGCCATCTGCGGCCTGTGGCGGGCGGTCACGATCGTGGCCAGGATGTTGCCCCCCGCCGCAGGCCGCGTCTGGATCAGGTTGCCGGTTTCCGCGTCGATGTCCAGGCCGGTGCAGTCCGCCGTCAGGCCGGTGCCGAGCCTGACGGCCACGTACGGCATCAGCGTGCGGCCGGTGCTGGTGGCGCCGCCGATGACGACGTCCGGCTCCTCCTGGCGGACGAGGCGCTCCAGGACGGCGGCGTGGGGCTCGACCAGGAAGCGGTCGAGCGCCGGCGAGCGGGCGACGTAGACGGTGTCCGCGCCGCGCAGTATGAGCTCATCCAGGTCGTCCGGGGCGGCATCCCTGCAGAGCACGACGGAGCAGAGCTCCGCGCGCGGCCTGCCCGATCTGCTGAGTTGATCGGCCAGCTTCCTGCCCCACGCAAGCAGTTCGTAGGAGATGGGCCTGAGGCGCCCGCCGGCCTGCTCGGCCAGCGTCCAGACCGGACGGCTCCTGCCCGTGGCGTCTGGTGTCCCGCCGGGGGTCACAGCAGGTTCGCCTCCTCCAGGAAGTCGGCCAGTTCGCGAGCGGCGCGCTGAACGCCCAGGGCCCCGACATCGGCGGTCCTTCCCTTCCGCGTTAGGCTGGGCCGGGCTATCCTGACCACCCTGGTCGGCGAGCCGCTCAGGCCGACTAGGCCTTCGTCTATGCCCAGGTCGGCGGGCCCCCAGACGGGCACGTCCTGCCGCCGGGCCCTCTGCTTGCCCCGCAGCGTGGGAAGGCGGGGATACCCGATCTCCTTGCCCACGGTCAGCAGGCAGGGCAACGGCAGCCTCAGGGTCTCGTAGCCCGCCTCGACCAGTCGCTCCACGGTGATGCGTCCGTCCTCCAGTGTGACGACGCGGCCGGTGTAGGTGCAGAGGGGCAGCTGGAGCAGCGAGGCGACGCCTGGCCCCACCTGGCCGGTCTCGCCGTCGGTGGCCCTCACGCCGGCCAGCACGAGGTCGAAGGGGGCCAGCTTCTCGACGGCCCTGGCGAGCGTGTAAGAGGTGGCGTAGCTGTCCGAGCCGGCGAACGCGCGGTCGGACACCAGCGCGCCGCCGTCGCAGCCCATCGCCATGGCCTCCCTGACGGCGGTCTCGGCGCTGCGCGGCCCCATCGAGAGGGCCGTGACGCGGCCGCCGTGCTCCTCTCGCAGCCGCAGGGCCAGCTCGACGGCGTAGAGGTCGAGGGGGTTCACGATGTTCTCGACCCCCTCTCGCACGATGGTTCCCGTCTCTTCGTCCATTCGGACGTTGCTCGTCTCGGGAACCTGCTTGATGCAGACGATGATGTTCACAGCCGTCCGCTCCCGGCCGGGCCGGAGGATCAGATCCAGAAGATGCTGTTGCCCACCGACTGGGCGAACGTGTCGACCATGGCCCAGGTCCCGGCCACGGCGAACTGGCCTAGGATCATGCCGAGGAAGAAGCGCCGCGCCTTGCGGTAGAGGGCCTGCCCGCCGACCTTGACGATGATCAGCTTGGTCGCCCAGGCCAGGAAGATGGAGAACCAGAGGGCGTCCGTCCAGTACACCGAGCAGATGATGAAGCCCACCGGATGGACGGGCCACCAGAACAGCGTCCTCTGGGCCGCGACGAGCAGGAGCATGACGAAGGCGCCGACGCCGGTCCACACCAGCCCCTGCACGTTTCCGGGGTTGCCCGAGCCGATCTCCTGGACGGTCCAGCGGAACAGGTACCTCGGCCCGCTCACGAAGAACCAGTCGTGCAGGTTCGAGGCGCCGTGGCGGTATCCCAGCCAGACCGTGAAGACGGAGGCCGTCGCGAAGGTGATGACGGCCGCCGGGAACAGGGCCCAGAGCAGTCCCCGCGCCCTCTGGCGCGCCAGGTAGATGCCGTGCGCGGCCGAGCCCATCACGGAGGTGCGGATGTCGCTGCACCAGACCCAGCTCATCGAAAGCGCGCCGAGCCCGGCGGGCGAGAAGTTGGCCGACCCGAACGTGCTCGCCATGAAAGTCGGCGCGATCATCGGAGCGATCGTGACCGACACCCCGCACTGGGCCACCACCCGCGTGAGGCCGTAGAAGACCAGCAGCGCCACCAGCACGAAGAGCACGCTGTAAACGGGCCTCAGCCCTGCCCGCGAGATCCAGACCGCCATCACGGCCGACCCGACCAGCAGGAGCAGCAGGGCGGCGCGGTACGACGACGGCTCCCCCGAGTCGTATCCCCGTTCCCCGAGCCCCAGGGCACAGCGCAGCACGCGCGCCAGGTGACGTCGCGAGAACCATAAGCCCGCCGCAATGAACACTATCATCGCCCCCATTCCCTGGTGCGCCATGATGGGATAGGGGGCTGCGCCGTATATGCCCAGGTTCTCAGTCATGTCCTGGCCGTAAGCCCTGAGGTAACAGCGGAAGATGAAGGACAGGATGTTCAGGAACCAGAGGCTGAAAGCGACCCGGTTCGGAATCAGGAACGTGAACCCCAGGACCGCGAAGCTCAGGTAGATGGAAACCGATATCGGCGTAAGGCCGCTGATATTCGTCGACGTCGTCATCTCGGGGACCTTCTCGAAGTAGTGGTGGAGCCCCTTCATGCTGCCCACAAAGAAAGGAATGCCGAAGCCGAACCAGAACAGGCCGCTCACGAGAATGGACGGCCGACGCCAGGGCGACGCCGCCGACGCGCAAAGCTCCTCCGGCACCTGCGCTATCGGGAAGCTCAGGTGCTCGTGGTCCACCCACTGCTTGCGCATGATGGCCATCAGCGACGTCATGCAGGCGTAGAGGGCCAGCAGGAGGACCGACCAGATGAGCAGGGGCCGGACCCACGGCTCCCACGGGATCGGCTCGCCGGCCGGCACTCCGTCAAAGAACTTCCTGATGGCCATCGTGCGCCCGTTCGGGTCGAGCGGCGACATCCACCGGGCCAGGTGCGGCCAGAGCAGCGTGTTCCACTCGTTGAGCGGCGTGGCCAGGTAGTAGGGCGCCGTGATGTTCGGGATCAGATAGCCCACCAGCCCCATCGTGTTGATGGCGCCGGCGACCAGCATCATGGCGGTCACCAGCACCAGCTCGTGCTCCTGCAGCGCCAGACGCGGCCAGAGCCTTCCCAGCGCGCCGTTCGCCAGCAGCACCAGCACGAACAGCATGAACATGGCCCCGCCGACGCTGTAGTCCAGGAACAGCGTGGAGCTGTGCAGGTAGAACGTCCAGTAGGGCCCGGCCAGGCCGATCACGACGCACATGAACGCGCCCAGCAGCAGGCCGCGGAACGTGAGCGCGGAGCCGCTACCCCGGGAAAGCTCGGCGCTCTCGTTTCCTGCACCCAACGGTCCCCCCAACGATTAGCGATTAGCGACCAACGATCAATGATCAACGATTAGCGGTCAACCGTTCCCGCCCGCTCCAGCTCCAGCACAGCCCACAGATCGAGTTCGGGCACGGCGATGCGCGTGCCGCCGGCCACCTGCTCCACCTTCAGCGACACGGGTTCCTTGCGCGGGGCGTACAGCGTCGCTCCCGCGATGCGGGCGCCGAAGAGCGAATCGGATAGGACCACGGCGAAGTCGCGCTGGGCCGCCATCGAGTCGCTCTCCAGCACGTAGTTGCGGTTGACCAGATGGCAGACGAACGGCGCGCCCGCGTCGCCCGGCTTCGCCCGCGGCACGACCGTGACGTTCAACGCGCCCTCGACGGTCACGCAGTGCGGCAGGGAATCGGACGTCCGCTCTCCCTCCTTCCACTGGACCGTCATGCCCTTCGCCCCGTCGAGGACGGCCTGCTGGGCCTCGTCCAGGTAGAGGGGCTCGGTGACCACCAGCGCCTCGAGGTCCTCCAGCTCTCCGGGCTCCAGGCGCTCGTCCATCTGATCGTCGCCTGCGAGCACGAGCCTGAACGGAACGTTCATGAGCACCAGTTCGGCGCAGGCGTCCGCGGCCTGCCGCTGCCAGCGTCGGAACGCCGCGTTGCTGTAGAGCAGCCCGACGCGCGCCACGGCGTCGTAGCCGTCGAACAGGCGCGCGTTCTCGCGCACGAACCGACAGACGTAGGCCAGCTCCTCGGGCGGCGCGTCATACCAGTGCGTGCCCTTTTCCTGCGTATAGCACCACTGGTGAACGGGGGGCATGAACTGGTGGCCGAACGCGTAGGCCTGAGCGATCCACGTGCGCACCAGGCCCGGCTTATTGTGCTCCTTGACGAACGCCCAGTCCCAGCCGGCGCCGGTGCACGCCACCGGCCGGCCCACGGCGTCGCCGAGCTTGAAGCTCCAGACCGGCTTGGGCGATACCTGCCCGGATTCGGCCTCATGCTCCACCTCGCCGGAGAAAAACGTCACGACCGGCGCGATGAGCAGGTCGTCCGCGCCCGAGACGCCGGAGTTCACGCAGAGCGCCAGAGGATGGCCCGCCTGCTCCTCCGCCCAGCGGCGGTACTCGGCCACCCACTCGGTCGAACGCCTGTTTTGGAAGTTCTCGTACTCGTGGCTGAGCGGGAGCTTCTCCGGATACCAGGCGGCTTCGCGCTTGTACTGATCGGCCGTCACGCCGCGGTCGCGCAGGAACTGGCCGTAGTCGAAGTCGTCCAGAGACGCGATGCCCAGCTCGGCCAGCTTCTCGCGCGGCACGTTCTGCTTCAGGTGATCCCGGAAGGCGGCCACGCAGTGCCGGCAGAAGCATCCGCCGCCCGCCCAGCGCGTGCCGACCGTGCCCCCGTAGTCGTCGATGTGCAGGCCCTCGACGTCGGCGGTGAGCGCGTTCTTGATCTGGTGCTTGAGGTAATCGCGGTAGCCGGGCGAGTTCGTGCAGAACCAGTAGGCCGGATGCCCCTTGTGCTTGTGGTCCCAGAGCCAGGGGACGAGGATCGGCTCGCCCTCGAGCGAACGGCAGATGGCGTCCTCGAAGCTGGGGTCGAAGTCGATCATCCCTGCGAACGCCGTGCGGAACGCCGCGCCGGGCAGGTAGCGGATGCCGAGGTCGTGGGCTTGCTTGACGCGGTCCTGAAACCCCCTTATCGCCCCTTCATCGTCGCCCCAGGGCCGGCCGCCCCAGCTTATGACGGTCGCGCCATACTCCCTGTAGAGCTCGGGCGCGCTGTCTCCCATGAAGACCACGTCCGAACGCTGGATGCTCATCGCCCTCGCCTCCTCGGCCCGGGACGGGCCCGCCGCCAGACACGCTGCCAGGGCGGCCGCGGCGAACACGTGGGGGACCATCGCGCGCTTCATCTCGTCCTCTCGGAGCAGTCAGGTCTTCCTCCGACGCGACGACCGGGCATATTAGCAGCGTGCCTCCGCGAGTGCAAAGGCGCACGACGGCGGTGGCCAGTGGCCAGTGGTCAGTGGGCAGTAACGGCCGCAGGAAGGACGGCCCAGATGGCTTGGGGGCCCCGCCGTTTTTCATGTCCAGTTGGCGCCGCGAGCGCGTATAATGGTGGCCGCGCTCGGCGGGCAGCGTACCTCAACTCCTGGGAGGGCGGCCATGGAGCTTTCGGACTCGGAACTGCGTATCCTGGAACGCGCCGGAGGGTTCCACAGGAAGAGGAAGGCCTTCGCCGTCCTGTTCCTGCTTCTGTTTCTGGCCAGTCTGGTCGTGGCCGCGATGTACGCGACGTCCATCAGCCGCAACGCGTCGCAGCACGGCCTCTCGTTCTGGAGCAAGTTCATGCCGCCGTTGCGCGACGTGCCGCCGGAGATGTACGTGAGGTACCGCACGGCGTTCCTGAGCTACCGGGCGGCGGTGCAGTGCGCGTGGGACGTGGGCTCGTGCACGCTGTTCGTGCTGATGTCCGTCCTATCCGTGCTCACGCTGACGACTCTGGGCGGGATGGACCGGGGCAACAGGCTGATGCTGAAGATGCGCGACCGGCTGCGGCAGTTGGGGGAGATTGAGTAGGGGCGCGGTCGCTCGACGGACTCGTGATGAACGCGTCCTGCCGTAGGGGCGCGGCGGGCCGCGCCCGAGCAGGAGCAGGGGGAGCGGGGGTTACCTGGCGTCTGGATCGCTGCCAAGCGCGGCGTCGTAGCGGGCGTCCTCGCGGAAGAAACGCTCGGCGGAGATCGGGCCCCACGTGCCCGCTCTGTAGTTGGGAAAGGCGGGCGGCGCCTGCGCCTCCCACGCGTCCAGGATGCCCGTGGCGAACTCCCAGGCCAGCTCCACCTCGTCGCGCCGCGCGAACAGCGCCGAGTTGCCCCCCATCACGTCCAGCAGCAGCCGCTCGTATGCCTCGGGCGATGCGGCCGGGAAGGCGCTGCCGTAGGGGAAGTCCATCTCGACGTTCTTCAGCTCCAGCTTCAGCCCGGGCACCTTGCTGGCAAAGCGCAGGGAGACGCCTTCGTCCGGCTGGATGCGTAGCGTGAGCCGGTTGGGCTTGAGCTCGACGCCTTCCATCGCGGCGAACAGGACTGCGGGCGGCTCCTTGAACTCGACCGACACCTCGGTCAGCGACCGCGCCAGGCGCTTGCCCGCGCAGAGGTAGACGGGCACGTCCGCCCAGCGCCAGTTGTCGATGTAGGTGCGCAGGCCCACGAAGGTCTCGATGTTCGAGTTCGGGTCCACGCCGTCTTCATTGCGGTAGGCGGGGACCTCTTTGCCGTCGATGGCGCCTGCTCCGTACTGGCCCCGCACGACCGAGCGGGCGACCTCCTGCGGCGTCCACGGCCGCAGGCAGCGCAGGACCTTCACCTTCTCGTCGCGGATGGCGTCCGCCGCCAGCGCAGCCGGCGGCTCCATCATGACCAAGGTCAGCAGTTGCAGCACGTGGTTCTGGAGGATGTCGCGCAGGATGCCGGTCGAGTCGAAGTACCCGCCCCGTCCCTCGACGCCGAGCGTCTCGGCCACGGTCACGCGGATGTGGTGCACGGAGTCGGAGTGCCAGACGTGCTCGAAGATGGAGTTGGCGAACCGCAGCACGCTGATGTTCTGCACGGTCTCCTTGCCCAGGTAGTGGTCCATGCGGAATATCTGCGGCTCGCCGAGCAGGCGGTCGATCTCGTTGTTGAGCCGGCGGGCGGACTCCAGGTCCTGGCCGAACGGCTTCTCGAACACGACGCGCAGGTAGCAGGCCTGCCCCTCGTCGCAGGGGTGGCGGCGCTCCAGGCTCCCGGCGGCGGACAGGTTCTCCAGGATCGGCCCGACGACGCTCGGAGGGATGGACAGGTAGAAGACGCGATTGCCGCCCGTGTCGAACCGCCCGTCCAGCTCCTCCAGCCGCCGGCGTAGCTTGCGATAGGCCGCCTGCTCGTCATAGGCGCCCTGCTGGTAGAAGATGCGGGGAGCCAGCGAATCCCACGCGGCGGCGTCGACCTGTCCCCCGCGGGAGAATTCCTCCACGCCGCCCCGGAAGCGGATCCGGAACGCTTCGTCGCTCATCTGCGTGCGGCTGTAACCGACGATGACGGTGCCCGCCGGCAGCAGGCCCTGGCGCACCAGGTCATAGAGCGCGGGCGCGAGCTTGCGATTGGCCAGGTCGCCGCTGGCGCCGAAGATGACGATGACGCCGCGTTCCGGCTTGTAGCGTTCCGGCTCGAACATGGGGGAAGGCCGGGCTCCTGTGGATCGTTAGTCGTTAGCCCTCAATACGGAAGCGCCAACGGCCGGGGCGCCCCGCTGAGTCCATCGTAGACCGGGGCGGTGCCCGGTGCCACGGCTCGCCTACGCGTAGAGCTGGGGCTTCTCCCGCGCGTGGCGGTCGATGCCGTCCATGATGGCCGTGCAACTGCCCCGCCAGCGGTCGGCCGGCATGTCCTCCGTGATGCCGATCAGCAGGCCGTCAATCGTCTCGACCTCGTTCAGCATGTCCACCGTGAACCGCTCGACCTTGCCGTCGGGCTTGATGTGGACCGAGGAGGGGAAGTTTAGCCAGAGCACCTTGTCGGGCCAGGCCGCGCGGGCCTCCCCCAGCGACATGTCCGTGTCCGGCGCGGGCGTGAACGCCTCGATGTAGTCGAGGCCGGTGCGCGCGATGGCGCCGGCGATCAGGCGCGAGTTGGCGTCGAAGTGGCATCCGACGAGCTTCCCGCGGCGATGCATCTCCTCGGCCGCCTCGTTGTAGTGCGGCACGTAGTAGCGCTCGAACACCTCCGGGCCGATGACCTGGGGCACGACGTTGCCGCCGTAGTTCGCGTGCAGCGCGGGCGACTTCGCCACCAGGGGATAGATCCTGCGCCGGTTCTCCACCAGAGCGTGGTAGAGCTTGAGGAGCTCGTCGCGCCGGTCCATCCACTCGGTGCAGAAATCCTCCATCTTCATGAACGTCCCCGAGATGAGGGCCTGGAGCGGTTCCAGGCCGATGGCCGCGCGGAAGATGGCGTCGTGCCCGTATTCCCGCTCTCTGCGCGCGAACTCCTCGTAGTTCGGCTCGTGGCGCTCGTCCTGGATCATGAACAGGATGGCCGCGTAGTCGTCGGGCGACTTGAACATCTTCTCGTGCCACCAGGTGGTGAAGTCGGCGTGCTCGCCGAGCGTGGACAGCGTGCCGACGGGCGTCTGGTAGACGGTGCGCGTGAACTTCTTGTCGTCCTCCCAGTAGACGTTCTGCGTCACCTTCACGTTCGGGCGGTGCGTGTGGACGACGGGCACGCGGCGTTCCACGATGCACATGCCGCGGTTGCGCATGTCGCGCTCGGCGCGGCACTGGGGGATCATGCACTCGTACATGGTGAATGGCACGCGGTCCCCGTGCCCGCCGCGCAGTGCGACCTCAACGAGCTCCCGCGGTTCCATCCATGCGGTCCTCCCTTGGGTGGCTGCCCGGTTTCCGCCGGACCAGCATAG
Source organism: uncultured candidatus Brocadiaceae bacterium (assembly GCA_964521715.1). GTDB lineage: Bacteria > Planctomycetota > Brocadiia > SM23-32 > SM23-32 > DAOVRD01. The sequence continues at coordinate 247 of CAZFSS010000005.1, read as the reverse complement.
CGCGCGGCAGCCGCCCGGGGCAAGTCGAAGCAGCGTCCACGGGCCGGCGCCCGGGTGCGGGACGAGCGGCCGAGGGTCGTCTTGATGCGGCTGAAGCCCTCGGGCGGCCCCTCGAACTTATCCGCGCGACACGGCGGCGGGGGGGACGGTGCCATCCTGGACAAGGAGAGGGGCAGTCCAGGCAGGACGAGGACTTATTGAGCCAGGTAAATCTAATGTTGTTGGTGCTCATAGGCGAATCGGCAGG
>CAZFSS010000004.1:0-215546 GCA_964521715.1 uncultured candidatus Brocadiaceae bacterium | reverse complement strand
GGGGGGGCGGCCTGCAGGCTCCTCGGGATGACAGGGGGGGCGGCCGGCAGACTCCTCGGGATGACAGGGGGGGCGGCCTGCAGGCTCCTCGGGATGACAGGGGGGGCGGCCTGCAGGCTCCTCGGGATGACAAGGGGGCGGCCGGCAGACTCCTCGGGATAACAGGGGGGCCGCGTCCCGCGCTTCTGGCCTGTTGTCATTCCGAGTGTGCCGTGTCGCACGAGGAATCTCGGCGTCGCGGGCCCAGAGGAGACATTCCGGCGCGTCGCGCGCCTGGCCGCCGTCCGGCCGGCTTGATTCCGGGCGAGGGGGCCGCCGATAATGCCCTGGCCGCGATGGACTCGGAGTTAACGGGCGGCGCGGCAGACCGTCCGTTCGCTATGACTGAGGAGGAGGGCGGCCATGGGGAGGCGGCTGATAGCGTCCTTGCTCTCTGCGTTCCTGCTCGCGCTGTGCGGGTGCTGGGTTGTGGCGGCGGGCGCTGTCGGTGCAGCGGCGGCCACTTACTACGCGGGGAAGGTCGAGCAGACGCTCGACGCTCCCGTGCCCCGGACCTATGAGGCGGCGCTCGCGGCGCTTGAGGGCCAGGGCCTGCACCCCTTCCAGAAGCGCTCGGACAAGGTCAGCGCGCACGTCGAGGCCGAGTACGCCGACGGCAAGCACGTCTGGATCACGATGGAGGCAGTCGGCGCAGGGGCGACGAAGGTGACGGTCCGGGTGGGCATCGTGCCGGACAAGGACCGGGCCTTCGCCCTGATGGCCGCGATCCAGGACGCCCTGTAGGACGGCTTACACAAGTCCTCTAACGTCGGCTACCACGAAGGTCACGAAGGACTCGAAGGACGGCACACGGCATCAGACTGGTCACTGCAGACCCAGGGCCGCTTTTCGTGCTCTTGGCCTCCCTCGTGGTGAGGTCGTTGTGGTTGCTACTGGACGTTGGTGAACTTGTGTGAGGCGCGTTAGGGCGGCGCGTGCTCCGAAGGCTGCCTTGACCTGACAGCAGCCACATTCAACCTTCAAGGTCCGCTGGTTGCCTCTTCCCGCCGGGACCGCGTCGCCTCCTGCCGGAGCCTTTGACCATCGTCAGCGCCGTCTGTACACTGTCCGTCTTCGCCGTGCTCCTGCCGCCGCAGCAAACAGGGGAGGGCCATGACCTGGCGTGCCTTCATCATCGGTCTGGCCTGCGTGATAGGGCTTTGCCTGCTCGACCCCTACACGTCCTTCAACAAGAGCTACGGCTGGAACACTGTGGGGCACTTCCCAACCGGGCCGGCGTTCCTGCTCGTCGTGCTGACGGTCGGCGGCAACCTCCTGCTCAAGCTCATCCGGCGCCGGTGGGCGTTCCGGCAGTCGGAACTGATGCTGATCTGGTGCATGCTCATCGTCTCGTGCATCACGCCGTCGGACGGCATGATGCGGCTCTGGCTCCCCGCGATGGCCGGGCCGCCCTACCTCGCGCGCCGGCCGGACATCGCCTGGCGGGACACGTCGCTCCGGGACGTGCCGGAGACGCTGATCCTGAGCAAGGACCCCAAGTCTCTGGCCGCCGAGCAGTACTTCACGGGGCGGCGGGAGGAGGGCCGAATCCCCTGGGGGCAATGGCTCACCCCGATCAGCCGCTGGTCCATCATGCTGATCCCATTCTTCCTGGCCACGTTCTTCCTCTTTGCCATACTGCGTAAGCAGTGGGTCGAGATGGAGCGCCTTCAGTTCCCGCTGGCGCGCGTCCCCCTGGAGTTCACCGCAGGCAGCGCGGAGGGCGGCCTGCTCCCGCAGCTCTTTTCGAACCGGGCCTTCCTCGCCGGCCTGATCTTCACCTTCGCCTTCCGGTTCCTCCGGGCTCTGCCGCTGTTCGTCGGGGCCGAACAGGCCTGGTCGCTGACGGTTCCGTTCGAGGACGTGTTGAAGGACACGCCCCTTGAGAATCTCCACATGGCCAACGTCGGCATGTGGTGGAACGCCGTCGGCTTCGCCTACCTGGTGCCGGCTGACGTTTCGCTGAGCGTATGGTTCTTCTACCTGTTTGGCCGGCTCGAACTGCAGACTGCCGCGTGGTATGGTTCGCCATTGCACTACGGGGGCACCTGGAGCGATCTGATGACGTGGCAGCTTTCGGGATCGTACCTGATCTTCACGCTCGGCGCGCTCTACATGGCCCGCCGACACCTGGCGGTCGTGTTCAGGAGGGCCCTGGGGATTGGCGCCCGTGTGGACGATTCTGAGGAGCCCGTCAGCTACAAGCTGGCCTTCTGGGGGTTCATCGTCTGCACGATCGCCGTCGTGGCGTGGTTCGCCGTCTACAAGATGAAGATATGGGTGGCGCTTGCGCTTTTCCTGATGGCGATGTGCATCATGCTGGTGCACGCGCGCATGGTCGCGCAGAGCGGCGTCTACATAACGCAACTGAACGTGATCGCGCCGAACATCCTGCACGGCCTGGGCTTGGGGCACGTCTTCGGTCCTCAGGCCGCCATTGTCGGGCTGCTGCACCACGGCATATTCCTCTACGGGAGCACGGCGCTGCTCTCGCCGCCGGCGATCCACGCCTTCCGCATCAGCGAAGTATTCGAGCGGGGCCGCCGACTGCTGCTGCCGGCCATGGTGGTGGCGATTCTGGCCGGGATGGCGGCGTCCGGGTGGACGAGCCTGCACATGGCCTACGACGAAGGCGCCGCCAACTTCGATGATACTTGGGGCCAGATGAACCATCCCAAGAACCTGTTCAGCATGGCCCACGAGATGACCGAGCAGCCCTCCCAGTACTCCCCGGCTCGGTGGCTACCGTTCGGGGTGGGCATCGTGCTGACGGGCTTCGTGATGTTCATGCGTGCGCGGTTCTACTGGTGGCCCATCCATGCCATCGGCCTGCTGGGAATATCGAATTGGCACATCGACCGCATGTGGCTGCCGTTCCTGCTGGGGTGGCTCATCAAGGTCTCCCTGATGAAGTTCACGAGCGGCCGCGCGGTGCGGCAGGCGCGCTTCTTCTTTATCGCCCTGATCCTGGTGGAGGCGTTCGTCGGCGGCGTTTCGACCATCGTGGCTACGCTTACGCGTGGCGCCGTGCCCGGTTTCTGAGCCGTGCACGCGCTGCCCCTTGCCCTTGCGGCCTGCGCTTGTGGCCTGCGGTTCGCCGTCGGGGCGTGGTAGAATGGCCACCGCCCGGCTGTTCTGGAAGGGGGGAGCAAGAGTTGGCAGGCAGCGAGATCAGTTGGTGGACGACGCATTCCCTGGCGAAGGTCTTCCCGGACACCGAGCGGCCGCCGCGCGCGTCCGACCGCATCTCGCTCCGGGCCGCCCGCAATGAGACCGAGGACGCCCAGGTGGGCGTTCGCGTCCCGAGAGGCGTCGAGGTCGAGCGCGCGGCCTATAGCCTCGGCCCTCTGGTGGGGCCCGGCGGCGCGCGGATTCCGGCCGACTGCCTGAGCGCGCACTGGCAGTGGTTCATCTACGTCACGCACAACCCGCCCGGCAACCGGGACCCGGCCACCTACCTGCGCAAGGCGCCGGCGTTCTTCCCGGACGCGTTCCTCGAACAGGTCGAGATCCGCATCCGCGACGAGTGGACTCAGCCGCTCTGGTTCAGCGTTCGCGTGCCGAAGGACGCCGCGCCGGGCCACTATGCGGGAACGCTCGGGCTCGAGCTCGAGGTCCGGGACGGCGGCCCCGTCCGCATCGAAGTGCCCGTCGGGCTCGACGTCTGGCCGTTCGCCCTGCCCGACCGCTTCCACCTGCACCACACCGAGTGGTTCTGGCCGGAGGCCTTCGTCCGTTACAACGGCGTCGAGCTCTGGTCCGAGGAACACTGGCGCTGGATCGAGAAGGTGGCGTGCGACATGGCGCGCCACAAGCAGGACATGATCCTGACGCGCTTCACGCCGTGGGGCGGCCGGGAAACGCTCCGCCCTTCGCTCGTGTGCATGACGCGCAGGCGCGACGGGACGTTCGCGTTCGACTTCTCCCTGCTCGACCGCTGGGTGGAGACCTTCAAGGCTGCCGGCGTGGAGTGGATCGAGGGCGGACACGTCGCCCGCCGCACCGGCGGATGGCTGAGCCAGTTCGGCTTCAAGCGCTTCCCCGTGTGCGACGAGGACGGCAACGCGATCCCGACCGGGCCCGACGCGATGCCGGACGCGGAGTTCGAGCCCATCGTCGAGGCGCTCCTCAAGGTCGTCTACGCTCACCTGAAGGAACGCGGCTGGCACCGGCAGTACGTCCAGCACGTGGCGGACGAGCCGGGGCCGGACAACGCCGAGTCCTGGCGCCGCATCGCCGCGCTGGTCAGGGAGTGGCTGCCGGACGTGCCGCGCATCGACGCCGTCATGGCCGAGGGGCTGGAGGGCTGCGTCGAGCTGCGCGTGCCGCAAATCCAGGAGATCAAGTCGCCCTCGACGCTGCGCGAGCCGGAGCAGCTCTGGAGCTACGTGTGCCTGGCGCCGCAGGGCATCTACCCGAACCGCTTCCTCGACTACGCCTCCATCCGCAACCGCATCATCTTCTGGCTCTCCTGGACGCTCGGGCTCAAGGGGTTCCTGCACTGGGGCTATAACGCCTGGCGGGCGTGGCAGGGCGTGCCCGTCCCGATCGACGTCTCGCCGTGGACCGATGCTACCGGCGGCAGCATCTACTGCCAGGACCGCAACCCGCTGCCAGCGGGCGACCCGCACATCGTCTATCCCGGCAAGGAGGACATCTGCTCCTCGGTCCGGTGGGAGGTGGTGCGGAAGGGATTCGAGGACTACGAGTACCTGTGGCTGCTGGAGGACCTGGCTCGCAGCGCGCCGGACGGACCAGCGAGGCGGCGGGCGGAGGAGCTGCTCGAACGGGTGCGGACGGAGGTCGCGCCCGACCCGGCCGCGCACACGAGGGATGACGCGCTCCTCCTGCGCACGCGCGAGGAGATCGGCGAGACGATATCGGCGCTCTGGCGGAATGGCGATTTCTGACGGCCGACCGGGGATATCGGCCCTGCTTTCGTCTTTGGACGGACCGGTGATGAAGCAAGCGGCGTCCGTCGAGTTGCGGGTTCTGCTGGCCTGCATAGCGGCAGTCGGGACCTTGATCGCCGGATTTCTGTGGGGCCTGTTCGTCGAACTTCAATACAACCCCTGGACATGCGTAGCAGCGGTGGTCTTCAGCATCCCGCCGGCGGCGGCCGTGTGGCTGTACTACAAACTGAAGCGGGCGGAGCCGCCGAAGCCCCCGCGCGGCACAGAGCTCTTCCCCGAGCCCGGGCCGCCTGCCGCCGCCCCGGCCGTCGAGTCTCCGGACAAGCTGCTCGCCCGCATGGTCAAGGACGCCGGGGGCGGCGAGAAGGCGAAGGCGGACCTCCAGGCTTTTCTGGACGAGTGTCGCGGCTCGGGCATGGACGACGGCGACGCGTCTGAGGCGCTGGTCGCCTTCGCGCGCGGCTACTTCGGCCCGGCTCTGCCTCCGGCGCCACCTTTCACGTGGGTGCATGTTTTCAAGTTGCTCTGTCTATTCTTCGCGCCCTTTGTGCTGACGGGCGCGATTGTCGTGCTCGCCCTGACAAGGCCCGAATGGCTGTTCGGTTGCGGCGACCGTTCGTCGGGGTGGATCATGCGCGCGCTCGGGCCTGTGCTGGGTATCTTCCTCGTTCTGAGCTTCGTCTGCTGGCTGCGTTCGGCGTCTGCACGGCGAAAGCGGTTGAGCGGCTTCGTACGGTTCTTCGGGAACAGCGCCATTGCCGCGCTCGTCACGATGGCCGTGTCCCTGGTTCTGCCCGGCCTGCAGGGGAACGGTGTCTTGCGGTTGGCCGGCAGATTGCCCTCGGCGGAGGTCTGCATTGTAGTCGCAGGCATATGTTGGACTTACCTGTCGTTGCTGTTCCTGCTGCTGCCGCGGCGAGTGCTGCTGGACGATCCGTTCTTCTCCGGCATCCTGCGGTTCCTGCGCGTGAAGTCTTTCGTCGGCCTGCGCCTCGCGGCGGTCGTCTTCCTTCTGGTGCCTGCGGCGGGGCTCTACGTGTACCTGGCGTGCGGTTGAGCGGCGGCAGCCGGGGGTCCGTCTCGGCTCCGCGGCGGGCTTGACCCGAGAAAGGGAGGGCGAGGGATGGCGATTCGGCGATGGGTGGTCGCATTGGGAGTGGCGCTGGCGGGAGCGCTGGTCGGCTGCCTCGACTTCGACGAGCAGACGGTCTACTTCGAGCATGACCAGCAGAATGACCGCCTTGTGATGGTCATCAACTACCTGGGCCTCTACTCCGGCTCACCGGGTCTCCGCACGACGTCCGAGCAGACGTCCGACCCGGCGGGCTTCGGCGAGACGCAGACGCAACTGGCAGACGCCATCCAGAAACAGACCGTTGCCCTGTGCGGCAACTGGCCCTGGCTCTTCCCCGTGCGCGAGTGGCGGGAGCAGCTGGCCGACCCCGAAGCGGAGGAGATGAAGGACGTGCCGCAGGAGATCCGCCGCAACGCCGTCGCCCTGCTCGATCACGTCCGCGTGCTGAACGGCGGCTTCTATGAGGACCCGGCCGGCCGGATCTGCGGCGGGCAGGTCGTGGTGGTGGAGAATGCGACCGAAGCGGTGCGGCTCGGCAACGAACTCATCAGCGCGGCCCTGCTGCGCCAGGCGGATCAGGCAGCGCCTGATGATCCCGAGGAGAAGGTCGTACTCGAGCTCGCCCTGAAGGCGGCGGCGGACGGGCACCAGTGGCTCACGCTCGACGGACACAGCCTGGTCGTTGCGGTCCCCATGCCGGAGCACGTGCTTCAGACACTGAGAGAGGACCTCGTGCGAGGCCTGTCGTCTCCGGGCGACGAGAACCTGGCCCTGCGCCTTCGGGGGATAGGGAAGGTGCTGTCCAATCCGGTGCTGCTGTGGCATGAGGACGGCATGATGAAGGTGAGGGTGGGGCTTGTGACGGCGCCGTCCGTCTTTGTTGCGAAGCCGAGCCAGGGCAAGTATGCGCCAAACCTGGTGGACCACATAACCGCGACCTACGGACTGCACCTGGACGAGCATCTGGCGCGCTACCTGGTGGAGCCGGCCGCGCCCGCCGAGGCGGAGGCCGAACGGGCCGCGCTCGTCATGGCGCCGCGACTGCCGAAGCCGGAGCGCATCCGCCTTCTGGTGGGGCAGCTCAAAGCGGCGCCGTCCGACGCGCTCCGGGCGAAGCTCCGGGAGGAGGGCACCCCCGAACAGCTTCCCGAAGGCGCCCCGCTGCCCTCTGACGATGAGCTCCTCCAGCTCTGGCAGACCTGGCTCAAGCAGCAGGCTGGCGCGGCGGAAGGAACCGGTGAGGGGCCTGCCAGCGCAGGGCCCGGGGAGCAGTAGGCCGCGGCGTCGGGCGGCATGAGCATCGCGGGCGCAGGTTGAGCTCCTTCTTGCCCTTGCAGTCAGCACGGGGGAGAAGGCCCCGGCCTCTTTCCGTGTCGCGTCGTTATAATGAACTATAACCTGGCGACGCCGATATCCCGCCGTGTGCCGTCACGCCCTCCAGCAGGTCCCGGGCGCGACGGTCCTCAACCGAACGTCGATTGGAGTACGGAGACGACGCGCTCGATGTCGGCGCGGCTGATGCCGACGTGCGGGACGGCGCGCAAGGTGGCTGGGCCCATGCTGCCCACCAGGACGCCGTCGTCCTTCAGCGCCTGCTGCACTTCATCGGGCCTCCGCGGCGGCAGCACGTCGAAGTAGACCATGTTGGTCTCGGGCGGATCGTACTTCAGCCGCAGGCCCGTGCAGCTCCGGATGCCGTCGGCCAGCAGGCGCGCGTGCTCATGGTCCTCGGCCAGGCGCTCGACGTGATGCTCGAGGGCGTAGATGCCGGCAGCCGCCAGGTATCCGATCTGCCTCATCCCTCCGCCCAGCATCTTGCGGAGCCGCCGCGCGCGCCCGGCGAGCTCCCTGCTGCCGGCCACCAGCGACCCCACGGGGCAGCCCAGTCCCTTCGACAGGCAGATCGAGACGGAGTCCACGTGCCGCGTGTAATCGGTCGCCTTCGCGCCGGTCGCGATGCAGGCGTTGAACAGCCGCGCGCCGTCCATGTGCAGGAACAGGCCATGTTCGCGGCAGACCTCTGCGATGCCTCGCACCGTCTCGACGGGGTAGGCCGACCCGCCGCCCCGGTTGTGCGTGTTCTCGATGACGACCAGGCGCGTGCGGGGGCAGTGCACGTTGACCGGCCGGACCGCCGAGGCCACCTGCTCGGGGCGGATGATGCCGCGCTCGCCCTCGACCAGCCAGAAGCTGATGCCGGCGATGGCGGCGTATCCGCCCGCCTCGTAGTGGAAGCAATGGGAGTTCGCGTCCAGGACCGCCTCGTCGCCGGGCTCGGTCTGCGCGCGGATGGAGACCAGGTTGGCCATGGTGCCGGAGGCGACGAAGACGGCGGCCTCCTTTCCGAGCAGCTCCGCCGTCATCTCCTCCAGCCTATTGGCTGTCGGGTCCTCCCCGTAGACGTCGTCGCCCACTTCGGCCTTCATCATTGCGTCGAGCATCCCGGGCGTCGGGACGCTCACGGTGTCGCTGCGCAGGTCGACGGCGTGTCGTTCTCTTTTCACTTCGGTCCTCGGGTGCAAGGGTTGAGCAGGTGCAAGAGCAAGAGCATGAGTAGGAGTAAGAGTAGGAGCAAGGCGACGCGGGAGCAAGGGACGAGAGCGAGGACGAGGACGGGGACGAAGAGCGGGGCGTGGGGCCGCTATCTCACCATGAGCAGGCTGTAGAAGTTCGGGATGTCCTCGTGGCAGGTGACCACCTCGATCGGCAAGCCGGCCCGGTGAGCCGTCTCATACACGTCGATGCCGCTTGCCTCCATGGCCGGCCGGGCGGACCGGGGATGGCGGCAAGGGTGCTCCAGGGGACAGGGCTGGCAAAGCCCGCACGGCCCGCACGCGAACATGAAGGCGCGCCAGTGGCCCTGGAGGAACACCTCCCGTTCGATCTCGCCCAGGGTCTCACGGTCGGGGGCGTTGTCTCCCCACCAGATGAGGTAGGCCGTCTTGTACTCGTCAAGCATCTTGCGCGTCCTGTCGGGCGTGGGGGAATGGGGCGGGCACGTCAGGCACTGGCCATATCCGCCGCAGCCGAACTGGCACTTCATCCGGACCCATTCGGCCGTGACGACGTCCGAGGGGTCGACGCGCTTGACGTCCCGTGCCTTGTAACGCCGGATCGCGTCCTCAACCTGCTTCAGGCCGCCCTGCTTGCGCGCTTTGCCGCTCATTCGCCAATCTCTCACTGCTTCCTGAGGACTTCGCGTACTTTGCGTATGAGGGACTTCGGGTCGAACGGTTTCTGGATGAAGCCTGCCAGATCCTTTCCGGCGAAGTCGCCGATGGCTTCGTCTTCGTTGTAACCGCTGGACAGGATGATGGGCACGTCGCGCCGGACCCGCCGCATCTTGCTGAACGTTTCCAGGCCGCTCATGCGCGGCATGGTCAGGTCCAGCAGGACCAGGACGACTTCGTCCGCGTGGTCGCCGAGCAACTTGAGTGCCTCGGGCCCGTTGGCCGCCGTCAGGACGGTGAACCCCTGGCCTTCCAGCGTTTTCCTGCTGACGGCCCGCACGACCTCTTCGTCGTCGGCGACCAGTATCGCGCCGGAGCCGTCCCAGTCGGAGATCGGCTCGTCCTTCGTCTCCAGGTCGACGGCAGGCTGCTGCGAGCACGGCAGCAGGACCTTGAAGGCGGTGCCGCGGCCCGGTTCGCTGTAGATCTTGATGGCCCCGCGATGCCCCCTGACGATGCCGAGGACGGCGGCCAGGCCGAGCCCGCGCCCCGTGAACTTCGTCGTGAAGAAGGGATCGAAGATCCTGGCCTTCGTCTGCTCGTCCATCCCGCAGCCGGTGTCGGAGACCTCCAGGCAGACGTATGTGCCCGCCGGCACGTCTTCGGCCAGGTAGGTGGTTGCGAGGTACTGCCGGTCCGCCTCCAGCATGCCGGTGCGGACAGTGATGACGCCCGTCTCGTCTCCGATGGCCTCCGCGGCGTTCGTAATCAGGTTCATGACGACCTGGCGGAGCTCGCTCGGATCGCCCTCGACTGCGGGCAGGGCCTCGGCGAAGTCGTACCTGAGCGTGATCTTCTTCGGGATGACGGCCTGGAGCAAGTGCCCCATCTCCCGCACGAGGCTGGACAGGTTGAGAGGCTGGATCACGAACCGCCCCTTGCCCGAATAGGCCAGCATCTGTTTGCAGAGCTCAGCCGCGCGCCTGGCGGCGATCTGGATCTGCTCGATGCTTTGCCGGGCCGGCGATTCGGGCGGCAATTCCATCAGGGCCAGCCCCGCGTTGCCGAGCACGCCGACCAGCAGGTTATTGAAGTCGTGGGCGATGCCGCCGGCCAGCACGCCGAGGCTCTCCAGCTTCTGGGCGTGCTGCATTTGCGTCTCTAGCCGGCGCCTTTCTTGCTCGACCCGCTTCAGGTCCGTCACGTCTCGCACGAACACAAGCGCCGCTCGGCGGCCCTCGTACTCCGTCGGGCTGACGCTGAATTCCATTTCGATTCTGCGTTCGTCCTTGTGTCGTAGGGCGGACTGGTAGCGTGCCTCATCGTCCACGCCGGACATGAAGCGCTCGTGGGTCTGCCTCAGCTCCTCCGCCGCGTCTGGATGGACGTAGCTGAGGAATGAAGTCCCCAGGACTTCGTCCACGCAGTAGCCCGTCATCCGCGCCATCTGGCTGTTGGCGTACCTGATGATGCCGTCCTGAAGGACGCAAATGCCGTCGCTGGCGTGCTCGACGACGTTGCGGTATTTCTCCTCGCTCTCGCGCAGGGCCTGCTCGGCCTGTTCGCGCTCGGCGGCAGCCTGGAGTCGCTCCAAGGCGCGGCGCATGGCGTGCTCGAGGGCCTCGGGGCTGAAGGCATCCTTGACCAGGTAGTCGGCGGCCCCGGCCTTCATCGCCTCGACGGCGGTCCTTTCGTTCCCCGTGCCCGTGAGGACGATCACGGGCAGGCCGCGGGCCTTGGCCGTGATCTGGCGCAGGAGCGCCAGTCCGGAGCCGATGGTTCCAAGCCGCAGGTCCACGAACATGAGGTCGGGTCGGGCCGCGGCGAGTAGACTCAGCGCCTCCTGGGCGCCGGTCACGTGGGTCACGCGGACGGAGTAGTGCTCGCAGCTCTCTGCATGGCGGCGGAAGAGGCGGGCGTCTTCGGGATCGTCTTCGACGAGGAGGACCTGCACGGCCTGTCGTTCGTCCATACCTTGCCTCCAGGATCGGTCTTGCGAACCTGGATAGACCTGGCCCCTCTTACGAACGCGGCGCCGCCCCCGGTTACCCCCGGGCCGCGAGCCGTAGGTGAGGCTACCGCAAAACCGGCGGCAAGGCAAGTGCTGTCGCCAGGCGCCCGTCGCGCCTTGGCGGCTCTCAGAGGCCCTCTTCGAGCAGGAGCTTGAGGCAGGCGTCAACGACGTCTGCGTCGTAGAGCGTGCCCCCGTACTCCGTGTCGTCCTCCACCAGGCGAGCGCGGCCACACGCCGGCCGGTTGCGACCGGGAAAGCCGACCTTCCGGCTCTGCCGGCCCCCCATTTCACGAATACCGGACGTGGCGTGTGAGACGCGGAGCCTGCGGCGCAGAGGCGCTACGGAGCCAAAGGCGACCACAGCAAGCGATGGAGCGAGCCAACGCGAGCGAGGAGCGCCGCGAACTAGTTGTCAAACTTTCCGCCGTCTAAACTGGGCATGGCTTTCTCCGTCGCCGGCGCTCAGGAATTAAGGTCCTCGGGGATATGGATGATTCTACTGTTCGTGCTCTAAGCGACATCGCAAAGCCGCCTGCCCTTTGCCGCTGCCTGCTTTGGTCGCTCGTGGCGAATGGAAGATGCTGAGGTCTATGCAGGAGTCTAGCCCAACAGGTGGCGTAAGTCAAGCCGAAAATGTGCAATCGGTGTAACTGTTTGAGTGCACAGCGTTTGGGGGCCCGGCAAAGCGGGAGAAAAAGGAAGATGCGTACCGGCCTGTGCGTCACGCTTCCGCCCGTTGCGCTCGCAGTGCCCTGACGGCACAGCTTCGCTTACGGATCGTCGCCTGCCTTGACTTGTGGCCGCGCTCCTCCTACTGTTCAGCCGTAAATAAGTACGTACTTCTTTACGGCTTTCACAGTAGGAGGATCCGCACGGGCGTTGCGTCACTCATCGCCCGCCTCCGTGGGGAACTGCGTTGCCTGGAGGCCGGGTTCCGGGGGTTCGCCGTAGGCTGCCACGCGGTTGCGGCCGGCCCGCTTGGCGTCATAGAGGGCCTCGTCCGCCTGCCTGAGCATGTCGTCGGCGGAGCTGCGCGGTTGCCAGAAGGTAACGCCGACGCTGATGGTCGGGACGGGTTCCCCCAGCGCCTGGATGATCTCCCTGAGTTTCTCGGCCACGCGCCGGGCGCCGGCGGTGGAGGTCTCCGGGAGCACGGCGCAGAACTCCTCGCCCCCGTACCGGGCCACCAGGTCCGTGCTGCGGACGTTGCGCTGGAACTCCCCCGCGCAGCGTTTCAGCACGGCATCGCCCGCCTGATGCCCGTGCCGGTCGTTGACGAGCTTGAAACGGTCCAGGTCGATCATCAGCAGTCCGAACATGTGCCCGGTCCGCGCCGAGCGCTTCACCTCCTCCTCCAGCACCTGGATCAGGCGCCTGCGGTTGGCGACGCCGGTCAGCTCGTCGGTGACGGTCAGCTCGGCCAGCCTCGCCACCATGCGGGCGCGCTCCCGGGCCAGCAGGTGCCTCTCGCGCGTGTTGCGGATCGTCCTGTCCAGCAGGTCGCCGCTCAGGCTGTCCTTGACGATGTAGTCATAGGCGCCGGCCTTCATCGCCTCGACGGCTTTGAGCTCGTCGCCCGACCCGGTCACGATGATGACGGGGACGTCGAGGTCCTCCCGGTTCATGCGGTTCAGCAGGTGCAGTCCCGTCCCTCCGCCGCGCAGGTTCAGATCGAGGAAGACGAGGTCGAATTGGGCGTCGCGCAGGCGGGACATGGCCTCGTCCTCGTCGCGGGCGCGCGTCACTTCCAGGACGTGGCTGTTGAGCTGGCCCGCGTACCGGGAGAAGATGGATACGTCCTCATCGTCGTCTTCCACCAGCAGTCCCACGACCTTGGGCAGTTCGCTCATGGGTCGAACTCCGAGGGGCCACCCGGGATCACGGCGATGCAGAGCCAATACTCGCCGATGGTGATGACGGCCTGGAGGAACTTCTGGAACTCCACCGGTTTGGTCACGTAGGTGTTGGCACCGTCGTCGTAGCAGCCGAGCACGTCCGCCTCCTCGCTGGACGTCGTCAGGACGACGACGGGGACGCGGTGCAGGTCCGCGTCTTTCTTGATGAGCTTTAGCACCTCGCGGCCGTCCAGGCGTGGCAGGTTCAGGTCGAGCAGGATGAGCCCCGGCCGCGGCGCCGCCTCGGGCTGCCCGTAGCGTCCTTTGTGTCGCAGGAATTCCATCGCTTCCTCGCCGTCGCGCACGGTATAGAGGGGGTTCGCAATCTTGCCCTTTTTGAAGGCGCGCTCGGCGATCTCGATGTCCTCCGGGTCGTCCTCAACCAGCAGCACGGGCACGAGTTGGCCGTTCTCCGTCAGGTTCACGCTTCTTCGCCCTCCGAGTGAGGTGCAAGCGACAGAGTGAAGTGGAAGACGGAGCCCTTTCCCGGCTCCGACTCCGCCCAGATGATGCCCCCGTGTCTGCGCACGATCTTGTCGCACAGCGCCAGCCCCACACCGGCGCCCTCGTACTTGTCGCGCGAGTGCAGATGCTCGAACACCCCGAAGATCTTCTCCAGGAAACGTTCCTCGATGCCGATGCCGTTGTCGGCGACGCTGACCACGACCTGGTCCTCTTCGATGCGGGCGCCGATGGCGATCCGCGGCGGTCGCTCCGGGCTCCGGAACTTCAGTGCGTTGCCGATCAGGTTCTGAAACACCTGCCCGAGCTGGACGGGGTCGGCCATGACCGTCGGCAGGCCATCCTGGACGGCGACCTCGGCGCCGCACTCGCGGATGCTCTCGCTCAGGATGTCGAGCGCAATGCCGATGATCCGCCCGGGGTCGACGGGTTGCGGGTCAGCGCCTCGGGTCCCGACGCGCGCCAGGGCCAGCAGGTGGTGGATGAGGTCCTTCATGCGGACGGCGGCGTCCTGCATGTGGCGCAGGTGCTCGCGCCCCTCTTCGGGCAACTGGTCGCCGCAGTCCTCCACCAGGAACTGGCCGAAGCTGTGGATCTTGCGCAGGGGCTCCTGCAGGTCGTGCGACACCGTGTAGGTGAAGTCCTGCAAGTCGCGGTTGGATCGCTGCAGTTCGGCGTTGAGGTCCCTGAGCTGCTCGGCGTAATGCTCCAGCTGTCTCTCCGCCCTGATGCGGTCCGTGATGTCGCGGTCCACTCCCATCAGGTGGTACTTGTCGCCCGCCCTGACGGCGACGGCGTTGAACTCGTGGACGTTCTCCCTGCCGTCCGGGCTCAGCCACGAAGAGATGCCCCTGACCGGGAGGCCCTGGAGGACGCGCCTATCGTTCTCGGCATGCTGTTCCGGGGTCAGATGGCTCCGCACGAAGGCGTTGAGGTCTGCGGCGTTCTCCAGTTCCTCCCGGGTGTGGCCTGACATCTCGACGTAGCGATCGTTGCAGAAGATCAGGCGGCGGGTGCGGGCCACCGGATCGAGCTCGCAGATGTTGATGCCGTCGAAGACCGTGTTGACGAGCCTTCGGAACCGCTCTTCGCTCTCGCGCAGGGCTTCCTGTGCCTTCCTCTGCTCGGTGATGTCGCGATCGAAGCCCATCAGGTAGTACTTGCCGTCTCGTTTCAGTGCGATGGCGGAGAACTCGTAGACGTTCCCTTTTCCGTCCGGGCGGATCCAGGACGCGGTGCCCCTGTATGGGCGCTCTTCCTCCATGGCTCGGGCTATCTCCCGGCCCTGCTCGGGAGTCATGTCCGGGACGGTCAGCTCGCCCAGGTCTTCGGCGTTTTTCAGTTCCTCTCTGGTATAGCCGGACATCTCGACGAAGCGGTCGTTGCAGAAAAGGACCCGTTGCTTTCCGGTCTGGGCGTCCCTCTCGCAGATGTTGATGCCGTCGAAGGCGGTTTCGACGAGAAGCCGGAAGCGTTCCTCGCTTTCGCGCAGCGCCTCCTGGGCCCTCCGCTGCTCGGTGATATCGCGGTCGAAGCCCATGATGATGCGCCTGTCGCCGGCCTTCATGGAGACCGCTGAGAACTCGTAGGTGTTCTCTTTGCCGTCGGGTCGTATCCAGGACGCCGTGCCGCGATGAGGCCTGCACTCCATGATGCAACGGGCCAGCTCCTCGAGCTCCTGCTCCGTCATGTGGGCCACGGCGAGCTCCGCGACGTTGTCGGCGCTCATCAGCTCTTCCCTCGTGTAGCCGGACATCTCGGCGTAGCGATCGTTGCAGAAGATCAGCCGGCGCGCGCGCGTGACGGGGTCCCACTCGGAGATGTTAATGCCGTCGAAAGCCGTGTCGACCAGGAGCCGGAACCGCTCCTCGCTCTGGCGGAGGGCGTCTTCGGCGCGCCTCCGGGTGCACAGGTGGCCGAGAGTGGCGGCGTACACGGTCAGTAGCTCCTGGTCGCGCTTCGTGATGGGTTGTCTCCGAACCAGGTTGTCGGCGGCCAGGTACCCGATCACCTCCTCCCCGTCCCAGAGGGGGGCGACTGCGTTTGTGCCCCTGCCGATCGTCCTCCCGCGGCCGTCGCGCAGCTCGATGTCGTCGAATACGGCCAGGCTCCTTCTTTGCAGCACGGCGGACGCGATGGCGGGGTTGTTGTCGGCAGGAAGCTTGCTGTCTCTCTCGTCGCGGATCCCGCCCTCTTCGTCTACGCCCCACGTTCCGCGGACAAAGGCCGGATCCTCCCTGTCCACAAGCCAGATGCCGAGTCTGTCGAACCCCAGACGTCTGCACCCCAGCTCGACGGCCTGCCGGAACATCCGGTCGAGGGACGCCTCCTTGGACAGTTCGTTGCCGATCTCGTTTAGCACCTTCAGTCGGGCTGCAAACCGCCGCTCTGCTTCCTCGTTCGCGCGCAGTGTCTCGACGGCCTTTCTGCGCTCGGTGACGTCTCGGGAGATGCCGAACGTTCCGACGATGTTGCCCTCCTGGTTCCGCAGTGGAACCTTCGTCGTGGAGACCCACGTCTCGCGGCCGTCGGGCCACGTCTCCTTCTCCTCTACGCCCACAAGGGGCCGCCCGCTCCGCATGATGTCCTGCTCGTCTTCGAACGCCGTCCTGGCGTGGTCCTCGGTGAAGAAGTCGAAGTCCGTCTTGCCGACCGCGTCGGCCGGGTCTTCCAGGCCGAACCAGTCGGCCAGGGCCTTGCCGACCCGGACGAACCGGCTCTCGGTGTCCTTGAAGTAGATGTGATCGGGAGTATGCTGCATGAGCACGTTCAGCAGGCCCCGCTCGTAGGCCAGCGCGTCTTCCGAGCGGCGCTGCTCGGTGGTGTCGAGGGTAGCCTCGACGGCCCCGATCACGTTCCCTTTGTCGTCTCTGACGGGATCTCCCCGAACGAGCCACGTCCTGCCGTCGGGCGAGGTCATCTCGCCTGTCTGTGCCTCCCCGGTCGCCAGGACCCTGGCGACGGGACACCCGGGGCAGCGACCGTCCCTCCCCTGCCAGATCTCGTAACATCGCCGGCCCACCAGGTCGTCTGTGGTCAGTCCCACGGACTCCGCGGCGGAACGATTGGCCCAGAGGATCCTTCCCTCAGCATCCTGATACAGCACGAGCTCCGACATGCTGTTCAGGACCGCCGCCCTCTCGCTCTCCCTTCGGCGCAGCGCTTCCTCCGCCTGCCGCTGCCTGCTCATGTGGAGCCTCAGGGGACGGAACAGGAGGAAATAAAGCGCCGGGAAAAGCAGAACCACGAGCAGTACCGCGTCCAGCAGCGCTTCGAGCGGCTGCGCGATCGGCCGGATGGCCGGCACCCAGACCATGACGAGGAACTCGCCGAGGAAGAGGAGGGCCGCCGTGATCAGAAGAAGGCGGAGCGGCGACTTGGTCAACAGCCAGACGTCGGAAGGCCCCGTCTCGGAGGGATTGCTGCGGTTCATCGGTTCTGTGTTCCCATGTGGATACGGGAGGCCGATTCGTAAGTTCTTGCCAGGAAATGCCTTATGTTGTGACCGGATCGTGCGCGCACTGACCCCTCCGGGAGGGCTGCACGCCGGCGGGCGCCGGACTGGCGGGTTCCTCATGCCGCACCATCGGCGTTCCCCTCGGCAGGGCGGGCCCGGCCAGACACGCTGTTCGCCCGGCCCGGTCCGAAGCGGCGGTCGGGCGAGAGACACCGCACAAACCGGGCCGTCTCATAGCTTAGCAGGTTCCATAAGGTACTTTCTAGCCTGTGGTTGCGCGCGCGGGCGCCTGCGCTTGCAGGCGCCGGACCGGGCAGGTGACCGGCCTCGTCGCCGCCCGCTCGTTCGGCTTGACAATCCCCGCGGGGGCGGATAGAAGGTAAGCGCGCGACCGTCGGACCGCTGCTCCACTGGACGTCCGAAGGGGGACAACACGTGGCGAAACCCAAGAAGGTGGCCGTGACCGATCTCGGCTACTTCGACGTCGACAACCGGGAATACGTGATCACCGTCCCGGCGACGCCTGCGCCGTGGATCAACTACCTGGGCCTGGAAGGCATGCTCTGCGGGATTGTGTCCAACACCGCGGGAGGGCCCACTTGGTTCCGGGACCCGGCCGAGCGTCGCATAACGCGCTACGTCCAGGTCGGCTGCAACAAGGACAGGCCGGGCCGGTGGCTCTACGTGCGCGACAACGACAGCGGGCGCTTCTGGTCCGCCAGCTATCAGCCCGTCACGTGCGCCAGGCCCGATGCTTATGAGTGCCGCCACGGGCTCGGTTACACCCGGATCAGCTCCAGCTACGACGGCATCGCCGCGGAGATGCTGCACTTCATCCCCATCGGCGAACACATCGAGATCCAGCGGGTCGTGGTCCGGAATGAAAGCGACAGGGAGCGCGAGCTGTCGCTCTTCTCCTATCGCGAGTTTGTGAACTGTTCCGCCGTCAACGACCTGAGCAACATCCAGTACAGCGGACACCTGGCGCACGTCGACGTGGATGAAGAGGACGACAGGATCATGTACGTCGTCACGCGCCAGGACGGCTGGCGTCCGTTGCCGTTCTTCGCCGTCAGCGAGCCCGTGGCGGGCTATGACACCGACTGCGGCGTGTTTCTGGGCGATGGCTCCGCCGAGAATCCGCAGGTGGTGCGCGAGGGCAGGGCCAGGAACTCCCTTGTCGGGGACGACACGGCCGTCGGCGTCTTCCAGGTGGAGCTGGCCCTCAAACCGGGCGAGCAGAAGGTCCTGCACCTCATCCTGGGCGTTGCGGAGCCCCGCGACAAGAAGGACGCCCGCAACATACTGGGCCGGTGGCTCGGCGACGACGCGAAGGTGCTCTCGGCGCTCGACGAGCTGAAGGCCTACGCGGGGGACCTACTGGGCAAGCTCCAGTGCGTCGTGCCGGACGACTACATGGCATTGATGGTCAACACCTGGAACGCCTACCAGTGCTGGGTAAACTTCCAGTTCTCGCGTTCCATTTCCGGGTACGCCACGGGCCTCATGCGCAGTATGGGCACGCGGGATTCCCTCCAGGACCTGCTCGGCTACATGCACATGGCCCACGCCGCCGCCCGCCAGAGGATCATCGAACTGATGACGGCCGTGCAGCTCGAAAACGGCGGCTGCCAGCACCAGTACTCGGCGCTGAGCAAGCAGGGGTCCGGCCAGACCGGCTTCTCGGACGATCACCTCTGGTCCGTCCTTGCCGTGGGCGCCTACATCAAGGAGACGGGAGACCTGTCGATCCTGGACGAGGAGTTCGGCTACAGCGACGCCCCCGGCCTCACGGAGGACCTCTACCATCACCTGCTGCGCGCCATCCAGTACAGCTACAACGATCGGGGCGCTCACGGGATTCCCAGGCTCCGCTCGGCCGACTGGAACGACACGATTGGCGGCGGGCCGGACGATGAGGTCAGCGAGTCCGTGCTCGTGGGCATCATGCTCGTGCGGATGGCCAAGGACATGATGCGGCTGACCGAGCTGGGGGGTCGGCGGAGCGTGAAGGCGGAACTTGACGGCAAGAGCGTGCCCATCATGGACTACCTCCGGGCGGTCGCGGACGACTTGACTGAGGCCGTCAACGGCCAGGCATGGGTGGAGGAGGGCCCGTGGTACGCCCGCGGCACGGATACGAAGGGCGAATGGTTCGGCGTGCCGGAGCGGGAGGAGGCGAAAATCTTCCTGGAGCCCCAGCCGTGGGCCGTGATGGCGGGCGTGGCCGACCGGGATCGCGCCGTCCGGGCGATGGACAGCGTTCACGAGAAGCTCTTCACCGAGTACGGCATCCAGATCCTGGCCCCCGGCTGCACCGTGGCGCCCAGCGGCAACTTCCACGTCTTCCCCCGCGGAGCCAAGGAGAACGGCGGCATCTTCTGCCACCCCAATCCCTGGGCGGTGTGCGCCGAATGTGAACTGGGCCGCGGGGACCGCGCGTTCGGCTACTACAAGGCCATACTTCCCCCGGCGGCCAGCGAGGCGGATCCCGTCCACTACTGCGCCGAGCCCTACGTCTACGGGCAGCAGCGCTACGGCAGCCAGCACCGCCAGTTCGGCAAATGCGCCGGCACCTGGCTGACCGGCGCCGCCGCGTGGAACTACGTCGCTGCGACGCAGTACATCCTGGGGATCCGGCCCGACTGGGACGGGCTCACGGTCGACCCCTGCATCCCGGCGGGCTGGAATGGTTTCAAGGTCGTCCGGCACTTCCGCGGCGCGACCTACGAGATTGTAGTGAGCAACCCGGACGGCGTCTGCAAGGGCGTCAGGTCAGTCACGGTGGACGGGGACGCCGTCGAGGGGAACGTGCTGCCCGTGTTCGACGACGGCAAGGTGCACCGGGTCGAGGCCGTCATGGGCAGGACCTGAGCCGCGCGCGGGGATGCACACGATGGCTGACGAGCGCGTCATCATCCACGTGGACATGGACGCGTTCTTCGCCGCCATCGAACAGCGGGACGAGCCGGAGCTGCGCGGCAAGCCCGTCGTCGTGGGCGCGGATCCGAAGGGGGGGCGCGGGCGGGGCGTCGTCTCCACCTGCTCCTACGAGGCCCGGCAGTACGGCGTCCACAGCGCCCAGCCCATAAGCGAGGCCTACCGCCGCTGCCCGCACGCGGCCTTCGTGCCCGTCGACGGCGAGAAGTACAGGCGGGAGTCGCGCCGCATCCGGGACATCCTCCTCCAGTTCACACCCCAGATCCAATTCGTCAGCATTGACGAAGCGTTCCTGGACGTGACGGGCTCGCTGCGCATCTTCGGGGACAGGCGCCGCATAGCGGAGCTGATCCGGGGGCGCATCGAGGATCAGACCGGTCTGACCGCCTCTCTGGGCGTGGCGCCGAACAAGCTCGTGGCGAAGATCGCTTCCGACCTGAAGAAGCCGCGCGGGCTCGTCATCGTTGATCCGGGCCAGGTGGAGGAGTTCCTGCGTCCCCTGCCCGTAAGCCGCCTTCCGGGCGTCGGGCCGAAGCTGCACGAGGCGCTCGGCGAGCTCGGGATCCGGACCGTCGGCGACCTGGCGGCGGTCCCGCGCGGGGAGCTTGAGCAGCGCTTCGGTGAGTATGGACGAGACCTGTGGCGCAAGGCCCACGGCGAGGACGACAGCCCCGTGCGGGAAGATGACGAGGCCAAGTCCATCGGCCATGAGCACACCTTCGACGAGGACACGGACGACTGGGAACGGATCGACCGCAAGCTGATGGACCTGTGCGAGAAGACGGCGCGGCGGCTGCGCAAGGCCGGCAAGCGCGGCCATACGGTGACGACCAAGGTGCGGTTCGAGGACTTCTCGACCGTGACGCGGCAGACGACGTTCGACGAGCCTGTCTTCGAGGCCAGCCAGCTTCACGCGGCGGCCGTCGCGAACTTCGAAGCGGCCGACGGCCGCGGCCGCAAGGTCCGCCTGATCGGCGTGCAGGTGTCCGGTTTCGGCGCGCAGCGGGAGGGCGCCAGGCAGACCAGCTTGTTTGCGGCGGCCGCAGAGCGCGAACGTGAGGACATGCGCCTGCGCATCGCGCGGGCCGAAGACGCCGTCAAGGACAGGTTCGGCGACCGGGCGCTTCGGCGCGGCGCCTCATTCCCGGACCGTGCGGACCCGAACCCGCGCAAATGAAAGGGGATCGGAATGGGCCGGTCCGGCGGACGGGCAAGTGCGCGTGGAATGGACAGGCGCGCCTTCCTGAAGGCGGTTGGGCTCGGCGCCGCGGCCCTGGCCGGATCGTCGCAGTGGGGGCTGCTCGCGGGCGGAAGCGATGCCCCCCTGCGTCCGGCCGATGCAGACGCCAGCACGGACGCGTCAGCCGTCCTGGCGTACCTTTCGGGCCTGTCTCGGCGCGCCGACAAGCGGGTCGTCAGCGGCCAGTTCGCGGGCCACTGCGAGGACGTCGGCTGGGGGTTCGAGCACTGGGTCCGCCCCGTTCACGCGGCTACGGGCAAGTGGCCTGCAATGATCGGTGCGGACTACGGGTGGTACCAGGGCAAGACCGCCGACCCCGACCTGGTCAAGACGAACGAGCCGCTGATTGCCCACTGGAGGCGCGGCGGGCTTGTCGCGCTCAGTTGGCACGCGCGCAATCCCTGGACGGGCGGCACGGCCTGGGATCGGAGCAAGGTGGGCGACCTGCGCGACCTCGTCGCCGGCCGGAGCGAAGCGGGCCGTGGCTGGCAGCGGGAGCTCGACATGGTGGCCGGCGGCCTGGCGGAGCTCCGGGACGCAGGCGTCGTCGTGCTCTGGCGCCCGTTCCATGAGATGAACGGCGCCTGGTTCTGGTGGGGCGGTGCCGAACCGGAGGACTTCGCTGCGCTTTGGCGCCACATGTTCGAGTGCTTCACGGACGACAAGCAACTGGACAACCTGCTCTGGGTCTATGGGGCGAACGTGCGGAACTACGCCTCCATAGGGCCGGAGGACGCGCACTACCCGGGCGGCAGCTACGCGGACGTCGTTGGCCTGGACGTCTACGCGGACACACTGGGAATCAAGTCCTATGACCGGCTGGTCGCTTTCGGCAAGCCGTTTGGCCTGACCGAGTACGGGCCCGGCGAGGCGGCGGCCGCCAGGAAGGACTACGATTACGAGCGCCTCATCGAGCAGATCCGTGCCGGCTACCCCGCCGTCTGTTTCTTCCTGTGCTGGGCTGGCGGCGGGTTGCGCGACTGGTCGCTGGCCGCTCAGAAGAACGCCGCCGGCCTGCTGAATGACCGCTGGGTCGTCACGCTGGCCGAACTGGACTGGCGGCAGGCCGGGACGGTGAGCGCCCACGCGGAAGGGGACGATGCCCGATGAAGATCGTGGTGCTGGACGGCCATACGCTCAATCCCGGCGACCTGAGCTGGGATGAACTGGAGTCCCTGGGCGACTGCGCCATCTACGACCGCACGCCGCCGCAGGAGGTGGTGGCGCGCGCGCAGGAAGCGCAGGCCGTGCTCACCAACAAGGCCGTGCTCGACCGTGACGCCATCGAGCGGCTGTCAGACCTGGAGTACATCGGCGTGCTCGCGACCGGGTACAACGTCGTGGACGTCGCAGCCGCCTCGGAGCGCAAGATCGTGGTGACTAACGTGCCGACCTATGGCACGCATTCGGTTGCGCAGATGGTCTTCGCCCTTCTGCTTGAACTCACGCAGCGCGTCGGCCATCACGCGCGGACGGTTCGCGAGGGCCGGTGGACGTCGTCCCCGGACTTCTGCTACTGGGACTATCCCCTCGTGGAGCTGCACGGCTTGACGATCGGCATCGTCGGCTTCGGGCGGATCGGCCGCGCCGTATCGGAGATAGCCCTCGGCTTCGGCATGAAGGTGTTGGTCTATGACGTGTTCGTCCTGCATCCTCCAGTGCCGAACGTCGAGTTCGTGGACCTGGACACGCTGTTCGCCCAGAGCGACGTGGTCACGCTGCACTGCCCTCTGACGCCGGACACGGAGGGGCTGATCGACGCGGAGCGCCTGGCGCAGATGAAGGCGTCGGCCTTCCTGATCAACACCAGCCGGGGCGCGATCGTCAAGGAACGGGACGTGGCCGAGGCGCTGGAGGCCGGCCGGATCGCCGGGGCGGGCCTGGACGTCCTGGCGGTCGAGCCGCCCCGCGCGGACAGTCCCCTGCTGACGGCCCGTAACTGCCTGATCACGCCTCACATAGCCTGGGCCACCCGCGCCGCCCGCGCCCGCCTGATCAAAGCGGCCGTCGACAACCTCAGGGCATTCTTGAAAGGCAGGCCACAGAACGTCGTCAACCGCTTCGCCGTCTGAAGGACGCCTTGGCCGCCCCAGAGCGCAGGAGGACGGCCGCTCGTCCGTCCGACAGGGCGGAGGAGAGGGATCGAGCGCGGTTGCTCTTGCCCGGGAGGGAATCATGCGAAGAGCCGGATTGTCAATCCTGGTAGCGTTCGTCATCGCGTCGTCCTCTGTGGGAACTGCGTGGGGCCAGCCTGAGCCGCAGCCCCGCGATGGCCTCGCGCTCTTCCGCCAGCTCGACCGGAACGGCGACGGCGTCCTGACCGCCGATGAGGTGCAGCGCCCCGCGCTGTTCTCTCGAATGGACGCGGACAAGGACGGGCGGGTCACGCCGCAGGAGGCGCAGGCCGCCCTTCGGTCCGCTGAAGCCCTGCGTCGCGCCCAGCCGGCCGTGCCTCCCACGCATGCCGACGTACGCTACGGCACCCACGAGAGGAACGTCCTGGACCTCTACCTGGCCGAGTCGAAGGAGCCGACGCCGCTTCTCGTGTTCATCCACGGCGGGGGGTTCGTCGGCGGCGACAAGCGTGCGGTGCAGCCGCAGCTCATCGCGGACATGCACGCGCACGGCATCTCGGTGGCTTCGATGAACTACCGCTTCGTCACCACGGATCCGATGCCCGCCTGCTTCCATGACGCCGCCCGGGCGATCCAGTTCCTGCGGCTCAACGCCGCTGCGTACAACCTTGACCCGAAACGCTTTGCGACCTCGGGCGGCAGCGCGGGCGCCGGCATCAGCCTCTGGCTCGCCTTCCATGACGACCTGGCCGACCCGGACGCTGAGGACCCCCTGCTTCGCCAGTCCACGCGCATCTCATGCGCCGCCGTCGGCGCGGCGCAGGTCTCCTATGACCCGCGGTTCTGGCAGCAGATCGGGCTGGGTCGCGGCCTGGAGCATCCCAGCTTCGCGCGGATGTACGGGCGCAGGGAGGGAGAACCGGCCGACTCGCCGCGTCTGATCGCGCTCTATGAGGAATCCGCCCCTATCACTCACGCAACTGCGGACGACCCGCCCGTCTACATGGTCTACAGCGCCACGGATGAGGTCGGTCCCGACACGCCGATGAACGACATCATCCACCACCCGCGGCACGGGCTGGCGCTCCGGAAGGTGCTGGAGCCGCTCGGCGTCGAGTGCATTGTCGTCTACAGGGGCGGCCCGGCGCCTCCGATGTCGCAGACGGAGTTCCTGGTGCGCCACCTCAAAGGGGCGGAGCCGCCGCAAGGCTGAGCGATCGGGCATCCGTCCGGGAAGGGCGGCTGGCGCGTTCGGCCGGGGCCCGGCGGCCCGGGCCGCTACCCGCACGTTGCCACGAGCACCAGGCCGCCCAGGATGGCCAGCGTGGCGGGAAGGCGAACGGCCAGCCCCTTCTCGCCGTACATGCGGAATGCCAGCACCACCCCGATGAAGATGCTGAACTGGCGAAACGCCAGCAGGTAGCTGGTCTGCTCCGCCATCTGGAACGCCCAAAGCACGAGCGTGTAGCTGGCGAAGCCGAGCAGCGCGCCGATCGCCGGCAGCTTCCAGCCCACCTCGCGAGCGCCTCCCTTCTCGCGCGCCAGCAGTGAGTGCACGGCGGCGTAGCTCACGCATGAGAGGATGTGGAAGAGGCCGCAGTACACGACGGCGCTCGGCAGGCCCGGCCGGACCGCCTCGGCCGCGATCTTGTCGAACATGGTGAAGCCGACGATCGTGGCGGCCGTCAGGACGATCCAGAGGATCGTCCTCGTGCCGTAGCGCCGCAGGTCGAAGCCCCGGTAGGAGGCCTGCGGCGCCAGCATGCACCCGCCCACGACCAGCACGAGTCCGACCCACCCCGGGCCGTTCGGATGGCGCCCGCGCAGCATGTCCAGGGCGGCCACGATCAACACGGGGAGCGCCCGCGCCACCGGGTAGACGACCGTGAAGTCCGACGAGCCGTACGCCAGGCCCAGAAACCAGTAGTAGAACCCGCAGATGAGGCCGGAAGCCGTCACGCAGAGCCATGCCTTCGCCGGGAACGAATGCGGAAACTGCACGCTGACCGCGATGGCCGCGAGGCTCACCGGCACCGTGACGATCAGCATGTGGCGGAAGAAGAGGAGCTCCCGCCGCTGGCGCCTGGCCAGCAGGTTCCACCCGGCGTGCGTGAAGCACGAGGCAAGGATGAGTATGACGGGCAACAGCGGCATGGCCGTCCCTCAACGCCTTCGGGAAGTCCGGGGAGGCGCGGGCATTATACGGGGCCCGCGGCCGGGCGCAACTCGAACGGCCCGCCTCGTCCTGCCGGCGCACGCCCTTCCCTTGAAGGGGCCGGACCGCGTGGTAGACTCACTTCCGTCACTTCGCCGTGCTGAGTCCCTCCGGGGCGATGAACGATGGAGAACCTGGCCGTCAGCCCGTGCAGCAATCCGGAGATGGGGTTGGACGAGGTGCTCGGCGCCTATTCGGCGCTGGGCTACCGCAAGTTCGAGGTGTTCACGTCCTGGACGAAGTCCGCGTTCGACTGTCGCGGCGATCCGCAGTTCTACCTAGACAAGGGGCGCCGGCACGACATGGCGTTCGTTTCGCTGCACCTGCCGGCCGTGGGCGACGATGCGGGCGCTTCGCTGGCCGAGGCGGTTCGGGCGGCGCGGTTCGCATCGGCCATCGGGGCAGGCGTAGTCCTGTTCAAGGCGACCAGCCGGCCGAACTATGTCCGCGCGGCAGGGCCCTTCCTGGACGCGATCGGGGACCTCGCCGTTACGCCCGCGCTCCAGAGCCACGCCGGCACGCCCATCAGCACGCTGGCCGATTTCCGCGAAGTGCTCGATGGCATTGATGACGAGCGGATGAAGGCCCTGCTCGAGGTCGGGCACTTCCACCAGGTCGGCGTGCCCTGGCGCGAAGGCTATGAGCTTCTGCGGGGCCGCATCGCCCTCGTGCACGTCAAGGACATGATCGGAAGCCGGTCAGTCCCTTTCGGCGCCGGCGAGGTCGACCTGCCGGGCCTTTTCCGTCGGTTGAGCGACGACGGCTACGCGGGGGACTACGTCGTCGAGATGGAGGTCGAGGACAGGCAGAACACGCTGACCTACCTGCGTCAGGCCAGGGAGTACGTGGAGGAGCACTGCCGCGGAGAATGAAGCATGGATGAACCCCGGATCTGCATCGTGGGCGCCGGCCGGCTTTCCTCGCGCAGGATCTATCCCTACGTCGGCGCGGCCGGCGCGCGGCTGGTTGGCGTCTGCGACCTCGAAATGGAAAAGGCCGAGCGCAACGCCCGCCTACATGGGGGCAACGTCTACACCGATATGGGCGAGATGCTGGACGCCGAGCGTCCCGACGGCTGCGTCATCTGCATCGGGCCGGCCCAGCACGCGGCACTCGCGCCGGCCGTCATGGAGCGAGGCATCCCCGTCTACACGGAGAAGCCGCCCGCGCCGGACGCGGCCTCTGCGCTCGAAGTGGCGCGCGTCTCGAAGCGCACCGGCGTCCTCTGCACGACCGCCTTCAAGAAGCGCTACAACGTCGCCTACTCCCGCGCGAAGGAATGGATTGCCGGCTTCGCCCCGGCCGACCTCTATTCCCTTTCCGTGGACTATGCGTCCGGGCCGTACGATAACTCGCGTTCGCACGCCTTCCTGCTCGACTTTGCCATCCACGTCATTGACCTGGTGGGTTACCTGTTCGGCGACGTGGAGCGCGTGTTCTGCTTCGCGAAGGGGCGCGACGCGTACGCCGTGAGCCTGGAGTTCGCCTGCGGCGCCGTCGGCTCGCTGAACCTGAACTGCGGGCGCTCGTTCAACGTGCCCACGGAGGAGGTGGAGATCACCGCCAGGGGCGGCAACTTCATGACCGTCCACAACTCGTCTTCATGGCGCATCACGGAAGGCGAGAAGCCCGTCGAGTGGCGCGAGCCGCCGACCTTCATCTCGGCGGGCGACAGCGGGAACGAGACGGGCCACCTGGCCGAGCTGGTGGATTTCGTGGCCGCCATCAAGGAGGGGCGCACGACGCGCTCGAACATCCACGAAAGCTACAAGAGCATGGTCCTCTACGAAGCCATCCGCGACTCGGCCGACAGCGGCAGCGTCATCGATGTGGCCTACGAGGCGCTCTGAGCCGGTGCCGCGTTAGGGCTCGATGTGGCCGGGGGCGTGGCGGTGGGCCAGTGACCGCGCGAAGTAGTCGGCCAGGAGCTCTATCCCGAACTCCTCGACCATCTGCCGGATGGTCGCGTCCGGCGTCTCGCTCGAAAGCAGCACCGGACCCAGGTAGCCCGGATCGGTGATTCTGACCTCCGGCCCGTACTTCGCCTTGAGCCTGCGGAACCGCTCCCAGTTCTCGTCCAGGTGCGCAACCGCGCAATCCAGGTTGATTGTGGCCGTCGCGAAGTCGAAGTAGTTCGTGCTGGTTGCGATCACCTGGCCGATCGGCGAGATGATGGCGCTGGGCAGGCCCGGGACGGCCGCCACGAAATGGCACCGGCAGGAATACGCCCAGTACGCCTGCATCAGCCCCCCGTGGTACATCGAGGAGAACAGAATCAGGTCGGGCTTCGCCTCGGCGTACTTCAGCCGCAGCTCATCGAAGTTCAGGTCGAAGCAGATCACGCACGCGACACGGCCGAAGTCGCACTCGATGAGGGGCGCCTCCCTGCCGTAGAGGACCGCGCCGTCCTCGTACTCGCCGATCACCGCGTGGTTCTTGTTGTAGGTGCCGATGACCCGGCCTGAGCGGTCGATGATGCGGGTCGAGTTCCGCCACGTGCCGTCCTCGACCTGGTGCTTGGCCGAATAGGCCACGTAGCAGCCGTTGCGGCGGGCGGCGCCGGCGAAGAAGTCGAGCACCTGGTCCTTGCGCACCAGGTAGTAGTCCCTGGCCCTGTCGGCCGGCCAGTTCAGCGGCCTGTCGCAGGCCTCGGGCACGAGGATGAGGTCCGGCCGGTCGGGCAGGACCTGGTCAAGTTTGCCTCGCCAGTACTCGATCATCCTGTCCACGACCGCCTGCGGCTTGAGCCCCGCGTCCACCTCCAGGGGCCTTGCCCCGATCGTGCTGACCTTGACGTAGTTCGCCATCTTGCGCATTCCTCCGTGCGTGGGACGGGCGATCACTATATCCCGGAGTCCGCCAGGAGGCAAACTCTCCCGCTCTGCGTGCGCGCGACTCAGCGCAGGTCCACCCACGCCCAGATGACCTGGCCGATTATGGGCTCGGGCAGCTCGCGCAGGTCCAGCACCATGGGCGGGAACGTGCGCTGGTCTTCGTTGTCGGAGAAGAGGAGGGCGAAGTGGTTGCGCACGCGCAGCCGCTTGATGACGACTCCTCCGTCGTGGGTGCGCGAGCACACGATCCGGCCCTGGAGGTTGCGCAGGGGCACTGGCGTGATGTCCACCGCGATGATGCTGCCGTCCGTGAGCGTGGGCGCCATGCTGTCCCCGGAGATGCGCACGCAGCGGATCGTCTCGGGGTGCGGGGCGACGCGCCTGTGGATGATGCAGTAACCCTCGACCTGCTCCTCCATGATGAGCCCGGCGCCTGCGGCCGCCGGATCGCGCAGGTAGGGGACGACGTAGTACTGGTCCTCGCCTTCGAGCCGGCGCAGGTGCCGCAGTTCGTCCGGGCTGGTTACCACGAGGGGCTGGGACGGACGGGCGCCCACGAGCGGGTCGCCTTTGCCGTCCAGCACCCATTCGTGGTTGACGTGCAGCCTGTGCTCCAGGGCGAGCAGCACGGGCAGGGGAGGGGCCCGCTTGTCGGCCTCATAGGCCGCAATGCTGCTCTGGGTGATGCCGATCGCCCCGGCCAGTTCGGACTGGTTCAGGCGGAGTTCGGCGCGGACCGCCCGCAGCCTCTCGCCCACGGTCTTCTGCCGGCTTGCCTTCTCTCTTGCCGCCATTGTGCTCTCTCCCCCTCCTGTCTGGCTCGGAATGCCGGTCGCAGCCGGCGCAGGCCGTATTCGTAACACATATCATATCGCCTAAGGTCGGGCCTTTCAAGTCAAAAAAACGCTACAAACGTATTTCACTTGCTTCGGCGACCTCCAACGACTATAATCAGCAATACTCATGAATAGCCATCATCTTACCCGCTCACGCTCGTCAGTTCAAGCGGAATCCGCATCGAGGGAGGAGACCACGATGTCTGCTGAGACCTGTAATGCCGCCGGAGCGCGTGCGGTCGTGGCGGAGAAGCTGCGCCGGCTCGGCCGCGCCCAGTCGCGCCTGGAGTGCCTCCAGACGGAGCTGGACGCGGAGCTGGAGGGCGTGCGTCGGCGCTACGATCGCCGGATCGCCGCGCTTCGGAGTCGCGGCGGCGAGCTGCGCGCCGACCTGGAGGCATACTGCCGGGAGCGGCGGGAAGCCATCCTGCCCGCCGGCCGCAAGAGCCTGACCACGCCCCACGGCGAAGTGGGCTTCCGCAAGGGGGAGGCGGCCGTCTGCCTGCGCGATGGACTGACCGAGGCACAGGTCTGCCGTCTGCTTCGCAACGCGAAGCTGGGTGAACTCGTTCGGGTCACGGAGCATCCCGACAAGCTGGCCGTCCGCAGGGCGTTCGCCGCGCAGGAGGTCACGCTGGAACAGGTCCGCCGCTGCGGCATGGACCTGGTCGAGGCGCCGCCCAGCTTCCACTGCAAGCTCCGACACGACGCTCTTGTCCAGGTGGGGAGGAACTGACGGTGCTTGCGCTCGACCATCGCGAAACGAAGGCCGTCGTTCGACGGATTGCCTGCCAGATGCCGGCCGACCTGAAGGACCTGCGCGGGAAGCTGATGCTCGAGGCGGCCGCCCAGACGCTCGGCGTGGTCGAGGTCCGCTGTCCGGCCTGTGCGGGATCCGGCTGGCTGGACCGCCGCTCCCTGGAGCCCTGTCCGATCTGCAACGGCTTCATCGAGGTGCCCGATCGGCTGGCCGACTGGTTCAACGCCCGCATGTGCGGCGCTGCAGCGGAGGGCGCGCCTTCCGGCCATCGCCTTGCTGCCGCCGTCCCTTCCATCGTTGAGCGGCCGGGCCGTCGGGCGGCGACGTCCCGCCGTGCTCACCTGCCGGCGGAATAGGCCCTGTCCGCGTGCGCCTCGTGCCAGGAGCGCCAGATGGCGTGCAAGATATGCGGATGTCCCGAGGTGAGATGGCTGCGCGTCAGCACCGTGGCGGCGCAGTTCAAGTGCGATCCCAAACGCGTGCGCCGGATGATCAAACGCGGGGACATCGACGGCGTGCGCTTCGGAGGCCAGTGGCGCGTCGACCACAGGTCCCTGGACGAGTACGTGCGGCGGGACTCGGTCCGGTTCTCGGTCCCCGATGCCGATGGGGGCTGGTGACTGGAGCTCGGTTACGTGCTTCTAGTGGCCGGGACCTGAGAAAACGCCCGCGAGCGTGCCGGCCATCGCATAGCCCGCGAAGGTAACGACTATGCCCAGGATGAGGGTCGGCAGACAACCCAGCCTGAACAAGCCCATGATGAGGGCCGTCTGGCCGAACAGGACGATCGCGGTGTAGCCCCAGGGCAATTGCCTGGCGAGCCCGACCATGGTCGAGCCGGAATCCTCCCCCTTCGACGCGATCAGAACGGCGATGCCGGCGATGAAGTAGAGCGGCGCCATGACCGCCAGGGCGCCAAGGCGCACGAAGGCCAATCCCTCTGCGACGCCCAGCGGGCTTCGGTCCTTCCTGAACGCGACGCACAGCAGGCCGAGGATGATGCCGGCCGTCGCGAGTTCGCACACCACGCTGAACCAGTTGACGAGGATCGTGGCGACGGTGAACCCCCGCGGGGCGGCGGCAAACGTCTGCCCGACGGCGGCAACGAGCGCCAGTGCCACGAACAGGCCCGCCATCGTGGCGATGAAGGTGCGGTCCTCTATGCCTCTTTCGAAGTGCGGGATCATGTCCCTCGGCTCGCTGAGGGCCATCCTGGCCAGGTCGATCAGCCCCACTTCACGCTCGGCGGCCGGGGCAGGCGGTTTCGCGCCGGCCGGTCCTGCTGCGGGCTGCGGCTGGGGCGCACCCGGAGCAGGCCCGGCGGTTGGCGCTGCGGCGGCCGCTGCGGCCCGTTCCGGCTTCGCGGCAAGTTCCGGCTCCGCAGCCACCTCCTTGCCCTCGAGGGACATGTCCTCCATGGACACGGAGGAGAGCCAGTCCTCGGCCGCAGCGACCTTGACGTCCCGGCCGCAGGCCGGGCACTTCACGCGGTCGACACCTTCCTTGACCTCCAGGATCCGTCCGCACTCGCACTTGATCTTCTGCATCGTCCGCTCGCTTCCGTGCAGCTAGAGCCGTGGCTCCCGAGTCGCGCTTCGCGGATGCCTGCCGGCGCGCAACGCCCCGCCGTTCCAGTGGGATTCTACAAAGCGCTGCCCCGGATGGCAAGCCGGGCATATGCCTGAATAGCCGCGTGCGGGGCGGCGTGCGACCGGGGCGTGGGCGCCAGGCCGTCCTTCTCGACAGGCGGGGCGGCTTGCCATATCATGTTGCGAGGGCCGCAGATCGCACGGGATGGTGCATCATGACGTCCGAGATGCCAGAAGAGCTCAGCAAGAAGGTCGACTCGCTTCCGCGCAGGCCGGGCGTGTACCTCATGGAGGACGCCCGGCGGGAGGTGATCTACGTCGGCAAGGCGAAGGACCTGCGCGCGCGCGTGCGCAGCTACTTCCAGGAGGGCGGGGACGACTGGCGACTTATCAGCAAGCGCATCCACCAGGTGGCCGACGTGGACGCCGTCGTGACGGCCTCCGAGAAGGAAGCGCTCCTTCTCGAGAACAACTTCATCAAGCAGTTCCGGCCGAAGTACAACGTCTATTTCCGCGACGACAAGAGTTTCGTGAGCATCAAGATCGATCCCTCGGAGCCCTGGCCGCGCCCGATCGTCACGCGGCGGCTCGACGATCCCAAGGCCATGTACTTCGGCCCCTATGCGAGCGCCAAGGCCGCGCGAAGGACGCTGCGCGTGCTGAACGACGTCTTTCCGTTGCGCAAGTGTCCCATCCGCGAATGCATGGAGCGGGCGCGCCCCTGCCTCTACGGCGAGATGGGCAAGTGCGCTGCGCCGTGCTGCGCGGAGGTCTCCAAAGAGGAATACGATCAACTCATCGAGCAGGTCGTCATGTTCTTGAAGGGGAAGGGGGAGGACCTGCTCGCACGGCTGCGTGAGGAGATGGACGCGGCGTCCGGGGCGCTGCAATACGAGCGGGCCGCGCGCGTCCGCGATCGCATCCGCGCCATCGAGACCACCCTGGAGGGCCAGCGCGTCGCCTCCTCGGCCCCGGACGTGGACCGCGACGTCTTCGGCCTCTGCACGCTGGACAGATACGTGTCCCTGGCCGTGCTCTTCGTGCGCAGCGGCAACATACAGGACGTCGCCACTTACCGTTTCCCGGCCGAGCTGGACAGCGAGGAGGCGATCTTCGGCTCGTTCCTCAGCCAGTTCTACAGCGCCAACCGCTTCGTGCCCGCGGAGGTGCTGATGCCGGTGCAGACCGAGGACGCCGAGCTGCTGGAGTCCTGGCTCAGCGAGAAGAAGGGGCGGCGCGTGCGCCTCATCCATCCGCAGCGCGGGGCCAAGAGGCAGCTGGTCGAGCTGGCCAATGGCAACGCGCGCCAGGCCGAGCGCGCCGCCACAACCGAAGGCGAGAAAAGGCGGCTCGAAATGGAGTCCCTCCAGCGCATCCTTGCCCTCAGCGAGCTGCCTCGCAACATCGAATGCTTCGACATCTCGACGCTCCAGGGGCGGGAGGCGGTCGGGTCGATGGTGGTCTTCCGGGACGGCGAGCCGGACAAAGGCTCCTACCGCCACTACACGATCCGCCAGGTCGAAGGCCAGGACGACCTCGCCATGCTCCACGAGGTACTGAGCCGGCGCTACAGCAAGCTGGCGGGCCAGGACGGCGAAGGCGGCGGCCCGCCGGAGCTCGTCCTCATTGACGGCGGCAAGGCGCAGCTCGGCGTGGCCCTGAAGGTGCTGGACGAGCTGGGGATCAGCGCGTGCGACGTGGCCGCGCTGGCCAAGGCCCGCTCCGGCGGCGGGCGGAAGCTGAAGGTCGAACGCGTCTACCTGCCCGGCAAGGAGGAGCCCGTGGAGGTGCCCGAGGACAGCTACGGCTTCCGCCTCGTCACGCGCGTGCGCGACGAGGCCCACCGGTTCGCCATCAGCCACCATCGGAAGGTCAGGCGAAAGGCCGCCATGCGCTCTCCCCTGGTCGACATCCGGGGCGTCGGGCAGAAGACGGCGCGCCGCCTGCTGGAGCACTTCGGCGGGTTGAATGAGGTCAAGCGCGCGAGCGTGGAGGAACTGAGAAGGGTCCGTGGCATCTCCGACCTTCTGGCCAGGGCCATCCACGACTATTACCACCGCGGCCCGGACGCAGCCGAGGGGCGTGAGGGGCGGCGCGAGTGAACGGCGGCGCGGCCGGCGCTTAGAGCCCCTAACAGGACCCCCTGCTGGCTTCGGCCGGCTGCAGCGCGCCCTGCGGCGTCGGGCTGCATCGGCGATGCTGTGCCCCTGCATCGCCTGCTTGGCCCTTCTTGCATGACGGCGCTTCGCTCGGCCTCGGGCCGACGCGTGGGGTTCTGTTAGGGGCTCTTAGGCTGAGGCGTCCAGCGCCTCGGGTGACCTGTCGAGCAGGCCGACTCTGGCGAATCCCATGAAGAGCAGGGGGCTGATCGCCGTCGTGAAGACCGCCTCGCCGAGCGCGCGGGGCACCGCGTCCGCCGCCTGCGCCGCGGGGATCAACGCTGCCGCGCCCAGTCCGTAGGCCAGCTCGCAGAGCAGCACGTAAGCGAACGTGAGCGCCAGATCAGTCCAGATGGACTCGCGCACCAGGCGGTTCCTCAGCCAGAGCGTGCCCCACGTGGCGGAGACGAAGAGCACGGCGCTCGCGCCCAGCCTCCCGCACGAGCCCAGGTCGCGGAGCAATCCCACCAGGAACGCGGTCCACAGCGCGCCCTTGAAGTCTGCCTCAAGGGCCAAAAAAACCACCACTATGTAGAGCAGGTCGATGCGCAGGAAGCCGTGGGAGAACCTGTGGGCGAGCGCCGCCTGCAGCAGGAAGAGCACGGCAACGCAGAGGATGAGGCGGCCCTTGCGGATCATTGGTGCCTCGTGGCCACGGTGTCAGGATGCGGGAATTGTGGCCCAGGGGGCAGGCCGGACGCAAGCGGCGGCCCCGTTCGGGGCGGCGGGGTCACTGCCCGGCGTCTTCGGACAGGTCGAAGCGGTAGCCGATCTGGCGCACCGTCTTGATGAAAGTGGGCTGCTCGGGGTCGAACTCGATCTTGCTGCGGAGGGTATTGACGCATCTGTCCACGCTTCGGGTGGTGACGAACACGTTGTAGCCCCAGACGTTGTTGAGGATCTCGTCCCGCGTCAGGGCGCGGCCGGCGCGGGTGACCATGAAGGCCAGAAGGGCGAACTCCTTGGGCGTCAGGGGCACTTCCTCGCCGTTGCGCAGCAGCCTGTGCTGGACCAGATCCAGCTCGCAGTCGCCGAAGCAGGGGCGCTCCGCCTCTCCCGCTTGTCGCCGCCTCAGGAAGGCATGGGCCCGCGCGAGGAGTTCGCGCACGCTGAACGGCTTGGTGACGTAGTCGTCGGCCCCCAGGTTCAGGCCCAGTACGATGTCGGACTCCTGGCCCTTCGCCGTCAGCATGATGATGGGCATGTTGAGCCCCTGCTCCCGGACGAGGCGACACACCTCGTAGCCGTTGATCTTCGGGAGCATGATGTCCAGGATGATGAGGTCGGGCTTGGACTCCAGCGCGGCGTTCAGGCCCTCCTCGCCGTCCGCTGCCGTGAGGACGACATAGCCCTTGTAGGCGAAGTTGTCCTTCAGGGCCCTGAGCATGGTGGGGTCGTCTTCGATGATGAGGACGGTTTCGGCCATTGCTACGCCTCGGGTTCGGAGGCCGGATGAGTTCTTGCCGTCCCGGCGGCGGGCAGTGTCACAGTGAACGTGCTTCCTTCGCCCGGCCGGCTCTCCACGTCTATCGAGCCGCCGTGCGCGTCGACGATGAACTTGACGATGCTCAGGCCCAGCCCGCATCCGTCCGCCCGGCGTGACAGGCTCTGGTCCACCTGGTGGAAGGGCTCGAAGATCCTGCGAGCCGCGCGTCTCGAGAGCCCGATGCCGTTGTCCTGCACGCGGAACCGAACGGTCCCGTCGCCGGCTACGGCGCTCAGGGCGATGCGGCTGTCATTCTCGGAGTACTTGAAGGCGTTGTCCAGCAGATTGAGCAGCACGGTCACCATGGCGTCCTGGTCCGCCTGCACGTGGGGCAGGTCGTCCGGGGCGTCGACCTCGAACCGGCAGCCGTGGGACTCGAAGCGGTCTCGAACCACGTCCGCCGCGGCCCGGACGATCTGCCCGGGTGCGACCTCGCTCATCTCGAAGGCGCGCTTGTTGCGCTCCATGCGCGAGAAGCTCAGGAAATTGTCGATCAGCCGGCTGAGCCGTTCGTTCTCCTTCGAGATGAGTTGCAGGTACTCCTGTGCCTGGCTCTGGTCGTGATACTTGCCGTCCAGCAGCGTGTCCACCAGGACGCGCATGGCGGACAGGGGCGTTTTCAGTTCGTGAGAGACGGTGGCGATGAAGTCGTTTCTCAGGCGCGTGAGCCGGACCTGCCGGAGCAGGCGGCGGCCCAGAAGCACCACGGCCGCCGCCGTGAAAAGGATCACGAGGGAGCCGGTCCAGAGGTAGACGGCCACCTGCTGGTCCGCGGCCGCCGAGAAGCCCGGGTCGTCCAGGTCGAGGGCCACGTTCCAGCCGGCCAGGTTGCCCCGTATCGGCTGCTCCAGGAAGGGCGCGCGTTCGGGCCGCTCTTGCCAGGGCGCCAGCACGCTGGTCCGCAGCCCGTGAGGGGCCATCCGGCCGGCGACGGTCTGGCGGATCTGTTCGGCCAGCGTCTCGCCCGTCATCAGGCCGACGATCCTGGCGTCGGTGGACTGTATCTGCCAGACGTTGTCCAGGGATGTGGGCATCAGGCGGCTGGGGTGGGCGGGCCTCACCGGGGCGGCCAGGAACTCCGCGGCCAGCTCCTCCGCGGCCAGCGTCTTGAGGGGAGGGCCGTCGGGCGCG
This sequence comes from uncultured candidatus Brocadiaceae bacterium, assembly GCA_964521715.1. Taxonomy (GTDB): domain Bacteria; phylum Planctomycetota; class Brocadiia; order SM23-32; family SM23-32; genus DAOVRD01. The sequence goes on along the minus strand of CAZFSS010000004.1, from coordinate 179,256 downwards.
AGCTCGTTCAGGCGCTGCATGAGGAAGCGCCGTTGGGCGCAGGCGATCACGGGCCCGGAGTAGTCGTTCAAACGCTCCGCCAGAGCGGCCACCGTGGGCCCGTGCTGCGGATGCCCGGGGCCGCCCATGAGCTGCAGGGCCATCAGGAGCGCGTTCGGCACGACCAGGCGCCCGCCGGGGTCTCTGGCGTCCGCACAGGCGGGATCGGTCCCGAGGTCGGTCAGCGTTGCGATGGCCGCCTCCCGGTCGCCGGCGGAGTTCTGGCAGCGCGCCTGACCCAGGAGGGCAAGGGCTCGCGTATCCGGGTCCGCGGCCAGGTTGGCTATTGCGGCGTAAAGCTGCGCGGCCCTGGCCGGATCGCCGCCCCGCCCTTCGGCCTGTCTGGCTTCGAGCCAGTCGTTCGTTCGCGGCTGCTCCACGGGCACGGTCGGCTCCTCGACCGGGGGATACAACAGGCGTCCCTCGGCGTCGCGGATCACCACGCTGTCCCAGGGGCCCGCGGTGACGATGCGGGCGAAGAGCTCAGCGGGCGGCTGCGCCGCGTCCGCCTCATCGAGGCGCAGGGCGAGCCGCAGCCAGTGCTCGTCCAGCCCGCCGACCGCTTCCTGCAGAGGGGGACGGTATGCGTCCAGCAGCTTCTGGCGGACGGCCATCCGCTCGTTCCGAACGGCTGCGTTCATGAACCACAGCACGCAGGCCGTGGGAATCAGCACGGCCGCCACCAGGAGCAGCAGGACGGGCCAGAGCCCGTGGCCCGTGCCCGTCCCGCCCGACCAACTGCGCTTGGCTCGCCTCATTGCCCGGCCCGTTCGATCTGTGCCAGTTCGATTACGCCCCACGTGTTCGGCCTGAGGTAGCCGTCGTTGATTCCGACTTCGCGGAACTGGAGCGTCGGCGTGATGCTGCCATCTCGGAGCAGCATGTTGACGCCGAGCTTAGTGCCTGCCTCCATCCGGGCCGGCGCGAGCGCCGCTGCCGGCATGAAGTATTCCAGAACGTAGCCCTGGGGCGTTCGCGACCATGCGCACGAGATGCCGGTCTCGTCGTCCTTGCCCGTTCCGCCGGCGGATTGCTCGGTGGCTGGCCAGTAGACGGAGATCCGCGCGCCTCCCGGCCCGGCCTCGGGGTCCGGCCAGAACGTGAGCGTCATGCTGTTCGGGGTCGGATCGGCGCTTCGGGCGCAGTCCGTCTCGATGAAGAGCTGAAGCCCATCGGATGTCCATGGCTCTTCGTGGTTGGGGCGGACGTCCTGGTCGGCGGCGCGCAGGGCGCCGTAGATCCCCTCCTCCCGCCAGCAGAGCAGGAACGGCCCCGTCACGTTCGGTCCGAGCTGGGGAAGGGGCAGGGGCACGATTCCAGCCCACTCGTCCAGGTTCCCGTCAATGACGATCGGTGAGTCGCTATGCGGTACCTGCACTGGCTCGGGCTCGGGGATAGACACTGCTAGCGGAAGGGGCCTGTTGCCGGTTGTCCTGGCCATGGCCATCCCTGCCGTAGAGAGCCTCATGAACAGGGGGGCGACCGTGGTGGGATCAGGCATGCCGTCGGCGCTGAGCCGGAGGCTCACGCGGCCCTCCGTCTCGGCCGTGCGGAGATGCACGGCGGCGCCTTCGTAGGCGTCTGCGAGTTCCGTCAAGACGGCGGCCAACTCCTGGGACCCCCCGGCATACGTGAGGATGGGAGCCCACGGCCGCACCGCCCCGCCGACGTTTATGAGGACCAGTTTGCTGGTGTCGCGCGGCAGCCGGTCGAGGTGCTCCCGAAGCGGACCGGCGGCCAGCGCCGAACCCTCGCCCCTGCCGGCGGCAAGGGCGGCCTGGACGGGGCGCGGTCCGAGCCCGACGGCGAAGAACTTGCCCTCCTGCCCGACGTAGCAGCTGACCGTGCGGCCCCCCAGGGCGAGCCCGTAACGGCGCAGGCCCTCCGGGACCGCGGGCGCCTCCGCCTCGGCCATTTGCGCGGCCGCGGCGGCGTCGGCCGCTCCGAGGAGCCGCTCGAGCGAGTCCCGCGTCTTGTCCGGATCCCTGCTGGCAATCGTCAGGCCCACGCACTGAAAGGCGACGGCCTCCATGAAGTCCGGCCGCAGGTCAACGGAGGCGTCGGGGGGCAGGATGAAGAGCGCGACCTGCTCCACGGTGGCGTAGAGCTGCTGCGCAGCGGCGGGATCGCCGAGGCCGGCCAGCAGGCCCGCGACTGCCATCGACTGCGCGCCTTCGGCAGGCTGCGGGGCCACGCTCACGACCGCAAACGCGTCCGCCGGGACGGCCCCGAAGTCCGCCGTGTCCAGGCTCGGCGTTCGCACCAGGTCATAGATCTGGCTCTTGTATTCAGGCTGCAGATACGCGGAGGCCTCGACGAAAGGCGCCTTCTCGTCGGAGGCGATCCGGGCCACGACCTCGCCGACGTGGTCGAGGTCGAGCATGGCCCTTGCCCTTTCGAACTGGGCCGCCTGCTGGCCCTGGCCGGCGGATGCCTGCAGCAGCGGCAGCAGGCGCGAGCAGTCGATCCAGACGGCCAGGGCGTCCCGCTGGCGGTCCGTCCTCGGCAACCGGGCGAACGCCGGGTTGGCCGACACGAGCGACGGCTCCTGGCTGACGCCCCTGTACTGCCTGACGCACCACGCCAGCCGGTCTGCGGGCAAGGCGAAGATGACCGCATTGTCATCGTACGCGATGCCGCCGCGCGAGTCGCGCAGCACCAGCGTCTGCATTCCCTCGATGGGTTCCCCCGGCGAGCCGGCGGCGGCGAGCGCCGAGACGATCAGCTCGCGGACCATGGCGCTTTCGCCCGGGTAGAGCACTGCCACAAGGCTGCTGGTGCCCGCTGGCTGGAAGTCGTAGACGCCCACGGCGAGTCGGCGCACCTTCTGGAGCTCATCGACCACTGCGGGGTTCAGCAGCACGCCAAGGAACTCCGCCCCGCCGCCCAGTCCCTGTTGGGGCGCCCCTGGGCCGCCCACGCCGGACACAGCCGTGATGGTGCTGCGCACCATGTTGAAGACGCCTATCGCACGCAGGCCGGGGCTGCCCACCTCGGCGTACAGGAGCGTCTCCGGCGGCATGAGGCCCGCGGGGTCCGGCGCCGTCAGGGCGTCCAGCAGAGCCCGAGCTTCGGCAACGACCTGGGCCTGATCGGGGTAGCGCTCGGCCAGGGTCTTCAGTTCCCCGATGGCGTCTGCGGTCTGGCCTGCCTTCAGCAGGCAGGAGGCCAGGCGGTAGTGGGCCTGCGCCAGGACGGGCCGCGTGGCCTCACCGTCTTGCAGGATCTGTCGGTACGTCTTGATGGCGGCGTTGAGGTCGCCCTCCATCTCCTCGGCGAAGACTGCCTGCTCAAGCAGGACGGACGCCGACTCAGCGGCGAGAACCGGTCCGATCCCCGTCAGCACGAGCAGCGCAACGATCACGCAACGCTTGGCGAACATCGCTGTCCCTCCTTGCGATATGTTAGCTGAAACCGCCACGACGGCGAAAGCCAGTCTACCGTCCGGATTGTCACGGTTCTGTCACTCAATTGTGCGTTCTTGTTCCGCTCCAGTCGGGGCGGACTGGCGGCCGGCGCAGGCGCGCAGCAGGGCGGCGACGTCCCGGTGGCCTCGCTCGACGGCCACGTCGAGGGCAGTGCGGCCCAGGTTGCTGCGGGCGCTGGCGTTGGCGCCGCTGGCCAGCAGAAGCCTGGCCGCATCGGCCCGCCCCCACCGGGCGGCTGCGTGCAGGGCGGACTCGCCCGCGCCGTCCACCAGGTCGGGGTCAGCGCCGCTGTCGAGCAGCAGTCGGAGCATCTGGGTGCGCCCGGCGGCGGCAGCCCCGTGCAGGGCCGTCCAACCGCCGTCGGTCCTGGCGTTGACGTCGGCCCCGCGGGACAGCAGCAGCGCTGCGACCGCCGCCTTGCCGTGCTCGGCCGCTACGTGCAGCGGGGTGACGCTGCCTTCGGCGAAGGCACGGACGTCCATCCACTGCTCGGGCAGTGACTCGACCGGCCCGCGGTTGCAGCCCGCGGCCGCCGCCATCAAACCACCATCAACTTCCCCGCGCGTCGCGTTCATGACAGGCTCTCCTTTCCGCTGACTGCTTGAGTGCTCGGCTCGACCGGCTTCCGTTCCGGAGCGCGCTCAGCGCTGAGCCTGGCCTGCGCGCTCCACCATCTATGGGGAATGGTAAGGGGGCCGCGTTACCGGTTTGTGACGGGCAGTACACTTTTTCGTGCGTTCTTCGGCGCGCCCTGGAGGGGGCTGCAAGGAGGATGAGCCGGGGCGCGCCGGCAGGCGGGCGAAGGGGTCACTCGTGCCGGAGGGCTTCGATGGGGTCCATGTTGGCTGCGCGGTAGGCGGGATAGATCCCGAAGGCGATGCCGACCGCCGCGCTGATGCCGAAGGCCAGCAGCAGCGACCAGAAGGTCACGACGGTGCGCATGCCGGCGAACTTCTCGACGAGGCTTGGGGCGAGGAACCCGAGGGCAATGCCACAGCCGCCGCCAATCCATGCCAGGAGCAACGTCTCCGTGAGGAACTGGAAGATGATGTGGCGCCTCTTGGCCCCCATGGCACGGCGGATGCCTATCTCGCGCGTCCTTTCCATCACGGTGGCCAGCGTGATGTTCATGATGCCGATGCCGCCGACCAGCAGGCTGATGGCCGCAATCGAGCCGAGGACGATGCTGAAGATGCGCTTGGTCCTGCGGGCCTGCACCAGGAGCTGGAGGGGCACGATGATCTGGTAGTCCTCCTTGCCATGCGTTTCCTGCATCATCGCGACGACGACCCTCTCGACGCGGCGCACGTCGTCCAGGGAGGCGACGCGGACGGTCAGTTCGTGCAGTTGGACATGCTCGAAGGTCCTTGTGCCGGAAGAGCCGAAGGTGATGTTCTCGCCGAAGTAGAGGTTCATCGTTCCCAGCGGCACGTAGATCTCGGAGTTCGGGTCGCCCGCCAGCTTCTTGCCGGCGAACTCGCCGCGTGCGAACGAGGAGACGATGCCGACCACCCTGAAGCGGCTCTCGCCACACCGGACCGACGAGCCGATGGCGTCCCCGAGGGGGAACAGCGCCTGGGCGGCTGTGCGACCCAGCACGCAGACGCCGCTCCTCTTGGCCATGTCTATCGGCGTCAGGAACCGGCCGCGCAGGACCTGCACGTTGTTGACTTCCCTGTACGCGGGCTCAGTTCCGACCAGGTCCGTATCCATCCGGTGGCTCTCGTGCACGACGGTCTGCCGCGCCCTGCGGGCGGGCACGGTCATGGTCACGCCCGGTATGGTGGTGCTGATGCGCGAGGCGTCTTCGTAGGTCAGGCCGTATTCCCTCAGCCTGCTGGTCTGGTCGCTCGCTTGTTGGCCTTCCGGCGGGGGAACGCTCTGGATGATGATGTTCAGGCTGCCCAGCTTCTCTATCTGTTGCAGCGCCTCCTCGCTGGCCCCGGTGCCGATGGCCAGCATGGCGATCACGGAGCAGACGCCGAAGGTGATGCCGAGCATGGTCAGGCCGCTGCGCAGTTTGTGGAGCCAGAGGCTCTTGATGCCGGCCTTGAGGGTCCGTTTGAGTCTAAAACCGATCATGTCCGCCTTCTCTGAGGTTGGCCTGGGGGCGATCCGTCGGTCAGCACTCCGTCCACCAGATAGACGGTCCTCTGCGTGGTGGCCGCCACCTGGGGATCGTGCGTCACCAGAAGCATGGTGACCCCGTCGGCGTTGAGATGGTGCAACAGGTCGAGGATCTGCTGGCCCGTCTTCGTGTCGAGGTTCCCGGTCGGCTCGTCGGCCAGCACGATCAGGGGCGAGCTGGCCAGGGCGCGGGCGACGCCGACGCGCTGTCTCTCGCCGCCGCTCAGCTCCGTGGGCACGTGCGTGAGGCGCTGGCCGAGCCCCACGCGTTCGGCCAGCATGACGGCCCTGTCGTAGCTCTCCCGCTCCGAGACGCCGCGGTAGTAGAGGGGGATCTCGATGTTCTCGATGACGTTGAGCTGGGGGATCAGGTTGTAGGACTGGAAGATGAAGCCGATCTCGCTGGCGCGCACCTCGCTCAGTTCGTCATCGTTCATCGTGGAGACGTCCCGCCCGCCGAGGATGTACTGCCCCCGAGACGGGGTGTCAAGGCACCCCACCAGGTTGAGGAACGTGGACTTGCCCGAGCCTGAGGGGCCCATCAGGGCCACCATCTCGCCTTGTTCGAGGGAGAAGTTCACGCCTTTGAGCGCATGGAGCAAGGTGTGGCCCATTACATAAGTCTTCCAGACGTCCCTGAGTTCAGCCAGCGCCATCAGGTTGCCTTTCCTTCGCTTTGCGCTCTTGCTGGGAGCGGTCCTAAGGGCTCGGGGTCTCTTGCCCGCCTCCGGCTCCGCGCCGGCCGCCGGCTCCGGCTCCGCCGGCGCCTCCGGCCCCGCCGCCCCCTCCGGGGCCACCGCCGCCGCGTGGGCCACCTTCTCCAGGTCCGCCGGCTCCCGGCCCGCCGCGGCCGCCTGCTCCGCCGCTCATGCGCTGCTGCATCTGTTCTCGCTGGTCGGCCGGCAGCTTCTGGAGGATCTCCTGGAGCTTCGCGGTGCGTTCTTCGTCAGACAGGCCCTGCATCTCCTGGCGTATCTTGCGCCAGTCGACACGGCCGTCCGTCATGTACTCGGAGCCGGCCGCCTGCTCGGCGCCGCCTTCCTGCGCGGCCTGTTGGGCCTGCGGCCGCTGCTCGGGCTGCGGCGGCTGCTCGGTCTGCGGCAGCGCCGGCGGTCCGGGGAGCTCAACGCCCTCTTGCGGGGCGGCTTCCTCGGCGCCCTCGATCTGCTTGAGCAGCTCTTCCTCGATGGGTCTGGGCGGGGCCAGATAGGCCTCCTCGCCGGGGTTGAGCCCGTCCGTGATCTCGACGTACTCGTCGCCGCTGTGCCCGATCATGACACGCCGGGGCAGTTCGACGCCTTTGACCCAGCAGAATGACTTGCCGCGACGGGTCACGACCGCCTGCGTGGGGACGTAGATGACGTCCTTGAGCTGGGCGACGACTATTTGTGCGGTGGCCGACATGCCGGGGATGAAGTTCTCGGGCGTTTCCAGCAGGGCGACCCGCGTCTCATAGACCTTCGCGTCGGGGTTGAGCCAGGCTTGGGCGGGATTGGCCATCGGGCTTATCCTGGCCACGCGGCCGAGCAAGGTCTTGTCTGGCGCCGCCTCCGTGGTGATGAGGGCCGGCTGGCCGACCTTGAGCTTGTCGATCTTCGCCTCCGGCACGTTCATATAGACGGCCAGGTCGGAGACGTCGGGTATGCGGATCAGCACGCCGCCCTGTTGCACGGACGCTCCCTCTTCGATGGGGGAGTCCTGCCTGTAGAGCTCCTGTCCGCTGGAGCCGTAGATGACCTCTCCGGTGGCCGGCGCGCGGATCACGCACTTCTCGATCATGTCCTTGGTCTTGGCCAGGCGATCCTGAGCAAGCTGGAGCTGGGCCTGGCTTGACTTGAGCCTGGCCTCGGCCTGGGTGATCCGGCTCTGCGCCCGAGCGTTCACGCGGTCCAGGTCTCGTACCGACTCCCTGTAGCCGGCCGGCGTGCCCTGTCCGCCGGGCCCGCTGAAGAGCTGCTCGGCATCCTTCGGCAACGTGTAGAGCTTGAACAGGTTCAGCTCCTCTTCCGCTCTCTGCTCGTCAATGGCCACCCTGTCCCTCTGCAACTGGTCGCTTGCCAGGTCGTTGCTGCCCACGTAGCCCTGGTCGTGGAGCTTCTTGGTCCATTCGAGCTGCTCTTCCTGGTTGGAGAGGGAGGAGGAGGCCAGCAGCACTCCGGATTCCAGCTCGCGCAGGTTCTGCCGGGCCGATCCTCCGAGCCTGTCATCCTCGGCCAGGTTGGTGAAGTCGATCTGCTCCTGCAGCACCTGGGCGGCGAGGTCCGATCCGAGATAGTGGTCCAGGTCCATGCCGGCGAACTTGACTCTCAGTTCTGCCAGGGCGATATCGCTCTCGTTCTGCTTCTTCTGGATCTCATAGTCTTCCTGGGCCTTGGTGTAATCCGCTTCGGCCTTGTATAAGCTGACCTGCTGGTCGGCGGCCGTCTCCACGAGGCCCGACGAGTCGAGCCTGACCAGCACGAGCCCATCATCGACGTCCTTCTGCGTGATGAATGTTCCCTCGTGGACAAGCTCCAGGATGGTAGCCCAGCCTTCGACCTCGCTCTTTATCTCCAGCGGCTTCATGGCCCAGACTGACCCGCGCTGGCTGACGATGATGGGCAGGTCGCCGCGTTTGACCGCGACGGTGGGGATGCCTTCCGTATCACTCTCTTCAGCCGGCTTCGCAAGCAGGCCGTAGGCGAGACTGGCCACGAGGGCGAGCCCGATCAGGACCGCGGCGGTCTTGATGAGGCTGCCGGGCCGGCGGCGCAGCTTGCGCTGCGTGTCGCCAGATATCTCTTCCACTGTCTGTCGTGCGTCGTTTGCGCTTGGCCTCATTGGGACCGTCCTGCTCCATGTCTGACAGCCGACGCGCATGCTCCGTCTGAAGCGCCCGGGGGGAGTGGCCTGGAGTCTAGCCGCCTTCCTGTCCGGCGCCCTGCCTCCCCTGCTGTCGGCGCTGCTGCCTCTCCTCGTCGGACATGTTCTGGAATCTGTTGAGCGCCTCGTCGAACACCTTACGCTGGTCTTCGGAGAGCTTGCCCCTGATGTCGTTGAGCTTCTTGGTGCGCTCTTCGTCACTGAGGCCGCGCAGTTCCGGCCCCAGCTTCTGCCAGTTGATCTGCCCGTTCACGACGTAATCGGAGGCGGCCTGGTCCGCGGCTGCCGGTTCCGTGGCCGGCTGCTGGGCCTCGGCGAGCCCCGGTGCGGCCTCGGTCGTGCCCGGGACCGGCGCTGTCACTTCCGGGAGCGTCGCCAGGCGCTCCAGCTCGGCCAGGCGCGCGGGCTGGGTGCCGGTTTCCTCCTCGGGCAGCTCCTGGGGCGCATCGATGTAGACGACTTCGCCTTCCTGCAGGCCCTCTTTGGCCTCGACGAACTTCTCGGTGAAGTAGCCGGTCTGGATCGTGCGGAGTTCGGGCCCGCCGGGCTTATCGACCCAGCAGACTCGATGCTCTTCGTGCGTGGTGACGGCTTCGATGGGGATGTAGAGGACGCTGGTGAGCCGGGCGATGATGATCTCTGCGGTTGTCGACATTCCGGGCGTCAGGCCCGGGGGCACGCTGTTCAGGGAGATGTCGGTCTCGTAGACCTTGATGTCGGGGTTGAGCCACGCGGCCTCGGCACTGGCCACGGGGCTGACGTTCACCACCTTCCCGGGGAACGACTTGCCCGGCAGGGCTTCGACGGAGATGAGCGCATCCTGGCCGGCCTTCACCTTGTCGACGTCGGTCTCGTGGACGTTCACGCGAGCCGCTATGGTGGACATATCGGGGATGCTGAGGATCTCCTGGTTCTGCCAGACCCTCTCGCCCTCGCGGATCTGCTGCCTGTGCCACGGATTGGAGCTGCCCGGGTAGACGACGTGCCCGGGCTGGGGCGCGCGAATCGTGCACTTCTCCACATTGCCATTGAGCTTCTCAAGACGTTCCTTATCGAGTTTGTAGCTCGCCTCGGTGGACTTGAGGTTGGCCTCCTTCTGCGCCAGCGCGCTGCGGGCGCGGGCCTGCACCCGCTCGAGCTCGCGGTTGGCTTCCTGGTAGTCGCTGTAGCGCTGCTCGGCATCCTTCGGAAGCGTGTAGAGCTTGAAAAGGTTCAGGTCCTCCGCGGCCTTCTGCTTGTCTACTTCCAGCCGGTCCTTCTCGAGTTGGTCGCTCGTCAGTTCGTTTCGGCCGACGTAGCCCTGTGTATTGAGCTTCTCCGTCCACCCGAGCTTCTCGACCTGGTTGGACAACCCGGCGCTGGCCAGCAGCACCTTCGAGTCCAGGTTCCGCAGCTCCTGCTTGGCCGTGCCGCCCAGCCTCTCGTCTTCGGCCAGGTTGGTGAACTCCATTCTCTCCTGCAGCACCTGGCCGGCCAGGTCCTTGCCCAGGTAACGCTCCAGCTCCATGCGGGCGAACTTCACCTTGAGCTCGGCGATGGAGACGTCGCTCTCGTTCTGCTTCTCCTGGATGGCCAGGTCTTCGACGGCTCCCTTGTAGGCGGCCTCCGAGTTGTAGAACCTGATCTGCTGCTGGCTTTCCCTCTCTTCCAGGTCGGAGGAGTCGAGCTTGACCAGGACCATCCCGTCCGCGACGTCCTGCGGCGTGATCTCCGTGCCCTCGTCGACGAGCTCGACGATAGTCCTCCTGTCGCCCTCCACCTGGTTCTTTATCTCGAGCGACTTCAGGGCGCGCAGCGTGCCGCCTTCGGTGACCGAAACGGTCAGGTCACCGCGTTTCACCTCGGCCTTGCGCAGGACCTTCTCTTCGCTGTTGGCGCCCGGCGCAGCCAACAGTGTGAGGCCGAGGGCGCCGACGACCACCACCAGACCCGCCGCTATGACGGCCGCTCTGAGCCTCCTGCGCCTCGGAACGCCGTGGGCCGCCCCGGAGGCGAGAGGACCTGGCAGGACGCTGGGGCTATGCTGCTCGGGGTTCCTGTCACTGGTACGCATCGAAGTCCTCCTTTGGTTGTCCGTCTTCGCTGACGGCAAGGATGTCCATATCCCGCGCGAGCTCGAGGCTCGCCACCTTGTAGTCGACCAGCGCCGTTGTGACGGCGTTCTGGGAGCGTATCAGGGCCGCCTGTGCATCGAGCACGCGACGCAGGTCGGTCAACCGCCCAGCCTCGAACAGCATCTGCGTGTTCGTCACTCGCCCTTCCGCAAGGGCCAGGCCGCCCTTTTCTATCTCGTAACTGCTCTTGGCGCGGCCATACTGACGCCAGACGTTGCGCACACCCAGCACGACCTGGTCCCGCCCTTCCTGGAAGTCCCGCCGAGCCTGCTCCAGATCTATCAGCTTCCTGCGGTATTCGTTCCGTTCGGGCAGCTTGTCCAGCGGCAGGTTGAGTTCCACGCCGACCGTCAAGTCCGTGTTGCCTGCCTGGAAGTCCAGGGGCTCGGTTGGCCGCTCGGTGTCCGTCTCGACCGTGGCCTCCAGGTCCAGCCCGGGCAGCAGGTCGTTGGCCGCCACCTCGACTTCGCGCTCGGCGTCCTGGACCCTATCGCGCGTTGTCATCAGGTCGAGCCGGTTCGTCAGGGCGATCTCCGCGGACTGGTCAGCGTCAAGCTTCACCTCGACGATCTGCTCCGGGCTCAGGCGTTCCAGCTCCTTCATGTCCAGGACGACCTGGGTCTCGGTGGGAAGTCCGAGCGTGACCTTGAACCGGTCGAGCGCGTTCCGATACCTCTGCTCGGCTGCTTCGGCGCTGTCCTTCGCGCTCAGCTCGTCCTGTCGGACTTCGTCGACCTCGAACTTGCCATAGCGGCCCGCTTCCCCGAAGGCCTCGGCCCGCTTCCTCACGATGACGAGGTTCTGGTAGTTCAGCAGTTGGTTCTCAAGCAGTTGCCGCTCGCGAAGGACCCCGTAGTAGTCTGAGAGGACGTTCACGAAGAACGTCCGTCGGTAGCGCACGAATTCGCGGACCCTGTAGACGACTTCGTGCTCGGCCTGGATCAGCGGGCTCTTGACGGAGACGCCTGCGCCCTGGAGCAACGGCTGGGTTATGGTGGCCGAGAGCACGGACGACGCCGCCTTCTCCGGATCCCCGGACACGAACTCGCTGAAGCTGGACGCCAGGCCCACGCTTAGCCGGGCTCCCGTGGCCAGCAGCCAGTTGAAGCCGAAATTGCTGCCCCCGCTGATCGTGTTTTCCTGGCCGCTGTCGACGGTCTGGTACTCGCCCCCCAGCGTTCCGAAGAACTGCGGGTTGAAAAGGTAACGCTGGTACGTGAGGTCGAGCACCCTCGTGTAAAGGGCTTCCTTCTCGGACTGGTAGTCGCGGCTGTTGAGCGCCGCGATCCGCAACGCGGTCTCGAGCGACAAGACCACGGGCTCGGCCGGCTGAGCCTCGCGCCGGACGGACATCGCCGGCTGCTGCGGCCCGGCGACGGGCTCGGCCAGGCCGGCCAGGCGGTGCACTGTCTCCTGCGACTGCGGCGTGGGCTCGATCGCAAACGCCTCCGGCGCGAACTCCGGCACTTCGGGCGCCTTCTGCTCCAGGATGGCGCTGACTTGCCGGTCGGCCGATTCCCTGTAGTGCTGGCGCGTGCAGCCTGCGGCGAGGCCCAGCGTCACGCCGGCTGCCACCAACGCGAGCAAGGGAGGGCACAGAGGTCTTGACATGATTCGGTTTCTCACTTCGGTTGGCTGGATTTGCGCGCCAGGATGCCGTTCTCGAACAGCTCCACGATGGCTACGGGCCACCGCTCGCCGTCGGGCATGTCCTCTCGATTCCACAGGGCCGTGCGGATCATGCCCAGCAGCAGCCGGGCGGCTGCCTGCGGGCTGAACTGGCTCGCGTAGCGCCCCTGTTCCATGCCCCGGGCGATGAAGCCCGTCGTAACGGCCAGAAAGCCCTCTTCTTTGCTGCGCCATTGCTTCCAGAACTTCTTCTTGTGGCCGGAGCCCCGGAAGCTCTCGCCCCACATCAGGCCGAAGAGGGCGCTTCGCCCGATGAAGAAATCCGCGATGCAGCGCGCCACTCTCCGCAGGCCTTCTCCGGGGTCCTGCTCCTGTTCCTGCACCTCCTGGACGGACTCGACCAGTTCGTCCAAGCCGGACAGTATCACTTGCCAAAAGAGGTCCTCTTTGTCTTTGAAGTAGCGGTAGACGGTGCCCTTGCCGACGCCGGCTTCCTTGCAGATGTCGTCCAGTGTCACCTCGTGGTAACGCCCGGCCGCGAAGAGCCTCTCGGCCGTCTTAAGGATACAGGCGGCTTTGTCGGCCATGGCCCGCTCCCGTGCATAGAACTGACCAGTCAGTTCCACTATGCCACACTTCGGCAGGCATGTCAAGGAAACCGGGGATAATCGTGCGCGGGCGTCAGGAGGGGGGATAGCTGCCGCGCCTTCTAGCGATCGTCGGCGGCAACTGCGCGAACGCGGCTGCCGGGCTCCAGCTCAGTCGGAGGGCGCAGTATCACGACGTCACCGGGCTCCAGGCCGCTGATGACCTCGCAGCAATCGTCTCCTCTCAGGCCCGTGCTGACGGTGCGCAGGCGCGCGCGGCCGTTCTGGACGACGAAGACGCCCGTCCCCTCCGCCGTAGCGAAGACGGCTTCGCCCGGCACGAGCACCGCGTCGTCTTTGGCGGCGACCACGATCTTGACGTCCAGTTCGTAGCCCGGCTGGAGGCGGAGCTCGGAGTTGTCGAAATCGATGAGCGCGGCCACCCTCTGCTGCCGGACGCCGAGCGCCGATATCTTCGTGAAGCCGGAGGGGTATATCTTCTTGACGCGGCCGCGGGCGTTGGGGTCTGGGATGGCCCGGCCGACAAGGAGCGCTTCCTGGCCGACCTGCACGCGGCCGATCTCGTCGGACAGGATATCCGTCCGGATCTCGATGGACGCCATGTCGCCCACCTTGACCAGAGGCGCGCCCGGCTGCACGAACTGCTCGCTGTCGACGTACTTCTCCAGAATGACGCCCGCTATGGGGCTGGTGACGCGCGTCTTGGAGATCTCGTGGGCGACCAGATCCACCATGGTGCGGGCCTGCTCGAGCTGGGCGCCGTAGACCTGGTGCAGATACGCCGTGTCGCCCATCGAGTCCAGGAGCACCTGCCTGCGGAGGGCGGCGATCTTGACCGCCGTCTCAGCGGCGGCCAGGCGGCGTTCCAGGGCCTGGAGCGATGCCGCGGCGGTCTCCTGGCTGCGCACGGCCAGGTCGTACTGCTGGTCCGTGGCGGAGCCGGATTCGAACAGCTCCTTGACGCGCCGCAGGTCCTTCGCGGCGAAAGCCGCCTCCGCCTCTGCCGCCGCCTTCTGCTGCGCAAGGTCCTCCGCTTCCTGGGCGGCCCTGCGACGCGCCTGTTCGGCAGCCGCCACCTCGGACTCCTTCGGAAGCGACACGTCCGCGCCGGCCAACTGCCCCTCGATCTCCTTCACGGAAGCCTGCATCGCGTCGAGGGACAGCTTCAGGTCCGTGTCCTCGATGGTGGCGATCTCCTGTCCGGCTTCGACGAAGTCGCCCTCTTCGAGCGCTATGCGCCGGGCCGTCCCGGGCAGGTCGGCGGCGACGACGCGTTCGGTCTGGAGCCGAGTCTGTGCTTCCTCGGTGACGTACTCCTCGATGCGGCCGCGCAGCACTCGGGAAGTCTCCACCTCGACGGGACGCGTCTTGCCGTAGGCGTAGATGCCGGCGATGATGAGGGCGATCAGGACAGGCCAGCCCAGCCTGGTCAGCAGTCTCTTCATGGCTATTCCAACGTCTTCAGGCGCCGCACGATGTCGATGCGGTAAACGCGCCGCCGGCACACCCAGCGCGCCGCCAGCTGGAATACGAGCACGATGGCCACCACGGTCGCGTAGGTAGCCGGCCTTATGACGACCGGCAGCTTATACAGGTCGGTCTCGTACAGGCGGGATAACCCGTGACAGACCAGGACGCCGAGCGGCAGTCCGACAGCCGTCCCGAGCAGGCCTAACGGCATTATATCGTTTGTGGCGACCTGTGCAACGGTCTCGCGCTCGTAGCCCAGGCTGCACATGCAGGCCAGGTCCCGCTCCTGCTCGGCGATGCTCACGGAGGATGAGTTGTAGATGACGGCGAAGGCGATGATGGCGGCGAAGAGCCCGAGCACGAAGGTCGTCACGCGCATCAGGTCGCTCACCGTCTTCTCGAAGCCTCCCAGGATGGCCCCCGTGGCCGTGACGGCCCGCACGCCCGGCACGTCGGCCAGCTGCGAGGTCACCGTCGCGAGCGCGTTCGGTTCGGTTCTGACGAACGCGCCGTTCACGGCGCCCCGCTCTCCCAGCAGCTCCGACAGGAACTCCTGCGTCGCGTATACGGTCAGCCCGATGTACTGGTCGGCCACGGCGCGCACTTCGGCGAACTGCTCGTCCTTGCCCCTCAGGTAGGGGTCCATCAGGACGGATCCGCCCTTCGACAGCCGCAGCGCCCTGGCCAGCCTGTCCGGGACGACCAGGCCGTCGGCCGGCAGCGGCACGCGCCTGCCGGCGGTGTCGTAGATGCGGTAGAGCTTGCTGTCCGCCGGCAGGCCGAGCACCAGGACCGTCTTCTTGCGCCACCCGTTGCGCAGCTCCGCGCCGAACTGCAGGATGCCTTCGGCGCTGCGCACTCCTTGCAGCGAAGCCACGTCGAACACGGCCGCCCGCTGCCGTTCGGTGACGAAGTCCACGTGGACGTCCGACCGATCGACGAGGCCGAACTGGTAGTACATGATGTAGTCCATCCAGTCCGTCATCGCCGTGCCGAGCAGGAGTATAACGACGGCCAGAGCAACGCCCATCAGCGTGAAGAAGGCCCGGTGCCACGCCCTGAGCGTGCTGCGGGTGCTGATGCGCCACGCCAGGGGCATCCTGGTCCACACGAAGCGCAGGGCTCCCTGGTGGACGCTTCGGGCGGACGCAGCGGCTTGGGGACGGACGGCCACGGCCGGCTGAATGCGCAGCACGCGCCAGGCTGACCTGACCGCTCCGAGCACGCACATGACGGCGCTCAGCCCGAACGCCTGGAGCACCACCGAGGGGCTGAACCGCGTGTAGAGGGACGGGAACCTGAAGAACAGGTTGTACATCTGCGTCCACTTGGCCGCCAGTACGTAGCCCAGGAGCGTTCCGGGAATGGCCCCGGCCACGGCGACCGCGAGCGCGTAATGCACGTAGTGCGCCACTATCCGCGCCTTCGAGAAGCCCAGGGAGCAGAGCAATCCGATCTGCGTGCGCTGAAGCTCCGTCATCCTCCTCAGGAGCACGTGGATCACCACGGCGGCCACGAGCAGGAAGATCATCGGCGTCACCAGCACCGAGTTGCGCAGTTCCTTCATCTCCTCCGCCAGGTAGTGGTTCGACAACTGCTCGCCCCGGCCGTACTTGTGGTAGACGCCGTACTGGTCGAGCCGGTCCTTGATCTCGTCGAGGACGCCTTGCAGGTTGGCGCCGGGCCGGAGCAGTCCGACCAGGTCGTTGAAGGCATTGGTCATGTTGAAGGCGTCTTCGACGAACGATTCGCGCGCGAAGACGATGGCGAAGTTCCTGTCGTTAGGGGCGAACTGCTGGGGCGAGCTGATGGCGTAGACGTACTCCGGGCTGTAGGCCGTGCCGACGATGCGCAGCCTCTCTTTGCGTTCGTTTATGGTGGCCTCGAAGGCATCGCCCACGCGCAGCGCGTTTGCCGTGCAGAAACGCTCGTTGACGATGACCTCCGTGGCGGCCGCGCCGGGGAAGTAGGAACCCGTTACGATGTGGATGTCGTTGATCAGGCTGTCCCGCCGGTCGGGCATCGAGATGATGCGCCCCAGGACGGCATCGTGGTTGCCCCTGACCTCCAGCGGGACGTCCTTGACGATGCGGCCGCGCACGCGCAGCACGCCCGGGATCGTGCTCACGTCGTACAGCGCGGACTCGGGCGCCCGCTCCAGGTGCACGAAGAAGTCGGCGAAGCTGTACCTCTCGTAGTAAGTGTTGCGCGAGAGCATCAGGCTCTGGTAGGCGGATTTGAGGCTGACGAACACGACCAGGGCGCAGGCGACGACCGCCGCGACTGCGGCGAACTGGCCGGCCGTCTGGCCGATGTCGCGCAGCAGCTTCCTGAACAGCATGCCGCCTACCATCGCAGGTCCTTCGGGTCGACGGGGGAGGGATTGACCGAGATCTCCTGGATCCGTCCGCTGCGCAGGCGCACGACGCGGTCGGCCATGTCCGCGATGGCGACGTTGTGGGTCACCAGGACGACGGTCTTGCCGCTGCTCTCATGGACTTCTTTCAGGACGTCCAGGACCAGCTTGCCGGTCTCGTAGTCGAGGGCGCCGGTCGGCTCATCGCCGAGGACGACCTCGGGGTTCTTGCACACGGCGCGGGCGATGGCCACCCGCTGCTGCTCCCCGCCGGAGAGCTGGGAGGGGAAGTGATCGGCCCGGTCCAGCAGGCCCACCATGTCCAGCATCTGCTCCACGGGAAGGGGATCCGGGCTGACCTGCGCCGCCAGCTCTACGTTCTCGCGCGCCGTCAGCGTCGGTATGAGGTTGAAGAACTGGAAGATGAAGCCGACGTGCTCGCGCCGGTAGGCCGTCAACTGCCTCTCGCTGAAGCGGGCGATGTCCGTCTCCCGCAGCCTGATCCGGCCCGAGGTGGGCGTGTCCATGCCGCCGATCAGGTTCAGCAGCGTGCTCTTGCCGCTGCCGCTCGGGCCCAGCAGCACCAGCAGCTCGCCTTCGTATATCTCCATGTCCACGCCCCGGAGGGCATGGACGGTCACCTCGCCCATCGGGTAGCTCTTGGCGAGGCCCTCGGCCGTGTAGAGGATCTTCCGGTCGCGCGCGTTCATAGAGGAACCATGGGGCTGGTTCGAGAGGGACATTATAGGCCGCACCCCGGCCATTGCAACGGTTGTCAGCAACCGGCTGGCGCGCCCGGCGGCCCATCGGGGCCTTGCTTGCTTGCGGCGTGACGGGCTGCTACAATCCAGCGCCTCAACGCCCGGCGCCGCAAGCGCCGGACTGACCGGTTCGGGATCCGCGGAACATGGGAAATGCACGTCAGCATGCGCTCTGCCAGATCGTCGGCCTGGCGATCGTGTTCCTGCTGCCGATGCTGCTGACCTACTGGGGCGCAAAGGCCGCGCGGATCCTGAACCTGACGGCCCTGACGCAGGGCGATGCCGGCCTCCTGCTCGTGGGCGCCCTGGCCAACTGGGTGACGCTGGCCTTCCTGCTGATGGTAATGTGGCAGGGGAACATCACGCTCCGGCAGATAGGCCTGGGGCACGTGGAGATCAGGCACTTCGTGTCGGGCTTTCTGTTCTTCATCCTGGGTGTCGGCGTCTTCCACCTCGCCGTGATGCTCGTGCAGAAGGCACTGCCGGGGGCGCGCGTGCATGGGATGGGCTACCGGCTCGAATCGGCCGGAACGTGGGCGGCCGTGGTCTTCGCCGTGCTGGTGACCAAGCCGATCTGCCAGGAGGTGTTCTACCGCGGCTTTGCCATCGCGACCCTCCGCGACAGGCTGGACAACTACTGGGTCGCCGGTGCGATTGTCTGTTTCGTGTTCGCCGTCTCGCGCCTGCCGTACCTGGGGGTGACGGGCGCCGTGGCGATGGGGGCGTGGAGCGTGCTGCCGACGCTGCTCTTCATCTGGATGCGCAGCCTGTATCCGGCCCTCATGATGCACTTCCTGCACGACGTGTGGGCCTTCATCTTGCTGAAGCTGGCTCTCGGCGGGGCATTGGCGTTCGTTCCGACCTAGTGGAGCTTCAGCGTTGGGTTTGGTGGTTGTCGGGTCGGCGCGGCGGTGTGGACGTACCGCCTGGCGATTGCGCGTCCGCTATGCTGGCAAGTCCGATCCGCTTTCGTAGGGGCACGGCGCGCCGTGCCCCTACCTCACGGAGCCGAAAGGGGCCTACCCAGAACGTCGGGTTTGAAGCTTCACTAGATGCCGGATGGCTGAGGGCTAGCCCGGGGGGAGGGCGCCGGGGCGGGTTGTTTGACGGATCGAAAGGGGTTGGCGTATCCTGATGGAGTGGCAGCGGCCGGCGTCCGTGGGACGGGCGCCGAAAGGGGCACGTAGCCAATCTCGGGCCACAGGACGGGCGGATGAGCGCGCAAGAGGCCAGCGACCAGAGGACCTGTCCCGGCGAGAAGTACTCCATCTCGCGGGCCATCTGCCGCACGCGCCAGCGCAATCAGTACCCGAAGTGCCTGCTCTGCCCGCACCGCAGCGAGGAGGCGGCGGGCCGCACGGCCGTCGACCCCAAGGTGACGACGTCGATCTTCCGCGCGACCGGCGTGCTCGGCCGCGTTCCGGAGGACATCAACGAGTACGTCGTGCGCAAGATCGGACTGGCGGCCGCGCAGTTCCTCCGAGCGGAGGATCCGGCCGGCTCCCGCCTGGTCGTGGCCTGCGACCTGCGCGATAACTCGCGCGGGTTCACCCGCATCTTCTGCGAAGGCGCCAACCGGGGCGGCATAGACACCACCAACGTCGGCGCCGTGCCGCCTGACCTGGTGGCCTTTGCGCTGGGGACGGACGGCTGCGCGGGCGGGGCCTTCATCGGCGGGCGGAACTACGCGGACAGCGTCAACGGCGTGCGGCTGTGGCGCAGCAACGCCGCGCCCGTCGGCTTCGGCAGCGGCCTGGAAAAGATCGCGCTGATAGCTCGACGCCTCCGCACCGGTCACAGCCGGCTGCCCGGAGAGATGAGCAACGCTGACCTGATGGGCGATTACGTGTCCTATGTGCTGAAGTTCGCCCCCAACCTGGCGCCGCTCACCGTGGTGGTGGACGCCGGTTGCGGATCGGCCGGGCGGGTGCTCGATGCGGCCTCGGCCGAGCTGCCCATCCATCTCGTGCCCGCGCACTTCGACGAGGACGGGCACAACGAATTCCTCGGCAGGAGGTTCCCTTCGGCCGCCGTCGTCTCGTCGGTCAAGTCGCGGATCCGCGAGGCGCGGGCGGACCTGGGGGCGGCGTTCGACTTCGAGGGGCAGAGGGTCGCCTTCTTCGACGAGAAGGGCGAGCTGCTCCGCCACGACGCGGCGGCCGGTCTGATCGGGACGGAACTGGTCGCCCGCACGCCGGGCGCCGCCGTCGCCTATGACCTGCGGGCCAGCGCTGCGCTGAGGGAGCGCATCGTCGGGCGCCAGGGGCAGGCGCTGCCCGGACCGACCACGCCACTGGCCTTCGCCCAGCACTTCCGCCGCAGCGACGCCGTTTACGGGGCGGACCTGACCGGCCTGCATTACTTCAAGGGCTTCTTCCGGTCTCCGTCGGCCGTCATTTCGCTGCTTCTTTTCTGCTCCTACGTCTCGCGGGAGAAGCAGGGCGTCTCGGAGCTTGCGGAGGACCTGAACCGTTACAGCTCGAGCGGGGAGGTGACGATCCCCGTTCCGTCCGGCGAAGCCGCGCAGGAGGTGCTGGAGAAACTGAGGGAGGAGTTCCGCAGCGCCGAACACGACATGATCGACGGACTGACCGTGAGGCAGCCCGACTGGTGGTTCAACCTGCGCCAGCGCGGCGACGCCGCCGAGCTGCGCCTGAACGTCGAAGGCCGGACGGCCCGGGACCAGAAAAAGGGCCGGCAGACGGTCGAACGACTGATCTCGAACATCGCCTCGTCCCTCGGGCAGTAGGCCCGGCCGGCAGGGCGCCGGCCGTTGCCGCGTGCGCCATCCCGAAAATGACCGACCGCAAGCTCCCCACAGTCTGCATCGTGACGTTCGGCTGCCAGATGAACAAGCTGGACACCGAGCTCCTCCGGGGGGAGCTGGTGCGTCACGGCTTCGCGCTGACCGACGGGCCGGACCGAGCGGAAGTGGTGCTCTACAACACGTGCAGCGTCCGCGCGCACGCGGAGGACAGGGTCCTTTCCCACCTGGGCTCTTACCGCCGTCGGGCGGAGCGGGACGGCGGCTTCATCCTCGGCGTGATCGGCTGCATGGCCCAGCGGCTCGGCCGCGAGCTTGTCGACCGCTTTGGCTTCGTCCGGCTCGTCTGCGGCACGAGGGCGCTGCTGCGCGTTCCCGAGCACTTGCAGAGGATCATGGCGGGCGGGGGCGCGATCGTCGACGTCGAAGAGGACGGGCCGTTCCAGCTCCACAGGATGCCCCGGATGCGGGCCGCGCCGCATCGCGCCTACGTGAGCGTCATGCGGGGGTGCGACAACTTCTGCAGTTACTGCATCGTGCCCTACGTGCGGGGCCGTGCGGTGAGCCGGCCGCCGGGCGAGATCGTCGCGGAGGTCGAGGCGCTTGCGGCCGAGGGCGTGCGGGAGGTGATCCTTCTCGGCCAGAATGTCAACGCCTACGGCAAGGGACTGGACGAGCCCGCGACGCTGGCGGACCTGCTGGCCTCGATTGACGGCGTAGAGGGGCTGGACCGCATCCGATTCGTGACCAGCCATCCGAGGGATATGTCGGACGCAATCCTGGACGCCGTGGCCGGGCTGGAGAAGGTGTGCGAACACCTCCACGTGCCGGCGCAGAGCGGCTCGGACGCCGTGCTGCGGCGGATGAACCGCGGCTATGCCGCCGCGCAGTATCGCGAGATGGTCGAACGGGCCCGGGAGAAGATACCGGGCGTCGAGCTGGCCAGCGACTTCATGGTCGGCTTCCCCGGGGAGACCGACGGGGATTTCGAGGACACATTGCGGCTGCTGACCGAGGTGGGGTTCCAGCAGAGCTTCGTCTTCAAGTACTCGCCTCGCCCGGGGACGCGTGCCGCCGGCTGGCCCGACGACGTGCCGGACCAGGTCAAGAGGGAACGGAACCTGCGCCTGCTGGCCGCGCAGGAGCGGTTCGACGCCGAGCGCCGCTCGAAGATGGTGGGGCTCGAGGTCGAGGTGCTGGTGGACGGGCCGAGCAAAGGCGACCCGGCCAAGCTCAGCGGGCGCACGCGCCAGAACGACATCGTCGTCCTGGAGGGAGACAGGGGACTCGCCGGCCGGCTGTGCACGGCCCGCATCGTCAACTCGACCCCGCTCACGCTCTTTGCGGAACTCGCCGGGGCGGCGGCCCGTGAGGGACGCGGCGACGAGGGCAGGGCAGGTTAACCACCACGTCACCACGCGCACCACGGACGACTGAGGCGGGGAGAATCCGGGTGGTTGAAGCGTCGTGCTCGTCGTGCCGTTGTGGTCAGGTCTCTGTCGTCCTCCGTCCGGCCTTCGCAGCCAATGCTTCGGCGGAGTAGGCTGCCTCCGTGGTGAATGGCGTGTATAATGCGGCGCGCGGAGCGATGGAGGCGCCATGCCCGGCATGTCGAACAAGCGGATGATCTGGCTCTGCCGGAACCTGGGCACGCTGCTGGACGCCGGGGTGCCGCTCAGCCGGGCCCTGTCGGTGCTGACCTCTCAGGCGCCGGCCGGAGGGATTCGCGACGCCCTGCAGCGCGTGGCGGCCGACGTCGACGCCGGCGCCACGCTGGCGGAGGCCTTCGAGGCGCGCAGGCGCTTCCCCGCCTTCTTCGTCCTGCTCGTCGGCGTGGGGGAGCAGAGCGGGGCGCTCGACAGGACGCTGGCCGAGCTGGTGCGCTTCTACGAGTTCCAGCAGCGGGTTCGCCGCACGCTCATGGCGAATCTGGCGCTGCCCGTCATCCAGTACGTCATCGCCGTGGCGGTGATCTCGCTCGCCATGTACATCATGAGCATGCTGGGCGTGGCCTTCGGCAGTGCGGCCTTTTACCTCTGCGTGGGCTACGGCGGCCCGATCGCCGCCATCGCCCTTTACTTCCTCCTGCTTAAGCCACTTGCCGGCAGACGGTCCTGTCACGAGGTGCTGCTGCTCGTGCCGGCGTTGGGCAACGTGCTCAGGATGGTGGCGCTGGCACGGTTCAGCCTGGTGATGTACCTGATGCAGGAATCGGGCGTGCCGGTGACCAACGCCCTCGAGCGCGCGTTCAGCGCGACGGGCAACGGCGCGTTCGCGGGGCGCGCCGATGCTGCCGTGGCGGCCGTTGACGGTGGGGGGACGCTGACCGACGCTCTGAACGCGGCCGGCCTCTTCCCCAGGGATTACATGGAGGCCGTCGACGTGGCCGAGCAGTCCGGCAAGCTCTCCGAACGGTTCAACTGGCTGGCGTCGCACTACGGCGAGCGCGCGGAGTCCGCCCTGCACACGCTGGCCGTCGTGTTCTCCCGGCTGGTGTACGTGGCCGTCGCGCTGTTCATCATCTACTTCATCTTCAAGTTCTTTTCGTTCTATGCGGCCGCCCTATCGGGGGCGATGGGGTGAGGCTCGGGGCCAGGACGCGGCGCGGCGCCAGGACGCGGCGCGGGGGCGCGGCCGCTCAGGGGAACTCGGTGCTGCCGACCGCAAGCCTCAGCACGATGAAGTGATGGACGGCGTCGCTGAGCGCGAGCGCGATGCCCCCCGCCAGCAGCCAACTGCGCCACCAGCAGTCGCTCGCGCGGCGCGGTGCCCCGCAGGCGGTCCAGAGCACCAGCAGTGCCAGCCCCACGTAGCCGTGATGGATTCGGAGTCCGAGCGTGGGCAGCGTGAGCAAGTCCATGTGGTCCTTCGCCCGAAGGCCGAGCGCGAAGCGGTTGAAACAGGTGATCGCTTCGACCAGGCCGGCCAGCGCAAGTCCGCTGGCGAGCGGCCTGCGGCGCACGGCGTCCAGCAGCCGGCGCACGTGCGATGCCCGGGAGCGCCGTCGCGCGGGGGCATCGTCCCGGGATCCAGGTCCGTCCGGCTCAGGCTCGTCGGACATGACGGCCCCTCAGTCCGCCTTCTCGAGCAGCAACGCGGGGCTGAAGCCCACGTGGTCTGCGCTGACGCAGCGGTAGGTCACGCCGTCCATCTCCCCCTCGAAGGCGCGGGCCGCGTCCTGGCCGTGCACGTGCCCGTAGACGCAGTGGCTCACCCCGGCGTCCCGCATCATGTCGCAGAGCTCTGTACGGTGGTCGGGGCCGACGGGAGGGTAGTGGCACATGGCGACCGCCACGTCCCATTCGAGCGCCTTAAGCGCGTCCAGCGACATCTCCAGTCGCAGGATAGCCCGCTTCCAATGCCTCTCGTCCTCTTCCG
Source organism: uncultured candidatus Brocadiaceae bacterium (assembly GCA_964521715.1). Taxonomy (GTDB): domain Bacteria; phylum Planctomycetota; class Brocadiia; order SM23-32; family SM23-32; genus DAOVRD01. The sequence goes on along the minus strand of CAZFSS010000004.1, from coordinate 155,720 downwards.
GGCGGAACTCGGGATGTCCCGGCCAGAGCCAGCCGCGCCCTCCGCAGATTCCGACGCCCCCGTAGACGGCCGCGTCGAACCGGATCAGGTGCAGAGACGGGCCGATGGCGTCGCGCACGCGACCGGGCCCCGAGAACCAGAAGTCGTGATTGCCCCGTATGAAATGCTTGACGCCTGGCAGGGAGTCTATGAAGTCGAGGTCCGGCACGGCTTCGTCGAGGGTCATCGCCCAGCTCAGATCGCCGCACACCAGCACCAGGTCCTGCGGCGCCACGGCGGCCGACCAGTTGCGGGCAAGCCTGTCCCTGTGGTCGGCCCATTCCGGGCCGAAAACGTCCATCGGCTTCTCGCCCGACGCGGACAGATGCAGGTCGCTGATGCCGAACACCTTCAAGTGAGGACCCCTTTGGCGGCTGGCAGCGCGGGCCATCGGCGAGGTTCCGGGCAGGCCTATGGGCGTGAGAGACGCACAATCGCCACCCCACATGCAAACAACACCACCTCTAACGTTCAGGCTGTCCTAGGTCTTGTCCGCTTGCTCTTCGCCGCCGAGCTTCCGGCTGATGCCGCTCCTGGTGATCGTGATCTTGATGTCCTTCTCGGGGTCGATCCTCACCACGACTTCGTCCCCCTTGACCTGCACCACCCGGCCGTGGATGCCGCCGATGGTAATGACGTCGTCCTTCGGCTTGATGGCGTCGAGCATCTCCTGGCGCTGGCGGTCCCGCTTCTTCTGCGAACGGCTCATCAGCCAGAAGAAGACCACGATGATGACGACGAAGGGTATCAGGCTGAACAGGGGATTCGGCTGGCTCTGCTGGGCGGCCTCTTGAGGCGCGGGCGCGGCCTCCCCGGCCTCGTAGGCGAGCAGCACCATGGCGTCAAACAGACCTGTCATCTCCGTTCCTTTCCGGTCAGGTACCGGGCGGCGAAGTCGTCTCTGAACCGGGGATACCGGTTGTCGCCGATGGCATCCCGAGCGTCCGCCATGAGGCGGGCGTAGAAGGTCAGGTTGTGGATGCTCAGCAGGATGGGGCCGAGCATCTCCCCAACGCGGAACAGGTGGTTCACGACCGCCCGCGAGTATAACCGACAGCATAGGCAGCCGCAACCTTCCTCGATGGGGCGGAGGTCATGCCGGAGCCCGCTGTTGCGCAGGCGCAGTCGGCCCTGCGGCGTGAAGGCGGTGGCGTTGCGGCCCATTCGGGTCGGGGCCACGCAGTCGAACAGGTCCACCCCGTCCGCCACGGCGGCCAGCACGTCCAGCGGGAAGCCCACGCCCATGAGGTAGCGCGGCCGGTCGGCCGGCAGCAGCGGCGCCGTCAGGGCGACTACGTGCCGGCGCAGGCGCTCCTCCTCGCCGACGCTGACTCCGCCGATCGCATAGCCGTCGAAGCCGATCTCGACCGTGCGTCGCGCGCTCCTGCGCCGCAGGTCGTCGAATACGCTCCCCTGCACGATGCCGAACAGCGCCTGGTCTGCGCGGGCGTGCGACTCCTTGCAGGCGGCGCTCCAGCGGAGCGTCCGCTCGACGGCGGCCTCCGCCAGGTCGCGCTCGCAGGGATAGGGCGGGCACTGGTCGAGCACCATGGCGACGTCCGCGCCGAGGGCGTTCTGGACGTCCATGCACTCCCGCGGGCCCAGGAACAGCTCGGCGCCGTCCACGGGGCTGCGGAAGCGGATGCCCTCGTCCGCCACCTGCCGGTAATCGGCCAGGGAGAAGACCTGGTAGCCGCCGCTGTCGGTCAGGATGGGGCCGTCCCACCCCATGAAGGCATGCAGCCCGCCCGCCGCCGCTATCGCGTCCGCGCCCGGCCGCAGCGCCAGGTGGTAGGCGTTGGCCAGCAGCATCTGCACGCCGCACTCGCGCAGCTGCGGCGGCGTCAGGCCGCGGACGGTCCCGCGGCTGCCGACGGGCATGAAGGCGGGCGTTTCCACCGTGCCGGAGCGCAATGTCAGCCGGCCCGTCCGGGCGGCGCAGCCGTCGTCCCGAGCTGTTACACGGAAGTCCATCGGTGCGCTGGTCCTCGTCGGCAAACGGCCCCCATCAGGCGATGAACATCGCGTCCCCGTAGCTGTAGAAACGGAACCACTCCTCCACGGCCGTCCGGTAGGCGTTCAGCACGTTCTCCGTGCCGGCGAATGCGCACACGAGCATCAGCAGCGTGCTGCGCGGCAGGTGGAAGTTCGTTATCAGGGCCCCGATCGCCCGGAACTCAAACGGCGGGTAGATGAACAGGTCCGTCCAGCCGGACTGCTCCTCCCACCGTTCCGTCCGCGCGACGTACTCCAGGACGCGGCAGGTCGTGGTGCCCGTCGCGACGACGCGGCGCCCGGCCCGCAGAGCAGCCTGAACGGCCCCGGCCGTCTCGCCCGGCAGCTCGAAGTACTCCGCCTCCAGGCGGTGCTGCTCGACGTCCTCGGTTCGCACGGGCTGGAACGTGCCGGGCCCGATCATCAGCGTCAGCTTCCGAACCTCGGCCCCGCGCCGGGCGATCCGCTCCAGCAGCTCCTCGGTGAAGTGGAGCCCTGCCGTCGGCGCGGCCACTGCCCCGGCCCGCCGGTCGAAGGGCTCGGGGGGGCGCGCGTAGACCGTCTGGTAGCGCTCCCTGTCCAGGTCGGGCATCTCCGCCGGGAGTCCTTGCCGGCGGCGGGCCCTCGTGATGTAGGGAGGCAACGGCATGCGGCCGGCCTTCCAGACGTCCCCGAGCGCCTTCTCTCCTTCGCCGAGGGAGACCACCCAGCGGCCTGCGCCCAGCTCCTCGACCAGGACGACCTGCGCATCCACGGCGTCCAGCCGCAGCGCCTCGCCCTGCCGCACATGGCCGCTGCTGCGGGCGATGGCGAGCCAGCGCGTCCCGGACGCGTCCGCGCCGTCCTCCGGCCTGACCAGGAGCAGTTCCACGGCGCCGCCCGTCGTCCTGCGGGCATGGATCCGCGCCGGCATCACGCGCACGTCGTTGAGCACGAGCAGGTCGTCCTGGCGCAGCAGTTCGGGAAGCTCCGAGAAGAGGCGGAGCGAGACCCGGCCGGTGCAGCGGTCCAGCTCGAGCAGTCGGGACTCGCCCCGGCTCTGGGCCGGCGTGGCGGCTATCAGCTCCTCCGGCAGCGCGTAGTCGAAACTCTCGACCTTCGTCATGGATCATCCCCGGCGGGCGTTCCGTAGAATATGCCACAAAGCCGCCACCTGGGCAAGACGCTTGCAATCCGACCCATGCGTCAATTACATTCCGTTCGCCCCAGGGCGGGGCGGGTGAGCCGTTGCGACAAGCCGGGGGAGGACAATGAGCGAGGTGGCCGCCCTTGCCGGGAAAGCCCCGTGGCCCGAGCGACCGGCCCGCCGCCTCCAGCTCCCGGACGGCGGCGAGCTGGACATGCGCGCCCGGCCGCTCGTCATGGGCGTTCTGAACGTGACGCCGGACTCGTTCAGCGACGGCGGGCGGTTCCTTGCCGCGCCCGACGCCGTCGCTCAGGGACGGCGCATGTGCGCCGAGGGCGCCGACCTGATAGACGTCGGCGGGGAGAGCACCCGGCCCGGCAGCGAACCCGTCTCCGCCAAGGAGGAGAAAGGACGTGTCGTCCCCGTCATCCGGGAGCTCGCGGCCGAGACCTGCGTCCCCATCAGCATAGATACGCAGAAGGCCGAAGTCGCAGCGGCCGCCCTGGACGCAGGGGCCCGGCTCATCAACGACGTGAGCGCGTTGCGCACCGATCCCGAGATGGCGCCGCTGGCCGCACGGCGCCGCGTCCCGGTCGTGCTGATGCACATGCAGGGCACCCCGAAGACCATGCAGCGGAACCCGGCGTATGGGGAGGTCGTGGGCGACGTGTGCGCATGGCTGCGGCAGCGGATGGACTTCGCCCTCGACAGCGGCATCGGGGAGGACCGGCTGGTGGTGGACCCCGGCTTCGGCTTCGGCAAGACGTTGCAGCACAACCTGGAGCTGCTGCGGCGGCTGCACGAACTGCACGCGCTCGGCCCGCCCGTGCTCGTCGGCACGTCGCGCAAATCCATGCTGGGCCTTATACTGGACCTTCCGGAAGGGGAGCGGCTCTACGGCACGCTTGCCACGGTCGCCTGTGCGGTCCTTTCGGGCGCCCACGTTGTGCGCGTCCACGACGTTGCGCCCGCCGTGCAGGTCGTGAAGGTCTGTGAAGCCGTCAGACGCGGCATGAGCTACGACAATGGGTGAGGCCCTCTACGAGATCGGGCACTGGTTCAGCGTGCGGTACCCCATCCTGATCCGGGCCGTCATAGAAGTGCTCATCATCTTCATATTCGTCTATGCCTTCCTGCGCATCATGCAGGGGACGCGTGGAGCCGGCGTCCTGAAGGGGCTGGCCGTCCTGGCCGCCGTGCTGGCCGCCGTGATCGGTTTGGTGACGCGCCACCTGCAACTGGTGAACGTGAGCTGGGTGCTGACCCGGTTTGTGCCAGTGGTCCTTGTGCCCCTGATCATCCTGTTCCAGCCCGAGGTTCGGCGCGCCCTCATAAGGCTCGGCCAGAACCCGCTTTTCCGGATGTTCTTCCGGCCGCACAGCCGGTTCACGGAAGAACTGGTGAAGGCCACCTTTGACCTGGCGCGGGACAAGGTGGGCGGGCTGATCGCGCTGGAACGCGAAGTCGGGCTGCGGGGCTACACCGAAGGCGGCATAGGGCTTGACGCGGAGGTCTCAGCCGAGCTGGTGAAGACGATATTCTGGCCGGGCACGCCCCTTCACGACGGGGCGATTGTGATCCGGCAGCAGCGCATAGCGGCCGCCGGCTGTCTGTTCCCGCTGACGGATGACCCGCAGTTCTCCAGCGAGTTGGGCACGCGCCACCGGGCAGGCATTGGAATCACCGAGGAGTCGGACGCGGTCGCCATCATCATCAGCGAGCAGACGGGCAGGGTCTCGCTGGCCGTAGGCGGGGCCCTTCAGCGCGACCTCGACGAGAGGTCCCTGCGGCGCGCGCTCGAGGAACTGGCCACCGAGGTCCAGGAGACGGCTTGACCGGGACGGAGTATGTTCAGAGGAACGTTCAGAGCCATCTTCGGCAACTTCTGGCTGAAGCTGCTGGCGTTGATCATCTCGGTCGGCATGTGGTTCTACGCCAATAACAGCCTGATCGACCAGAAGGACTTCGACGCCCGCGTGACCGTTATTCCTCCCGACGGCCACAAGATCGTCCTCCAGAAGCAGCAGGACGTGCGCGTGCGCGTCAGCGGGCCACGCTCGGTGCTCGACAGGGTCGAGAACGACATCATCCACAATCTGACCCGCACGCTGACGGTGCAGGAGCTCAAGGACGGGTGGGCAAAGCTTCCGGTCGACCGGGATTGGCTTCGGTTCACGCTTCCGGAGTCGGACATCGTGCAGTTGCGCTTCAAGTATGTCACGCCGCCCGAGGTGGACGTATTTGTCAGCCCGATCAGGATGGCGGTTGTCCTGCCGGTCAAGATCCAGACTTCGGGGATGCCGGCCGCCGGGTTCCGCCTCGTGCCGGAGCCGGAGGCGACCCCTTCTGAAGTCACCGTCCGAGGGCCGGCCGTCGCCGTGGACGGGATGAAGTTCGTGCCGACCGCAAGCATACCGGTATACGGCAGCCGAAGCGACATCTACCAGCCTATCGCCTTGACGGAAGACGTCGAGGTCGCGCTGGACAGCGGAGACCGGGTCACCGTTCATCTGGCGCTGAGCCAGACCGCCGTGGACGCCAGGGTCTACGTGAGCGGGGAGCAGGAGCAAGAGCAGCGTTTTGACAACGTCCCCATCGCCCTCACGGTGTTGCCCGGTTTCCCCTACGGCGTCGAGCTCTTGGAGGGAGAAGTCAACGTCTCGGTTGTGGTGACCGCTTCTCCCGCTAACCTCAAGAAGCTCAAGCCCGAGTCCATCAAGGCGGACGTGGACCTCACCACGCTGGCCGACGAGCAGATCGAGGTGGGCGGCAGCGCCCCCTACAAGGAAAGGGTCCGAGTCTGGCTGCCGCCGGACGTGACCTACCGCGCCGTCAGGTGCGAGCCCGAGCGCGTCACGCTGCTGTTGAAGAATCCCGCCGAGTGAGTAGAATAGGGGGTCTGTGGTTTGGCCTGTCTTCGAGGGCGTGGCGATGGCTCTTCTGGGCGTGAACGTTGACCACGTGGCGACGATCCGCCAGGCCCGGCAGACCTACGAGCCGGATCCCGTGTGGGCGGCCGCGGAGGCCGAACTGGGCGGGGCCGACATCATCACGGTCCACCTGCGCCTTGACCGCCGCCACATCAGCGACCGCGATCTTCGCCTGCTGCGACAGACCGTGGCCGTGGACCTGAACCTGGAGATGTCCCTGGCCGACGAGATAGTGCGGATCGCCCTGGAGACCCAGCCCGCGATGGTCACGCTGGTCCCCGAGAACCGCCAGGAGGTCACCACCGAAGGTGGCCTGGACGTCGTCGGGCAGAGCGACAGGGTCCGCGACGCAGTGGCTAAGTTCACCGACAAAGGCATACCCGTGAGCCTGTTCATCGATGCGGAACAGGCCCAGATCGAAAAAGCCGCCGAACTCGACGCCACCTTCGTTGAGCTGCACACGGGAAGCTACGCCAACGCGCAGGGCCCCGAGGCGCGTGATCGCTGCCTGAGCGATCTGCAGGAGGGGGCCGAGCTGGGCCGCAGGCTCGGCCTGGTGGTCAACGCGGGCCATGGGCTCACGTACGCGAACGTGAGCGGCGTGGTGCGCGCCGTGCGGCCTCACGAACTGCACATCGGCCACAGCATCATTTCGCGGGCGGTGTTTGTGGGCATCCGCGAGGCCGTCCGGCAGATGAAGGACACCATCTGGCGGACTGAGTTGCTCCTCTGATCCCCTCGCCTGGGGCGGAGCCGCCGGCGTGCCGGAATCGAGCGGCCAATGCGGGAATCCGTTTCTGCCTTCCGAGTCGATTAGGACGGGGAGGATGAAGCTTGACGATTGACCGCGACAAGATCAGTCAGGGCGTTCGCCTGATCCTGGAGGGATTGGGTCGCGATGTCACCAAGGGCGTGGCGGCCGATACGCCGGATAGGGTCGCCGAGGCCTTCGGGGAGATCTTCGCCGGGATGGAGGAGAAGCCCGACGAGCTGGTGAAGATCTTCACCGAGGAGCGCTACGACCAGATGGTCCTGGTCAAGGACATCGCCTTCTACTCGATGTGCGAACACCACCTGCTTCCCTTCTTCGGCCGGGCGCACGTGGCTTACATCCCGGCCGGCGGGCGGATCACGGGCATCAGCAAGCTGGCGCGGGTCGTCGAGGCGCACGCCCGCCGCCTGCAGACCCAGGAGCGCATGACGGCCGCGATCGCGGACACCCTCAACCACACGCTGCGCCCGAAGGGCGTCATGGTCGTCGTCCAGGCGGAGCACCTCTGCATGACGATGCGGGGCGTAAGGAAGCCCGGTTCCCTCACCGTGACCAGCGTTGTGACGGGCATTTTCAGAGAGAACTCCGCCACCCGCGCCGAGGCCATGACGTTGATCGACTCCGGCCGGTAGGCCGGCTGTCGGCGCGCCGCGTGTCGCAGGGGGATTGCGCCGCTGTCGCCACCTCTAACGGGACGGGGGAAAGACCCCTCCGCAATGGACGGCCAGCACGACAGAGTGGCCACGTTCGTTGAACTGCTCTCCCCCGGGGACAGGCTGCGCCTCGTGTGCGACTGGACCGAACGCCATTACTTGCAGGGCGAGACCGTCTGCATCCGCGTGCGGGACGAGGGCGAAGCGGACGAACTGGACCTGCTCCTCTGGACCTTCCGGCAGGAGGCATTCATCCCTCACGTCCGCCTCGAGAGAGCGGAAGAGCCGCTCATCGAACCGGTCACCATCGTCACGGGCGATCCCGGCGAGGCCCAATCCGACGTGCTCATTCTGGCCAGTGCCGACGGCCTGCCCGACGGATTCGAGCGTTTTGCCCGCATCTGCGACTTCGCCGTCGTCTACGACGAGGGGCTGCGGCAGGCCAGCCGGGACAGGTTCGCCGCCTGCAAGCAGGCCGGATACCACATGCGCTTCGTCAAGGGCTGACGCGGCCCCGGCATCCCCCCCAGACCGGCGTTTACTCCCTATCCCCCGTCCAATATAATGGTGAGGAGCCGGGCGCGTTTCGGGCCGGCGGCGGCAGTCGGGCATCCGCAACAGCCGAGGAAGCGAAGTGGCTCCGTCCACCAGGAAGGTCCTCAAGGGCGATCCCGTCCTGCTGAAGATCGACAGCATCAGGCGGTCTGCCATCTTCTGGACGATGGGGTGGGGCTACCTGTGGGTGGCCCTCGTCATGACGGCCGCCGTCTTCGGCGGGGTGCTGCTCGACCACGCGTTCGTGCTTCAGAAATGGGGCCGGATCGCTTTCTCGCGCGCCTTCTTCGCCTCTCTTGGCGCGGCTGTGCTGACGGCGTCCCTCTTCCCCCTCGTCAAGCGCATCGGCCGCCTGTACATCGCCCGCCGGATGGAGTCCGAGAAGCCCGAGCTGAGGAACGCCCTTATCAGCTACTTGCAGTGTCGGGACGATCCCGAGACGCCGGGCGAGCTGAAGCTGCTGCTCAGGAGGAAGGCCGCCCGGCACATCCATCTGCTGGACTCCCACGTGGCGGTGGATCGCGTGCGGTACCTTCGGCTCGGCGCGGCGCTCTGCGGCGTGCTGCTGATCTTCGTGTTCTACGCCGTCGTGTCACCCAAGAGCTCCATGGTGAGCGTGCGCCGGCTGTTCTGGCCCCGGGCGGACATACACCCGCCCACGGCCACGCGTCTGAGCGAGATCGAGCCGGGGGACATGTACGTTATCCGGGGCGACGAGCCGCGCCTGAAGGTGCGCGTCGAGGGGGCCAGGCCGCAGAGCGCCTGCGCCATCTGGGAAGGCGCGAGCTTCGAGGGGCGGCGCATCCTCCTTTCCGAGACGGGAGGCGGGCTCTGGGAAGCACAGTTCCCGCCCGTCCTGGAGGACGGCAGCTACTACGTCGTCGCCGGCGACACCCGCAGCGACAGGTTCAGCATCCACGCCCTGCCCCGGCCGGTCGTGGAAGGCGTCCAGCTTACGTTGCGCCCGCCGGCGTACACGGGCCTGCCGGTCCGGAGGATTGACGGCGGCGACGCCGACGTTCTCAGCGGCACGGAGGTGTTCGTCCGGGCATCGACCAACCTGCCGCCGGGCCGGGGCTACATGCAGTTCGACTCCGGCCGCCGCGTTTGGATGCAGGCCGTGGACGGCGCGCCGGCGCTGGAGGCTGCATTTGCGGCGCTCCGGTCGGACGCCTACTCGGTGCATTTCGAGACGATTCGTTACCCCAATGGGTCGAGTTTCCAGAGCCTGGCGCCGGTGAAGTTCAGACTTGTGGTGCGCGAGGACGAAGCTCCGACGATCACGCTGCACGGACCTGCGGACGGCGTTGAGCTCCGTCCCGAGGAGACGGCGCACGTCGTCTACAGCGCACGCGACGACCTGGCGGTTACGGCCGTCCGAATCCAGTGCAGCATCGGCGGAGTGGCCCGGCCGCCCGTCACCATCCAGGAGCCGCACGCGCCCAGGCTCGACCGCGCGCAGTACGAATGGGGGCTGGTGGGAATACCGGCCCCGGCGGGATCGGTCATCAGTTACCACCTCGAGGCCCTGGACAGCCGGCCGCAGGCCCCCAACGTCGGGCGGACGGAAACGCGCCGCATCGTCGTGCTCGGCTCGCAGAATGCGCCGGGGGCGGCCGAACCGCCGACCCGCCCGGGGCCGCCTGCCGCCCAGGCCGAGGAGTCTGGGCGCGCGGAGCAGCAGGAGGGGAGCGGGTCCCGGCCGGAGACGGAGCAGCGGCAGCGTGAGGAACGCGCGGCAGGTGAGCCGGCCGGCCCGGGCCAGAGCCCGGATGCCGCTGAAGCCGGCGCTTCCGAGGCTGCGCCGCGGCAGGGCGCGGAACCGGGCGGCGAGGGCGCGCGTGACGAGCTGCAAGAGCAGGCGCGGCGCGTGGCGGAGTTGCTGGGGCGCGAGCGTGAGGCGACGGAGGCGGGGCCCGCCGGCGAGCCCGCGGAATCGGCAGGCCAAACGGCGCGCGGACCGGAGTCGGCCCGGGCTGAGGAGGGCGCCGGGCAAGGCGGGCAGCAGGCGGGGCGGGAATCCGCCCCGGGCCGCCTCGAGCAGACGCCCGATCAGGGGCGCGGCCAGGCGGCCCAAGCCGGCTCGGAGAACGGCGGCCAGGCCGGGCGTGAAGGGCAGCAGTCAGCCGAGGGCGGGACCGCCCCGGGTCAACCCGGCGAGGGCGAAGCGGTCGGAGAGGCGCGGCAGGGACCGGCCGAGGCAGCTGGTCGGCCATCGCAGGCAGCCGGGCCGGCAGAGGCGGAACCGGCCGGCGGGCAAGGCGAAGCGCATCCGGGCGGCGGCGGCGCGGGCGCTCAGGCATCGGGCGCCGGCGGCGCCGGCGCAGAGCAGGGGCCTCGCCAGGCGGAATCCGGAGCCCCGGAGGGCGTAGAGGGCGGCGCGCAGGTGCGATCCGAGAGCGGCAGTCAGGGGGGCCGCTCCGAAGGTGATGCGGCCCGAGGGGCGCAGGCCGGGGCCGGCGGCGGAAACGCCGAATCCGGTCAGGCGCCGCAGGGCCGGGCGGCCGGCGGCGAGGGCAGTGCCGCGCGCGGCGGCGAACCGACGGCCCAGAGAGCGGCCGGGCCCGCGACGGCTGCCGGGTCCCAGGGACACGGCGTCAGAGAGCTTCCTCCGAACGGCGCTCGCGAGGGGCCGCTTGCCGTGAAGGACCTTGACCGGGCGGTTGAGGAGCTGGGCAGGCTGTTGGACGAGGACCGCGTGCCGCCGCGCGTGTTCGACGAGCTGGGCATGAACCGTCAGGAGCTGCGCCGGTTCGTCGATGGGTACAACCAGCAGCGCGCCGAGAGGAGCCTGCAGCAGGCGAGCCCGGAAGCGCCCCCGCCGGCGGAGGAGGGCCGCATCATGGACGCTGCCGGCCCGGCGGCCGACAACATGGCCGTGCGGGACGCGTCGCCGACCGAGCCGGAGCGGGATTCCTTGCGCAGCCGGTTCGAAGGGGCCGCTGACCGCCTCTCGCCGCGTTACCGCGAAGTGGTGAACCGCTACTACGAGGCACTCTCCGAGGAACGATGAGAAAGCCACTGCGGCTGCGGCGTTACTTGGTCCACTTCAGCAGCCACAACATCCCGCAGGTCTTTACTGACGTGCTGGTGCTGGGCAGCGGCATCGCCGGCGCAGGCGCGGTGCTGGCGCTTCCGGAGGATGTCTCGGTGCTCGTCGTGACGAAGGGGGGGCTCTGCGAGGGGAGCACCAGCGAGGCGCAGGGCGGCGTAGCCGCCGCCGTCGCCGAGGGTGACAGCCCCCGGGCGCACTTCGAGGACACTCTGGAGGCAGGCTGCGGCCTGTGCAGCGAGGAGGCCGTCCGGCTCGTGACGGATGAAGGCCCTCGGCGCATCGATGAGCTCGTCCGCATGGGGGTGCCGTTCGACCGCGAGAACTCCGGCTTCGCGTTGACGCGTGAGGGCGGGCACCGCAGCGCGCGCGTCATCCACGCCCACGGCGACGCCACGGGCCTGGCCATCGCCCAAACCATGGCGCGGCACCTGCGCGAGCGTGGCAGCACCCGCGTGTTCGAGGACACCTTCGCCCTTGACCTGCTGACGCTGGACGGCGTCTGCCACGGCGCACTGATATGGAACCGGGCGCACGGACTGATGATGGTCCGGGCCAAGCAGACCATCCTGGCCACCGGCGGCTGCGGGCGCGTCTACCGCGAGACTACCAATCCGCCCGTGGTGACGGGCGACGGCATCGCGATGGCGTTCCGGGCCGGCGCCTCGCTGCAAGACATGGAGTTCGTGCAGTTCCATCCCACCACGCTCTACGTGGCGGGCGCCTCGCGCGCCCTGATCAGCGAGACCGTGCGGGGCGAAGGGGGCGTTCTGAGGAACCGCGATGGCGAGCGCTTTATGCCCGGATACCACCCGGACGGCGACCTGGCCCCGCGCGACGTGGTCAGCCGCAGCATCATCGAGGAGATGAAGCGGACCCAGCACACGAACGTCTACCTGGACGTGCGCGAGATGTCGGCGGAGTACCTCGAGAGCCGGTTCCCGACCATAACCGGCCTGTGCCGGCGCTTCGGGCTTGACGTGCCGTCCGACCTGATCCCCGTGCGTCCGGCCGCCCACTACATGATCGGCGGCGTGCGTACGGACCTGGACGGCGGCACAGACATCGCGAACCTGCTGGCGTGCGGCGAGGTGGCCTGCACCGGCCTGCACGGGGCCAACCGCCTGGGCAGCAACTCCCTCCTGGAGGGCCTGGCCTTCGGGCACCGGTGCGCGCGGACGGCGATGGAGGGCCTGGAGCGGATGGCCGAGCCGCTTTCCGTGCACGCCCTCCAGGGCCTGCCCCAGGAACCTGCCTACGGCAGCCTGAACCTGGACGACGTCCAGAACTCGCTCCAGAGCCTCATGTGGCGGGACGTCGGCGTGATGCGCAGCGGCGGCCAGCTCGACGAGGCGCTCGAGATGATCACCTTCTGGTGCCGCTACGTGATGGACAAGGAATTCGACGATCCGCAGGGCTGGCAGCTCCAGAACATGCTGACCGTGTCGCGGCTGGTCGTCATGTTCGCCCGCCAGCGCCAGGAATCGCGCGGCGTGCATTACCGCACGGACTTTCCGGACACGTCCCCCGATTGGCGCCGCCACATCGTCATATCCAACACGGCCCAGGAGTGGCTGTAACGCGCCGCGCGGTGCGGTCACGCGCCGTGGCCCCCGGGCCCGCCTCAGCCTCCCCTCCGGTTCAGGAATGCGTCCGCGGCCAGGACGCAGAAGATGTAGGTCGCCGCGCCCGGCATCACGTACTCGGACTGCTGCCAGAGGAAGGGGAAGCCCTCCTTCAGCTCGGGGAAGTCGGGCCGGATCAGGGCCGTGCCCGATGCGACGCCGCCCGGGATGTAGCTCCAGTCCGCCCTGTTGATCCCGAACGCGACGGTCAGGGACCGGACGCCCACGCCCGAGACGAACGACATGTTGCCGCCCGGGTGGCAGCCCAGCACGTAGTTGAGGACCGACATCACGGTCTCCGGCTCGAACAGGTCCGGGTACGCCTTCGCCAGGAAGTACTGCTCCACGGCGAACTCCTGGATGTCCCAGCCGATGCCCCAGATGTGCGGGTGGAAGGGCACGCCGAAGGGGTTGCCGGACAGTTCGTCGGCCAGCTTGTCCCCGTAACCGGCCAGCGCCTGCCGCACCTTCTCGCGGAATGCTTTGTCCCGCACCTTCGGGAGGGCGCGGGCGATGGCCCAGCCGACGCGTGAAACGTGCTCCTCGATCGTGGGCAGCAGTCTGACGAGCCGGTCGCGATACGCGGCTTCGCCCGTGGTGATCAGCATCTCCGCGGCCGCCAGCACCTCCTGGACCTCGGGACCTCGGGGGACGTATGCGCTCCGATGGCTCACGGGCGGATGGGTCTGCTCGTAGTCCCAGGCCTTCGCGGCCGTCTCCAGGCACTCCTGCGCCAGCTCATCCTCGTAGCCCCGGAGCACGCGGCTTGCGGCGGCGAGCGCCGCAATCACCTTGTACTCGAGTGACGTATCCCGGTTGGTGAAGGCCCAGCGGTCGTCCATCTGGCCGGACCGGTCGCCCATCCTCTCGTCGGGGGCGAGCGAGGGATCGTAGACGAGATTGTCCGTCATGGTGGATATCTCGCCGCGCTGGTGGTATCGCCGCGCCTCGCTGTCGATGATGCCGCAGAAGCTGTGCCCGACCGCGCGGTAACCGCCCAGCAGGCACTGCGCGCCGTAGGCCACCTGCTGCACGATGTCGGGGACGCCGTCGGGCTCGCCCAGCAGGACCAGATGCTCGTCGGCGCGCACGGTCGTCTGGTCCACGTCCGCGCCGAACTCTTCTCGGGCCAGCGCCAGGACGAAGGTCGTGGTCGCCTGCGAGCCGGCCGCCAGGTCGGTGTCGCCCGCGTCGTGCCAGCCCCCCACGTTCAGATGCGGGATGTGCTCGTGGGGCTGATAGGGCGTGTCCGTCGTGGGCCCCTGCCGGTAGCCGTCGAAATGCTCCGTCGGGGCCGGCGCCTGGAGCGCGTCGTCCAGGTGGCAAGCGCCGTGCCAGACGTGGCCGTGGTCCCAGGCCGCCACGTGGCACATCTGCGCCGGGAAGAAGACCTCCAGCGTCGGTTGCCACACCCCCTCGCGATAGACCTCCGGGTCTATGCGGAACGGGCCGGCCGACTGCCCGGCGTACTGCACGAAGTACACGCCGGGCTTCCGCACCTCCGTGAAGTCGAAGATCCCGTACTGGTAGCGCAGGAACTTGCCCCAGCTCTGGAGGCCCGCGCAGTGGGCCTGGACGAGCCCGCCGTCGGCGTCCACGCGCATGAGCGCCGCCTCGCCCGGATCGTCCCACCGGGAGTCCAGCTCGATGACGGCGCGCTTGGCCTGGTCCGGGTGATAGCCCACTTGGGAGATGCAGATGACGGGCGGGCGCCGCCAGCCTTCGATGCGGTGCGGCGTGATGATCCACTCGACGGCGCCTTCCGTCGCGTCGGCGGGCACGGGCGCAGCGACCTGGAACCAGCCCTGCTGGGAGCTGTTCCGCCCGTCCCGAAGCTCCAGCTCCCCTCGGACCTGCTCGATGACCATGCGCCGTTCGGGATCCTCCGGCGCGATGACCAGCCTCGCACCGACGGCAAGGGGCGCCAGCGTCTTCCGGCCGTCAGAGCCCGTAACCTCGGCCCGGCTCGGCTCCCTCGGAAACACGCCGGACGTCCCGCCCAGGTGGAACGTCTTGCCCCAGAAGGCAGGCGGGTAGAACTCCATGCGGAACCACGCCCCGGAGATGCGCTCCGGATCAAGCGGCTCGGCCAGATCGAGCAGCACGCGGATCGAGTCGCCGTCGGCCCGCAGCCGGACGCGGTAGTTCAGGTCCAGGTCGGGGTAGCTGAGCTCGACGGCCGCCTCGCCGGCCTCTGCGTTCACGTGGCGCTCCCCGACCTTGGGGTAGCCGGCGGAGCGTCCGGACGCGGCGCTCACCCGCATGTCGCCGCAGACTGCCACCCGCTCGCCGTGCTGGATGATCTCGACGCCCGCCTGGAAGCCGGACGGATAGAAGTCGTGAAACACCAACACGCAGGCGCCGGGCGCCTCGAAGTACTCCTGCTCGTTCAGGGTCCAGCATGTCTCGGACATTGGGCTCGCTCCTCGCGCGACTGCGCCGGGTGAAAGCGGGACGCGCGACCTCGCGTCACGTGGAATGGGTGAGCTTACCAGCCCGCCCGCGCGCGTCAAGGGACGACGCAGCGCGTTTTGGCCGGGACTGCCTTGCGCGTCACTGCGAGCTGCCGGGCTCGTCGGGGAGGCTCTGGGGGAAACGGCTCCTCGCGCCGCGTGCGAGCAGCAGATCGGCGATCGCCCGGCGGTTCCGCTCAAAGGCGAGGCCCAGGGGCGTCCGCCCGCCCGCGCCTCTAGCGTTGACGCTGGCGCCGCCGTCAAGGAGAAGCTCGACAACGCCCCTGCGCCCCGCCTGCACGGCCGCGTGAAGGGGCGTCTTGCCGGCTCCGTCTCGCGCGTCCGGGTCCGCCCCCCGGGCGAGGAGCAGCTTGACTACGTCCTCGTGCCCGGCGGAAGCCGCGCAGTGCAGCGCCGTCATCCCCTTCTGGTCCCGTGCGTCGACTTCGGCGCCGTTCGCTAGAAGGATCTCTGCGATCGAGGCGTTGCCGAACCGGGCCGCCCAGTGCAGGGGCGTCTGTCTCAGACGGGACACTGCGCGGACGGATTCCGGCTGCTCTTCGACCACTGCTCGCACGGCTTCCACGTCGCCGGCGAAGACGGCCGTGTGGAGGTCGTGCAGGGCCCCCTTGCCCGCCAGGAACTCGAACATGCCCGTCCGCCCCCACTGGGCCGCCACGTGGAGCGGGCTGCGGCCCTGGGCGTTCAGCGCGTTGAGGTCCGCGCCCCGGGCGAGGAGATGTTCGGCTATCTCCACGTTTCCTTCACGCGCGGCGCTGTGCAACGGCGTGTTGCCGTCGTTCATGCTGGCGTCGGGATCGGCGCCGGCTGCGAGCAGGACCTCCACGGTCGGGAGTCGCCCGAGCTCCGTGGCGAAGTGCAACGCCGTCATCCCGTCGACATTGCGTGCTTTGACGTCCGCGCCGGCCTCCAGCAGGAGCTGCGTCGCGTCGGGGCTTTGGGCCTGTGCGCCCTTCATTAAGGGCGTCTCTTCCTGCGCGTTGCGGGAAGCGACGCTCGCCCCGCGCGAGAGCAGCAGGCGAATGGCATCCGTGCTCCCGTGCTCTGCGGCGGACATCAGAGGGGTGCCCCGGGGCGACGGTGCGTCCGCCTCTGCGCCCCCTGCCAGGATGAGCTCGAGGGTCGGACTGGACGCCAGTCCGGCCGCGCTGCAGAACAAGGCGCGCCCCCGGTCCGTCCGCCAGTCGAACTGCGCGCCGTGCGCAAGCAGCACGCCTGCCACGTCCCAGTGATCAAGGTCGCCGGCGATGGTCAGCGGGGTCTTGTCGTTTTCCGTGCGGGCCTCGATGTTGGCGCGGCCTTGAATGAGCTCCTCGGCGCACTCCGCGTGGCCGAAGCGAGCGGCCAGGTGCAGGGCGGTGTGGCCCGCCTCGCTGGCCGCGTTTGGCTTGGCGCCCTTGCTCAGCAGCAGGTGCACGATCTCCCGGTGCCCGTTCCCGGCGGCTATGTGCAGGGGCGTGTAGCCGGACGTCGTGGCGGCCTCGATCTCTGCGCCGCGATTCAGCAGCACGCGTGCTGTCTCCACGTGGCCGGCCTCCGCCGCTTCGTGCAGCGGCGTCATCTGCTTGCGGTCGCCGGCGCTGGCATCCGCTCCCAGTGCGAGCAAAGCCAGTGCCGTCTCCGTGTGGCCTCCCCGGGCGGCGTAGTGCAGGGGCGTGGACCCCAGGCCGTTCGCACGGCCAGCTTCGGCGCCTCGCGAGACGAGGAGGCGGACCAGTTCCGTGTGCCCCGCGGTCGCCGCGTAGTGGAGGGGCGTTGAGCCTGACACCCCCTCCGCATTCGCATCGGCCCCCAGGTCCAGCAGCAGCTGCACCATGGCCATGTGGCCGCCCTTGGCCGCACCGATCAGGGGGGACGGCACGCCCTGCGCCGTGGGACTGACCGCCGCCCCCGCGTTCAGAAGCACGTTCACAACGTCCTCATGGCCATGCCACGCGGCGAAATAGAGCGCCATGGATGACGAGCGGCGTTCCCCGCGCGCGTCGAGACCCAGGTCGAGGAGGGTGCGAACCACTTCCGCGTGGCCCTCGCTGGCCGCCGTCGCAAGCAGCAGGCCCCCTTCGGCCGCCAGCAGGCCCGGTTCCCGCTCGATGAGCGCCCGCAGCTCTCCCGCGTGGCCCGCGTGCGCGGCTTCGAAGGCCAGGTCCCTGACGGAAGCTGCCTCGGCGGCCGCGCCCTGGTCCTCGCCTGCCTCGGCCAGACTGGTGCGTGCCGGTCCCAGGACCGTCGCGAGCGCAAGGAGGGCGGCCAGCGCCGCGGCTGCCCGCGCCCGGTGGGCGGGCGGACCGCACAGCGGTCCCATGCGACATGCCGCCGACAAATCAGTCCGGAGCCTGGCGTGCATCAACGACAAGGCGCTCTCCTGTCGTGAAATCCACCTGCTCGCAGTTTACCACGCGGGCGCCACACCGCGCGACGGGAATGGACATCGGCAAGGCCTGTCCCCCCGTTCGCGTCCTCGTCGTCGCAAAGGAGACGAGGGTGCAGGCACCGAGGGTGCAGGCACCGAGGGTGCAGGCACGGGAGGGCGGGCTGGTTTTGACTTTTCGGCACGGGCGGGGTAACCTTGCTCGTTACGGGCTCTGCGCTTCAGTTCATCGCTCTTGCACCAGGGGTGGCCATGTACAAGATAGCCGTCATACCGGGAGACGGCACCGGACCGGAGGTCGTCAGGGAAGGCCTGAAGGTCCTCAGCGCCGTCAGTGAGATCGACGGGTTCGACTGCGAGACGGTCGAGTACGGCTTCGGCGGCGAGCATTACCTTGCGACCGGCGAGGTGCTGCCGGATGCCGCCCTCGACGAGTTCCGCAGCTACGACGCCATCTACCTGGGAGCGGTCGGGCATCCCGACGTGGCACCGGGAATCCTCGAGAAAGGCCTGCTGCTGAGGCTCCGCTTCGAACTCCAGCAGTACATCAACCTGCGTCCCGTGAAGCTCTTCCCCGGCGTCGATTGCCCCCTGAAGTACAAGGGCCCGGAAGACATCGACTTCGTCATCGTCAGGGAGAACAACGAGGGCCTCTACACGGGCAGCGGCGGCTTCACGTACAAAGGCACGCCGAACGAGGTGGCCATCCAGGAGATGGTGAACACGCGGTTCGGCGTGGAACGCTGCATCCGGTACGCCTACGAGTACTGCCGCGGACGGGATGACGAGAAGCGCCTCACCCTCTGCGCCAAGACGAACGTGCTCACCTACGCGCACGACCTGTGGTGGCGCGCGTTTCAGGAGGTGGGGGAGGAGTACCCCGACATCGAGCGCGACTACGCCCACGTCGACGCCACCTGCATGTGGATGATCAAGAACCCCGAGCGGTTCGACACCATCGTCACCTGCAACATGTTCGGCGACATCATCACCGACCTGGGCGCGATGATCCAGGGCGGCATGGGCATAGCCGCCGGGGCCAACATCAATCCCGAGGGCGTCTCCATGTTCGAGCCGATCGGAGGCAGCGCCCCCAAGTACGCGGGCAAGAACGTGATCAACCCGCTGGCCGCCATCTGCGCCGTGGGCATGATGCTGACCGAGCTGGGCGAGACGCGCTCCGCCGAGCGCGTGGAGAAAGCCGTCATGTGGGTGACGGCCAACAAGGTGAGGAACCTCGCCGCCGGCAAGATGGGCTACAGCACCCAGGAGGTCGGCGACCTGGTCGTCAAGGCGGCCCAGGAGGCAACGGTCGAGGAGTAGCCGCTCCCCCTTCCGGCCCCCACAGGCATGGTACAGATTGCCGACGAGTTCAGGGAGAAGGAGTTCTGGCAGGGGGGCGGCGCTGACTCCTGACCCCGGTGGGCCTGCCGCGCGCTTGCGCCGGTCCCCTGTGGCCTGCGGGGCGGGATTGCAAAGCGGCGGCTTTGGGTTATAATCCGGCCGGCGCGCCGCGGGGACGTCGCGTGCGCCTTCGCCCGCATCCCCTGTGCCCGCGCGCAGGAACCGAAAGGGGGGTCGCCTGACACATGGCAGGCCAGATCGGCAGCGTGATCAGCATCCGCGACTTCGACCGGGAGCAGATCCTCCAGGTGCTCTCGGTCGCCCGGCAGATGGAGGACGCAGATCATTACGGCCTGCTGGCGGGCAAGGTGCTGGGCACCATGTTCCTGGAGCCCTCGACGCGGACCCGACTCAGCTTCGCCTCCGCCATGCTGAAGCTGGGCGGGCAGGTGCTGGACTTTGGCGATCCCGAGCAGTCCTCGTTCAAGAAGGGGGAGTCCCTCAGCGACGCGATCCGCATCGTGGCCGGCTACTGCGACGTCATCGCGCTGCGCCATCCGTGGGAGGGCGCGGCGAGGCTGGCGGCCGAGATATCCGGCCTGCCGGTCATCAATGCCGGTGACGGCGCCAACCAGCATCCCACGCAGACGTTCCTGGACCTTTACACCATCCAGAAGGTCCGCGGTCGGATAGACGGGCTGACCGTGGGTTTCGTGGGCGACCTGAAGTACGGCCGGACCGTCCATTCCCTCGCCACGGCGCTGAGCAGGTTCGACTGCCGACAGGTCTTCGTCTCGCCGCCGACGCTGGCCGTCCCTTCGGATCTCCTGAGGGAACTCAATGCGGCCGGCGTGCGGTGCGAGGAGTCCGAGGACCTGCCCGGCCTGCTGCCAACCTTCGATATTCTCTATTGTACGCGCATTCAGCAGGAGCGGTTCGCGGACAGCATGGAGTACGAGCGCGTGAAGGGAGCGTATCGGATCGGCCGCGCCCTGCTTGAGAGGTGCGGGGTGAAAGACGAGCTGCGCATCATGCATCCGCTGCCGCGGGTGGACGAGCTTTCGCCGGACCTCGACGAAACGCCCTACGCCGTCTACTTCGAACAGGCCAGGAACGGCGTCCCCGTCCGGCAAGCGCTGCTGGCCATGGTGCTGGGAAAGGCATGAGCATGAGCGCTCAAGGAGCCAGGCGCCAGGAGCTGAAGGTCACGGCCATACGCGATGGGACCGTCATAGACCACATCGAGAACGACGCGACCTTCAAGGTGGCCGAGATCCTGCGCCTGGAGCACGGCGATGAGATGGTCCTGGTCGGCATGAACCTGCCGAGCAGCAAGGTCGGCAAGAAGGGCATCATCAAGATCGAGAGCCGCGAGCTGACCTCGCAGGAAGTCAACAAGATCGCCCTCATCGCCCCGCAGGCGACGCTGAACATCATCAAGGACTACCGCGTCGTTGAGAAGCGCAAGGTCCAACTGCCCAGCAAGGTCGAGGGCATCGTGCGCTGCTTCAACCCCCAATGCGTGACCAACCAGCAGGCCGTCAGCACCAGCTTCGAGGTCATCGCGACCGGCCCTCCCACGCTCCGGTGCCAGTACTGCGAGAGGGTCATGACCGGCGCGGACATCATCCTGAAATAGGCGCCTTCGCGGGTCGCCTCCCGCCTGCCTCGTTCCTTCCCTCGTTCCCGCCCTCGTCCTTGCGGAACAGGAGCAGGAGCGATAACAGCAGTTGCCAGTGGTCAGTGGTCAGTTGCCAGTAACGACGAACAACGCTTGCCCGCTGTACGCTTGCCTGCCCACTGGCGGGGCGGGAGTAAGAGCAAGAGCAGGCGACCGGTCAGTCGGGGATGGCGGCCAGGATGACCTGGCGGAGCTCGGCCATTCGCCCCGGGCTGTCGCCCTCCACCCGCACGGTGACGGCAGGCTCGGTGACGCTGGCGCGGCAGAGGGCCCAGCCGCCGTCGAACTCGACGCGCACGCCGTCCGTGTGGTCCTGCGGATGATCGGCGAACGCGCGCCGCAGGCGCTCGACTACGGCTTGCGCGTCGCCCGCCGGGCGCGGGATGCGGATGTCCTCGCTGATGAAGCACGGCGGTATGGTGTCCCGCAGCTCGGAGAGCGGCTGCCCCGTGGCGGCCAGCAATTGCGCCATCCTGAGCCCCGCGTAGATGCCGTCGTCGCCCGCCAGCTCCCGGAAGAAGAAGTGCCCGCTGGCCTCGGCCGCCAGCGGCGCGTCTTCCTGCATGAGACGCCTCTTGATGAAGGAGTACCCGGACCTTTCCATGACGGCACGGCCGCCGGCGCGCCGTATCTCCTGCGGCAGGACCCGGGTGCTCTTCAGGTCATAGACGATGGCCGCCCCCGGCTCGTTCTTGAGCGCCTCTCGCGCCAGCAGGATCAGCGCTTCCTCGGCGGGGACGTAGTCGCCGCGCTCGTCCAGGAACACGGCGCGGTCCGCATCGCCGTCGAAGCAGACGCCCAGGCCCGCGCCCGCGCAGCGGGTCGCCTCGCCGGCGGCGTCCAGCGCGCCCGGTTCGGTCGGATTGGGCGACCTGTTGGGGAACCGGCCGTCCGGCTCGCAGAAGAGCTCATGGACCTCGTAGCCCGCCGTCCGGAACGCCTCCGGCGCCCACTCCGACCCGGAGCCGTTCCCTGCGTCGAGCAGCACAGGCATTCCACGGCCCGTCGCCTCAAACCGCCGGCGGAGCCAGTCCAGGTAGTCCGCCTTGACGCCGTGCTCGGTCCGCCGGCCGCGGCCGGCCCGGAAATCGCTTTCCTCCACGCGCCGCCGCACTTCGTCGATGCCTTCGGGCGTGACCGGCTCCTCGCCGAGCGCAAACTTGATTCCGTTGTACCGGGGCGGGTTGTGCGATGCCGTGACGACGGCGACTCCCCGCGTTCCGAGCTCCCTCCTGGCCCAATAGGCGACGGGCGTCGGCACCGTCCCCACGTCGAGGACGTCTGCCCCCGTGGCGAGGAGGCCGCGGCAGACGGCGCCCTTCAGCGAAGGCGTGCTGGGCCGCAGGTCGCCGCCGAGCACGCAGTCCCCGCCGGCCAGCTCGGAACCGATGGCCCGGCCGATCGCCTCAGCCGTCCGCTCGTGGAGTTCGTCGGGGTAGGCGCCGCGTATGTCACACGCCTTGAAGATGCTCATGCGGCCTCCGCCTGCCTTCGCGCCGGCGGCGTGCCTATGACGGGCCGGAGTTCCCGGACCGGTCCACGGCCACGACCTTGTAGCGGCACGCCCCCGCCGGCTCGCGGTCGGTGAAGTCCGTGGCGACGGTCGTCCCGACCTGATTGTGCACGCTCGGCGCGAAGCCCGGCACCGCCGAACCATGGATCCTGTAGTAGCAGAGGCCCGGCTCCGGGTTCGGGCGCCAGGTGAGGTAGTTTCCGCCCTCGGCGCGCGCCTCGACCTTCAGCCGCCGGACGGCGGAGGGCCGCCGTTCGTCGTAGGCAGTCGTGTAGACTACGAGCGTCCCGGCCGCCAGCTCGTCGCTGAGCCGGCCGTCCACGAGCGCCAGCTTGCCTTCGGGTTGTTGGAGATCGCCGAAGGGGTGGAAGGGGACGTCCTCCGGATCGTAGACGTACTTGCGGAGCGGCGCTTCCGGCGCGCCGTGGTCGACGGCAAGGTCGATCCGGACGTCGTCATCCCGTCGGCTGAGCAGGACGACGGACCAGGTGCCCGCGTCATGATGGCGCACGGCTGCCGCCCGGACGAGGGGGTCGCCGCTCCCCACGGCGAACACGGTGGCCGGGCCGCGGAAGAACCTGGTCAGCAGGCCGTACGCGTAGTAATGCGCGCGCGTGGAGTAATCGCTGCCGATCCACCTGAACGTGCCCCACTTGTTGACGTAGTCGTCGCGATACTCGTCCGGGTAGTCCGTGAAGGTCCAGTTGCCCAGGGCGTAGACGCCGGCGTTGAGGGCCGCGATGACGGCTTCCGCCATCTGGATGCCAACCATGGGCTCCTGCGGCGTGCCGAAGTAGATGCAGACGTCCATCTTGATGCCGTCTCTGACGCTTCCGTCCTGTTTGCAGCCGAACTCGCCGAGGATGAAGTCCTTGCCCCGCCTTCGGGCGATGCCGGCGCCCCACTTCAGCTTCGACAGGAACCACGGATAGAGCTCCGGGTCATCCAGCGAGAAGCTGTTGATGTAATGGTGCCCTCCGTAGATGCCGGTGACGTCGTCCATGTTCTCGGCGGCCCACTCGATCGTGTGCCAGTTCTCAACGGGCGACGCGTCGGAAGCGAGGAGCCGGACGTCCAGCCTGCGCCTTTGCAGTTCGGCGAAGAGGTGCCGGTGGTAGTCCCGGAACCTGGGCATGTCGCCGACCATGTCGGCCCACCTGTGCAGCGTCAGCTCGTTCGTCATGCAATAGTGCCTGACGTTGGAGGCGCCCCGCTCGCGGATGAAATACTCGAGCTGGTCGACGATCCGCTTCGCGTAGGCCGCTCGCGCGGGGCCTTCCGGCGCGTCCTCGGGGTCCCATGTGGCCAGGTAGGCTTCCGTCCCGGTCCGCTTCAGTTGCAGCAGTTGCTCGGCCAGCGTGTCCAGCCCGTCCCGGCCGGCGCCCTGCATGTGCGTGAGCCGCGCGAACGACGGGTTCAACTCACGCCATCGCTTGCCGATCACCTGCTCGAAGTGCTCCTTGCCGACCGCGTGCAGGTGGTGGGAGACGTGGAATCCCACGCCCGCGAACCGGGTCTGCACGGCGTCCGCCGTCCGCACCGTCACCATGCACGCATCGCTCATGTGCGGTCTCCCCGCCGGCCGGGCGGCGCGCCGGCCCTCAGCGCAGGTAGGCCTCCTCGACCTTCTTCAGGGCCCTCACGATGTCCCTGACCTCCTGGGGGCCGTACTTCTCGTGGAAGTTGATGCAGAAGCTCTCGTTCAGCACCTTCACTGCATTCTCAGAGCGGCACTGCGGCTCGCGCGGGCCGGCGTAGTCGGAGCAGTCCCACGGGAAGCCGCTCTTGCCGAAGACGGCCTTGTTCCTGAACCAGGGGAAGCTGCACGGGAGGATCGGGTAGCCGCGCAGGTTCGAGATGCCTTCGGCCGCGAGGGCCTGCTGGAAAGTGACCATGTCCACGCGAAGCGCCTCGAGTTTCAGCGCGACGCGCAGGTACCAGTAGCTGCACTCGGTGCGGGGCACCTGCCAGCCGACCGAGACGGCGGGGCTGTCCTTCAGCGCCTTCTTGATTGCCTCGCCGGCCTTGTGCCGTCTCTCGACCATCTTCGGCAGCCTCTTGAGCTGCGCGCTGCCGATGGCGGCGGCCAGCTCGTTCAGGTTGCAGTTCAGCCCGGCCACGACGTTGCCCGCGGCGTCCAGGTTGAACGGTTTGCCTCGGTCGGCGAACCGGCGCCCGCGCCAGTGCAGGTCCTCGTTCCGGGTGTAGACGACGCCGCCCTGGCCGCCGGTCGAGAAGTGCTTGCCGAACATCGTGGAGAAGCAGGCCATGTCGCCGATCGTGCCGACCTTGTGCCCCTTGTACTTCGCTCCGTGGGACTGGGCGCAGTCCTCGATGACGTAGAGGCCGTGCTTGCGGGCCAGCTTCATGATCGGATCCATGTCGGCCGGCTCCCCGACGATGTGGGCCACGATGATCGCGCGCGTCCTGTCCGTGATGAGGGGCTCGATCTGCTCGGCGGACGTGTTATAGCTCCTCGGGTCGGTGTCGGCCACGACGGGAACGCACCCGAGCAGCGCCACGGGCATGACGCCGCCGGGGTCCGTGATGACCGGGCAGATGACCTCCGATAGGGCGTCGAGCTGGAGCGCCCCCAGGGCGCAGTAGACGGCGTTGCTGCCGGAGTTGACGCCGTCGGCGAACCCGCCGCCCATGAACTTCACGAAGTCCTTCTCGTACTGGCGCTCGTAAGGGCCGTTATAGCCGAACGCCGTCCCCTCCGCGATCGCCTCGTCGAAGAGCTTGACGACCGCCTTCTTCTCCTGCTCGGTCATCAGCCCCCTGGGGGGCATCGGCTTGGCGCGGACGGGCGTGCCTCCGTCAACGGCCAGCTTCTTCTTGCTGCTCATCAGGTGTCTCCCACGGTGTGTGCGTTTCAGTCGCCCTTGCGCGCATTGGCCACGAGCCGCTCGGCGTTGCCGTGCAGGATCTTCTCCATGATCTCCTCGTCGAGATCGAGCTTCTCCAGGAGGTCCATCTGCTTCCGGCCGAAATCGTCCCGGCCGAGGAGCGTGCGATCCTGGAACTCGATGAAGAACTCCCGGCTGACGTCGAGGTCACGGTTCAGGGCCGTCATGGCACTGCCGGCCGACAGGTCGCAGTTCAGGTTGCTGTACTGACGCAGCAGCCCGAGCAGCCGCCCGCCGGGCGTGACCGGGCCGGTCGGGTAACGCTCCGGGTCCTGGGCGGCGTCCCCGCTGATCTCGCGCCAGAAGCCCGGCGCGTGGCCGAGGAACTGCGTGTCGGGACAGAGCCGGCACATGTTGTCCACCACCGATATGTCGCCGCCGTACCAGAAGGGCCACGAGTCGGGGCCCTGCGATTCCGTCCGGAGGACGTGCTCGGCGCACTCGAGGTGAAACAAGGCCGGCAGCCCCAGTTCGGCGCAGTAGCGGAACATCGCTATGGCGTCGGGGTCGTCGTATCGCATCCGGCACTTCAGCTCGCCGTAGACCCGGATGCCGTGCATCTGGACGGCCTGGTAGAGCTTCGCCCGGGCGCTCCGGTCGCGCGGGTCGGGCGCCCAGCCGCCGATGAACCGGTCCGGATACTTCTTCAGGCCCTCGACGATCATCCACAGAGGCATGCCGGCGGCCCGGGGGTCCAGCGACTTGTAGTAGTACGGCTCCATGTCATACTCGACTTGCGGGATTTCCCAGGACAGCAGCCACGTCTTCTCGATGCCGTGCTCGTCCATGTTCCTGACGAGGCCGTCGGTGTCTACTCCCTGCCAGTTCGGGTGATTGTGGTCGTCGATGATCCGCTGCGCCATCGCCGTATCGCTCCGCGCCAGATGTTGAGACCGCCGCGTCGGCGCCTTCCGACAGGGCCGGCGGCAGCGGTCGGGGCATGGGCAGGAATCTAGGCGTTCCCGGTCCGCTTGTCAAGGTTGCACGGCCGATCCGGCGGCTGCGGTTTTGGTTGCCAGCGTCAGGTCCGTGCGATAGACTCCGTCCTCTGCGGCGGCTGCCTCCACGCGCGCGCGAGCGGAGAAGTAGGGGCACGGCGCGCCGTGCCCGTACGTCTTGAGCGGCCGCCTTCACGCGCGCGCGGGCGGAGAAGGCGAAGGCGTCCATACAGCGGGAGTCAAACATTGGCTGTATACGTGGTGACCGGCGGGGCCGGTTTCATCGGCTCGAACATCGTCGCGCGACTCGTGGCCGAGGGCCAGGAAGTGCGCGTGGTGGACAACTTCGCCACGGGACACAGGGAGAGCCTGGCGGAGTTCTCGACGAGGATCGGCATCTTCGAGGGCAACGTGTGCGACGGCGACCTGCTGCGCAGCGCGTTCGCCGGCGCAGACTACGTCCTGCACCAGGCCGCCCTGGCGAGCGTGCAGCGGTCCGTCGGCGACCCCGTCGCCACCGACCGGGCGAACGTCCAGGGGACGCTTCGCGTGCTGGTCGCCGCGAGGGACGCCGGCGTGAAGCGCGTCGTCTACGCCTCCAGCAGCTCGGTCTACGGCGACGTGCCGGCGCTGCCCAAGCACGAGGGCATGACGCCCAGGCCGAAGAGCCCCTACGCCGTCAGCAAGCTGGCTGGCGAGCATTACTGCGGCGTCTTCCCCGCAATCTACGGACTGGAAACCGTGTCCCTGCGCTACTTCAACGTGTTCGGCCCGCGCCAGGACCCCCACAGCCAGTATGCCGCCGTCATTCCCATCTTCATCAACGGCATCATGGCCGGACGGAAGGTGCAGGTCTTCGGGGACGGCGAGCAGTCTCGGGACTTCACGTACGTGGACAACGTGGTGGACGCCAACCTGTGCGCCGTCCGGGCGGAGGGCGTTGCAGGCCGCGTCTACAACGTCGGCACCGGCGAGCGCCACACCCTGAACGAGCTGCTCGAGCTGCTCCAGAGCCTCACCGGCAGGGCGGTCAGGGTCGAGTACCGCGAGGAACGGCCCGGCGACGTCAAACACTCCCAGGCGGACATCCGACGGGCGCGCGGCGAACTCGGCTACGAGCCGCAGGTCTCTTTTGGTGAAGGCCTGCGCCGCACCGTCGAGTGGTACCGGAGCACGGAGTCCACGACCTTCTTCGTTGCAGGGGGCTGACGGGTGGAAGATGGCTGAGCCGACCCGCTGGACGATCCGGAAGGCGTTCGCTGCGCTGGCGGTAGCGGCGCTTGCGGCCGCCTTGCTGCTCCTGGTGCTGAGGGTCGGGCGGCGCCGGGCTCAGGCCGCCGCGCCGCCAGCCGCCGCGGCTTCGGCAGAGCCGCAGCAAGCCGCCGCGGGTCCGAGCACGGCAGCTGGGGAGCCAATCGGGGCCTTCCCGTCCGTGGGCGCGTCCTGGGAGACTGTGCTTTCCGAGCTGGACGGCCGGTACCTGGTAGGTCTGTTCTACGACTCGCTGGAGGCCCTGGCCGCCGGCGCTCCGTTGCCGGACGTGACGCAGGCCCCGCCGGGATGCCTGGAGCCCGTGGCGGCGCCGGTCTTCGTGACCGTCTACTGCCGCGACCAGCTGCCGGCGCGGCTGAAGGCCCGCCAGCCCAGCCTGGCCGAGAGCGTGAAGGACGCCGCGCGCCAGTTCTTCGATCTGCGCGGTCGCTCTGCGGCCACGGAGCCGCCTAAGGCCGGGCGCGTGCGGATAGACGTGGTGCGGCGTGCAGACCTGCTCAGGCTGCAGGATAGGGAGGCCTTCGCGCAGCAGGTCCTCGGGGCGCCGGCCGGCCTCGCGGTGGAGTCCGACGGCAAAGGCGAGTTCTTTCTGCCTGCCGACATCGCGGACTTCCGCGCCGGCACAAATCTGGACATGCTGCGCTCGGTGTGCCGGGCGGTCGGCGGCGGCCCTGACGGATGGCGCGACCCCGACCTGCGTGTCTGGCGGTTGACTGCGTCTGCGTTCGTCAACACGGCGGACGGCAGCCGGGACGTGCTGGCGATACCGCGGGGCCTGACGTCCGTCGGCGAGGTCACCCCGGCGAAGGTGCTCAGGTCGGGCCGGCTGGCGGCGCAGTACCTGGTCGGCGTCCAGGAGGAGGACGGCACCTTCGTTCCGTACTGGGACCCTGCCGCCGACCTGAAGGGAGGGTGCGACAGCGTGCCGGAGCAGGCGGCGGCCTGCGGGGCCCTCGCGTTGCTCTGCAACCTGCGGCCGCGGGAGGAGTACCTCAACGCCTGCTACGAGTCGTTGTCCTACTTGATGCATTACACGGACGTCGATCCGCGCAACCCGCACATGGCCTTCACCCAGCGGCAGGAGGTCTGCAAGGACGTGCTGGAGCTGGAGGCCTCCGCGCACGTCCTGGAGGCGCTATGCTACTACCGCCGGGCCAGCGGCCTGACGGAGCCGGACCCCTGGATTGCCGCCCTTGCCGAGTTCCTTCTCTTCATGCAGCGCGAGGACGGCCTTTTCGAGCTCCAGTACGACGGCGAAAGCGGCACGCGCAGCACTCCCAGCAAGCACGCCGGGCAGGTCGCCCTGCCCGCGAAGGCCGCGCTGGCCCTGTCTCTGGCGTACCGGGAGCTAAACGTCGCGCGCTTCCTGGCAGGCGCGCAACGGGCCATCGGGGCCCTGGAGCGGGGCGACCAGTCCCATGTCGGCTCCTACAGCTCGAGCGACGCACGCTGGCTGGTCGCCGCGCTCGAGGCGTACGGCGAATGCCTGCCGGCCGACGAACGCGAAGCCTGGGAGGGCCGCGCCCTCGTAGCTCGCATAGCAGCCGGGCGACGTGACGCGCAACTCGGGCCCGAGAAGGCGCCGGCCGAGGACCTGATCGGCGGCACGGGCTCGGCCTTCCCCCCGACGGCCGGCGCTACGGCCGACGACCTTGTTGTTTTCGCGTCGGCGTGTATGATGGAGAGCACGCCCGAGAGCCTGGCCGCGGCCCGGCGCGCCGCCGGCTTCCTCATGGGGCTTCAGTACCTGGAAGAGAACAGCTACTACCTGCCCGACCCGGAGGACGGCCGCGGTGCGTTCCGAGAGCAGCCGGGCAGCAACATCATCCGCATCCAGACGCTGGAGGCCGCCCTGCGGGGCTTCGTGAAGCTGGCCCACGTTGAACTGCAACGGTCTTGAGATGATCGAGAAGGCACGAATCAGCGATCCGCCCGCCATTCGCGAGCTGGTCAACTACTACGCCGACCGGCAAGTGATGCTGCCGCGCTCGCTCAATGACGTCTATGAGACAGTGCGCGACTTCTTCGTCTGCCGCGAAGGCGGCCAGGTCGTCGGCTGCGCTGCGCTCCACATCGGTTGGGACGGGCTCGGCGAGATCCGCAGCCTCGCCGTCGCTGAACGCGCGCAGGGCCGGGGCATCGGCAAGCGCCTGATCGAAACCTGCCTGGAGGAAGCGCAGCAGCTCGGCATGAGGAGGGTCTTCGTCCTCACCTACGTGCCGGAGCTGTTCCGCAAGTTCGGCTTTGTCGAGCGCTCCAAGGAGGATCTCCCGCACAAGATATGGGCCGATTGCCTCGACTGCCCGAAGTTCCCCAACTGCGACGAGGTGGCGCTCATTAAGGACTTGTAGACCACGCGGCATTCCGAGACGCGAAGGGGCGCACAGAGGCTGCCGTGACGGCACGCAGCAACAAAGGGGGCGAACCGCAAGATGCCGCCACGCGCGCCCGCATCGTCGCCTCCACGGACCAGTCCATGCTCGTTGAAGCGGCGGCGGGCACGGGCAAGACCACCCTGATCGTCGACCGCATCCTCCAGGGCATCCGGGACGGGACACTGCGCCTGCCGGGCACGGTGGCCATAACGTTCACGGAGAAGGCTGCGGGGGAGCTGGAAAGCCGCGTCCGCGAGGCGCTGGCCTGCCACCTTGCCTGCGCAGACCCCGCCGGCCCGGAAGGGCAGAGGCTGCAAACCGCCGTCGAGGAGCTCGACCGCGCCAACATCTCCACCATCCACGCCTTCTGCGCGCGGCTCCTCCGGGAGAAGTCGGCCGAGGCCGGTGTGGACCCGGAGTTCGCCGTCCTGGAGGAGGCAGAGGCGGAGATCCTGCGCGAGCGCGCCTGGCGGGACTGGATGGGCCTTCAGGTCGCCGATGCCCCCGAGCCCCTGGTCGAGGTCCTGCGGGCGGGCGTCAGCCTGGCCGGTCTGAAGCAGGTTGCCGATGCGCTGGCGCGTGCCCCCGAGCTGACGGACTCGCCGCAGTTCGCGTTGGCCGTTCCGTCCGAGAGCCGCGAGGAGCTGGTCCGGGCCCTGTGCGATCGGGCCGGTCCCGTCGCCGAGCTGTTCAGAGACCGCATGCGGGGCAAGGGGAACGTCAACGCCCGTGACATCCGCGACCTTGCCTCGGACATCGCGGCCCTCGACCCCTCTGCCGCTGCCGCCGTGCGGCGCAAGGCGTATGCCCTCGCTGGCGTGGAGTGGGAGACGGCCGTCACCAGCTTCCGGGAGGAAGACCGGCTCGAGGTGGCGCGGATGCTGGCGGACTTCATGGAACCTGCCCTCTCCCTGGGCGCCTGTCTGGCGAAGGACGTCTTCGACTGGCTGTGCGGTTTCGTCCGGCACTATGGCGAGGCGAAGCTGGCCCGGTCCGCCGTCGACTTCCAGGACCTGCTCGTGCTCACGGCGCGGATGCTGCGCGCCAATCCGGCCGTACGGCGCCACTTCCAGCAACGGTTCGACGCCTTCTTCGTGGACGAGTTCCAGGACACTGATCCGCTCCAGGCAGAGCTGATCGCCTACCTGTGCGAGGACCCGTCCGGCGCCCAGGCCGCGTCCATGGAGAAGGTGGCCCTTGCGGACGGCCGGCTGTTTGCCGTGGGCGATCCCAAGCAGTCCATCTATCGGTTCCGCCGGGCGGACGTGCAGATCTACGAGCGGTTCAAGGGCCTTTTCGGCGCCGCCAGGTTCGGCCGGGACCGGGTCGAGCAGGTATCGTGCAACTTCCGCTCCGTGCCCCGTCTGCTCGGTTGGCTGAACCGCGTGTTCGACGACCTGTTCGTGCCTCCCGACCAGGAGGGCGTCTACCAGGCCGCCCCCGTCCGGCTGGCGCCCGGGCCGAAGGCTGCCGACCCCGCCACGCCGCCGGTCGTGGCGCTCTGCCCTCCTGCGAAGTTGGCCGGGTCGGACCGCAAGGCCCCCGCCGCGCGTCGGCTCGAGGCCCACTACCTGGGCCGCGTCATCCGGGACGCGGTTGAGGGAGGCCTGGACCTGCCGGGCTGCGGCAGGCCCGGCTACGGCGACTTCGCGTTCCTGTTCCGCGCTCTGACGGACGTGCGCGCCTACGAGGAGGGCCTGGAGGCCTACGGCGTTCCCTATCGCGTCGTCGGGGGCAAGCACTTCTACCAGCGGGAGCAGGTCGTGGAGACCCTGGCCGTGCTGCGGGCCATAGCGGACCCGCTGGACGAGCCGGCCGTCGTCGGCGCGCTGCGCAGCTCCTACTTTGGGCTGAGCGACGAAGATCTTTTGCGCTACAGGGAGCGCGGCGGCTCGTGGAGCTACGTGGTCGCGAGCGTTGCCTCGGGTCCCGTGGCGGAGGCACTGGCCCGGCTGGCGGAGTGGCGCCGCGCGCGGAACAGGGTCCCTCCCCAGGCGCTGCTGCACCGCATATTCGCGGAGACGAACGTGCTCCAGGCGTTCCAACTCAAGCCGGCCGGCGACCAGAGGGTGGCCAACCTGCTGAAACTCCTCAACCAGCTCCGCGGCATCGGCAGGGCGACGGGCACCTTCGATGCGGCGGTCCGGCACCTCAGCACGCTCCACGAAGCCGAACTGCCGGAGGAGGAGTCCAGCGTCGTCGAGCCGGGCGACGACTTCGTCCTCCTCATGACCATGCACAAGGCGAAGGGACTGGAGTTCGAGGTCGTCGTGCTGCCCGACCTGGCGCGCGAGTTCCGCAACGAGACGTCGGTCGGCCCGCTGGTCTTCGACCGCTTGAGCGGCCAGCTCGGGTTGAGGCTCGCGCCGGGGATCCAGTCGGCGGACTACGAGGAGCTGGCGACGCAGGAGTACGGCAACAGGCTGGCGGAAGAGCGCCGCCTCCTGTACGTGGCCTGCACGCGGGCGCGCAGGCTGCTGCTGCTATCCCTTTACTGGCAGGACGCGAAGAAGCAGTGCTTCCAGCAGCTCCTCCAGCAGTCGGGCGGCCTTGCGGCTCCGGACGGCGTGCCGTTCGGCAGGGAAGCCGACGGCGTGCACTATCTCGACACCAATCCCTGGGCGGACGAGATGGACGTGAGGCCGGGGCCGTCGCGGGAGGCGCCTTCCGGGGACGAGGACGTCGACGCGCTGCTCCGGGAGCGGCGGTCCTGGCTGCGGGAGCACGAGCGGCTCGCGGCGCGGGCGTCCGGCGCGGAGCCGTTTGTGCTGCCGAGTTCGATGGAGGCCGGCGCCGAGCGGCCGACGTTCCCCGAAGAGCCGGCGCCGGGCCCAGGGGGCAAGGACTTCGGCTCCCTTTTCCACAACTTGATGGCGGCCGTGCCGCTCGAAATGCGCGCGGGCGGCCAGATGGCCGGGCTCGTGCGGAACCTGGCGCGCATTGAGGCCGACGAGCTCGGACTGGACGAGGCGGCTGCCGATGAGGCCGCGGCGCTGGCTCTGGACGCGCTGCGCAACGGCGAGTTCCGCGCGCTGCTGGACGGCGCCGGGGCTTTCGAACGAGAGGTGGGATTCGCAGCTCCCCTCCGTTGCCTGGCCGTCTGTGCGGATGACGCCGACGGGCTGGTCGAGGGGAGCATCGACCTGCTCGTCCGGGGCGCCGGGCGCACCACGATCCTCGACTACAAGACGGATCGGTTCGCGCAGGCAGGCCGCGCGGCGGTCGAGGCGCGCTACTGGCCCCAGCTTGCCCTCTACGCCCTGGCGGCGCAGGCGTGCGGAGCGGCCGCGCAGGAGGCGGAGCTTGCGCTCTTCTTCGTCCGGACCGGCGCGATCAGCCGCCGGAGGATGGATGCGGAGTTGACGGATGCGGTGAGGGCGCTGGTGGCGCGTCAGCTCGACCGCGCCTCATAGGATGTCGGACGCGCGCGCGGCGGCCTGCGCGGGAAGACGCGCGCCTAATCCCCGCCCGTCATGTCCAGGTGCTCGCCGGCGGAGATCATGTCGCAGAACTGCATGGTCTTGACGTTGTCCGACAGGTTCGTCAGCGGCATCGTGTCGTTCTTGATGCAGTCGATGAACTCCCGGCTCTCCACGAAGTAGCCGTAGGTCCGGATCATGCCGCTGGCCCCTGCCAGTTGCTCACCGGTGTAAACCTCGGGTTCGGGCGTGCCGGTTCTGTATATCTCGACCGATTCGGGGGCGCGGACGTAGGCGGAGATGCCGTTGCCGTGCATCTCGAACCGCTCGTAGCGGGCGCCGCACTGGCGATTGGCCGTGAAGATGCCCGTGGCGCCGCTGGCGAAGCGTATCAGGGCTTGATAGGCGTTGTAGGAGCCCTCCCATCCCTTCCTGGTGTACCACCAGTCCGCGTGGGCGTGCACCGATTCCGGCTCCCCCATCACGTCCCGCATGGGGTCGAGCACGTGCACGCAGTCGGCGTACATGATGCTCATCCCGCGGTAGGTCTCCTTCATATCCTTATGATACTCGGCCATGAACTCCGAGATGGGGCCGCACTTGAGGACTTCCTCCTTCGCTTTGCGTATCACGTGGCTGTAGCGGCGGTTACAGCCGACGGCGGACTTGACGCCCGCCCGTTCGGCGGCCGCCGCCATCTCGGCCGTCTCCCGCGGGTTCATGCCGGCGGGCTTCTCCGTGAAGACGTGCTTGCCCGCCGCGATCACGTCGAGCACGATGGGCTTGAGCCCGTGCGGGGGCATGACCACGTAGACGGCGTCTAGGTCCTCTTTCCCCAGCATCTCGTGGTAGTCCTGGTATCGGCCCTCCACGCCGTACTTGTCCGCCGTGGCCTTCAGGCGCGATTCGTCCAGGTCCGCTATGGCGACGGTCCGCACGTCGTCCATCGCGGAGAGGCTGGGGTAGTGGACGAAATTGGAGAACGATCCGGCACCGATGAAGGCCACGTTGACCGCGTCCATGTCTGGGTCCTCACGAGGAAGTGCCCGGCTGGGCTCGAAAGCGCGCGGGCTCCGGGAGTCGCGCGTAAACGCCTTGCCCGGGGGGATGGTAACCCATCGCGCCCGCTCCCACAAGCTCCGCGTACGGAGCCGGCGGGGGGGAACGGGCAGGAGGCCGGCCGCATGCGGCCTCAGGCGGCGTCCAGGTCGAGCGTCATGCCGTCCGAGGCGGCGATGACTTCGACGCCCAGTTCTTGCGTCAGACGCTCGGCTGCCTGGCGCGGCTTCGCCTGGAGCATCGTCATCCCGAAGTGCGTCAGGACCGCCTTGCGGGGGCCGATCTGCCCGATGAGCCGGCGGGCGTCATCCAGGCTCAGATGCATGACGGTTGCGCTCTCGTGGGGCTCGCGGCGCACGACGTTCAGGACCAGGATGTCCGCCCCCCGGTAGGACTCCGCGAGGCCGTCGAAGTAGAGCGTGTCCACGAGGAAGGCGACCGTCTGCCCGTCGCGGGCGAACTTGATGCCGTAGGTCTCAGCCGGATGCCGGTGGCGGATGGAGGTGGCGAAGCGCAGCGGGCCGACCGCGTAATCGCGCTGCGGCTCCAGCACGACGACCTCCTCGACGAACTCGCGCAGGTAGTTGAGCACGACGGTGTTGGGCCCCTCGAGGCACTCCCGGGGGGCGAAGAGCCGGCCCCTGCGCTTGAAGCCGCCCCACGTCATCGCGTCCAGAACGGCGTTGACGTCGCCCGAATGGTCGAGGTGGGCGTGGGTGAGGATCACGGTGTCGAGCTCGGAAGGGTCGATCGGCGGCCGGGACTTGGCGCAACGCACAAGCGTCCCCGGACCGGGGTCGAGCATCACCTTCCGGCCGTTGATGGCGATGAGCGTGCCCGCCGAGTAGCGCAACTGCCTGGCCATGACGAATCGCGCGCCGGCCGTGCCCAGGAACTTGACGAAGTTGTCCGCCATGCCTTCGGCTCACCAATGCGCCGGTAGGGTCCGTACCCCTGCCGGGCACATTAGAGCACAAGTGGCGCCTGGCGCCAAGCCGCCCGACGCCAGGCGCGGCAGGACTCGCAGCCGTCGCCATCGGGGAAGGCATTGCAAACGGAGGGCCGTTCTGTTACCATCGCTCCCAAAGGCGTGCCGCTCCGGCGGGCCGGGATGTAACCGAACGAAACGGCTCCGGGTCGCTGCGTGGCGGCACTGCCGGACGCACGTAAGGGATTGGGCGGGAGCACTTTGCGCTTACGTGGCGCTGCGTGGCCGACGCGGACCCAGGCCCGGCACCGGTTTTGCAGGGGCTATTGGGTGCGAAGAAGCGGACGAAATCCGTGCATCGGGACCGGGTTTCTGGTATCTTTAGTCGAAGCGCGCTCCGGGTTGTCCCGTACCCTGGTCCTTGACGCGTGGCAGGCCCGGGCAGTGCGAGCTGAGGTGCAGCGATGGAGAGGCGACTACCCAGAACGAAGGAACGCGGACGGCGGGGGCAGGCGGTGGTGGAGTTCGCGCTGATTCTGCCTCTGTTCATGCTCATGGTTTTCGCCGCCATCGAGTTCGGAAGGGCCTATTTCGAGCTGCACCTGCTGGCGAACGCCGCGCGAGAGGGGGCCCGGGCGGGGTCCCTTCTCGGGCAGTTGGACAGCGATGTGCTCGCCAGAGTTGACGATTTCATGACGACCGTGGGTTTTGAGGGAAGCTGGTCAACTAACATTGTGGTGACGGACCCGACGGGAAGCCCGCGCACTGGCCTGGTGGACGCAGTCGAGGGGGACCGCGTCTGCGTTACGGTCAGTCACAGCTTCGTGGTCATGAGCGGCAACGTGATACCGCGTTTCTCGGGCTCTCTGCCTTTGAAGGGCCGTTGCGTCTTCCGGCACGAGTAGGCCCGATCCGTGATCTGTGCTATGGCCGGTGGGGATGGGCAGCGGTCGCTGTGTGACCTGTCTGGCTCGACAAGACAAGGAGTCCGTGGGACGTGAGGAGCAAGAGAGCGCTGATCTTCGTCGTTGCCGGGGCCGTCTCTGCCCTGATTGCCGTCCTCGCCGTGCACAAACGCCTTTCCGGGGCGAAGGCTGCCCCGGCCCCGGCGGATGGGGCCACGATCCTGCTTGCCAAGAGGGATATAGAGTTCGGCGAGCAACTTCGGCTGGCGGCCGAGGGAGACCAGGACGCAAACGTGTTCTTCGTGACTCGTTGGCCGAAGGAGATGATGCCTGCCGGCGCCCTGAGCGACAAGGAAGCCTTCGCGGAGAAGACGATGGTGGCTGGCGTGTCCTTCGTGAAGCACGAGCCGATACTGCAGGCGCAGGTCGTACCCGAGGAGGAGTTCATCCCGGAGGGCATGTACCCGCAGAAGATCGTTGTTGACACGGACAACGCCCGGCGTTTCAGGCCGGGCATGAAGGTGGACGTCCTGACGTTCACGAACGGCAAGCTGGAGGATTTCCTGCGTTGCGTGACGATATATCACATCGGCCGCCTGGACCGGCAAGGCCGCCCCATCAGGGAAGAAGAGCCGAAGCCCGAAATCTGGCTGCTGGTCAAAGACGAGCAGGAGCGTGCCTTCCTGCAGAACAAGGCGGACGAATTCCGCCTCAGCCCTGTGGCCGACGAGAACTGCGAGGGGCCGGTGCTGGCCAGCCCGCTGACGGCAGAGAAGACGCAACAGGACGAAGCCCAGTGGCTGCTGGATAAGAGCCGGGCCCTAATGGCCGTCGGCGAGTACGAGCGGGCTCTGGCCCTGCTCAGGGAGATCGTTGCCGGTTACTCAGCGGTCGAGAAGGTCGCCAGGGACGCGCGACGCGAGCTGGGAACGTGCGGCAAAGCCATCGGCGAGAACCTGCTGGGCAGAGGCCAGGCGGCCTTCGAGGCTGGCAACTACGACGTTGCCCAAAAGGAGCTGACCAGGATCGAGCTCCTGGCGGAATGCGCCAGCAACGAGCAGGTCATGCAGGGCGTGAAAGGCCTCCGGCAGTCGATTGAGAAGGCCGTGCGCGAGTCTGACTACACGCAGCAAGTGGACCGGCTGGACCAGGCCCTGGCGCAGGGAGATGTGCCCGAAGCCGAGCGACTGCTGGCGGAGCTGACGGACGGCGACTATGGCGCCTCCCCGGAAGTACTGGGCGACTATGAGCGCCGGCTCCAGGACGTCCGATCCGACTTCGATCTGTCCAAGAAGGTACTGCTGGCACACGTTGAGCAAGGCAAGAACGCCGAAGCCGTCGCGAAGCTGCAGGAGATCAAAGGCAAGTTTCCCGCGCATCCGGAGATCAAGCGACTCGAGGAACTGGTGGCCGGTGCCGGGACCTCGGGGGGATGACATGCCCTCTGCGCGCCGGCTCGCGCACTTGCAGGCAGACGATGGAGTAGACGATGCCTGAAGTAAGGATAATGGTGCTGCATCCGAACGAGCAGTACTGCCAGGAGATCGTGCAGGCGTTCCGGCAGTACGACGCCGAGATGGAGCTGATCCCCATATCCGACCTGCGCCAGGCCCCCAGTCAGGTCAAGGAGGAGAGCCCGGCTGCGGTGGTTGTGGGTGTTGACACTCCGAACGATCCGGCTCTTGGCACGGTGGAGGCCATCAGGGGGATGGCCGAGGACGTCGGCATCATCGTCGTCAGCAAGGAACCCACGCGGGAGTTGCTGGTCTCCTGCATGCGGGCGGGGAGCGACGAATTCCTGGAGTTCCCCATCGACGCTGACGAGCTTGCGAAGGCGATGGCGGGGCTGTTCAAGAGGAAAGGGATCTTCACGCATGGCGAGGGAACGGTGGTTTCCGTCTTCAGCGTCGCCGGAGGCACGGGCGTGACCACCGTTGCCTGCAACCTGGCAACCTTGATCGCCAAGGAACTGAGGAGGCCCAGGTCCAGTTGCATCGTGGACATGAACCTGCAGTTCGGCACCGTTGCGCTGGCGATGGACATCCTGGAGTTCTCCCACACGCTTGCCGATGCCGCTCACGAGCAGGAGAGGTTGGATGAGAACCTGCTCGCGACCTTCATGAGCAATCATGAGAGCGGCGCGGCGGTGTTGCCGGCTCCCATGTCCCTGGAGGAGGCCGAAGGCATCGATCCGTGGCGCATCCGCGGCGTCATCCAGACCTGCCGGAAGGTCTTCAGCTACACAGTGCTCGACCTGCCGCACACGATAGACGACTGCTCGATAGTGGCGCTGGACGAGTCGGACGAGATACTCCTTCTGTGCGAGATGTTGCTGCCCTCGATCCGCCGCACTATCCGGGCGCTGGAGACCTTTAAGGAGCTCGGCTACAAGCCGGAGAAGATCAAGCTCGTCATCAACCGGTACTACGACAGCCACGAGATCTCGCTCGACGAAGTGGCCAAGCACGTGAACCAGCCGATCCACTGGCTGATCCCGTACGATTCGCGACCGATCATCAACTCTCTGAACTCCGGGCAGGCGCTGGACATCGTGGATCCTGACAGCCAGGCCACGCGCAGCCTGCGGGCTCTGGCCCGGACCACGGCCGGGCTGGCGCCGACCCCGAAGGTGAAAAAGAAGGGCCTGTTTAGTTGGGCTCGGTAGGGCCACGGGTTCGGTCGGGCTGTGCAGTCCGAGAGCCGTGACCCGAGCCGACCACTGAAGGGGACGACGCAGACATGGGCGGCATCAGGGACAGAATAAAGAGGCTGCGCGAACGGGAACAGCAGGGCCCTGCCGCCACGGGGACGAGGAAGCCCAAGGCGGCAGCAGCGGCGCCCAAGAAGCCGGAGCCGGCCGAGCCCGAGTACATCGTTCAGAAGCGCAAGATCTCCATCGGGCGGGAGCAATACCAGGAGCTGAAGGACAGGATCCGCCGCAAGCTCCTCGATGCCCTCGACCTGACCATCCTGAACGAACTGAACGAGGAGGAGATCAAGGGCCAGATAACCACCGTGGGCGGGAAGCTGCTCGACCAGAGCGGCGTGACCTTCAACCGCAGCGAAAGGGGCCAGTTCCTCCAGGAGATCGTCGACGAAGTGGTCGGTTTCGGACCGCTTGAACCCCTGCTCCAGGACCCGACCATCAGCGACATACTGGTCAACGGCGCCAAGCAGGTCTACGTGGATCGCTATGGCAAGCTCCAGTTGACCGACGTCGAGTTCAAGGACAATCCCCATCTGCGCCACGTCATAGACCGGATCGTCTCCAGGGTCGGGCGCCACGTGGACGAGAGCTCCCCGATGTGCGACGCCCGCCTGCCGGACGGTTCGCGTGTCAACACCATCATCCCGCCGCTGGCGGTGGACTACCCCGTGCTGTCCATTCGTAAGTTCCGGGCCGACACGCTCAGCATGGACGACCTCGTACGTGGAGGCACCATAACCGACGAGATAGCCGAGGTCTGTGAGGCCTGCGTGATGGCGCGGCTGAACATCCTGATCAGCGGCGGAACCGGTTCCGGCAAGACGACGACCCTGAACATCCTGAGCGGCTACATCAGCGAACGCGAACGGATCGTCACCATAGAGGACAGCGCCGAGCTGCAGCTTCAGCAGCCGCACGTGGTGCGACTGGAGACGCGCCCGCCCAACATAGAAGGCAAGGGCGAGGTGACCCAGTACGAGCTGCTGATCAACTCCCTGCGCATGCGACCCGACCGCATCATCCTGGGCGAGATCCGTGGGCGCGAGGCCCTCGACATGCTTCAGGCCATGAACACGGGCCACGACGGGTCGATGTCCACCGTGCACGCCAACACGCCGCGCGACGCCCTCAGCAGGCTGGAGACCATGGTTGCCATGGGCGGCACCGAGCTGCCGCAGATGGCCCTGCGCCAGCAGATAAGCAGCGCGCTCGACGTCATCATCCAGATGCAGCGCCTTCCCGATGGCAGCAGGAAGATGATGTACTTCAGCGAAGTGATCGGCATGGAAGGCGAAATGGTCACGATGCAGGACATATTCCGCTTCGAACGCCGCGGAGTCAGTACGGACGGCGCCAGCCTGGGCGGGCATGCGCCCACGGGCGTGCAGCCGCGGTTCATCGACAAGCTGCGGTCGGCGGGCTTCAACCTGTCGCCTGACCTGTTCCTGGCTTGAGCGTGATGCCTGGCAACGAATAGCGGGGGGGACGGACAATGCAAGAAGTGGTCATCCTCGCGCTGGTAGTTTCCTCTGTTCTCTTCGCCGCCCTCAGCGTGTGGCTGCTGGCCGCGCAGCGGACCTCCAGGAAAAGCCGCGTGGAGATGCGCTTGCGGGGCGTCAAGCAGGTCAAGCGCTACGAGCTCGGCGACTCCCTGGCTGAGAGCAGGGAGCAGCAGCTGAAAAAGAGGGAGGAGAGGAAGGAGGCCCTCAAGCGTCAGGCCTTCAGCGACATCCCCGTTCTGGACAGGGTGCTCAAACGGAGCAGTTGGGCAGAGAAGCTGAACGGGATGCTCCTTCAGGTCCAGTTGCCTCTGACCGTGACGGCGTTCGTTTTGCTCTCCTGCCTGCTGGCCGGCATGGGCGTCATAGTCACCGTGATATGGCGGCGGGAGTTCGACT
The DNA here is from genome assembly GCA_964521715.1 of uncultured candidatus Brocadiaceae bacterium. Taxonomy (GTDB): domain Bacteria; phylum Planctomycetota; class Brocadiia; order SM23-32; family SM23-32; genus DAOVRD01. The sequence goes on along the minus strand of CAZFSS010000004.1, from coordinate 115,183 downwards.
GGCTCATGGCGCTCATCTTCGGCGTCACGCTGGGCGTGATGCCGTACATGTTCCTGCGCGTGAAGGTGATGCGGCGGCTCAAGAGGTTCGGCACGCAACTGCCGGACGCGCTGGACCTGCTCTCCAGCAGCGTCAAGGCGGGGCAGTCGCTCAACGCGGCCATACAGAACGTCGCCGACGAGATGCCCGACCCGGTGGGCGACGAGTTCAAGATCCTGGCCGACGAGCTGACCTTCGGCGTGACCTTTGAGAGCGCCCTTGAGCATCTTACGACGCGCGTGGACACGCCGGACGTGAAGTTCTTCGCCACGGCGATGGTCATCCAGAAGGAAGTCGGCGGCAATCTGTCCGAGGTCATCGACGGCCTCCAGAAGACGATCAGGGAGCGGTTCCGCATACTGGGCCAGGTCAAGACGCTCACCGCTCAGGGCAAGCTCAGCGGCCTGATCGTCGGCTTGCTCCCCGTGGCCCTGCTGATCCTCATTTACGTGCTCAACCGGGAGTACATGATAGGCCTGTTCACCACCAAGCTGGGTCACATCCTGCTGGGCGTGGCGGCCGGGCTCGAGTTGCTGGGAGCCGTGCTCATCCGCAAAATAGTGGCCATAAAGGTATAAACATGGGCACGCAAGGCATTCTGATCCTGGTTGGCGTCTTCGTCGGTGTCGTCGGCCTGTTCGTCATCGTGGGATTCCTGATCGACCGGGCTTCGCGGTCCAAGAGGAAGGACAGGTGGGGCAGCCCGGCCGAAGCGGCCCGCCGCAGGCCGGAGCCCCGTGCGAAGATGCGCCGGCCCAGAGCGCTGACGCCGGGCGAGCCCCTTTCCGCCAGGCTCGTGCGCCCGCTGGCCAGGCTCTGGCCGATGGCGTCCAGCTCGCAGCGGCAGGTGCGGGAGCTGCTCGTCCACGCGGGCATCCGCGAGAGGCGGGCCGTGGAGATTTTCACCGGCGCCAAGCTCGCCCTGGCCGTTGCCCTGCCGCTGGCCTTGACGGCCTTCATGGTGTGGTGGACCGGCAGAAACCAGGGCACGCTCCAGATGAAGAAGCTGCTCATGTACGACGCCGGCGCCCTCATCTTCGGCATGCTGCTGCCGCAAATGTGGCTCCGCGGCAAGGCCAGGAAGCGGATCGAGAACGTACGTCTGTCCCTGCCTGACGTTCTGGACTTGCTGATCGTCTGCATCGAGTCGGGCCTCGGCCTGGACGCCGCGTTCGTGCGCATCAGCCGGGACATGGCGGACGTTGCCCCCGAGTTCTGCGAGGAGCTCGTCCTGCTGAACCTGGAGATCGCCGCCGGCAAGCCGCGCGAGGAGTGCATGCGCCACCTTGGGATCCGCACCGGCTGCGACGAAGTCGAGTCGCTCATGGCCAGGATAAACCAGGCCTCCAAGTACGGCACCAACCTCGGTGAGTCGCTGCGCATCCATTCCGAATCGCTGCGACAGAAGAGGCGCCACGAAGCGGAAGAGCGCGCCGCCAAGACCACGGTCAAGCTGCTGTTCCCGCTCATATTCTTCATTTTCCCTGCGATCTTTGTCGTCATCCTCGGGCCCGCCATGGTCAGGGTCTCTGAGGCCTTCAAGTAGGCGGGCGGACGCGATCACGGACGCGGCCGGACCTGGGGGCCCCGCCGATCCCTGCCTGCCCGAAGGGGCGCTGCTCTGCACGGACGCGGGACCGCATGGGCCGCGTGCCCGGCCTGTGCCGATCGAAACGCCTCCACTCGCCCGGCTTTTTCGGGTGGCTTTTTCGAGTGAGGGGAGGCGCTTGCTCCGGCGGGCGGGACGACGCTTGCCCCCGAACCTTCGCTTCGTAAGTGATCTTCCAGTAAAGCGTTACGCCCTGGCCCATTCCCCCACCCTAGCCGTTCCGCACGGCAGAGCAATCCGGCTGCCGGCGGGACTGGGCCGGCCTGCGGTGCGGGTCTTGAAAAGCCGTCCCGCCATTCCTTACAGTCGTTTGCTGTGCGCTTGAAAACGACGGATTCACTGCAGTCATCGGAGGTACGGCTGATGGAGAGACGGATGCTGGTGATGGGGCTGGGCATCGCCCTTATCGTAACGGTGGGATGCACGAGCGTGCAGAAGGGCTGCGCCACAGGCGGGTTAGTCGGCAGCGCGGCGGGAGCGGGAGTCGGCCACTACCTGACAACCGCTGGGGGCGGACCGGGCGCGCTGGTGGGCCTTGGCCTCGGCGCGGCCACGGGAGCCATCGCCGCCGAGCATTACTATGGTTCGGAGACCTCCGAGGAACTGGCCGCCGCCCAGGAGACGATGGACCAGCTGTCCGGTGAACTTCAGGCCAAAGATGCGCAACTGGCGGACATGACGTCGGCGGTCGAGAGGGAGAAAGCGCAACAGAAGGCGCTGATGGAGGCCTACGACAAAGAGCACCAGGACCTGAAGACGTTGTCCGCAAACATGCCCGGCAACATCCAGGTCGTCTCCGACGGGGACACGGTCACCTTCACCATCCTGTCGGAAGTCCTGTTCGACTCGGGCCGAGCTGAGCTGACCGACGAGGGCAAGGGGACGCTGCAGCAAGCCGCCCGCGCCATCCGCACGGACTTCCCCGACGCTCTCATCGAGGTCAGGGGCCATACCGACAGCGTGCCGATCCGCTATTCGGGGTACAAGTCGAACTGGGAGCTCTCCTGCGCGCGCGCCCTCGCCGTGGTGCACTTCCTGGCGGAGGCGGGAGACTTCAAGCCAGGCAACTTGACCGTGGTCGGCTGCGCCGATACGCGGCCCGTTGCCTCCAACGACAACTCGGACGGCCGCAGGAAGAACCGACGGGCGGAGATAGTCGTCCGGCCCAAGGGGGCCCAGGTAGCCGAGGCAAGCGAGCTCAGGTAACGGGCCTTTCGGGCGGGCGACCCACTTCCCCGGACGGAGCGTGTCGGTGGCACAGCTTCCCCAAGCCAGCGCGGCGAGGATCGCCCTGGCCCTCGCCGTCGCTGTCGGGCTGCTCGGCGCCGCCGGCTGCGGTTACCCGAAGGCCGTGCCCACCTATGAGTTCCTGACCACCTACGATCGGATGGACGATTCCTACGAACCCCTGCTGTCGCTCGTTTACGTTGCGCAGCCCACGGCGCTGAACCGTTACCGGGGACTGATCGTCGGGCCGGTCGACGTGGGCGAGCAGTGGGTGGAGTCCCCTGCGCAGGCCAGAGGCTACGCCACGTACTTCCGCGTCGTGTTGCGCAGGGAGCTGTGCGACTTCGGCAAGTTCGACTTCGTTAGCCTGGACAAAGACTGCGAAGGCAAAGGCGCCTCCTCGGCCCGCGTGCTGCTGCTGGAGGGCAAGATCACCAAGTTCGACATGGGCTCCGGAACGATGCGCTACTTCAGCTACTTCATTCCGTTCCTTCAGGGAGGAGCGACCGACTTCCAGATCGAAGGACGCATTACGGAAGCGGACACGGGCAGGCTGGTCCTGGAGTTCGTCGATCGCCGGCGCCACCTCTGCAACACCCCTTACGGGCCGAACCCGAGCAGCTTTGACGGCGGCTTCGCCATGCGAGTGACCGCCAAGGAGACGGCCAGATGCCTGGCCGCGTTCCTGAAGATGGGGCTCGAAGGGATGCCGCCGGTTGCCCTGGCCCAGGCCGAGGCCGACGCGGCCAAAGGGCAGCTCTGAGACCCGCGCATGACCGGCTACGAGAACAGCCCGCCCGTGCAGATGTGCTCCCTCGACGTGCTGCGTCGCGCGCTGGCTGACCTGCGTGGCAGGCGGGTCACGCTCATGGGACTGGGCGTGTTCGGCGGGGGAGAGGGGGCAGCCCGATTCCTGCTCGACCGCGCCGCAGAAGTGACGATCACCGACCTGCGGCCGGCCGAGAAGCTCCAGTCCCCGTTGCAGCGCCTGGGCGGCCCGTTCGCCAGGCTGCGACTGGGGGAGCACGTCGAGGAGGACTTCGCCCAGGCCGAACTGCTTGTCGCCAGCCCCGCCGTGCCCCGCACCAACCCGTTCCTGAGGATCGCCCAGGAGCGGGGAGTGCCGATCACCAGCCCGAAGAACATGTTCCTTGCCCTCTGCCCGGCGCCCGTCTGTGCGGTGACGGGCAGCAATGGGAAGTCCACGACGGCGTCGCTGGTTGCGGCGATCCTCCAGTGCGCCGGCCGGAAGGTATGGCTTGGGGGCAACATCGGCAAGTCGCTGCTGCCTGCGCTTCCCGTGATAGAGCCCGACGACCTCGTGGTCCTCGAAATGTCCAGCTTCCAGCTCCAGGACGCCGCAGCGCTGATGTGGTCCCCCCATGTGGCCGTCGTCACGGTCATCACGCCCGACCACCTGGACAGGCACGGCAGGTTCGAGGATTACGCCGGCGCCAAGCATACCATCGTGCGATTCCAGAGGCCGACCGACTTCGCCGTTCTGAACGCGCGGGATCCCATTCAGGCCCGCTGGGTAGGCGGCGGCCTCCCCGCGCAGGTCGTCTTCTTCGACGCGGAGCCGGAGCCCTGCATGCTGCGACACGGCGTAAGCCTGCTGGGGGAGAGGCTGGTCTGGCACAATTCGCGGCTCTCGGAGTTCATCTGCGGGCGGGAGGAGGTCCCGTTGCTGGGGCTACACAACACCAAGAACGCCATGGCGGCCGCGGCCGCCGGGCGTTGCCTGGGGGCGCTGTCCGGCCACGTGCGCGATGCCCTGCGCTCCTTCGTGGGCCTGGAGCACAGGCTGGAGCTGGTCGGCCAGTTCCACGGGGTGCGCGTCTACAACGACTCCTACAGCACGACGCCCGAGGCCGGCATGGCGGCGGTGAACAGCTTCCGCGGGGCCGTGACGCTGATTGCGGGCGGCTACGATAAGAAGCTGGACCTGCTCCCTCTGGCGCGGGCCGCAGCGCGCTCCGTGGAGGTGCTCATCACCCTCGGCCAGACGGGGCCGGCACTGGCCCAGACGGCGCGGCAGGAGAGCCTGCACGCCGGCCGCTCCCTCCTCATCAGGGAAGCGAGCAGCCTCGAGCAAGCCGTGCGTCTCGCCGACAGCCTTTCAATGCCCGGATCGGCCGTGGTGTTCTCCCCGGCCTGTGCGAGCTACGACATGTTCGACAACTACGACCACCGCGGACGCGTCTTCAAGGACCTGGTCAGGGCGACGTTCAGGGCGTAGACGTGCGGCCTCGGGCTCCCTTCTTTACCCGGATGCGGGCTTCCGGGTTCTTTTTTCCCTCATCCTGATGCATTTGCATAGGCCGGGTCGGGGTGCTATAATCGGGCCTGCGGGGGAGAAGCGCGTACTTTCTTTGCATTCAACCGAGTGTCTTTGTCTGGCCTTACGGAAGGGGGTGAACTCTTCGCAGATGGCGAAAGTGGTCGTGGGTCAGAATGAGGCAATCAGGGACGCCTTCAGGCGCTTCAAGAAGCTCTGTGAACGGGAAGGCATAGTGAACCGGTCTAAGAGAACCGCGCGCTATGAAAAGCCTTCCATGCGCCGGCGTCGGGAAGAGAGAGAAAGACTGAAGACGATCCGCAAGGCCCAGAGGACTCCGCGCTGACGTCAGGGCCCTGGCAAGGGGTGGCCTAAGGGGGCTCCAAGGGCCATGTTCCGTCTACGGTCGGCATCGGGCGCTCCTCGGCGATCAGTAACCCCGCGCGTGCGAAGAGAGAAAGGCCGCGAGGCTGACGTCCAGGGGCGCGGCCGTCTGCGCCTCCATGTAGTCGATCTGGCGCTGCAGGCAGGCGCGCTGGATCGCATCTCGGAAAGCCCGGAAGGATTCCACGTAGACCTCCCGCACCTGGCGTGCGTCAACCAGCACGGCCTCGCCCGACTCGAGCGCTTCGAACCTGACGTTGCCGTCGAAGGGGAAGCTCTCTTCGGATTCGTCCACCACGTGGACGACGATCACGGCATGCCCTTCGTAGCGGAACCGCTCGAAGGCCGAGAAGACGTCCGCCGAGGGCGCGATCAAGTCGCTGACCAGGATCAGCAGCCCGCGCCTGGCGAGTCTGTCGGCGATCTGGTGCAAGAGCCCGCCCAGGTCAGTCCGGCCCTCGGCGCTGTTCGTTTCCAGGATGCGGCAGAAGTCGCGCAGCCGGGCCGGGCTGGCGCTCGGCGCCAGCTCGTCTCTAATCTGCGCATCGAACACCGTCAGGCCGACGGCATCCTGCTGGAGAAGCAGCAAGTAGGCCAGGCTTGCTGCGAGCGTGGCGCCGTAGTCGTACTTGCTCAGCGAGCCGGACCGGTAGCCCATCGAAGCGCTGGCGTCCATCAGGAAGTGCGCGCGGACGTTGGTCTCTTCCTCGTAGAGCTTGACGTAGAAGCGGTCGGAGCGTGCCCACAGCCGCCAGTCGATGTGCTTAAGTTCGTCGCCGAAGGTGTATGGCCTGTGTTCGGCGAACTCGACGCTTCGGCCGTGGAAAGGGCTGCGGTGCAGGCCGGCCAGGTAGCCCTCCACCACGTGCCGTGCGCGCACTTCCAGGCCGGCTATCCTACTGAGAGTCCGGGGGTCTAAGTACTTCCTGTACTGTCTCATCGCCTGACAGGGGGCTTTCGCGCGCGGGGGTGTTCTCGATCAGCTCCGCGACGATCGCGTCCGGCGTTATCCCTTCGCTGGAAGCAGTGAAGCTGGTCACCAGCCGGTGCCGCATCACCGGAGCCGCCAATGCCGCCACGTCCTCGGCGGCCACGTAGTGCCGCTGGCGGAGCAAGGCCCGGGCCTTGGCTCCCAGGATCATGTGCTGGCACGCCCGGGGCCCGATTCCCCAACGGACCCATTCTTCGATGAACGACGGGACCTCGTTCCCCTCGCCCACTCGCGTCCGGCGGGCGAGCCTCATGGCGTAATGCACCACGTAGTCCGCGATGGGCACCTGGCGCACGATGTGCTGAAGCTGAAGGATCTCCTCCGCCGTCAGGACGGGGGCAACCGGCGCGGCCTCGTCCGCCGTGGTCATCTCCATCACGGCGAACTCCTCGTCCCATGTCGGATACGATACCAGGATCTTGAACATGAACCGGTCCTGCTGGGCCTCCGGCAGCGGATAGGTGCCCTCCTGTTCGATGGGGTTCTGCGTGGCCAGCACGAAGAAGGGCGCCGGCAGCCTGTGGGCAACGCCTCCGACGGTGACCTGGCGCTCCTGCATGGCCTCCAGCAGCGCGGCCTGCGTCTTGGGCGGCGTGCGGTTGATCTCGTCGGCCAGCACCACGTGGGCGAAGACGGGTCCCTTGACGAACCGCGTCTCGCGGGCGCCCGTCGCCTTGTTCTCCTCGATCACCTCCGTCCCCGTGATGTCTCCGGGCATCAGGTCGGGCGTGAACTGGACGCGGCTGAACGTGAGCGAAAGGCACCGGGCGAGCGTTCGCACCATCAGCGTCTTGGCCAGGCCCGGGACGCCTTCCAGTATCCCGTGCCCGCCGGCCAGAAGGCAGATGAGCATCTGCTCGATGACCTGGTCCTGCCCTACAATCACCTTGGCCATCTCGGCGCGGATGCTTCGGTAGGCGCGCTGAAGTCGCTCGACGGCTTCCTCGTCCGCTCCCCAGGTTTCGCTGTCGGTGCTTTCGGGCATTGCTCTCTCCGGGCGGTCGGTCATGTTGGGCGCCTCATCGCTGGAGCACGGGCAGGTTGTTGTAGGGCAGTTGCAGAATCAGAAGCGCGCATGCAGTCCCGTAGGCCCGCCCGGTGTACTCGCCCTGCCAGCTTCCATCCTCGCCCTGGACTTGCAGAAGCCAGTGGCGCAGGTTGCCGAAGTAATCCTCCCACTGCTGCCCGCCTCGGAAGTAGAGGACCTGCGACAGGTACATGTGCGAGTAGTAGAAATGAGTTCCGCCCGTAGGGGACGGGGGCACCATGACCGTGTTCGCGAGCGCATAGCGGAGTGCATTCTCCACGAGATCGTCCTCGTAGAGGCCGGCGGCGTACATGGTGGCGAGCGCGGCGCACGTGATGCCCGGGCGGCTGGGTCCCGGCACGCCTCCCCGGTAGGCGATGCCGCCGTCGGGATTGGCCGAGTGGCGGATGTAGCTCATCGCCCTCTCCACGGTGCGGGCCGGCACGGCTATGCCTGCGTTCGCGCAGGCCCGCAAGCCCTGCATCTGGCAGACCGTCACGGCCCCCTCGTCTTCGGTCGAGGTGGGCGTGTAGTACCAGCCTCCGCTGTCCGCCTGCGTGCGGGCCGTCAACTCGACGGCCTTCGAGAGAGCCGAGCGTATGCTGCGCTGCAGAGCGGCGTCGGCCGCTGAGCCGTAGGCCTGCGCCAGGAACAACATCGCGAACCCGTGGCCGAACATCGGCCGGCCCGCTTCCTGCCCGCCGATCAGGCCCGTCTCCGGATCGGCGTGCTGCAGCAGGTAATCGACTGCCCCCCGGACGTTGGCCGCGTGCTCGCCGCTGTAGCACGTGCTCCCGTTGGCCAGGAGCGCCATCCCCGCCAGAGCCGTGATAGCGGCCGGATACCGTCCCGTGGTGCCGTCGCTCAGCCAGCTCCCGTCCGCGCTTTGGGTCCGAATCAGGAACTGGATTCCGTTCTCGATGGCCTGCTCGGCGTCCGGCGGCAGGTCGCGATCGGCCGACGGAGCCTCGGCTGCCTGGCCTCCGAGGCCCGTCAGCAGCCCCGGTCCGAGCAGCGCGAGGCACCACGCCTGCACAACAAGCCCGGCCAAACCCCGCCTCCCATGCTGTCGCCTTCGTCCGCGCGCCTGTGGGGGCGGCCGCAGCCGGTTCAGAAAGGCAAGATCGCCGCCCCAGGCGGCCATTGTATCACGCCCCGCAGCGTGGCGTCACGCGTCACTGCCCATCCCCGCGTGCGGCCTGCACGGCCTGGCCGGGCGGGACGTCGCCTGGCTCCAGGGCAACGACCCCGTCCGCCGCGCCGAGGATCACCCGTCCTCCGCTGACCAGAAGGGGCAGGGGCGCCGGACTCGGGCCGGCCTCGAGTTCGAGCGAGAAGACGTCCATGCCGGACTCCGCGTCGACGCCGGCGATCCACAGGCGTCCCTCCCCGCACGAGCGGATCAGCCAGAGGCCCTCGCAAGGGATCGGAGGGCCGACGACCTCGTCTTGCCCGGCCGGCAAGGGCCGCGTCCATAGCGCCTTGCCGTCAGGCATCCGGACCGCGCGAAGGATGAAGCCGGAGCCCTGCCAGTGCGTCTCAGGGCCGCATGAGAGGCGGCGCCGGAGTCTGGCCGCCTCCAGCGCGTAGATCGCGTCGCCGCGCCGCTCGGCCCAGAGGACTTCGCCCTCGCCTGCGCGGCTCATGGCCATGCGGACGGCGCCCGTGCGCGCGTCCAGGACGTCTGCGCCCCCATCCACGGTCCTCACGACTGCGACCTCCTCGTCGGCGCAGACGATGCGGTCCACGCCGCCGGCTATCCGCCACTCTGCCACGGGCTCCATCAGGCGCAGGTCCAGCTTCAGGATTCCCTTGTAGTCCGCCAGCAGCGCGCAGCCGTCCGCCGCCGGCCGCAGGTCGCTGACGAAGCGAGTCTGCCGGGGCCGCCACCTGGCCAGCAGCTCCCCGCTCTTCAGGTCGTAGACGGCGGCGTCTGCCCCTCTCGGCGAGGAGACCGCCACGCAGAGCTTCGCGCCCGCTATCACGGCCCGGGCTCCCTGCAGCCCGCCGTAAACGGAGGGGCGGCGCTCGAGCAGCGGCTCCCCGGTCACCGCGTCCAGGATGATGAACTCCCCGTCGGCCACGAGCCGGCAGGCTGCCAGGAGGGGCTCGCACGCCGTGGTGGCCATCGTTAGTTGTCGCACCGCTGATTCTGGCGGCGGGACGGGGAGGGCGCGGCGAGCACGCCCAATCAGCTCCTCGCGCGTGATCGCCTGCTGGGCCTCTGTGCGCCCGGCATACGCGGATTCTCTCTGCCAGAGCAGCTTGCCCCCGGCCAGATCGACTCCGAGCAGCATCCGGGGCAGCATGATGACTGCCAGCGACCCCCCGGCGCAGTACGCTGGACAGCCCGCTTCGAGGTAACCGGGCGGACGGGGTTCCTGCTCGCGCCTGCCGCCGGATGGGCCGCCCTCAGGAGGCAGATCCGCTTCCCAGGCCTGTTTGCCGTCGGCAACGTCGAGGCACTTGAGCCTGGCTGCTTCGATCACCAGCACCTTCCCGCTCAGTGACGGCGACGCCGCCTGAGACGGCAACACGAGCGCGCCCCGTGCGGTCCACGCCACGCGAGGGCTCGGCACCCGGCGCAACGCGGCCGCATCCAGCGCCCCTTCCGTCCCATAGTCGGTGGCCGCGCCAGGCGCGCCGGGCGCATTGCCCAGTGAGTTGAGCATCGCCGCGGCGCGCTCCGCCGCTTCGGTGCGATCCTCCGTCGCGATGACTTCCACAAGCGCGCGGCGCGCCCTGTCTGCCTGGCCGGCGCTTGCCCAAAGCGCGCCCAGCTGCAGCAGCAGCTCGGCCCTTTCGTCCGGCATGGGATCCCAGCGCACAAGCTCTGCGAGGGCCGCCGGGTCCTTGGATTCGACTGCACGACCGGCGAGCTTCTGCCAGCGCCGCTGCCACGTCCGCGCCAGTTCCGGATCGGCGGGGCAACGCTGCCGGACGGTCCGCGCCAGTTCGGTCCACAGGCTCGCCTCGCCGAACGCGCCGTCCACGCCCAGCATGCCCGAATCTCTGCAAAGCGCAAGGTAGACGTCGGTCGGGTTGCGCTGCGCCGGTTGCCGCAGGGCGAGGTCCAGCGCGGCCACGGCAAGCTCCCCCTGCAGCGCGGGGTCCTGAGGCGCGATGCCGAACGCGCGATCGAGCAGGTCGCTCCGCTGCGAGCGGAGGGCCAGCCGCGCCAGCACGCCCGCGGCCGCCCGTCTCGCGTAGGCGCGGGCGTCGGGATCGCCGCTCTGGTCCGCCAGCGCAAGAGCGCGGTCGACGTCGGCCGTGGCCCGCTGCGTCTCGCCCGCCTCAGCCAGCACGGCGGCGCGCCGGAGCAGGGCGCCCGCGTCCTGCGGATTCGCCCGCACGTCCACCTCGGCACGGGAGAGTGCCTCCTCGGCGCGAAGGCAGAGCGTGAGTCGTTCGGGGGAGGCGACGAGCAGCGCGTCGTCCAGAAGGAGCAGGTTGCTGCCGTCCTCCAGGGCAGGCGCGTGCGGCACGAGCCCCTCGTCCCGGCCCGTCCGTGCGGCCAGCCTCCGCACGCCGCGGTGCTCGGGCAGCAGCACCGCCTCCTGAGAGAGCGTGCCGACGCCGACCGGCGGGGCGGGCAGATCCGTCTCCCACAGGACGGCTCCGGTGCGGGCGTCGAGGCAGCTCACCCCGGAGTGCTGGACGAAAGCCCGCCCTTCGCTTTGGCCCAGCAGCGCGACGCCGGCAGGGAACTCGGCTTGCCAGAGCAGGTCGCCCGTCTCCAGCGAGAGCGCCACCAGATGGCGGCTGTCAAGGGGCGTGATGAGGCAGCGGCCCTCGCTGATGATGGGCTGCCGGGGCGTCCACGAACTGCTCGGCACGTTGAGCCGCTGGCCGAGCCGCTGAATCCACTGGGCAGACCGCTCGTACGCGGAGATCCATAGGGGCTCGCCGTCATAGGCGTCGTACGCGCAGACGATCCCCTGGCCCGTCGGATAGACGGCGACGCCGTCGGCCACGCTGGGGGGACTCGTGTCCGCCAGGAAGAAGGACATGCAGTACCGCTCGACCTGCTGGCGGGACTCGAAAGCGCCGATGCCGGAATCCCACAGCAGCTTCCCCGTCTTCGCATCGAGGCACATGGCGTGCAAGCGGCCGCTGCGTGCTGCCAGCACGTAGGCCCGGCCGTGATGGACGGTCGGCGCCGTGTAGAACCAGCAGTCGGCGAGAGCCGCCCCGGGCGACCCGATGCTTGCGCCCGTGCGCCAGAGCACGGCCCCCTTTTCGGCATCGTAGCAGCGAAGCTCGTTGGCCAGCACCACGTCCTCGGGCGTGGCGTCCCACAGATCGTCGAATGTGCCCTGGTTCCAGGGGTTCCATCGCACGGCGAAGAGGCGGCCGTCCGCCAGGCAGAGCGTGGCGAGCCCCTGGTTGTCGAACGTGCGCCAGTTGTGGACGTTGCCGACGCCCAGGAAGCCCGGCAGGGGCTCCGCGTCGGGGGCCTCTCCGCGAGCGATGTCCGCCAGCAGCGCAAGCGCGTCCCCCGGCGGCGGGGCGAACCACTTCAGCCGCATGGCCTGCATGTCAATCGCGATGAGCGCGCCGTCGCGGCTGATGAACGCCGACCCGCCTGCCGCAACGGGGCGAATCGCGGGGATGGACGGCCAGTCCGGCTCCGTCCTGGCGGGCCATGGCAGCTCCATCTCCAGCGGCAGCCGTGAGCCCGGATCGAACGAGGGAGGCGCGGCGTCGCCGGCCGCGTTACCCCCCAGCGAGTTCCACGCATTCCTCTCCGTCTTGGGCGCGGCCGGGCTCAGCTCGGCGAAGGCCGCCTGCATGAACTCACGGCACTCCCGCTCGGCGCCGCCCGCCGTCACGTGGGTCAGGCCCCTGGCCTCCAGCGCAGCGACAAGGCGCTCGGCTTCCTCCCGCTGATTCAGCCTGGCCAGACAGATGATCTCTCTCGCCGCTATGGCCCTCGCGTCCGCGTCGGAGAGCGCGACGGCGTCCGTCTCCCTCAGCAGCCGGAGGGCCGGTCCGAACTCGCCCCGATCCATCAGGATGGCCGCGAGGGCACTCGTTGCCCTCGGGCCATCGGTCGTGTTGAGGTAGCGGCTCGCTGCCTCCTTGAGCAGGGCCGGCGAGCGCCTGGACAGGCCCTCGTCGCAGAGCCGTCGGGCTTCTGCGTCGTACAGCAGGGCGTAGGTCCGGCGGGCTTCGTCGGGCAGAGAGGCGACGAGCCGGTTGACCAGCCGGCGCAGGGGCACGTACGCGCTGCCGTTCCAGGCCAGCCCATCGCCGTCGCGGTCCGCCAGCGCCTGCAGCATGGGCAGCGCCGTCTCCCACCGGCGCGCGCGGATGGCGCGTCCGGCGGCTTCGAGTTCGCTGTCTGCGTTGAGCGCCAGCGGCAGCAGGACGCGCGGGTTAGCAGGTCTCGGTCGCTCGGCCGGGGGTCCGTCGGCGGGAACGCCGCCCGCGACGGGCTCCGCGCCCGCAAGAGGGGTAAGGCCCGCCGCCCATATCAGAGCCATGCGCAGCGCCAGAGCGGCGACGAGGCGACGGACCATCGGGGGGCTCCTTAGCTCAGTTGGGTCTGCGAGGCGGATGCCGGGCTGACGCGCACAAGGCTGCGCGACACTGCATTCTAACCGCGCGCGGCGAGGGCTGCCAATCCTCCGGCGCGGGGCGCGCTCTGCACCAGTGCTCGTTTTTCTTGACGGTGCAGGTGAATGCTGATAGTATGGGTACTGTGGCAACACTTCGGCGGGCCGTCGATCTGTGCCCGTCGGGATGCGCGTGAGAGCGTGTTTTGCAGGTCCTCAGCGGATGTCAGGAACCAGCTATGGCAGCCAAGCGGTCGGTCTCCGGATGGAGCAAGACGAAGATCGTCAGACGCATCAAGGCCCTGCACAAGAAGGGCGAGGATCTGTCCTACAACCGGATGGCGCGGAGGCAACAGGGGCTCCTGGCGGCGGCCAACTACCACTTCGGCAGTTGGGGAGAGGCCGTCAACGCCGCCGGCGTGGACTACGCCAGCCAAGTGCGCCGGATCCCCAAGTGGACCAAGGACAAGGTGGTGAAAGCCATCAAGGAGGCCCATAGGAAGGGCGACGACCTGTCCTGGACGAACGTGACGAAGGACAAGAAGTACTCCCCCCTGGCCTATGCGGCGATCCGGGACAGCCAGTTCGGCAGTTGGGACGAGGCGCTGGAGGCGTCGGGGCTCGACCCCGCCAGGGTCCGCCGCTATGACGCGTGGAACGAAGATCGCATCATCCGGCTGATCAAGGAGCGCTCGAAGGGCGGCAAGCCCCTGAACTCGAAGGCCATGCAGGACGAGGACTCCAAGCTCTTCAACGCCGCGCTCAACTACTTCGGCGGCTGGGCCAAGGCCCTCAAGGCGGCCGGCATGGATCCGGCCAAGGTCTACAAGAGGCGCCGCTGGAGCACGGACATCATCAGAAAAGAGATCAAAGCGCTCCATCGCGCCGGCGTGCACCTGGCCGCCCCGAACATGAGGGAGAACCACTCGTCGCTCTACAGCGCGGCGTGCAAGTACTTCGGGAGCTGGACCGGCGCCAGGGAAGCCTGCGGCATCAGGCGGAACTACCACAAGAAGAAGTAGCTCGCCCCAGGAGCGCGCTCAGGACCACTCGATCTTCTTTACGCCTTCGCCCCTCAACTCGCAGACCGGCCGGCACCCGGGCGACGTGCCGCGCTGCGAACGAAGGCCGGTTCGCATGTCTGACGATCCCGAAAAGAGTCAGCAACGTCCCGCCCGGCGCTACGCCTACCTTCCCTACCTCACGTGGTCGCTCCTGCTGCTTCTTTTCTCCTGGTTCCTGATCTGGCTTCTGATCTACCGCCCGACCACTCAGGAGCAGCGGATGGTGGCCTCGTTCGCCTATGCCCTGCGCTACATCCCCAAGGCCTACGTCGAGCAGGTCGACGAGGCCAAACTGCACCAGGCGGCGATGGAAGGCATGGTGCAGAGCCTGGGCGACCGGCACAGCGCTTACCTCACGCCCGAACAGATGCGGTTCCTCGACGTGGAGACCCGCGGGGAGTTCGGCGGGATCGGCGTGACCGTGATGCAGAAGGACGGGCTGCCGCTCGTGACGGAGGTCCAGGAGGACGGGCCGGCTTCCCGGGCCGGCATTCAGGCCGGGGACCTCATTACGCACGCGGGAGGCCGGGACCTGGGCGAGCTGTCGCTGGACAAGGCGATTGACCTGATCCGGGGCAAGGTCGGGACAGAAGTCGAGATCGGGCTGCTCCGCCCGGCCACCAAAGAGCGCTTCGTCCGCAAGCTGACGCGCGAGAAGATCAGCCTGCCGAACGTCCAGTGGGAGATGCTGGAGGACGGGATCGGGAAGCTCCGCCTGCTTCTGTTCGATGAAAGCGCGGCGGACAAGATGGAGGATGCGCTGCGGGAGCTGAACGAGCACGGCATGCGCGCCCTGATTCTCGACCTGCGCGGCAACAACGGCGGCCTGGTGGACCAGGCCATCCGCGTGTGCGACATGTTCCTGAGCAAGGGCGAGATCCTGAGCCAGAAGACCCGGCACAAGCAACTGCGCAAGACCCGCGAGGCCAGCCCGTCGGTGCGCGTCGCGCAGGACGTGCCCATCGTCGTCCTGGTGGACGGAGGGACCGCCAGCTCGGCTGAGATAGTGGCCGGCGCTCTTCAGGCGAACGGCCGGGCCACGCTCGCCGGCGCCAAGACGGTCGGCAAGGGCTCCGTCAACGAAGTCGTGTCGCTGCCGGACGGTTCGGGCCTGTCCATCATCGTCTCTTACTACGAGCTGGCGGGCGGCCGGGTCATCGAGGGCCAGGGCCTCGAGCCCGACGTCGTGGTCGGGGAGATGCCGCCGCTCGCCAAGGAGCCCGGCCCCCAGGACGTGGAGGCGTGGCGCAAGCTTTACGCGGAGAGCAAGGAGGAGCAGCTCCGGAAGGCGGTCGAGATCCTCAGACAGAAGCTGACCGGGTCTGAGCCGCCCGCCCCCGGGGCGAGCAACTGATGCGACCGACACGCACGAAGATCGTTGCGACCGTTGGGCCGGCGAGCGGGAGCCCGGAGCTCATCCGCCGGCTGGTGGACGCGGGCGTGGACGTTTTCCGCCTCAACTTCTCCCACGGCGATCACGAGACGCACGCGAGCTACGTCCGGGCCATCCGCAAGGCGGCGGCGGACGCCGACGGCCCCGTCGCCGTCATGCAGGATCTGCAGGGACCCCGCATCCGCACGGGCGCGCTGGCGGACGATCGGGCCGTTGAGCTGACGGCGGGCGCCGAGGTCATCCTCCGGGCCGGCGACTTCAAGGGCGACGCCCGGACCATCCCCGTCAACTACGAGCGCCTGGCCGCCGACGTGGGGCCCGGCGACAGCATACTGCTCAGCGACGGCGAGATCGAGCTGACGGTGCTCGGGTCGGACGGGGAGTCGGCCCGGTGCCGCGTCGTCGTCGGCGGCAGCCTCGGGCCGCACAAGGGCATCAACCTGCCTGGGGTGAAGCTGAGCATCTCCGCCCCCACGCCGAAGGACATCGAGGACCTGCGGTTCGGCGTCGGGCTTGAGGTCGACTACGTGGCGCTCAGTTTCGTTCAGTGCGCAGACGACGTGCTCCGGCTCAAGGAGGAAATGGCCGGGCGGGGCGGCTCCGGCGCCGGCATCCCCGTCATCTCCAAGATCGAGAAGCCCGAGGCGGTCGAGAACCTCGAAGAGATCCTCAAGGTCTCTGACGGCGTGATGGTCGCTCGCGGCGACCTGGGCATCGAGATGGCGACTGAAGACGTGCCCGCCGTGCAGAAGAAGATCATCCGGATGGCCAATCGGTTGGCCGTCCCCGCCATCACCGCCACGCAGATGCTGGACTCGATGATCGAGTCTCCGCGCCCGACGCGTGCCGAGGCCAGCGACGTGGCCAACGCCATCCTCGACGGCACGGACGCCGTCATGTTGAGCGGGGAGACGTCGATCGGGCGCTATCCCGTTGAGGCGGTCCGCGTGATGGACAGGATCGCCCGCAGGACCGAGCAGTTGCGGTGCGAAGAGGCCGGCCCCAGGCCGTCCGCCGCGCGGGTGGCGGAGAACGCCCGGCAGGACGCGCTCGCAGCGGCCGCCTGCTCCATCGCCGACGAGCTCGGCGCCGCCGGCATCGTGCCGTTCACGCTGACGGGCAGCACCGCGCGTTACATATCGCAGAAGCGGCCGGCCGCTCCGATCTACGCGCTCACGCCCAACGAGCGGACCTACCGGCGCCTGGCCCTGATGTGGGGCGTGCGACCGGTCCGGCTGGACATGTTCGAGACGACCGACCAGATGATCGAGCGGGGGCAGAAGCGGCTCCTGGAGCTTGGCCTGACCAAGGCAGGCGACACGGTCGTTTACGTCGCCGGCGCGTCAACCGGCACCCCGGGCGGGGCCGACATGCTCAAGATCCATCGCTTCTAGCCGTCCCGGGCTGCCGCCGGCTCCGCGGCGGTTGCCGGCGGCGGGGCGCGCTCCCGCCGGACGGACACTCGCTCTCGGCTTCCCCTTGTTTGCGCGGCGGGCAGGGCCACCGCTGCGCGGAGATGCAGGATGGACGACAGTTCGCGGTGGGGCCGCTTCGAGGAGCTGCGGCCCGATCAGCTCCAACGGATCGTCGACAGGGACCCCGTGGCCTACTGGCCCCTCGGCCTGATCGAGCACCACGGTTGGCACTTGCCCGTCGGCTTCGACGGGCTCAAGGCGCAGCGGCTCTGCCGGCGCCTGGCCGAACGCACCGGCGGCGTCCTGCTGCCCGTCATGTGGTGGGGAGGCGAGGGCGGGCACGGCGCCTTCAAGTGGACGCTCTATCAGCCGGCCGAGGCCGCACGCGCCGTGCTCGAAACGACCGTCCTGCGGCTGATTGACTTCGAGTTCCGGTGCATCGTGCTTGTGGCGGGCCACTACCCGTGGCGCGGCCCGATGGACCGGGTCCTGCCGCGCGTCGCGGAGGGCCACCCGGAGGTGCTGCTCATCTTCGGCACCGAGATGGACGTCGCAGCGCCGCAGGCTGTCCTGCCGGGGGACCACGCCGCGCGTTGGGAGACCGCCTACGGGCTTGTCCTTCTGCCGGAGCTGGTGAACATGGACGCGTTGACCTCTGGCCGGGATGAGGGCTCCGCGTGGCCGCAGTCCGGGCCGCCGGCCGGGGAAGCGCGCCATCCGCGCGTGCAGTTCGACGCCGCCGACCCCCTGTTCGCCCAAGCCGGGGAGGATGCCCGCTCGGCGGACGCCGCGCAGGCCGCCGCCATGCTCGACGGCCTGGTGGAGCACGTGGCGTCTCGCGTCAGTGCGTGGCTCGGCGGACGGGATCGCGGCTGAGCGCGTCCGAGGCGCGGTCTTTGACAGTGCCCCGGCGCTTTGATATCAAACGTGCAGGGACTTGCGGCTGCGCCGAACCGACCATCAGGGCAGGAAGTTGCGCGAATCCGCTTTCAGAACGGTTGTGCTGGGCATGGCGCTGGCAGTGCTTCTCCTGTCATCGTCCGGCTGCTCCAACGATCCGTATCCACCGGCCGGGGGCAAGAAGGTCGTCTACGCCGCACTGGGCGAGGATCCCCGCACGCTGGACCCTGGACAGGCCAGCGACACGCTCTCCGGCGGCGTGGTGGCGCAGATCTACGAGGCCCTCTACGAGTATCACTACCTGAAGCGGCCCTATGAGCTTCAGCCCGCCCTGGCGGACGGCATGCCGGAGGTCAGCGACGACGGGCTCACCTACACCGTCCGGGTCAAGAAGGGCGTTCGCTTCCAGGACGATCCGTGCTTTCGAGAGACGGGGGGCAAAGGCAGGGAGGTGACCGCCGAGGACTTCATCTACGAGATCAAGCGCCTGGCCGATCCCGCGAATGAGCCGACCGGATGGTGGCTGTTCGAGGGGAAGGTGGTGGGCCTGGACGAGTTCCATGCCGAGGCCGTGGCAAGGGCGGCTGCCGGCCGGCCGATGGACTACGCGATGTCCGTGGAGGGGCTGAAGGCCCTGGACCGGCAGATGCTCCGGATACGCCTCAAGCAGAGATTCCCGCAGCTCAAGTACGCGCTGGCCATGAGCTACACCGCAGCGGTGCCCCACGAGGCGGCCGAGTACTATGGTGAGGATCTGGTCAACTCCCCGGTGGGCACCGGGCCCTTCCGGCTCAAAGAGTGGAGCAAGCGGTGGCGGCTGATCCTGGAGCGGAACCCGACCTACCGGGAAGACCGCTACCCCGGCGAGGGTGCCCCCGGCGACGCCGAGGCGGGGCTGCTGGACGCCGCGGGGACGCGGCTGCCCATCGTGGATGAGGTCTACCAGACCATCATGTACGAGGCGCAGCCGGCATGGATCTACTTCAAGCAGGGCTACCTCGGCGTCTCCGGCCTCGGCAAGGACAACTACGACGAAGCGATCAGCCCGGACAGGGAGCTCCGCCCGGAGTTCGTGGAGAAGGGCGTGCGCCTGGTGGAGCAGCACGACTCGGACGTCTACTACATCGGCCTCAGTGTGCGCGACCCCGTGATGGGGCCGAACAAGAAGCTGCGCCAGGCGATGACCCTCGCCTTTGACACCCAGTGGTGGATCGACAACCTTTACCGGGGTCAGGCCGTCTCCGCTGAGGGCCCCATTCCCCCCGGCATCTTCGGTTACGACCCGGACTTCCGCAATCCCTACAAGCAGCACGACGTCGAGAAGGCGCGGGAGAAGCTGGCCGAGGCGGGCTACCCCGGCGGCATCGGCCCGGACGGGCGGCGCCTGGAGCTCAACTACGAGATCGGCCGTCCGGGGCCGGCGGCCATCCAGCATGCGCAGGCCTTCGCCGACGACATGGCGCAGATCGGCATCAAGATCAACATCCGCACCAACACATGGAGCGAGTTCCTGAACAAGGCGCACGAGGGCCGCCTGGGCCTGTTCGCCCTCGGCTGGATACTCGACTACCCCGACCCGGAGAACTTCCTTCAGTTGCTCTACGGCCCCAATCAGCCGCCCGGGCCGAACGACACGTGGTATGACAATCCCGAGTACAACGACCTGTTCGACAAGATGAAGTCGATGGAGAACTCGCCGGAGCGCCTGGCCATCGTCCACCGGATGCGCGACATGGTGGTGGAAGACGCCGTCTGGATACCGGTCGTGCACTCCGTGGATTACATCTTGGTCCATCAGTGGATCAAGAACTACAAGCCTCACGGCATCACCGGCGGCTATCTGAAGTATCGCGACGTGGACATGGATCTTCGCTCGCGCCTGTGGCAGGAGTGGAACCGGCCGAACTACACGCTGCTCGGCAGCGTCCTGGGAGGCGCGGTGGCCGCCAGCTGCCTGCTGGCCGCGCTCAAAAAAGGCATGATGCGGAGGGCCGCGCCGTGACCTCTTACATCATCAGGCGCGTGCTGTACACGATCCCCCTGGTGCTGGGCATCTGCCTGATCACGTTCTTCCTGTTCGAGTGGGTGTTCACGCCGCGCCTGCGTGCGATCCGGGTGCTGGGCGAGAAGCACGCGGACGAGGACCGCGTCCAGGAGGTCATCAAGTCCCACGGGTGGGACAAGCCGCTCTTCCTGAACCTGAAGGCGGACGCGCTTGCGGTCGCCAATCAGCTCGACGTGCGGGGCCTGGGGCCGAGAGCCGCGCTGCTGGCGGCCAACCTGGCGCTCCAGCGCCGCAGCGCGGTCACGGACACGCGCTTCGCCCACCACATGGCCCGGCTGCTGCTCTTTCGCTTCGGCCGATCCGAGAAGACGAACGAGCCCATCGGGGGCAAGATACTCAACGGCATGGTGCCGTCCCTCACGCTGATGGTGCCCATATTCCTGGTGGGGCTCGTCGCGTCGATCAGCCTGTCGCTCGTCGTGGCGTACTTCCGCGCCACCTACCTCGACCTGGGCGCGGTGATCGTGTGCGTCTGCTTCATGTCCGTCTCCATCCTGGTCTATATCATCGGGGGGCAGTACGTGCTGGCGCGATACATGAAGCTGTTCCCCGTCTACGGTTATGCACCGGGCATCTACTCGGTTCGCTTCCTGCTGCTGCCCGTCTTGATCGCCATTCTGAAGGGACTGGGCGAGGACGTGCGCTTCTACAGGACCATCATGCTGGAGGAGGTCTCCCGGGACTACGTGCGCACCGCCCGCGCCAAGGGGCTGACGGAGCGCGTGATCCTGTTCAAGCACGTGCTGAAGAACGCCATGATACCCATCCTCACCCGCACCGTGCTTGAGATACCGTTCCTTTTCATGGGCTCCCTTCTGCTGGAAAGGTTCTTCGGCATTCCCGGCCTGGGCAACATGACGATCGAGGCGGTCGAGAGCGCCGACTTCCCCGTGCTGAGCGCCATGGTCTACCTGGGAGCGCTGTTTTTCGCGATGGGCAACCTGGCCACGGACATCAGCTACAGCTTCGCCGACCCGCGCGTGAGGCTGCGATGAAAGAAGACGCCGCCATGGCGCAGGCCCGTTCGCTGTGGGGGGAAGCCTGGCACAGGATGCGGCGCAACAGGCTGGCCATGATCTGCCTGGGGGTCATCTCCGTCTACTTCGCGTTCGGCCTGCTGGACATGATCCCGGTCCGCAGGACGATCGGCGCCGGCGAGGCCAAAACCCGCGTCGAAGGAACGCTCGTGGACTGGATCTTCGCCAGGGCCGTCGGCGAGGTGCAGAAGGAGGAGAGCTACGTGCCCCCGGGCGAGGCCCCGCATCTGCTGGGCACCGACATCCAGGGCCGGGACATCCTCTACAAGGCCGTCAAGGGCATCAGCACGGCCGTGTTCCTGGGGTTGGGCACGGCGGTTATCTACATCCCCCTCGGCCTTCTGTTCGGCGTCGTGGCGGGCTACTTCGGCGGCCCGGTGGACGACCTGATCGTCTACGTCTACTCCACGCTGGCCTGCATCCCCGGCATCCTGCTGCTGATCGCGCTGATGACGGTGATGGGCAAGGGCACGGTTCAGCTCTGCATAGCCCTGGGCGTGACCAACTGGGTCGGCCTGTGCCGCCTGATCCGCGGGGAGACGCTCAAGCTGCGCGAGTCCGACTACGTGCTGGCGGCCCGCGCCGTCGGGGCGGGCCCTTTCCGCACCATCTTCCGCCACCTGGTGCCCAACGTGTTCCACATCGTCATCATCGCTTTCACGCTCGGCTTCAGCGGCATCGTCATGTCGGAGGCCGTCCTCACTTACCTGGGGGTCGGGGTCGAGGCGGACACGATCTCGTGGGGGATGATGATCTCCACGGCGAACATGGAGCTGACCCGCCACCCGCTCGTCTGGTGGCAGTTCGTCAGCTCGGCTGTGGCGCTGCTGGTGCTTGTGCTGGCCTTCAACGTGTTCGGCGACGCGTTGCGCGACGCCCTGGACCCCCGTCTGAAGACCGCGTAGAAAGGGACGCCGGTGGCCGAAACGCTGCTGGAAGTCCGGGACCTGGCCGCTTACTTCTACACCGAGGACGGTGTGGCGCGCGCCGTGGACGGCGTCAGCTTCGCCATCGAGCGGGGCGAGATGTTCTGCCTGGTGGGCGAATCGGGCTGTGGGAAATCCGTCACGGCCCTGTCCATCATGCAGCTTGTGCCCTCGCCTCCGGGCAGGATAGTGTCCGGCGCCGTCCTGCTGGAGGGGCAGGACCTGCTCCGGCTTGAGCCGGCGCGAATGCGGCGGATACGGGGCGGTAAGATCGGCATGGTCTTCCAGGAGCCCATGACGGCCCTGAACCCCGTTTTCACCATTGGCAGCCAGATCACCGAGGCCGTCCTGGCGCACCGGGACGTCTCGCGCGCGGAGGCCGCGGAGATGGCGGTCGACATGCTCGAGCGGGTGGGGATCCCCGACCCCTTTCGCTGCCTGGGCCTTTATCCCCACGAGATGTCGGGCGGCATGCTGCAGCGCGCGATGATCGCCATGGCGCTGATGTGCCGGCCGGTCCTGCTGATCGCGGACGAGCCCACCACGGCCCTCGACGTGACCATCCAGGCCCAGATACTGCGCCTGCTGGAGGAGCTCCGGCGGGAGCTGGGCATGTCCGTCTTGCTCATCACGCACGATCTGGGCGTGGTGGCGCAGGTGGCGGACAGGGTGGCGGTGATGTACGCGGGCCAGATCGTGGAGTGCGCGGACGTCAGGCCGATCTTCGCCGAGCCGCTGCATCCCTACATGGTCAGCCTGCTGAGGTCGCTGCCGGCGCTCGGCGCGCGCAAGAATAGGCTGGAGGCCATACCCGGACAGGTCCCGGATCCGCGCCGCTTCCCCAGCGGTTGCCGGTTCCATCCGCGCTGCTACATGGCCGCTCCCGCGTGCTCCCGGGTGGGCCCGGAGCTTCGGGAGGTCAGGCCCGGGCATCGGGCGGCCTGCATTCGGCTGGAAGGCTATTGGGAGCCGGGCGCCACACCGCCGGTCACGCTTGTCAGTCAAGCCGGAGGCAGAACGGGCGATGCCTGAGCAGCAGCCTCTCCTCGACGTCCAGAACCTGGTCAAGCACTTCCCCATGCGGGCAGGGGTGTTCGGCCGGGTCGCCGGCTACGTGCGGGCCGTGGACGGCGTGTCCTTCGCGGTGCAGCGCGGTCGCACGCTGGGCCTGGTCGGCGAGAGCGGGTGCGGCAAGACCACGACCGGCCGGGCGTTGCTGCGGCTGCTCGAGCCGACGAGCGGGCGCGTGTTCTTCGACGGAGTCCCCGTGCATTCCCTGGACGCCCGCCGCCTGCGCGCGCTGAGACGGCGCATGCAGATCATCTTCCAGGATCCGTATGGCTCGCTCGATCCGCGCATGACGGTGGGAAGCATCGTCGGCGAGCCGCTCAGGGCGCACGGTGAGGGGAGCGGGCGCGAACGCCGCCGGATGGTCGGCGAACTGCTCGAACGCGTGGGCCTGTCGGCCGCGTACGTGAACCACTACCCCCACGAGTTCTCGGGCGGGCAGCGGCAAAGGATCGGCATTGCGCGCGCCCTGGCACTCAATCCCGACTTCGTCGTCTGCGACGAGCCCGTCTCCTCGCTGGATGTTTCCATCCAGGCCCAGATCATCAACCTTCTTGCGGGCCTGCAAGAGGAGCGCGGCATCTCCTACCTGTTCATCTCACACGACCTGGGCGTGGTCGAGCACATCTCGCACGACGTGGCCGTCATGTACCTGGGCCGCATCGTCGAGATGGCGCCCAGGGACGAGCTCTACAGCCGGCCCCTCCATCCGTACACGAAGCTGCTTCTGGCCGCGATACCGGCCCCCGATCCTGAAGTCAGGGGCGGAGCGGCGGGCGTGCAGGCCCGGGTCTCTGCGCCGACGGGTCTGCCGGAGGGCTGCCCCTTCCATCCGCGCTGCGCGGCCGCCGATGAGGTGTGCAGGGCGGCCGTTCCGGACTTGCGTGAGGTGAGTCCCGGGCACTTCGTGCGCTGTACCGAAGCATGAATCCCCGCAGGGCGGGACCTGGAAGCGCCCTGAGAGGCGGCGAGCGAGCGGCTCTTAGGCGCTCGCTTACGGGGCCAGCTCAACGCCTGTGTTCTGGAGCCACTCGTCCAGCCGGGCCTGACGCACGTCGAGCTGCGGGTGGTCCAGGGGGCAGGGGTACATGCTGACCCTGCCCAGGATATTGCCGCACGTTGTTGCCACCGCTGAGTTCTTCTCTTCGCGGGCAAGCTTGGCCAGCCTCGGGAGGAACAGGGCGGCCACGTCTCTGGCGTACTTCGCCTTCTTGGCGTCGTCCAGCTCTTCCTCGATGAGGCGCAGGTGGCTTGTCTTCTCGGCGTCGTCCGGGTTCTTCTCCAGGCCGGCTATAGCATCGGCGATCTTCTTCTTGGTCGTCAGGGGGTCGGTCAGCAGCTCCTTGGCTTTCGGTGTGGCTATGGTCGGTATGGCGTCCGGGTCGGGAACCTGGTGGATGAGGGCGGCCCGGAAGTAGGCGATCCTGCCGGCGGTTGTATCGCCGGGATCAGCGGCGTACTGCCGCAGGCTGATCTCCAACTCGCGCCAGGAGTAGGCCACGTACCTGGGCTCGGCGTGCCTGGCCAGTTCCGCGAACCACTGCAGCCGCCACACCTGGACCTCGCTCGCCGTGTCGCCGGCTCCGCCGGGGATGTCGGGCGGAAAGGCCACGCCCGTCAGCTCGCCCAGCAGTTGGCCCAGCGCCTGGCGCACAGGTGCAGACGCGCCCTGCTCGTTCGCCAGGGCGTCCAGCATGGGCTCGACGGGCCCCAGGTCCCGCTTCTCTCGGAGGGCCTGCAGCGCGTTCTGACGTGTTGCCTCATCCTGGGTGGCGAGCACGGTGCGCAGGTTGAGCTGCCAGGGCTGCTGGTCGGCCGGAGGAACGGAACCCGTGTTGCCCGCCAGCCAGGCGTCTATCGCGCCCCGGAGCTCGTCCGCTGCCATACTCTCCGGACGGGCTGCGGGGATCCCGTTGATCTTGACCAGGGCCAGGCCGGGCCCGTAGACGAAGGTGTCCGGCACCTGCGAGTACAGGACGGCCAACAGCGCTGCGTTCACTTGCCTGGCCTGCGGCTCGGAGGCGCCCAGGCCCTCCCACATCTGCCCGAGCGCAGTGGCGGACCAGTAGGCCAGTTGCAGGCTGGAGCTGCCCAACGCATCGATCAGCACGTCGGTGGCTTCGCGCGCTTTCAACTCGCCCAGCGCCAGGATGCAGTGGCCCATGTAGTTCACGTCTTTTGCTTCCCCGTGTCCCCGTACGACGTCGATGAGGGGGCTGATGGCTACCTGACCGGCGTTAACGACATCGGCTCGCTTCCCTGCGCGCTCGTACTTTGGCGCTTTCTCAAGCGCCTCCATGGCGCGGCGCACTGACTCAGCCGTCACGCCCTCCTGGGCGAAGCCGGCACGTGCCAGACAACACGCAGCCACAAGAAGGATGAACAGGCCCCCTGCACGCTTGATGATCATCGGAAAGCACTCCGTCAGAAGTTGACTGCCCAGTTCACTGCCCGCTGCCTGGGTCTTGACACGCCATTTCTATCAGAGCGCCTGAGTTCAGTCAAGGGCCGTTGCCACAAAACCACACGGGTCGGCACCTGCCCGTGACTTCCGCCCTCAGCGGTCTTCGATGGTGACCTTGGAGCCCCGCCGTTCAGGCGTGGACCGCAGCTCTTTGTGGAGGTGATCGCAGTAGCCCCTCGTGCCTTCCCCGCGCCCCGCCGGGAAGAGCTGGCGCCGGAAGAAGGGGCAGCCCAGACAGTCCGGTATGTACGATCCGCAGCAACGTCTGGGGATTCGTTGCCCCTGCCGGGCCTGTTCGGGGGCCCCCTCGCGCCCCCCGGCGGAGACACGCGTGCGGTCCGCAGCCGTCAAGGCCAGGCTGAGCACTACCCCAAAGATGGGAAGCAGCGCACCCACGAGCCACCAGAGGATCGGGTTGCGCCCCTTCCGGGCGGCCACAAACGTGCTGAAGCAGCCGCACAGCATCTGGAAGGCTATCAGGTAGTACATCACCAGCCCCTCATGTCCGGAGACCTCATCCTACGGCCCGCGGAGGGTCCGTGCAAGCGGAAACTCGCCCGCCCCCCGGGCCCTGGTCCCACCCGAATGCCCCGATCTCGTGGAAAAGGGAGCGCCGATTCCCTATGATCCCCGGTTCCGTGCCGCTGGGCGGCCGGGCGTGCAGGGCACGGCGTGCCTTGGTCGGCCGGCACGGCGAGGCGTTAGCCCTGTTGAGGGAGCGCATGAGCATCAGCGATCTCACGGTGTGGCAATGGGTCGGGGCGGTGACCGCCGCCCTCCTGGTCGGCCTCTCGAAGGCCGGCTTCGGAGCCGGGGCGGGCGCTCTGGCCGTCCCTCTGAT
This sequence comes from uncultured candidatus Brocadiaceae bacterium, assembly GCA_964521715.1. Classification (GTDB taxonomy): domain Bacteria; phylum Planctomycetota; class Brocadiia; order SM23-32; family SM23-32; genus DAOVRD01. The sequence continues at coordinate 88,897 of CAZFSS010000004.1, read as the reverse complement.
GGCGACCGTCCTCGGACCGGCAGACATGCTGTCCGTGATGCTGTTGGTTTTGATCACGGGGGACGTCTTCTCGATCATCCACTACCTCCGGGACCACGATCGGCGGAACCTGGCCATATTGATCCCGGGCCTGCTGGCGGGCGTTGCGGCGGGCACCTTTGCGCTCCAATGGTTCCTGCACTTGCCGGACTCCGAGCTGTGGATGAACCGGCTCGTCGGGGCCCTTTCGGTGGGTTTTGTGGGCGTCCAGTTCTATCGAATGGCTCGCGAGCGCCGGCTCGGGGCTCCCGAGTCGAGTTACCGGCCGAAGGTGTGGCACGGCGTCGGCCTGGGCGCTTTCGCCGGCATCACCTCCACGCTGGCCCACGCCGGCGGCCCCCTGATCACCCTCTTCCTGCTGCCTCAGAAGCTGGACAAGCGCGTCTTCGTCGGCACGGTGCTGAAGTACTTCTTCGTGGGCAATCTCGTCAAGCTCATTCCGTACACGGCGCAGGGGCTCATGACTGCGCAGAACGCGCTGCTCGCCCTCCTGCTGCTGCCCGGCGTCGTCGTCGGCGCGGCGGCCGGCGCGCGCCTCAACAGGAGCTTCAGCGACCGCACGTTCCGCCTCATCGTCTACTGCCTGGCGCTGGCCCTCGGCCTGTACCTGCTGAGTGCCTAAGAGCCGGGCGAAGGATGAGGAAGGCGCGTCGGGCCGCCTGGACCGGCCTTTGCTATGCGGTCAGTTGGCGCAGGGCAGGGGGGACGGGGTTCTTGGGCAGGCCGGCTTCCAAGTCCGCAACGGTCTCTTCCCAGGACTTGATCCCGCTGACGGTGTCGACGGCCGTCAGGTTCTGCGCCCCAACGGCGGTCATGAGCGCCATGCACCTCTGCGGGGGTTCGCCCCTGAGCAATCCGGCCAGGAACCCGGCGATCGCTGCGTCTCCGGCGCCCGTTGCGCTTGCGATCCGATCCACCTTGCATGAGGGCTCGAAGAGCTCTTGCTCCCGCCAGAGCCCGGGCGAGGGGAGCAGGTCGTGCAGGGCCCCGCGGGGGTCGCCCGTCTTGAGGTAGGCACCGGCATGCCCGCACTTGATGCCGACCGCCGAAGCGCCCATGTCCAGGCACCGGTCGGCCAGGCCGCGCAGGTCGTCCGCCGTCGCCCCGGCAGCAATGCTTGCCGCCCTGCGCGCCAGCTCGTCGAAGCGGCCCCTGTCAAGCATGAAGAGCAGCTCGTCCAGGCTCGGCAGGAACACGTCCACGCGGGGCAGGATGCGGCGCAGGATGGCCTGCCAGTCGGCGCGCCCGGCGTCGCTGTCAGGATCGGGGAATGACAGATCGACGGACGTGACGGCGCCGGCCCGGGCCGCGCACTCCAGGATCTGCTCGGCTTCGACGCCGCCGTCGGCGTACATCCTTCGCATCAGCGGCGGGTAGCCGAAGTGGAACAGGCGCGACCGGCCGACCACGGCCGGGTCAACGTCCTCGGGCCCGAACGTGTCGTTGGCGTCGGGGCAATGCAGGAACATGCGGTCGATGCCCGGCGGAGCGATCACTATCGTATACGACGTGTTCTGCCCCTCGACCACGTGCATGCCCGCCTCGGCCCCTGGGGCCAGTTCGCGGAGCCGTTCCATGAGTATCTGGCCGAACGGGTCCGCGCCGCACTTGCCCATCAGGGCCACGCGGAGCCCCAGCCGGTGCAGGGCTGGACCCGTGTTGCCGACCGCTCCGCCGGGGTTGATCTGCACGCCTTCCATGCGGACGAGTTGCCCGGGCCGCAGGATCTCCGCCACTGTCGCCCCGGACACCGCGCCGAAAGCGGGCGTGATGTCAATGCAGACGTGGCCGGCGGCAACGACGTCCAGGCCTTCGTCGGGCATGATGTGGCCCCCCCTGTTCAGGCGGTCGGATCATAAGCCTTGTGCAGTTGTTGCCCCAGAAGGGGCGAGCATTTCGGCTCGGGCCGGGCCGGCCCTCACCTGGACGGTTGCGCCGAAGCATGCTGGAAGTGCAGCCCAAAGTAGGTCACAACGACGAACACGATCAGAAGGAAGAGGGGGTCTTCCAGCAGCCAGGCGAACGAGTTCTTAAGGAACTCCGCGTGCGCGCGCAGCAGGTACGACAGGAGGCCGTAGGCGCCGATCAGAGAGCAAGCACCGAACACGGCCGTGGCCATCATGATCATCGTGGTCATCCACATCATGGTGGCCCCGCCGCCCAGCAGGCCGATCAGGAAGACGATCATCCCGAGCGAAGCGTTGACGGGGAACAGGACGCAGGAGAGGATTGCAAAGGGCGACAGGATCACGAGGAAGGCGGCCACGGGTTTGGCCTTGCGCGCTGCGAAGAAGTAGACGGCCAGGCCCACGACGGCTCCGGCGGCCAGAGCGCCCAGTTGCATGCCCTCCGTTGCTTCGGGTCGAAGAGCCTGCAGGGCGGAGAAACCGAGGAAGCCGCCCGTCGCCAGACCCCACACGGACGTGAAAGGCGTGAGGAAAGCCTCGAACAGGGACCAGCCCATCAGAAGCGAAAGGGAACCGGCGGCCGCCATTGCGGCGAAGGCGATCCACCCGACCAGGCGCACCCTGGCGAGCGCCTCGATATGCTTATCCACGCGACCTGCGAAGACCCGGAGCTTCTCGGCCGCTTCTCGCGAGATCTCCTCGGCCTTCCGTTCGACGGGGCGTTCCTCGGCCCCCTTCTGGGCTTCCTTGGGCGCGGTCTTCCCGGCTTTGTCTACGGCGGCCGAGTACTCCTGGTACACCTGGGCCCTTGCCGTGGACGCCGTGGCAGCGGCGAGCAGGCAGAAGACGACCGCAATGTAAACGAATGCATCTCTCACGGCGGCGAACCGCGAAGGCCGACGGATTGGACACCCCACCCGCGGGAGCTTAGACCCGCCCTTCCTCCTTGAGCTCCATGCTCTTGCGAGCGATCAGCTCATCGAGGGCCTTGGAGAAGTAGTCGTAGTTCTCCGCGATCTCCTTGCTCACGCGCTGCTCGTAGGTGCTCCGGGCCTTCTCTATGGGTTCCTTGAGCACGCGGTAGAATGTGCCGTAGATGACGCCCTCTTTGACGGCTTCCTCGTGGTATGCTTCGAGGTCGGCGGCCAGCACGCGGGCGATCCGCCAGGCGTTCTGGTGGTCGGGATCATCGGCGACGTCGGCCGGCAGCCCCCCGCCTACTGCTCCGGCCGCCGCCTCGCGCGCCGTCGCAGGCGCCTCGACATCCTCCAGCATCGTGGCGACTTCGCCCTCCGCGCCCGCCAGCAACTCGCTGATGCGCGTGTAGAGCCGGTCTATGCGCCGGCCGATCGACTCGATGGCCTTCACTATGTCCTTGGCCTGCTGGTTGATGGCGACGACCATGCGAGTCTGGCTCTCTTCGATGGCGCCCACCTGTTGCTCCAGCTTGCGCACGTGGTCGTTAACGGCTCGAAGCGCCGAGTCCATTCCCTCGCTGTCATCCACGTATTCGACGGTGAGCACGGTCGCGGGGATGTGGGCGATTCCCTGCCGGGGGGACCCCTCATCCTGGCCCGGATTGGGGGGATTGCCCTTCTTGCCGAATACCTTCTTCATCAGACCACCGGTGGCAGGTTGTCCCTGCTCGCTCGCAGCTCTTGGGGACGTTTCCTCCGGCATGGCAGCCCCTTTTGACCTTGGCGAAACGGCGCTCTACCCCGCCGGGGCGGAACCGCCTGATCCGCCTACGATGTTACACAACGGCGGAGTCAAACGCAAGCGGTTTTGGCCTCTGGTTGCGCCGTCGCAAGCGCCTCACGCGAGCCCCACGGGAGCGCCTGCCCGGCCGGATGGAACGTCGCTGCAGGCCGAAGCGTGCTGCCGTGCTCCGCCCCGCGCGCGGACCCGCGCTCAGTCTGGGGAGATCACGCGCCTCCCGCTGTCAGCGGAGGGCTGGCCCCTCTCCCCGCGCTTCGCCATGGCTCATGACTTGACATTTGCCCGTCCAGGGGTTATTTGATTGCTTTCGGAAACTGAGGAGATGTTGCGGCGGGGATTCGGCATGCAGCAATCGAACGACGACAACTTGCCGTTGCTCAAGAAGGTGCGGCAGTTCAAGGATGCTGACCGGGTGCGGGAAGCCGGGCTCTATCCTTATTTCCGCCCCATCTCATCGGCCCAGGACACCGAAGTGCTGATGAACGGCAGGAAGGTGGTGATGCTGGGCTCGAACTGCTACCTGGGCCTGGTCAACCATCCCGAGGTCAAGGAGGCCGTCAAGCGGGCGACGGAGAAGTACGGCTCCGGATGCGCCGGTTCCCGCTTCCTGAACGGGACGCTCGACATCCACCTTGTGCTCGAGCAGGAGCTGGCGGACCTGGTCCACAAGGAGGCCGCCGTGCTCTATTCCACGGGCTTCCAGGTGAACCTCGGCGTCATCAGCGCCCTGGTCGGCAAAGGGGACTACGTCATGACCGACCGGGAGGATCACGCCAGCATCATGGACGGGTGCCGCCTCTGCTTCGGGAAGCTCGTCCGGTTCGGTCATAACGACATGGAGGCGTTGGAGGGCAGGCTGAAGGACCTGCCCCTCGAAGCCGGCAAGCTCATCGCCGTGGACGGCGTCTTCAGCATGACGGGCGACATCGCCAACGTGCCCAGGATAGCCGAGCTGGCCGAGCGGTACCGCGCGGCCGTGCTCGTGGACGACGCGCACGGCATCGGCGTGCTGGGCCGCGAGGGCGCCGGCACCTGCGATCACTTCGGGATGACCGACAAAGTGCAGCTCATCATGGGGACCTTCAGCAAATCCCTGGCCTCCCTCGGCGGCTTCATTGCGTCCGAGCGGCAGACGATCGAGTACCTCAAGCACAACTCGCGGGCCCTCATCTTCAGCGCGAGCATATCTCCTCCGAACGCGGCGGCGGCGCTGGCGGCCCTCCGCATCATGCGCAGGGAGCCCGAGCGGATCGAGAAGCTGTGGCACAATACGCGCCTGATGAAGAGCGGACTGGAAGAGCTCGGATTCGACGTGGGGAACTGCCAGACGCCCATCATCCCCGTTCACGTGGGCGAGATGATGACGTGCTTCAAGATGTGCAAGCGCCTGGAAGAAGAGGGCATCTTCGTCAACCCGGCCGTCCCCCCCGCCGTGGGGCCGAACGAAGCCCTGCTGCGCGTCAGCCTGATGGCCACTCACACGGACGAGCAGATAGCGTTCGCCCTGGACAAAATGGGGAAGGTCGGGCGGGAGCTGCACGTCATCTGACGCCACCTGCCGGGGCCTCGGGCTGTCTACCAAAGGACCTGCCGATGCGCGTTGAAGTCGCCGAGGTCGCGTCGCCGCGCCAGATGCAACGGTTCATCGAGTACCCCCTCGAGCTCTACGCCGGCGACCCCCTCTTCGTCCCCCACATGCTGGCCGAGCGAAAGGAGTTCTTCAGCCCCAAGAACCCCATCTTCGAGTTCACACAGGTCCGCTACCTGCTCGCGCTGGACGAGCGGCGCAACGTGCTGGGCAGGATGACGGCCCACGTCAACAGACGTCACAACGAGTTCGCTGGCGAGAGCACGGGGTTCTTCGGCTTCTTTGAGAGCGTCGAGCGCCTGCACGTCGCCCGCGCCCTGACCGAGTCGGCCGAGGACTGGCTCCGCGCGAAGGGCATGTCCGTGATACGGGGCCCGTTCAACTTCTCCACCAACCAGGAGTGCGGCTTCCTCGCCTGGGGATTCGACAGGCCGCCGGCCATCATGATGCCCTACACCAAGCCCTACTACCTGGACTTCATGGCCGAGCTGGGCTACTCGACGGCAAAGGACCTTGTGGCATACGAGTACGAATACCAGGGAGCGATCCCGGACTACATCGAGCGCTTCAGCCGGAAGCTCCAGGACCGCGCGAACGTGGTGGTGCGAACCATCGACATGCGCAACTTCCACGAGGATGTGCGGAAGGTGTTCTCCGTCTACAATAAGGCGTGGCATGAGAACTGGGGCTTCGTGCCCATGACCGAGGGCCAGTTCAGGTTCATCGCGGACAGCCTGAAGCAGATCGTGGACCCGGCCCTCGCCCTCATCGCGGAGATCGACGGCGAGGCGGTCGGCTTCTCCCTGGCGCTGCCGGACTACAATCCCCTCTTCAAGAAGGCAAAGGGCCGCCTGTTCCCGTTCGGCGCGGTCGCGATCCTCCTCGGGCGCAGCAAGATCCACCGCGTCAGGGTCCTCACCATGGGCGTCGTGCGCGAGCACCGCAAACGGGGCATCGACATCCTGCTCGTCTACCACACCTTCCGGAACGGGCTGCCGCGCGGCTACCGATCCGCCGAGCTCTCGTGGATCCTCGAGGACAACGTCCTCCTGCGCCGGGCCATGGACCGGATGGGCGCGAAGCACTCCAAGACCTACCGCATCTTCGAGAAGCCACTGTGAGAGTCCTGCTGACCGGAGCGAACGGCTTTGTCGGCAGCCACATCCTGGACCGGCTGCTGCTCGACGGCCACGACGTCTCCGTCATGCTCAGGAGGACGAGCGACACGCGCTTCATCGAAGGGCACTTGCCGCGCGTGGACGTCCGTTACGGCTCGCTCGAATCGGTCCGGCTCCTGCAGGCCGTCGTCCACGGCGCGCAGATCGTGGTCCATTGCGCGGGCAAGACCAAGGCCGTGCGGAAGGGGGAATACTACGCCGTCAACGCCGACGGCACCCGCAACCTGCTGGAGGCGTGCAAGATGGCCGTGCCTGCCGTGCGGCGCTTCGTCTACGTCTCGTCCCTCGCGGCCGCCGGACCGTCGCTGCCCGGCTCGCCGGCTTCGGAGGAGGGCGAGCCGCGCCCCGTCACGCCCTACGGGGAGAGCAAGCTGCTGGGCGAGCGCTACGTCCGGCAACAGGCCGTGCCCTACGTCATCCTCAGGCCGGCCGCAGTCTACGGCCCAAGGGACGCGGACCTGTTCCTGGCCTTCAAGTCGGTCCGCAAGGGATTCGCGCCCCTCATCAGCGGTGGCAAGCAGCCCATCAGCCTCATATACGCGCCGGACGTGGCCGAGGGGGTGGTGAGGGCCATGCAATGCGCAGCCTGCGAGGGCGGCGTCTACAACCTGGCCCATCCGGAGCCCAGCACCCAGCAGGAGTTGCTCTCGAAGATCGCGGGAGCCATGGGGACCGAGCCGTTCCGCCTCTACGTGCCGGCGTTCGCGCTCTATCCGGTCTGCCTGGCGCGCAGTCTGTGGTCGAAGGTCACCGGCCGGCCCAGCATCGTGAACCTGGCGAAGATCCCCGAGTACACGGCGCCGGGATGGGTCGCGTCCACGGAGCGCGCCGCGCGTGATTTCGGCTTTGTGGCAGCGACCCCGCTCGATGAGGGCATAAGGCTGACCCTCGAATGGTACGAGGGCAATGGATGGCTCTAGTGGCCTGTTTAACAAGCAACCTTGCGTTCTGCAGCCGGTGTCATGTGCGGACTGATACGTAGGGGCACGGCGCGCCGTGCCCCTACAGGGCCGCGGCCGCTATCGAGCAGTAGGTGCGAAAATGCAAGACGACTTCCTTGACAGCCCACTAGAGCTGGGCCCCGAACGCCCCGAAGGCCCATTCCGCCACTACCGGCTCGTGGACTATCTCACGCAGGGATACATCGTCCTGGTGGGCCTGCTGATCCTGTTCTTCCACGGCAGCGGGCAGCGGCCCTGGGTGCTCCTTCTGGCGGCGCACGCCGCCGTGCTGGTCGCCGACCACGTGCTGATCCGCGCCGCCGCGCCGCGCAGGACGGGCTTCCTGGCCCTGCTGCGCGCCTTCTACCCCATGATCCTCTATACTTTCCTCTACTGCGAGACGCACAAGCTCGACCGCCTCTTCGTTCCCACCGTGCAGGACGGCTTCTTCATCGACCTGGACCAGTGGCTCTTCGGCGCGCAGTTGAGCAGGACCTTCATGGCCGCCGCTCCTTACATGTGGGTCAGCGAGGCCTTTTACCTCTTCTACTTCTCCTACTACGTCATGATCTTCGGCGTCGGGATGGGCCTTTACCTGACGAACAGGCGGCAGTTCTTCCACTACCTCACGCTTGTGAGCTTCATCTTCTACCTGTGCTACCTCACCTACGTCTTCCTGCCCGTCATGGGGCCGCACGCGACGCAGACCGGCGTTGTCCTCCATGGAGCGACGGCCGCCGTCGGCCCGCGCGCCACGCCGCAGACGGTCCAGTCCGGCCCGTTCTTCGGCGTCATGAAGCTGGTCTACAAGCTCGTGGAGCCCCAGGGCGGCGCCGCCTTTCCCAGCAGCCACGTGGCCGTCGCGGTCGCTGCGCTCTGGTTTAGCTGGACCTTCTTCAGGCGCGTGCGGTGGCTCCACCTGGTGGCCGTCATCATGCTCTGTCTGGCCACCGTGTACTGCGGCTACCATTACGCCGTCGACGTCCTGGGCGGGCTCGCCACGGCCGCGCTGCTCGTGCCCGTCGGGGAGGCGATGTATAGACGCTGGCGGCACCTGGGCGATAACGCAATGCCAAGTGGCAAGTGAAGAATGCAGAGCGAAACGGCGGCAACTCGACAGCTCTGTGGTGAGGTCTGGCCTTAGGCGGGCAGGCCGAGCGCGGCGTCCATCCCCCTGAACAGCAGCGCCGGCTCGTGCACCGCGCCCGTCCGGCCCAGGGCGGGCAGCAGCAGGGCAGCGTCGCTCCCCGTGCAGACGGCCGGCGCGCCCGGGCAGTCCCACGCCTTCCGATAGCGACCGATCAGCGCCAGCACCCCGCCCGCGCAGAACCAGTAGACGCCCTGCTCGATGGCCCCGCGCGTGTCGGCCCCCGCCGGGCCGGCCTCGGCGTGCCGGGCCGCGGGCTCGACGAGGGGCAGGAGCGCCGTGCACTCGTGAAGCGCCCGCGCGGCCAGATGGAAGCCCGGCGCAATGGCGCCGCCCGCGAAGCGGCCCTCCGCGTCCACCCAGTCCACCGTGATGGCCGTCCCCGCCGAGACCACGATGCAGGGCGCGCCGTGGATCGTCCTGGCGCCCAGGGCGAGCAGCAGCCGGTCCGGGCCGGCCTTCTCGGGCTCGCGCAGGCGCGCCTCGATGGGGATCGGCAGATCGGCGCCGAAGAAGCCGACCTCGCCGGCGCCGCCCGCGTCGCGCCAGAAGGACTCGAGCCCCTTGTTCGCTGCCGGTTGCACGGAACACGCCACGCACTCCGCCTCCCGCGCTAAGCCGGGAGGCTCGTTCGGAAGCGCTTCGCGCAGCCGCAGGGCCAGCGACTCCGTCGGCTCCGTGGCCACGCGGCAGACCTGCTGCCAGCCGCCTTCCGTGCGCACGGCGCCCTTCACGGACGTGTTGCCCACGTCGAACGCCAGGAGGGGCCTGGTGTGTTGCGGTTCGCTCGACATGCTCCGGGTTCTCCGGCGCCGAGTATACCCGACGCGCGCTGTAGATTCGACGCTCCCCTCGCGCAACCCTTCTCCTGCTCTTGCTCCTACTCGTGCTCGTGCTCGTGCTCTTACTCAGGTGCTAGGTTTTAGGTTCTAGGTGCTAGAACGCTGATCCTGCTCTTGCTCCTACTCGTGCTCCTGCTCCCAGGGCGCGGCCCGCCGCGCCCCTACCCCCGCCCCTGCTCTTGCTCTTGCTCCTGCTCCTCGTTTCCCGTCGTTACTGGCAACTGGCCACTGACCACTGGCAACTGCCGTTACCCCGTTTCCTTTCAAGGCCGGCCACCCTCCTGGTATAATCGCTCCCTTGTCTGCATCCCGGAAGGACTTGCGCAACACGGAGCACCACCGAATGCCCGGCGACCAGTACAACCCCGCGCACCTCGAAGCCCACTGGCGCGACTACTGGGACAGGATCGGCCTGTCCCGCTGCGACCTCGCCGACGAGCGGACCAAGTTCTACTGCCTCGTGATGTTCCCCTACCCGTCCGGTGCGCTGCACGTGGGCCACGGGCGCAACTACATCCTCGGGGACGTGGTGGCCCGCTACAAGATGATGCAGGGCTACAACGTGCTGCACCCGATGGGGTGGGACGCGTTCGGCCTGCCGGCCGAGAACGCCGCCATCAAGCGCGGGCTGCATCCGCGCGACGCCGTGGCCCGCAACAGCGCGATCATGAAGGACCAGATGCAGTCCCTCGGCATCGGCTACGACTGGGACAGGGAGATCGACACCAGCGATCCCGCGTACTACAGGTGGACGCAGTGGGTGTTCCTCCAGCTTTTCAAGCGGGGGCTCGCCTACCGCAAGGACGCGCCGGTGAACTGGTGCCCGAGCTGCCAGACCGGGCTGGCGAACGAGGAGGTCGTCAACGGCCTCTGCGAGCGCTGCGACACCCCGGTCACGCAGAAGGACCTGCCGCAGTGGTTCTTCAAGATCACGGAGTACGCGCAGCGGCTGCTGGACGACCTGGCGCTGCTGGGCGCGTGGCCGGAGCGCGTGCGGCTGATGCAGGCCAACTGGATCGGCCGCAGCGAAGGGGCGCTGGTGAGCTTCCACGTGGCCCACACGGGCGAGCCGATGCCGTGCTTCACGACGCGGCCGGACACGCTGTGGGGCGTGACGTTCATGAGCCTGGCGCCCGAGCATCCGGCCGTGCCCGACCTGGTGGCAGGCACCGAGCGCGAGGACGACGTGCTGGACTTCGTCGCCCGCGCGGTCGAGCAGGGGCAGGTGGCGCGATCGTCGGAGACGGTGCCCAAGGAGGGCGTCTTCACGGGCCGCTACGTGGTCAACCCCGTCAACGGCGAGGAGGTGCCGCTCTGGGTCGCGAACTACGCGCTGATGGAGTACGGCACGGGCGCCGTGATGGCGGTGCCGGCGCACGACCAGCGGGACTTCGAGTTCGCGAAGGAGTACGGGCTTGCGATCCGGGTGGTCATCCAGCCGCCCGACGGGCGGCTGCGCTCGGCGGATATGGCCGAGGCGTATGAAGGGCCGGGCGTTATGGTGAACAGCGGCCCGTTCGACGGGACGCAGGTGCCCGAGGGCATCCACACGGTCATCGAGTACCTCGCCGAGAAGGGCATTGGCCAGGCGGAGGTCAACTACCGCCTGCGCGACTGGCTGGTCAGCCGGCAGCGCTACTGGGGCGCGCCGATACCGGTGGTTCACTGCGACCGGTGCGGCATGGTGGCCGTGCCCGAGGACGAGCTGCCCGTGCTGCTGCCGGAGGAGGTGGACTTCACGCCGCGGGGCAGGAGCCCTCTGACGTTCGTCGAGGAGTTCGTCCAGACGACCTGCCCCGAATGCGGCGGCGAGGCGGAGCGGGAGACGGACACGATCGCGCAGTGGCTCTGCTCGTGCTGGTACTTCCTGCGCTACATCTCGCCCCGTTGCGAGGAGGAGCCGTTCGACCGCGCCGACGTGGCGAAGTGGCTGCCCGTGGACCTCTACATCGGCGGGGTGGAGCACGCGGTGCTGCACCTTCTCTACTCGCGCTTCGTCGTAAAGGTGCTGAAGGACGCCGGGCAGATCGACTTTGTCGAGCCGTTCTCCACGCTGTTCACGCAGGGCATGATCTGCAAGCAGAGCTACATCTGCACGCGGTGCGGCCGGATTGTCAGCGACGATCTGAACGTGCGCGAACCGTGCCGGTGCGACGTGGGCGCCGAACTGGCCGAGCGGCTGGAGAAGGAGATCGACGTCGTCGCCCGGCTCGACAAGATGAGCAAGTCGAAGGGCAACGTGGTCACGTTCGACCAGGTGATCGAGAAGTACGGCGCCGACACGCTGCGGCTCTACACGCTGGCCATCGGGCCGCCGGAGAGGGACGCCGAGTGGCAGGACAGCGGCATCGTCGGCTACTCGCGGTTCCTCAACCGGCTCTGGGACCTGGTGGTCTCGCACGAAGGCGAGTTCAGGAGCCTCCCTCGGGGCGAGGTGCGGGAGGGCGAGCTGGCGGGGGACTGGCGGCGCGTCCATCGCCTGACGCACGCGACGATCGAGAAGGTCACGGAGGACATCGAGGGGCGCTGGCATTTCAACACGGCCATTGCGTCCATCATCTCGCTGCTGAACGAGGTCCAGAAACTGCCCCTGCGCGAGAGCTACGGGGCGGCCGAGTCCGGGGCGGCGCGCGCAGAGTTCGACGCGCTCCGGTTCATGATCGAGCGGATGGTGCAGCTGCTGGCCCCGTTCGTGCCGCACTTCTGCGAGGAGCTCTGGTCGCGGCTGGGCAGCGAGCCGAGCATCTTCCGCCACCCCTGGCCGGCGTTCGATGGGGAGTTGGCCAGGGCGGAGCGGGTCGAGCTGCCCGTCCAGGTCAACGGGAAGGTGCGCGACCGCCTGCTGGTGCCCCTCGACGAGGACGAGGAGACCGTCCGGGAGAAGGCGCTCGCGCTCGAGAACGTGGCCAGGCACACCCAAGGGAAAGAGATCAGGCAGGTCGTCGTCGTGCCCAACCGCATCGTGAACATCGTGGTGCGGTGAACCCGCGCGGGCCGGGGGCTTCGCTCTCTGCGCAATCGACGTCAACGGCTGTGAGGGACCCGCTTTGGACCACGGCACGGTCAGGAAGTTCGTTGCGAAGTTCGAGGAGAACTTCGGCACCAGGGAGGGCCTGCGCTGCTCGCGCGCGCCGGGCCGGGTGAACCTGATCGGCGAGCACACGGACTACAACGGCGGGTTCGTGATGCCGATGGCCGTCGACCGGGAGGTGCGCTTCTTCTTCCGGCTGGCCGAGGACGGGCCGGTGCGCGTCTGGTCGGAGAACTACGGCGAGTGGGACGAGTTCGACCTGGACGCCATCGAGCGGAACGAGTCCGCCACCGGCGGCTGGGCCAACTACGTGAGGGGCGTGGCGGCGATGCTGCTGGAAGGGGGCTACGGACTGAGCCCGATCGAGGGCATCATCTGCGGCGACGTTCCGATCGGGGCGGGGCTCAGCTCGTCCGCGGCCCTCGAGGTGGCGACGGCCGGCGCTTTCTGCGCCGCGGCCGGCCTCCAGCCCGACCCGAAGGAGCTGGCGCTGCTTTGCCAGCGGGCGGAGAACCGGTTCGTCGGCGTCAACTGCGGCATCATGGACCAGTTCGTCAGCATCCACGCGCGCCGCGAGCACGCCCTCCTGCTGGACTGCCGGTCCCTGGAGCACGAGCTTTTGCCGCTCGACACGTCGGCGTTCCGGATTGTGGTCTGCAACACGATGGTGCATCACGAGCTGGGCAGTTCGGCCTACAACGAGCGGCGCGCCCGCTGCGAGGACGCCGCGCGGATCTTGAACGGGCGCGTCGGCGGCGTCGAGCAACTGCGCGACGTGACGCCCGATATCCTGGCCGAACACGGCGACGCGCTCGACGAGGTGACGCTGAAGCGCGCCCGGCACGTCGTCGGCGAGAACGAGCGGACCGTGCAGGCCGCCGAGGCGCTCAAAGCGGGGGACTACGGGCGATTCGGGCGGCTGATGAACGAGTCTCACGAGAGCCTGCGCTCGGACTACGAGGTGAGCTGCGAGGAGCTGGACCTCATGGTGGAGCTGGCGCGCAGGCAGCCCGGCATCCTGGGGGCGCGGATGGTCGGCGCCGGGTTCGGCGGCTGCACCGTGAACCTCGTGGAGCGCGGCCGGGCCGACCGGCTCGCAACGGTCGTCCGCGCGGCGTATCGGGAAGAGACGGGGATAGCCCCGGAGGCCTATCAGTTCGTCGCCGTTGCCGGCGCGGGCGTCGAGAGGTGCTGACGGGTTTCAGCCGTCCCGCCTGGGGGGCAGCTCGGCGGCTTCCTGGAGCACCTCCAGGACCTTCGCGTACTGCCCGCTGAGGGTGTAGCGGAGGGCCAGCCGCCGGGCCGCCTCGGACGCCGCGGCCAGGCGCCCCTCGTCCATGAAGTGCTCGATGAAGCCGGCCAGCCGCTCGGCGTCCGACGCATCCTCCATGTAGAAGCCGTTCCCGCCCGGCGTGAGCAGCTCGTAGGCGCCATTGTGGGCGGACGTGATCGCCGGCAGGCCGCAGGCGAGCGCCTCCATGGTCACGTTGGCGCAGGGGTCGTAGTAGCTCGGCAGGACCAGCACGTCGGACGCCCCGTAGAACGCGTCGGGCTCTCGGTCGCCTGTGAAGCGGACCAGGTGGGCGACGCCTCGCCTGCGGGCGAAGGCGTGCGCCCGTCGCGCGTTGCCTCGGCCGACGACGAGCGCGTAGACGGGCCGGGGAGTCGGCTTTCGGGCCAGCAGGGCCAGAGCCTCGAGGAAGGTGAACAGGCCCTTGCGGCGCCAGTCGTGCCCGACGAACACGCCGACGAACGCGTCGGAGGGGATGCCGAGCTCCTGCCTCACGGCGGGGCAATGCTTCCGCTTCAGCTCCGGACTGAAGCGCTCGGGGTCGGCGCCGTTGTAGACGACGCGGACGCGGTCAGCCACGTGTGGGAAGTGCCGCTCGAGCTCGCGCCGGACCATGTCCGAGTTGGCGATGATGCGGCGCAGGGCGGGGTGGCGGTACATCCTGGCCTCGATGCTGAGCCTGAGCCTCTCGCGGACGCTCAAGCGCCGCGCAAGGGCGTTGGCCGCCCGGCCGAGTGGGGTGCGGTAGCTCCTGGCCCGCTGCCTGACGAACTCGCGCTGGACGCCGCCGCCCAGTCGGACGACCTGCGCTCCCCAGCAGCGCTGGTCGCTGAAGGTGACGTCCGCGTCCTCGGCGGCCAGCGCCTTCTCTGCCGCCCTGGCCAGGGCCAGATCCTGGAACGCGCGGGGGGCCGGCGGCACGTTCAGACGCGCAAGCTCGATGCCCTCGACCTCGCCGTCCGGCTGCTGAGCCAGCGCTCTGACCTGATGGCCTTCGCTGACCAGGTAGCGTGCGCAATTGATCAGGAACGCCTCGGCGCCGCCGCGCTGGCCGAACCGTTTGCAGCAGATGGTTACCCTCATCTCTACGCCCCGCAGCGCGATGGAACCGCCGGGCTGTGGCCGCCCGCCGGCACACTATCCGCTAAACGCCCGGCCCGCCGCAAGGGAAGGGCGGGAGCGGACGCGGGCCCGGCCAGCGGCCGGAGTTGAAAGGGCGCGGCCGGGCGGTTATATTCTCTGTGCATCGCGTGAGCACGGGCGCCCCGAGGGCGCGGCTGGCGACACTCCGAGGCCCTTGATGAGACGAGCATACTGGCTACTGGCGGCTGCCATCCTCGTGTTCGCGACGGGTTGCCTGACGCACAGGCAGCAGGCCGTGCTGAACCAGCGGCCGCGCAACCTGGTCTTCGACCCCCGCGAATCGGTGGCCGAGCTGAAGCCGGGCGAGCTCTCGGCCTTCGCCGAATACGAGCGCACGCGCGCGCAGAACGTGTGCGTCCTCCAGTTGGCGCCCGACGCCATGCTTGGCGAGCGCTACCACGCCGCCCACGACCTGACGCTGGTCGTCGTCTCCGGCAAGGCGATCGTGATGGTGGAGAAGATGCGGCACTTCGTGGGGCCGGGATCGGCCGTGGTCATCCCGCGCTTCACGGCATACACCATCATGCCGCACGAGACGACCGAAGAGTTCAGGGCGCTGATGATCTACTCGCCGCCGTTCGAGGGCGAGGACGCCTTCCTGAAGGACTGAATCTCAGGCGGCCAGGGTCACCCTCAGCGCCTCGCCTGCGTGCACCTCGACGCCTTCAGGGAAGCGCACGTCGAGCCATTTTCCATCCCTCGCGACCGAACAGGGAACGTCGCGGACGGCGAGCGAGGCGGCGGCCCGGACCTCTCCCTCGCCCAGCACGTCCGCGGCCAGGCGCAGCGTTCGCAGCGCCTGCTCGCCGCTCAGCACTTCCAGCAACGCCTCGGCCGTCCCATCGCCCAGCTTCTGGGAGAACGTGCCCCAGCCCGAGCCGCTCGACCAGAACACGCGGAAATCCTCGCGCCAGAGCTTCGGATCGAACCGCAGCAGCCCTTCTGGCGCGTTGCAGTGGTAGCCGCTGAGCGCCAGCACCAGGCCCCAGCTCGACATGGCGCGCGCGTAATGGCTGCCGCACTCGAACTCGTCCCACGGGTTGCGCCTCAGGCCGTCATGCCGGTCGCGCGCGCCCTTCACGACGGCGAGCCCCTCGCGGACGAATCCCTCCATGATGAGGTGACTGGCGACCTGGTACTCGATGCCGGTCCAGACCTCGTCGCAATACATCGTGGGGATCAGGGGGCGGTTGCCGTGCGGCCAGGAGCACATCAGCAAGCCCGCTTCCTCGTTGATGGCGTAGATGCGCTGGGGGTTGGCGTGGTTGACCAGGCTCGGGCGCCAGTTGGAGCGGAACACGCACTCAAGCGTGCTGCGGACGTTGTCGGGATCGAACAGGTATCCCAGGTCGCAGATCGCGGCGATCCACTGTCCCAGCATCTGGTCTGACAGGCAGCCCTCGCCGAACTGCTGCGTCTGCGCGACCTCGGGATCGTACTTCTGGACGTAGTATTCGCCGTTGAAGAGCGTGCGGTCCATGGCGGCCGAGCCCTTCTCGTAGAGGCGGCGGTACCGGTCCGCCTGTTCGTGCTCGCCCAGGTAGCACGCCATCTCCTCCGCTGCGCGCAGGGCCCCCATGTAGAAGCCCATGATGAGCGGGTTGGGGCCGTGCAGCTCGATGTCATACGTGTTGTGCTGGATGCCTTCGATGACGCCGTCGCGGTCGGCGTCCCACTCCTCCCATGCGTAGGCGAGGGCCTTCTTGACCCGCGGCCAGAGCTCGCGCAGCCATTCGTCGTCCCCGCAGAGCAGCCAGTCGCGGTAGGTCTTGATGATTCCGCCGAGCTGCCCGTCTGCGGCGGCGTGGAACCCCCAGTCCGACGTGCCGGGGGGCAGGGCCAGGCGGAAACACATCCGCCCATCCTCCTCGCGCAGGTTGTGGCGGTAGTCCGTACTGCGCATGGAGCGTTCCAGCGAGGGGAACAGGAAGGGGAGGACCTGCTGGTAGTTCCAGACGTGCGTGCAGGAGCCTTCGCAGCATCCCCAGGTCGCGCCGCAGCCCTCGAACCCGTAGAACGTGCCGTCCTCCAGCCGCAGGCAGGTCGGGCTCTTGAGGGTCGACGTCTGCGAGCTGGCAGCGTCCAGGACGCACGCCGGAAGCGTCGAGCCGAACAGGGCGTCGTGGTACTGCATGCTCTCCGCTCGCAGTCGCTCGAGGTTCTCCTTCACGTGGAGCGCCACGGCCCACGCGTCGCCGAAGCGCCCGGCGTAGTAGTTGAGCCATTGCGGCTTCTGCTCGCCGTGGTGCCAGTACTTGAGGAAGTTGGGGAAGTGCCACGCGATGAGGAACGGGATCTCGATCGCCTCCCCGGCCGGTAGCGAGAACTTCGCGCCGAGCGCGCAGATCGCCGTCTGCCTTTCGGGCGTCGGTTCGGAAAGGTCGGCGTCATCGAACGAACCGGCCCGCGTCACGAAGTCCCAGAACCTGTGACCTATCCCGAACCCCCTCCCGCCGATGCTGCCCGTGTACGTGACGTCCGGACACGGCGTCGCGATCGCCATTGAGCCGTGCCGATGCGAGCCCGGCCCATACCGCGTCGAGTCCAGGACCATGCCGTTGAGGCCGTGTTCGGAACGGAACACGTTCCGGTTGCCGCCCAGGTCCCGCCGCTCCAGCCCGCCGGAGCCCTCGTAGCCGACGACGTTCTCGATCGTCCAGGCGAGGAGGCCCTCGACCGGTCCGTCGGCCACGTTCTCGACCTTGTAGATCAGTATCGCGGCCGGAAGGCTCGAGTCGAAGTCGTTGAGCGGGATGAACGGGTTGAACGCTTCCAGCACGACGCGCAGCGGGAGGGCATCGTCGTCGAACTCGACCCACGCGAACGGGTACTCGCCGCGGAAGGTGTTCGAGGCCATGTGCGGCAAGCCCTCGCCGCAGGAGTGGCCGCTCCCGTGCGTGCTCGAGTAGGGCGGCAGAAGCGGCGACTCCACCACTTTGACGACCGGTTCGCCCGGGGCCGCCTCGCATCGGAGCGTGGCGAAACTGAAGTCCGGCCGGAAGCCCTGGTTCGGCCGGTTGAATATCTCCCAGTCGCGCAGTTGGCCGCGTCCGCCCAGCGAAATGCACCCCGTGCCTATCCCCCCGAGGGGGAACGCAATCTCCTTCAGAGACTGGCCCGTGAAGGTGCGCTGAGGGCCGCGGGACATCAGCTCTTCCTGGCTGTACGGTATGTAGACGCCTTGCTGCTGCATGGCAGTCTTCCTCGGGCAAGGGGGCGTCGAAGAGGAGACGAGCTCTCACGCCGCGTCATCCGGAACGGAGCGCGATTATACGCCCGCCTTCGGGCAAATCAACTCGGAAGCCGGCAGGCGGGCCCCCGGGTGCCCGCGCAGTCGCCCGTCGTCGGGCTCCGGCTATAATGAGGGAGGGCCGAGCCGGGTTCAGAAGCGTCAGGACGCGTGCAATGGATCCCGTAGAGCTGATCGCCGCAGTCGTCAGGGTCTACACCATCGTGGTCGTGGTCCGCGTCGTCTTCTCATGGCTCCCGGCGCCCCACAGGGAGAACGAGTTCCACCGCTTCGTCTTCGCCATCACAGAGCCCGTTCTCCGCCCGGTGCGGCGGATGCTCCCCGCCGCCGGCCCGCTGGACTTCTCTCCGTTTGTGGTGATCCTCCTTTTGTCCGTGGTCCATCGGCTCCTGGCAGGCTGGTGAGGGCGACGGGCTGCGTCACAGGAAGGGCGAGTCCGTGCGGTCGCCGATGTGCAGCTCGCGGTGGGACGTTCCCGTTCAGGCCCCTCAGGCGCGCAGCATCGCGGACATGCGCTCCAGGACCTGTGCCGTCTTTGCCAGATCGGCGCCGGCCTCGTGCATGTCAGTCAGCGCGTGTTCGCCCTTCGTCTCGTCGATGGCCTTGACGGCGTCGGTGCAGACCGTCACGGCGATGCCGCGGTTGAGCATGCCCATCACGGCGCGCATGACGCAGTATTCGGTGGTCACGCCGTAGACGAAGACGCGGTGCGGCTCGCGCCGGGACAGGATGTGCCCGGCTGCGGGGACCGAGAAGACGTCCAGCTCCTGCTTCTCGATGATGAGCTGGGGCGTCCTGCCGACGGAGAGCCTCGTTATCTGCTCGTCCAGGTACTCGGGGACGACCACCTCTGCGCCCCGGACCTGGGTGGTGTGGATCTTCTTCTGTCCGGGCGTGCCGATGACGCAGTGGGGCCCGAACTGCTCGAACTCGGGATCATCGGGCGCATGCGCGTCGGCGCTGGCGATGATGGGCACCCGGCGCGCTTCGGCGAAGTCGGTGAGCCTTTCCAGGTTCGGCACGATGGACTGGGCATCCGGCACCGGCAGCCTGCCGCCCGGGTCCATGAAATCATGTTGGGTGTCCACGTCCCAGAACAGGATCCGCCTGTTCATGCCTTCTTCCCTCCCACTTGCCGGGCGACGGCGGCGAACTTGCTGCTCAGCGCCTCGCTCACTTCCACGGGGTACGGCTCGGGATTGTGCAGCCGGCGATGCTTCTCCGGCAGTCGGGCAAGCTCCCCGGCGCAGTACTGCTGGATGGCCTGAAGGCCCGGCATCCCGGCGACCGTCCGGCCGTCGCGCATCACCGTCCCGAGCAACGCCTCGGCGCCCTCAGGGCACTCCTCCTCGGCCGCGGCAATCACGTCGTGCGTCAGCTCGCCGCCGTCGGCGTCGCTGTAGCGGTGGACCTGCTTCGGGCCGGGGTAGGTCCTCTTATCCTCGCTCAGCTTCAGCCGCGGCTCCCACCGGCCGTCCTTCTCGATGGCCACCAGCTTGTAGACGCCGCCCAGGTACGGTGCGTCGGAGCTGGTGACCAGCCTGCTGCCGACCCCGAATCCGTCCAGCTCGGCGCCGCTGCGCAGGAGTTCCTCGATGCGGTGCTCGTCCAGGTCTCCGCTGGCCAGTATCTGCACGTCCTGGAGGCCCGCCTCGTCCAGCAGCGCGCGCACTCTCCGGCTGAGTTCGGCGATGTCGCCGCTGTCGATCCGGACCGCCCGCATCCCGGGCGCGAGCCGGATCGCCTTCCTGGCGCCCTCGACGACGTCATAGGTGTCTATCAGCAGGACGGCCTGATCGCCGAAGCAGTCGTAGTAGCCCTTGAACGCGTCCTCCTCGCTGTCGAAGGCCATGATGAAGCTATGCGCCTCGGTGCCGGAGATGGGTATCCCCGCGCGGAATCCGGCCTCGACGTTGGACGTGGCCGCGCAGCCGCCGATGTACGAGGCCCGCGCGGCGAGCGTGCCTGCGTCCGGACCGTGCGCCCGGCGAGTGCCGAAGTCGACCACGGCCCGATCCCTGCCGTCCATTCGGGCGGCCTGGACGACCCGCGCCGCCTTCGTGGCCACGAGCGTCTGGTAGTTGACCATGCTCAGCAGGAAGGTTTCGACGACCTGGGCCTGTATGATGGGGGCTTCCACGCGCAGGAGGGGTTCCCCGGCGAACACCGGAGTGCCCTCCGCCACGGCTTCCAGCCGCCCCGTGAAGGACAGACCGCCCAGGAAATCAAAGAACTCCGAGCCGATGCGGCTGAAGACCGGCAACTGGCGCAGGTAGTCGATCTGCCGGCCGCAGAAGCGCAGGTTCTCCAGGTAGGAGACGACCTGCGCCAGGCCGGCGCAGAGCAGGTAGGAGCGGCTCTCCGGCAAATCGCGCACGAACAGCTCGAAAGCGGCCCGATCCGTCATCCCCAGCTCGAAGTAGGCGGCCGCCATGGTCAGCTCGTACAGGTCGGTGCAAAGCGCGCGTCCCTGCTCGGCCAGATCCATGGTCCCCTCGGACCGACGCCTGAAGAAGCCCACGCCCCGCAGTTCATCAGTATACCGCACGCGTGCGACCTTTCAATCTGAACCGGCCCGGCGGGTGCATACCGGTATTGATTCCGGGGTCGGCGCCGCGGTACATTGACTTGGGTGGGACGGACCGTTCCGCGTAGGCAGCCAGAGGGCGGTCAACATGGTCATCGCCGCAGAGGAAGGTTGGAAGCTCTGGGGCCTGCTGCCCCCGGTGGATGTGGGCATCATCCTGCTGCTGCTGGCCAGCGCGGCCATCGGCTACTGGACGGGATTCGTCTGGCAGGCCATCCGCATGGTCAGCCTCATTGTCAGCGTGTGGGTGAGCTCGCTCTACTATCTTGTCGTTGACGATTTCCTCAGCCAGCAGCTCGGCCATCAGGTCTGGTGGGGGACGGGCGCACTGATCGTCCTTTTCGTGATGTTGCTGGCCTGTTACCTGCTGGCCTTCCTGTTCCGCAAGCTCATCAACATGCTGAGGCCGGAGACGCCGGACCGCGTGCTCGGCGCGGTGCTTGGGTTGATCAAGGGGGCAGTGTTGCTGGCGATCGCGGCCTTCCTGGTCCTCGGCTACGCCCGCCAGGGCAGTTTCGTGCGCTCGCACGTGGCCAGGTCGAACGGGGCCCGGTGGATGGCCAAGTCCGTGACCATGATCGGGCAATTCCTCCCGGGAGCCATGGGGCAGCAACTCAAGGAGGCCCCGAGCCTCGACTAGCGCCCCGTCGTCCGGCGGGGCGGGCCGCTTCGCGCAAGGGGGCGGCGCAAACCGTATCAGACTAAGACCGGCCTGCAATCTGCTGGGGACTGCACCCCGCTCGTTTTCCGCAGGGCCGTCCGCGACCCCGCCAGGCCCACACGGCTCGCACCGATCCCGCATGAGCACAATGCAGGTGCTTTGCCCATAACGGCTTGCGATGCCCCCTCCCTCCTGGCCGACCGGTCACGAAAGCCGGCGCCTCCCGGTCTCCCGCCGGCGCTTTCGCCCGGGCGCCGGCCCTCTCTCACGCGCCTCTGGCATTTCTGTTGCGGATAGGCCGGTCGTGTCTTTTTCTGTCATCATTCATCTGTGATCGGTTGAGTTCGGGGACGATTGTATGGAGGATACAGCGGCTGCGTGTGAGATAGCTGAGAGTTACCGTGTCTGCGCTGAGGTGCTCGGTACGGTCGGTCACAGGATCGATCCGGACATTCTTTCGGAGCACCTTGTGGGGGACATTGCGGAGGGCGACGGCGTCAGAAAGGCGGTTGCCGACGTCTGTGCCGGCCGTCGCGCTGGTGCCGGCATACCGCCGGACGTAGCGGGCAGGATGCGCGAGCTGCGCGACGGGCTGCTCGCGGAGATATCGTCGGCAGCGGCGGGCCTGGCCGGCCTGGATGCTGCTCCGGAGCGACCGCAGAAACTGGCCGAGCTGCTGGCGGCACTGTCGGATCCACAGAAAGAGGCCGTTGCGGACTTCGTCCTCCTCAATGGCCACGGGCGGCTGTTTGAGGCCCGCTACGTGGGCATCGCCGCGTTCAGTCGCCTCGTGGCCGGCCTGGAGGAGGGCCGGCCTCTGGCGCTTGTCAAGCTGGTGCCCCATCTTCGCGAGGAGCTGGAGAAGCGCGGGTTCCCGATGACGGAGGACCAGGTCCGTGGGCTGTTCGAGTCCGACGGCCAGACGGCGCGGGTGCCCCATTGCCTCATGTGGATCCTTCGCGGGCTGGGCGATGAATTCTACGGCGGCCTGATCCCCATCGCGCAGATGGTGGGCGATCGGGACATTGACGAGTGGCTGGAGGACGTCCGCCGGAGGCTTCGATTCCGAAGCCACACGGCCATGCACAAGGCCATTGCAGACGTCACGAGCCTGAAGTACGACTGCGTCCACAAGGCGTTGAGCGGCCGGCAGAAGGCCAGACACATCCAGGCGGAGATCAAGTACTGCCTGGAAAGATGGCTCAGGGACGTAGAGGAGGGCAGGGAGCCGGGCATCGACGGCGACTACCGGGGCGTGCCTGTCGAATCGGTTCAGGAGCTGCTGCCGCGGCTGGAGCAGCGGTTCGACAGCAAGGAGTCCATGTACCGCGCGATCTCGGAGAGAACGGGCGTGAAGGCCGGTTCCGTCCGGCGTTACTTCCACGGCGGCGGGCAGCTCAAGTACGCGCCCCTGTCCGTCTTCCGCTGTGCCGAGGAACTGGCGGCGCACCAGGACGTCCGGCGCCCGGAGAGGACGTATCTGGCGGACGAGCAGACCCGCCTCGTTGCCCTGGAACTTGCCCAGCGGGCGAACCGCGTGCTTCGCCAATGGCGCAGGGCCGGCGAGACGCTGGAACTGGAGGTGGCGTACAAACAAGTGCGGCGCGCCCTGATCGCCGCCGTCAAGGAACGGCGGCGCACGTCCGTGGCCGTGTGACAGCAGCCGGACCGAGCGCCCCCTCGTTCCCGGCCGCCGGCGGGGCTAGGTGCCTTTCTGCCAGCCGGTCATGTACTTGTGCTGGCTCTCGGTCAGCGTGTCGATCTCGATGCCCATCGTCTGGAGCTTGAGCCGGGCCACCCACCGGTCGATCTGCTCGGGCACGGAGTACACCTTTGCCTCGAGCGTGCTGCCGTTTTTCACGGCGAACTCGGCCGTCAGGGCCTGCAGAGAGAAGCTCATGTCCATCACGCAGGCCGGATGGCCCTCGGCGGCGGCCAGGTTGATCAGGCGCCCCTCTCCCAGCAGGTAGAGGCGCTTGCCGTTCTCCAACTGGAACTCGTCCACGTTCGGCCGCACGTCCCGCACGATCTCCTCGGCCAGTTCGGCCAGGTCGTCGATGTTGACTTCCACGTTGAAGTGGCCGGAGTTGGCCAGCATCGCGCCGTCCTTCATCTTCAGGAAGTGCTCCTTGCGCAGCACCTCCATGTTCCCTGTCACGGTGATGAAGAGCCCTCCCTGCTCGGCGGCCTGGTCCATAGGCATTACGTTGAACCCGTCCATGGCCGCTTCGAGCGCCCGGAGGGGATTGGTTTCGGTCACGATGACGTGCGCTCCCATGCCCTTCATGCGCAGGGCGACCCCGCGGCCGCACATGCCGTAGCCTGCCACCACGACCTTCATCCCCGCCAGCAGCGCGCCCGTCGCCCTCAGGATCCCGTCCACGGTGCTCTGGCCGGTGCCGTACCGGTTGTCGAATAGATGCTTGGTCATGGCGTCGTTGACGGCGAACACGGGGAACAAAAGCACGCCGTCCTTCTCCATGGCCCGCAGCCTGTTGACGCCGGTCGTCGTCTCCTCCATGCTGGCCACGATGTTGGGGGCCAGGTCAGTGCGCTTCGTCAGGATCGTTGTCACCAGGTCCGCCCCGTCGTCCATGGTCAGGTTGGGTTGCCGGACCAGGGCCTGCCTGATGTGGTCGTAATAGGTCTGGTTGTTCTCGCCCCGGCGGGCGAAGACCGCCGTCTCATACTGCTGCACCAGTGCGGCGGCCACGTCATCCTGGGTGCTCAGGGGATTGGAGGCGCAGAGGGCGAGCTCTGCGCCGCCGGCCTTCAGCGTCCTGGCCAGGTTAGCGGTCTCGGCCGTGACGTGCAGGCAGGCGGATATTCTCACGCCCTCCAGCGGCTTCTCCTGCTCGAAGCGCCTGCGCACTTCCGCCAGGACGGGCATGGCGCCGTCCGCCCAGGCGATTCTCCGCTGGCCGAGGTCGGCAAGCGACGCGTCGTTTATGTCGTAGTCCATCTGATCCTCCGCGCGTAGAGGTCCACCCCGACGGGGCGTTGTTGCGATGCGCCGGACAGCGGCGGCCGGACGCTGCGGGCCCTTAGACCCCGGCCCTCTCCCGCAGCAGGTCGGCCCTGTCCGTCCTCTCCCACGT
Organism: uncultured candidatus Brocadiaceae bacterium; assembly: GCA_964521715.1. Classification (GTDB taxonomy): domain Bacteria; phylum Planctomycetota; class Brocadiia; order SM23-32; family SM23-32; genus DAOVRD01. The sequence goes on along the minus strand of CAZFSS010000004.1, from coordinate 64,475 downwards.
GAACTCGGGCTCGAGCCTGCCGAAGTGCCCGAACGCCGCCGTCTTCTCGTAGATGGGGCGAAGCAGGTCCAGCGTCCTGATGATGGCGCTCGGCTTCAGGTCGAAGCACTCGCGAATGAGCTCGGCCATACGGGATTCAGGGATGCGGCCCGTGCCCTCCGTGGTGACGTAGACGGAGACCGGTTCGGCGACTCCGATGGCGTAAGCGATGTGCACCTCGCAGATGTCGGCCAGCCCGGCGGCCACGGTGTTCTTGGCTATGTATCGGGCGGCGTACGAGGCGCTGCGGTCGACCTTGCTGGGATCCTTGCCGCTGAAGCATCCGCCCCCGTGGCGGGCCCGGCCGCCGTAGGTGTCCACGATGATCTTGCGTCCCGTCAGCCCGCTGTCCCCGTGCGGCCCGCCGACGACGAACCGCCCGGTCGGGTTGGTGTGGTAGGTGATCTGGTTCCCCGCGAACTCCTCCGGCAGGCAGGGCTTGATGATCTCCTCGATGAAGGCTTCCCTGAGTTGCTGCCGGGTGACGTCCGGGTCGTGCTGGAGGCTCAGCACGACGGTGTCCACGCCCACGGGTCTCTGGCCGTCGTAGCGCACGGTCACTTGCGTTTTGCCGTCCGGCCGGAGGAACGGGAGCACCTTCTGCTCCCTTACGTCTCTGGCGCGCTGCATGATCTTGTGGGCCAGCATCACGGGCAGGGGCATCAGCTCGGGGGTCTCCGTGCAGGCGAAGCCCACCATCAGCCCCTGGTCGCCGGCTCCCTGTTCCTTGCCGGTTTCGGCGTTCTCGTCTACCCCCGCCGCGATGTCGGGGGACTGCTCGCCGATGGCTGTGAGGACGGCGCAGCTGTCCGCGCTGAACCCGTAGGCCGGGTCAGTGTAGCCGATCCGGCGGATGGTCTGGCGCGCTATCTCCGCGTAGTTGACGGCCGTTCTGGTGGTGATCTCGCCGGTGATGAAAACCATGCCCGTAGTCACGAGTGTCTCGCAGGCGACCCGGCTTCTCGGATCCCGCTCGATCAACGCGTCCAGGATGGCGTCGCTGATCTGGTCGGCGACTTTGTCCGGATGCCCCACCGAGACGGATTCCGCAGTGAAGAGGTGTTGGTAGCCGCTCATTCGTGGTTTCTCTGCAGCGCCAATGTCGTGGAACGGCGAGGCGGAACGGACCGAATATAGCAGAAACAATGTGGGTGCGCAACTTGCCGGCCTGCGGCTCAACCAGGCGCGAGGCCCGTACAAAATAATGCGGGTGGGCTGGGGTGAACCCACCCGCAAGAGGGGCTGCTGCCGGGGAGGGGGGCGCTCGCCCGACAGCTCACGACGCTTTCATTTGTTGGTGGGAGCGTCGTGATTTTAGGGACAGGCAGCTGCATAAAAGACAGCAAGAAATATGCCGTTCTCAGAAAACGCCGCGCTGTCCCTCCCCTTTGTAAGACCTTCTCTCGTCCCTCGTCCGTATTCTTCGCAACCGGGGTCAGGTTTCGGCTACCCCTTCCCCCGGTGATCTCCCATTTACCGTCGCTGATTCTACCACTTCCCCCCCCGTCCATGCAAGGGCTTCCGGAAGTTTTTTTTCTCGGTTGGGCCGATTTCGGAATTCGTCCCACCCCGGCGGCAACCTTTTCCCACTCGCGGCCGGCCTGGTCAGCGCAGGTTGTACTTGCCTATCTTCCGGTAGAGCGTGCGCTCGCCGATGCCGAGCAGCTCGGCAGCCTTCTCGCGGTTGCCGTCGACGAGTTCGAGGGTGCGGCCGATGTGGAGTCTCTCGATCTCCTCCAGCGGCTGCCCGGCCATGGAGGCGAGCGTGGGCTCCTCAGCGAGCTCGCCCGTTTGCTCCAGGACGTACTCGGGCATGTCGTCCTCGCCCAGGATCTCGTCCGTCGTGGCGACGATCATGTGTTCGATGCAGTTGCGCAGCTCGCGCACGTTGCCGGGCCAGCGGTGCCGGAACAGCGCCTTGCGGGCGTCCGGGCTTATGCCGTGCACGGTCCTGCGGTACTGCTCACTGAACTCCCGCACGAATCGCTCGACAAGGAGCGCCGCGTCCCCCTGCCTCTGCCGCAGAGGGGGCAGGTTGATGGCGATGACGTTCAGCCGGTAGAAAAGGTCCTGGCGGAACGTGCCGTCCCTTATCTTCTGCCTGAGGTCCTGGTTGCTGGCGGCGATCAGGCGCACGTCCACGTGGATCGCTTCGTTGCTGCCGACCCGCACGATCTCGCCCTGCTCCAGCACGCGCAGCAGCTTGGTCTGGCTGGCGATCGGCATGTCGCCGATCTCGTCGAGGAACAGCGTGCCGTGGTCAGCGTACTCGAACAGGCCGATCCGCGAGCTGACCGCGCCCGTGAACGCTCCCTTCTCGTGGCCGAACAGCTCGCTCTCCAGTATGGTTTCGACCAGGCCCGCGCAGTTGAGGGGCACGAACCGATTGTGGCGGCGCTCGCTGTTGTAGTGGATGGCGCGGGCGACCAGCTCCTTGCCCGTGCCGGTCTCGCCCTGCACCAGCACCGTGGCGTTCGTGCGGGCGGTCTGTTGGATCCTCTGGAAGACCTTCTGCATGGGCCGGCTGTTGCCGACGATATTCTGGAAGCCGTAGCGGGACACGAGCTCGCTCTGCATGACGGCGCGGTCGCGCTCCAGCGAGACCCGCTCGGCAGCGCGTTCGATCACCGCCGCCATCTGGACCGGATTGACCGGCGTCTGCAGGTAGTAGAGCGCCCCCTCTTTCATCACGGTGGCGGCTTCGGCCCCGCTTCCCCCCGAGCTGATGACGATGACCTGGCACTCGGGGTTGCCGAGACGCGCGGCCCGCAGCACGCTCAGCCCGCCCCCGTCGCCCATCTGCATGGACGCGACGACCAGGTCGTAACGCCCTGAGCGGGCCTCCCCGATGGCAACGTCCCGCTCGGCGGCCACCGTGCAGACGTGCCCCGTCTCCTCCAGCGTGTTCTTCATCGTCCGGACGGTCTCGGGATCGGCAGCCGCTATGAGGGCATTGACGTGGTCGTCCATTGCGTCATGCCTCCATGGGTCGGGCGCTTGCGCGGCCGCCCGTTGCCTGTCCGATGGCGAGCGCGCTCAGCTGTGGGGCGATTCCTTGAGGGCGGCCTTGCGGCTGAGCCTGACCCTGTTGTCCTCCACGCTCAGGACCTTGACCTTGATCTTGTCGCCGATCTTGCAGACGTCCGAGACGTCCTTGACGTAGGATTCGTCGAGCTGGCTGATGTGGCAGAGGCCGTCCATGCCCGGGAACAGCTCGACGATGACGCCGAACTCCTTCGTGTCGGTGACGACGCCCTCGTAGATCGCCCCGACCTGGACTTCCTTGCCCAGTTGCTCGATGTAGGCGGCTGCATCGCCGGCGCCGCCACCGCGCTCGCTGGACACGGTGACGGTTCCGTCCTCCTCGACCTCTATGCTGCACTGATACTGGGCTTCCAGTCCCCTGATGGTCTTTCCGCCGGGCCCGATCAACTTGCCGATGTTGGCGGGATCTATCTTGACCTTGATCAGCACGGGGGCGTAGGGCGAGATCTCCTCGCGCGGCCGGGGCAACGTGCGGAGCATGGCCCTGAGGACCTCCAGGCGGGCCTCCCGCGCCTGCTGCAGCGCCTTGCGGAGCACATCCGTCTTGACCCCGACCATTTTCAGGTCCATCTGGACGGCTGTCACCCCGTGCTGGGTGCCGGCCACCTTCAGGTCCATGTCGCCGTGGTAGTCCTCGGAGCCGGCGATATCGGTCAGGATGTAGGCCTTCCCCGCGTCCATGACCAGCCCCATCGCGACTCCGGCAACGGGGTGCTTGATGGGCACGCCGGCGTCCATCAGGCAGAGCGTGCCTCCGCAGACGCTGGCCATGGAGGACGAGCCGTTGGACTCCAGGATGTCCGAGGCGGCGCGGATGGTGTAGGGGAACTCGTCCGGCGAGGGCAGCACGGCGCGCAGGGCGCGCTCGGCCAGTTCGCCGTGCCCGATGTCGCGCCGCCCCGGCCCGCGCATCGGCCTGACCTCCCCGACGCTGAAGGGAGGGAACTCGTAGTGGAACATGAACTTCTTCGGCGCTTCCTCGACCAGCGGGTCCAGGATGCGCTGCTCGTCATGCACGGTCCCGAGCGTGGCCACGACCAGGGCCTGCGTCTCGCCCCGCGTGAAGATGGCCGAACCATGCGCACGCGGCAGGCAGCCAACCTCGCAGCTCACCTCGCGCAACTCGTTGAGGGCGCGTCCGTCCGTCCGCCGTCCTGTCTGCACGATGGACTGACGCATGGCCCGGTTCGCCATCTCATCGAATGCGACGGCCACCTCGGCCTCGGTCAGGGCGCTTTCGTCCTGGCCCTTGCAGAACTCCTCCATGGCTTTGCTGCGCAAGGCATTCACGGCGGCAGTGCGCTCCCTCTGCGGGCCGGTGTCCGCCTGGCGGTACCTGTCGAAGTAAGCGGGCAGGACCCGGTCGATGGCCAGTTGCCGCCGCACGTTGGGTTTCCAGAGGCGCTTGGGCCTGCCGCATTGCTCGACGAGCTGGTTGATGAGCTGCACGATTTCGACGTTGACGTCATGTCCGCATTGGATGCCGGTCAGCAGGTCCTCTTCCGGGATTGACTGCGCCCATCCCTCGACCATGAGGACGGAGTCCGCCGTGCTGGCGACGACGATGCTGAGCTCGCCCTTGTCCCTCTGCTCGTAGGGGGGATTGATGACGAACTCGTCCTCGACCAGGCCGACGCGGGAGGCGGCGATGGGGCCGGAGAACGGGATGTCGCTGATGCTGAGGGCGGCCGACGCGGCGTTCACGGCCAGCACGTCTGGATCGTGCTCATCGTCGGCGCTCAGCACCCAGCTTATGATCTGGACGTCCTCGTGGTAATCCTGCGGGAACAGCGGCCGGATTGGTCGGTCGACCAGCCGGCAGGTCAGCACCTCCTTCGTGGTCGGACGCCCCTCCCTCTTGATGATGCCCCCCGGGAACTGGCCGGCCGCATACTGCTTCTCGCGGTACTCCACGGTCAATGGAAAGAACGACACGTCCCTGATGTCCCGCGCGGCGACGGCCGACGCAAACACGGTTACGTCTCCGTAGCGGACCATCACGGCCCCGTCTGCCTGGCGGGCGAAGCCTCCGGTCTCGATGCTCAGCACTCGTTCGGCGACCTTCCTCTCAACTCTCGTTCTCACAGCCGTTGTCCTCTGCGCTAACTCAGAATGCCTATCCTCTTGCCCAACACGCACAATGCGGGCTCGTCACGCTTCCCCTTCGGCGGTTCATCCGGCAGGAGCCCTCCGGGCCGGGCGCAATGCGCCTCCACGGGGTCCGTGCCCCTTCCCCCTTGACACGCAGGCGGCCAGCGGGTCGCCGTACGGCGACTTGCCCTGAGCGCCCCTTTCGGCAGATCTGGGACGGCCGAGGAGCATGCCTGAGCAACTTCCGTGGCGCAGCCAGCTCGGCCGCAAGGAGGGATGACTGACCGTTCTACTCTCACTTCCGCAGCTTCAACGCCTCGACAATCCTGCGATACCGGCCCTGGTCTTCTCGCATCAAGTACTTCAACAAAGAGGACCGCTTCCCCACCATCTTCAGGAGCCCCCGTCGAGTGGAGTGATCCTTCCTGTGATGACGCAGGTGCTCGGTCAGTTCGTTGATGCGTTCGGTCAGCAGGGCCACCTGGACCTCAGGGGAGCCGGTATCAGCATCGTGAACCCTGTGCCCCTCGATCAGCTCTGTCTTACGGTTCTTTTCCACGTTCGCTACGTTGCAGTCCTCACTCGTCAACACAAAAAGGGCTTGCCCCACCTCAAGTCCACATTATAGCCTCGCAGAGCCCGGCGCGCAAGTGCCATGCCGACGGTCATACCGGCCGCATTCAGCGCCCCCTCATCCTTGACCCATCGGCCGACCGGCAGTATCCTCTGCCTTGCTGAATCCCCGAGACAGGCGGAGGCGCCCTTGACCCGCGAACGGATGACGCCCAGGGAACGCTGGCTGGCGGTGCTGAACCACGAGCTCCCCGATCGGGTGCCGATGGACTACTGGGCCACGCCCGAAGCTACGGCCCGGCTCCTGAAGCACCTGGGCTGCAGCTCGCTCGCAGAGGCCGCCGAACGGCTCCACATAGACATGCCCGTGACGGTCTGGCCGAGCTACGTCGGGCCGCCCATCCCCGACCGGCGGAGCATCTTCGGCTGCCGCTTCCGGCGCGTGGACTACGGCAGCGGCACCTATGACGAGTGCGTGCACAATCCCCTGGCCGCTTTCCGATCTGTGGAGGAGATTGAGGCCAACTACTCCTGGCCGTCCCCGGACTGGTACGACTACTCGGGCATCGCGGCCCAGATCAAGGGAAAGGAGCACCTCCCCCTGCGCGGCGGGGGCTCCGAGCCGTTCCTCACCTACAAGGAGCTGCGCGGGCAGGAACAGGCCTTCGTGGACCTCGCGCTCGACCCGGAGATCGTGCACTACTGCCTCGACAGGCTCTTCGACCTCTGCTACGAGAACACGGCCCGCATCTACGAGAAGGTCCCGGGCAAAGTGATGATCACCTACGTTGCCGAGGACCTCGGCGCTCAAGAGGGCCTGCTCATGTCCCCGGCGCACATCCGGCAGTTCCTGCTGCCGCGGATGAAGCGGATGATGGACCTGGCCCACGAGGCCGGCGCCTACGTCTTCCATCATAGCGACGGCGCCGTCATAGATATCCTTCCCGACCTGGTCCGGGCCGGCATAGACGTGCTGAACCCCATCCAGTGGCGCTGCAAGGGCATGGATCGCCAGACGCTGAAGGACCGCTTCGGCGACGGGCTTGTCTTCCACGGCGCCATGGACAATCAGCGGACGCTGCCCTTCGGTTCCGTCGACGAGGTGAGGGCGGAGGTGGCGGACAACATCCGCATCCTGGGGGAGCGGGGAGGCTACATCCTGGCCCCGTGCCATAACATTCAGGTGGTCAGTCCCCCGGAGAACGTCGTGGCGATGTACGAGACGGCCTACGAACTCGGCTGGTACTGAAGGCGGCGGGGCCGCGGCTGCCTGGCTCCTGCGAGGCGACGGCGCGATCGTGCCCCGGGGAGCGTTCCACGTCCGGCATAGAAAACTGCGACGGGAAGGCCGGATGACATCTGAGGCGGTGGAGGGGGATACGGTGCGCCGCCAGTCAGAGTTTCACCCTCGCGGCCTCCCCGTCGCTGCAACCGGAATTACCGGCTCGCGGCGCCTGTGTATTCGCAAAGGCCGTGCCGTTACTGCCCGCTTTGAGGCCCGACCGGCTGCCCTGCCCCGACCCCTGCAGCAATGCCGTATGTCATTGCTTCCGAAGGACTTGTGATGGATGTGCCACAGGTCGTCGTCGGTGTCCGGGACCGGGCAGCCCTCGCGAAGTGCCCAGTCTCAGTGACGGCCCGAGTCACATGTGTCGGATTCCGCTACACCTTTCAAGTGTGGTAATGGGCGTTGATCCTGACGTACTCCTCGGTAAGGTCGCAGGTCCATATACGGGCCTCTCCGGCCCCGAGGCCGAGTTCTATGGCGATCTTGACCCTCTGTCCCTTCAGCTCGGACGCCGCTCTCTGGCCAGTCGGTGTCCCGTTTTCCAACACGCATGTGTGCCCAATGTGGATACTGCACGAGTCTGGGACCACTTTGGCCCCGGAATACCCGAGGGCGCAGACGATGCGGCCCCAGTTCGGATCGCCCCCGTAGACCGCGCACTTGACGAGCTGAGACTCGGCCACGGCGCGGGCGGCCACGTCGGCGTCACGCTCATCTGCCGCGCCCGTCACCTCGACCTCGATGACCTTTGTGGCGCCCTCGCCGTCGGCCACGATCTGCACACACAGGTCTTCGAACGTTGCGCGGAGGGCCTGCTCGAACTCCGGCAGGCCGGTGCCATCTTCCTTTACCCCTGCGCCGGAGGCGCCGCCGGCCAGCACGATGACGGTGTCGTTGGTGCTGGCGTCGCCGTCCACCGTGATGCGGTTGAAGGTCCGCTCCACGGCCGGACGCACGACCTGCTGGAGCGTGGCCGCGGACACGGCAGCGTCCGTGGTGACGAAGGCCAGCATCGTCGCCATGCGGGGGGCTATCATGCCGGCGCCCTTGGCCATGCCTCCCATGCGGAAGGGCCTGCCGACGATCCGCGAACCCACCGCCGAGGCTTTCGGACGCGTGTCGGTGGTCATGATGGCCCGTTCGGCGGCGAGGCCTGCCCGGGGCTCGGCGGACAAGGCGTCGTGGGCGGCCCGTATCCCCTCCGTGAGTTTCCCCATCGGGAGCGGATGGCCGATGACGCCGGTCGAGGCCACGCAGACCTGGTCCGGCTCGCAGCCGACCAGTTCGGCGACCAGGCAGGCGCAGGTCCGCACGTCGGCTTCGCCCTGCGGGCCGGTGCAGGCGTTTGCATTGCCGCTGTTGACCACGACGGCCCGGATGTCGGGCGCGGGCAGCACTCTGCGGTTCCACCGTACTGCGGCCGCCGCGAACTTGTTCGTCGTGAACATGCCGGCGCCGGCGGCGGGGCCGTCGCTGACGATCAGGGCCACGTCCGGCTCGGCCTCTGCCGTCTTGATGCCGCACCGGCTCGTCCCCGCGCGGAATCCCGTTGCGGCCAGGATGCCGCCTTCGATCTTATCCATGGCTCATGCTCCTCGTGTGCGGATGATGGCGGCCGTCGCCTCCCTGCCGCCGGCCTTCGCCCCAGGATCCCCGACTCGCCGGTCAACGGGTGGCCTGCGTGCGCATCTCCTCCAGCTCGGCGTATCTCTGGTAGTGCTCGAGCGCACCGACCCAGTCGCCCAGCTTCTCGCCGAGCACGTCCGCCAGCCGGCGATGCAACTCGGCGTTCCATGGATTCAGCGCGAGCGCCCTGCGCCAGGACTCGGCGCACTTGCGGAAGTCGCGCGCAGCTTGCCAGAGGGAACCGCTGAACTCCAGGGCTTCCACGGCGTATGGGCCGAGCTCGACCGCCCTGTCGACGGCCTCGCGGGCCTCCTTACTGCGCCACTGTACGTGGCGCACGCGGGCCAGGGCCACGTGCGCCCGGGCGGAGAAGGGATCCTTCTGGACGGCAGTGAGGGCGGCGCTCTCGGCTTTGTCAATGTCTCCGCTGGCGAGGAAGGCGGCGGAGAGGGCGGCGTAAGTATCGCCCCCGGGGCGGGAGAAGGCAGCGATCTGCGCGCTGCGCACGGCGTCCGCCAGACGGCCCGCGGCCAGGGCCACGTCGACAATGGCCAGGTGGGCGTCCACCTCGTTCTCGGGGCTCTTGCTCGCCTCCGCCAGGAGCGACAGGGCTTCGTCCACGTGCCCGAGCTGCGCTAGGACGCGGCTGAGCTCAATCCGCGCGGGCTGGTAGTCGGGGCGCACGGCCAGAAGGTCCATGAGGCGCACCTGGGCCTCGCGGTAACGGCGCTGCAGGGCCATCATCGCTGCAAGGCGCACCTCGCTGTACGGGAACCCGCGCCCGGCGGCGACGGATTCCTGGTAGGCCTGCTCGGCCTCGTCGATGCGCCACATCTCAGCGGCGCCGTCGCCGTACGCCGCTATCAGGTCGGGCCTGCAGGGGTTGGCAGCCGCCGCCCGCCTCAGCACGTCCAGCGCTTCCTCGTGCCGGCCGGTGCGCTTCAGCAGGGAGGCCAGGTGCTGCGTGACGCCGGGGCTGTCCGTTCGAAGCCGGAAGGCATGTCTCAGGGCCTCCACGGCCTCGTCCGTCTGCCCGGCTGCATCCAGCACGACGGCCAGCTCCGACCAGGTGACTGCCGTTGCTCCGCTGGAGGCCGCCGCCTGGCGGTAGTGCGCGATGGCCTGATCCAGGTCCGCCCTGTCGCGGTCAAACCGGGCAAGCTTGAGCTGCACGAACAGCTTGTCCGGGACGAGTTCCGCCGCCCGTCCCAGCTCCTGCCCGGCGACGTCCTTATCGCCTTGCTCCAGCGCGATGAGGGCGCGTGCGTAGCTATAGAGCCCTTCCCTGGCCATGTCACCCAGGCGGGCCTGCTCCCACCAGATCACGGCATCTTCGGGCTTGCCCTGCCGCAGGCTCAGCCAACTGCCAAGCGCGTAGAGGGGGCTGCTCTCGGGATACTCCTTCAGCGCGGCCTGGACCCGCGAGGCGGCCTCCTGCTCTTGCCCCGCCAGCTGCATGGCGAAGATGCCGCGCATGAAGACCCGGTTCGGGCTGGAGCCCTGCGTGCCGAGGAACCTGACCGCCGCCTCAGCCCACAGGCCCTTATCGAGGAAATAATCCCCCTCGGCCAGGGCGGCTTGCGCGTCGGCCTCGGCGCCTTGCTTTGCCTCTGGGGGGAACATCTCCCCGAGCACTTCGAGCCAGTCCGCGTCTTCCGAGCTCATGCGCGCTCCCTCGCCGGCCACCAGGGCCTGGAGCTCATCCGGCAGCAGGAACGGCACGCGGAGGCTTGCCTCCTGCTGCCCGTCTTCCACGTGGTAGACGTCAGCGGTCAGGTAGCGCTCCCCTTCCTCGACCCGGGCACACCAGTGAACGAGCAGGTCGTCTCCCTTGAGCCGCAATGCCTGGAGCAAGCATTTCGGGAGTTCTTCGGCGGCCTGATCCAACCCGGCCGGAATGCGCTCCAGATGCCGCACGGCCACGCCGCGGCGCGCCATGTCCGCCTCGGACACGCAGGCGACGTAACCGTTTAGCAACGGATCGCGCTCCGACCAGCTCAGGACGAACCGGTTCCCCGGTTCACCAACGGAGATGACGGCGTCCGAGAGCTCGGCTATGGCCTGGCGCAGGGGAAGGGCCTGCCGCGGCGCCTCCCCGGCTGGCGCGGCCAGGGGCTGCGATTCCCCCCGGGCCGGCACGGCCGAGGCAGCGAGCACGGCAAGCGCAGCGGCGCATGCGACTGCCAGCAGGGCGAACGGTCCGGCGGCCGTGTGATCGTGGTGGCTCACATCGCGTTCCCTGGCGGTGGACCGTTGCGCGGGCGATGAGCGTCACGAGCGGGCCCGGCCGGGCTCCGCCCGGCCGCCGCACGCGCGGACGGTCGCTTTGACGGCCTCAGCACGCTGATCCTATACTTGCTCAGCATACGTGCCGCCGAATGCAACGCGCAAAGGGAGCGGCCTGATGCCGCGCAAGAAGTTCCGGATCATCTTGGCCCGGACCGCCGGGTTCTGCATGGGCGTCCGTCGAGCGCTCAGAATGGTGCTCAACGCGGCCGACGAGCCGAGCCGGCCCGCGCCCATCAAGACCATCGGTCCCCTCATACACAATCGGCAGGTCCTCCAGGTCCTGGAGAAGCGCGGCATCGTCGCTGCCGACGGCGACGAGTCGGAGCAGATCGGCACCGCCGTGATCAGGGCGCATGGCCTGTCCGAAGAGGAGCAGGAGCTGCTGCGGCGGCGCTGTCGGGACGTGCTCGACGCCACGTGCCCCCACGTGCGCCGGGTGCAGCAGATACTCCAGCGCCACGCCGCAGAGGGCTACATGTGCGTTGTGGTGGGCGACGCGGGGCACGCGGAAGTCAAGGGGCTGCTGAGCTTCACGGACGGGGCGGGGCACGTGATCTCCGGGCCGGAGCAGGTCGGCGACCTGCCCCAGGCGCCCAAGGTCGTCGTCGTCGCCCAGACCACGCAGGACGAGGAGCTCTTCCGGCGCACTGTGGAGAGGATGCGGGACCGGTATCCGGAGTGCCTGGCGTTCGAGACGACCTGTGACTCGACTGGACGCCGGCAGGCCGAGACCCGCGCGCTCGCGGAGCAGGTCGACGCGATGATCGTCGTGGGCGGTTACCACAGCGCGAACACGCGCCGCCTGGCTGAGATCAGCGCCGCGGCGGGCAAGCCCACCTTCCACGTGGAGACGGAAAGGCAGCTTCAGCCGGACCAGATCCTCCGGTATGAGACGGTCGGTCTCACGGCGGGCGCCTCGACGCCGAACTGGATGATCCGGAAGGTTGTCCGGCGCCTGGGCGACGAGCATCTGCGCCGCGCGAACCTTCCTGGATACCTGGCCCTGATGTTCCTGCGTGGGCTGATCGACGCCAACGTCTATGCCGCGGGCGGCGCGGCGGCGCTCACGTTCGCCCTGGCGCAATTGCTGCCTCAGCCCGCCGGCGCGCTCGGGCTGTGCATGGCGGTCAGCTTCTTCTTCGTGCTGGCGCAGCAACTCCTGAACCAGTACGTGAGGCGGGAGTCGCTGTACCTGAGCGAACCGGACCGGGCCGATTTCTTCATGGCCAACGAGCGGGCCCTGCTCTTGCTCGGCGCATGCTCCTCGGGCGCTGCTCTGTTCCTGGCGTTTCTGCTGGGATGGGGGCCGTTCATCCTGGTCGTCCTCGGGTCGGTGGGCGGCTCCCTTTACAGGGTCAGGCTGCCCCGCATGTTGGGCGCGCGCCTCGGGCTGCGCAGCATCGAACAGTTGGCCGGCTCCAAGGAGCTCTTCGTCGGCCTGGCGTGGGCCACGCTCACGGCCCTCGTGCCGTCTCTGGCCGCGGACCCCACGCCGGGCCTCTGGAAGGGCGCGGCAGTCGCCTTCGTCGTCTCGTTCCTGATGGTCTTTGAGCGGACTTTGCTGCTGGACCTGCGGGACGTCGAGACGGACCAGATCGTGGGACGGGAGACGCTGGCCGGCCTGCTCGGCCCGCCGGCGCCTGGCAGGCTGTTCGGGGCGACGGCGGTCGTGCTCGCCCTGGTCATCGGGGGGGCTGGCTGCGCGGCGGGTTGGACGACGTCGTACTGCTACCCTCTGCTGCTGGGCGTGCCGTGGGCCGTGGCATCCTACCTTGTGCTGAAGCAGGGCGCGCGCGCCGGCGGCCGGGGCGGGGATGTGGCCGAGGCGCTCATGGACGGGCAGTTCTACGTGGTGGCGATCGGCGCGGCTGCGTGGGGCTGGCTGGCCGCCGGGGCTGCGCCCTGAGCGGTGCCTCCTGTGGGCCTTCGGCCGAGCTCCAAAAGTAGGTTGACTTGGCACCCAAAAGCGCTAAGATGTTAGGCGCTTACCAGTCTGTCCATGTTGCTGAAACTGCGCGACGGGGGGAGAAGAGATGGCAGAGATCGGCCGATTCAAGCTCGGCGCGGAACTGGGCTCGGGGCCTTACAGCGTGGTCTATGAGGCCCGGGACGGGGGTCAGCGGTGCGCGCTCAGGGTGATCAAGAAGGAGGCGGTTCCGGGTGATCGCGCACTGCGGGCCGGCCTCGTGCGCGCTCTGGAAGGGCTGAAGAACCTCAAGCACGCGTCAGCCGTCAAAGTCCTCGACGCGGGGGAAGAGGCCGGGCGGCTCTTCCTGGCCATGGAGTTCATGGACTGCCCCACGCTGCAACATAAGCTGCGCGAGAAGAACCGCCTGCCGGAGAACCAGGTTGTGCTCTTCACGCGCCAGATCGCTCAGGTCCTGGACATGGCCGGAGACGTCGGCTACTGCCACAATGACCTGCGGTCGGAGAACGTCTTCGTCGTCTCCGAGGAGCGCGTGAAGGTGAGCGACTTCGCCGTGCGCTCGTTCATCGCGCAGCCGCCTCGACCCGAGGAGATCGGCGGGGCTCAGGAAGAAGGGGCTGCGGAGGCCGACGAAGACGAGTGGGTCACCGCGGAGGAGCTGCTCCGGACGCGCGGCAAGAAGCCCAGCGCTGCCAAGACAGGCGAGGATTTTGCGGCGCTCGGGGCCCTGATGATGGAGATGCTGGGTGCCGACGTGCCGGCGCGCGCGGACAGCGATTCCCTGGGCGCGTACAGGAACGCCCTGCTGCGCGGGCCGTACGGCCGGATCACGGCGGCCGATTCCGGCGTGGGCCAGCAGACGGCGCAGGTCGTGCAGCGCCTTCTCACGGAGAATGGCTTCGGCAGCCCCGGCGAGGTCGTCGTCGAGCTGGCCAGCGCCATGCTCTTGGCGCGCACGTTCGGGCGGACGAAACAAGCAGAGGGCGTGCCGGAGGCCGCGGGGGCGCTCGCCTCGGCGGCGGATACAGCTCAGATCACGCAGCCGGTGGCCGTCCAGCGGGCCGCGCGCGCGGCAGCGCCCGCCGTCGAGATGCAGCCGGCCGACTTCACGGCTTTCTTCATCTGGGACGACAGGCGCGGAGGCAGGTTCTTCGTGATCCACGAGGGCGAAGAGCTCGCCGTCGGCCGCGACGCCGAGTTGTGCGACGTGACTTTGCGCGACCCCGCGGTCTCCCGCAAGCACATTGTGCTGCGGCGCCAGGGAGGCGTCGTCACGGTCGAGGATGCCGGCAGCAGCAACGGAATGTTTGTCAACGGCGAGCGCCTGCAGGCCGCACAGGTCGCGCCGGGAGACGTGGTGGGGCTCGGCACCACGCAGCTCCACATGTCCCTGGCGGCGCCGTCAGTCTGACGGAAGCGGCCTGTGCCTGCGTGCCCGTTCGGGCGCGGACGGTTTGGCGCGGCGACGGCGCAGGGCGAGGCCTTTCCCGCGGTCGGCGGTTGCCGCCGCCGGACGGGCCGGATGCAGCGGCGGTCGGGTCTCTTCCGCGTCTGTGCCGGTGCCGGCCTTCTGCTACGATTCCCGTGCGCTTGACGGGTCCGCCATGGCCAGATTGCTGGACCTCATCTTCCCGGGCCGCAGGGCCCGCTACGGGGGCTACGAGCTCATCGAGGAAGTGGGCAGGGGGGGGATGAGCCGCATCTGGAAGGCCCGTCAGCCGGGGACCGGCCGAGTCTGCGCCGTCAAGATCCTCACTCCCCAGTCCGTGGAGATGATGGATACGTTCAAGCAGGTCTTCGAGGCCGAGGAGGGCTCGATCGCGCTGCGCCTGGACCACCCGAATGTGATCAAGACGTTCGACTACGGGCGCGCGGGCAAGGACGACTACTACATCGCCATGGAGTTCGTGGACGGCCCGAACCTGGAGACGCTGGTGGCCCTGCAGTTTCCGTGGGTGGAGGAGCATCGCTTCGACCTGGTCCTCCAGATGGGCTCGGGGCTGACGTACATCCACGAGCAGGGGCTGATCCATCGCGATTTCTGCCCCAAGAACGTGCTGCGTTCCAGAGACGGGAGCGCGAAGATCATAGACTTCGGGCTCACGATACCGGCCAGCCTGAAGGCCAGGACCGTCTTGAGTCGCGGGGGGACGGCCAGCTACATGGCCCCCGAACAGGTGAAAAGCCAGCCGGTCGACGAGCGCACGGACATCTACGCCTTCGGCGTCTCGACGTTCGAAGTGCTGGCCGGCAGGCGGCCCTTCCCGGTTTCCACGGACCGCAGCCGCAGGATGCAGGACCACCTGAACGTGGAGCCGCTGCGGCTTCGCCAGGTGGCACCCGACATGCCGGCGGCACTGGAAGACCTGGTACAAAAGTGCATTGCAAAGGACCGGGATTTGCGCTATAAGTCTATGCCAGAAGTGATGATTGACCTGAGGTCCGCCGTTGAGTCGGCGCGCTCGCGCGGTGAGACATCGGGTCCGGACGCGCCGCCCCGAACGGGCGGCGCGTGCTAGGTGTTTCTTGCAGCCGGAGCCGAGCTCCGGCTCGGCAGGTGGAGTTCGTAGAGGGGAGCGTCATGAACCCCCGCCTCCGCGTTGAAGTGGGCAGGCAGGCCAACTTCGAGTACGAGATCCCGCCCAGCGACGAGGAAGCGGCCATTTGGCTAGGTCGGGGGGCGTTCTGCCAGATACGCATATCGGACCCGCAGCTTTCCCGACGGCACTGTCAGTTCACCTTCGACGACGGCCGTCTGTTCGTCGAAGATCTGGGCAGCCGCAACGGAACCCGGGTCAACGACGAGCTCATCCGAGGCAAGGTCCAACTCGACCACGAGGACCACGTGACGGTGGGCAGCCATCAGCTCGTCGTTTCTTACCCGCCGGTGTCCGCCCAACGGAAGGTCGACCTGGCCGAGTTCGGCGCGAAGGAGGCGGAGCAGCAAGCCAACGAAGCGGTGGCCGCCCTGAAGGGCACAGAGATGGCCGGCTACGAGCTGGAGGACATCATCTTCAACGGGGACATATCCGTCGTCTTCCGGGCGCGAGACCGGGAGAGGAATGTGCCCGTTGCCGTCAAAGTCCTCAAGCCGCTCGAAAGGGTGAACGTGGAGATCCAGAACCGCTTCATCCGCGGCGCCAAGCACGGGGCCCTGCTGCGTCACCCGAACTTCGTGCGCGTCTTCAAGGGCGGCCGGTCGGGAGACTGGTTCTTCGTCGCCATGGAATTCGTCGAGGGCCGGAACTTGCAGGACGTGATCGACCGGGCCGGCAAGCCGCTGAAGATCGACCAGGCCGTGAGCATCGAGCGCCAAGTCCTCGACGCCCTGCAACATGCCTACGAGCAGGACATCGTCTTCCGCGCCGTCCGTCCGGATAACATCATCGTCTGCAAGGGCATGCAGGTGAAGCTGACGGACTTCGACCTGGTCAAACCCCTGGCCGGCAGGCAGGATTCGCAGGTGACCCGCGTCATGGACGGCACGCTGAGCGTTGACCCCTCGTTCGCTGCGCCCGAGCTGATAGCCTACCCGGCCGTCGCCGACCAGAAGGCCGACGTGTTCGGTGCGGGGGCCGTCCTCTACTACATGCTCTGCGCCAAGGCGCCGTTCGGAGACGTCCTGCCCGGCAGCAAGGCGTCGAGCGCGTTCGACCGGATGGTCCAGGCGCCCAACGAGATCAACCCGGCCATTCCTGAAGGCATCTGCGCCGTCATCCGACAGGCCATGTCCGATTACGAGCGCTACAACACCCCTGCGGACATGCGCCGGGCCCTGGACGAGAGGGCTGCGGAAGCCGGCCTCTAGGGCTCTTGCCTTCCGAAATCCCGTTGCGTGTTCGTATGAAGGCGACGCTGGAGATACAGAACGGATCGCAGGCCGGCACCAAAGGCGAGATCACGCGCCTGGGCTCTTTCACCATCGGGCGCCGGAGCTCGAATGACCTGAAGATCGGCGAGACCGGGGCCTCCCGCAAGCACTGCAGGATCGACTACGACGGCGAGTTCTTCTGGCTGGTCGACTGCGAGAGCCACAACGGCACTTACCTGAACGGGCGCAGGATCAACAGGTCCTTGCTCTATGACGGGGACGTGATACGCGTCGGCCGCACGCGCCTGGTCTTCGCTCTGCCCCAGGCCGAGGCGAAGAAGCCGTCTGAGGTCTGAGCGTCCGCGCGCGTGCCGGGGGCGCGACTGCCGCAAGCGTTTCCTTCCCTTTCTCGCCGCTGCGCAGCCCGGTATAATCGTCATTGTCTTCCCTCCTGTCTTTCGATCCCCAAAGAGGAATCGCGGCATGCCGGTGAGAACGCGCGCGGTGAGGATATACGGCCGGCGTGACCTTCGGCTGGAGACGTTCGACCTGCCGGACCCCGCCGATGACGAGATCCTGGCCGAGGTGGTGAGCAACAGCATCTGCATGTCTTCGCACAAGGCGGCCGAGCAGGGGCCTGCGCACAAACGCATTCCCAAGGACGTGGCCCAGCATCCCACCATTCTGGGCCACGAGTTCGCAGGCCGGCTGCTGGCGGTCGGCGCCAAGTGGCGGGGCCGCTTCGAGCCGGGTCAGATGTACGCCATTCAGCCGGCCCTCAACTACAAGGGGTCCACGGACTCGCCGGGGTACTCTTACCCGTACATCGGCGGCAACGCGACGAAGGTCCTCATGCCGCAGGAAGTCATGGCGATGGACTGCCTGCTGCCGTACGACGGCGACGCATTCTTCAAGGCGTCCCTGGCCGAGCCGATGTCCTGCATCGTGGGGGCCTTCCGCGCGCAGTACCACTGGCCGCCCGGCACCTATGACCACGAGATGGGCATCCGCGATGGGGGCAACTGCGCCCTTCTGGCGGCTGCCGGACCGATGGGACTGGGCGCCATAGACTTCGCGCTCCACGGGCCGCGCAATCCGAAGCGTCTGCTCGTCACGGACATCGACGCGCAGAAGCTGGCGCGGGCGCGCAGCCACTTCCCGCCCGAGCGGGCGGCGGAGAAAGGCAGCGAACTCGCCTACGTGAACCCGAACGAGGTCGCCGGCGGGACGGAGGGCCTCGTTGAGTTCGTGCGCGCCTTCACTTGCGGCCAGATGGTGGACGACGCGTTCGTGTTCTTCCCCGCCGAAGCCCTCGTGCGCCAGGCGGACGCCATGCTGGGCCGCAACGGCTGCCTGAACTTCTTCGCCGGGCCTCCCCGCCAGGACTTCGCGGCCCAGTTCAACTTCTACAACGTCCACTACGAAGAGCACCACATCGTCGGCACCAGCGGGGGCAACACGGAGGACATGCGCATATCGCTCAGGCTGATGAGCGAGGGGCGCATCAATCCGGCCGGGATGGTCACGCACGTCGGCGGACTCGACTCGGTCGCCCGGACCATATTGGACCTGCCCAACATACCGGGCGGCAAGAAGCTGATCTACACGCAGCTCCGGCTGCCGCTGACGGCTCTGGAGGAGCTGGGCCGCCGCGCCGACGAAGAGGCCGAGCCCCTCAAGAGCGTCCTGCGAGAGCTGGACCGCATCGTGAGCGCGGCCAACGGATCGTGGTGCGCCGAGGCGGAGCGCTTCCTGCTGTCCCGCGACGAGCTGAGGTTCCCGGACGAATGACGACGGCGGGAGACACCATCGTCGCCGTCTCCACGCCGGCGGGCTATTCGATGTTGGCCGTCGTAAGGCTCAGCGGGCCGGAGGCGCTGCGCTGTGCGGCCGGGCGGTTCCGGCCTCGACGGGGGGAGGGGGGAGGATGGCGGAGCACCTTCCGGGCCACTGCCGGCGACGTTGCGCTGTTCGGCGAGGGCCTGTCCGTCCCGGCCATCGCTTACGTCATGCGCGCGCCGCGCTCCTACACGCGTGAGGACGTCGTCGAGTTCCACGTGCCCGGCTCGCCGGCGCTGCTGGACATGATGCTGGACGACCTGCTGGCGCATGGGCCGGGAGATCTGCGCCTGGCCGAGCCGGGGGAGTTCACTCGCCGGGCGTTCCTGAGCGGCCGCATCGACCTGGCCGCCGCGGAGGCCGTCCTGGCCGTCATACGCGCCCGAAGCGAGTCGGAGCTGCTGGCCGCGAGCTCGAAGCTGACGGGCGCCGTGGGCCGCCGCTGCGCCGAGCTTCAGGAGCAGGTCACCGAGCTTCGCGTCCGCGTTGAGGCCGCGCTCGACTTCGCCGAGCACGGGATCGAGCTGATCGGAGAGCAGGAGTTCCTGGAACGATGCGGGCGCGTCGCCGGGCAGATGGCCCGCGAGGTCGAACGGGGCAGGGGAGACGTGGCCAGCAGCGGCAGCGTGCACGTGGTGATATGCGGTCCCCCCAACGCCGGCAAGTCCAGCCTGCTCAACAGGCTCGTGGGTTTCGACAGGGCGATCGTGCATCCGCAGCCGGGCACGACTCGGGACGCCGTCAGCGCGGAGATCGAGTTGGGCGGCGTCTTCTTCCGCGTGAGCGACACGGCGGGTCTGAGCAACGCGGTCGACGGGCCCGAGGCCGAAGCCGTCAGGCGGGCGGCCCGGCAGATCGGCACGTGCCAGTTGCTCGTAGTCGTGCTGGACGGATCGGTGCCGCTGGCCGGCAATCCCCTGGCCGGCGCGACTCCGCCGGCGCCCTCCCGCGTGCTGTGCGTCATCAACAAGTGCGACCTGCCTCAGGTGCTCGACGAGGGCGCGCTCAGGGCTGAAACGTTCGCGTGGGAGACCATCCACACATCCGCCCTCACCGGCGAGGGCGTGGACGCTTTGCGCCAGGCGCTGGGCCGCACGGTGACGGAGGGCAGGCTTGACGCGTCTGCTTCGGATTGCCTGTTCAACGCGCGGCAGCGGCACGCCGTCCGGCGCGCTCTGGCCGAGCTCGACCGCGCTCAGAAGGCCGTCGAGGCCGGGATGGGCTATGAGTTCGCCGCCCTCAACCTGCGCGAAGCGGCCGATGCCCTCGGCCAAGTGACCGGCCAGGTCGCCCCGCAGGATGTATTGGACCGCATCTTCAGCCAGTTCTGCATCGGGAAGTAGGGGGCCGGTCGCCTCTCTCCTCGCCCGTCGCCGTGCGCCGGGCTCTGGACGGCCTGCGCCGGAGCCCCTACAGCTCCGGGGCTTGCGCCTCCTGGGGCTCGGCCTCCAGTTCCTGGAGCATGTGGAGGATCCGGGCCATCAGACCGCGCAGGCCGCGGCGCGTCAACGCTGAGATGGGAAGGACTTCCCTGCCCAGCGCCTCGCAGAGGCCCGCAAGTCCCCGCTCTGCCCCGGGCAGGTCCATCTTGTTGGCGACCACGAGCTCCGGCTTCGCGGCGAGCCTGGCGCTGTGCAGGCGCAGCTCCTCGCGGACGGTGTGGTAATTCTCGGCGGGATCGCTCCCGTCGGGCGGGTCCGGATCGACCATGTGCACCAGCAGGCGCGTGCGTTCGATGTGCCGGAGGAATTCGTCGCCCAGTCCCTTGCCCTCGTGTGCCCCTCGGATCAGCCCCGGGATGTCCGCGACCGTGAAGCGTTGGTACGAATCGGTGTCGACGATCCCGACGACGGGGTCAAGGGTGGTGAACGGGTAGGGCGCGATCTTCGGATGGGCGGCGCTGATGCGGCTCAGCAGCGTGGACTTGCCCACGTTTGGCTGTCCGATCAGTCCCACGTCAGCGATGAGTTTCAGCTCCAGGCGCAGGCGGCGTTGCTGGCCCGGGCGGCCCTCCTCGAACTCGGTGGGCACCTGGTGCTGCGCCCTGGCGAACCGCGCGTTGCCGCGTCCGCCCTTGCCGCCTCTGGCCACGACCAGGGACTGCCCTGGCTCGCTCAGGTCCTTCAGCGTTAGGCCGGTCTGCGCGTCCATGACGACCGTGCCGAGCGGCACGCGGATGACGGCGTCGTCGCCGTTGGCGCCGTGCTGGTTCTTGGGCTTGCCGCGCCCGCCGTCGCCGGCGTGGAACTTGGCCTTGGAGACCAGGTCCAGCAGCGTGCTCAGGTTCGTTTCGGCCACGATGATTACGTCGCCGCCATCGCCGCCGTCTCCGCCGTTGGGGCCGCCCCGCGCCACGTACTTCTCCCGGCGGAAGCTCACGCAGCCGTCCCCGCCGTCGCCCCCTCTGACGTGGATGCTGGCTTCGTCAACGAACCGCATGGCGTGCTCGTTCTGTTGGGCGCTTGGCGGTCGTCCGTCCGATCAGATAGCGACGGCTGCCCCCGGCGTCGGGGAAGCAGCCGTTCAGACACGGTTGCCGGCTGGAACGGCGCGGGGCAGGCCCGCCCGTCACTCGGCGATTATGTTGATGCGCTTGCGGGGGGTGAACTCGACCACGCCGTCCACCATGGCGAACAGCGTGAAGTCCCTCCCGCAGCCCACGTTCCTTCCGGGGTAGAAGCGCGAACCGCACTGCCGCACCAGGATCGAGCCGGCCGTCACCCTCTGCCCGCCGAAGCGCTTGACCCCCCGGTACTGGGCGCCGCTGTCGCGTCCGTTCCGCGAGGAGCCTTGTCCCTTTTTGTGTGCCATCGTGAGCCTCGTTTGCCTCGACCTACTCCGGGTGTATCTCCCTGATGAGGATGCGGGTGTACTTCTGGCGGTGGCCTTTCTTGCCCTGTTTGCCCTTGGTCGCCTGCATCCGCATCATGGTGAGTTTCGGGCCCTTCTCGTGCCGGATGATCTCCGCCAGTATCCTCGCGCCGGGCAGTTGCGGCTTGCCGACGCGCGCTTCGCCGTCGCCGCCGATCATCAGGATGCGGTCGAACTCGACCAGCTCTCCCTCCGCGGCTGCCAGAAGGTCGACCTGGACCTCTTCGCCCGGCCGAACCTTGTACTGCTTCCCGTGGTTGTCCACTATGGCGTACATTGCGTCCCCGCAAGCGCGGAACAAAGCGGAACCGGCAAAACAACGATTATAGGCCATCTGCGGAGGTTTTTCAACCGGCGCGCCCCTGGCCGGGCGTGCGGGATTCAGTCCTTCTTGGGCTTGACCTCCCGGCCCTCCGCAGTGAGGAACCGCAACTGGTACTCCCCCGGAAGCACGGACGAGTCTGCCTGGACGAGCATGTGCCTGCCGCTGCTCTGCTCCATCTGCACGAGGTCTTCTCTCATCTCGCTATTCAGGTAGTTGGCTACGTCCGGCGTGACGGATACGAGGATCCGCTCGTAGCCTTTCCGCTCCAGGCTTGCCTTCATCTCGCGCAGGATCTGGAGGGCCAGCGTCTCGCCGCTCTTGACGTAGCCGGTGCCGCGGCAGGTGGGGCACTCGACGTAGGTGGACTGCCGCAGGCTCTGCCTCTGGCGTTGTCGGGTCATCTCCACGATGCAGAAGGGCGACATCTTGAGCATGCGGAACCGCGCCCTGTCTCTCTTGAGCGCCTCCTGCAGGGCGTGCTCCACCTTGGTGCGGCGCTCCTGCTCCTCCATGTCGATGAAGTCCATGATGACGACGCCGCCCAGGTCGCGCAGGCGTATCTGCCGCGCTATCTCGGGCGCCGCCTCCATGTTCATCCGAAACGCCGTCTCCTCCGCGTCGCCGCTGCCTTTGTACTGGCCGCTGTTGACGTCTATGGCCACCAGCGCCTCGGTCTGCTCCAGGATGATGGAGCCCCCGCTGGGAAGCGAGACGCGGCGGCTGTGCATCTTCTCGATCTCCTCCTCCACGCCGTAGTGGTGGAAGATCGGGTCCGTGTCCTCATGGAGCTTGACTTTCCGCACGTGGCGGGGCATGACGGCGCGCAGGAACTCCTTGACCTTGTCGTAGACCTGCTGGCTGTCCACCACGATCTTGCGGATGTCGTCCGTGAAGACGTCGCGGATGGCCCGCGTGACCGAATCGCTCTCCTGATAGACCATCGCCGGCGCCTTGGAGCGCTCGGCCCTCTGGCTGATGGTGTGCCAGAGGCGCAGCAGGTAGTCCAGGTCGCGTTCCAGATCCGTCTGGCTGCGTTCTTCGCCCGCGGTCCGGGCGATCAGCCCCACCTTGTCCGGCACGTTCAGCTTGGAGATGACCTGGCGCAGCCGGTCCCGTTCGCCGTTCTCCTGAATGCGGCGGGAGACGCCCCGCCGGGTAAGCCCCGGCATCAGCACCAGGTAGCGGCCCGGCAGGCTCAGGTAGGTGGTCAGGCTCGGCCCCTTGTCGCCGATCCCTTCCTTGGTCACCTGGACGAGCAGTTCCTGCCCTTCGCTGAGCAGCCTGCGGATGTCGTCCGAGCGGCGTTCCTTGCCGACGGCGGAGGCCAGCACGTCGGAAACGTGCAGGAACCCGTGCTTCTTGTAGCCGAACTCGACGAAGGCCGCCTCGATGTTGGGAACGATGTTGACGATGATCCCTTTGTGGATGTTGCCGACGATGTTCTCGCGGCTCGTGCGTTCCAGGTAGAGCTGGTCGAGCTTGCCGTCCTCCAGGACGGCAATGCGCACTTCCTGCTCTTCCACAACGTTAACCAGCATTATCTGTTCCATCACGTCTCCATTCTCGCTTAGCGCGAGGGAGACAGACTCACGTGCGTGCGCTCGATCCGGCCCCTGGCGTAGTCGCGACCTTCCTCGCATCCGAGCGCTTCGAGCACTTCCTCCGGGCGGGCGGTCCCCTCCTGCATGCAGCTCAGCAGCATGTGCAGCGCGTCCCCCTCCAGCCGGATCGCCTTCAGGAACCGCCGGACGTCCACCTCTTTGGAGTCCTTTTCCCGCGTGCGCGTGACTGCCGCCCTATGGCTGGCCAGCAGTTCCCGGACCCCCTCTTGGGTGAGCGTGTGGCTGGGAAGCAAAGGGACGCAATAGGAGAGCTCCTTCGGTTGCCGGCTCGCGTTGGTTGCCGTTATCTGGACGGAGCCTATCCGGATCCCTTCCGGCAACTCCGCCTGGAACCTGGACCGGAACTCCTCGGGGTTGGTCCACTCGCAAAGGCCGACATCCGCAACCTCGCTCCGACCCGCAATGCCCACGCTGAGGGCCATGGGGAAGCTGATCCGTGGGCGAGGATGGTGGCCCTCGCTCATTGCAACGGGGAGGTCGGCGCGCCTGAGCGCCCGCTCGAAAAGCCGCATCAGGTCATGATGCGATGTGAATCTGACGTCTCCCTGTTTGGAAAACCTAACTCGTATGTTCTGCTTGACTTGTGACAAGAAGGTACTCCATCGCGTATCCCCTGACAGCCCTGCACGAATGCATGCTGCCACCTCGAATCTATCCGTCTCGCGCCCAACCGCCGCGCCGGACAAGGCGCTGGCAGACGAGCGCGCCGGTCTTGCGAGTCCTATCCGTTTCCTTCGGTTAGTGTATCAATTCCCCCCTGAAGGTTCAAGGACCGGCTCGGCTGCGCACGGGCGGGCTGGGCGTCCAGGGCGAGGCCCGCGTCCCCGCCTGTGCTATCTGGCCTCGGGGGGTGTCATGGCCGGCCCCGTGGGGTATAATACGTGAAGGAGAGAATTGGCTCTCTGCTCGCCGGGAGGAAGGCGATGAAGCTGGGAACGCACATCGGAATCGGCTTGCTCATGGTTGTCCTCATGGCGACGCCCGCGGCAGATGCGCGTGACGGCCCGGCGGGGCCGAGAGGGCTCCGCCCGGCCGGTGACCGAGACGCCGTCGACATCTCACACAGCAGGATCCTGTCGGAGCCGGGTCGGCGCGACGGGGGGCCTCACTTCGGCCCCGTCGGGTTCCGCGACGTCCGGATGCATCCCGCGCCGGGGCCTTCCGAGCGCTTTCGTGATGGGCATCGGTTCGAGCTGCACATAGGGGGCAGCTATCGCCCGTCTCCCAGCCGCGTCTACATCTCCAGTCCGCGCGTCAGGTACGTTCCGGGCCTGTACACCTCCTACGTCTGGCCGAGGGGTTACGTCCTGGTCACCTGGCCGTACACGTACTCGGTAGAGCGCGAGTACACGCATTACGTCTTCGTCGAGACGCCCAAGGAGACCTCGTCTTCCACCGTGATTGAGACGGGGCCGTACGGCATCCCGCTGAAGCCGGCGCCGCCGAAGTCCGAGGAGGCGCTCTTCGACTCGCGCCTGGCCCCCATGTTGGGCGGCCAGCAGAAGGTGACGGCGAGCTTCGCGGCCGGCGAGGAAGCGCTTCGCAACGGCGACTTCGATCAGGCGGCGTTCGCGTTCCGCCAGGTGTTGCTGCGCCGGCCGGACGAGGCGGCGGCCCACATCGCGCTCTCTCTGGCGCTGGTGGCCACGGAGGATTACGTCGGCGCGGCCCGCACGCTCAAGCAGGGCCTCGGTGGGCTGGAAGACTTGAGCGTCGTGAGACTGGACCCGTCGGAAGCATTCGGCCCCGCAGACAAGTATGATCGCATCGCCGAACGGCTGCGGGAGGCGGCCAAGAATGACCCGGCGAATCAGGATGTCCAGTTCCTGCTGGGCTTCCATTATTTCGCAAGCGGTCAATTCGGGCAGGCAGCGGAGGTCCTGTGGGCTGCACAAGATGCGGGCCAGAGGGACCTTACTATGATGGAGCTGCTTCTCGCAGCCGAGCGGCAGTCGCGGGCCGAAGCCGCTGCCAAAGCCCAGAAGGAGGAGCAAGGGGAAGCGAAGGACTAGCAGAGCAGTAGGTGCAGTGCGCCGGCCGGGTCCTGAGGAGCCCGGCCTCTTTTTGGCCGGGCGTCCGGGTCGGGCGTGATTCTCTCCGAACGCACGCCGGCCTCACCGGGCGCCTTCGGGCTGGCCTCCGTGCATGCTGCGGGGTATAATGTAGGAGGATAGAGAGCCGGAAGCCGGGAGGCACGAGATGGGCGCCATCCAGACAATGGCCGTTATTGCTGCGCTTTCCTGCCTGGCCGTGTCGCCTAAGGAGCTTCCAGGCGCCCGGCTTCGGAACCCCAAGGCTCCCGCGAGCGAGCCGGCCCCGTCCGAGCCCGCTGCCTCCTCCGACATGGAACCGTGTCCTGCCCCCTCGTGGCAGCTTTCTGACTACGCGGTCACGAGCTTCGTCCCGTGGGGGGGCCGGCTCACGCGCACCGTCCGTTACCCGGGCTTCTACGATCCGCTGGGGGGCTACTGCTACTGGCCCATGCGCCGCACGCGCTACGTCGCCATCGGCCGTGAGCCGACCGGCCCCGAATGGTCGCCGCTCGACTACGTCACCTGGGCCGCCAGCCAGTACACGCCCGTGCCGGTAGTCACGCAACCCGCCGTGCCGGTCGCCGCGATGCGGTCTGAAACGACGCCTGGGACCGGGTCGCAGCCCGAGTGCAAGCGGGAGACGTTCGGCTCGCGTCTGGCGCCGATGCTCGGGGGCAAGCGGCTCGTGATTCTGTCCTTCGCCGTCGGCGAGGCGAAGCTCAAGCGGGGGGAATTCGGCGAGGCGGTCCATGCCTTCAGCGCCGCTCTGAGGGAAGCGCCCGAAGACGCGGCGGCGCATCTGGCTCTTGCGCTGGCGTTCGTCGGGGCGGGGTCCTACGAGTCCGCCGCCCGGATGCTGCGCGAGGGGCTGGACGAGCTGCCAGGGTGGGACGTCGTCCTCCTCAAGCCCGAGGAGGTATTCGGCGATGCCGAGAGGTACGGGCAAGTGCTGGGCCGCCTCAAAGGGGCGTTCGAGGCCGACCCGTCGGACGCGGACCTGCGGCTCTTGCTCGGCTTTCTCTGCTTCGCCGGCCGGGACCGGGAGGGGGCGGGCGATCTGCTGAAGGCCACCCAGGCCGAAGAGGGGGACCCGTACCTGGAGAAACTGCGCGCTGCCGCCCTTGGCGTCTGGCCGGAGGAACGGCCGGCCGAGCAGGCCGAGGCTCGCGAGAAGTAGCGGCAAAGGCTCAGTGCACCTCGCGCCAGTCGCTCTCCCGCAGGCTGTTCGCGGCCAGTTGAGTGCTCAGGGCCACGGAGTCCGACCTCGAGATGCCCCCAAGCCAGCCGGACACCTCGATCCTTATGGACCCGCCCTCGCCAAGGTTTGACTCGACCAGCGTGCCCACGATGAAGCCCACGACACGCACCAAGGTGTTACCTCCCTGGCCGACAACCTGGTCATAGACGGCCACGGCGATCTCCTGCCCGAGTATCTGGTCCACAGCGTCATCCATGCCCTTGCGCAGGCCCGTGCCCGCCTGGATCCAGACGTAACCGGTCGCCGGATCGATGGCCACGCCCCCCTGGTAGCCCGACAGGATCCAATCGATCGCTTCGCCCGTGGGGAATGCTCCGCCGTCGAAGTTCAGCAGGCCGAAGAAGCCCGGTGTGAACTGGTCGCCGGGATAGACGGTCATGGAGTCGCCCTCGGCTGCGGCGTCGTTGATGTTCACGGCGAAGGGGCGCACGTTGGTATAGACGGCGGTGACGTTCAGCTGGGGCGACTCGATCTCCGCTGCACGGGCCGTGACCGTCACGTCCCGCTGCTCGGTGTTCGTGCCCACTGGCAGCAAGACGAAGGCCAGCTCGAGGTGCTCGCCCGGGTAGAGGGCGTAGGTTCGGTAACCAGCGCTCGAGAGTATGTCCTGGGTGATGTCCTGTCCGTCCAGGGAGCAATTGACGATCTGCGCCCCCGCGACTGCCTGGTGGGCGCGCAGGTCGTAGGAAACCGAGGCATTCTGGACGTTTTGCAGCCGGACGACGAAGCTGGTGGAATGGCCGGGGCGCAGTACGGTGAGGGCACGCTGGTCGTCAGCGTTCCCGATCAGGTCCTCGCCCGTCCACGTGGCCTCCCCGGCCGCCTGAACCGCCAGGTCCGCAGGGACGACTAGGTTGGCCGACGCCTCCGCCATGTCCGCGCCGAGGCCGAAGGAGAAGGTGCCCAGGAAGAACGTGTGCGGGGCTCCCTGCTCCGTCACCGTGACCGTGACGGTTTCTGACTTGCCCTTGCCCAGATTGACGTCGAACTCGTTGGACACCTGGCTGCCGGACCGCGCGTATGCCGCGTGCCAATCGGCGCTGCTGGCGGGCCCGCGGAAATGATAGGTCTTCTTGGCGTTCGACGTGTTCTCGAGCAGCATCTCGAAGACGTTCCCGGCCACCCTCGACTCGACGGTCACCTCCTTGAGCCAGTCGGTGCCGGAGATTCACACCCGAATGTCAGGCCCGCCCCCTGCGCCGGCGAGGACGCTGCCTGCGCAGGTGAACGTGAGGGCGACCACTGCTGCGAGGTATCTCAGGAGTCTCATTGTTGGGGCCTCCTATGCGGGGCGGACCAGGGCCCTGCAACAGGCCGCAGTCAGCCCTTGGCGGCCGGGCAGGTGTAGCTGATGACGACCATCTCCTTGGGCTTGTCCATCTGGATGTGGACGAAGACCGTCCCGTCCGACCAGCTCGTTGCGTCGGCCTTGGGTGCGTTCTGGTACGTCTGGGCGAGGCCCTCCCGGTAGTAGTCGAAGAGCTCCATAAGCGTTTGCCCTTCGGGCCGCTTCAACTGGATCTCGACAAGGAAAAGCGAATCGTTCGCGAAGTGGAACCGGAAGATCTGGCTCTTGTCCGCGACCGGATAGTGGGCGAACATCACCTCGCTGCCCTGCTGCCTCTGCCAGGCGGAGGAATATGCCGCCTGGACCTGGCTGGACGACATGCCGAACCACGCGCCGCTCAGCGCCGGGGGAAGGGCGATCTGCGCGGCCGGCACGCCAGGGTGTGCGGGCTGAGGCTTGGGGGGCTGCTGGGCCGGCTGGGCGGGCACGGCTGAGGCCGGGGCGGACGCAGCGGGCTCGGGCGGGCCGCCCTCGGCCGGACCGGCGTCCGTGACGGCTTCTTTCGCCGCCACCAGCGTTTCCTTCAGGCCCTGTTCGGCCTTCTGCGCCGCTGCGGCCACGGCGCCTTCCTCCTGGGGTTCGGCGGGGGCCGCCTTCTTGGCGCTTGCGGGGCCGAACAGAACGCTTTCCGCCTTTGCGCGGACCGTGGGGAAGAGCCCGAACACCGTGGCCAGGACGGCCACTGCGATCATAAGGACGACCATCGCGCGCATGTCGGTTTCCTTCCCCGCGCTCAGTAGGTCAGAACGGCCGGCAGGTTATAGAAGATGTCGACGAAGATATCCGTCAGGTCGTCGTGGTCCGCCGCGTAGTAGTAGGCGCCTTTGGTCTTGGCGGCGATCAGGGGCATCAAGTGCTGGTCGGCGCCTGCGCCGAAGGAGACCGTGTAGATCCTGATGCCGTTATTCTTAGCCCGTTGCGTCTCCGTGGCGATGCTGTTGACCACTTGCTGGTATATCTCGCATTGCACGGACGTCCCGAGGAATGTGACCGTCACGGGGGAGGAGGGGTTGTTGTAGTTGGTCCCGCCCACCACGTTGGCCAAGCCGTCTGTCAGCAGGATCATGATGCGCTGGCCGAACCCGCTGGCGCGGTCGGAGTCTATGAACTCGTCGTTGGCGAAACCCATGCCGGCGGGCATGGCCGTCGCCCCTCGCGCATCGTAAGCTTCCATCTGCGCTTGCAGGCTCGCCCAGTTGTCGGTCAACTGGTGGTCGAGCGTTCCCTGCCAGGCGTAGCTGACGAGCCCCGCGCGGTCCCGGTCGGCGTTGAGCAGGTCGACGAAGGCGACGGCGGCTTCCTGACTCGACTGTATGGGGTCGACCTTGCCGTTGGCCATCGCGTAGTCGCAGGAACTGATCGGGCCGTAGGCGTCGGCGCTCCAGTTGGAGTAGGTCGCGCCGTAGCTCGAGTATATCGTCACGTTCGCCGGCGCTTGGAGCCAGCCGGACTGGATGGTGCTGATGTCGTCCTTGGCGCAGTAGCGGAAGTAGGTGCCGTAGAGCAGGTTCGCCTTGATGTGCTCCGGCAGGAAGTTGGTCACTATGCTCCCGGTGGCATCGTCCACGGCGTACATCCAGGCCGTTTGCCAAGAGGTCTTGTAGATCCTCCTGGGCATCCAGTACCACTTCGTGGGGCTCTTGTCCATGCCGCCGGCCCCGGTCGGCGCGTAGCGGTAGAGGATGTTGGTCGTGTCGTAGCACATGGAGCCGGACCTGTCCATGACGAACATGACGTAGCGCCTGGGCTTGGTGCCGACGGCGCGGACCGTCTGAGCCGTGGCGTCAATGCCGAAGATGGAGGCGAAGAAGAGCTCGATCGTCCCGTCCGGCGAATCCTCCGTCCGCCGGCCCTGGATCATGATGCTGTCGACGACCTCGCCCGTTGAGAAGTCCGATTCGGGCTTGAAGCTGCGCGTGGCCTCGATGTAGCGGCCGAAGATGACGTCCTGGGCCGGATCGAGCGTCAGGGTATCGCCCGCGACTTTGTTGGCGTCAGCAAAGGCTATGGCCTGCTCTTTGGCCAGGTCCTTCTGGGTCTGGTCGACGAACGCCCTGAGCTGGCTGGCGCCGGCCAGGGCGGCGGCGTCAACCGCGTTGCGCAGCTCCGCGTTTGACGTGACTATGCGCCCCACGTCGACGCTCAGCACGCACATGACGACCATGATCATCACCACGACGGCGAACAGTATGAGCACCTGTCCGCCCCGGCCGTTTCGCGGAGCCGTCATGTTCCTCTCTGGATTCCGTCTTCCCATTTGTGGTCCTCCATTCGCCGGGGCGACGAGCGAACGCCGCGCCCGGTCAACCTCATTGTCAGTCGCCTCGTCCTTTATGAGACGCTCTCCATCTGGCGCCTCTTCTCAGACAGCTCGGCTCCCTCAGCGCTCCACCAGGCCTCCAGGCGTTGCAGTAGTTCCTGGAGTTCCTCGGCCGAGAGTCTGGAGACGTCGGCGGGAACTCCGCCGGGAGTAGCGTCGGCTGGCGGCTCCGCGGGCTGCTCCGGCGGACCGGCCCGGGGATCCACCAACGCGTCGAGGCCCGGCAGAGCCCCCAGTTTCTCTTGCTCCTGCGGCAGCGGCTCGCCGTACTTGCCTCCGTCTATGATGGCCTGGACGGCCTTGGCCGCCACTTTCTGGTCCTCGGCCGTCCGGGCGAGCGCGGCGAGCATGGCCAGGGCCTCCGCGCAGAAGTTCTCGCGAAGGAAGGCGATGGCTTCGGCCTGGACCTCGACGTCGGGCGAGTAGAGGAACTGCCCGACCTCTGCGAGGGCGTTCTGATCCCCGCACCGCCACGCCGCCTTCGCCCCTTCGAGCTGGGCAGCCGGGGACTTGAGCCACCGGCGCGCTGCGTTGACGGATGGCAGATACCCGGCCCGCGTCGACAGGCCCAGGCCCCGCACGGCGGCTACCAGGAGCGCCTCGTTCACCTCCTGGCTGGCCTGCGAGACGAATCCTTCCAGTGTCTTGAGGGAAGTGGCGTCACGCAGGGCCGCCATGCAGCCGAAGACCTCCAGCCGCTCCTCGTCGGTGTCGCAGTTGACAAGCACCTCGGACAGGTAATGGCCCAGGTTCTGCCTGCCCAACCGTCCGGCCAGGTAGAGGGCAGCGCTGCGACGAGCGCCCGAGGGCTTCTGTGCCAGTTCCTCGTCGAGGGCCAGGTAGGCGGCATAGGGATGATCGAGCATCCACCGAACGTCCGGGTTCTCGTCGGCCGCCAACCGCAACTCAGGCTCCACTGCCCAGCGCAGAATCAGCTTCTCCATGCAGGCCCTGGCCTGGCCGAGCAATTCGGTCTTCTGCTCGGACTGCAGCGACCAGCTCCTTCTGAGTACGCTCTCGTCCGCGCGGCAGACTCCTGCCGCAAGGGCGAGCAGAGACAACAAGCATGCCGCCTTGTTCATGTGCATCCGTTCCCCTGTCGCGGTTGCAGACAGCCCCCTGGGCTGTAGCAACCGTATCCATCCAGTGATGGCATCGCAAACGATGTGCCGAAACGCAACCTGCCCCGACGGCCCGTCCGCGGGCCCGTGACGGCTTCATGCGGGCTGGCACGCGGCACGTGGGCGCCTGTGGGGCTCGTCAGCCCGCTTTCAGCCCCGTTGCCGCTGTGGCCCCCTCAGTTGCCCTGGACGACGAGTGCGGTCTCGTTGCGCTCGACGCCTTGAACGCGCTGGATCCGGTTCACCACCGTGCCGGCGAGGTGCTCCAGGCTGTCCGCCTCGATCCGGCAGATCGCGTCGTAGAGGCCGGTCACGGCATGGGCCCAGACAACGCCCGAGACCTGCGCGATTGCCCTGCTGGCTTTCAGGGCCTTGCGCGAGCTGGTCTAGATCAGCACATACGCCAGTGTTTTCGGCACGGCCTGTACCTCCCCCGCAACGGCACTGAATCGTGCCCGCCGAATCGGTGCCGATGCACTTGGCCTTGTACCTACTGCCGGCTGCGCGTTCTGTTAAACCTCTGGCCTGGCGCGCAGTCGGTGAGACGGTGCTCGACCTACTTCTTGCCTTTGCGGTGCTTTGCCTGCCTGCCGGCCTTCTGCTGCTGCTCGATTCTGGCCTGGAGCCTTTGGAGCCACCCCTGCTTCTTCGGCTTCTGGGTCGAGGCCGGGCGCCGCTTCTCCTTGCGTGCGGTCTCGGCGATGGGCTTGAGCTCGATTCCGCCGGCCTTCCTGTCGATCAGCCAACGCTCCAGCGCCCCGGAGCCCATGCTGGCCGCGAAGTAGAGGCAGAGGCCGCTGGGCATGCGGTAGAAGAAGATCCCCATGAGCGCCGGCATGAATTTCATCATCTGCTGTTGCTGACGGGCCTGTTCCGACGACGGTTGGGGCGTGAACCGCTGGTTCGCGATCATCATCGCCACCACGAGGATGGGCAGCAGGTTGAACTCGTTGCCGAGCAGCGGCAGGAAGATAGGGAAGTGGAAGAGCGTGTCCGGCCGGCTCAGGTCGTCCACCCAGAGGAAGCCCGCGTGGCGCAGCTCGATGGCCGCCCTCAGCGCGCCGAAAAGGGCGAACAGGACCGGCATCTGGAGGAACAGCGGCCAGCATCCGCTCATCGGCGAGACGCCGTACCTGCGGAACAGGTCTATCTGCTCCTGGGTGAGCTTCTGCTTGTCCTCCTTGTACCTGCTCTGAAGCTCCTGGATCATGGGCTGGAGCTTTTGCATCTTGGTCATGCTCAACTGGCTCTTGCGGGTCAGGGGGTGCAGGATCGCCCTGACGACGGCCGTCAGCAGGAGGATGGCGACGCCATAATTGGGCAGGACGCTGTGGATCGCCTTCAACAGCGCCAGCGTCAGCCTGCTCAGCGTCGGGAACCAGCCGAACTCGACCAGGCCGGAGAGACCGGCGTCGTACTTGTCGAGTATCTCGTCCTCCTTGGGCAGGGCCATGAAGCGGTAGCGTTCCGTGAGGGCCTGGTCGGGCTCGAGGGCGACGGACTCGGTGTTGACGACGACGGCGGCATTCTGCCGCGCCAGGACGGCCCTGTCCGAGCTCCTCTTGACCGTACCGGGTCCCCACCGTCCCTGGCTCGCCAGGATGTCCGTATCCGTCACCGGCCTGGAGACGACGGTGTCCACCCAATCTATGTTTTCCGGCGCCAGGATGGCGGCGAAGTAGTGGTTGACCACGGCGGCCCAGGCGATCTTGGCGGACTCGTCGGTCTTGGGACCTCCCTTCAGGTCGCCGATCGAGACTTTGGAGATGTCATAAGCGTTGACGCCTTCGTACTTGCCGATCCGCGTGCCCCCATAGACCGGCTCTACGGTTTCGCGCTCAATCCCGGCGGCGCCCCGTAACGCGCACGCGAACTCGTACGCCATAGGGGACACGTTCGTGAAGTCCAGGGCCACGCTGTAGTGGTAGGCCCCCGGCTCGACGGTGACCGTCTTTCTGATCTTGAGCGCGTGCCCGCGCTCGTCCCGGGCCACGGCCTCGAAGGCGAGCCCGGCGGGGCCCTGCTCGACCACTTCGTACATCAGGTTGGCCGTCGCGAGCTCATAGCGGGCCGCGCCGGCCTCTCCGGCCCGTCGGTCGGTGAAGCTAACGCTCTGTACGGTGTCGCTATAGGTGCCTTCCTCGAAGTCCCGCAGCAGCGTCAGGGGCGGGCGCTTCTCGCCTTCCCTGTAGGGCGCCTTATAGCGTTCGTCCAACAGCGTCAGGCTTTGCAGGGCCGCGCCCTTATTCGTCCACTCCGTGCGGATGAGGTCGTTGGCGAGCACGATGCCTTCGACCGGTTCGGGCGCCGGCTCACGCAGCGCTTCGAGGGCGGCGGGCCGCGCCGCTTCGCCACCGGGCGCGGCGGCAGGGGCGACCGGCTCGACCCGTTGCTGCGGCTCGGGGGCCTGGCGCCTGGCTGCGGAGCGCCCGTAGATGAAGTAGCTGGCCGTCCACCACGCGACGAGGATGACGCTGCTGATGATCAGGAACTGTATGAACGTCTGCTTGTCCATAGTTGCGCGCGGGGCGGCACGGGTCTAACGGGCCTGCAATGGGGGCTCCGGGCGTTCAGCGCCTTCTCCGGCGACGGCTGCCCGGGTCGCTGCTGAGACACAGCCCCCCAAGCTCTCACCTGCCCTGGAGCAGACGCTCGGCCAGATAGGCGTCCAGTTCAGGTATGGACCTTATCTTTCGTGCGGTCGTCTGGACGCGGTATTCCACGGGGCGGAAGACCACGCGGCTGCCGTCGAACAGGACGTACTTGGCGCGCGGGTCGCCGTCCCGGGGCTGGCCGACGCTGCCCACGTTGACGATCGTCTTCTTGTTGACGAGGTGGTAGCGGTAATTGACCTCCTGGGGCGTCAGGTAGATCATGTCCTCGGTCCAGATGCCCGGGCTGTGGGTGTGGCCGCAGAAGCAGAGCCACTCGATCATCTGGAACATCTCGCGCAGCTTCTCCGGGCGGTAGATGTCCCGGGGGTAGAGGTACTCGGTGATGGGGTCGCGCGGGGTCCCGTGCACGTAGAGGACGTTGCCGTCCTGATGGGTGGTCTCCAGGCTGTCCAGGAACTCCCACCGGCGCAGGTTGCCTTCCCGGTCCTCGCCGAGGGGGTTGAGCTGTTCGCGGGTCCAGCTGATCGACCCTTTCGCCTTGATGTTGAAGTTGGCGCCTTCCTGTTCGGTCAGGAGGGCGTGTTCGTGATTGCCGCGCAGGGCCACGCTGAAGTCAAAGGCCAGATCGATGCACTCCTTGGGGTTCGGGCCGTAGCCGACGAAGTCCCCCAGGCAGACGACCTCCGTGGCCCCCTGGTACTGCATGTCCTTGAGCACGGCCTGGAAGGCTTCCAGGTTGCCGTGGATGTCGGAGATGATGGCTTTCACGACTGGCGCCTCGCCTGCGGCACTCCGGACGCTGCCCGGCCGCTGCCTTGCGCGCCGGGATTTCCGCCGGGCATCGGCTTCGCGGGGACCGCAGCCGGAATGCCGCGCCGCGCGAACTCGCCCTTCAGCGGGGTAGAAGGGACGGCGTGGGCCTTCGGGAAGAACGGGCTCCTGCGGAGCCTGCGGACGGCCGGACGCACCGACCCCTTGACCCGATTGCCGGACTCCGAATCGTAACAGAAAGCGTGCGGGCAGTGCAACTGACGCGCCCTCAGGGCGCCCCTCGGCCGACCTGCGTCAGTCACATATCCCTGAGTAGTGACGGCCTCAGGCGGCTGCGCGCAGGGAAATCCGGATGCGGCGGCCGTCGCTGCGGTCTTCCTCCACGTGGATGGCCTTGCGGTGGCACAGCTCCAGCAGCGCCAGGAACACCCCGATGATGCGTTCGCGCGATCGCTCGTGGCGGAAGAAGTCCAGGAAGTCCACGGCGCCGCCTGCCGCCCGCAGGTGCTCCAGCACCTCCTCCACGTAGACGCTGATGGGCACCTCGCTCTGGACGATCCGGGCCGGCCGTGCCAGCCGCGTCTGCTCGATGACCTCGGCGAAGGCC
The DNA here is from genome assembly GCA_964521715.1 of uncultured candidatus Brocadiaceae bacterium. GTDB lineage: Bacteria > Planctomycetota > Brocadiia > SM23-32 > SM23-32 > DAOVRD01. Next base: position 29,056 of record CAZFSS010000004.1, on the reverse strand, counting down.
CCCATCAGGTCCCACGTCGTCAGGTCTTCGAGCAGGGCCTCGGACAGGGCCTCCTCTTCCGGGCCGGCCTCGACGGGAGAACGGGGCCGCGGGAACCTCGTGCCCTGCTCCTGGACCCGGTCGTTCAGGCTCTCGGCCGCTTCCCTGATCTCCTTGTACTGGAGCAGGTGGCGGACGAGCTCCGCGCCGGCGTCCTCTTCCTCCTCCTCTTCGTCCCGGCTGGGGGGCAAGAGGGTGCGGCTCTTGATCTCCATCAGCGTGGCGGCGACGACGAGGAACTCGGCCGCAACGTTCACGTCGAAGAACTCCATCGTGCGCATGGCGGCCAGGTAGCGGTCCGTGATGCGCGAGACCTGCACCTCGAAGATGCTCACCTCCTCCTGCTTGACCAGGTACAGGAGCAGGTCCAGCGGCCCGCTGAAGACCTCCAGCTCGGCGCGGAATCCTTCGAGCGTGACCGGTCGACCGTTCTCGTGTTCCATCGCGCTGTCCATTACCTGTCTCACATAAAGGCACCCGTCAGGGTGCTGGCCGCCGTAACCGCGGGCCGGAACACCACCAGCTCGAGGAGGCCGGGGACAAGGAAGATGATGCCGACCAAGATGATGAAGCCGTACTGGTTGAAACGTCGGTAGGCCTGCAACTGCCCGTACGGAAGCAGCGCTTCCAGCACGTGGTGTCCGTCCAGGGGCCCAAGCGGAATCATGTTGAAGATGGCCAGCATGACATTCACGGCTGTCAGCCAGAACAGCATCTGGATGAGCAGGTTGCCCTGAAGCCACTCGACGGGAGACACCAAGATGATCAGCCGCGTAATGAGCCCCACGACGACGGCCTGCGCCAGATTCGAAGCCGGCCCTGCCGCGCTCGTAATCAGAGAGCCCTTCACAGGGTTGCGGAAGTTCATGGGGTTGATGGGGACCGGCTTGGCCCATCCGAACCGCAGGAATATGGGCAGGATGATCGTGCCGATCGGATCGATGTGCGCCAGGGGGTTGAGCGTCAGGCGCCCCATCATCCGCGGCGTCGGGTCGCCCATCTTGTCGGCGCTGTAAGCATGGGCGAACTCGTGCCATGTGAGGGCCGGCAGGACGATGATCAGCCGGACTACGATCTCCTGAAGGCTTGGAAGCATCACCTCTCCTTGCCGTCGTTTCACGCCGCGGCGCGCTGGTAAGGACGCTGTTTCAGCCAGCGCGCTCAAGCAGGCGCTGCTCGATCAGCCCGCACAGTATGTGGATGATGGTGCCGTGGGCCTCCTGCACGCGGGGCGTCTGATCGGCGGGCACCACTATGGCCAGGTCGCACTTCTGCGCCAGGGCGCCGCCCGTCCCGCCCGTCAGGCCGACGGTCAGCGCGCCGCGCGCATTTGCCTCGTCGATGGCGGCATTGACGTTCTGCGAGTTCCCGCTCGTCGAGATGCCGATGACGACGTCGCCCTCCCGCACGAAGGCCGCCACCTGCCTGAGGAAGACCTGGTCCATTCCGAAGTCGTTGCCGATCGCCGTCAGGATGCTGGAATCCGTGCTGAAGGCGTGGCAGGGCAGGGGGCGGCGGCCCTCCGCCAGGAACCGGCCGACGAGCTCACAGGCCATGTGCTGGCTGTCGGCGGCGCTGCCGCCGTTGCCCATCAGGTAGACCGAGCCGCCGGCGGCGAGCACGTCGGCCAGGCGCCCTCCGACCTCCTCGATCAGGGGACTGAGCGCGACCAGGTCCTCGTGGACCCTGATGGTCTCACGCAGGATCGCCTCGACCTCTTCTCTCATGGTTCTCCGCGATCTTCTTGATCAGTTCGGTGGTGGAGACGCCTTCGGCGACGGGGGCCAGTTTCACCTGGCCGCCGTAGGACTGCACGAACTCGCGGCCGACGACGCCCTCGACCGTGTAGTCCCCGCCCTTGACCAGCACGTCCGGCCGCACCTGCTTGATGAGGGGCAGCACGCTCTCCTCGTCGAACAGCACGACGAAGTCCACGTCCGCGATCGAGGCCAGGATGCGGCTGCGGACGTCCTCGGAGTTGATCGGCCGGCCCGGTCCCTTGAGCCTGCGGGCGGACGCGTCGCTGTTCAGGCCCACGATGAGCACGTCGCCCTGCCTCCGGGCGTACTGGAGGAGCTGCACGTGCCCGTAGTGGAGCAGGTCGAAACAGCCGTTGGTGAACGCGATCCTGTTGCCGGCGGCGCGCAGCTCCTGGACGAGCGTTTCGATCTCGTCGCGGGCCTTGATCTTGCGCGCTGTGGGTTCCATCTCGGCCCGCAGGGCGTCGGCCAGGTGGCGGCGGGAGATGGGCGTCACGCCGTGGTGGCTTACCTCGAGGCCGGCGGCGAAGTTGGCCAACTCCACGGCTGTGGCGTAGCCCGCCCCGCAGGCGCGTGCGAAGGCGAAGGCCGCCGTCACCATGTCGCCTGCCCCCGTTATGTCGGCCACGTCCCGGGCGCGGGTGGTCATGTGCCTGTCCTGCCCGTCGGCGGTGGCGAAGTAGATGCCGTCCCGGTCGAGCTTGATGACGACGCCTTCCAGCCCGAGCCGATCGAGCAGCACGTGCGCGGCGCGGCGGCAGTCATCTTCGTCCCGCAGGGAGATGCCGGTGGCCATCTGCGCCTCGAACCGGTTGGGCAGTATGCACGTGGCGCCCGCGTAGGGCGAGTAGTCCTCGGTGAGTTCCGGGTCGACGATGAGGGGCTTATCCTGTCCCTTCGCCTCTCGCACCAGGTCAGTGATGAGGCCGGCGTCGAGCAGCCCCTTGCCCATGTCCTGAAGGACGACGAGCTCCGCCTGCCCGATGGCCTCCACGGCTGCGGCGCGGACGCGGCGCGACTCCTCGGCCGACGGGGGCGCCGTCACCTCGTCGTCGACCCGCACGATCTGCTGCATGGCGCGCCCGGCCGACTGGACGTATCCGAGGTAGCGCGTCTTGGTTGCGGTCGGCCGCTCGTGGGATTCGATGAGGCCGGCGTCGTCCAGGCCGGCGTCGGCCATCTTGGCGCGCGCCCGCTCGCCGGCCGGGTCGGCGCCCACCAGCCCCACCAGTCGCACCTGCGCCCCGAGGGCGTGGAGCATGGCGGCCACGTTGCCGGCGCCGCCGATGCGCTGGTCCCGCCGTTCGACGCGAAGGACTGGTATCGGCCCCTCCTGCGATATGCGGGAGACGTCGCCCCAGACGTAGACGTCGAGCATGACGTCCCCGATGACGCAGACGCGGGGCCTTCCGGCCCTGTCGAGGAGCTGGCTGGCTTCGTCGAGCATTGAGCCCTTCCGGGGCCGATTGGGCGCCCTTCAGCGCGTCAGGGAATCCTGCACTTCTCGAAGCTTCGCCGCACTGCGGCGGAGCTGTTCGGCTTCGTCTTGGGACAGCTCGGGCTCGAGCCGGCGCACGATGCCCTCGCGCCCCACCACGCAGGGGATGCTCATGCACACGTCCTGTATGCCGAGGCAGCCGTCCACAAGCGTGGAGACGGTCAGCACGCTGTGCTCGTCGCGCAGGACGGCCTCGACGATGCGCACGAGGGCATGCGCGATGCCGTAGTTGGTGTAGCCCTTCGTCTCGATCAGGTGGTAGGCGGAGTCCCGCACTTGCTCGGCGATGCGCTGCCTCTCCTTGCTTGCGTCGCATCCGCCGCAGAGCGCGCAGAACTGCGCGAGCCCGACCCCGCCGACGTTCGTCATGCTCCAGGCCGCCACCTCGCTGTCCCCGTGCTCTCCCAGGACGTAGGCGTGCACGTTCCGGGCGTCCACGTCGCAGTGACTGCTCAGCAGGTAGCGGAGCCTGGCGCTGTCCAGCACAGTGCCCGATCCCAGCACCTGCTGCCAGGGCAGGCCGGTGTGCCGGATGGCGTCGTAAGTGAGCACGTCCACCGGGTTGCTCACCATGATGATGACGGCGTCCCGCGTCTGCTCGAGCACCTGGTCGAGGATGGAACGGCATATCCGGCTGTTGCGCGTGATGAGCTCCAGCCGGGACTCTCCGGCCCTCTGGGCGGCGCCCGCGCAGATGACGATGATCGTGGCGTGCGCGCAATCGGCGTAGCCGCCCGCGCTGATGCTTACGGGAGGGGCGAAGAAGAGGCCGTGGTTCAGGTCCATGGCCTCGGCCTCGGCTTTCCGCTCGTCCCTGTCGATCAGGACGATCCGCTCGGCCAGACCGCTGTTCATCAGGGTATAGGCGAACGTGGACCCGACGGCCCCGGCGCCGACGATGACGACTTTGGTCTGTGCCTTGTCTGCGGCGCTCAACGCGCGTCTCCGCACGAAGGACTGCCAACAGGGTGAATATAGGGAAAAGGCCCAGGCGAAGTCAATTCCGGGGCGCGCGGCGCCGCCCGGGCGGGACGGCCTTCCATGCGGCCCAGGCCCGCGTAGACGGCCTTCCACTTGAACTGCTTCCGGGCTTCGCGTAAAGTCATATTAGGCAAGCTCTTCAGAACGTCCTCTCGACCCGCCGCAGGGATTCTCGTTCGGATGGCTTCCCAGGCTGCGCCCGATCTTGTCGAGCAGTTGGACAGCTTCGACCCCGCTGCGCGTCGGCAGGCGTTGGAGCGCCTAGCCGCATGGTCGGCCCGGGGACGGTCCGTCCGGGCGCGCCCCGAGGTCAACCTGCACTACCACACGTTCCTGTCCTACAACGCTTACGGCTACTCGCCGTCCCGCATCGCGTGGGAGGCCCACCGCTACGGCATGGAGGTGGCCGGCATCGTGGACTTCGACGTGCTGGACGGCCTGGAGGAGTTCCTCGGCGCGGGCAAGCTCCTGCGGCTCAAGACGGTGGCAGGTTTTGAGACGAGGGTGTTCGTCAAGGAGTACAGCGACAAGGTGACGAACTCCCCTCACGAACCCGGCGTGGCGTACTTCATCACCACGGGCTTCACGTCCCGGCCGGAGCCGGGCACGCCGGCGGCGCAGACGCTGGCCGCGATGCGTCAGTGCGCCCAGCGCCGCAACCGGAAGATGCTCGAGCGAGTCAACGAGTACCTGGACCCGGTGACGATCGACTACGAGAAAGACGTCCTGCCGTTGACGCCAGCCGGCAATGCCACCGAGAGGCACATGCTGGTCGCCTGCGAACGGCGGGCGCGCGAGCTGTTCCGCAACGAGGGGGAGCTGGCTCGGTTCTGGAGCGAGAAGCTCGACGAGCCGGAGCAGGCGGTCCGCGGGCTGCTCCCGGACGTCGTTGCGCTCAAGGGCCTGATCCGGGCGAAGCTGATGAGACACGGCGGCGTGGGCTACGCCGCCCCGGAGGAGGGCAGCTTTCCCGTCCTGGACGAGGTGCTCGAGATGACCTTGAGCTGCGGCGCCGTGCCCAGCGGCGGATGGCTGGACGGCACTAACGACGGGGAGGAGGATCCCGTCTGGCTCTTCGAGCTGTGGCGCGACAAGGGGATACCTACAGTCACGGTCATCCCGGACAGGAACTGGAACCTGGAAGACGCCGACGAGAAGGCGCTGAAAGTCGAGAAACTGAACGAAGCCCTCCAGGCGGCCGTGCAGCTGCACATGCCGATCCTGGTGGGCACGGAGATGAACGCCCACGGGCAGAAGTTCGTCGATACGTTCTGCACGCCGGAGCTTGCGCCGTACCGCCAGGTGTTCCTGGACGGGGCGCACTTCGCCTGGGGACATGCTTTGCTGAAGGCGGCGGTCGGCGTCGGCTGCACGGGTCCCTGGGCGCAGGCGCAGTTCGGAGGCGACGCCGTGCGGCGCAACGAGTTCTTCCAGCGCGTCGGGCGCGTTCCCTACCCGGAGGAGGATACGGTGCGCAAGCTGGCCGGCCTGGGTCCTGAGGCGGCGCCGGAGGATTTCCTGCGCCTTCTGGAGGCTTGATTGCCGGCGCGCTGTCCTGGATGCGGGTTTGCGACCGGCGCATCGCCGGCCGGCCCGCGCGTGAGTCCGATTGAACCTTTGCCGCAAGGTCCTGCACTAAGCGAACGAGGAGATCTTCTGCCGGCTTCGTCTAGCTGCGCCCTTCCGGCCTGCCGACAAGAGAGAGCCGACGTTGCTGTCCAGCTTCTGGGCAATCACAAAGAATTCGCTCATCGAGGTCATCCGCCAGCCCATCTACGGCATTCTGCTGCTGGTGGGGATGACGCTGATAGCCTTCTCTCCGGCCATCACGATGTTCGGCATGACGTCGGATGACGCCCTGATGGTGGACATGGGGCTGGCCACCATCCTGTTGCTGGGCGTGATCATGTCCGTCTTCGGCGCAACGCAGATCATCAACCGCGAGATCGAAAGCCAGACGGTGGGGGCCATCATCAGCAAGCCCGTGGGGCGCGTCCTGTTCGTCGTCGGGAAGTTCGCGGCCATGACCCTGGCCATGGCCCTGAGCAGCTACCTGCTGGTGTTGACGCTGCTCATGACGCTCAGGATGGGCGTGCCCAGCACCGCTGCGTGGAGGATGGACTATCCCGTGCTGCTGGCCGAGCTGGTGCCGCTGCTGGTGGCGATCGGCCTCGGGATGTACTGCAATTACTTCTACCATTGGAACTTCTGTTCTACGGCGATAGTTGCCGGCTTCCCGCTCTACACGCTGGCGTTCGCGATGCTGCTGTTGGTCAACCACGGCTGGGAGTTCGAGTTCATTCCGGCCGTTTTCGCGGAGCGCTACTGCTGGCAGGTGGCGCGCGCGGCCCTGCTTGTCTTCATGGGCGTATGGGTGCTCAGCTCCGTGGCGCTGGCGCTCTCGACGCGGCTGAACGTCGTCGTCAACGCCGCGTTCTGCTTCGTGTTGTTCTTCGTCGGGATGATCACGCAGTTCCTGTTCGGCCGGTTCGCAGACGAGTCGGTTCTGGCCTGGATTGCGCTTCGCGTCGTGCCGAGCCTGCACGTTTTCTGGGTCGGCGACCAGCTCATGACGGAGGTGCCGTTCATACCGATGCCCTATGTTGGCCTGGCGGCTCTGTACGCGGTGGGTTTCTGCGCGGCCATGGTCACGTTTGCGGCCTTCCTGTTCGAGCGTCGGGAAGTGATATAGCCGCAGGCCTCTTGATCGCGTGGGAGAGATTTCGCAGATGCCAAGTCCCAAGAAACTCGAGTTGACGGCGCTCTTCGGCCTGGTGCTCCAGGGAGCGTTCCTTCTGACGTGCCTCGTCCTGGGGGCTCGGAGCGGCAGCCGGGCCGTGAACGCCGAGTTCTGGTACGTGCTGCCGGGCCTGCTGGTCTGGTTCCTGGTGCTGTTCCACGGCCGCCAGCGGCGGCTGGCTCGCGAGGAGCGGGAGGAGAGGGAACGCCTCAAGGACACGCGCCTGAGCGAGGAGATCTTCGAGGAGACCGAGCTGGACACCATGCGGGCCAGCAGCGGGCTGCTGATCTTCGAGCGATACGTCGTCCCGTTCTCCAGCGTCCTGCTGAGCGCGATGCTGCTTTTCTTCGCCTACCGCATGACCTTCGGTGCTGAAGCGGTCCCGGACGTGAAGGTCAGGGAACCGGCGGCCGTGGCCGTGGGCATGGTTTTCGTCGCGTTCGTGGGGTTCCTGATAGGGAAGTATGCCGCCGGCACGGCCCAGAGCCGGGAGTTCCGCCTGCTGCGCGCCGCGGGCGGCTACGTCCTCGGGAACGTCATCGCGGCCGTGCTGATCGCCGTCGCCATGGCCATGTACTACTTCGGCGTGAAGTGGGGGGAGGCGGCCGTCACCTACGCGATCCCCGTGATCATGGCTCTGGTCGGCGTCGAGATCCTGCTGAACTTGATGCTGGACATTTACAGGCCGCGCGTGGTGGGTCTGGAGAGCAGGCCGCCCTACGACAGCCGCCTGCTCGGCCTCTTCGCCGAGCCGGAAGGCGTGCTGCGGACCGTGGCCGCCACGCTGGACTACCAGTTCGGGTTCAAGGTCTCGGAGACGTGGTTCTACCGATTCATGGCCCGCGCCATCCTGCCGCTGCTGCTGATCCAGTTGCTCAGTCTCTGGCTGCTGACCACGATGGTGGTGGTGGAGAAGGATGAGGTCGCCTTTGTCGAGAACTTCGGCCGGCCATACGTCAGGCAGCAGGACGCCGCCCGGGGGCTGCACGCGACGGTCCTGAAGCCCGGCTTCTACCTGAAGGCGCCGTGGCCTTTCGCCGTAACGCGCCACGTGCCGGCTTACCGCACCCACAGCGTGGAACTGGGGAAGGTCTACGAAAAGCGGAGAAACCCGGGATTCCTCCCGATCGCGAAAGACCCCGACGTCATACTGTGGGATCAGGTTCACATTGACCCGGACGAGGGATACGAAGTCGACTTCCTGGTGCCGAGCGTCTCCGCCGTTCACGGGAAGGTCGCCGGCCAGCCGGAGGCGCAGCCCGCCGAGCAGGCGGCAGGCGATGAGAAGGGGTCGGACGCCGCGGCCGGACAGGGCCCTGCCGTCAACCTGGCCCGGGTGCTCACGCACATCCACTACCGCGTCAAGAGGAAGCCGAACGGGGACGTAGATGAGAACTCGGCGTTCACGTACTATTACCGGCAGTCCGACATCCAGGAGCACGTGCAAGAGCTGGGCTACCGCGCCATCTGCCGGGTCGCCGCGAGCCAGGATTTCCTCAAGTGGGTGGCCGAGGACCGACGCAAGGCCGTCGACCGGTTGAAGCAGATCCTTGACGAAGCCGTCGAAAGGGAGAACCTGGGCCTGGAGATCGTCTTCGTCGGCACGCCGGTGGTTCACCCGCCGGCGCAGACCGCAGCCGCTTACTCGGACGTGGTCGTGGCCCTGGAGAACAAGGAGTCCTTGAGGCAAGAGGGCGAGCTGGAGGCCGTCCAGATGGTCGAGGACGCCAAGGCGAGCCAGGCCAAGAAGATCAACGAAGCCAAGGGCTACGCCGTCCAGCAGACCGAGAACGCGCGGGCCGGGGCCCAGGAGTTCCTGACCCGCCTGACCGCCTACCAGACCGCTCCGCTCGTCTACATGTACCGGAACTACTTCGAGGCCATTGAGAAGGCGCTTCCCGGCCAGTTCCTTTACCTGGTTCCGATCGCTCCGAGCGAGGTCCAGATCATTGACCTGCAAGAAAAACTGCGTCCCCAACTGCTGGAATTCCAGGATTAGCGGAGGAATCCCGAGATGCGAGAGAAGTGGCCGAGCGTGATAGCCGTCGGGCTTGTCGCCCTGGGCTTGATGATGTACCTGGTCGTCTACACCGTCCGTGTGGACCAGGTGGCCGTGCATCGTCGCTTCGGCAGGGTGGTGCGCATCGTCAGGCCGACGCTGGGCGTCGGGGGCGACCAGGAACTCCAGCCGCTTCGGGTGGAGGAGGGCGTCAAGGTCTGCGACAAGGCGGGCTTCTTCCTGAAGCTCCCCTGGCCCTTCGACACCGTACTGCGTTACGACCAGCGCATCCGCGTCGTGGACAGCCCCCTGGCGCAGACTCAGTTGCCCGACGGCAACCAGCTTATCCCCCGGGTGTATGCCGCATGGCGTATAACCGATCCCGTGGCGTTCGAGCAGAGCCTGTCGGGCGATGAGCAGACGGCCGAAAAGAACCTGAAGCAGATCATCAGCGACCAGACCGGAGGGCTGTTCGGGAGGTACAACCTCGACGACGTGGTCAACACCGACCCCGAGAAGCTCAAGTTCGACGAGATAGAGGAGAGGCTGCTGGCCGGAGTGAGGGAACGGTTGGCCAGTTCCCAGGACGCCTACGGCATTGAAGTATGCTCGCTCGGCATAACGTGGCTGGCCCTGCCCGAGGACGCCACCGGCGCCGTCTTCGGCCGCATGGAGACGGAACGCCGCAGGCAGGCGGAGACGCTGCGCTCCGAGGGGACGAGGATCAAGGACACCAGGATAGCCCAGGCGCGGGCCGAGAGAGAGAAGATCCTGGCCGAGGCCGATGCCCAAGCGAAGGAAACGCGGTCCACGGCCGAGGCGGAAGCCGCCCGGTACTACCAGACCTTCGCCCAGGACCAGGACCTGGCCATTTTCCTGCGCCGGCTCGAGGCATTTGCGGACATCGCTCAGGCCGCCCTGGAGAAGAACCAGCCTCTGACCATCCTGCTCAGCACGAAGACGGAGCCCTTCGGAATCCTGGAGCGGGGACCGATCGAGCGCTCGGCGGAAGCCCAGCAGCTGCCCGAATTGCCGGAGCTGCCCGTTCTGCGCGGACCTGAGGCGGCGCCTTCGGCGGTTGACTCCGGGGAGGAGTAGGATGCCCGAAAACGAACATGACCTGAAGCGGACGAGCGAGCGGGCAAGCCCCCGGCAGCCGGGGCGAGCCGGCCCTGGAGCCCAGGACGGCGGCGGGCAGGCCCTGTCGGACGCCTTGAGGGTCAGCTTCACCTTTCTGAAGGTGGCCATGGTGGTGCTGGTCCTCGTCTACGTCTTGAGCGGGGTCTTCTACGTGCATCCGCAGGAGGTGAAGTTCAAGCTGCGGTTCGGCCGCGTCGTGCAGTCCAAGGGAGAGTGGGTGCTGCGGCCGGCCACCGGCCTCTACTTCCGCTGGCCGCTGTTCGAGGAAGTGCAGCCCCTGACCACCAGCGAGCAGGTGCTCGACCTGGGCGACGCCTTCTGGACCAACTACCCCCCCGATGAGGTGCCCGCACAGCAGAAGCGGACGCTGATTGTGCCGGCGGATGGATTCCTGCTGACGGGCGACAAGAACATCGTGCACATGAAGGTGCTGGCCCGCTACCAGGTGCGCAGCGACCCCCGGGGCGCGGTGTCCTGCGCCTTCGGGGTGGAGGAGCCAACTGCCGTGCTCGAGCGCGTGCTGCGGGCCGCCACCACCAAAGTCGTGGGCAGCATGGAGGTCATGGACGTCATCAACCGCACGAACCTGTTCAGCCAGATCGAAGGCGACGTCCGCAGAAGGCTCGACGAGTTCGAGCGCAACTCCGGCGTCCCCCTCGGCCTGGACCTCGTCCGCGTCGAGCCCATCGAAACCGGGAAGATGAAGAACCCGACCGAGCCGAAGGCCGTGACCGCGGCGTTCTATAGGGCGCAGAACGCCAGGAGCGAAAGGGACACGTTGGTCCAGGAGGGCAACACCGAAGCCACCAAGATCGTCAACCGGGCAGAAGCAAGGGCCGCCGAGATCAGGGCCGCAGCCATGGGCGACGCCGTGCGCCTTGTGCGGTCGGCCGAAGCCGATGCGCAGGCCATGGAGAAGCTGCTGCCCATCTACAGGATGTCGAAGGCGATCGCCAACATCGCACGGGACCGCTACTATCAACGCACGCTCGAGAGGGTCATGACCCAGTCCCCGGGCGCCTTCATCCTGCACCAGGCCCCGGAGGGAAGCAAGACGGAGCTGCGGCTGTTGCTCGGCCGCAGACCCATCACTGAGGCCAAAAAAGGCGAGGAGAGCAGCCAGTGACTTCCACCCCGTTCGTCTACAAGACAGCCGGCCGGGCCGCACCCGCGGAGAGATTGCACGGCGCGGCAGGCACAAGCCACGGTGACCACGAACACTTCGGCACGATCCACACTCGCCTGATCATCACCTTCATCGGCGGCGTCCTCATACTGAACGCCTACGTTGCCGAGTACATCCTGTTCCCGAACGACCCCGTGATCGGGTCGATCAGCGCCCTGATCGGCGCCGTGATCCTGGCCACGCCGATCGTGATCGGCGGCTTCAGCGAGATGAAGCGGGGCCGCATGCACATGTCCGTCCTGGTGGCCCTGGCCGTGCTGGGCGCGTTCGCCCTGCCGGAGACGACGGGAGCCGGCGGCTACAAGGTGGCCGGCATCATCGCCTTCTTCATGTTGATGGCCAGCCTGATCGAGCAGCAGACGGCAGCCGGCGCGCGGGAGGCCGTCGAGAGGCTCATGACGCTCACCCCGCCGACCGCCGAGCTCGTCTCGGGCGAGACGGTGCCCGTGACCAGTCTGAAGAAAGGGGACAGGGTCCGCGTGCGCCCGGGCGACCGCGTGCCGGCCGACGGCTTGGTCGCCCTCGGCGACACGACCATCGACGAGAAGACCATCACGGGCGAGGCCATGCCGGCCGACAAGGCGCCGGGAGACGAGGCCTTCGCCGGCACGACGAACCTGACCGGCGCCGTCGAGCTCGAGGTGACGCGCGTCGGCGAGGACACAACGCTCGGCAAGGTCAAGAGGCTCATCCTGGACGCGGAGAGCACCAAGACCCCCATCATGCAGATGATCGACCGCTACGCGGAGTGGTACACCCCGGTCGTGCTCATGATTGCGGCCATCGTCTACGTCTTCACGAAGGAATGGGAGCGCGTCATCACCGTGCTGGTCGTCTGCTGTCCGTGCGCCTTCGTGCTGGCCACGCCCACGGCGATGGTGGCGGGGCTGTCGGCGGCCGCGCGGCTCGGGATACTGATCAAACAGGCGTCGCACCTGGAAGCGGCGGGCGATATAACCGCCATGGTCTTCGACAAGACGGGCACGCTGACCACGGGTGAGCTGACGGTCACGCGCATGATGCCCGTCGCCGGCGTGGAAGGCGCCGACCTGCTGTTGGCCGCCGCCAGCGTGGAGCGGCACTCGCGCCATCCCGTCGCGCTGGCCGTCGCCAGGGTGGCGGAGCGTGCACGGGTCCCGCTGCAGGAGGTGACCGCGTTCCAGGAGACGCCGGGCAGGGGCGTTGTGGGCACGGTCGGGGGGGACGCCGTCATCGTCGGCAGGGAGTCCTTCCTGGAGGACAAGGGCATAGACGTCTCGGGCGCTCACGCGCACAGGCGCCAGGACCACGCCGAGGGCATGAGCTTGCTCTACGTGGGCCGGGGCGGCAAGTGCATCGGCTGGATCGGGCTCGAGGACAGGGCCCGCCCCGAAGCGAAACAGGCCACGGAAGACCTGGCCGGACTGGGCGTAAAGCGCCTCTCCATGCTCACGGGCGACCGCTGGAGCGTTGCCAGGAAGGTGGCCGGTGAGCTCGGGTGCACCGACGTGCAGGGAGAATGCCTGCCGGAACAGAAGCTGCGCCTGGTGGAGATGCTGCGGGAGGAGGGGCACCGCGTGGCGGTCGTTGGCGACGGCGTCAACGACGCGCCGGCCCTCGCGGCGGGCGACCTGGGCATCGCGATGGGCGCGGCCGGCAGCGACGTGGCGATCGACAGCGCCTCCATCGCCCTGATGAGCGACGACCTGGGGCGGCTGCCGTTCCTCATCCAGCTCTCCCGCAGGCTGCGCAGGGTGATCCTGCAGAACCTGCTGTTCGGCGCCGTCTTCGTGGTCGGCGGCCTGCTGCTGGGCAGCATGGGCTATCTGAGCGCCATACTGGCCGCCCTACTGCACAACGTCAGCTCCTTCATCGTCATCTTCAACAGTGCCAGGCTCGTGCGCTTCGGGGAGAACCTGTCGCCCTATGCCGGCACCGTGGCGGACCCAAGCAAGCCCGTCCCCGTCGCCACTTGAAGGGACTGCAAGCTATGCCACCAACCGACGGCAACGTCCTGGAGATCATCCAGCTGACCAAGACCTTCCGGGACTTCTGGGGCCGCGAGAGCGTGAAGGCCCTGGACGGCCTGAGCTTCGACGTCAGGCGCGGCGAAGTCTTCGGCCTGCTCGGCCCGAACGGCTCCGGCAAGACGACCGCCGTGCGGATAGCGCTTGGCCTGCTCTTCCCGACCAGCGGAGCCGTCCGCATCTTCGGCAGGAGCCCGCGCAACGTCGACATCAAGAAACGCATCGGCTACATGCCCGAGGAGTCGCACCTCTACTCGTACCTGAACGCGGAGGAGACGCTGGATTTCTTCGGGCGCCTCTTCCGCCTTCCGCGGGGCGAAAGGCGCAGGCGCTCCGATGCCCTGATCGACATGGTCGGCCTGCGCAGGGCCCGGCGCCGGCCCATCGGCCAGTACTCCAAGGGCATGGCCAGGCGGATCGGTCTGGCCCAGGCCCTCATCAACGATCCGGACCTGCTCATCCTCGACGAGCCCACCACTGGCCTTGACCCGGTAGGCGCCCGAGAGATGAAGGACGTCATCCTGACGTTGCGCGACAGGGGCAAGACGGTCTTTCTGTGCAGCCACCTTCTGGCCGACGTGGAGGAGATCTGCGACCGCATCTGCATCCTGTACGGGGGTAAGCAGCGGGCGCTGGGGGCCGTGGACGAGCTGCTGGCGGCCCGGGAGTTCACTCAGATACGCGCTCCTCGCCTCGAGGAAGAAACCGTGCGCCGGCTCGTGGACCTTATCGGGCAGACGACGGGCTCGAAGGACGCGGTGCAAGTCACCACTCCGACCAAGCGGCTGGAGGACTTCTTCCTGGACGTGGTCGAGGAGGCCAGGCGGGACAGGTTGACTACGGCCGGCGCCGAACGCGGCACTGCCGCCGCGGACTTCCTCAGGGGGATCGCCGAGCCTCAAGGCGAAGCCTTGCTGGAAGAGCTTGTGCAGGCGAGCAACGTCGGCCAGGAAGCGGCCGCTGCACGCGTCCCCGAGCCGAGTGCCGCAATCCCCGTGGCCCGGGACGACGCCGTTATCGATGAGCTCGTCCGCAAGGGCGCCGCCAAGGAGCCGCAGACCGGGCCCGCCAGGAAGCCGACGGCCGCCGTCGAGCCGCAGGCTGCCGTCAGAGAGGACGTTATCGGCGAACTGATGACCGAGGGCCGGGCCAACGAGAAGGCCGATGAGGACGAAGCTCCCTAACCTGTGGCATTGGTTGGTCCGTCCCCTCAGGACGAAGCTCCTTGACCTGTGGCGGTGGCTTATGCATCGCCTGCCTGAGGGGGCGTTGGCCCTCTGCCTGCTGGCGCTGGTCCCGCTGGCCGTATTCGTGGCACAGGAGGGACTGGTGCAGGTGGGGAGGGCGTGGGGCTACCCCAAGGAGTACCTGGACGACCTCCGGCACGATCCGTGGCCGGCGCTGGCCGTCTTCACCTGTGTCGTCGGCACGGCCGCCCTTGCCTTCGTGCTGTGGCGCAACTGGACGCTCATCTGGGCCGTTGCCCGGAAGATGATGGCCGAGGCGCTCCATCGAAAGGTCGTCTTGATCCTGCTGGTCTTCTTCGTGGTGCTGACTCTCACGCTGCCGTTCCTGCTCAAGACCGAGGGAAGCATCAAGAGCCAGGTGCAGATCATGCTGATGTACTCGCTGGCCCTGGCTCTCGTGCTGCTGTCGCTTGTGGCCATCTTCGTGTCGGCGGCCAGCATCTGTTCGGAGATCGAGCGCAAAGAGGTGCAGGTCACGGACACGAAGCCGTTGAGGCGCTGGCAGTTCCTATTTGGCAAGTGGCTGGGTGCGGTCATCATGTGCATGGCAGTGCTCTCCGTCATGGCGGGCGCGGCGTACCTCCTTGTGGCCTACAAAATCCGCCCCCCGGACTACGCCGGCATGAAGCCGACAGAGGCGGAGAAGGCCAAGCAGGACTACGACTCCGTCTTCAGGGACGTGCTGGTCGCACGTCGCTCCGTCAAGGCCCTCGAGCCCCCCGGCATTGACGAGCAGACCGAGCAGCTCGTGGCCGACCTGCGGGCCCAGGGCAAGCTGCCTGAGAAGCCGACCGTAAGGGCCCGGGTCATCAAGGAGGTGCGCAACGGCGTCCTGGCCGAAAGGCTCAAGGTAGAACCCGGCAGTTCGCTCCCGTGGCTGATCCCTGGCCTCAAGCCCGGCCAGGAAGGCGGAATCCAGGTGCGGTTCAGGGCGTATGCCAGCGGCCTCGAGCGGAGACTGCTCGGAAGGTGGGTCATCTACCAGAGGGAATCGGTCCAGGCGGAGGGCGGCCAAGGCCCGGCACGGGAAGGCTTCCGCCCGACCGGCATCGTTCTGCCCCCGGGATCTGACTGGTCCAGCGATCTGGCCCAGGAGTTCACGATCCCGGCCAGTTACATCTGCAGCGACGGCGCGCTCTACCTGTCCTACGAGAATCGGAGTCCCCGCGCTTCCGTGACATTCGACGGCGGCCTGCTGGTGCAGGTCCTGCAGGAGGAGAAGACGTTCTTCCCGAATTACTACCGCACGCTCGTCATCCTGTTCTGTCACGTCGCCTTGCTGGCCGCTCTGGGCCTGATGGCGGGTTCGGTGTTCTCCTTCCCCGTGGCCAGTCTGACGGTGATGTTCTTCTTCGTCGTCGGGCTGATCGGCCCCTGGCTGGTCCAGTTTACGGAGCCCTACAGGTTCAGTGAGTTCCCGCTTGCCCTGGACATTGCCTACACGATCGTGCGCAACCTGCTGAAGGGCTTCCTGGCCGTGGTGCCGCACTTCGGCGCGTTCAACCCCCTGGGCGACCTTACGGACGGGAAGCTGATTCCCTGGCGGACCGTGTTCGGAGCCGGCGCCATAATGCTCTACGTCAAGGGCGGCTTCGCGCTGTTGATCGGCATGTACTTCTATTCCCGCAGAGAGCTGGCACGCGTCATCGTCTGACGGAGGGGCACCGGACGGAATGCAGATCAAGGGCAAAAGGCTGCTGCTATTCGCGCTCGGGGTGGTGCTGCTTCTGTCCTCAGGCTTTGCCCTGAGCCCGCTGCAGCGCATGCGCCAGGACTACGACCTGAGCAGCGCGCCGGTCACGGGCCTGACGCCGGAGCTGGCGCTGGCCACGCAGGTGCTGGGCTGGGGCAGGGGCCTGATCATCGACGTGATCTGGATCCGGATGGAGGCGCTCAAGCAGCAGGACCGGTACTTCGAGCTCGTCCAACTTGCCGACTGGGCCTGCAAGCTGGCTCCCCACTTCCCGCACGTGTGGGACTTCAACGCCTGGAACCTCGCCTACAACGTCAGTTGTCGCGTTGACCACTTGCCGGACAGGTGGGCCTGGGTGGCCAAGGGCATCGAGCTCTTGCGGGACGAGGCGATTCCGCTCAACCCGAACGCCCCCGTGCTCTACGACAGGCTGTCCTCGATCTTCTGCCACAAGATCGGCGAGCAGGACGACAACGCGCACTTCTTCTACAAGCAGACCTTTGGCCTCTACATGCACGAGGTCCTGGGCGGCGAGGGAGACGAGGAGACGCTGCGCGCGCTGGCCGGTGCCCCCCGGACGCTGCAAGAGCTGCTGGCCGACGCGGATGCGAACCGCCTCTGGAACGAGTGCCAGGCGGAGGGATTCGACCTGGCCGAGGGTTTCTTCGACTACTACGTCAGCAGGCCCTCCGTGCCGCCCCGCGTCGCGGAGCTGCTGAAGCAGGCCGGCAACGCCGGCGCGCTGCACAAGATCGAAGTGTACGCCCGCGCCAAGCGGCTGCGGGAGGAATGCAAGCTGGATCCGGAGCGGATGCTGGCGCTGCGGCAGAGGTACGGCCCCTTCGACTGGCGTGTGCCCTTTCCCCACGCCATCTACTGGGCGACGGTGGGGCTGGAGGTGCTGGACCGCCTGGAGAGGCGGACGGACGACACCGTCCAGGAATTCAATCTGCCCGAGCCCAAAGCCATGGGCGACATCCAGGGCTTCGCCGACGATGAATCGCTCTACGAGTACCAACGCGTCTCGCTGAAGCGCAGGATCTACGCCGCCGTTCAGGACCTCGTGCTGCACGGCCGGTTGCTCTACGACCCCAAGGGCAGGCTGATGCTGGCGATGGGGCCGGACTACAGGTTCGCCGACGCCGCGCTGCCCCTCTACGAAGAGATCATCGAGGCACACGGCATCCGCTACCAGCTCGGTACCCTTGAGGGGCTCAAGCAGTTCCTGGCGCGCGGCGTGCTGGAGTTCTCTTTCATGGGCGACACGCGCAAGTCCATGGAGTACTTCAAGCGGCTGGAGAAGGAGTTCCCTTCCGAGGTCAAGGACCGCTCCTACGACGAGTATCGCGAGTCCTTGCTCGCCGTCGACAAGGAGGACATGACCACGAGCGAGTTCCGCCGCCTCACGATGGGCAAGCTGATAAGCTTCTACGTCGCGATGGCCTGCAACGACGACGAGCAGGCGCAGGCAGTAGAGGAAGGGATCAAGCAAGGCGTCGAGAAATGGAATAAGGATACCGACAAGAACCTGCGAGGCCAGGTCCAGTACGAGAAGCTCAAGGACAGCGTGCTGCTTGACATCCTCGGCGGCTACTACCGCATCCCGGAGGAGCAGAGGGCCAACCTGGCTGTCCGCCTCAAGCAGCAGAACCCGGACAGGTATGAGCAGATCGTGCAGGCACTCAAGGAGAGGGGCAAAGTCCTGCCGGAACCGGAACAGGTCGGGGAGGAGTGGCAGATTGAGACGTACTGAGGCCCTATGCCCGTAAGCTACCTGGCCTGTGCGTTTGCCTTGCTCTCGCGATGGAGGATCAGATCGGCGGCCGCTCTCAGGTCGCGCGCGATCAGGTCCGCCGCGGACGAGGCCCCTCGCCCGATCAGGATGGTGGAACAGCCCGCGCGCCTTCCTGCTTCTACGTCCCGTTCCGAGTCGCCCACAGCGTAGGACCGCCGCACGTCTACGTTCCGTTCGCGGGCGGCGCGCAGCAGCATTCCGGGCTCCGGTTTGCGGCAGTCGCACTCGCGGGCGTACTGCGCGACCGTTCCCTCGGGCAGGTGGGGGCAGTAGTAGAAGCCGTCCAGGCCCGCCCCTTGCGCCTCGAGCGCGCGTTCCACCTCGCCCTGGACGTCCATCAGGTCCGGCTCCGTCAGCCAGCCCCGCGCCACCGCGCTCTGGTTCGAGACGACGAGCAGGAGGAAGCCGGCTTCCCTGAGCAGCTTCAGGGCCTCGGCTGCGCCCGGCAGCAGGCGCACGTCCCGCGCGCGCCTCAGGTAGCCCACGTCTTCGATGATGGTGCCGTCGCGGTCCAGAAAGACAGCCCGTCTCTTCGGTTCTGTCACACGAGGCCCTTTTTCTTTCTGAGCGCCCATTCGGTCACCAGGCAGGCGGCGAACAGGGCGAACAGCGGCCAGGAATCCCAGATGTCCTTTCGTTGACGCGTCGTCAGCTTCAGGGGATCGCCCCGCTTGTCCAGCTCGTCGAACAGCTCGCCGGCTTGCAGGTAATTGTAGTACTTCCCGCCGGACTCCTCGGTGACGGCCGAGATCCTGCGCAGCAGCTTCAGGTCGGCCACGGGGTCCTCCAGCTCGACGTCCACGCTGTGCGCCTGGAAGTGGCTCTTGTCCTGCCCGAGGAAGTGCCCCTCCCGCTCGGCTTCGGCGGCCACTGTGTACTCCCCGCTGAAGGGCGGCGAGTACTCGGCCACGTAGGCGCCTTCCTGCCGGGAGAAGGTGTAGGACACGTCCTGCGTCTTGTCCGTGGGATCTGTGATGCGGAGGGCGATCTGGGCGTCGCGAATCGGCTCGTCTTCCTGGCCGACCAGGTGGACGGCTATCTTCAGCTTCTCGTCCATCAGCAGTTGCTGCTTGTTCAGTTCGATCCAGAGGCGCCCCTGGGGTTTGTCCTCGCGGCCCGCCGCCCAGAGCACCAGTTGCCGCCAGAAGCGGAGGTGGCTGTCCTGGGTGTTCTGGTCGTTGAAGGACCACCGGAACGTCGTGTCCGCCATGAGGCAGGCCACGCGGCCCCGGCCCGATCTCTGGACCACGAGCAGTGGGTTGCCGTCCTGATCCTGTGCCAGGACGGTGGCGCCGCGCTTGACTTCCAACCCGCCCACCGCCCCGGCCAGCGGGGGAAGGCTTGCCCAGGCTTCCCGGGTTTCCCGGGCCGTGGAGCCGAGCGCCAGGATCGGGTGCCGGACCTGCGCCGGATCGATCCGGAACTCGCGCCCGCCTTCGACGACGTGCGCCCCGCCCTCCAGCTTCACGGGCAGCAAGTCTTCCAGCACGGTGTCGCGCCAGCCCTGCTTGCCCGCGCTGTCCTGTGTCATGAGCACGATCAGTCCTTTGCCCTCCTCCTGCACCGCACGCCTGATCGCCAGCAAGTGGCTCGGGCGGATGGCTGACGAGGGGACGTCGCCCATGATGACGACGTCATAGCGGTCGATCTCCGTCTGGGCCTCGGGCACTCGCTGGCCGGCCAGCACGAGGACGCGGCGCAGCCGCAGGTGCTCCGCGCCCGTCAGCGAACGGGCGATGAACTTGCTCTCCGGCCGCACGGCGTCGAAGAACCCCGCGCGCACTCCGCCGCTAACCACCTTGACGAAGGCGCTGGCGGAGTTATTGTCGGCCAGTATCTCGTTCGGCACCCCGTCCGCGCGCACCGTGATCTTGTACTCGCCGACGTCCTCCGGCACGACGTCGAACTGCAGCGGCACCGTCTCCTCGCTATGGGCGACGGTCACGGCCTTCTGCTGGAACGGCAGGGCGCCTCCCCCGAGCCGCACCGTGACCGGCACGCCCTGGCAGCCGCGGAACAGGACATTCACGCGCACGGGGAAGCTGGTGAAGAGGAACGCCGACTTCGGCGCCGCGATGTCCACCACCTTCACGTCGCGCAATTCGGACGTGGCCTGGTCCTGGCCGACGCCGACGGTGTAGACCGGGACGCCCTGGTCGTTGAGGGCCGCAGCGACGTCCAGCGGGTCGGGAGGGCCGAAGTTGTGGGACCCGTCGCCGATGATGACGAGCGCGTCGCTGTGGCTTTCGGCCATCTCGGCGAACGCCTGCTGCATGGCCAGGCCGTAGGCGCTGTAGTCCGTGGCCGCGCCCGGCTCGCCGCTGCGGCCCAAGAGGCCCCGCGCGAAGCCCAGCACCATGAGCTCGTACTTCCCCCGAAGGCGCTCCAGGTCGTCCTCGTGCGCCGCCAGAAGGCGGTTGACCGCCGCCAGGCGCGTGGCGCCGTCCGGCGTGTCGTCTATCTCCTTCATGGACCGGCTCTGGTCGATCAAGAGCACCAGCGGCCGCTTGGACAGCTCGTAGTGCGTCATCTCCAGGCTCGGCCGGAGCAGGCAGATGGCGATGACGCCGATGGCGCCGAACCGCAGCGCCAGCAGCAGCAGCTTGAGCCGGGACGGAATGGGCCGGGTCGTGCGGGCGTAACCGGCAACCGACAGCGCAACGAACAGCGCCGCCAGGCCGCCGACTACCCAGGGGTTCATGAAGGGCCTGAAGACCAGTCCGGTCTCTTCCATGAGCGGCGCCAGCGTCGAAAAGGCTTGGGAGCCCCTAACAGAAGGCGGGGGCTCTTAGGGCTCGGGCGTCAGCAGGATGGCGCCCTGCGCTGCGCTGGCCACCAGCCGCTCGTAGCGCGCGAGCCAGCCGCGCGTGAACTTCGGGGCGGGGCGCTTCCACGCCGCCCTGCGCCTGCGCAGTTCGGACTCGTCCACGAGCAGGTCTACGGTGCGCGCCGGCACGTCGACCCGGATCCCATCGCCGTCCCGCACCAGCGCGATGGGTCCGCCTTCGGCGGCTTCCGGGGACACATGGCCGATGCTCAGGTTGCGGGTGCCGCCGGAGAAACGGCCGTCCGTGACGATGGCGATCTTGTCCCCCAGCCCGGAGCCGGCCACGGCGGCCGTGAGGGCGAGCGACTCGCGCATCCCGGGCCCGCCCTTCGGGCCTTCGTAGCGCACGATCAGCACGTCCTTCGGCATGACCTTGCCTGCCATCAGGCACGCCATCGCGGCGTCCTCGCCGTCGAAAACGCGGGCCGTGCCCGTGAACTGCATCATCTCCTTGCTGACGGCGCCCTGCTTGAGGACTGCGCCGTCGGGCGCCAGCGTCCCCTTGAGCACGGCGATGCCGCCTTCCCTGGCGATCGGGTCGTCCAGCGTGCGGATGACGTCCGGGTCCCCGCCGCGCGCCGACTCGACGGCCTGCGCCACGGTCTGGCCCGTGACGTTGATGCAGTCCGTGTGGAGCAGCGGGGCCAGGTTCTTCATGACGGCCGGGATGCCGCCGGCCCACTCGAGGTCCTCCATCATCATCTCGCCGGCGGGGCGCAGCGAGGTGAGCTGGGGCGTTTGCCGGCTCAGCCGGTCGAAGTCGTCCAGCGTGACGTTGACCTCGGCTGCGTGGGCGATGGCGGGGATGTGCAGCGCCGTGTTCGTCGAGCCCCCCAGCGCCATGTCCATGCGGATGGCGTTCTGGAGGGACTTGCGGGTGACGATGCCGCGGGCGGTTATGCCCGTGCGGACGAGCTCCACGACCTGCTGGCCGGCCTGCTCGGCGATGCGCTCCTTCTTGGCGCTTCCGGCCAGGGCAGTAGCCGTGCCCGGCAGGCTCATGCCCATCGCCTCGGTCAGGCAGGCCATGGTGTTGGCCGTGTAGAGGCCCTGGCACGAGCCCTGGCCGGGGCAGGCCTCCATCTCCAGATCGCAGACGTCCTCTTCGGTCAGCTTGCCGGCCTTGAAGAGGCCCACCGCCTCGAACGTGTCCCGCACCAGGGAGAGCCGTCGGCCGGCGTGGTGGCCAGACAGCATCGGGCCCGCCGTGACGGCCACGGTCGGCACGTCCAGCCGGCAGGCGGCCATCAGCATGCCGGGCGTGATCTTGTCGCAGTTGGTCAGCAGCACCAGGCCGTCCAGTTGGTGCGCCTGCACGATGGACTCGATGATGTCCGCGATCAGCTCGCGCGAGGGCAGGGAGTAGTGCATGCCCGAGTGGCCCATGGCGATGCCGTCGCAGATGCCGGGCACGGAGAACAGGAACGGCACGCCGCCGCCGGCGCAGACGCCCCACTCGATCTTGCGTTCCAGCGACCGCATCCCCACGTGGCCGGGCACCAAGTCGGTGAAGCTGGAGCAGACGCCGATGAAGGGCTTGTCCATCTGCTCGCGCGTGACGCCGGCCGCGTACAGGAGCGACCGGTTGGGCATGCGCTCGATGCCTCTGGTGGTCTGCTCGTGTCTGAGTGGCATGGTCAATGCTCCACCGATGGAAGGGACGAGACGACGGCGCCGGAACCGCGCCGGATTGCCGAGTCTATCGCCCGCGCTGGGGGGTGTCAAACGGGGCGGCGGGGCGATGGCCGGCGGCTACCGGCACAGGGAGGCGAAAAGGCAAGCGGCGGCGAGCATGCAAAGCGTGCGGACTGGTGCGCGCATGGTTTTGCCTCCGAGGATGGCGCGGAGTCTCAACCGCGTCTTGCGGCGGCCCGCCGCTTCCTGCGGCCCGCGCGGCGTTTCTTCTCCCTTTCCAGGTAGGCGTCGAGCTCCTGGGGCGTATTGATCATCTCGTCCCAGTACTCGCCGTAGCGTTCGCAGTCCGGTGGGTTGTACCGGCGGCACCTTTCGGGCCGCCGCTCGTAGATGCTGCACAGGTTGTCGTCGGTCAGGTACATGCACCTGCCCTGGACGATCACGTACCACCGGTGGGTGCGGATGTAGACCCTGATGGTGTCGTACTGGAGCTGCCACTTGAGCTCGTCGACGTCGCGACTGGTCTGTGGCCTCGATATCGGCTCGACCATGTCGTGGCAGCACAGGGCGGGGCAGCCCCGGCAGCTGGCCTTCTTGAGGGCCTCGGCGCTGCAGTCTGCTCCCTCCGTCGTCTTTCCTCTTCGCTTGCTTTTTCGGCGCATTGGCATCGGGCAGACCAGTGAGCGGTCACAAGTTGCCGTCCCCTGTGACTTGCCACCTCTCATCTGGCTTTGGGCTTTCCCCCGAGCAGCATTTGGAGCAGCGCCCGCTGGGCGTGAAGCCGGTTCTCGGCCTGCTCGAAGACGACGGACTGCGGCCCTTCCATGACTTCGTCCGTGATCTCCTCCCCGCGATGCGCCGGCATGTCGTGCATGACGATGCAGCCCTTGGAGGCCTTCGCCAGCAGGTCGCCGTCTATGCGGAAGCCGGCGAATGCCCGGCGCCGCCGCTCGGTCTCTTCCTCCTGTCCCATGCTCACCCAGACGTCCGTGTAGAGCACGTCTGCCTGGTCCGCGGCCTTGGCGGGCGAGTCCGTCACCCGGATGCTGCCGCCCGAGTCGGCGGCGATCTGCCGGACTTGCGCGAGGAACGGCTCGTCGAAAGCGTAGCCGGGCGGGCAGGCGATGGTGAAGTGCAGCCCCAGCTTGGCGCAGACGCCGGCCAGCGAGCGTGCCACGTTGTTTGCGTCCCCGATGAAGGCGATCCGGGCGCTTGCCGGGTCCTCGGCCTTCTCCTCGATGGTCAGGACGTCGGCGAGGGCCTGGCAGGGATGCGCCTGGTCGCTCAGCGCGTTGATGACGGGGACGGAGGAGTGCGCGGCGAGCTCCTCGACGGTCTGGTGCGCGTAGACGCGGGCGGCGATGCCGTCCACGTAGCGCGAGAGCACGCGCGCCCCGTCCTTGATGGGCTCACGCACGCCCAGGTTCACGTCGTCCCTGGACAGGTACGTGACGTGCCCGCCGAGCTCGGTCATGGCGACCTCGAAGGAGACCCGTGTCCGCATGGAGGCCTTCTCGAAGAGCAGGGCCAGCGTCTTGCGCTGGAGCACGGGTTCGAGCGCGCCCTTGCGGGCCTTTGCCTTGAGCTCGTGCGCCAGCGCCAGCACGTCGCGTATCCGGCCGGCGTCCCAATCCAGCAACGTGATCAGGTGCATGTTCCGCCTGGTCTGGGCGTTCATATCTCTCCGCTTTCCGCCTTCTGGAGTGCTTCGTCCAGCACGTCGAGCCCCTCGTCGAGCGCGTCCCGGGGCACGTTCATCGCGGGCAGGAGCCGGATGACGGCCTTGTGCGTGCAGTTGAGCCGGACCCGGTGGTGCAGGCAGTACTCGAAGACGGGCGCGCCGGGCCGGTTCAGTTCTATTCCGATCATCAGGCCGCGGCCGCGCAGCTCCTTGATGATCGAGCCGCGCTCCGCCATCTCGCGCAGGCGGCCGAAGATGTAGTCCGACGTGCGGCGGCAGACTTCCAGAAGGTTCTCCGTCTCGATGACCCTGAACGTCGCCAGGGCGGCGGCGCACGCGAGCGGGTTGCCGCCGAAGGTGGACGCGTGCGTGCCGGGCACCAGGTCCCGGGCCACCTGCGCCTTCGCCGTCAGGGCGCCGATGGCCACGCCGCTGCCGAGCGCCTTCGCCAGCGTCATGATGTCGGGTTCGACGCCGTAGTGCTGGTAGCCGAACCAGTGTCCCGTCCGGCCCATGCCCGTCTGGACTTCGTCGGCGATGAGGAGGATGCCGTTCTCATCGCAGAAGGAGCGCAGCCCGGCCACGAACTCCTCGTCGGCCACGCGTATGCCGCCTTCGCCCTGGATGGGCTCGAGGATGACGGCGCAGGTCTGCCGGTCGGCCGCTTGCCTGACGGCGTCCAGATCGTTCAGCGGCACGTAGCTGAAGCCGGGCAGGAGGGGGGCGCCCCTGTGGTACACCTCCTGCCCCGTGGCGGTGACCGCGCCCATGGTGCGGCCGTGGAACGAGCCGCGCATGGTGATGATCTTGTAACGGCCTTCAGGCTCCTTGTGGATCCTGGCGAGCTTGATGGCCGCCTCGATCGCCTCGGCCCCGCTGTTGCAGAAGAAGGACTTCCCGCCGAAGGAGTGCTCGCCGATCTTCTGCGCCAGCCGCCCTTGGGGCTCGGTGTAGAAGGTGTTGTCCACGTGGATGAGCATGCCGGCCTGGCGCTGCACGGCGGTGACGACCTTGGGGTGGCAGTGGCCGAGCAGCGTGGTCCCCCAGCCGGGCATCAGGTCCACGTAGCGGTTCCCCTCGCTGTCCCAGAGGTGCGATCCTTCGCCGCGCACGAATGCGACGGGCACGCGCGAGTAGTTGCCGATCACGTGGCTATCGAACAGGCCTTTGATCTCGTCGAACTTCATGTGGCCCATCGCGCCATATCCGCGGCTGGAGGTCGTTCACTCGAACAGCGCGTCGACAAACCGGTCCGGGTCGAAGGCCATCAGGTCCTCTGCGCTTTCACCCAGGCCGACGAACTTGACGGGGATGTCGATCTGGTCCCTCATGCCGAAGACGATGCCGCCCTTGGCCGTGCCGTCGAGCTTGGCCAATATGATGCCCGTCAGGTTGATGCTGTCGTTGAACTTGATGGCCTGGCTGATGGCGTTCTGGCCCGTGGTGGCGTCCAGCGTCATCAACGTCTCGTGCGGGGCGCCCGGTATCTTGTTGCCGACCACGCGGCTCACCTTTTGGAGCTCCATCATCAGGTTGGTTCGCGTGTGGAGTCGTCCGGCCGTGTCGATGATGAGGACGTCGTACCCTTGGGCGCGCGCCTTGTCGGCCGCGTCGAAAGCGACGGCGGCTGGGTCAGCGCTCTCGTTCTTGACGATGTCGGCGCCCACGCGGCCGGCCCATATCTCCAGTTGCTCGACGCCCGCCGCACGGAACGTGTCGCTCGCCGCCAGCAGCACGCGCTTGCCCTCCCGCACGAACATGTACGCCAGCTTCGCGATGCTGGTCGTCTTGCCTGAACCGTTGACCCCGGCCACCATGATGACGCCGGGCCCCTGTTCGGGCAGATGGAGCTGCGTGTCCCAGCGCGAGAGCTCCTCCTTCATGTGGGCCTTCAGGAAGTCCATGACCTGTTCCGGGCGTTTGATCCTCCCGTCCCTGTAGGCCTGCCGCAGGCCGTCGGCGAGCCGGCCCACGGCGCGGGGCCCGACGTCCGCCACGTAGAGCTGCTCCTCGACGTCTTCCAGCAGGTCCTCGTCGAGCGAGCGGCCCATCAGCAAGACGCTGCGCAGGCCGCCCGCGACCTTCGAGCGGGTCCTGGCCAGGCCGCTGCGCAGCTTGCCGAACAGGCCGGCGGGCTCCTCGCCGCTTTCCGGCTCGGGCTGCTCCGGCGCGGTTTCGGGCTCTTGCTCGGGTTTCTTCTTCTTGCGGAACAGGTGGAAGAGCGACATGTGTTGGGCGGTTCCTTCGGCTCAGGTTTGGCGGTCGTGACCCGCCTGTGCTCAGACGAGCAGCCCGGCCCTGCGCGCCAGCTCGTGGAGCTCCACAAAAGACACGGTTTCCTGGCCCACGCGTATGTCGGGCTTGGCTGCGCCGTGGAAGTCGCTGCCTCCCGTCACTGCGAGACCGAGCCGGCGCGCCGTGTCCAGCAGCCTCTTCTCGTCCTCCGGCGTGTGCGTGGGGTAGTGGACCTCCAGGGCGTCCAGCCCGCACTCGACCAGCTCCTCGATGCGGGCCTCGACGTCCGGGTTCAGGCCCGGGTGGCAGAGCGCGGCGCATCCGCCGGCGGCCTTGACCAGCTCGATGGCCTGCGCGGGCGTCATCCTCTCCTTCGGCACGTAGGCGGGGCGGCCGTCGCCGATGTACTGGCGGAAGGCCTCCGCCACGTCCTTGCAGTATCCCTTCTCGATCATCTCCTGGGCGACGTGCACGCGCCCGACGGCGGCGCCCGGCGCGCGGCGGAGCACGTCCTCGCCTTCGATCTCGAACCCGAGTCCGCGCAGCTTCTGAGCCATGGCCTCCACGCGCTCCGCCCTGACGGCCCGCAGCTCGCCGAGCCTTCGGGCAAGGACGTCACTGTCGGGGTCGACGAAGAGGCCCGCAATGTGAAGTTCAACGAATCCGCCGCTCGCCAAGGGCGCGTAGCCCGTCAATTCCACACCGGGCACGAGCAGGATGCCGACCGCTGCGGCCGCTTCCTGCGCGCGCGGGACGCCGTCCACGGAGTCGTGGTCGGTCAGCGCTAGGGCGCTCAGCCCCGCCTCCGCCGCTATGCCGGGCAGCTCCTCGGGCGGATGGGAGCCGTCCGAGGCCGTCGAGTGGGCGTGCAGGTCCGCCCGTGACTCGGGATCGGGTTCGATCTGAAGCAACGCCGCACGCCCCGATGACTCCTCCGCCACCGGACCAAGGCCCGACGGCGGGTTGTCCTCCGACTCCGCAGGCGCGGCTTCCGCCACGTGCGTCGTGTATACCCGGTCCAGCACGCCGTTGACAAAGGTCGGGGAGTTCTCGGTGCTGTACTTCTTGGCCAGCTCGATCGCCTCGTTGATGGCGACCTTAGGGGGTGTCTCCTTCCGGAACAGCAGCTCGAACGCTCCGAGGCGCAGGATATTGCGGTCGCTGACGGCCATGCGCTTCAGCTCCCAGTGCTCGGCCGTTCGCCGGATCACCTCGTCCAGCTCCTGCCGGTGTTCGATGCAGCCCTGGACGAGCTTAACGGCCAGGTCGGACACCTTCGCGGTGCCGTGCGTGGCGCAGAAGGCGCGTACGTCCTCGGCCTCGCAGCGCTCGAGGACGTCGCACTGGTAGAGGGCCTGAAGGGCCAATTCCCTGGCTAGTGTTTGGATTCTCACGGGTCAGGTGGACGGGGCACGGAAGAGGAGCCGGATGGTCGGGCAGCTTCGGCCGGTCGCGGCGCGGAATGCTAGGTGCTGATTACGCTGCGCGGAATGCGCCGCGCCGAAAGCGCCGCGCGTCCGTTGCCGACGAGACTCCCGGAGCCGCCGGGAGCGTCTGACCGCGAGCCGGGGCCGTCCTACCGGCTTGAGATCTCCTCCAGCAGATTGGCCATTTCGATGGCGGCCAGCGCGGCGTCCGCGCCGCGATTACCCGCGCGGGCGCCCGATCTGTCCACGGCCTGCTCGATCGTTTCGGTGGTGATCACGCCGAAGATCGTCGGCACGCCCGTCTCCAGGCTGACGTGCGAGACGCCCTTGGCCACCTCGGCGGCGACGAAATCGAAGTGGGAGGTCTGCCCGCGCAACACCGCGCCCAGGCAGACGACCGCGTGGAACTTCCCCGTCTCGGCAGCCCGCTTGGCCACCAGCGGCAGCTCAAACGAGCCGGGCACGCGGAAGATCTCGACGTCCTCCGCCGATGCCCCGTGGCGCAGCAGGCAATCCTGCGCCCCGCTGAGCAGCCTGCTGGAGAAGAACTCGTTGTAGCGGCTCACCACCAGTGCGAAGCGTTTCCCGCTCGCGTTGAGGTCGCCTTCGTGCTTGGTCATCTCTGCCATTTCGTCCTCGGACCTGCAAGATCCGCCTGGCCTTTTCGCCACCGTCTCCGGCGACTATAATAGCCTGTCAATATAAGCCAACTATGGCGTTTATGCAAACACTTTGAGGGCGGAGCGCTTGCGCGTGACGAACCGTCCGGAGACATTGCGGACGAAGCTGGGCGCCCTGCGTCGGCTGGTGCGCCTGGCGATGGTGGCCGCCGGCCTCGGCCGCTTCGCCTGCGCGGCCGGAGCATTGGTGCTGCTCAGCTTCATCGTGGACAGGTGGCTCAGGCTCCCGCATGGCACGCGGCTGGTTCTGGCGTGCCTGTTCGGCTCCGTCGTCGCGTGGCAGGCGGCGAGGCAGGTGTTTGCGCCGCTCGGCAAGGCGCTTCCCGACGAGGCTCTGGCGCTGGAGCTGGAGGCGAGGTGGTCCGGCCCGGCCGACCTGTTGGCTAGCGCGCTGCGCTTCGCCGCGGCGGGCGCGGGGGCCGGTTCCTCCGCGTCGCTGCGTTCGGCCACGGTCCGGCTGGCCGAGTTTCAGGCGGCCCGCGTTGTG
>CAZFSS010000003.1:0-230445 GCA_964521715.1 uncultured candidatus Brocadiaceae bacterium | reverse complement strand
TCGCCGTGCCTGACCCTGGCACGGGCTCGGAGCCCTTCCTTGCATCCATCCGGCCAGAGGCGCAACGCGGCTCACGCGGCATTCTGTTAGAGGCTCTTAGTCTCCGATGACCAGTTCATACCAGAGCGTCCTGTAGCGCGGGCCGAGCTCGAACAGGACCTGGCCCTCCGGCCCGGCCTGGGCCGGCGCTTCCTGCCGACGCGTGCCGTCCGGATTCAGCGCGAACAGCCTGACGGACGCCGCCGCGCGACGGACCTGGAGCCTGCACGGCACGCCCTCGCACAGGGTCGGGCCTTCCCCCCAGTTGCGGCCGACCGAGTCCCGGCGCTCGTTCCAGATCATGCCGGGGTTGGCGCACCGCGCGACGGCCGTGACCAGGCAGCGGCCTGCCTCGCCGAGGCGCTGGCCGTCGACCGAGTCGACCATGACGACGGCGAAGCCGCCCAGCGACGTCGGCCCCGGCGTGAGCGAGAGGCCGTTCGTCGCCAACGTCCTGCCCGAGCAGAAGCCGATCAGTCCCGCGCAGGCGTCCGCCGCGTAGGTGACGAGCCCGCGGCCGTCGTCGCCCACCTCCCACCGCAGGTCGCTTCCTGCACCGGACCCGGCCGGGACCGGCCCTTGCCCGACGTCATGGCCCAGCAGCGCCCCCTGCCAGGCCAGCGGGTCCAGTCCCTGAGGGTAGCCCGCCAGCGACCAGGCCGGCCCCGAGAGGATGTCCTGCAGGCGCAGTTCGAGCGGCCTCTTGATCGGCATGGCTCGGGAGGGCGGCCGAATCGCGCCGCCGAGCAGCATGTGCGAACAGGCCGGCTGGACCGCCATCTTCACCGGGTCGCCCGCGATGCTGAAGAAGTCAGAGAAATGATCCATCTCCCATTGGTCGCCGCTGGCGTAGGTGAACGTGAAGACACCGTCCCACGCCTGATACGCGCCCCACAGCGAGATGAGGGGGAATCCCTCCGCCTCGTACGGGTGCGGCGAGGGATGGTTGTACTCGGTGACCGTGTAGGGAAGGCCGAACACGCGGCGCGCCGAGAGCGGCGGGATCGTGGAGCCCCCCGGCGTGTCCACCATCGGGTCCGGACCGATGATCCAGTTCTCCGGATCCCACGGCCTGCCCGGGAACTGCGGGTGCCGCCAGTAGGCATGGGAGTCCACGAAGTCCACGGTCTCGGCCGCGATGTCCGGCGTCGTGTACCCGACCGCGGTCCCCGTCACCGGCATCCTCACGCCGAGCTCTTGATGCAGGTAGTCGCACATCCCCTTCCAGTAGGCGGCTTCTGTGTCGCGCAGGAACCGCACCACGTCCAGCCGCAAGGCGGGCGTGCGGCCGTCCAGCTCCCGCCGGGAAGGCCAGGCGACTCCGGCCGGCCCCAGCTCCTCGCCCGGCCGCAAACCGCAAACGGCCGCGAGCCGAAGGCTGACCCCCGTGACGGACACTCGCAGGTCCTGCTGAGACAGGCCGGACAGCGTGATCCGCGCGCGCGGCTCGTCCTGCGACGCCACGAAGTAGAACTCGTGCTCGCGCCACTCGGGCGTGAGCGACACGTCCTGGCCGATTCCCAGCACGGTCCAGGGCTCGGACGTCATCCGGCAGTCCACGCTGGCGTTCGCGTCGCGATTGGCGCGCAGCTTCAGGCGGAGCACGTAGGTCGCGCCTGCCCGCACTGCGAAGGGCGACCACATGTACTGCACGTGCCAGGAGGTCGGGCTCGCCTGCTGCACGGTGATGGTGCGGATGACTTCGCCGCCGGGCCCGGGCGTCTGCTCCACCGTGGCGCGGGCGCTCTCGATCACTTGCAGGCCGCCTTCCACGCCCGGGGCGGCCAGCAGGTCATCCCGGCCGCCGGCCATCTCGCCCTCGGACCACGCCTTCCCGAGCGCCTGGGTGGAGCCGTACTTGCGCTGGAGCCATTCGTTCCATTGCCTCTCCAGGTCGCGCACGTAGGGCTCGGGCAGGCGGTCAAGCCCGCCGGCCCGCCACTCGTGCAGCAGGCCGTCCTCATTGCTAATCTCGACCATGGCGACCGCCGGCTCCTCCGCGTAGGCGTTGCCGGTGTACGCGTTGACGTGCCGAAGCAGCATGCGCGCGTAACGCCTCTGCTCCTCGATGCACCTGGGGTAGAAGTTGTCGACCCCCTTGCCGTAGCTCGGGACGGACTCGCCGGCGCCGACCGCTGGGAAGCTGTCCTTCTCGCCGTACGTGCGCGAAACGTGCAGGTTCAGGTTCGCGTATACGCCGTTCTCCTTCATCTGCGCGATCAGGTAGTCCAGGCGATCGAGCGCTTCGGGATGCAAGTCCGTGTGTTCGAAGTCGCCCCACCCGGGGTTCCGCCATATGCCGCCTGGATAGCCGCTGGCATCCATGTGGTGGAACCGCACGCAGTTGATGCCGAGGGACGCCATGCGCCGGGCCATGCGTTCGGCCACGTCATGCGGCGGGTAACAGCCGCCGAAGCACAGGTTAATCGCCCAGAAGCGGATCGGCTCGCCGGAGTCCGAAAGGACGAATCTGCCGTCCCTGACGGAGACGAAGCCCCCTGCCCCGCCGGCCGATCGCACCTGCGCCAGAGCCGCCGGGGCGGTGCCGTCGGCCACGCCCCCGTAGGGGATCGAGAACTCGAAACCCTCGAAACCCGGTTCCCCCGCCGACGCCGCAGGACCCAGAGACAAGAGGGCCGCGAACATGCACAGGATCGCCAACGTGCAGTGAGCCATGGCCAGCCACCTCCCGATACCCGAGGGCGTTGCGTCAGCCACCCATTATAGAGGTCGGCGCCATCGGCGCAACCGGGCGGAACGGCCGCGCTACCCCGCCCGCCCCGCGCCCACCACGCAGGGCCGAAGGACGTTGAAACTCCGACATGGCGCTGTATACTCGCCTCCGTCCGCGGGAGCAAGTGACGGGCGAGGAGGTGCCGAAACATGCCACAGAAGATGAAGGCGGCCGTCTGCACGGATCGCGAGACCATCGCCATCGAGCAGGTGCCCGTCCCCGAGCCCGGCAGCGGCGAAGTGCTCGTGCGGGTCAAGGCCACGGGCCTCTGCGGGTCGGACGTGGACGGCTACAGGGGCCATCATCCCATGATCCGATGGCCCATCATCCTGGGGCACGAATGCTCGGGCGTCGTCGCGAAGGTCGGACCCGGCGTGGACGAGTGGCGGCCCGGCGATGAGATCGTCGTCGAGCCCTTCTTCACGTGCAAGAAGTGCCCCGCCTGCCTGAGGGAGAAGTACAACCTCTGCCTGGACCTCAAGATCATCGGGCACCAGATCCCCGGCTCGCTCGCGGAGTACGTGCTGGCCGAGGCGCGGTTCGTCCACCCGAAGCCGGAAGGGCTCAGCTTCGCCGAAGCCGCCCTGGCCGAGCCCGTCTCCGGTTCGCTCCATGCGGTCGAGCGCTGCAAGCTGCGGCTCGGCGACTTCGTCGTCATCGTGGGTTGCGGCACCATCGGGTCGCTGGCCATGCAGCACGCGCTCAACAAGGGCGCCGAAGTCCTCATCGCGGACCCGCAGGAGTTCAAGCTCGAAGTAGCGCGCCGGCTCGGGGTGCACCACACGCTCAACCCGGCCGAGGAGAATCTGAAGGAGCGCGTCAGGGAGCTGACGGGCGGCGTCGGCGCGGACTGCGTCATCGAGGCCGTCGGCCTGCCCGAGACGCTGGGCTCGACAGTCCGCCTGGTGCGACGCGGAGGCACCATCATGCTGATCGGCTGGTCGGGCAACAAGACCGATCCGTTCGACCTCACGTCGGTCACGCTCGACGAGCTGACTGTGCTCGGCACGCTCGGATTCTGCTGGGACTTCCCGGTTGCCCTCAAGCTCATGGCGCAGGGCAAGGTGAAGGTGGCGCCCATCATCACGCACAGGCTGCCTCTCGAGCGGGTCGAGGACGGCATCCGGATGCTCATGCGGCGCGAGCCGGGCGTCTGGAAGATCGCGATTACGGACTAGGCGTGCAATGGCTGAGCTGCTCCTCGGCATAGACGTCGGGACGTCTGCCGTAAAGGCCGGCCTGTTCGACGCCTCCGGCCGTCTGTTCGGGCTGGGGCGGGCGGCCCACGCGGTCAGCGTTCCGCGTCCCACCTGGGCCGAGTGCGACCCGGAGCTATGGTGGCGCGGCATTCTGGCGTCCCTCGTCGAAGCCTGCCGGCAGGCGAACGTGGGGCCGCAGGACGTGGCGGCCGTCGGCATGGGCGTGCTGTTCCCCGTGATCGTGCCGCTCGACCGGAACGCCAGGGCCCTCCACCCGGCCATCCTCTACTGCGACCAGCGGAGCCTGGACCAGGTCCGCGCGATCGAGGACGCGATCGGCCGGGATCGTTACGAGGCCGCAATCGGCAACAATCTGGTACCCGGCACGTGCGCCGTGACCAGCATGGCCTGGCTGCGCGACGAGAAGCCCGAGGCGTATTCGAAAGCCGAGACGCTCGCCTTTGCGAACACCTTCGTCGCGGCCCGGCTGACAGGTGAGTTCCGCGCCGACCCGAGCATGGTGGGCCTGTCCGGTCTGGTCGACATCAGCGACCCGTGGCAATGGTCGGCGGACCTGTGCGAAACGGTCGGCATAGAGGCGCACCGCTTGCCACAGGTCGCCGGCGCCGCCGACGTGGTCGGGGGCGTGAGCGAAGCTGCGGCGCGCGAGACGGGCCTCAGGCCCGGAACCCCCGTCGTGTGCGGCGCGGGCGACGTGATCGTCTGCGCCGTGGGCGCAGGGGCGCTGTCCCCGGACACGGCCGTCTACATCGCCGGCTCGACCGATTGCGTGGCAATGCCCATGAGGCGGCCGACGCCCGACCGGCGCTGGGCCTGCACGGGCTACGTGCCGCGGAACAAGTGGCTCGGCATCGGGGCAACCACGTCCAGCGGGGTGTCCGTTGAGTGGTTCGCCAGGGAGGTGCTGGGGCGCGCCGGGGACGACGGCCTGCGCGAGATGACGGAGCTGGCAGCCGCCTCGCCTCCCGGCAGCAACCGCCTGCTCTACCTCCCCTACCTCCAGGGAGAGAGGACGCCCGTCTGGGACCCGCTGGCGCGCGGGATGTTCGCCGGCCTGACCTCGGCGACGACGCGCGGCGACCTGGCGCGCGCGGTGTTCGAGGGGACGTCGTTCGCGCTCCGTCACATCATGGACTGCGCCAAGGACGTGGGCGGACGGTCGCCGTCCGAGATCCGAGCAGTAGGCGGCGCCACGAAGAACACCTTGTGGAACCAGATCAAGGCGGACGTCCTCGGGCGGCCGCTCCAGGTGCTGGAGTTCCAGGAGACCGGTGCGCTCGGAGGCGCGCTGCTCGCGGGGCTCGGGGCCGGGATCTACGCTTCCTTCGAGGAGGCAGTGCAGGTCGCCCGGTCCGTCGGAGGCGCGCGAACCGTCGAGCCCGATCCAGGGCTCGCCGCGCTCTACGCCGAGCTCTTCGAACTCTATGCCCGGCTGTATCCCGAGACGCGCGAGCTGATGCACCGCCTGGCGAGCGAGCCCTGAGCGAGCGTTGCTCGGCCGCGGCGACGCGGTCCCTCTGTGCTCAGAGCCTGACTACCTGCCCCGTCCGCACCGACCGCTTCACGGCCATGCAAAGGGCGACCGACGCGCGGCCCTCTTCGCCGGGGATCAGTGGGTCGGTTCCGTCCCGGATGCAGTCGACGAAGTGCCGCAGCTCCGCCTCGAACGCGTCGAAGCCCTCGAAGCTCCTCTCGACCGCGTTCTGGGGGGCGCCCTTCAGCACGTAGCGCAGGCCGAACGGGCTGTCGAAATTGCCGCTCACCTCGACCACGGCGTTCTCGTGGCTGAAGGTCAGGTTCTCGGTCGCGAAGCCCCACTCGGAGGCCTGCCCGGCGCCGATGGCAGCGACCGCCCCATTGCGGAACCGCAGCGTGACCGCCGCCGCGTCCACCTGATCGCGATGGGCGGGGTTGAACAGGTTGCCGCCTTCGGCGTAGACGCGCTCGACCTCGCCGACGAGGAACCTGAGCAGGTCCATCACGTGGATCGTGTTCTCGTGCAGCGGTCCGCCGCCGTCGCTCTCGACCCAGAACCAGTCCTTTGCGACGCGTCCCAGCGCGTACTTGGCGGTCACCCAGCGGATGGGCCCGAACTCGGCGGAGCTCTTCTCCTTGATGAGCCGATAGGCCGGCTCGAAGCGCTTCTTCTGCGCGATCATCAGCCTGACGCCCGCGTCGGCGCACGCGCGGATCATCCCGTCGCAGTCCTCCAGCGTGGGCGCCATCGGCTTCTCGCACAGCACGTGCACGCCCCCGGCCGCCGCCTGGCACGTCAACGCGAGATGCGTGGCCGGATTCGTGCAGATCGAGACGAAGTCGAGCTCCTCGCTCGCCAGAAGCTCGGCGCCTCCGCCGTAGGCCCGTGCGCCGCAGGTCGCTGCCACCTTCGCGGCAGCCTCCACGTTCAGGTCGGCCACGGCTGCCACCTCCACGCCCGCCATCTTCGCCAGCCGGTCCACGTGGACCTTCCCTATCCCGAGTCCGATCACCGCTGCCCTCAGTGCCATGTGTCTCCTCCAGGTGGCGTGCTGTCCTTCTCTGCAGATTGCGGAAGCGATTCTAGGGCTCCGGAAACGGCCGGGCAAGTGATGGGGCGGCGAACTTGAACGGCCTGTATTGTTTGTGCTATCGTAGAAGTTCTGGTTTGTGGGAAGGATCGGCGCGTCTTCGGCCGTCGGGCGACTCGGGGGCTGCCAGCTCCTGCCGAAGCCCGCGTCCCGCCCTTTTCCCTCCCTCGGCAATGTCACGGCCTGACTTTCCAGGTCTTCCTCGTGTGGGAACGTGCGAAAGGAGAGTCCGGATGACCCCGAAGCGTGAGAAGCGCATCTACTTCTTCAAGCAAGGCGCGGCCGACGGCGGCACCAAGATGAAGGAGCTGCTCGGCGGCAAGGGAGCCGATCTGGGTGAGATGTGCAACATCGGTCTGCCCGTGCCGCCTGGCTTCACCATCAGCACGGAAACCTGCCGGGAGTTCTACAGCAGCGGCAAACAGTGGCCCGCCGGCCTGGAGAAGGAGCTCGACGAGAACATCGCCAAGCTGGAGAAGGCGACGCGCCGCAAGCTGGGCGACAAGGACAATCCCCTGCTGGTCAGCGTGCGCAGCGGCGCCGCAGTCAGCATGCCGGGCATGATGGACACCATCCTGAACCTGGGCCTCAACGACGAAAGCGTGGTGGGGCTGGCCGAGCAGAGCGGCGACGAGCGGTTCGCCTGGGACTGCTACCGGCGCTTCATCGACATGTTCGGCAACGTCGCGATGTTCGTCCCTCACAGGCTCTTCGATCAGGTGCTCGTCCGCGAAAGGCAGAAGGCCGGCGTCCAGTTCGATAGCCAGCTTAACGCCGAGCAGCTCAAGGAGGTCGTCGAGGAATTCAAGCGCATCTACAAGGAGAACACGGAAGAGGAGTTCCCGTCCGATCCAAGGGAGCAGCTGCACCGCGCGATCGACGCCGTCTTCAGCTCGTGGGACAATCCGCAGGCCATCCGCTACCGGGAGATCCACGAGATCAGGGGCCTTCTCGGCACAGCCGTCAACGTGCAGGCGATGGTCTTCGGCAACATGGGCCACACCAGCTTCACCGGCGTGGGCTTCACGCGCAACCCGGCCACGGGCGAGAACAAGCTGTACGGCGAGTACCTGGTCAACGCCCAGGGCGAAGACGTCGTGGCCGGCATCCGCACGCCGAAGGACGTGAACGAGATGCCCAACGAGGTCCTGTCCGACTTCCCCGAAGCGACGATGTCGGCCGACGAATCCCGCGAGCTGTACGGCAGGATGTACGGCCAGCTCGTGGACATCAAGCACACGCTGGAGGAGCGTTACAGGGACGTGCAGGACTTCGAGTTCACGGCCCAGCAGGGAATGCTCTACATGCTGCAGACCCGCACGGGCAAGCGGACGGCCCTGGCCGCCGTGCGCATCGCCACCGAGCTGGTCGAGGAAGGCCTGATCGACAAGAAGACCGCCATCATGCGCGTCGATCCGAACCAGATCGAGCAGCTCCTTCACAGGCAGTTCGATCCCGCGGCAAAGTCCACGGCCGAACGGGAGGGGCACGTACTGGCCACCGGCCTTCCCGCATCGCCCGGAGCGGCGGTGGGTAAGATCGCGCTGACGGCCGACGACGCCGAGGAGCTGGCGCGCGCCGAACAGGAGAAAGCGGCCGCCGGCGGCGGACCGCCCGCAGGCATCATCCTGGTGCGCGAGGAGACGAGCCCGGAGGACATCGGCGGCATGGACGCCGCGGTCGGCATCCTGACCGCGCGCGGCGGCATGACGAGCCACGCCGCCGTCGTCGCCCGCGGAATGGGCAAGTGCTGCGTGGCGGGCTGCGGCGCCGTCCATCCGGACGAGGAGCACAAGAGGGTCACGATCGCCGGCAAGAAGTTCAAAGAGGGCGACATCATCTCGCTGGACGGCACGACCGGCCAGGTCTTCGAGGGGGCCATCGAGATGCGGCCGGCCGAGGTGGCCGGCGCCTTCGGCACGATCATGGAGTGGGCCGAGGAGTACCGCAAGATCGGCGTCTGGGCCAACGCGGACACGCCGGGCGACGCGCAGCAGGCGCTGGACTTCGGAGCCGAAGGGGTCGGCCTCTGCCGCACGGAGCACATGTTCTTCGAGGAGAGCCGCATCGCCTACGTGCGTCAGATGATGCTGACCGCCCCCGACGTCCGGCGGATCGAGGCCAAGCTGCGTGACGCCGAAGTCGCCAGGTCCCAGGCCGCCGGCGAGGACAGGCGCCGGATCGAGGCCCAGATCGAGTCCATCAAGGCCGAACTGGCCGAGAAGCGCGAGTTGTTCGACGGCGCCCTGGCGAAGCTGCTGCCGGAGCAGCGCAAGGACTTCGAGGGCATCTTCAGGGTGATGAACGGCCTGCCCGTGGTCATTCGCCTGCTCGATCCGCCGCTGCACGAGTTCCTCCCGCACGATCCGCAGATCCAGGCCCGGCTCGGCGAGCGCATGGGCATCTCGGGCGAGGAGGTGGCGGCCCGCGTCAACCAGCTCCGCGAGCTGAACCCCATGCTCGGGCATCGCGGCTGCCGCCTCGGGATCACCTATCCCGACATCTACAACATGCAGGTGCAGGCCATCATCGAGGCCGCCGTCAACTGCAAGAAGGAAGGCATTGACGTCCGTCCCGAGATCATGATCCCCCTGGTGGGCACGGATCACGAGCTCCGCATCTGCCGCGACTACACGGAGAAGGTGGCCAAGAAGGTGCTCGGCGACGCCGGGGTGAAACTCAACTACAAGATCGGGACGATGATCGAGGTCCCGCGCGCGGCTCTGACGGCCGACCAGGTCGCCCAATACGCGGACTTCTTCAGCTTCGGCACGAACGACCTGACGCAGATGGCCTACGGCTTCAGCCGCGACGACGTCGGCGTGTTCGTGCCCGAATACGTCGACCGCGAGATCCTCGAGACCGACCCCTTCCAGGTCCTCGACCAGACCGGCGTCGGCCAGCTCGTCGCGATGGGCGTCGAAAAGGGCCGCAAGACCAAGCCCGACCTGAAGATCGGCATCTGCGGCGAGCATGGCGGAGAGCCGCGGTCGGTCAAGTTCTGCCACCGCGTCGGCATGAACTACGTCTCCTGCTCGCCGTTCCGCGTGCCGGTCGCACGGCTCGCCGCCGCCCAGGCAGCGCTGGAGGATGAGGGGTGAGACAGTAACCAGTTGACAGTTAGCAGTGACCAGTTGACAGTCGATAGCTAACGATTAGCGGCCAACACTTACTGGTTGGCGCCTGCCGGTTCTGAGGGCCTGGGGCGGTTCCACCCCACCGCGGGACGGCCAGTCCGGGCGCCGCACTTCGCGCGGCCGGTCATCCTCCACGCACCGCGCCGCCTCCCTTGCCCATCCCTAAGCCGCCGTCTATAATGAACACGGTCGTCCGCCTGTGAGGGTGCGGCAACGGCGTCCCTTCCCCCGGGGGTGGGTCTGAAGGTGGAGATCAGAAAGCTCGCGGCCCTCGCGTTCGGCCTGCTGGCCCTGTCCGTCCCGTGCGGCTGCAGCCTGGGACGGGGCTCCTTCATCGAGCCCGTCGGCGCGGTCTCGCAGACGCCGCCCGGCACGTGCGCGGTCCTGCGGGTCACTTCGGCGCCCGGCGACGTGTCGAAGTCCACCGACATGCTGTGGGGCAAGGTCGACACAGCCAACGCGGAGCGGCAGTTCGCCGAGCTTCTCGTGCACGCCGCGCGCGAGGACGGCGGCCTGGCCGTGCTGACGCCCTTCGAGGCAGACGAGAAGATCGAGCGGGCCGGTCTGCGGCCCACGCTCCAGCCGGACGACGAGCAGCTTGCGCAGTTCGCCCAGGCCTTGGGCTGTGCATCCTACCTGACGGCGCAGATACTGGACTGGCACTTCGACTACATGCTCTTCTCCTCATCCGCCGCGGTCGAGTTCCGCCTCGCCTGCCGGCGCACGGACACCAATGAGGCCGTCTGGGAGTCGCACGTGCGGCGCGAGGCACAGGGCATCAGCCAGAGGGACGCGGCGCTTCTGGCGCTGCGCGAGACCTTCAAGTCGCTTAAGCGGCAGGATGGAAAGCCCGGCGACAGCCACGAGGCGGGCGGCTCGCTATGATCATGCTCGGCATCGAGACGAGCGGGGAAGTGGGCAGCGTGGCCCTCTGCCGCGATAACGAAGTGCTGGCGGCCTACATCCTCTCAGAGGACGCGCGGCACGCGCGCGACATCGTGCCAGCCATAGACCGCGTGGTCGCCCGGGCGGGTGTGCAGAAGCACGACATCGCGGCTGTCGCGGTGAGCCAGGGCCCGGGCTCGTTCACGGGCCTGCGCGTGGGCGTCACTTGCGCGAAGACGCTGGCCCACGCTCTGGGCTGGCGCGCGGTCGGCGTCCCGTCCCTGGAGGTGCTGGCGCGGAACGTCAGAGGCGGAGGGGACGTGGAGTTCACGTGCCCCATCCTCGACGCCCGGCGGGACCGAGTGTACGGCACGCTGTTTCGATGGGCGGACAGCCGCTGGCGGGATACGACCGGCGTCCTGATCTTGAGCCCGCAGGAGCTGGCGGACCGGATCCCCGAGGGCGGGCTGGTGTTCGGGACGGGCGTGCGAGCGTACGCGGAGGTCTTCGCCGGCGGCAGGTTCCGCGTCGGCGAGCCCTCGCTGGAGGTCGGCCGCGCCGAGGAGGCCGCCCGACTCGGGTTGATGCACATCGAGGCCGGCCAGGACGTCGACCCCGTACAGCTTGTGCCCCGGTACTACCGGGTCACGGAGGCTGAAGAGAAGCTTCAGGGCCCGCGCCGCTAGCCGTGCGCGAAAGGCGGATGCAGGCAGGGCCCATGCATGCAGAGGAAAGGCTCGCCATGGAGGATATCTCGCTCAAGACGATCGTCTGCGCCGTGGACTTCTCGGAGTACTCGGACTATGCCTTGCGCTACGCGGTCGACCTGGCGAAGACCTTCGATGCGGATCTGAAGCTGATCCACATCGTGGAGCTTCCCTTCCTGCCGTCCTATTCCCTGGCGGGGATCCCGGACCTGAGCATGCCGGTCGACGAGATCGAAGAGGGCGCGCGCAACAGGCTGCAGGAAACGCTGGAGGACTGCCGCAGCAAGCACAGCAAGGTCGAGGGCGAAGTGCGCATGGGAACCGCCTTCCTGGAGATCATCAACTACGCGCGCGAAGTCGGAGCCGATCTCATCGTCGTCGGCACCCACGGCCGAACGGGGCTGAGCCACATACTCATCGGCAGCGTGGCAGAGAAGGTCGTGCGCAAGGCCCCCTGCCCTGTCCTGTCCGTCAAACACCCGGACCACCGGTTCGAGATGCCATGAGAACGCAACTGACCGAGAACGCCCGCTACGTGCTCGAAAGCCGGTATCTGAAGAAGGACCCGAACGGCAACGTTGTCGAGCAGCCCGAGGACATGTTCGGGCGGGTAGCCAGGAACGTGGCGTCGGCCGAGGCCTACTACCGTCGCAGCCCGCCGCGCGGCGAAGTCCAGGAACAGTACTTCCAGGCCATGGCGGCGCTGGACTTCCTGCCCAATTCGCCGTGCCTGATGAACGCCGGCCGGCAGCTCCAGCAGCTCTGCGCGTGCTTCGTGCTCGACGTTCAGGACTCGATCGACAGCATCTTCGAGACGCTCAAGCACGCCGCCCAGATCCACCAGAGCGGCGGGGGGACGGGCTTCTCGTTTTCGCATCTGAGGCCGGCGGGCGCCTACATCTCCACCTCCGGCGGCAGAGCCAGCGGCCCCGTGTCCTTCATGCGCGTCTTCAACCAGGCCACCGAAGCCATCAACCAGGGCGGGTTCCGTCGCGGAGCCAACATGGCCGTCCTCCGGGTGGACCATCCGGACGTCATGGAGTTCATCCGCTGCAAGAACGAGGAGGGCAGCCTCGTCAACTTCAACATATCCGTCGGCGTCACCGCCGCCTTCATGGAGGCCGTCAAGAGCGGCTCGGACTTCCGCCTCGTCCAGCCTCACACCGGCGAGACGGCAAGGACCATCCCCGCCCGGGAGATCTTCGACGCCGTCGTCGAGAGCGCCTGGAGGAACGGCGAGCCGGGCCTTCTCTTCCTCGACTTCATCAACGCGGCCAACCCGACTCCCCCGCTCGGAGAGATCCAGGCCACCAACCCCTGCGGGGAGGCGCCCCTGCTGCCCTACGAGTCCTGCGTGCTCGGCTCCGTCAACCTGGCCCACGTGCTCGACGGCGAGCCGCCGCAGTGCACCATCGACTGGGACAACCTCGAAAGGCTCGTCCACCTCGGCGTGCGGTTCCTCGACGACGTGATCACCGTGACGCGCCACCCCCTGCCCGAGATCGCCCGCGTAACGCACGGCAACCGGAAGATCGGCCTCGGCGTGATGGGATTCGCCGACATGCTCATCCGCATGGGCATCCCGTACGACGCCCCGGCCGGGGTGAGCACGGGCGAGGACGTGATGGCCTTCGTGTCCCAGGAGGCGGACCGGGCCTCGGCCCAGCTCGCGGAGGAGCGGGGGCCTTTCCCCAACATCACTTCCAGCGTTCTGGCGGGGCGGCCGCGCCTGCTGCGCAACGCGGTCCGCACCACGATCGCGCCGACGGGCACCATCAGCATCATCGCCGGCGCCTCGAGCGGCATCGAGCCGATCTTCGCGGTGGCCTTCGAGCGGCACGTTCTGGGGACGACCTTGCGCGAGGTGCAGCCGGACCTGGCGCCGCTGTGCCGCCGGGAAGGCGTCGAGATAACCGATGAACTGATGCAGCGCATCATCCGCACGGGCTCCGTGCGCGGCATCGAGGAAGTGCCGGACGCCGCGCGGAAGCTGCTGGTCACGAGCCGGGAGGTGCCTCCGCTTCAGCACCTCGAGATACAGGCCGCTTTCCAGCGCCATACGGACAACGCCGTGTCGAAGACGCTGAACCTGCCCGCCGACAGCACGCCGGAGGACGTGCGCGAGATCTACCTGAAGGCCTACGAGCTGGGCTGCAAGGGGATCACGGTCTACCGGGACGCAAGCCGCAAGTCACAGGTCCTGGCCGTGGAATGCTCGACCCAACGCAACGCCTGCGTGGACTGACCTCTTCTCCTACTCGTGCTCTTGCTCCTGCTCCTGCTCCTGCTCGCCGTTGTTCGTTGTTCGTTGTTGGCCGTTGCTGACTACTGGCCCAGCCGCCGTACGTCGGCCAAGCTGGCTACTGCCGTTGCCGGGCCTGCTGACCTTGCCGCCCAAGCGCCGGCCCCCCGAACCAGCCGGGGACGCGCAACGCCGATCAGGGCTCGGAGCATTCCAGCCCCATGTCAGCCAGCGCCTCCCGCGCCGCCTGTGCGTCGCAACGGCGCACCTCGAAGCGAACGATCAGCATCCCGTCGCACGGGAGCACGGTCGAGATCGTATCGTTCGTGACGCAGTACGGAATCGCCGCCGCGTCGAGGGCAGACTTGACCATCCCGATTTCGAGCGGGCCGTCCGTCTCATACAAGACGACCAAGTCCTCTTCACACCCCATCGCAATCCCCCCGAGAGGCGCACGCCATTATAGCAGTCGGCCGCACGCCAGCCGGAGGACGAGATGATAACGTTTCTGCGCCTGCCGCCGCGACCCGGCTCGACCGTGAACCCCCTGGAACCAGCAACCGACAGCCGCCGGCTGACCGCTGCCGCTCAGGCGAGCCCGGCCCGGTCGATGATCTCGGGCACGAGGTGGTCCCATCCCAGGGGCATGATGTGGATGCCCTGGCAGAGGTCTTTGACGCCTTCGATGGTTTCGAC
This sequence comes from uncultured candidatus Brocadiaceae bacterium, assembly GCA_964521715.1. Classification (GTDB taxonomy): domain Bacteria; phylum Planctomycetota; class Brocadiia; order SM23-32; family SM23-32; genus DAOVRD01. The sequence continues at coordinate 216,218 of CAZFSS010000003.1, read as the reverse complement.
GGCGATCTCGACGGCCGTCTCGCCCGATTTCGCCTTGTCCTTGTCGGCCTTCAGACGATCCACCAGTCGCTTCGGAACCTTGACGCCGGAGACGTTCTTGTTCATGAAGCTGGCCATGCCGGCCGACTTCAGAAGCACCAGGCCGCAGAGGACCGGAACGCCGAAACCCTCGACCTGCTTCATGAACTGGGCGAACTCATCCGCGTCGTAGACCGCCTGCGTCTGGAAGAATTTCGCGCCGGCGGCGATCTTCTTCTCCATGCGGATGATCTGGGGCTCGACGGGATCCGTGCCGGGAGCAACCACTGCCCCGGGGAAGAAGCGCGGCGTGCCGTCCAGCTCGTTGCCCGCCATGTCGCGCCCCTGGCACAAGGTGCTGACGCACTGAAGCAGGCCCACGGCCTCCAGATCGAATACGGGCTTGGAGTCGGGATGGTCGCCCAGCACGTTGTGGTCGCCGGTTAGGCACAGGACGTTCTCGACGCCGAGCTTGTACGCGCTGAGCAGGTCCGACTGCAGGGCGAGGCGGTTTCGGTCGCGACACACCATCTGGAAGACGGGTTCGAGGCCGCGCTCCACCAGCATGTGGCAGGTAGCCATGCCACCGAAGCGCATCACGGCGCTCTGGATGTCGGTCACGTTGATGGCGACGACCTTGCCTCGCAGGTGCTCGGCCTCGTCGAGGCATTGCTCGACGTTGGTGCCCTTGGGCGGACCGATCTCGCTGGTCACCACGAAATCGCCGCGCTCCAGGGCGTCCGAGAAGTTACTCATCTTTGGCCTCCTCCGCTGCGGGCACGTCGACCGCCCAATGCTCGCCCGTCATGACCGCGTAAGAGGGCAGGTAGTTGCCGTGCTTCTTGGGCGGCGCGATCTTCTTCATCTGGTCAAGCGCTCTCAAGTCCTTCAGCCGCATGTAGATGCGATACCAGCCGCAGTCGCGCTGGCGGTCCACCTCGCACTTGCCCTCGGAGGTGGTCCCGCCGCAGGGCCCGTTCACCATGCTCTTGGAGCAGTTGGTGATGGGGCAGATGCCGCCCGTCTTGTCGAGCAGGCAATCGCCGCATTCGGCGCACCGCTCACTGCCGGGCCAGGTGCCGCGCGTGCCGCCCTGGTTGGTGGTGTTGCAGGCGGGCCGCACCCGCTTGAGCACGGAGTCCGCCACGCACTGCACGCCGATGCCGCACGTGGCCACGAGCACGGAGTCGCTGTCCATGATCTGCCGCGTGAACGGACGCAGGCGGGAGCGCACGAGCGACTTGTCGCAGAGGAAATCCACGCTGGTTGTGCCCGTGACCGTCTTGCCTGCGCCTGCGATGAGCTCCTGCAAGGCCGGCAGGTTCTCCGCGCCCCCCGTGCTGCACGCGCTGGCGCAGCCGTTGCAGCCCACCAGGAAGAGGCTGGCGTCCGGACCGAGCGACTCCAGCATCTCCTCCTTGGGTTTCAGCTCAGTAACCAGCATTTGCCTATCCTCCTTGGCGGCTCATGCGTCCTCGAATTGCCTGTATCTCATCCCTGACGAGGCCAAGCAGCGCCGGCAGCCTCTCCCTGCAAGGGCGGGAGAGCCCGATGCCCGGCTCGACAGTAAGCGGCTCCATGCCGAGCACGACGACCTCCTCGAAGCGGTTCCCGCACAGCCTCTCGTACTGAAGCAGATGGAACATGCTGACCCCGTGCAGGGACATCAGTGCGTGCCCGGTCTCCACCTCGTCCAGCTCCAGTCGATGCAGTTGGCCGGGCTCCTTCCCGGCTGCAACGGCGTCCAGAAGCAACAGCGCGCTGCACCGCTCCGCCGCCGAGAGGGCGCCCCAAGGATCCGTCCCGCCGTCGATGAGCTTCACGCCCGGGATGGGCCCCTCGTCGGCGAGCGCCCGGACAGCGTGGACGCCCATGCCCTCGTCGCCGAGCAGCAGGTTGCCGATGCCGATCACGCCGATCGCAGGCCCGTCAGACGCTTGGCTCATCAGCGGCTCACCAGCTCCAGGGGGACATCTCCACCAGCCTTGAGCCCTTTCGATTCGCCACGTGCACGGCGCATGCCAGGCAGGGGTCGAATGACCGGATCGTCCTGACGACCTCGAACGGGTTGTCCGGGTCATTCACCGGACTGCCCTGGATGGCCTGCTCGATGGGGCCGGGCACGCCGCCGGAGTCCCGAGGCGACCCGTTCCACGTCGTCGGGACGACGGCCTGGTAGTTCGCCACCTTGCCGCCCTCGATGCTAACCCAATGGCCCAGCGCGCCGCGAGGCGCCTCGGTCAGCCCACGGCCGCTGCCCGCTTCCGGCACCTGCACCGCGATGACGCACGGCTCCTCCGGCTGGAGCTCCAGTATCCAGTCCTGCAGCCTGCGGACGATGATCGACGCCTCGACCGCGCGCGCCGCGTGCCGCCCGAGGGTCGAGTTGAGCGCGGACGGCTCGATCCCGGCCTGCCTGCAAAACGACTGCGCGGCATCGCTTATCCGCTTGCTCCCGGCCTTCAAACCGACGGCCACCCTGGCCAGCGGACCGACCTCGCATGGCTCACCGTCGTAGCGGGGGGCCTTCACCCACGAGTAGGCGCCCTCTTTGCCCGGCTGAGGCTCCGTGCGGCCGACGGAGGGCCGAAGCCCGCCGCACTCGTCCGCGTAGTAGGAGTGCAGGACGTCTTCGGTGATCTTGTCGGGATCGAGCGGACAGAGCTGATCCTTCTCCGCGTCGAACTTGCCCGCCACGAAGAGGCCTTCGTCCTGGAACGCGCCGTACGAGAGGAACCGCGAGCACCCGCGGCCGATCTCCAGGTAATCGGGATAGGCCTTCGCCAGCATCAGTATGTCCGCCAGGTAAACGCGGCGCACGAAGTCCTCGATCTCCCGCGCGTAGGACAGGGCGGCCGCCACCTTGTCCCGCGTCACCTGCGTGGTCACGCCGCCGACGTTCACAGTGCACTGATGCGGCATCTTGCCGCCGAAGAGGGCCAGCAGCTCGTGGCAGTTCTTCCGCACTTGCAGGGCGGAGACGTAATGCTGGACGCCGGCGACGTTCTCGTCCTTGCTCAGCCTGTAGTCGCCCTCGCAACGCGGCACGAAGGGCGCCAGCACGCCGCGGTCGATGAAGTCCCGCACGGCGGCGAGGTCTGCGTCATTGCCGCGGTAGTCCGCGACGGCGGTCACGTCCACGTAGTCCAGCGCGGCCAGGTGGTAGAAGTGGAGCACGTGGGACTGCAGGAAGTTGGCGCCGAGCATGACGGCCCGCAGCAATCGCCCGTTGGGCGGCACGCGGTCCTTCACGCCGAAGGCGTCATCCATGGCCAGGGCCGAAGCCGTCGCATGCGCCTGAGGGCACACACCGCAGATTCGCTGGGCCAGGATGGGGATGTCGCGCGGATCCCTGTTGCGGAAGATCACCTCCAGCCCCCGCGCCATCGTCCCGCTGCAACGTGCCTCGCTGACCCGTCCGTCACTGCACTCGACGGTCACGCGCAGGTGCCCTTCAATCCTTGTTACCGGGTCTATGGTGATCCTACTCATCCTGGCCTCCCACGTTCGCGCCCTCGCCGATCTTCGGCATGCGGTCCTCTTCCAGTTCAACGTAGAACGGGGTAGTCTCGTCGATGAACTCGGGCTGCGTGCATCCCTGGCATGGTGCGCCGGCCTTGACGCACCAGTTCAGCCCGTCGTTCCACTCGCGCAAGGGGCAATCGGCGTACGTGATGGGTCCCTTGCACCCGACCTTATGCAGACACTCCGGATCGCCCGGCTTCTCGGCGAACTTGCCCTCGTCGAAATAGGCCCTGCGCGGGCAGTTCTCGTGGATGAGGTGCCCGTAGATGATCAGCGGGCGACGCAGCACGTCCACGGCTACCGCCGCCGGGTCGCCCTTGGCCAGCACCTCCAGCAGCGTTGCGCTTATCCAGTCGGGATGCGGCGGACAGCCCGGCACGTTGATCAGGGGCACGGAGATCCCTCGCGCTTCCAGCACGTCTCCGGCCGACCTGCAACTGCCGGGGTTCGGATTGCCTGCAGGAATGCCCCCGAAAGAGGAACACGTGCCGACCGCCAGCACCAGCGAGGCCCTCTCCGCCAGGTCGATGAACTTCCGAAGGACGCTCACTTCCTCCCCGTCCTCCTCCCCCACGGTGCAGAAGGGCTCGTTCTCCGCTATCGCGCCCTCCATGGCGAGCACGAAGTCGCCCGCCGGCAGCTCCCGCAGCACCCCGAATGCCGGCGCGCCGTGGCCCGCCATAAGCGTCGGGTGGTACTTGAGGCTGACATGGAGGCCGGGCACAAGCTGGTCGATCAGCAGGTTCCTCACCGTTGGACGGGCCGAGTTCAAAAGAGAGACGGAGCAGCCGCTGCAACCCGCCCCCTGCAGCCAGACGAGATTGACCTCTTTCGGTGCCATGGGATCCTCCCTCGAAACCGCCGGACGCGGCGCCGTGGCACTTCCACCAGCCTGAAGTGCCGAATCGGGTCATGCTAGCAACGCGGCCCGAGCCTGTCAAATGGGCTCAGTTCGCCTGCTGCGACGCGACACCCCCTGCGGACACTAAGCGGGAGCCCGCCCCGGGGGAAGGGGCTGGCTCCCGCTCCGCACGTTTCCCGGCCAGGCTGCGCCGTCCCCAATAGGCCCCCGGCGCGCCCGGCAGGTCAGCGAGCCACTCAGCCCACCGAAGCGACCAGGCCGCCGAAGGTGGCCGGCGCGGTCGGTGTGACGTGCTTGAATCCCGTCAGGTGGTCGATCACGTAGTAGCTGCCAGCGTCGGCATGGATCGTGTCCGTGTCGCCGTCGCTTGGGTCCTCGCTGATCGTCAGGCCGACGTAGACCACCGACAGGCTCCCCGCCTGAACGCTGCTGTTCGTGAAGTTGCCTGAGGCGACCAGGCTGGAGAAGAGCCCCTCGACCTCCAAGAAGGAGTTGCTGACGCTGCCGCCCACGTAGACGCTCGACAGCCGCCCGACCGACGCGCCCGTGCCGTTCACCTCCACCCAGACGTTCTGCATCCCGCCGCCCACGGCCAGAAGGCTCCAGAGGTTGCCGTTGCCGACGTAGATGTCCGGGCTCAGCGCGGCGTCACCCAGGATGCTGCCGTTTATGGCCATCAGTGCGTTGATGGTGGATCCGGCCGAGATCGAGCGCCCGCCCGTGAGGTCGAGGTTCCCGCCGATCGCCATCACCGTGCCGAGTGTCGCGCCCGAGGTGACGGCCGAAGCCACGCCGCCGTTTATGGCCTGCACCAGGTTCACGCCGGTCTGGCCGTAGATCATCGGGCTGGTGATCGCCCCGTTGATGGCCATCACCGTGCCGATGCTGCCCGCCGGCGCCTCGATGCTGCCCGAGATGCCGCCGCCGATGGCCATGACGGTGGAGACATTCCCCTCCTGCGCCGTGACGCCGCCCGCAATGCTGCCGCCCTGGACGCCCATCGCGATGGCCATGACCGTGCCGACGTTGCTTCCGCAAACCGTCACGTCGCCGTTCAGGTCACCGCCCAGCACCTGGAGCAGCGTCAGGTCGCCGTCGACCACGAGCTGTCCGTTCACGTCCCCCTTCGCGATGATGGTTCGCACGTAGCCGTTGCAGTAGATGGCCGTGGGCGGTTCGCCGGGCCCGACTACGGCGCCCGTGATGCCGGCTCCCAGGCTGATCGTGCCGACGTAGCCGTTGCTGGTGAGGAAGCCGAGCGGCTGGGGGTTGCTGCGCGCGTCGATCAGGCTACCCAGGCCGTTATTGTCAACCACTTCGATGCCCAGGTCGGCCGTGTTGGTCCCGTTGCCGAACAGCATGATCAGGCCAATCACCTTGTCGCCGATATAGCCGGCGTCCACCACGATGTCCTTCTGGCCGTAGACGAACTCGGCCCACGACCACGCGACGGTGCTGGACGGCGGCGTCCCGTTGCCCGGGTTGATGTCGTAGAGCCTCACGGTCACGCCGTCGCTGTACGTGTGCGTGGCGAAGACAGGGAAGGCGGTCTCCAGCACCTGGATGGTGTTGGCCGTCACCTCCGAGTCGGTCGCATAGTCGTCCGTAATCGAGAACCAGAGGTGATACTGGCCCGGCGGCGCGTCCACCTGCCAGTCGTAGGAGTTCGCCGGATCGTCCTCGCTGATGCCCGTCGCGATGCTGCCCCACGTGATGTCTTCGTTGGCGGGGGAGTTGTTCGCGAGGTTGGTGTCAACGTCCCACTGGAGCGTGATCTGGGCGCTGTCGTCGGGATCGGAGTCCGTCCACGTGATCGTGTAGGTCTGGCCCGGGTAGCGCTGGGTGCCCGGCACAATCTCCGTGGGCGCGATCGTGGGCGACACGTTCACATGCAGCGTCGTCGCCGTGTGGTCGTCATCGGTCGCGACGCCATCAGATATCGTGCCATAGAGGTAGAAGGTGGTGCCTGCCGGGGCGTTGACGGTCCAGCCGTACGAGTTGGCCGGATCATCTTCGCTGATGCCCGTGGCGATCGTGCCCCAGGCCGTGCCCTGGCTGGCCGGCAAGTTATTCGCAGAGTTCGTGTCCGTGTCCCAGTAAAGCGCGATCTGCGCGCTGCTGTCCGGGTCGGAGTCGGTCCAGGTGATCGTGTAGAGGTCGCCCGCTTTCACCTTCGCACCGGGAGCGGGATCACTCAGCGTGATCGTGGGCGGCACGTTTGCCGCCTCCGTCACATGCAAGGTTGTACCCGTGTAGTCGTCATACGCCCACACGCCATCCGATATCGTGCCGTAGAGGTAGAAGGTGGTGCCTACCGGGGCGTCGACGGTCCAGCCGTACGAGTTGGCCGGATCATCCTCGCTGATGCCGGTGACGATAGTGCCCCAGGCGGTGCCTTCATCGCCCGGCAAGTCGTTGGCGGAGTTGGTGTCCGTGTCCCAATAGAGGCCGATCAGTGCGTCGCTGTCCGGGTCGGAGTCGGTCCAGGTGATCGTGTAGAGGCCGCCCGGGCTCACGTTCGTGCCAGGAGTGGGGTCGTTGAGCGTGATCGTGGGCGCGGCGTTCACGTGCACGGGGACCGACGTGTAATCGTCGTCGGACGTGGGCCCATCATAGATGAAGGCGCGGAAGTAGTAATCGCCGCCCGCCGGAGCGTCCACGGTCCAGTTGTAGGAGTTGGCATCATCCTCCCAGACGTTCAGCGTGATCCTCTTCCAGGTCACTCCTTCGCTCGGGGCGTCGTTGTTCTGCCAGATGGTGTCGGCGTCCCAGTAGAGGAATATGTTGGCGTTGTCGTCGGGATCGGAGTCGGTCCAGGTGATCGTGTAGACGTCGCCCGGATTCACGTTCGTGCCGGGAGCGGGGTCGTTGAGCGTGATCGTGGGCGGGACGTTCACATGCAGCGTCGTCGCCGTGTAGTCGTCATCGGTCGCCACGCCATCGGATATCGTGCCGTAGAGGTAGAAGGTGGTGCCTTCCGGGGCGTTGACGGTCCAGCCGTACGAGTTGGCCGGATCATCCTCGCTGATGCCCGTGGCGATCGTGCCCCAGGCCGTGCCCTGGCTGGCCGGCAAGTTATTCGCAGAGCTCGTGTCGGTATCCCAGTAAAGCAAAATCTGCGCGCTGCTGTCCGGGTCGGAGTCGGTCCAGGTGATCGTGTAGACGTCGCCCGCTTTCACGTTCGGACCGGGAGCGGGGTTGTTGAGCGTGATCGTGGGCGGCACGTTCACGGGGCCGCCCCCTCCGTTCAGCACCACGTAGAGCCCCGTGGGATCGGTGCCGACCAGCAGCACGTCCAGGTCCGCGTCCTGGTCGAACGCGAAGGGCACATAGCTGTCCTGGATGCGCCCCGCAGTCGTGTGCGGACCGGCGGCGGATTCGAACGTCCCGTCGCCAGCGCCACCCCAGAACGTGAGGCCGCCCGCCGTGTCGCTGTCGGTCGGCTGCACGTCGTAGAAGGGCAGCGCATCGACGTTGCCATCGGCGTTGAAATCGATCAGCGCGGGCAAGATCGTCGTGTGCTGTCCGAACTCCGTGAGCTGTTCATCAGCAAAGCTGCGCCCGCTCACGTTCATGAAGGCGTAGACTTCGTCGTTCGTGACGTAGTCGTCCCCGTCGCGAAGCTCGCGATAGAACACCACGTCGAGCAGGTGATCGCCGTTCAGGTCCTGCACCATTCCAATGATGGTCGTGGGAGCCACAGAAGGCTTAACGAACACCGGCGTGCCGACGAAGATGCCGGACTGGTCGTTGAAGTAGAAACTGATCCCCCAGTTGGTCAGGTTGCTGTCCGTCCAGGCGGCAATGTAGGCGAGGAGGTCCGGCCAGCCGTCGTGGTCCACGTCGACGCCGTCGCTCACGACGGCGAACATCAGGCTGCCCACCGAGATGGACTGCTGAGCGGTACCAAAGAAGGCGTTGCCGTCGTTGTGGAAGACGTCGAGGTAGCCCGGCTCCCCCGGCTCGAAGAATGCGACATCCTGAACCAGCAGGTCATCGTCGCCGTCCAGGTCCAGATCGGCGATGGACGGCGAGAAGAGGTGCCAGTACGTCAACTCCTTGAACCAGGTCTCCGTGAACGTACCGTCCCCGTCGTTGCGGAACACGACCACGCTCTCATCAACAGAGTGGAGCATGGAGTCCTGCCGGTAGGCGAGCATGTCGAGGCGGTTGTCGCCCGAGAGCTCGTGGAGGACGGAGAAGTGCGTCCAGTTGCCCTCGTCCTGCCAGGCGGCTGCCGTGTAGTAGGCACCGGACGCCTGCCCAAGGTGCACCTCAATGGTGTTGCCGGTCGGAAAAGGAGTCCCGATCGAGTAGTCGAGGATGATGTCCAGGACGTTGTCGCCGTTCAGGTCGTCGTCGTGGTGAGCAATCGTCTTACCGGTGCCGAAGTCAGTGTTGACGGGGCTGCCGAAGGTGCCCGTGCCCGTCCCCAGGTAGACGTCGACGGACGTATTGCTCGGGCTGAAGACCAGGATGTCCGCGTTCCCGTCCCCGTTCATGTCCAGCACGTCTATGTCAGAACCCACAAGGATGGAGATGCGGCCCATCATGCTGAACGTGCCGTCGCCGTCGTTGAGCTTTACGTCTATCAGGCCCGCGTCCGGGACCCCCCCGGAGTAGGTCTCGAAGTGGGAAATAACGTCCACCCAATTGTCGTTGTCCAGGTCGGCCAGTTCGATCTCGCGGATGGGGCCTTCGAGGTCCGCAACCGTTGCCTCCTCGAACGTGCCGCCCGGCTCGCCGAGCATGGCCCGCACGTAGGACATGGCGGGCGGGGTCGCGCCGTCATCGTAGCTGATGATCAGGTCGGCGTAGGCGTCGCCGTTGGCGCCGAACACCTGGCCGACGCCCACGGCGTGGACTTGTGGCTCGCCCGCGACCGCCGTAAAGACGGGAGTGCCGAACGGGCTGTTGACGTCCAGCAGCAGCCGCTCCTCCAGAAGCTCAAGGCACAGCTCCCCTCGACCGACGCGACTCATCCTGAGCGGTGACATGCCAGTTCCCTCCCTCCTGGACAGCCGATCCGACGGACCGGTCGAATGCGACCCATACAGGCGTTCCCCAGGCTGTACGGCCCGCTTGCGTCGAGGGGATATCGTACGAACCGGCGCGTAGAAGTCAAGGTCAGCCCGGCATGGTTCAGGAAGCCAGCCACCTCACCGACGAGCCGCGCCGGACGGCAATCTGGCTGGATTTCAGAGCCGAGCGGCAATAGACTGGGGACCGTCCGAGGTCAGAAAGCGGCCGGCAACCGCGCGCGGAGGGCGGCAGAGATGTCCGAACACAACAAGCGATTGGAGCGGCATGCATGAGTAAGTCCAGAGGTAACACACGGAGCAGTCAGGCGCAGGAAGGACAAGGCCGGGGCACCGCGCGGCCGGCGCGGCCTATCGACAAGAGCGACTGGAACATGGCCTACCTGTTCCCGCAGGAGGTCGTCGCGGCGCGGGAGAAGAACGGTCTGGCGATCCTGCCGCTCGCCCCCATCGAATGGCACGGGCCTCACATGGCTATGGGCACGGACAACCTGCTGGCCCACGCCTTCGCCCGCAGGCTGGCGCAGGAACTCGAGTGCCCGTACTTCCCGCCGCTCTTCATCGGAACGGAGCGGGAGCGGACCCCCCTGCAACTGAGGGCCATGGGATTCGCGGCAAACGAGTTCATCGAGGGCATGGACTTCCCCAACAACAGCATCGGCAGTGGCTACTACCGGGAGGAGGTCTTCGCCGCCGTGGTCCGCGACACGCTCGGCATACTCTTCAACCGAATGGGCTTTGCGCGCGTGCTGATCGTCAACGGGCATGGCGCCACGAACCAGAGCGAGACGTTGACGCGACTGTGCCAGGAGTTCAACGCCGGGCTCAAGAAGAAGCGCGTGATGTGGGTCTACCCGGGGTTCCCGAAGTCCCTGATCGCCGGATCCATCGCGCACGCAGGCGCCGAGGAGTCCTCCCTGCTCGAGGCGAACTACCCGGGGTGCGTGGACCTCTCCAACCTGCCCAAGAGCGGAAAGCTCAGGAACGTCGACTTCGCCATCGTCGATGGGGAGACCTTCGACGGGAAGCCGACGCGCGGGCACACGGTCCGGGAGCGACAGGATCCGCGCAAGCACACCGACCCTGCGTGGGGCGAGAGGATCTTCGCGCAGGCCGTGAAGGAAGTCATCCGCGAGGTGAAGGCGACGCTGTGAGGCAGGATGCGGGCGGCGTTCAGCACCGTGCCCCTGCCCGGCATCCTCAACAAGGTCGCCAACAAGAAGCTCCTGAAGGCCTTGCAGGCGCAGCCCGTCATCGCGACGAGGCTCTGCTCGGAGGGCGAGCTCAACGACTTCAAAGAGTCCGAGCGCCTACCGCCTGACGGACATGGGCGACGTCGAGCCGGGTAGCCGAGTCCCCCTCTACCGTGCGGGAGGTCCCCTTTCTCGGCCTCCACCTCGAGCATGCGAGCGTGCGGGGCCTTCTCATTGGCCCGTCTTCTCGTAGACGGCCCAAAGGGTGTGGGCGTATCGGTTCAGGTACCGCTCATGCGAGAGATAGCGGAGGCGGCGCAAAGCGCGGACCAGTGCCGGCCGAGGTTTCTCGTTGGCGACCATCTCGACTATCCGCATAGGGTATTGTCGGGCCAGCTCTTTGAAGAACTTGGCGGCTTCCGAGAGCCCAAAGAACCACTTGTGGCGGTCCGGCGGTGGCTCCGAAGGCAAGCCGTAGTGGCCGATCTCACCCTTGCCCCTCTCGACAGGCCGCCGGGCGTTCGCCCAGTTATTCGGCAGTGAGACGATAAGCTTTCCGCGCGCAACGCGAACCAACTCACGCGCTATCAGGTGCAGGTTGTCCAGGTGCTCCAGCACGTCCGAGCAGAGAACGCAGTCGAAACTCCCGTCCTCGAACGGCAGGCCGTCCGCCTCCTCTAAGTTTAACGTGATGTCCGGCTTGCCGCCGACGTCGACCCCTGTGTAAGTCAGCTCCGGCATCAAGTCACGCAGGACCCCCTGGTCGCAACCCACATCCAGCAAGCTGCCGCACAGGTAGTCACGGAAGCGGCGCGCAACGTATTCCATGCGCGCAACGCGCGTCCCGAAGGCAACAAGCTCGACGCTCATCCCTATTCCTCAGTTGAGATTCCACACAACTCACTGAGTGTAATACAGCGTCTCCGCCCTGCCCGGGCAAACTGAAGCGCCGCCCCAGGGGAGACAGACCCCATGAGCACCACATAAACAAGTGAGTTGCTCTGTTGAGACCCTTTAGTGGCGTTCGTTGGAGGATCATGAGGTCGTGGGTCACCACGCGAAGGAGGCACTCAAGGGCCTGAGACCACTCGCTGCGCGCTCGTAGGGGCGGCCCCAGGATTCGTTTGTTCTGGCTGATGGCGCTCTCGATCTGCCACCTCTGCCCGAAGATGCGCCAGTAGAACCGGCGCGCCATCTGCGCCCGGTAACGCCCCGAAGCCGGCGCGCTCGCCCTGTGCTCCTTGATGGGAATAACGGTCGAGCGAATCCCCAGCTCCTGGCGGCACAGGGCGTGGTTGTGCTCGGCAGGCTCCGGCGATCCGCTGCCTCCGATCCAGACGGGCCTGGCACCGGACGGCCGCGCCCAGGCCAGCAAACGGCGCCTACCAGCAGAAGTACCGGTACGGGTCGTCCCACTCCTCCGGCACATCCAGGTAGAGGCCCTTCAGCCACCTGCCCTCAGTCGGCGGCGCAATAGGCTCGACGCGCACGTCGGAGAGCGACAGGTTCCCGGGGGCGTTGTACCAGATCTGGAGGCGCGTGCCGCTTTCGACCGTGTCGTTCGACTGCACCAGGAACGTGAACTGCTTCCACTCCGGGCCCGGCTGGAAGCGCTGGTACTCGAAGAGCGACCGCCACGTTGCCATGTTCGTGATGGTCATGGTCACGCCCTGTGGTGCCTGTCCTTCTGCCCGCGCCTTGAAGGAGACGCGATACCACTGGTCTCCCTTCACGGGCACGTCGTGCTGCGCCAGCATGACGCCGGGCGAGCCGCCGCCCTCCACGGGCGGACAAGCCAGGACCTGGGCCCACTGGCCGCCCTGCGCCTGCTCGCGCTTGGCAACGGCTCCCTTGGCGTCCGAAGAGAACAGCCACTCGTCGGCCACGCCATCGCCATCCTGGTCGGCGCTGAAGTCGCCATCCCGCACCAGCGATTCGGCGGCAGCCCCGCCAAGAGGGCTCGACAAGTGCTCCAGAAGAGGGGTCTCGCCGATCACGCCCATGTTGGACAGCAGGCGCGTCACGAGGAAGGAGCTGCGGCGATACGTCTGCTTGAGGTTGTGCTGTTCGCAGGGGCAGTCGAACAGCCAGGGCTCGGACCCGGCCTCGAAGCCGGGGTTCGCGAACAGGTTCTTGGGTTCCCCGCCCTCCTGGCCTGCGGCCGCGCCTTCGCCGGCGGGGGCCTCCCCGGGCACGTGTTCGCCCTCGTAGAGCCGAGACGCATCCGCCATGTAGCGCGCGCCCGGCTGGCCGCAGTGGATGTACGCAAACCAGCCCTCCTGGAAGGGGGTCTCGACCTTAAAGGTCACGTGCAACTCCTGCCAGCCTTCCTGCCCGACCGCGACGTAGTCGGTCCGCGCCGCCCTGTCCCAGGGCGTGCCGGCGCGTTCCACCTCCAGGCGCATGGGTGCCGTGCCGCCCACGGCCTTAACGAAGACGGCGAACGTGTACGTCTTGCCGGGCTCTCCGCCTTCCACGCGCTGTCCGAGCGACGTCCCCTGCTCGCTCACCGCGCCGAGTGTCACGAGCGCGCTCGCCTTGCCGGCCGCGGCGTCCTTGTCGCTCACGGTGAAGGAGGTCACGGCCGCCTGTGCGGGGTCGACCACATAGGGCAGCAGTTGGCAGAAGACCACGTTTGCGTCCTTCGCCTCGCCCAGGACGCCGTCGCCGATGGCCGTAGCTCCGCCCGACACGAGAGGCATCTCCCGGGGGGCGCGGTTATGCACCTCCGCCGGCGAAACGCCCGCCAGCAGGGAGTCCGGGCCGAACGGCTCGAAGTAAGCGGCGATGTGCTCCGCCACGTTCATGCGAACGTTCAGCGGCAGGAACGCATTCGCCTCCTGCTCGTCAAGGCCGAGCGCCAACACGCGCCCGCCCGCCTTCAGCCAGTCCGCGACGGCCGCCTTGCGTGCGGCCAGCTCGCGCCCTCCGCCCTGCCCCACGACGAGCACCTGGCCTGCCGGGAGCAGTTCGCCCTCGTACGGCGCCACGCGGAAGCCGGCGGCTTCCAGGTGTTCCCTCCCAACGGGGTCGCCGACATAGAGGGCTTCGCGGTGCGCGGCAGGCTTCCAGCCCGCCGCGTACTGGAGGACGTTGCGCGCCAGCGTTTGCGCAGCGGGGTCGACCTCGGTGCGTCCGGTCACGTCCATCTGGCAGAAGAGCACCATGCCTTTCCCTTCGCGGTACTCCATCAGCGGGCTGTACTGGAGGCTGTAGCCGCCGTCAAGGATCGGCAGGAAATCGCCGCACGCAGGCTTTTCGATCAGGACGGAGGCGACGTTGCCGCGGTTGCCGCAACGCCACACGCGCGAGACCGGAATGCCGCACCACCTGACCGTGGGCGCCCCGTTGAAGTGCTCGCCCACCTCGTAGTCCAGGCGCGGCGGCAGGATCGTCGCGTCGCCCCGCCAGTCGTGCAGGTGCTCCTCGGCGACGCCGGACAGAAGCGGATGGTCCGCCACACGCCTGAAGACCTGCCGCAAGCCGTACTCCGTCACGCGGAAACCGAGCCGCTTCTCCAGAACGTCCGACGTCTGCTCGAACACGATCACCTTCCGGCCGTCGCGCACGCCCGTGATGTCGGGCCCGGCGCCGTTGACGCTCAGCGCGCCCTTGCCGACGATGAGGGTGTCGTACGCTGAGAGATCGGCGCTCGCGTCGACGACCCCGTAACGGACGCCCATACCGTCCAGGAGCTTCGCGGTCTCGCCCTTCGGGTCGAACAGCGCAATCCTCGCGTCCGCCCGCGGAGGCTCAGGACGCGGCATCACGTCGACGGAGAGGGAATCCTCCTGCGCCTCGCCGCTGCTGAACCTGGCGGTCGCCTTGAGTTCGTACGTGCCAGGCTCGAGCCCGGCCGGCAGCTCGAACCGCAGCGGAATGCGTTCCTGCCCGCCGGTCGGCACGGTGACCTTGCTCCGGCCGGCAACGGGCTGGGGCAGGCCGAGGGACCACTCGCAATCGCACGTTACAGCCTCCCGCAAGTTGTTGATGACGATGAGCTGCTTCTCAACCGTTTCTCCCGGGTAGAAATTGTGGTCTTTGCTCGTGAAGGCCGCGGCCTTGCCGGCGACGTAGGCCAGCACTGGTCCGTTGTTGCGGATCAGGGCCTGCCCCGCGACCGTGGGGATCCAGTCCGAGCGCTCATAGGCCATGTCCACCCGCTCGTAGCGTTCGTCGATGTAATCCGGACTCAATCCCGGCCGCTGCAGGTTCTCCCAGTCAACGCCGAGCTCCTTGCGCCCTTTGTCCACGCCCTCGCGCAGGACCCAGTACTGCTCGTGATCCCATGGCGAATTGGCGGACATCCCCCACGTGCGGAAGGCCGGCCAGTTGTCGTCGAAGTACATGGCATAGACGGGCTGGCGCTCCTCGAAGTCCCTTGAGCCCACCTCGTAGGGGTAATCCCATCTGTGCCACAGACTGCCGGTGCGGAAGTGCTCCGCTTCCCAACGCAGGTTGGCCTTCTCCATCTCGCTGATCTGGAATGCCCGGCCCCCGAAGAACTGGGAATTCCATTCAGCCAGGCAGAACTCCCACGGCACGACCGCGCTGCCGAAGGAGCGACTTCCTTTGTACCACCCCCGATAGAGCGTCCAGTCCCACGACATCGGCACGCTGTACTCGCACGTGAAGACGGGCTTCACGCCCACGGTCGCCCAGTGCTCGAACCAGTCGGACATTTCCTGGACGGGGGCGAAGTTCGTGTAGAAGTTCATCGTATGCATCGAGCTCAGGTTGCCCGAGGAGTGGTGGTAGACGATGCGGGACGGGTCCAGGCGTTTCACAATCGCTTCCGCGCGCAATGCGCGCTGGGTGTTGCCCGCGGACCACGAGTCGCGCGTGCCGTGAATCCCGTCGATCTCGTCCGGGTTCATGTCCTCGGTGTACCCGGTCGCATTATGGCTCATTGGGTAGAACACGACGGAAGGATGGTTCTGCGCCACACGCACGTAGAACTCCGCGTGGCGCGCGTAGCCGTTCGTCTCCTCGGCGTCCGCCGCGTCCCAGTTGTACTGGCCGAAGTGCGGCTGGGAAAGCCCTATCAGCATCCCCACGTCGTCGGCCGCCCGCAGGGCCTCCTCAAAGCTCAGGTGCGAGCCGGGCTCGCAGCCGTAGTTGTGGGTGTAGACGAAGTTGATCCCGAAGCTCTTGAGGCGTTCCAGGCTCTCCAGGACGGCCCCATAGTTGGCCGCCGCGGCGCCCACCTGCGCGTTGTCGAGCGGCACGCACGACAGGAAGATGCGCGTGCCGTTCAGGTAGAAGTCCCGCCCATCGATCCAGAGCTCCCGGAACCCGAAGCGCACGGGGAGGGCCGCGTCCAAGACGTCGCCCCCGGGCTTCAGCAGCGAGACGGCGACATCGTACATGTTCTGAGGCGTATGGACGTCCCAAAGCTTCTCGGGATGCCAACTCTCCGTGAATGCGATGCGGCCGTCGGCAAGGTCGGCCGCGGTGAAGGGCTTGCTCGTGAATTCGCCGACGCTGCGGCCGTTGTCCGTGATCCGCGCGCGCAGGGCGTACTGAGCGTCAGCGGCGAGGCCGTCCAACGCAACGCCGAAAGTGATCTCCCACTTGCGCACCGACGTATCGACCTTCACGTCGGAGATGCGCTCGCCGGCAGGGGCGCTCACCAGGTAGACGTCCCCGCACAGGCCGCGACGCGCCACCGAGCCCGTCACCTCGCGGGCCGAAGCCGTATCGTTGTATGAAAGCATGACGCCCCTGAGCGGCATGGCGACGACGAGCATGCTCAGTTCGTGCGTGCCGCCCGGCCGGCAGGCAGCCGTCAGGTCCACCTCGCCAGACGGGAACCGCATCTCGCCCACCTTCTGCCCGTCGACGTAGACGGCGGCGAACGAGTTCAGGTACTCGGCGCAGACGGTGATGCGACGGCCCGCCCACTCGCGCGGGACCGAGATCTCCCGCCGGTACCAGGCGGCGGTCACGCTGCCCAGGCTCTGGTCCTGCCAGCTCGGGTGGGCATAAACCGTCTGGCAGTCCTTCTGCATGTAGTCGGTGATCCCGGGCCAGGATCCAGGGACCTTGAAGTAGCCCCACCCTCCCGCGGGCACCTCCTCCGCGGCGGCCGTGGCCGGCTGCCAGAGCCACAGCCCGTTGATGCAGATCCGCTCGCGCGCGGGAGTCCCCTCACGGTATGCCTTCTGCACGTCCCAGACGGCCTTCACGCCGGGCGGCAGCTGCACGGCACCTGCCTCCTGCCCCATGGCCTGGCGGGGCGCACCGGCAACGATGAACGCCAACGCGCAAACGGCAAGGACTCTCTCGCCAGCGACAGCACGCATCCCACGCCTCCCCGGGCCGACGGCCCGAGCCAACGCTCAGCAGCTTCGACCTGCCGGACCCACATATCTCCCTGCGCCCATGTCCGCCAAGGAATACGGGCGCAGCCGGAATCATACAGGCTGGCCCCCATGTTGCCAAGCGCCGGCCGCTGCGCGCCCGCACAACGCACCGGCGCCGCCCTCGGGCAGCATTGCATCGCGCCCGACGCCTGCGGTGGACGAAGCCTACGCTGGCATCGGCCAGCCGAGCTTCTCGCACACGGCCTGCCAGCGCTCCGCCATTCCCTCGCAGAAGAGGAAGGGCTCATAGCCGAGCTTCAGGTAGGTCTTGATGGCGGGCAGGCGGAAGTCATCCGTGCGCAGGTAGATGTCGCGGTAGCCGGCGCGGATGAGCCTGGCCGTCGCCGCCGCGCAGACGGCCATCCCGAGCGCCCTGCCCTTGTGCTCGGGATCGCCCGCCACCCACCCCAGCTCGCCGCCGTGCGGGTGGAGCTCGCCGGGCGAATGCTGCGCCATCGCGGTGGCGACCGGCCTGCCCGTGTCGCGATGCACAATCAAGAACAGCCCGTCCGGCAGGCAGCTTCGGAGCATTCGGGCTATGCGCTCGTGGTCCCAGCCCACGAAGCCCGCCTTCGCCATCAGATCGCCGTAACCCTCTTCGTCTGATTCCTTGTAGCACCTGAGAACGTATCCGTCCGGCACTTGCGGCGCCGGCGGGCGCTCCACGAGCCGCTCCGGCCAGGCCATCTGAAGCTGCGGCACCGGCGGCTCGCCCGTCCACTGTCGCGAGTCGGGCACCGGAAGCCAGCCGCCGCCCTGCGCGATGGATTCCTGCGAAACCAGCCCGGGCAGCGTCATGTCCATCGCCTCGTGGATGCCGACGGGACACGGGGCTTCGCCCCGGATGGCCCTGACGAAATCGAGCACTTCGAAGTAGTCACCGCCGCCGTGTCCGGCACGCAGGGCCTCCTCGGGAGGGTTCCGCCACATGTCCGGCATGTACTCCTCGGACAGGGATTCGAGGTCGAACCACTTCATCTCTTCGCTGAGGCTGCGCATCCACACCTTGTCCCTGTCCCCTGGGCCGCGGCGCGTCGACTCGTAGGCGCCGTCCGTCCCCTGCAACTGAAGGTTGATCATGGCATGGGGCCGATCGGAGACCATATCGACGCGTATCTTGATCAGCGCGCCCCGGGCCGTCTTGCACAGCATGACGGACGTGTCCTGATGGTAATCGTCGCCCCGCGGGTCCTTGTAGTGGTGCCCGCTGCCCTCGCAGCAGACGCGGACGACGCGGTCGCCCTGCATCCACTGGAGGATCGGCCCCAGGCTGTGCGTGCCGTAGGTGATGCCGTCGATGCCCGTCTGCCACCTGCGCCGCCAGCGCGTTATCTCGTTGAGTTCCTTCAGCTCGTGCAGGTACTCCCCTTCGGCGTAGTAAAGGTCGCCGAACAGCCCGCGGCGGCAGAGCTCCTTGATGAGCACGCAGGGCCGCACGTAGACGTAGTTCTCGGCCATCATGTAGATGCCGCGTGACTCGCGGCACACGCGCACGAGTTCCCTGCACTCCTCAATCGAGACGCCGGCCGGCACCTCGCTCAACACGTGGAGTCCACGCTCGAGGGCCATGATGGACTGCGGCACGTGCAGGTGCATCGGGGTGCCGACGACGACTGCGTCCAGATCCGACTTCTCGAGCATCTCCGTGTAGTCGCCGTAGCGCTCGCGCGCGCCGAGCTCATGGGCACACCTTTCGAGCTCCTCCGTCCGGATGTCGCAGACGGCGCGTATCCTGGCGCGGTTGGCTTCGAAGCCGGCGGCAAAGCTCCGCCCTCGTCCGGCTGCGCCCACAATCCCGACGTTCAGCTCCTCGAGTGCCGACATGTGCCACCCCTCTCCTACAGATGATCGATCTCGCCCTTGGTCTTAAGCACTGATTGAATAAGGCGTTGCGCGTTGTCGTGGAAGATGGCCCGGACTTCCCGCCGGCCCAGCCCGAGCTCATCGCAGACCTGCCGAATCGCCCGCAGCGCCTCATACATGTAGAGCGTGTACGTCGCCTCGATCTCGGGCGCCTCGCGCTCCTTGTTGAAGTAAAAGTCGTAGCTGGTGCGGTTGACGTAGGTCGTGCCGCGCCACTGGCGGCGCCCGCGCATGTAGAAGACGGGGTTATCCGTGCCGTAGAGGATCCGTTCCGGCCCGATCTGCTCGAGCGCGATGCGATGCACGGCCGGGTTCAGCACGGCCGAATTATCGAAGTAGAGGCCCGGATCGTCGGCCAGCGGCGGAAGGCCGGCGAGCGCGTGCGGCTCCGTGTAGCACCTTCCGAAGT
Organism: uncultured candidatus Brocadiaceae bacterium; assembly: GCA_964521715.1. Classification (GTDB taxonomy): domain Bacteria; phylum Planctomycetota; class Brocadiia; order SM23-32; family SM23-32; genus DAOVRD01. The sequence goes on along the minus strand of CAZFSS010000003.1, from coordinate 196,944 downwards.
GGGCGATCACGACGATGATGTCGGGGTAGCGGCGGCGGATCTCCCTGATCTCGCGGATGTTGTCCGGGTGCGGCAGGCGGTCCGCCTTGGGCACGTGCAGCGTAAGCCAGGCGCCGCGCTCGTTGAGCACTTCCAGTATCGAATGAGGCAGGAAGTCGAAGATGCCGGCCTCCAGATGCTTGTCGCGGGTCGCGGTGTCGCGGCCGATCAGGGAGTAATACGGCTTGACGCCGATGACGCCCGGCTTCGCCAGTTCCGCGGCGACCGCCGACGGCTCCGAATGCGGCCGCACGAGCGCCAGGCTGTGCCAGCCCCGCGGCTGACACTCTGCGCGCAGATACTCGTTGCCCGCCTCGATGTCGAAGGCAAGGCTCGGCGAGCCCATCGCCACGCACGTGACCTGGCGGCCGGGGAAGACCGTCCGGATGCAGCGTTCGGCGGTCGCAGCGTCGATCGGCTCGCTGACTTCGTTGACCCAGTACTGCCTCCGCATCTCCTCGGTCATCGGCTCCAGGCGATGCGCCGGGTTCGTGACGTGCGTATGCGCATCGACGATCCGCGCGGGCACCCAGTCCTCCAGGTGCTCGCGCCAGAAGGCCCGGTCGACGTCCCTGTAATCCCAGACGTGATGCAGCGGAATCGGCTCCAAGCCGTCTCCTTCACGCGCTCGCGATGGGCAGAGAGTCGACGTATTCCTCGACCAACCGCGCGTAACGATCCGAATCGACATCCGGCTCCAGGTTCCGGACGGGCGGCCGCATCGCCTCGCACAGGACGGCCAGGTCGGCCTCCTCCTCCGCGAGCCCGCGCGCAATCACGGCCGCTCCCAGGGCGCTGGTGTCAGGTTCCGTGGACGCCGCCACCGGCAGCCCGGTCACGTCGGCGACGATCTGCGGCGTAACGCGGCTGACCGCCGCGCCCCCGCACATCACGATCCGGTCCGCGGGCAGCCCGGCGCCCGTGAGCAATCGCACGTATCGCGCCAGCTCGAACGCGAGGCCCTCGACGGCAGCTCGCAGGAGGTGGGCACGCCCGTGCGACAGGCGCAGCCCGGCGAGGCGGCCGGCCGTCCCCGGCTTCAGCCCCGCCCCGGCGCCCGGCGCCAGAAACGGCCAGAACCTCACCCCGTCGCTGCCGGCCGGGGCGGACACGAGCAGGCGGTCCGCCTCCTCGGAATCCTGCCAGTCTAGCCCCAGCAGGTCGGCCATCCAGGCGAACGCCGACCCGCCGTTGCGCAGCGACAGCATGTGCCCGTACAGGCCATCCACCACGTGCGTGCAGACGAACGCGTCGTCGATGACCGGCTCGACCAGCCGCGCCGTGGCGGCCAGAAGCACCCACGCCGTCCCCGTGCCCAGCATCACGTGGCCGGGATGGACCGCCCCCACGCCGAGCGCGGCCGCATACTGGTCGTGGACGGCCGGCGACACCGGCACGCCCTCCGGCAGCGAAGCCGCCTTCGCAGCTTCGCCGCTGAGCGACCCGGCCGGGGTCGAAGGGGAAAGGAGTTCGGGAAGCTGCGCCGCGTCGACGTTCAGCCTCGCGAGCAACTCCGGGTCGGCGGACCTCAGCCACGGGTTGTAGAGCATGGCGATCGAGAGCGACGTGGCATCATGCGCTCTGCGGGCGCACAGGCGGGCCACGATCACGTCGCCCACGAAGCTGACCCGGTTCGGGGCGCGCACGAGCGCCGGGTCCTGCTCGCGCAGGCGCAGCAACTGCCCGACCGAAATGCAGCTGCCGCCGTGACCCGTGTGTCGGGCGAACCACTGGCGGCCCAGCTCCCGCGTGATCGCTTCGTCGTACTGGCGACCGCGAGCGTCAAGCCAGCTGATGACGTTCCCGACGGGCCGGCCGTCCGCGTCGCACATCTGGAGCGCCCCACCCTGGCTGGAAACGCCGACCGCGCGGACCTGCGACAGGTTGCCCTCCGCCGCAACCTGCCCGACCGCCGAAAGGGTCGCCGCCCAAATGCCCTCGATGTCCTGCTCGACGCCGTCCTTGCCCGCCGGGAACATCCGGACGGCGGCAGAGCCCCTGCCGCAGACCTGCCCGTGCTCGCTGACCAGCAGCGCCTTCACCCTTGTCGTGCCGAGGTCCAGACCCAGGAACATGCTTCAGACCTCGCAGTAGTCGGCGTCCAGCAGGCCGGCGGCGATCCCGAGCCGCGCGCGGGCGTCGCCGAAGCAGACCGCGGAATGATGAGGGCCACCGGCCCCGGCATACCGCGTCAGGAAGTCGCGCACGTCGCCCTGCGGTTCCAACTTGAAGTGAGGGACCTCGAGAGAAGCGAGCGGGCCGAAGTCGGCAATGTCCATCCTGGAGACCACGAGCCGCCAGCGCCCTCCCCCGCCGAGAGTCAGCGCGCACAACGTCGCCGGCCCCGGCTCGAAGCCAGTCACCAGCGCAAGCTGCCGCCCGCGCGTGCGCGTGATGGGCCGCTCGCGCGCGGCCATCCGCACCTTGCGATCGCTGCGGGCCATGGCGACGTTCGCCTCTCCCATGTGGCTCATGAAGACGGCGTTCCCGCCGAAGTCGATCGTGAACATCTCCGCGAAGCTGGCCGGCGGACTGATCCAGTTGAGGAAGGCCGTTCCCGCCGCCGCAATAAGATCTCCCTCGCCGCCGAATCCGATCCCATCCGCCATGAGCCGGCTGGCCGCGACGAACGGGACGGTCGGCGTGCGCTCGTCCTCGCCGAACGCCATAAACTGATACGTCAGCGCATCGAGCCGATGGTCGGACACCATGCCCCGAAGGGCGAGTTCCGCCCGCGCAGTCGCCTCCAGGTCGTCGCCCGTCACGTCCGATGACACGTCATAAGTATCCCTGTAAGAAGATGTTACACGGGCGACCGAATCTGGCGGCGCACCCTCGGCGCGCTTGACGTAGTCCTCCACGGACAGCACGATCCACTGGCAGCCGAGCGTTGCCGTCATGTGCGTGGTGTCCAATGCGAAATCGCCCATGCCGGGGAACGGGTACCCGAGCAGGCCGAGCCGCGCGTTGCGCAGCCTGCGGACCGCGCCGGCGGCGTGGAAAAAGTCGCCGAGCGGGGCCAGTCCGTCCGCGTCACGCACGTGCGACGTGACGTACTCGAACCGGACACCGCTGCGCGCCAGCACATTGCACAGGTCCTGCGTGCCATGCACCCCGTGGTTATCAACCATTGCACTGCCGGTGAAACCGTCGTCGACCTCGAACAGCTCCTGCGTGTTCCAGACGGCAATCGGGAGGCGCGTGCGCTTCAACGCAGGAAGGGCTATCTGGCTGGGCGAGTAGGTGAGGAGGATCACGAGCAGCGCATCCGCCCCCCCGGCCTCAAGCTTGGCGACTGCGGCGTCCACGTCGTCGCGACGGTAGACGGCCCTGTCGAACTCGACCTCCGCAAGCGCCCGAAGCGCCGGCAGGACGTCGCGCCTGAGCCACTGCTCGCGCCCCTCGCGCAGGCCCGGCGCCAGGCCCTCGTACAGCTCGAGCGTCAACGCCAGCAGGCCGACCTTCGGGCGAAGCGGTTTGCCGGCCGCCATCTCGGATTCCTCCCTGTTGCGTTCTATTGGGCTGATTGAGGCAGATCCACCCAGCTTCCCGACTCGGCCGAACGGCGGACGGCCTCCAGCACGCGCTGAAGATGCAGCCCCTCCGCCAGCGACGGATGCGCCTCGGCGCCGTCCGCAAGCGCCTGCAGGAACGAGTAGAGGCAATGGATGTGCGCCCGCAGCCATCCGATGCCGACCCTCGGCGCAGGGAATCCGGACGCAGGGGGCGGATACTTCTGGACCGTGGCTATGCTCTGCCACCCCTTCCCGCCGCCATACTCGCCGTCGGGCAAACGCCCGTCGTAGACTTCCAGGTAGTTCGGCTGCATCAGGTTGAAGCGCATCGCTCCGTGCCGGCCGTGGATCTCGAAGCGCAGCTCGTCCTCCGCGCCGGTGGCGATCTTGCTCGCCTCGACCGTCCCGAACGCCCCGGAAGGAGCCCTCAGGAGCATGGCGGCGGCGTCTTCGACGTCAACCTTCGTGCGCGAGCGCAGCCCCTTCGGGCTGGGCCGTTCCGCGGCCCATATGCGGCTGATGCAGTTGACCGACTCGAAGGGGCCGATGAGCCACCAGAGCAGGTCCAGTATGTGGGACCCGAGGTCTTTGATGACGCCTCCGCCTCCCGCCGCGGTGGACTTCCAGTTGACGGGTTTCTCCGGATCCACACTGCCGCTGTGCAGATAGGCGGCGCGGAAGTGCGTGACCGGGCCGAGCAGACCGCCCTGGACGAGCTGCTTCGCCCGCAGCGTCGCGGGCAGGAAGCGGTATTGCAGCGCCACCTGGGCCGTCCCCCCGTACGTGGGCAGCATGGCGGCCAGCTCGTCCGCCTCCTGCAGGCTGGCTACCACGGGCTTGTCGACGTAGATGTGCTTGCCGGCACGGACGGCCGCCGCCAGCGCAGCGAAGTGATGCTGATTGGGCGTGCAGACGTGGACCAGGTCGACGTCATCGGCCCCTATCACCTCCTCGGCGTCGGTGGTGCAGCGCTCGAAGCCGCCGGCCACCTGCGCCGCCCGGGCCGTCTCCTCCCTCGACGTGCACACGACCCTAAGCTCGGACCGAACGGGCGCGGGATCGTAGTAGAACGGCATCGCCCTGTGCGCGAAGGTCTGCGTCTTGCCCATGAAGCCGTAGCCGATGACGCCGACTCCGATCGTCCTCATTGCTGCCTCCACGGCCTGGCCCGGAGCAGCTCCCGCAACGCCCCGAGCGCGTAGTCCGCGACCGCATCGTCCAGCACGAGCGGATACTTCGTCAGCACCGTCCTGTGCCCGGGATGATAGGCATGCACGCGGAGCCAGAGCCCGCGCTCCACCGCCACCCGATGAAAGCCCAGCGCGTCCTCGCGCTCGCGGAACTTCAGGCCAGTGAGGAAGCCGGCCCCGTTCACACGCTCGACGATCCCGGGGAACTCATCCGCAAGGCCGCACATGCTGTTGTAGTGCCGACCGGCCACCCGCGTTATGCGGTCGCGCTCGCGCTCGATCAACCGCATGTTGCACAGGCCCACGAGCGCGGCCAGCGAGGCGTTCCCGTTCGTGCTGATGGCGTCGTACTGCTCCAGCACGTCAAGCTCGTGCCGGAAGATGAGCGCGGCCAGGGGGTGGAAGCCCGCCGTCATCCCCTTGCCGACCACCACCATGTCGGGCTGGACCCCAAGCTTGCGGAACATGAAGAACTCGGGGTACCAGAAGCAGGTCTGGATCTCGTCGATGGCCATGAGGGCGTCGTTCTGCGTGCAGAGGTCCCGGGCGAGCTGAAGGAAACGGCGGTCCACCAGGATCGCCTCGCGGTTCATCATGACGGGCTCGGCCCAGAAGCCGACGACGCGTCTGCCATAGCGCCGGAAGGCCCGTTCGAGGCCGTCCGGCGCGTTGGGCTCGACCTGCACGGTCTCCATGCCGGCCAGCAGCCCGGGCCACATGCCCCGCATCGTCTGCGCCACGATGTCCGTGCCGTGGTAGTTGCCCGTCAGAGTCACCATGACGGGCGGGCCGAGCTGCGCGCGCGCGGGATCGGCGCGGTAGCGCGTCAGCATGATCTTGATGGCCGCAGCGCACGCCACGCTGCCGGTGCAGACGCCGAGCAGCACGCGGTCGAGCCCGCTCGACCCGGCCAACGAGACGAGCCTGTCGGCCAGGAGCTTCACCGGCGGGCTCGGGATGTTCGAATGATTGTCCCACACGACGCCCAGATCAACGGCGTCCTCGATGGCGGCCGTGAGGACGGGGTGATTGTAGCCCCACGTCATCTGGTAGTGGCCGCTGGTGCAGTCCAGCATGAGCTTGCCGGCCTGCGTGACGTAGAACATGCCGAGGCCGGCCAGCAGGTCTGCGTCGCAAGATCCGCCCCCGCCGTAGCTTGCGGGAAAGGCGCCCTTGTCCGCAGCCGGCTCCGCAACGGCCAAGTCTCCGATGGTCGTTCCCACCTGGCCGAGCAGCTCCTGCGTGCTCCGCCCCCGCAGGAAATCCCTCGCCCGTCGCATGGACGCCGCCGTCGCTTCGCCCAGCACCGCGGCGCAGTCCAGAACTCCCGCAGCCTCGGTCATCCTTCAGCTCCCTTCCCGGCCGAGACAGCCGCCGGCCCCCGTTCGGCCCTGTGCAGGAAGGCCGGTCCCGAGCGGGGGCGGCAGTCGGGCGGACCGACACACAGGCCATCAGCAGGGAAGCTCCACCACCTCCCCGCCCTTCTCCAGACTCGCCTCCGCCGCCCCGAGGAACGCCATGACCTCCACCGTCTCCTCAATGTCGACGGGCGAGACTCCCGTCTGAAAGAACCGCATGACTTCCTTCAACATCAACGCATGCGACGGCGGTTCGTCGGTCGCCAGGCCGCACGCAGTTCCCTTGTTCGTGAACACGCAGCACCCGAAGTGGTACTGGCTGAAACGCACGCCGCGCACGGTGCCGATGCGCCCGTCCTCCCACACGCCGACCAGCAGGTCCATTCGTTTGTCGTGAACGGCACGCACCGTCCGGCAGCCGCGTCCCATGTACGAGAAGATCAGATCGGCGCCGTGCACTCCGTACCAGAAGTAGGTGGGATAGTCGTCGAGGAGGGGCATGGCGCCGAAGGCCTCGCAGGATCCCACCTTTTCGTCCGCCCCGATGAGCCCCGTCACGCCGACTGAGTAGCGGATGGACGAGGCAGACATGACGGGCACCCCGCGCTCCGACGCGAGATCGGCGATGCGCCTGGCGTCCTCGAACGAGCAGGCCAGCGGCTTATCGATGAAGACCGGCTTGCCGGACTCAGCCAGTATCTCGAACTGCTCGAGGTGCTGACGCCCGTCCACGCTGTTCAGCGAGAAGGCGTCGACCTGCCTGGCAAGCTCCCGAATGGAGTCGCATATCGGGACGCCGTGCTCCTCCCTCATGGCGTCCGTGAACTTGCCGACGCGGTCCCTGCTGACCGCGCACAGATCGCTCCCGCCGGGGTAGGCTGCCACGATCCTGCCGCCCGGGACGAAATGCGGGCCCTCCTCGTAGTTGAGGACGTTGACGAATGCCTCGCAGTGTGAAGTATCCAGCCCGATCATGCCGATTCTGAGGTCACCCATCTCTTCGCGTCTCCTGTGCCGTGGGACTTGAATCCGCGGGCGGCTCGCGCCGCGCCGGACCCAGAGAATGGTAACGCCGCATGGCGAGCTTCGCAAGCTCCGGGCCGTGGCGGGAGCGGGTTGCCCTCCCGGCGATGGACAAGGGGGCGCTTTGCTGTATAATCGCTGCCGAGGCATGTAAAGCGCCTGGGAGCGTTGCGCCGCGCGATGGCACGCAAGCGACTCACCTCATCCCGCAAAGGCTACGGGCCGGCTCGCACGGGAGCAGTGCTGGGCTTCCTGCTTGTCCTGTGGCTGCCTGCAGCTTCGGTCCAGGCCCTTCCTGAGGGGGCGCAGGTGGTCGCGGGGGACGTCACGTTCGAGAGCCGCGGCGAGGCCCTGGACGTGCTCCAGACCAGCGACAAGGCCATCGTCAACTACGATGACTTCTCCATCGCCCTCGGCGAAATCGTCCAGTTCAACCAGCCCGGCCCGGACGCAGCCGTGCTGAACCGAGTGCCTGCGGGTCCGGTCTCCCTGATCGAGGGGCAGCTCATTGCGAACGGGCGGGTCTTCCTCGTCAACCCGTCTGGCGTGGTCTTCGCCGGCACGGCTCAAGTGTCCGTGCGGAGCCTCGTTGCGTCGGCCCTGGACATCCCGGATGCAGACTTCCTGAATGAGAACTACGCCTTCCAGGGCGGCCCCGGGAGCGGAGCCATCGAGAACGCCGGTCAGATCCAGGCCGATGCGGGCGGCGAGGTCTTCCTGATCGGGCTGGCCGTGCAGAACTCCGGCACCGTCGAAGCGCCCGGCGGCAGCGTGGGGCTGGCTGCCGGCTCGGAAGCCTTCCTTACGGACGACCCGTTCGGCCACCTGGTCGTGCAGTTGCAGACCTGGGACGGACAGGTCGACAACACCGGAGACGTGCAGGCGCTCGGCGGGCGCGCCGCCATGTACGGAGCAGCGGTCAACCACGACGGCCTCATGACGGCGGACGACATCGTCGTGAGGGCCGAGGGGCCCGTCGGCGTAGGTGGCGGCATGACGGCCCAGCTTGGCGACCTCTCGGTCGAGGGCACGGAGATCGCGTTCCAGGACGGCGCCGCTGTCGCCAATACCGGCGACGGGGGCATCTCTCTGGTGGCCACCGCAGGCGACGTCAGCGTGACTGGCGTTGCGGCCAGGCAGGGCGTGTCTGTCCAGGCCGCCGGGGCGGTGTCCGACGCAGGAGAGAGCGCCACGGACATCTCTGCTGGCGAGACAGAGCTCGTCGCCGGGCTGGGCATCGGCACCCCGAGCGACGCCCTGGAGGTCGACGCCGCGAAGATGGCTGCCGCCTCGGAAACAGGCGGCATCTACGTCGACGACGTAGAGGGCGGCCTCGAACTGGCCGACGTCGGCAACACGAGCGGAGTGAGCATCCTGACGGGCCTGCAGGGAGACGGCATCAGCATATCGGCCAGCGGGCCGCTGGTCGCGACGGCGGACGTCGTCAACGTGGGCGGCGGATGGGTGTCCCTCGAGGCCGGGGACTACGGCGCGACGGAGCCCGACCCCGAGGCGAACCTGACCCTCAGCGGCAAGGTCATCGTGAGCGGCGGCACCGGCAGCGTGGACCTCCTGGCCGCCGGAGACATACTGCAAACGGGCGAGGTCGTGGCAGGGAGCTCCGACGTGCAACTGGCAGCAAGGGGCACCGTGAACGTCGGCGGGCCCGTCAGCACGCAGGCCGGAGCCCTCGGCGTGGACGGCGGCGGCGTCGCGGTCGGAACGAGCGGCAGCCTCACGAACTCAGGCCCGGGCATCATCCAGGTCACGTCGGCTGAAGACATATCGAACGCCGGCAGCATCCTGGCCGCCGAGGGAGAGGTATGGCTAGAGGCGCCCGGGGGCGAGATCGCGGTCAGCGGCGGCGTGATCGCTGAGTCCGCCGCCATCTGGCTCATGGGAAGGGACTTGACCATCGACGGCAGCTTGGCCGCCAACGGCCAGATGGGCCGCGTCTCCCTGTCCGCGGAGAACAGCATCACGCACAACGGTGAGGCGCTGGCGGGCGCCATGGGCGTCAGGATGGAGACGTTCGGACACCTCAGCATGGCCGGCACGGTCAGCACCCAGGAGGGCTCCATCCTCCTTACCGCAGCCGACATGGTCATCGGGGCGAACGGCAGCATCGTGGCCTCGGAGGGCGGAGAAATCCTCCTCGCCGCAACCGTGGGCGACATGGCGGTGACGGGGGTTTCAGGCGACGCTCTCGTGTCTGCCGCCGCCGCCGGCGCCGTCTACGACGGCGGAGAGGTAGTCGCTGATCTCGTGGGACCCGAGGTCCAACTGACGGCGGGCGCCGGCATCGGCACGTCGGAAGACAGGCTCGAGATTGACGCCGGGACGCTCGCCGCGCAGACCGCCTCCGGCGGCCTTCACGTGGCGGACATTAGCGGCGGTCTGGTGGTCGGAGCGGTCGGGGCGATGCTCGGCGCCAGCATCCTCGGGGGCAATCCCGGCGACCTCTACATCGCGGCTTTCAGCCCCCTGACCATCAGCGAAGACGTCAGCAACCTGAGCGGCGGCAGCATCATCCTGGCAGCGGAGGGAGCTTACCCGGGCGATGACCTGACCGTCGCGGCGAACGTCGTCGCCTCCGGAGGCGACGGCAGCATCAAGCTGTTCGCGGGCAGCGACATCATCCAGGCAGGGAACGTGGTGGCCGAAGGGGGCAGCATCCTGCTGAGCGCCCGCGACCGGATCAGCCTGAGCGGCACGATCAGCACGCAGGGCGGAGACGTCACGATCTTGGCCACCAGCCTGCACACCGGGCCGGGGGCTTCCGTCCAGGTGCCCGGCGGCAACATTATCGTCACCCTTTTCGGGCCCGTGAGCTCCAGCGTATCGGCCCAGGCGGACGCCGCCGCGGACCTCATGGCCCTGCTTGAAAGCTCACTGGGGCCCGTTGCCGCCGCAGAAGAGACGGAAGAGAGAGAGGAAGAACAGGCCGAGCAAGGATGAGCAGCTCCGGCCAGCCGACGCCCTGCCAAGCCCGTTTCTAGGCGACATACGCCCTGACGCCGTCGGGGTCGTCACCGTCGAACCAGTGCTCGCCGTAATGCGTTCCGTCGTCCACCCAGGCCCGCTCATCCGCATCGCTGGCGAAGAACTGGCCCTGCTGGGCGTGGATGCAGCATCCGCCGATGTCCTGGTATATCCTGCCCCCGACGGCCAGCGCGCCGAGCGTGCGCGCGTGGACGTCGCTGCTGCGCAGATCACCGGCGGCGTACAGCGACGCCAGCTTCCCGGCCGCGACGTTGATGCTGCTGTCGCGGATGGTTCCCAGCACGGCGACGCTGCTCAGATCGCCGTCCGTGACGTCGATGGCGCAACGGAGGTCCCGCGAGGCGAAGACGCTGCCGATCCCGTTCCCGGCCAGCACGTCGCCCGTGATCGAGCCTCCAGTCGCCTGACCCGCCGCCGCCTGAGAGAAGATCGTGCTGACTTTTCCACTCGTCGACGTGATGGTGGCGCTCAGGTCGCCGCCGAAGGCCATGACGCCGGCGACTCCGGCCGGCGCGTCGATCGTGCCGGCGATGTTGCCGCCCGTTCCGCCGCTCCTCTGCGCCATGACCTGGCCGATGGATCCGGAGGGGCTCACGATTGAGGCGTCCACGTCGCCGCCGATGACGTTGACCAGCACGATCGAGCTATCCGCCTCGATCGCCGAGTTCGTGATCCCTCCTCCCGTCACGCTGACGCCGTTGATCCGCCCCCCCGAGCTCGTGCCGCGGTTCACGTCGATGACAATGCCATCGACGCCGCCGCCGCTCGCCGCCAGGCGGCCGATGCTCCCGCTTGCGACGGATATGTCGGCCGTCCCCGGATCGCCGTCGCCGAGGATGCCTCCTCCGGACGCCTGCACCGCGTTGACGCTGCCGCCGGCGGAGATGCGCCGGCCGTCCCTCAGGTCGATGTCGCCCTTGCCGGCCATCACCATGTTGATGCCGCCGGAGGAGATAATGCTGGAGGCGACCCCGCCGGACCCGGCCTGCACCATGCCGATGCTGCCGCCCGCCTGGATGACGGAACTGGTGATGGAGGAGCCAGCGCCGCTGGCCAGCACGCTGCCGATGCTGCCCGCGTCGGCCACGACGTCGCCCGAGATGCCGCCTCCGATGGCCAGGACAGTGCTGACGCTGCCCGAAGCATAGACGTCGCCGCTGATCCCTCCGCCGGAGGAGGCCTGCGCCATCACGGTCCCGACGTCGCCTGCAAGGGCGCTGAGGTCTCCTTCGATGCGGCCGCCGCTGACGATCACCATGCTGAGGTCGCCCCCGGCGACCACCGGCCCTGCCAGCGACCCGCCGCTGACGATCACGCCGCCTATGTCCGCGCTGCTCGAAAATTCCTGCCCCACGTCCAGAGTCGAGATGTCTCCGTCGTCCCCCGCGGACAGTGCGCCGGCGACGATGGCGCCCTGCATGTCGCCGCTGATGAGCGCGAAAGAAATGCCTCCGGTGGCCGCCACGAAGCCGTCCTGCCAGATGCCGTCGTCAGGAAGGCCGGCCCCCAGGACCAGCAGCGTGCCCATGGTCTGGCCTGCGTTGACAACGTCCGCGTCGGCGCCGCTCCCTCCGAAGGCCAGATCCGCCCCGAGGGCGTAGCCGGCCAGCACGCCGCCGCCGACGTGCCCGCCCGTCCCCGGGGAGCCGATCCTGACGCTCCCGATGGAGCCGAACGCGGCGACCATCGCGTCTTGCTCCACGGAGCCCATGATGCTCAGGATGTCCAGGTCGCCCCTCGCCCGCACGAAGGCGCCTTCCGAGACGCTGCCGTAGACGACCAGCCCGACGCCGTCCTCCACCTCGAAGACGCCCTGCACGTCGCCCTGCACGGTAACGTAGCCGGCGTCGAGCAGGATCCCCACGCGTCCTTCGAACCCGCCGGCCACGGACATGCCGCCGAACTGGCGCGCGTTGAGCACGCCGGACTCGGTCACGGCCGCCGCGGCCAGGTTCCAGATGGCTCCGTTCACGTTCACATTGCCGGACAGCTCGCCGGCGATCCACAAGACGTCCATGTTGCCGCCGGGCAGCTCGAGGTCGCCGTGGAAATCGCCCGCCACCTGGAGCCTGCTCAGGTTGCCTCCCACCCGCATGCTGCCGTCGAAGTCGCCGGCCACGGTGATCGTCTGCACGCTGCCATCGACCTCGATCCGGCTGCCGCCGAAGTCCGTCGAGTACCCGAGGTCGCCGCCGACCGTCAGCGTTCCCACGGAGCCCGCGCTCAAGCCCGCCAGCAGGTCGCCGCCCACCGTCAGCCGCGCGAGCACGTTGTCAACTGCTATGACCCCCGCCGCCTGGCCGGCGACGGACATGTACTGGACCGACCCGTGGATGGTCAGAGCCGACGTCCCCGCCAGGGACTGCGCCGCCACCAGGTCAACCGAACCGTCGATCAAAGCGACGCCCGCCATCTGGCCGTGTACGTCGATACGGAATATCCTGCCGGTGCCCGTGATGTCGCCCACCTGGCCGCCGAAGGGACCGTAGCCGCCCAGCACGATGGTGCCCATCTGCGCGGAGTCGACCGTCATAGCGCCCACGGACGTGGCGCCCCCGCCCGAGGCGCTGCTGATGTAGACCGCCAGCGAGCTGTAGGACGCCGCGTCGGCGATCGAGATCGAGGCGATGTCGGCGCCGTCGGCGGCGTTGCCCTGGAGGGCGACCGTGGCGGCGCCCGGCCCGAACCAGCTCACGCGGACGTGATCGCCGTCAGAGTCCGTGAAGCTGTAGACCTGGCCAGTGGTCAGCATGCGCGCCTTAGGGCCGGCCTCCTCGTACAACACGCCCGGCACGCCCTGCGCGAGCGAGGACGAAAGGCTCAGTTCCATGGCGTATGCGCCCGGCGCCACTCCCGGGCGGCTCTGTGCGACGATGTCGCCCGTCATCTCGACGTAGCAGGTGCCCGTCCGATCCAGCTCCACCTGCAGGAATGGATCGAAGCCCACCGCCCCGGTGCTTGGATCGACGCCCTGGTCGCTGACCGCGAGCACGCTGCCGTCCGCCCGGAGGATGCGGACGCGAGCATCCAGACCGGATCCCACGGACCACGCGTCCACGTCCACGCGGAGCCTGTCGCCCGCAGAGGCAGAGAAACCGTAGAGATCAACGTCCCCTTCCCTGTCGATGGCTTTCAGTATGCGCGTGGGCAGCCCGTAGCCCAGCAGCAGCGGCGTCGCGTCCGCCATCACGTCGTTGATGCCCGCGACGTCCAGCGACAGCTGCAGGTTCTGCCTGAGTATCGCCGGGGCGTTCTGCACCTGCCCGATCAGAGGCGGCCAATCGTAGACCGTGCCGATGCCGTAGCGCTCGTTGTCAACATGCGTCCAATCGAGGGAGCCGGCCTGCATCAACCTGCCGTCCTCGGCCACGTGGACAAGGCCCAGCACGTGGCCGACCTCGTGGCTGATGGTGTTGGCCAGCGCCTGCGCTGCCTGCTCCAGGGTCGGTTGCCCGCCCAGTTCCACGAACAGGAGCGCCGCTATGCTCTCAGCATAGACGGCCGCGTCGTCGGTCGGGTCCAGATTGCCGAAGTCCAGGCCCTGCGCCTCGCCCAGGACGTTGGCCTTCCCGCCGACGTAAACCGTGCTGTAAAGGACGCCCGCCGGCCGCGAACTGACGATCTCGACCGGCAGGTCCAGAGCCGTCGCCGGCACCTCAAAGGATCCTCCCGTGATCAGGTCCTGCCGCACATAGTCGAGGACCGCGCCTATCAGGGCGCCCCTGTCCCCGGCCGTAAAGCCGAAGTCCGTCACGTCGAACGCCGGGATGGCCACAGCAGTGCCGCCGAAGTCGCGGAACGTGCCGCCGTCGAAGTCCAGGTAGATGACCTGCTCGAGCGCGCCGACCGCCACGGGCGCCTCGACGGCGCGCTCCTGATAGAGCTCGACGGCCAGCACGTATTCGCCCATCGTCGCGCCGCCGCTGCCCGTTCCGGCCTCTGCGGGGTCGCAATTCGAATTGCCGTAGCTCGACACTGCGACGTAGTACGTGCCGCCCTGCCCTATGGCGAACTCCAGGGCGGGATCAAGCAGCCACACCCCGGTGTTCGGGTCCGCGGCGTCGTCGTTCGCCGCCAGTTCGTTGCCCGCCGAGTCAAACAGGCGGACGACGGCGTCCAGGCCGCTGCCGATCACCTGTGCGTCGACGTCCACCCGCACGAGGCCGCCCGACGGGGCCTGGAATGCGTACACGTCCACGTCATCGGGGCCGTACGAGCCGTCGCCGATCGCCGAGACGGCCTGGTACGGTCGGCCGACCGCCACGTCCGCAACGCCTGGGGCCGCCAGGTCGTCTCCCACGTCCCCGCCCGGAGCGACGCCGGGCCGCAAGGCGAGAAGGAGCACGTACTGCCCCTCGCTCTCGCCCTGTCCGCTGCCCGCGGAGTGCGGATCGTAGTCGAAGTTGTCGTAGCTGGAGACGCCCACGTAGTAGGTGCCCGCCCCGGTAAGCCGGTACTGCAGGGCCGAATCCCATCCCCAGTACCCGGTCTCGGGATCGGTCCCGTCATCGTTGACGGCCAGCTCATTGCCGCCTGCGTCAAACAGCCGGACGACGGAATCGAGGGAGCTTCCCAGCTCACAGGCGTCCACGTCCACGGATAGAATCGCCCTCCCGCCGGACTGGAAGGAGTAGAGGTCAACGTCATCCGTGCCGTAAGGGCCGTCCCCGATCGAGCCGGACGCCTGGACAGGCACGTTCTGCTGAAGCGTGAGCGGCGTGGCGGCTGCCATCGTGTCGTTGTCATCAGCCGGGGGCAAGGCGCCCGTCACTTTCACGTTCAGCCGGTATTGGCCGCCGCTCCAGCCGTTCGACCCGCTGCCGGCAAGCATCGGATCGTAGTCGAAGTTGCGGTAACTGGACACGCCGATGTAGTAGGAACCGGACTGCGCAACCCAGTGAGTCAGCGACGAGTCGAGGCCGGAGTAGCCGCTGTCCGGGTCCACGCCGTCGTCGTTCCAGGCAAGCTCGTTCCCGTCCGCATCGAACAGCCTCAACACGGAGTCAAGCGCGCTCCCGACCTCGGCCGCATCGATGTCGGCCGTGATGACGGCCGGCCCCTCCACCGCCACCGCGAACACGTCGACGTCGTTGGAGCCGAACAGGCCGTCCCCGATCTGGGCCACGACCTGGACGGGCGAGCCCGGCGTTGCGGCAACACGGCGCGCGCTGGCCAGCGTGTCGCCGACGTCCAGACCGACCTCCCGCGCCGGCAGCGCCTCCACTCCCAGCGCGTACGGCCCGACGCTGTAGCCCTCGCCGCTGCCGGCAACGGTCGGGTCGTAAGTGAAGTCCGGATAGCTTGATACGCCGACGTAGTAGGTGCCCGTGGCCGGCAGGACGTAGGTGACGTAGGAGTCTGTGCCGGCGTAGCCGGACTGCGGGTCGGTGGCGTCGTCGTTCCTCGCGACCTCCGTGCCGACCGAATCGAACACGCGCAGCACGGAGTCCAGCTCAATCCCGAACTCCTCGGCGTCGACGTCCAGCCGGAGCAGCATCCCCGCCTGGCCCTGCACGGCGTAGATGTCCACGTCGTCCGCGCCGCAGGCGTTATCGCCGATGACGCCGGTCGCCTCCGCGCGCGCGTTCAGCCGCAGCGCGAGGGCATCAGCAGCTGCGAGAGTGTCGTTGTCGTCGGCAGCAGGCGCCGCCATGAGCGTCAGGAGCAGCCGGAGTCCGTACTCGCCCACGCTCGCGCCGTCTGAGCCGGTGCCCACAGTTGTAGGATCGTACTCCGAGTTCCTGTAGCCGGACACGCCGACGTAGTAGGTCCCGGCATCCGGGAGGTAGCATGCCAGCGCGGAATCGAGTCCGTAGAAACCCGTGTCGGGATCTCTCGCGTCGTCGCTCAACGCCAACGGGTAGCCCGCATCGTCGAAAACGCGCAGCATCGAGTCGAGGGAACTGCCGATCTCCTGGGCGTCAACGTCGGCCGTGAGCAGCAGGCCTCCGCCGGCCGTCACCTCGAACAGGTCGACGTCGTCCGCGCCGAACGCGCCATCACCGATGAACCCATCGACATGGAGCGGCAGACCTGGCAGCAGGTCCACCACGCGGGCAGTCGCAACCGAATCGTCGTTGTCGCCGCCAGCCACGACGGCCCCGGGCGGCTCGAGCCCTATCCGGAGGTGGTAGGCGCCGGTGCTCCAGCCCTGTCCGCTGTTCGAGGCGAACGGGTTGTAAGTCAGGTCGGGGAAACCCGATACGCCGACGTAGTACGTCCCGGCGTAAGCAAACGTGTGCCGCAGGTACGAGTCCAGCCCCCCGAAGCCCGTGTCGGAATCCACCCCGTCGTCGTTCATCGCCAGCTCCCGGCCGCTGGCGTCGAACAGCCGCGCCACGGCGTCGAGCTCACTGCCGATCTCCTGAGCGTCGATGTCGACCTGGAGGACGGAGCCGGCGGCGGCATTGAAGCTGTAGAAGTCGACGTCGGCGGCGCCGTACGGGTTGTCGCCGATCCACCCGGTGGCCTGGTGCGGGCCTCCGTAGCTGACGGCGATCCGCTTGGCTGCGGGGAGCGTATCCCCCGGCTCGCCGATCATCGAGGGGAATGCATCGGCGATGGCGCCGGTCACCACGAGCACCTGGACCGGTTCGGGATCGCTTATCGAGAACGACAGCTCGCGCTTGGGCAGCGCCAGCGAGATGACGTCCGGCGTGAACCCGTCCCACTCCGCCTGTCTCGCGACGAGCCAGTCGCCCAGGTAGGGCACGAGGCTGAGGAGGCCGTTCGCCTGCGCGCTGAGCTCCGAGGCGAACTGGACGCTGGCCTGGAATGCGTTATCGAGCACCAGGTCCTCAGGATCGATGAAGATCGATCCCGTCGCCCCCGCGGGGATGTTGAGGTAGACCGTCGTGGAACCCGAGCCGTCGAGGACAAAGGGCGTCATCCTGCCCGCGTAGGACAGCATCCCCTCCAGCGACTCGGGCGTGAAGTAATCGGAGCGTTCGATCTCGAACCCCACGCCCACCTCCAGGTCGGCAGACGAGCCGACCAGCCCGGCCAGACCCGGCGCAAGCTGATCGAGGATGACCTGCACGACGCCGAACGGGACCTCCTCCATGAACGCGCTCTGCCGGACGGTCGTCTCTTGCCCGAGCCACGGCGTGAAGGCGGACTGCATCCCGAAGGTCCACTCGTCGGGCGACTGCGTCAAGACGCCCATGGCCTGCAGAACGTCGAAGAGCGAGCCCTCGTAGTCGATGTCGGCGATCCCCAGGGAGTTGATGTAGTCCGACAGGTTGCACTCGACCGAAAGGAGCACGTCGGCTCCCAGAACGAGCCCGCCCGCCAGGCTGCCGTTGCCGGCGCCCTCGAAGTGGATCTCGACCGGAACGCCCTGCTGGCCGGGAGTCACCGCAGCCGGGTACTCCATGACCAGCGTGCCCGTGAACACAACGTCCACCGTGCCCGCCAGGAACGCCCCTTGCGCCCGGACCCCCAGGGCGTCGCCGGCCATGTAGCCGGTATCCAGCAGCCACGCCGTATCGCCGAACCAGATGGGCTGATCGAGCGCTTCGAAAGTGACGGAGTACCGTTGGGTCAGACGCGGGATGCGGTCCTGGTCGGCCGCCTCCAGCCCCACCGCCGTGAGGTCGGCATCCGCGCCGTAGTCCAGAGCCGCGACGACCTCGCCCGTAGCGGCATCGTGCAACTCGATCCGGAAGTCCCACACGTCCTGCGGCAGCCCCGCGACCGGCATGGCGTGCCAGTCGACGTTGCTCCCCTGAACGGCGTAAGTGTCCGAGGTCCAGGAGCGCTCCGCGCCGTCCCGCGCGGACACGACGGCGTAGACGTCGGCCGTGCCCAGGCTCGTGTTGGCGTCCCACTCGAGGGTGACCGAGCGGAAGAAGCCGTCGCCGTCCAGGTCCGGACCGAGCGAGATGCGGGCGTCGCGGACGTCCCACAGGGCGTCCTGGGCCCTGCTCTCCAGCGGCACGTCCGCCAGATCGGCATCGGTCTGCGCCGCCCCGTAGCCCTGGGCTGCCACCTGATCGCCGCTTGACGACTCGTAGAGGACCACGCGGAAGTCCCAGTCATCGCGCGCCAGGCCCGACACGACGAACGTCCGCCAGTCGGGCGAATCGCCGTAGATCGTGTAGGCATCCGTGTAGAACGTATGGCTGAGATTGCCGCGCGAGTCGAAGGCCAGGATGCCGGCATAGACGGAGCTGGAGCTCAGGTTCGTGTCGGCGTTCCAGCGGATCTCGGCCTCGCGATAGTACCCATCCGCGTCCTCGTCCGTGCGCGGAGCCACCTGCGCGTCGGCGACCCACCAGCGGGCGCGCTGATCCTGGCTGAGCGTCTCGAGCGGGACGCCGCCGACCTCGCCGTAGGGCAGGCTCGACAGCAACGCGTTCGACGCGGCGTCGTAGACGCCCATGCAGAAGCTCCACTCGTCGTGAGGCAAATCCGCAACCGTCACCGTCACGACCTGCGGCAGGCCGCCCGTGAACTCGAAGTACTCCCGGGCCACCTCCCGTTCGCCCGCGTCCCTCGCGTAGACGATCACGTAGGCGCGCGCCGTGTCCACGTTCTCAGCAGTCACCGTGGCGGACACGGCCGCCTGCGTGCAGTAGCCGTCCCCGTCCTGGTCGCCGGACGTCTGCGCGGCGGGGTCCGAGATGGACCATACGGGCGCAACGTCCTGCGCCACGGGCTCCATCTGCACGTCCATCATGGTCCACTCGGCGCCGTACTCCAGCGAGGCGGCCATGACATCGGTCGCGGCATCGTAAAGCTCGAGCCTGAAGTCCCAGGCGTCGCGGGAGAGGTCCGAGATCAGGACCTGACGCCAATCCTCCGCGGCGCCATGGACGGCGTAAGGCGCGTCCTGGAGGACCAGGAACTCGTGGCCGCCGGAGTTGCGCCCGAAGACCTTGACGTAGACGGAAACGCCCGCCAGCGCGGTGTCCACGTCCCATTCCAGCGTGACGCCCCGCGCGTAGCCGTCGCCATCTTCGTCCGTGCGGGCGGACCGCCGCGCGTCCGCGAACCACGCCTCGGCCTGGTCCTCCTGCGGCAGCTCGAAGGAGACGTCCTCAAGGTCGGGATCCTCCCCGAAGTCAAGGACGGCCACTACCGAGCCGTCCTTGCTGTTGCGCAGCGTGATGTTGAAGTCCCAGTAGCCCTGCGGAAGCTCGGACACGGTCAGGGCCGCCCAGTCTTCTTCCTCTCCGTGGACGGCATGCATGTCCGAACGGCCCACGAGGTAGACGTTCCCCTGCTCGTCACGGGCGCGGACGACGGCGTAAACGTCGCTGGAGGCCAGGCTTGTGTCGGCGTTCCACTGGACCTCGGCCAGGCGGTAGAAGCCGTCTGCATCCTGGTCGGTCAGCAGGTTCATCCGGGCGTCGGTGATGGCCCACCAATCGAGCACTTCGAACGCCGATTCCAGCGGCGCGTTCACAAGGGCCGGGCGCAGCCCGTAGTCCATACTTGCCAGCGGCTCATCCGTGCCCGCCTCGTAAAGGTCCAGCCCGATATCCCACAGGTCCTCGGAGAGCCCCTCGAGCGCCAGCGCCCTCTGATCCACCTCGATGCCGGAGACTGTATACGGATCGCTCTGCCCGATCAGGACTTCAGAACCGGAGGAATCACGCCCATGCACCACGACATAGACGTCGACGGGGCCCTGCGCGGTGTCCACGTCCCAGGCGACCTCGGCCTCGGCGTAGTAGCCGTCGCCATCCGCGTCGGTGATCAGGTTCACGCCCACGTCCGCGAACCAGAAGTCGGGCGCCGGCGCGACCGCAGCGGCCGCCGAGATCGCCGTTATCCGGTACGGCGTGATGACGCCTCCGACGGGCGCCGCGCTCACGCCGCCCGCAAAAGCGACGACGAGAGTGTTAGCGCCGCCGGGATTCAGCATCCAGGCAGGAACGATAAACGTATCGGTGTGAAGCGCGTAGTCCCCGTGATGGAGGTAGGCATCATAGTCATTCCCCTCGGGGATGATGTCGGAACCGTCGAAGGCGCTCGCGTTGGCATCGTTAACGATCACGTCGACGGGGGACACTGCGAAGTCGGCGGACGCGACGGGCAGGCTGGTCGCGTGCGTGACGCGCAGCTCGAGGTCGCCCGCGAAGCCCGCTGCAAGGTTGAAGGTTCCGATGAAGTAGTCGGCCCCCGGGTCGATCATGCGCCACTGGCCGCCTCGCTGGCTGTCATAGGCGAAATGGCCGCGAGGCTGGATGACGATGCCGCTGGAGACGATCTGCGCGCCCGTAAAGTCCGCGCGGAAAAGCTCGGCGTCCTCCTGCTGCGTCTCCAGCGGAATGTTCACCCAGTCCATGTCGTCGCCGTAGGCCAGCCGCGACACGACCTCGCCCTTCGAGGCGTCGTACAGCGCCATCCGGAAGTCCCAATCGCCGTGCGAAAGCCCGCTTACGTCGAAGGAGGCCCAATCGTACTCGGCGTCGTAGATCACGTACGGCGCAGTCTGCCAGGAGGTCACTTCCGCGCCGGACTCGTTCCTCGCATAGATCACGGCATAGACCTCGGCAGAGGTGCGGGTCGTGTCCGCATCCCACTGCAGAGACACATCCGCGCAGTACCCGTCGCCATCGGAGTCGGTGCCGGGGACCACGGCCGCGTCCCACATGTCCCACGCGGCGGGCACTTCCTGGTAGACGGCTGCCGCCAGCTCCTGGATCCAGTAGTGCGTGTAAGCCCAGGGGGAATCCTCGAACGCGAAGGCGATCGTGTTAGTCCCTGCCTGCAGGCGGTCAGCGGGGATCACGAACGTGTCAACTTGCCAGCCGTGGGAGTAGCCGTGGTGCTCGGCGACGTCGTAGTTATTGAGGAGTAGGTTCGTCTCGTTGAACGGATTCGCGTCCGCGTCGTTGACCACGACGTCTGTGGGCGAGTAGCCGCCGCCCGGAGCGCCCGCGGACGACGAGGTCAGATGCACCACGGAGAGCTCCAGCGCCTGCGGGGCGAGCAGATCGAACGTGACCTCGAAGTAGCTCGAGCCCGGCAGCGTCATCCGCCAGTTCTGGCCATAGTAGCTGTTGTACTGGAAGCCAGGGCCGACATCGACGGTTGCGCCGAGCGCGCTTACCGCAGGCGACGTGAAGTCAACGGAGAAGACCGCCTCACCCCGCGGCATCAGGAAAGCCTTGAGCAGGTACTCGCCGGTCGAGCCCTCGACCCCGAAGCCCGCCACGACCGGGTCGTAGTCGAAGTTGGGGTATCCCGACACGCCCACGTAGTACGTTCCCGCTTCATCGAACGTGTAGACCAGGGCACTGTCCGTGCTGAACACGCCGGTCTCCGGGTCCTGCTCGTCGTCGCTCCAGTCAAGCTCGGTCCCGGTCGCGTCGAAGAGCCTCAGGACAGAGTCCAGGCCGCTGCCCAGCTCAACGGCGTCGACGTCGAAGGTAACGGTGGAGCCGGCCTGGACGGAGAAGCTGAACAGGTCCACGTCCGTGGCCGGCTCGATTGTGTGGCCCCGCACCTCCGTCCACGCGTTCGGCGTCAACGCCATGGCCGTGGCCATGCCGAGCCGGTCGCCCGCGTCCGCAGCGGCAACGAACGGCGCGACTCGCAGGTAGAGCGTGTAGCCGCCCGTGGTGTCCCCCACGCCAGAGCCTGCGACGGTCGGATCGTACAAATCATTGGGGAAGCTGGAGACACCCACGTAGTAGGTGCCCGGCCCGACGGGGATGGAGAGATACGAGTCGCAGGAGAACAGAGCCGTGCCAGGGTCCACCGCGTCGTCGTTGCAAGCCAGCTCCGCGCCCGCGCCGTCGAAGACCCTCAAGACCGAGTCCAGGCCGCTGCCGATGTTGTAAGCGTCGACGTCCGCGCTCAGCCGGAAGGAACCGCCCGCCACAACCGGGATGTTGATGCGGAACATGTCCACGTCGCTCGCCCCGTGCGCGTTGTCGCCGATGACGTGCGAGTACTGGAGCGTCTTGTCCGACCCGTCGTGCTCGGTAACCAGCGCCTCCGCCATCGTGTCGCCGGGCACGTCCGTCGCCGGAGCGCCGCCGTCCCACACTTCAAGCGCGATCCTGTAGAAACCGGTGGAGGCAGCCGATCCGCTGGCGGCCGCGTTCGGATCGTAGGCGGCATTCTCAAGCCCCGAGACGCCCACGTAGTACGTGCCCGGAGCGGCGGCTTCGAACTCGATCCGGCTGTCATACCCGTGCCACTCCGAGACGAGGGGCATCTCGTTGCCGCCGGCATCGAACACGCGCAGCAGGGAGTCCAGCGCGGACCCGATGGTGCGAGCGTCGACGTCCGCTATCAGCACGTCCCCCGCACCGTCGAGCGAGACGGCGTACATGTCCACGTCCAGGGCGCCGTGGAGGCCGTCGCCGATGGTGTACCTGTAGGACAGGACCTTGCCGGAGCCGTCGTGCCCGGTCATGAAGGCGTCCGCTATGGTGTCCCCGGGCACGTCAGGTCCGGCCGCCGCTCCGTCGCGGACCTCCAGCACCAGATCGTAGTATCCCGTCGAGCCGCCGGAGCCCCACCCGGCTTCCCACGGGTCGTAGTCGGAGTTGCCCCAGCCCCGGACCACGACGTAGTACGCGCCGGGCTCCAGGTCCCAGTCCGCAGGGCTCCACTGGAGGTAGGCGTCCAGCCCGTCGCTGTCGTCGTTGTAGGCCCATTGGCTCCCGGACGAGTCGAGTATCTCCAGAACCGGATCGAGCGTGGAGCCTATCGACTCGGCGTCAACGTCGATGATCAGGACGTCGGCCGCGCCGTCCAGGTAGACGGCGTAGATGTCCACGTCCGCGCCGCCGTACAGCCCGTCGCCGATGTCGTAGGAGTAGGAGAGCACCTTGTCCGAGCCGTCGTGCGCAGTCACGAGCGCGTCCGGTATCGTGTCTCCCGGCACGTCGGCGCCCGGCGCGCCCGCATCCCAGACCTCCAGCCGGAGGTCGTAGATTCCCGTCGAGCCGCCCAAGCCGCTGCCGGCCGTGAACGGGTCGTAGTCCGAATTGCCGAAGCCACGAACGACGACGTAGTACGTCCCGGCCCCCAGGCCGGAGTCCGCCGGGCTCCACCCCAGGTAGCTGTCCAGCCCGTTCGAGTCGTCGTTGTAGGCGAGCTCAGAGCCGGCAGCGTCCAGGATCTCAAGGACGGGGTCGAGCCCGGACCCGATCTCCTCTGCGTCAACGTCCGCTACCAGAGTGTCACCTGCGTCGTCCAGTGTGACGGACAGGATGTCGACGTCGCGGTCGTCGTACAGGCCGTCGCCGATCTCATAGGAGTAGACCAGGAGCCTATCCGAACCGTCATGGCCCGTGGGCATCGCCTCCGGGATAGTGTCTCCCGGCACGTCGGCGCCCGGTTCGCCCGCATCCTGCACCTCCAGCATCAGGTCGTAGTAGCCGGGCCAGACTTCCTCACCGCTCCCGCTCCCCGCTGTCCACGGATCGTAGGCGTCGTTATCGAAGCTCGACACGCCGACGTAGTAGACCCCGGGGCCAGGCGCGAGGAACTCGATACGGCTGTCCCAGCCGTTCCAGTCGTCGTTCCAGGCGAGTTCAGCGCCGGAGGAATCGAACACGCGCAGGATGGAGTCCAGGCTCGATCCGATCTCCTCCGCGTCAACGTCCGCGATCAGCAGGTCACCGGCGTCGTCGAGGTGGACCTCGTACATGTCCACGTCCAGCGCGCCATACAGCCCGTCGCCGATGCCGTACGAGTACCAGAGCACCTTGTCCGACCCGTCGTGCGCAGTCACGAGCGCGTCCGTGATGGTGTCGCCCGGCACATCCGGCTCCGCCTCCAGCACAGTGAACTCCGTGTCGCTCTCGCTGCACTTGCCGACGTAGAAAGGAATCCCGTCCGCATTGGTGGCCCCGTAGCCCTGCCCGAAGTCGAGGTCGATCTCCCAGCCAGCCGGCGCGAGCGATACGGGGCCGTAGCTGGTCGACGACGTGTCGACCCCGTCCTCAACAACGGTTTGGTCGGTGGCCGGCTCCTTGACATCCACCCAGATGTAAGCCGCACTCGCGTCCGTACAGGCCTCCCATAGGAATGTGACGGGCGACGTAGCCGATTCCTGATGAACCGGATACGTCATCACCGGCTCCTGCGTCGGCTGGGGGATAGGATCGCTCGTCCCCGGGATGCCGAACCATACGCTCGTCTGAAGCTCGTCGCCGCCCAGGTGAATCGTGAACGTGTAGGTGCCGTCCCCGTAGTCATCCAGGTACGAGGGATCGGGGAACTCCGTGCCGTAGTACCACCAGCACGAGTCGCCGTCGGACTCGTAAGAAGTCTCCACGTAGCCCACCTGCTGATGCGGGACAGCCGGTATCTGGTACGTATTGAGGGCGGGCGTGGTGAACTCGACCAGCTCGACGCCCGGGATCGTCCCCACCTCGATGTCTATCTGGTACGTGAGCGGGTCAGAGGGGTAGTCGTAGTCCCAGATCTGCTCGACGTCGATGCCCAACACAACGTCCGCGACGGACGAGAGCGTCGTGAACTCGGAGTCCGATCCGGCATAGGACACCACCTGCACGTCTACGCCGTTCAGCGGTGCCTGTTCGTAATTGACGAACAGCAAGGCACAGGTGTAATCGGTTGCCGGGTCCAGGTCCTCAGCAGGAATCCAGCTCGTGGCGTCCGCGGCCAGGAGCTCCTCGACCTCAAACGTGTCACCCTCCAGCCAAACGCCTACGGCCGCATCGGGCCCGGGCGAGGTCCAGGCGTCCCACCGGAACATCGGACCAAGAGGCACGCCCGTCTGCTCGTGAGCGGGATACGTCATCTGCGGCGCCTGGTCGGGCACGGCCACGGCGGTGAAGTCGGCCGTCGCCGCCCAGCTTCCGCCCGTGTAGGTGACCGTCAGATCGGTGTCGCCTGTGTCGAGCGAGTCCCACTGCCCGGCCGAGAGATCCCCCCACGCAACATCGAAGTGGCGTTCCCCTCCTTCTACGTAGGCGTCAAACTCGAAGCCGGACACCTCGTAATCGTAGCCGGTGCCGTCCCAGACAGGGCCCACGTAGTCAGCCGAGTCGAAGCCTTCACCCCACGGCGTCGTCAACTGCATGCGGGTGAGTTCGTTCCCTTGGATCTCGACGCGGTACCCGAGGGCCTCGTCCCCGGGCACAGGCAGGTTGTAGTGGTATTCCCGCTGAACGCACACGCCGGTGAGGCCCGCCCTGCCGGTTGTGAACCCGACATCCGACTCGGTGCAAGACACAACGACGACGCCAAGGCCGTTCACGCCGACGGTCTTGCAGTTGAGGAAGCCGATGGCACAATCGTACTGGGTGTCAGAGTCAAGCGCCTCAGGCACGGCCCAGCTCGTGGCATCGGCGGCCAGGTGCTCCTCGACTTCGAACGTCTCATCCTGGAGCCAGACGACCACCAGCGGGTCCGGCCCGGGTGACGCCCAGGCCTCCCACTCGATCGTGGGACTCAGCGCCACGTCCGTCGCTCCGTGCGTGGGATGGACGAACACAGGCACCTCGCTCGGCACGGCTGCTTGGGAGAAGTCGACCGTCCCGACCCAGCTTCCGCCCGTGTAGGTGACCGTCAAATCGGTGTCGCCCGTGTCGAGCGAGGCCCACTGCCCGGCCGAGAGATCCTCCCACGAAACATCGAAGTGGCATTCCCCTCCGTCCACGCGGGCCCCGAAGTAGAGATCGGCCCCATCGTATTCGTAGTAGGTGCCATCCCAGAGGCCGCCGAAGTAGTCGGCCGAGTCGAAAGCCTCGTCCCAGGGCGTTGTCAGCTCCAGCCGAGTGAGGTCGAGCCCCCAGACCTCGACGTGGTATTCCAGGTCCTCATCACCCGTTGCGGGGGAGTTGCGGTCATCGCCGCGCCATACCAGGACGTCCGTTACGCCCGGCGTGGCCGTGGTAAACTGGACATCCGACTCGGTGTATGAGGCAACGAGGACGCCAAGGCCGTTCACGTCGACGCTCTTGCCCTTCGCGAAAACGATCCAACAATGGTACTGGGTGTCAGAGTCAAGCACCTCATGCACGGCCCAGCTCGTGGCGTCGGCGGCCAGGTGCTCCTCGACTTCGAACGTCTCATCCTCGACCCCCACGTTCACCCCCGCGTCCGGCCCGGGTGACGTCCAGGCCTCCCACTCGATCGTGGGACTCAGCGCCACGCCCGCCGCTCCGTGCGTGGGATGCACGAACACCGGCACCTCGGTCGGCAAGGACGTCCCCGTGAAGTCGACCGAGCCCGTCCAGGTGCCGCCGGCATACGTGATGGTCATGTCCGTGCTGTTCGCGTTCAGATTGGCCCACTGGGCCGTCGTCAGCCCGTCCCAGTGGACGTGAAGGTGTCCCCCTCCTTCCTCCACGTAGGCCTCGAAGTGGAGATCGGTCCCATCGTATTTGTAGGAGGTCCCATCCCAGACAGGGCCCACGTAGTCAGCCGAGTCGAAGGCCTCGTCCCAGGGAGTCGTCAGTTCCAGGCGTGTCAGCTCGGTCCCGGTGGCCTCGACAGAATAGTCGAACTCATCATCGCCCGTCCCCGGGTACCTGCGGTCATCGCCGCGCGCTACCAGGACCTCCGTTACGCCGGGCGCTGCCGTGGCAAACTGGACATCCGACTCGGTGCATGAAGCAACGAGGACACTAACGCCGCTCACGTCGACGGTCTTGTAGTTGGCGAAAAGGATCCGACAATCGTACTGGGTGTCAGAGTCAAGCGCCTCAGGCACGGCCCAGCTCGTGGCGTCGGCGGCCAGCCGCTCCTGGACTTCGAACGCGTCATCCTCGAGCCAGACGCTCACCAGCCGGTCCGGCCCGGGTGACGCCCAGGCCTCCCACTCGATCGTGGGACTCAGCGCCACGTCCGTCGCTCCGTGCGTGGGATGGACGAACACCGGCACCTCGGTCGGGAAGGACGTCCCCGTGAAGTCGACCGAGCCCGTCCACGTGCCGCCGGCGTACGTGATCGTCATGTCCGTGCTGTTCGCGTTCAGGTCGGCCCACTGCCCGGCCGAGAGATCCCCCCACCAAACATCGAAGTGGCATTCCCCTCCTTCCAGATAGGCATCGAACTCGAAGCCGGGCACCTCGTAATCGTAGTCGGCGCCGTCCCAGACAGGGCCCACGTAGTCAGCCGAGTCGAAAGCCTCGTCCCAGGGAGTCGTCAGTTCCAGCCGCGTCAGCTCGGTCCCGGTGGCCTCGACGGAATACTCGAACTCCTCATCGCCCGTCCCAGGGTAGCCGCGGTCATCGGTGCGCCCCACTATGACCCCCGTGACGCCGCCGCGCCCGCCGAGGTCGCCGACGAAGACGTCGTCGACTCCGTTCGCGTCGTCCGACACGAGATTAGAGGCCAAGGACTCGAACGCCACGTACCGGCCGTCGCCGCTGATGGAAGCCCTCATGCTGTCCCAGTTTCCCTGGGCCCCGCCGGAGGCCAGGCTGACGCGCTCAGTTATGCCGGTCTGGCGATCACGCACGAAAACGTCGGGGTAGCCGTTCGTGTCGCCGGGCACGAGGTTCGAGGCGTCCGAGTCGAAGGCCACGTACCAGCCGTCCGCGCTGATGGAAGGCCCGTAGCTGTCGGCGTTGGCATCGCCGCCGCCCGAGGCCACGCTGACGCGCTCAGTGCTCCCGCTCTGGCGGTCATGCACGAACACGTCGCAAGAGCCATTCGTGTCGCCTGTGACGAGGTTGGAGGCGTACGACTCGAACGCCACGTACCGGCCGTCCGCGCTAACTGATGGCTCCCAGCTGAAGCCATTCGCCTCTGTCCCGTCCGAAGCCACGCTCACGCGCTCAATGCTCGAAGTCTGCCTGTCGTAGACGAACACGTCGGTGCGATCATTGGCGTCGCCGGGCACCAGGTTGGAGGCCCAGGACTCGAACGCCACGTACCGGCCGTCGCCGCTGATGGAAGCCCTCATGCTGTCCCAGTTTCCCTGGGCCCCGCCGGAGGCCAGGCTGACGCGCTCAGTTATGCCGGTCTGGCGATCACGCA
Source organism: uncultured candidatus Brocadiaceae bacterium (assembly GCA_964521715.1). Classification (GTDB taxonomy): domain Bacteria; phylum Planctomycetota; class Brocadiia; order SM23-32; family SM23-32; genus DAOVRD01. Next base: position 168,891 of record CAZFSS010000003.1, on the reverse strand, counting down.
CGAAAACGTCGGGGTAGCCGTTCGTGTCGCCGGGCACGAGGTTCGAGGCGTCCGAGTCGAAGGCCACGTACCAGCCGTCCGCGCTGATGGAAGGCCCGTAGCTGTCGGCGTTGGCATCGCCGCCGCCCGAGGCCACGCTCACGCGCTCGATGCTCGACGTCTGCCTGTCGTAGACGAACACGTCGGAGCAACCATTGGCGTCGCCGGGCACCAGGTTGGAGGCACAGGACTCGAACGCGACGTAGCGCCCGTCCGCACTAATAGCCGGAAAGGGGGAGCCCTCGCTCCCGCCGCTGCTGTCGTTCCCCTCCTGCCCCGCAGAGGAGACGCTCACGCGTTCGATTCCGCCTGTGTCCCGGTCGACGACGAAGACGTCCCCCATCCCGTTGGTATCGTCCGACACGAGATTGGAGGCCCATGAGACGAACGCGACGTAACGCCCGTCCTCGCTGATGGCCGGGCACCCGCTGCCGGCCAGGCCTTCGGAACCATCCCAGGCAAGGCTCACACGCTCGACCTGGGGGCTGCCCCCGTTGAGCAAGACCCTCGGCTCGAGCTGCTCGAGGTCCAGGGAGACGCGCCTCCGCCGGTTCGTCTCGTCGATCCCTAGCCAATCGGGAAGTGATCTCGCCATGTCGTTAACGCCACCTCCGCTTCCCGGAATCAGCCGTCCCAGGCCTAGAATCCACCGAAGTATAGCCGTTCTCCGCCCGTTGTCCAATCGCTCGCCGATGCCTCCTCGACCCAGAAGCTCCCCGCTCGAGCCCGGAGCCCGTCCGCCACGCCCTCGGCCCAGACGGCCTCGCCTAAAGTCCAGTCCCCGCTGGCATCGGCGTCCTGCAAGAGCAGGTTGCCCAGGATGCCCGAGGCGGCGTCCGCGGGCGCGTCGTACACCACCGTGTCAATGCCCGGGCCGAACTCGTTGTTCCCGTCGTCCGCCCATATCCCCTCGCCCGAATCCCACACCCCGTTGGCGACAACCGGGTCTTCGAAGCGCAGGTTCCCGCCGATCCCGGGCGCGCCCTCGCCGTCGTCGGTCGCCTGGGCGAAGTAGTAGTAATCGCCGGGCGCCCAAGTCGCGGCGTCGCTCCACTCCCAGTCGTCGGTCACGCCGATCTGCGCAGCGGCGCCTATGACGGGATCGGTCGGCGCGCCGTCGAAGACGTCGTCGGCGCTGTGGTAGAAGCTGACGCCGGTGATGCTGCCCCCGTCCGGATCCGTGACGCTGCGGGCCGTCAGGGCGAGGAGGTCGTCCTGCTCGACGGGGTCGGGATGGTCTTCGACGGATTGGATGACGGGCACGGAGAGGAGGAGGCGGCTTTCGAGCTGCTCCAGGTCGAGCGGCCGCCCCTTCGAATGAGCTACAGGCTGCCCCCCAAAGTGCATGCCACTTCCTCATCCGGGGAATGGCGCGAGCGGGGGGCGTCCCACTCCCCCTCGCGGATGGGGAAGAAGCGGCACCCCCGTCCCGTTCGACCACTCACGGACAGCGGCGGGCCGAGAGGGGAGACCCCTGCTCGACCCGCCGGCAGCCGGATGTTGTCGGTTGCACTAAGCCACCGAGGCGACAATGCCGCCGAAGGTGTGCGAGTGCGACGTGGTTATGGTGTCGTACTCGTCTATGTCCCTGGCGAAGAACGTGCCGAGGTCAGCGTGGATGACGTGCGTGCCGGCGTCGCGGTAGATCTGCCCGCCCACGACCACGCGGCTGAGCTGTCTGGCGTCCACGCTGCTGTTATAGAAGTTGCCCGCCGCGTACAGGCTGGTGAAGAGGCCCTCATCGACCCGAATCTGCGTGTCGCTGATGTTGCCGCCCACCCAGAGCGACGGGAAGGCGCCGCCGGTGACGTCAATGAGGCTGTCCGTCATGCTGCCGCCGACGCTCACGGCGTTCAGGTTTCCGGTCACGTCGATGCTGCCCCTGAAGTTGCCGGACACGTAGACGGAGCTGAGCCCGGTGCCGGCGGTGATGCTGCCGCCGGCCACGCTGCCCTGGTAGATGCCCACCTGGCCTATGCTGCCGGTGGCGGAGATGCTGCCGAGCAGGTCGCCGCCGATCGCCACGATAGACCCGATGTTGGTGGGCCGGTTGGGCGCGGAGGCCGAGATCCGGCCGCCCAGATCGCCGTAGGTGAACACCAGGTCGATGCCGCCGCTCTTGGCCAGGATGTCCCCGCGCAGGTCGGTCTTGCCGAACAGCATGCCGAGCCGTCCGTCCGCCACGACGTCGGCGTCGGTGCTGCCGATTATGCGCGCGTAGTCCACGTTGCCCGCGCTGTAGAGCCCGGTCAGGCCGGAGGGATCGCCATCCTCATCGATGTCGCCGAGCCGCCATCCGTCCACGGCGATGAACCCGTCCAGACGGGCGCCTGTCAAGCCGTTGTCAAACAGGGCCTGACTCACGTTGCCCTGGACGACCAGGAACCCGACAGGGCCGCTGGTGAGCGAACGGTAGTCGGCGAACGTCACCAGACCCCGGTTGCCCGAGACGACAATGCCGAGGTCACGGCTCCTGCTGCCGTCGCCGTAGAGGTAGATGCCGGCTATCTTGCCGGGACCGATCCACGTGGAGTCGACGACGATGTCCGTCGAAGGCGTCCACTGCGCCCAGCTCCAGGCGATGTTCGGCTGGCTCATGCCGTTGGACAGATTCGTGTCATAGAACGTGACGACAGCGCCGTGAACCTGACCCGTGGCTATCCGGCCGAAGTCAACAACGCCCGCCGCGGAGGCGGCCTGTCCCCACTCGAACTGATCCTGCGCGCGCGCGAAGTAAGTCTGCGCGCCGAAGGGGAAGGCCGACGTATTGGCGTCCAGGCGCCACACGCCGGCGCTGACCTGCGTGCCCACGCCCAGGAACTCGTCGGCCCCGGGGCCGGGCAGCGGAGTCAGCACGCCGTCGCCGTTGCTGTCCCGGTAGAACTGGACGCCCGCCACGGTGCCGTCAACGTCCGCAACGCCGGAGGCGGTGAGCCTCAGGGCCTGTCCGGGCGCCACCGGATTCGGCGACAGGGCGAGCTGCCCGACGACGGGAGGGCTGTTCCGAACGGTGCCGGTCGTCACACCCTCGCCGGTGAAGGTGTCTATCACACTCCAGGCCCCGTCGGCGTCCCGGGCGCGCGCAAAGTAAGTCTGCACGTAGCTCTGCAGCTCGGGCCGCCAGCCGGCCGTGTTCCCGTATGCGATCTGCCACCCGTCGCCGCCGAGCGTATCCGTCCCCAGCAGCAGGTCGGCGGCTTCGTCGAAGACGCCGTTGAAATCCGCGTCCCTGTAGAATTCGACCAGGGCGACGGTTGCCGCGCCGTCCGGATCGGTGACTCCCACAGCCGTGAGAGTGAGCGCCTGGCCCCTGGCGAGGGGCTCGGGCGTCGCAACCAGGGACGCGATGGACGGCGGGTTCGTGGCAACGCTGACGGTCGTGCGAGCGTTCGGGTTGGTCGGATCGCTCAGTCCGCGGTCGTTGTCCCGCGCCTCTGCGAAGATGAAGTACTGGCGCGGATGCGAGGATTCGCCGGCCGGCCATGCCGCAGTGGAGACCTTCAGCACCCAGACGCCGGGGTTCTGCGGCTCTTGCCTCGCGGAGCCGAGCAGGACGTCACCGGCGTCGTCGATGACGTCCACGGCGCCGTCGAACCGGGCGTTCGCGTTCAGATCGGCCCACAGGCTCTCGCTGGCCGGCTCATACTGCTCGCTCCCGTTCTCATCCCAGAAGTAGAGGTTCCCGTGGACGCCGGTCTGGGCCGCCGCCGGCGTGTGCAGGATCAGGGAGTAATCGTTGGTAGCGCCGCCGGACCCGAAGACGCGGACGTAGTAGGTCCCCGCCGCCAGGCCGTTCAGCGATATCTCCTCGTTGTCCGTAACCGTCGTCGAACTGGCTATGAGGGCGGAGACGGAGTTGTACAGCTCGAGGTCCAGGTCGCCGTCGGCATGGGTGAACTCGATGCGGACCAGGTCGCTCGCCGTCCCGGCGGACGAGAGCTGGATCGCAAACCAGTCCTGGTCTCCCGACGGGCTCACGGCAAGGTCGTACCAGGCCTGCCACCAGCGCGTCGCGCCCAGGTTGGTCGCACCGGCAGCCGACTCGTTCGGCTCGGGCAGGGCGATGGCGAACATGTCGATGCGGGTGTCCACGAGCTCGTTGTAGACGCCGTTGGGAGCGCCGTGCTCGGCCCAGATGAACTCTCCCAGGTTCCACCGGGCGTTCCCATTCAGATCGTAGAAGTAAACGTTGCCGTGGATCCCGGCCTGTCCCTCGACGGGGTGCCGCAGCACGTCATCGTCGCTGCGGTAGAAGACCACTTCCTGCACGACGCCGTCCGGGTCGGAGTCAGAGACGCCGAGGGCCGTCAGCGTGAGCTCGCGTCCCCTGACGATGGGATCGGGCACGACCGTGACGTCGCCGATGACGGGACGCGCGTTGACCGCGCCGCTCGCCGACACGACGTTGCTCCACGCGAGCGCCGCGTCCTGCGCGCGGGCGAAGTAGAGCTCCTCCCCGCTGAACGTGGAGGTGTCCACCAGAGGCGAGACCTTCCACTCGCCCGCTGCGATCTGCACGCCGGTGCCGAGCACTTGATCGCCGTCCTCGGCGTCCAGCGTCCCGTTGTCGTTCGAGTCCCGGTAGAACACCACCTGGATGACGGTCCCCTCCGGGTCGCCCACGCCCGTAGCGACCAGCGTGAGCAGATTGCCCCTGGTGACCGGATCCGGCGAGACTTGCAGGGCGCCCACGGTGGGCGCAACGTTGACGACGCCCGTGGTCGAGACCGGCGGAATGCTCCAGGCGTCCGTATCGTCCCGGGCCCGGGCGAAGAAGGTCTGAGTGCCTTGCTCCCATCCCAGAGTCGAGATGTTCGCGAGCACCCAGTCAGAGGTGATGGTCAGGCCATACCAGCCCTGCAGGCCCCGCGTGGCCCCCAGGTTGGTCGACTGGGCCGCCGACCCGTTGGGCTCGAACCGATCGCCGCTCATGGCGGCGACGCGCAGGTCGACGCCCTCCTCATAAGCCTGGTCGAAGCCCATCTCAGCCCAGACGAACTCGCCGGCATTCCAGGACGTATTGCCATTGGCGTCGAAGAAGTAGACGTTGCCGCGCATGCCGATCGCGCCGCCCGGCGTCTCCCAGGCCCGCGGATCGGAGACCTGCTGATCGACGCCTGCGTTGTACGTGCCGGCCGTCCCGCCGAGATCAGCCCAGAGGTCCTCTGCGTCGGGATCGTACTGGCCGTCGGCGTCCTCGTCGGCGAAGTAGAGGTTCCCCTGAATGCCGGTGGCCGGCCCGCCGGGCGTCTGCAGGACCAGATCGTAGGAGTTGAACGCTCCGTGGCCATAGACGCGCAAGTAGTAGGTGCCCGCCGCCCGGCCGTTGAGCGAGATCTCCTCGTTGTCGGTGACGCTCGTCGAGGCCCCGACGACCGCCAGTGAGGCATTGTAGAGCTCCATGTCGAGGTCGCCGTGCGTGTTGACGAACTCGATGCGGACCAGATCGCCCGCGCCGCCGCTCGAGGCCAGATTGAGCATGAACCAGTCGTCGTCGCTGATGGGCGTGCCGTACCCCAGCAGCGTGTCCTGCCCGACGTTCAGGACGCCGTTGAAGTTCGTGTCCCGGTAGAACTCCACCGCCTTGACGACGCCGTCGACGTCCCTGACGTCCACGGCCCTGAGCGTCAGCTTCTCTCCCCTGGTGATCACGCCGTCGAGACCGGGGTCCTCGAAGCGGAGTCCGCCCTCAATGGTCGGGCGCCTGTTGACCAGCCCCGTGGGCTTTGCAGCGTCCGAGTCATCCGTCCACACGCCCAGGTTGTCCCGGGCGATGGCGAAGTAAGTCTGAGCGCCGCCGGGCCACGTGACGATTCCGTTCCATGACCAGCCGTTGGCAGGCGTGGTGTCAAGCCCGAGCAACACGTCGCTGTCGGACTCGAGCGCTCCGTTACCATTCAGGTCACGGTAGAAGGCCACGGCGTCCACATAGCCGTCCACATCGAAGACGCCCATGGCTTCCAGCCTGAGCGGCTCTCCCGAGGTGACGGGGTCAGGCGTGGCGACGAGCGATTCGACGACGGGCCGTCGGTTGACGGCCGGCGACCTTGTTGCGAAGCTCCACCCGCCCATGTTGTCCTGGGCACGGGCGAAGAAGAACGGGTCGTCCAGCAAGGCCGGGAACTGGATGGACCAGCCGTTGCCGCCGTCCCTGTCGATGCCGATCAGCTCGTCGGCCCCCTCGGTGAACTGGCCGTCCTTGTTGCTGTCCCGGTAGAAGGCGACCGCCACTATGGTGCCGCCATCCGTGTCGGCGGCGCCCTGAGCGGTCAGACGCAGCAGGTCGCCGTAGGGCACCGGGTTGGGACTGACCGCCAACGTGCCGATCACCGGACGCCCGTTCACGAAGCCTTCCGCCGCGACGGGATCGCTCCAGGAGCCGAGGTCGTCCTGAGCCCTGGCGAAGTAGAGGTGTGTGCCGGGCGCCCAGTTGACCACGACGCCGAGGGCGAAGTCATTCCCCTCGGCCATCGCGTTCGTGCCGAGAAGCTGATCCTGACCGATGGTCAGGCTGGCGTCACCGTTCGAATCCCTGTAGAACTCGACCACCTGGATGGTGCCGTTGGCATCGATGACGTCCTGCGCCACCAGCGTCAGCAGATAGCCTTCGGTGACGGGATCGGGCTGGTCAAGCAGCCCGCCCATGATGACGGGAGCGGGGTTAACGACACGGCCGTTCTCGGTGACGGGGAAGCTCCAGCCTCCACGATCGTCCTGGGCGCGCACGAAGTAGACGTACTCCCCTACGGACCACGTCACCGGTCCGACCCATTCCCAGATCTGCCCGCCGTTCTCCTCGCCGACGTAGCGAACGCCGAGCTCCAGGTTGGGGTCGGCGCCGATGATGTCGGGGTCGAGGCGCTGGTCAATGCCAACGTCCAGCGAGCCGTTCGCGTTCGAGTCACGGTAGAACTCCACCACCGAAATGGCATCGCCGTCCAGGTCGCGCAGCCCGGTGGCCCGCAGAACGAGCAGCGACCCGGGCTCAACCGGGTCCGGCGAGTCCGTCAGCGCCGGTATGCCGCTCAGCATGGTCAGGTTGCCGCCCACCCGGTTGGCCACGACGAGGTCGCCGGAGCTGTCGAGATCAAAATCGGCCACGGCAACCGCCGAAGGCCCCGATCCCGCGAGGTAGACGGTCTGCTCGGCGAACTCGCCCCGCGTGTTGCTCAGAAGAACCGAGACTGTGCCGTCAAGGGCGTTCGTGACCACGAGGTCCAGCCGGCTATCCGTATCCAGGTAGCCGCCCCGGATCGAAGAGGGACCGTTCCCGACCACGGGATCCGGCGCCTCGGGCAGCGATTCGAACTCTCCGTCGCCCGTGCCGAACAGCAGGGACACGGTGTTGCCGCCGGAGTTCGCCGCTGCGAGGTCCGGCACGCCATCGTCGTTCAGATCGGCGGTGAGCAACGCAATCGGCCGGTCACCCACGGGCGAGGCGCTCAGAGGGTCGAAGTCTCCCGTGCCTCTGCCCAGCAGGATGGCGACCCGATCCGCATCCCTCTCGGCGACCGCCAGATCCAGATCGCCGTCGAGGTCGAAGTCAGCCGTCACGATGTCCACAGGGCCGGACAGCGAGACGCCCGGCACAGCCGTGGGGCTGCCGAAGGCGGCCAGTCCCGTGCCGAGCATGATGACGACCTTACCGGTGGCCGAGTTCGTGACCGCCAGGTCGACCAGGCCGTCGCCATTGAACTCACCGACGGCAAGCCCGACGGGGCTCGTGCCGGCGGCAAAGGGGCTGCCGGTCGCCGTCCTGAACGTGCCGTTGCCGTTGCCCAGCATCACCAGCACGCTGTTGCCGCTGGTGTTCGTCACCAGCAGGTCGAGGTTGCCGTCCAGGTTCAGGTCATAGAGCAGTGCGTGGGCCGGCGTAACGCCGACCGCATAGTTCGCGTTCCAGACGAACGTGCCGTCCCCTTTGCCGAGCCAGACGGAGATGCCGGGCGTCGTCGGGTTGCCGTCGTCGTGCAGGACGACCAGATCGGGCAGATCGTCGCCGTTGAGATCTCCGGCTTCCGCGCCGACGGGCCCGCCCGTGAACAACGGAAGGGGCGAAGACGGATGCGTCTGGAACGTGCCTCCGAAGACGGGCCTGGCGTGCACGGTGCCCACGAAGTAGGCGGTCTCCGACCAGTCGCCGTAGTTGTCCAGCGCCCTGGCCATGTAGGTGTGCTCGCCGACGGGCCAGGCCACGGAGTCCGTGGACCAGCTCCAACCGTCGGTCCCGTCGGCGTCCTGGCCAAGCAACTGATCCTCGTCGGGCTGCAGGCCCGGCAGGCCGTTGGCCTCCCGGTAGAAGGCGACGTAGTCCACCTCGCCGTAGGCGTCATCCACGCCGAGGGCCGTCAGGGTGAAGGCCGAGCGTTCGGTCACCGGGTCGGGCGTGCCGACCAGCTCCCCCACGGTCGGAGGGATGTTCTTGACGTCGCTTCGGGCCTCGGCCTCGGAGCTCCACTGGTCGCCGAAGTCCTCGACGACGGCGAAGTACGTCTGAGACCCCGGCGACCAGTTCACGGTGTCAACGAACGTGTTCCAGTACGGGCTCTCGACCCAGTCGGCCTGCTGCACGAAGAACTGCCACTCGTCGGCAGAGCCGCCGCGGATGTCGCCGACGTTGACGCCTGCGCCGAGCCACTGGTCCAGGTACGGATCGAAGACGCCGTTGTAGTTCGAGTCGCCGTAGAACTGCACCTTGCGGATGGGCATGCCGCCGCTGTTCTGGCCGCTCTGGACGTCGACGGCCGTCAGCACGATGTCGTGATGCTCGAAGACTTCGTCGGCCCAGACGGCTTCGCCCACATTCCAGCCGCCGCTGTCATTGGCGTCGTTGAACAGGATATTGCCCTGGGTGCCGCCGACGTGATCCTCCGTGGTCCACCGCTGGCCCCAGTAGAGCTGCGTCTCCTGGATGTTGTCGTAGGCGCCCTGCGTGCCAATGCGGGCGTCCGCCCAGACTTCGTCCTGGAGGGAGAAGCCGGGGATTCCGTCCACGTTGCTCCAGTAGAGGTTCCCGACGACGCCGGTGGTGCCCACGGGGGTGTTCCACTTGCCGTCGCCGCCGTTCCAGATGACGGCTTCGCCAGCGTCATAGCGGCCGTTGGCGTTGCTGTCCCACCAGGCTTCCTCGGTCCAGTTGAAGCGGCCGTTGCCCGTGGTCTCGTTGAAGATGACGGCGCCTTGCGTGCCGGCGGCTCCGACGAGCGTGTTCCAGACGCCGTTGGTGCCGCTGTAGACCTGATACTCCCAGTCGTAGACGCCATTGGCCAGGCCGCCGCCGCTGCCGTCGTGCCACACGTCCTCGCCGGGATCCCACCGCCTGTTGAAATCGGCGTCGTTGAACAACACGTTGCCCCGGATTCCGAGCTGCCCGGCAACGGGCAGGCCGAGCGCCGTGTTGTTCGGCTCGACGTCGATCCCGGGCGAAAGGGCATCGATGCGGGCGTCCGTGGCCAGATCGTAGACCTGGGCCGTGCCGCCGGCACGGTCGGCCCAGACGAACTCGCCGACCGCCCAGCGGACGTCGCCGTTCGCGTCGTAGAAGTAGAGGTTGCCCTGGATGCCGACCTGCAGGTTGCCGGGCGAGCCGGCGATCACGGTGTCTATGCCGGCGTTAAACACGCCGTCGCTGTCCCTATCCGCCCATACGTCCTCGCCCGTGTTCCAGGAGCCGTTGACGATCACGTCGTCAGCGAAGTAGACGTTGCCATGGATGCCCGTCTGGGGCCCCCTGGGCGTGTTCAGGATCAGGTCGTAGACGTTGGCATGCGTGCCGTAAACGCGCAGGTAGTAGCTGCCGGACTCCAGGCCGGCCAACGTTATCTGCTCGTTGTTGGTCAGGCCGTTCGACACACCCACAAGCGCAAGCGACTGGTCATAGAGCGCGATGTCCAGGTTGCCATTGGCATGAGTGAACTCGATCCGGACGAAGTCGCTCGCACGGCCACCCGCGTCCAGCTCGAACAGGAACCAGTCCTGGTCGGCGGCGGTGCCGATCTGCAGGTCGTACCAGCCCTGGCGGCCGCGCGTGGCGCCCAGGTCCGTGGCTTGCATGATGGCCGTGTCGTCGGCCACGCCGCTCGCGTCGTAGACGCCGTCCACGTAGAGGGCGGCGATGCTCGGCCGCTCGTTGACCATGGTCACGGCGGGCAGGCTCACGCCGCTGTCGTTGTCAATGGCCCGAGCCCAGTAGAGCGTCTCCGTGTGGCCGTCGAACGGGCCGCTGAACGTCCAGCCGTCGCTGCCGTTGGTGTCCACGCCGAGCAGTTCTTCGACTGCCTCGGCCCAGACGGGCTCCGACGAGTCGCGCTGGCCGTTCGCGTTCTGGTCCCAGAACAGCAGGTTCCCCGAGATGCCGGGCGTGCGGTCGGGCGTGCTCCAGCCGTTGCCGCCATCGTAGACCACGGCGTCGTCACCGTCATCGTAGCGGCCGTTACGGATGGTGTCCCACCAGATCTCCTCCCCGCTGTCCCAGAGGCCGTTCTCATTCACGTCGGCGAACAACAGCGCGGGCGGCCGGCCCGCCGTGCCGGGCGTGTCCGGAGCGGGGGCCGCGCCGACGATGAGGTGATCCTCCTGCGGGAAGTAGACTCCGTCGCCCGTCGGCTCGAAAACGCCGTCGCCGTCATCCCTGTAGAACTCGACGACCATGAGCTGGCCGTCCACGTCGCTCACGCCGTCCGCCGTCAGCGTGAACACATCGCCGACGGACGAGAGAACTTCCCTGTTCGCCGTCAGGGACCAGATCAGCGGCCTCTGGTTCAGCGCCAGTGTAGTCGAGACGACCCCGCTGGCGCCGCCGTATTCCGGGTTGTTCCAGGCATCGAAGTCCTCGTCGAAGGCCTGGGCGTAGTAGGTGACGGTGAGCTGCTGGCCCTCCCCGGGGATGACGGAGAAACTGCCGGCGAAGCCGAAGGGCAGCTCAACCTGGGCGATCTCGCCCGCGTAGGGTTCAAGGGCCAGCGGGTCCGAGCTGTGGAAGGGGAACGCCTGCTCGAGCAGCGTGACGTTGAGCCGCTCGCTCACGAGGAAATCCTGCACGCCGTCCGCGTTGAAGTCGCTGACCATGACGCTGCTGGGCAGGTCGAACGGGCCGTTGTGCAGGTAATCGTCCACGCCGTAGTTGGCGGAAGACTCAGCGAAGTCCCCCGCCTGCTGGAGCCAGTAATTCGCCCCGTTCTGCCACGTGCCTTCCAGTATGCCGAAGTTGCCGGAGTGGCTGCCCTCGTTCAGCAGGACGGTCAGTGTCCCGCCGCCCCGGTTGGCCGTCACCAGGTCAATGTAGGGCTCCCGCGCAACGTCGTAGGACTGCCAGGACTCCGACTCCACCTGCCAGGCGTCGCCCGGGGCGTCGAAATCCCACGGCTCGCCCTCGATGATGACGTACTCGCCCTCGACGCTGCCCTGGCCCCACCACCAGTCGGGGTCGCCGTTGGGGTTGAGCTGGCCGTACACGTTCGGCGGCTCCTGCCTCGTGGTGTCGGCATCTATGTTGTAGGCCGTTATCGAAACCGGGTTGTCGCCGGTTGGATACGTGCCCGTCAGCATGTCGGCCCACACGTCCTCGCCCGCGTTCCAGACGCCGTTGAAGTTGGCGTCGCGGAAGTAGACGTTCCCCTGAACGCCGGCCTGTTGATCCGGCACGTCCCAATGGTCGACGTCGAAGACCTGCACGTCGACGCCCTCGTCGTACGCTCCGGGGGTCCCGGCCGGATTGTCGGCCCAGAGGTCTTCCCCGGAGTCCCACGTGCCGTTCGCCCTGGGAGCGATCTGCACGTCCACGCCGGCGTCGTAGTAACCGGCCGTTCCTCCGCGGTCCGCCCAGACGTTCTCGCCGGGGTCCCAGACGCCGTTGGCGTTGGCGTCATTGAAGTAGACATTGGTCTGGATGCCGACTGGCGCGAACACCAGCCAGGCAGTGAGCCGGCCGTCGACCCAGTCGGTCATGCCGTAGATCGCCTGGTCGGTGTCCTGCCATATGGGCAGGCTGGGGTCCCCGACCCACGTCTCCGTGTAGTTGCCGGCCCTGTCGACCCAGTCGTCCGCCCAGACGGGCTCGCTCTCGTCCCACACGCCGTTGAAGTTGACGTCCAGGAAGACCACGTTGCCGCGGATGCCGCGCTGGCCGTCGACGGAGTACCACCCGCGGTTCACGTCGTAGAAGTAGACGTTGCCCTGGGTCCCGGCGGCGCCGTCCCCCGAGTTCCAGAAGGGAGTGGTGTAGCCGGGGATGGAGGTGTCGTAGATGCGATCTGCGTCCGTTATCCGCACGTCCCTGCCGTCGTTGTAACGTCCGACCGTGTTCCCGGTGACGACCGGGCCGGCCATCGCGCTCCGGTCGTGGTTCGGGTACAGACCCAGGAATATGTCCGTGGCCACCGGGTCCGTAATGCCCCACCCGAAGTAGTGGTTGCCCAGCAGGACGGAGGCCCGGTTGGTCTGGGAGTTGGCCGTGGCAATGTCTATATCCAGGAGCTGCCAGGGCGGTGCCATCCCGTAAGGGATGGACGTGTAGACGTTTTGGTACTCGGGAGAGACGAAATCGTCGTCGTAGTTGTCCTCTAGGAAGTTGGCCGCAGTGATGGAGTCGCCCGCGCCGATGGGGACGTCGGGCGTGCGCGCGCGGCCGTCCACCCAGACGGCTTCGCCGGGGTCCCATTCAAACGGACGGGTGCTGGTCAACGCGAAGAACACGCGGCCCGAGACGCCCGCAGTGCCGTCCGGCACGTTCCAGACCGGGTCCGACGGGTTCGGGATGGCGTCGTCTATTCCGGCGTCATAGACGCCGTGTGTGCCGCCCGGCTGGTCTCGGTCCGCCCAGAGGTCTTCGCCCGCGTCCCACTGACCGCTCGCGTTCACATCGTCGAAGAAGATGGTGGCTCCCCGGGTCTCGCTGCCGTTGACTCCCTGCGTGCCGGGCGCAAGGCCCTGCACCCACCAGGGCGCGACGGGGACGAGCAGGTCCGACCCGGCGTCGTAATTGAAGGGATCGGGCCCACCCAGGTCCGCCCATATGAACTCCCCGAAGTCCCAGCGGCCGCTCCCGTTCAGGTCGTAGAAGTACACGTTCCCGTGGAAGCCGATCAGGCCGTTCCACGGCTGCCAGTCATTCGGGTCGAGTATCTGCTGGTCCAGGCCGGCATCGTAGATGCCGGTACGCCCGCCCACCTCGTCCTTCCAGAGGTCCTCACCGACGGTGAAGGGCTCGAACAGCAAGTTCCTGTTCGTGTCCTGGAAGTACAGGTTGCCCTGGATCCCCGAAGCCGGCCCGCCCGGCAGGTGCAGTATGAGATCGTAGTCGTTCTGGTCGTTCGTGGGGCTGTAGACATGGAGCTGGTACGTTCCGGCGGGATACCCCACGAGGGGGACGATCTCGCCGTCGGTCGCGCCGTTGGATACGTACTGGAGCGCGCCGCCCGCCCAAAGCTCAAGGGCCAGATCGCCCGCCGCATGCGTGAAGTCGATCCTGGCGTAATCGCTCCAGCCGGCCGTGGCCGCCAGGTCGAATTGGAACCAATCGTCATCGCCGGTGGGCAGGATGTTGAGCCCGTACCACGCCATCATCCCCTCGGTGGTCTGGCCGACCGGGAGAAGCAGAATGTCACGCAGCACCGTGGGGGTGTTGATGGAATCGTTAGCGCCCTGCGGGATGTCGAACGGATCGCTGACCGGCGGGGCAACGATGATCTGGTCTTCCGTGCTCTGGTACGTGGTCCCGTAAACGTCGATGATGAGCTCGTACTCGCCATCCGCCGCGACCGTGCCGGGGTTGGCCCCGGTGATGGGATCGAACGGCGGCGTAACGGTCGGGTCCATGCCGCCGAGCGCGATGTAGTAGTTGCCCGTCGTCGTGATCGGAATGACGACAGACCACGGCACGCCAACGACGGCGTCGTCTTCCAGCCACACTGCGACCAAGACGCCGTTGGCGTCGAACACGGCAACGTTGCATGCCAGCAGCTCTGTAGTGGGGTCAAGCCAGGGGACCGGCACAACCGTCAACCGAACTGAGGCGCCCGCCTCCGCCGTGACGCGGAACATATCCACGTCATCGCTCATGAGGTCGTTGTGGTAGTACGGCGGCACATCAGTGGCATGCGGCCCCTCCACAAAGCCGTCGCGCCACACGTAGTCATAGATGATCTGCTGCGGCTCGGCGCCCGTTATGCCCGTCTCCACCGCCCTGCCGATGACGCCGCCGGGATCGCCAAGGAACCCCACAAGCGGGTCCCCTTCGATAAACCCGTTGTTCCACAGGAACAGCACGCCGTCCTGGCTTACCACGGCCAGGTCCACGAAGCCGTCCTGGTCCAGGTCCGCCGCCACCAGGTCCTCCGGCCTCAGGCCGGGGCCCGGCAGGTTGTAGACCCGGATGACATCGTTGGCGAAGGCAGCGTCGGGATTCTCCGTGGCGAACGCACCCGTTCCATCGCCGAACATCACGACGATGGCGCCGTGCCAGTCGTCGTCCATCCAGTAGTAGTTGCCCGAGTACGACGTCTCGAGGTCAATGTAGCTTGCCACGGCGACGTCCAGGTTGCCATCGTCGTTGAAATCGGCCATTGTGACGGCGTGGGGATGGATCATCTCGGCCGGGATCAGCGGGTCGATATCCACCTCGTACGACACGTCATCGGTGAAGACCCCGCCGCCCTGGTTCAACAGGACCGAGACGCGATCGGTGGCCGAGTCGGCCACGACCAGGTCAGGCCGACCGTCATTGTTGACGTCCCCGGCCGAGATGTCCGACGGGTCGTACTGATGGAACCAGTACTCTTCCGTCGTGGAACCGGCCGGCGTCAGACCGAGCCGCACCAGGGAACCCGCGTCGAACTCGCCCTGGCCGTTGTTCAGCAGCACCGAGACGAAGTCGGGGCCGATGTCCGCCGACACGTCCACCGCCACGGCGATGTCCATGTCGCCGTCGCGGTCGAAATCCTCCATCACGATGCCGCCGATGGTCCACCTGGGCGAGAAGGTCCAGCTCCAGCCGTCCGTGCCGTCCTCGTCGAAGTACCAGTCGTTCGGCCATCCGCCCTCAGGAATGTTGAAGGGCTCCTCCGTGTAGGGCGGGATGCCGGGCTGCTCGAACACGCTGAAGACCACAGCCTTGATGAACCCGTCGGAGTCCTCAACGCCCAACGCTTCAAGGATCGCAGGATCGTCGAGCGTGACCGGATCGGGCGTGGGCTCTACGTGGTCAATGACGGGGTTCTGGTTCAGGACCCAGACGGCGTTGCCCCAGCCCCCTTCCAGGTCTCGAGCCCGCGCGAAGAACAGGGGGCTTATATCCTGTTCCCACGTGGCCGGGACCGTCAACCTCCACATGCCACCGCCGACGTAGGTCAGCACGGCCCCCGCATCGTCGTTGAGGAGATCGTCCTGGTTCGGGTTGAAGTGGCCGCTGTCGAAGACGTCGCGCCAGAACTGCACGGTCGCAACGCCAAACCTGTTCAGCTCGGTGGGACTGGCCTGATCCGGGTCGTAAACGTTGAGCGCCGTGAACGTGACGGCCTGATCGGGCACGATGGGGTTCGGGTTCTGCCCAACGGAGCCCACTATGGGCTTCTGGTTCACGTGTCCGATGGCGAAGTCGTCCGGCCAGGCGCTCCACCCGCCGTCGCTGTCGCGGGCGCGGGCGAAGTAATCGCCGATCGTCCACTGGACCACGCCCGTCCAGGACCAGCCGTCCGAACCGTCCGTGTCGCGGCGGAGGAACCTGTCCTCGGCGTCCCAGACTCCGTTGTTGTTGGAGTCATGGTAGAACTCCACCATGTTCACGAAGCCGTCGGTGTCGCTGACGCCGCTGGCCACCAGCGTGAGCGTCTCCCCCTTGCCGATGGGCTCGGGAGAGCCCGTCAATGTGGTCACGACCGGCCGGTCATTCAGCTTCCCGATCGAGGAGGCAGGATGGACAGTCGTCTCGGCGGGGATGCCCAGGACGACGGTGTCGTCGGCATTGCGGAACCGGCCGTCAGCAACCTTATCGGCCCATATCGGCTCGTAAGGCTGCCAGGCGCCGTCGCTGCTGACGTCCTGGAACAGCAGGTTCCCGCCGACGCCGAGCACGCCGGGGAGGGTGTCCCACTTGTTGTCGGCCCCGATGTAGGCCTGGATCTCGCCGGGATCGTATCGGCTATCGGCGTCGGCATCCAGCCATATCTCCTCGCCTGCTTCCCAGCGGCCGTTGGTGTCGACGTTGTCGTTGAAGCGCAGTTGTCCCGCCGTGCCCAGAGTGCCGTCGCCGTTGTCCCTGGCGAGGGCAAAGTAGTGGTAGTAATCCGGCTGCCAGTTGCCGACGACGCTCAGTTGCCAGTCACCCGTGAAGCCGATCTGCGTGCCGGTCCCGAGCAGCACGTCGCCCGGGCCGGGCGCGTTGAGGACGAGATCGTAATTGTCGTTATCGGCCCCCTGGCTGCCGTAGACGCGCAAGTAGTACGCGCCGGCCTGCACGCCGTTCAGGGATATCTGCTCGTCATTGGTCGTAGTCCTGGAGGAACCGACCAGGCTCAGCGTCGAATCGTACAGCTCGAGATCCAGGTTGCCGTCCGAATGCAGGAACTCGATGCGGACGAAGTTGCTGGAAGCGCCGTCCGCTGACAGGTCGAACGTGAACCAATCCTCATCTCCGGACCCGATGGCCAGACGGGACCAGGCCTGCCAGCCTCCCATGGTGCCCAGGTCGGTTGCCGCGACCCTGGTGTTGTTCGGCTCGTAGACGTCCCCGGGGCCGGCGTCCACGCGCAGGTCGATGCCTGGATCGTAGAGCGTTCCGAACCCGCCCGGCCGCTCGGCCCACACGAGCTCGCCGACGTCCCAGGTCGAATCGCCGCTGGAGTCGTAGAAGTAGACGTTGCCGTGCACGCCGGCCTGCCCGCCGACGGGGTTCCAGTTGAGCTGGTCGTAGACCCGCGTGTCAACGGCGTCGTACCGCGCGTTGGCGTTCAGGTCCGCCCATAGGTCCTCGCTGGCGACGTCGTAGAGGCCGTTGCCATTGGCATCCCAGAAGTACAGGTTGCCCTGGATGCCGGCGGCAGGGGCGTCGAAGGTGCCGTCGTCGCTCCGGTAGAACCTGACCTCGACGATCTGTCCGCCGTCCGGATCGGCGACCTGCCGAGCCGTCAGCGTCAGGATGTCGCCCTCGTGCACGGGGTCCGGCTGGTCCTGGAGCGACTGGATGACGGGCGCCGAGAGAAGGATCCTGTGTTCGAGCCGCTCAAGTTCCAGCGATGGCAGCGTGCTCGCAAACGGAAGCTTCTCCCTCTTCTTGTTGCTGTCCATGTTCTAGCCACTCCCAATACGAGCCAGGTGGGTCACAACAAGCCCGGGCCTGCCACGGCACTCACCACCGGGAACGGCAAGAGCAGGGAAGGTCTAGAGAACGTGCGTGGCCTGCTCGCCAAACCACGCGCAGACAGGACATGCACCCCTCTCGCGGACGGGACGACGCCCTTTCCTGCTCACCGGCGCCCCGGAAGGCGTACACGACCTCCGCTGCGCCTCCCTGGACGAGCCGGATGCGGCTGCGGGCCAGTCGTGACCGGCTGTATGAGGTACTGAGATCAAGTTCAGGTGCGTATGGATACGCCGTCCAGTCCCACGACTGTGCTATGTATTAGCCTACGGACCCCACCATGTCAAGGAAAAACCGGGCGCAGACGCACCCACGGTGCCGTCTCTGAAGGCCACGGACACGCCCTGCCGCCCGGGCCGGCCGCGGGTCCCGCGATGGCGCTCCCGCGCATCTCCCCCCTGCCTTCGGGCGCGTCTGACGGCGTTTCCAGGCGGCGCCGGGAGCTCCCCCCTGGCATTCCCGAAGGGCCCGCCGGTGAGGCCAGCATCCAAGGATTCCGGCGACCTCAGTCTCCCTGGCGCCTGTGCCTTGGGGGTCCCCGCCGACAGCCAGCCGGGCTTCACCCCCATGGGCGGCGCTCCCAACTACGCCGGCAGCACCACGCTGCCCAACCGGCGCGGTTCCCCGACAGGCCGGCAGGTCCAGGCTGCCACGGCTCAGCGGCCGGAACATATCAGAGCGCCGGGCGACTCTCGCCCGCCGGATGGGCCGGCAGCAGGGCGGCCGCCTCGGCCTCCGCGGCGCCCTCCTCCTCCTTGCGCTCCTCTTCCTCCTCTTGGCCCATCCCTGCCTCCCCGGCTAACAGGGCCTCCAGATCGGCGATGAAGTCAGCCCGGCTTCCGACCGTGAAGGCCGTGGGCAGAAGGAAGGAGATGATGAAGCTTCCTCCCCCAGTATCGATCGTGCCGCCGGTCGCATCGAAAGCCGACGAGATGACCGTGATGCTGCCGCCCTGCGTTCGGAGGCTTCCGCTCACGGCAACAACGCCGTTGGCGCGCAGCAGCACACTGCCGCCTTGCGTGCCGATGGAGCCGCCCACGTTCACGCCCTGGCCGGCCTGCGCGAAGACGCTGCCCGCACCGGTCCCCACAGTGCCGCTCAGGCTGATCATGTCGCCGGCCGTCATCAGGATGTTGCCGCCCTGGGTGCTCACGCCGCCGGTGTGCAGTATGTCGCTGCCGGCGAAGAGCTGGATACTGCCCGCGTCGCCGACGGCGACCACGTTGCCGCCGATGGACAGGTCGTCGCCCGCCGCCGTGCCCTGGGCCGCCAGGATGATGCCGCCGCCGCTGAGGTTCTGGACGTCTTCCGTGATGGTCAGCGGACTGAAGGCGGCCAGGTAGATGTCGCCAGCGGTGACCCCCAGGATGCTGGCGCCGCTGGTCGAGCCGACGGAGGTCACTTCAAGGCCCCCGGCGACGTCCTCGATGTAGATGCCGCCGCTCTGAGTCGTCGCCGCCAGGCGTTCGCCGTCAATCTCCATGTAATCCGCCTCTTCAGCGATGCCGCTCTCGGCGATGAACTCGATGTCCGGAGCCACCACGTCCGTCTCCGTCTCCGCGCCGTCCCGAATGGCGGCTGCGGACTGAATCGTGGCCAGGCCGCCGCCGGAGATTCGCGCGATCACGGCGTCGCCTGCGCTCGTCGTCAGCAATATGCTTCCGACGCCGCCGTTGGCGACGCTGCCACCGTCCAGCACGCTCAGCTCACCGGCCTCCATCCCGATGGCGCCGCTGTCCGTGCTCACCGCCGCGCCGATGCTGAGCAGACTGCCGGCGGAGAGCCAGACGTCGCCGCCCGCGGCCAGGTTGCTCACCGGCGCGCTGACCGTCAGCGGGCTGCTCACGACGATGGAGATGTCGTCGCCCTCGACGCCGCCCAGGACGGCCACGCCCATCGTCTCGCCGACCTCGCCCACCTCGAGCCCGTTGCTCACGTCGACCAGGTAGATGCCGCCTTCGTCGGTCACTGCGGCAACGAGCACGGCATCTATCTCGAGGGCATCCTCGGCCAGCCCGATCCCGGTGCCCGCCGTCAGCTCGACCTGCGGCGCGGCCACGTCCGTCGCCTCGTCGCCGGCGTCCTGGATCGAGCCCGCAGACTGCACCGAAACCGCCGTATCGGACGACACGCCCGTAAGCGTCACGGCACCGCCATGCAGATCGACGGCGCCGCCCTCGGCGGCAACCGTGCCAGTTATGGTCAGCGCGTCGTCGGCCGTGACCGCCACGGCACCGCCCGTCGCCACGGCCTGGCCGGAATGCGTCACGTTGACGCCATCGAAGACCAGGTCGCCGTCCTGCGTGCTGAGGCTGCCGGCCAAGTTCAGGTCGTCGCCGACGAGCCGCAGTTCGCCGGAATCGGACGCAACGGCACCTCCCTGCGCCACGGTTATCACGGGCGCGCCGATCGCGACGCCGCTCCCTTGCACCGTTGCACCGCCGCCCACCGTCACGGCCGCCGCGGCGTCGAGCTGAACCGGCCCGTTCGCATTCGCCACGTCGTCCGTAACCAGGAGCGCATTGGCGGACGTAACGTGAACCTGATCGTCCGCCGTCCCGCCCGGCACGCTCACGCCCGTCGTCGAGCCGACCGTGGCGATCTCCAGATCCCCGGCGACGTCCGCCACGTAGATGCCGCCGGCCCCGCTCGCGCCTGCCATGCGCGCGACGTCCACGTCCAGCATGTCTCCCGACGTCCCGATGCCCGTCGCCGCCACGAGTTCGACGTCGCTCGCCGCGATGTCCGTGACGTCCTCCCCGCCGTCAAGCACGGCGCCTGCGGAGGTGACCGAGACGACGCCGCCGCCCGTGATCCCCGTGAGCGTAACGTCGCCGGCAGTCGAGACCAGGGCGACGTCGCCCGTCACCGTAACCGCACTGAGATCGATGCTGCCGGCGCTGGCAGACAGGGCCGCAAGCGGCGTCACGCTTCCCACGGGGCCGCGGAGGACAAGAACGCCCAATGCCGAGTCGAGTGTGAGCGCCTGCGCCCCGTCCACGACGCCGGCGAACGTGATGTCGCCCGGAGTGCCGCTCGTCGTGATGGCGACGTCGGTGCCAAGCGTCACTGGACCGTTGAGCAGGATGCAGCCTCCCAGGGCGATCAGGTCTCCGTGCAGCGCGAGGAGCCCGTCGTAAGTCTGGCTGTAACCAGTGCTTACATCCTGCAAGCTGACCGTGCCGCCCGAGCCCGCATTGATCGCCAGCGCCGTCGGGCTGCCGACCGGATCGTCGTCAGCCACCGATCCCGTGATCGTCACATCCGCCCCTGCCGGGAAGGCGCCGCCGTTGGTCGTGTCGAGCGTCACGAGGGCCGGCGTTCCGAGCACGAGCACATCCTCGATGAGGATGGGGTTAGCGTCCGTCACGATGTCGGCGTTGGCCGTCGTGCTCGCCAGGGCACCGATGAGGGTCACCGAGGCGTCATCGGCTCCCGTCAGCGTCCCGTCCAGCGTGATGGACCCGCCGGCCGCCGTCCGGATCGTCACGGGGTCGGTGAACTGCACATTGTCCACCACGGTGACGTGCGAGCCGTCCGCTCGCCCGATGACTATCGCGCTGAACCCATCGCTCAGGAGAGCGACCTCCGTGGCGTCCAGCGAGAAGTCTCCGGCGCCGCCGGCGATGCCGATGGACGTCGCCGGATCGGACGGCTGAAGGGTCAGAACGCCGCCGGGGTCCGCCACCGTGCCGGCCAGTTGGATGTCATGGGCCGTCAAGGTGAGATCACCTGCGGCGGCCTTCGTCAGGGCGCCCTGCGCGTCGAGCGTCCCCGCGCCCGCGTCCACTTCCTGGTCGCCCGGCCCGTCGAAGGTCACGGGGCCGCCGAACGCGACGCCGTCCCCGGCATTCACGTCCGCCGCCACGTTCACCGCCAGCGCGTTCCGGACAACCACGCCGGCGTCGGCCGTCAGCGCCGCATTCACGTCCACCAAGGCCGCGTTGTCCACGAGCACGTCGGCGCCCGCCACCGGGCCGCCGAACGCGAGTGTGTCATCCTGCCCGGAACCCGTCACCGCGATGGACCCCGCGCGGAGCGCGCCCGCCGTCAGCGCCTCCGCGCCGTCGTCGTCATCGTCGACAGCGAGCGCCAGAGCGCCGCCGCCGATGTCAATCGTCGAGAGCGCGATGCCGCCGTCGGAGTTCACGGTCAGGTTCGGGCTCGCGTCGGCCGTGACGGGAGGCAGGGAGACCGGCTGATCCCCGTTGCCGTCCAGCACGTTCGTCGTGCCGTCCGCGCCGCTCAGGCTGAGGCACGCAACGGCGCCGCTCAGGTCCAGCACCCCGCCGTTCGCAGTGAGATCCACGTCGGCGCCCAGGTCGACCAGCGAGGCGTTCTGCACGATCAGCGAGGTCCCGGTCAGGTCGGCGTTTACGTCCACTAACGCCGCGTTGCCCACCAGCACGTCGGCGCCATTGATCGCTCCCTGCAGTGCGAGCGTGTCGTCCTGCGACGCGCCCGTCAGGGCAATGGTCCCGGCGGCCAGCGGGCCCACGGTCATCGTCTCGGCGCCGTCGGCGTCGTTGTCCACGTTGAGCACCAGCGCCCCGGCGCCGATGTCGGCTGAGGCAAGCTCCAGGCCGCCTTCCGAGTTCACCGTCAGGTTCGCGTCGTCCGTGGCCGTCACGGCGGCGAGCGTGATCGCGTGATCGCCGTCGGAGTCAAGGACGTTGGTGCTGCCCGCCGCGCCGCTCAGCCTCATCCCCGCAACGCCGCTCGCCACGCTCAGCGGGCCGTCTGTCGCCATCAGGTCCACGCCGGCGGCCAGGTCCACCGTAGTGGCGTTCTGAATGCTGATGGACCCGGCCGTCACGTCCGCGTTCAGGTCGACCGTCTCCGCATGGCTGACAGCCACGTCGGTCACGACGATGCCGCCGTCGAATCTCAAGACGTCATCCTGGCCCGAGCCGGCGACGTTGACGGCCCCTGCGGCCACGGCGCCCACCCTCATCGTCTCGGCGCCATCGGCGTCGTTGTCCACGTTGACGGTCAGCGTCCCGGTGCCGATGTCCACGGCCTTCAGCGCTATGCCGCCTTCTGAGTTGACTGTCAGATCGGGGCTGTCCGTCGCCGTCACGGCAGCCAGCGTCACGGACTCGTCGCCGTCGGCGTCGATGACGTTGGCAGCCCCGTCCGGGCCGGTCAGGTTGAGGGCGATCACGCCGTCGCTGATGCTGATGGCACCGGCGGCGCTAAGGTCCGCCCCGCCAGCCAGGTCCACGGTCAAGGCGTCCCGGATCGTCAGGGGGCCGCCGGCAGTCAGGTCGGCGTTGATGACGACGGCCGGGGCGGCTCCCGCACCGGCGTAAGTCTGTGCTCCTGTAGTCGTTACAGCTCGCACGCCGATCACGTTGCCCGTGACGTCCAGGCCCGCCGGGGCCGTCGTCGCGCCCACAGCGCCTTGCAGATCAACGGCGCCGCCAGTGCCTGCGTTGACCAGAAGGGCGCTGCTGCCCGCGACCGCGTCGTCCACCGGCCCCGTAATGGTCACGTCCGCGCCGGACGGCGCTGCGCCTCCGCCCGTCGCGTCAAGCGTGACGAGGGCCGGCGCGCCGAGCACGACGCCGTCGTCGATGAGGATGGCGCTGCCCTCGGTCGTGATGTCCGCGTTGAGCGTTGTAGTCGCCCCCGATCCGTAGATGCTGATTGAGGCACCGTCCGCCCCGACGATCTCGCCGTTCACCGCGATCGAGCCACCCGGAGCCCGAGCCCTGATGGTGACCGGCACGTAGAACGTCACAGGCCCGACCGCGACGGCATGCGCGCCATCCGCGCGCCCGATAGTCAGGGAGCTGAAGCCGCTCGCCAGGGCGGCTATGTCGGATTCATCCAGCGGGAAATCCCCCGCCCCGCCCGCGATGCCTATGGAGGTCGCGGGCGACGAGGGCTGAATCGTCAGCGAGCCGATTCCGGTCAGCGTGCCGTCCAGAACGATGTCCGCGCCCGTCAGCACCATGGCGCCGGCCGCCGAAGGATTGCCGATGGCGCTGCCCGGGTCGCCGAGGACGGCGCCGGCCAGGTCCGCGTCGCTGTCGGCGGTCAGCTCGACGCCGCCGGTGGTCGTCGCGCCCACCGTCGATCCGGCCTGGAGCCACACGTCGCCCGCAGCGCTCAGGAGTATGTCGCCCGAATCGGCGTCGACGTCCCCGCCGCCCACGCTCACCTGATCGCTGGCCAGCAGTGCGACCGTTCCTCCGCCGCCCGCGAATACGCTCGCGTCAACCAGCAGGTCATCGGCCGGGCCCGTTCCCTCGGCGCTCAGCCTGATGGATGCCCCACCGGTTGCGGTCACGTCGGAAGACACCGTCAGGGGACTGAGCGCAACAACGTCTATCCCGTCCCCTGCCGCGCCGCTTTGGATGCTGACGCCGCTGGTCGAGCCGACGTCCGCGAGCTCCAGTCCGCCCGCCACGTCCTGGGTGTGCACGCCGCCGGTGACGGTCGTCGCAGCCAGCCTGTTCGCATCGACGTCCACGCGGTCCGACTCGCTGCCGATGCCGGTCGTTGCGACGAGCTCCACGTCGGGCGCGACGATGTCCGTGGCCGCGTCGCCGCCGTCCACGATTCCTGCCGCCGACTGGACGGACACGACGGCCAAGCCGGAGACGCCGGTCACCGCCGCGTCGCCCGCGGTGGAGCGGATGGTGACGTCGCCTCCGCCGGCGTTGACCACGGTTCCGCCGTCCTGCACGATGACCTCACCGGCCTCCAGCTCGATCGCTCCGCCAGCGGATGCGTTGCTGACCGCACTGCTCACGACGAGCGGGCTGTTGACCGTGACGACGATGTTCTTGCCAGGACTGCCTCCCAGGGCGCTTACGCCGCTCGTGCCGCTGACCGTGGCCACTTCGAGGCCGTCGCCGACGTCAGCCAGGTAGACGCCCCCGTTCTGCGTCGCAGCGGCCAGTTTCCCGCCGTCCGTTTCGATGGCGTCTGCGGGCGCGCCGATGCCGTCGGCGGCCAGCAGCTCAATCTCAGGGCCGGCCACGTCCGGCGCGCTGTCGCCTCCGTCCACGACGGCCCCCGCCGACTGAACGGAAACCAGGCCGCTGCCCGAGATCCCCGTGACGGTGGCGTCTGCCGCGTCAGCGACCAGCAGGATGCTGCCGCCGCCGGTGGTCGCCACGCCGGCGCCGTCCTGAACGACGATCTCGCCGGCGCGCAGCTCAACGCCGCCGCCTTGGGAGGCGTTGCTCACAAGCGCACTCACCACGAGCGGGCTGCTGACCGTGATGACCAGGTCATGGCCGGGCGTCCCGCGCAGCACCCTGGCGCCGCTGGTCGAGCCAACGTGCGTCAGCTCCAGGCCGCCGGCGACGTCGTCCACCCAGATGCCGCCGGTCTCTGTCGACGCGGCCATTCTGACCGCGTCGATCTCTAGGTGGTCGGCGGGCGAGCCGATGCCGGTGCCGGCCACCAGTTCGACGTCGGGGGCCTCGGCATCCGGTCCGGAGGCATTCTCGCCGATGATGGCGCCGGCCGATTGAAGCAAGAGCCGCCCGTTGCAGCCGACGGTGGTGACGGCCAGGTCGCCCT
The DNA here is from genome assembly GCA_964521715.1 of uncultured candidatus Brocadiaceae bacterium. Lineage (GTDB taxonomy): Bacteria > Planctomycetota > Brocadiia > SM23-32 > SM23-32 > DAOVRD01. The sequence continues at coordinate 143,960 of CAZFSS010000003.1, read as the reverse complement.
CGGTCGTGATGAGCGATACGTTGCCGGGGCCTGCGTTCTCGATGGTGCACCACCAGCCGCCCCGGTCGATTTCGCCGCCTTGCAGCACGATGTCCCCGCCCTCTGTGCTCACCTGGTTGCCGACGAGGAGGAGGCCGCCGGCCTCCATCCGGACGTCGCCATCCTGCGTCGCGACGGGCGTGTTCTGGTACAGGTTGCCTCCGGCGAACAGGTTGACGCTTCCTGCGCCCTCAACGGTGACGTAGGCATCGAGAGTCAGGTCGCTTCCAGGCGAACCGCCGCCGGCACGCAGGAACACGGAGCCGCCGCCGGTGTTTGTCACGTCCTGCGTGATCGTCAGCGGGCTGCTGGCGGAGATGTAGATCTCGTCGCTCTCACTGCCGTCAAGGACGCTTACGCCGGTTGTCTCGCGAACAGCGCCCACTTCAAGCCCGCCGCTCACGTCGTGCAGGTAGACGCCCCCCGACTCCGCCGCAGCAGCAAGCGTGACAGCGTCTATCTCCAGGGGATCGGCGCCCGCGCCGGTGCTGTCGACGCTCAGCAGTTGGAGCGTGTCTGCCTGTATGTCCACCGCCACGTCGCCGCCGTCCAGGATGGCACCCCCCGCCGTCACCGTCACGTGGGCGTCCGCAGCGACACCCGTGACGATCGCATCGCCCATCAGGGCGCTCAGCAGCACGTCTCCTGGGCCGGAGTTGGTGATGCTGCCGGTCGGCTGCATCTGGATCCAATCTGCCGCAACGATGACGTCGCCGCTTGCAGCCGACACGGAGCCGCCGACATTGGCACTGCCCATCGGCCCGACCGGCAGAGCGCCCTCGGAGAGCGTCAGCTCTTGGCCGTAGAGCCCGCTGCCCGCGAGAATCTCGACGAAGTTGCCGGCCTCGGCCCAGACCTCGGCCGTCGGCTGAAGGACGACCCCTGCGTCGCCGCCGATGGAGATGTCGCCGTTCTGCGTGCTGAGGGACCCGGCCAGGTCAACCACGCTTCCCTGGCCGTTCAGTTGTCCTTCGCCGGCAGGCCCGACGAGGTACCCGCCCCCGCCTGCAAACACCTCGACGTCGCCCTGGCCTGACACGGCGATGGTGCTGCCCGGGCGGGTAACAACGCCTCCCTCCGTGTACACGTAGATGTCGCCCGTCTGGATCGTCACCGAGCCGCTCACGTCAATGGTGCCGACGGCTGAGAGGTCCACCGAGTTTTCCTGGGCGGACACGCTGCCGTTGATCACCATGTCGCCGCCGGCAATCAGCTCAACGGGGCCGTTCCCGGTGCTGGTCACGTTGGCATCGACCAGCAAGCTGCCGTCAGGGGCGTCCGGCGAGAGCTGCGACTCCGCGATCACCCTCAGGCGGATCATGTCTCCACCGTCGTTGACAACGTCGTCAGTGGCCGTCAGGACGCCGATTGTGGTTATCTCAATGCTGTCGCCTTCCCCGCCGTCGGTGATCCTGGCGCCGCTGGTCGAGCCGACGGTGCAGATTTCCAGCCCGCCCTCGTTGTCACAGATCACCATGTCGCCGCTCACGACCGAAGCGGCCAATTGGTTGGCATCCAGGGCGAACCAGGAGTCTCCGTCTATGAACCACCGGGCGTTCAGCTCGACCTCCGGCGCGACGATGGCGGAGTCGTAGCCCGTCGAGTATATCGCCTCGGCCGACTGAACCGTTACGAGCCCGTTGCTCGTCACGCCGTTCACGCTGATGCCTCCAGCGCTCGAGACCAGCGTGATGGGAGCCGTGCCGGCGTTGACGATGCCGCCCGTCTCGGGGACGTCGATGCTTCCGCCCACCAGCTCGACGTCGCCGCCCTGGGTGTTGATCGCCCCTTGCAGGAGGACGTAGTCTGCAGACAAGCGCACGGGCTTGTTCAGGGAGCCGGGCTGTGCGGTGGCGTCGATCATGCCGCCCATGTCGACCGTGCCGAGCGGGGCGTTCAAGGATGCTCCTCCGGCATTGCCTCCGGCGGGCCCGCAGCTCACGTCTATGATGCCGCCCGAGTCGACAGTCACGCCGCCGTCGGGACTCTCGATCGCAACGAGGCCGCCGTCCGCCGCGCCGGACGCGCCGCCGGCCTCAGTGGTGCTGGTCGCCGACAAAAGGACGCTGTCCTGCCCGATCAGCTCGACGCGGTCCGATCCCCACGGCTGGCCGACCATGTTCTTCGCAGAGACCAGGCCCTCCTGGCTGACGGCGCCGGCCCACATGCGCACGCGCCCGCCGTCGCTTTGGAGCGTGTCATAGTTGTCCGCCAGGCCATCGGGAGTCGGGACTTCCAGAAGGATGGCGCCGTCCGGCTCAGTGGAGACATAAGCGCTTGAGCCGCCGGCGAGCGCAATGCTGCCCTGGGGCGCGTTGATGGTCCCGTAGTTCTCCACGGTCGGGCCGATCAGCAGGACGTGGCCGCCGGCGTCCGTGTTGATGTCGCCCCAGTTCTCTACGGAGGCGCTCGGGCTGCCGCTGAAGGTATAGTTGCCGGCCAGGAAGTCCGTGTCCGAGATGCCCAACGCCGAGGCTATGAGGCCATGGACGGAGACCTGCGCCGTGCTGCTGAACACGATGCCGGAAGGGCTGATCAGGAAGATCCTGCCGTTGGCGAGCAGTTGGCCGTCTATCTGCGAAAGCGGGGGCTCGGCGCCCACCACCCGGTTGAGCGCGGCCGCGCTAGGGCTCGGCTGGAAGAACTGCACCGTCTCCGCCGCGCCGATCGAGAAGCCCGAGTACTCGATGATGACCTTGTCGGTGCTCTGCGTGATGTCCAGCCTGTTGGAGGTCGTGTTGAGGCTGGCGCTGCCCGACGTGACCGTGCCGTCCGCGGGGAGCGCCTGCGCGGGCACTGCCGCCCCAACACAGAAGCACAGGAGCCCGAACACAAGCGGCCAGCCGGGCCTTCGACCCGGCCTCTGGCCATCTGCCGGCAGGTGGTGCACACGTGTAGTCGCCAATGGAAACGCTCCTATGAAGTGACCGGCTGGTTGCGGCGCGATTATACATGCAACGGGGCGGGTTTTCTACGCTTGCACGGGCGGGAGCCGAAACGGAAGACATGTCAGACAGAGAACGGATTCAGAAGCGGCATTCGACGCCGATGTGGCCGACGCACTGGCCCTCCTCGTCCTTGCTTGTGGCGTCGAGGTCGCGCAGACCCCAGCCGACGTCGACCCGGGCGGTGACCGTCGAGTCGAACAACGCCGCCCTCATGCCGAGGCCCGTCCCCACGAGTTGGTCGTGGTCGAACTCTCCCGGCTGCGCGTCGAGATTGTCGGCCCAGCCGCAGTCCAGGAAGGCGAGCAGTTGAATCTGCTCCTTGCACTCCTCGGGAAGGAACTTGGGGAGGACGGGGGTCCGGAGCTCGGTCCTGACGGTGGCGCCTTCGTCGGCGATGATCGTGCGCCTGCGGTAACCGCGAACGCTGTCGTAGCCTCCCAGGCCGTACTCCTCACTGGGGATCAGCCTGTCGTTGCTCAACTGGGCCTCCCCGGTCAGCGAGCAGGTCCAGCCTTTGCCGATGTGCTGGACCCTCTGCGCTCCGAGCGTCAGGATCAGGAAGTCTGTGCTGGCCTCGGCCCGGGCCTGCTCGTAGTGCTGGTCGTCGAAGTTGCAGATCAAACCGTCCTTCTGGTACCTCGCGCCGGCCGAGAGGGCCGTCACCCCGTCTCCGTGCCTCCGGCTGGCGCTCCAACCCGCATAGAGCGGAAGGGCGCGCACTTCGTTCTCGCTCGCCGACGTTCCGCCGAAGCCCAGCACGTCCTTGATCCTCATGTACTCCGTCCCCATTGCCAATTCCTGGCCGAAAGAGAGCAGCTCAGGAAGGGGGAGTCGGTACTGCACGCCGATCACGTCGCCCTTGCCGGATAGGGAGAAGACGTCGAGGATCGTGTCCGTCGCCGCCTCGCTGAGCCCCCCGTAGAACGTGACCGAATGACCCAAGGGGCCGCCGAGCGGAGCCAGAGGGATGTAGTACGTGGCCGCATACTCGCGGACCTTGTCCGTTTCCGCCGGCGCCGTGCCGAACTGGAACATGCCGATCTGACTTCGCCCGAAGAAGTTGTCATGCTGGACGATCGCGTAAGCGCGCGAACGCGGCGTGTCAATGGTCCCGATGTTGTCGTACCGGAGGGTGAGGTGATAGGGGCGGCTCTCCTTCACCAGCAGGTGGATGTCGCTGGTTCCCGGGGCTTCGCCCGCGCGCAGAACCGCCGTGGCTGTCTTGTCGGGATGCGCGTTCAGGTAGTCCAGGCCCCGCCGCAGATCGTTCCAGTTGAGCAGCTCCCCTTCGGACGGCAGGTAGGGCAGGTAGTTATGGTCGGCGGAGAATACCTCATTGCCCTCGATGAAGATCTGACCGATCCGCCCTTCCGCCACGCGCACGCGCAGCACGCCGTCCGTGAACTCCTGCGGCGGAACGACGACGAGCGTGGTCCGGTATCCGCGGTCGAAGTAGAGCTTCTGGAGCCCGGCGGCGACCCCCCGCATGTCCTCCAGGGACATGTTGTCGCCCCTGAGGCCCCGGCCGAACTCCCACAGCTCCTCGTCGGAGAGGATGGTGTTGCCTTCGACGATGATGCGCGTGACGGTGACGCGCACTTCCTGCTCGGCCTGCTGCGCTTCGGCCTCACCGGCCGCGTCCGAACGCATCGCAGGAAGGCAGAGGGCACAAAAAGCTATCATGCACAGCCAGCCGGCCCGCCGTGGTCGCAGTTGCCGAGTTCTCATGTCCCTCTTCCGCGCAGCTACCTCGTCGCGTCCGTCACACGGCGAGATGCCGAACGCCACACAGACACAAGCGATACCGTGGGCGCCCTAAAGTACAGCATCGCAGCAGACCGTGTCAAGAACCGCAGCCGGCAGCATGACGGCTGACGCTACTGGCCCGCCGCCTCAGCAGGACCGGCTGTGGCAGCCGCGTCCGGCGCCGACCAGTCGTCCGCACGCAGCACCCGAACGGTTCCATCGGAACTCGCCGTCGCCACGGACCGGCAGTCGGGCGAGAACGTCACGCACCATACGACGTGGCCGGGGTGCACCAGCGGACCGATCACCTCCCGCCCCGTCTCCGGGTCCCATAGCCGGATCGTTCCGTCCTCACCGCCGGAGATGAGCCCGCGCCCGTCCGGCGAGAACGCCACAGTCCTGACGGACGTCTTGTGCCCCTTCAGGACGGCCGTCTGCTCGTAGGTCGCAGCGTCCCAGAGCATGACCAGCGAGTCATCTCCGGCCGAAGCGATGAGCCGTCCGTCCGGCGAGAACGCCACGGCGCGCACCCAACGCGTGTGTCCGGAAAGGACGCGAAGCTGGCTGCCCGTGGCTGCGTCGTGCACGTACGCGCGGCCGTCCTTGCTGGCCGTCGCAAGACGCCGTCCGTCGGCCGAGAACGCCACGGCCTCGACGACGTCTTCGCCCGGCTTTATGGTGAGAAGCTCCTTCCCGGTGCGGATGTCCCAGACCTTCACCGTCCCGTCCCAGCTGCCCGAGGCCAGGCGCGCTCCGTCCGGCGAGAAGGCAACGCATCGCACGACGTCCTCGTGTCCCTCGAGCGTGGCCCGCATGGCGAGCGCTTGCGTATCCCAGAGGACGACGGCCTTCTCCCAGCAGGCGGCCGCGAGCAGGCTGCCGTCGGGCGAGAAGGCCACCCAGTTGACCGCGCCTTCGCCGGCGTCCAGCGACGTCCTGTTCTCGCCGTCGTAGGCATCCCAGAGCCTCACAGTGCCGTCCTGGGAGGCGGAAGCCACCGTCTTCCCGTCCGGCGAGAAAGCGACGCCCGCAACGGCCCCCTCGTGCCCCGTCAGCGTCAGCCCGACGGCCCCGCCCTCGGTCACGTCCCAGATCTTGACCGTGTGATCCGTGCTGGACGAAGCCAGGCGAATGCCATCGCCGAAGACAGCAAGATCGCGAACAAGCGCGGAGTGGCCGGTCAGGGTGCCAACGCACGTCCCGGCGCGCCAGTCCCACATCTTGATCTTGTGATCCTCGCCCCCCGACAGGACGTAGTCTCCGTCCGCGGAGAACGCAACCGAGAACACGGCGCCGTCGTGCCCGTCGGCGCCAGGCTCCGGGTCGCCCCTCCTGAATCGCCTGAGCTCCTCGCCGCTGGAAGCATCCCACAGCCTGATCGAATCGTCCCACGAGCCGGAAGCGAGGACACGTCCGTCCGGAGAGAAGGCCACGGCGTTGACGCGGTCCTGATGCCCCTGAAGAGCGAGCTCCGTCTCCCAATAGGGCGGCCTCTCCCTCAGGACGGCGACGCCGCCATTCTTCGTCAGCTCGCCGAAGCCGCAGGCCAGTCTGCCGTCCGACGCGAAGGCCAGGGACGGGATCCCGCCCGCAAAACCGGTCACCGCTGCGATCTCTTGATGCTCGTGCGCGTCCCAGATCCTCACGGTGCCGTCCTTGCCCCCGCTGGCCAATCGCGCCCCGTCGGGGGAGAACGTCACGCTCCATACCTCTCCCTCATGGCCGCGCAGCACGGCGAGCTCACGCCCCGTGGCGACGCTCCACAGCCTGACGGTGCCGTCGTCGCTGCCCGAGGCGAGCCGGGCCCCGTCCGGCGAGAAGGCCAGGTCGCAGACGATGGCGGTGTGCCCTTCGAGCACGGCCACTTCCCGGCCCGTATCGGGGCGCCACAGCTTGATCCTGCCGTCCGCGCCGCCGGACGCCACAAGCCCGCCGTCCGGCGAGACGGCCACGGCCTCCACCTCGCAGTCATGTCCGCGGAAGGTGAGCAGGTCCAGACGGGTAAGATGCGTGAGGAAGCCCCAGGCCCAATGTCTCAGATGCCGTGGGCACTCGCCGAGGAGTCGCTCCGCCTCGTCGAAGCGCAGGTCCTCGATCTTCTTCATCGCCAGGCCCATCTTCGCCGAATACCCCTCGCGCTCGGCACGGTCCCGCTGGAACTCGGCGATGATCCGCTGCCGTTGCTCGGCCTTCTCCGCCGCGCGCACGAGCAGGAAGCCGATGGTCAGCGCGACGATGAGCAGCGCGGCCAGGCTGCCTATCGCGATCTTGAGCGTCTTGACGGCGCGGACCTTCCTGAGCCGCTCGTCCCTGGCGGCGACGATCTGTTGCTTGAGCGCCTCGGCCTCTTCGCCGCCCTCTTCCGCCAGGACCGAAAGGGCGAGGTCGAAGTCGCCGCCGGCGTAGGCCGTCTGCGCGTAGCCGATTCGGGCTTCCCGCAGTCCCTGCTCGGCGGCCTCGTTCTCCGACCACAGGTTCAGGGCTTCCTCGTAGGCGAACACAGCCCGCGCGAAAGTCTCGTACCGCGCCGTGTCCCCGGCCTGCGCAACGAGCTCCAGCGCGCTCTCAGCCAGGGCGATGCTCTCGGCATGGGCCATGTAGCGGCGGATCTCGGCCTGGAAGTCCGCCACGCTCGCATGCCTGTCCTCCGGCCCGGTGCTCATCGCCTTGTAGGCGATGTCCAGAAGCTCGCCCTTCCTGGACGTCTTCTGGATATCGTTCCTGGCCGCGTTCATCACGCACTCGAAGGCCGTCTTGCCGACGTGGGGCGTCAGGCCCGTGACGATGTGGAACAGGAGGCTGCCCAGCAGGTAGACGTCGCTGCGCTTGCCGATCTTCTTGCGGTCGTCCTTGGCCATCTCGGGGGCCATGTAAGCGGGTGTCCCGCCGACCTGGTGCGTTTCGCGGATGTTCTCGGCCTTGCCCTTGGTCTCGACGGAGGCCGCCAGCCCCCAGTCCATCACCATGACTTCGCCATAGTCGCCGAGCATCACGTTGTCGGGCTTCAGGTCCCGGTGGATGACGCCCCGGGAATGGGCGAAGCTCACGGCGTCGCATACGCGCAGGAGGATCTCCAGGTTCTGCTGGAGGCTCATCTGGGGCAGGCAGTCCTTCCACGAGCGGCCGATCACGTGCTTCATCGTGTAGAAGCTGCGGCCCTCGGTGTCGCTCTCCAGGGTGTGGATCGGCACGATGTTCGGATGGTCCAGGTGGCCGGTGACCAGGGCCTCGGCGACGAACGGGCCGCGCATCGTCTCCTCCATCTTCTTGTCCTCGAACCGCTTGACGGTCTTGAGCGCGACCTCACGGTCCAGGGACTTCTGACGTGCGCGGTAAACGACGCCCATCCCGCCGGAGCCGATCACGTCCAGGATCTCGAAGTCGGCGAGCTCCTTGCCCAGCATATCGCCGGCGCCTTCCTTGGCCTCGGCGGCCCCCACCTTGACGCGCGAGCGCGGCCCGGACTTCACCGTCATCTCGGGAGTGTCCGTGGCCTGGATGGTGCCCTCCCACACCTCGGCCACCGTCTCCTCGTCGGGGGGCGCGTGGAGAATCGTCCGCCGGTCGGCGACGTGGGTGACTTCGACCTCGACCGTTTCCTGGTCGCGGATTCCCTCGGCGGCGGCGGGGCGGGGGATGACGGTGTCTTCCTCGGCAGAAGACTTTATGCTGGAAGGAGTTACGCCGCCCTGCGCCGTCTCCTCAGCGTCGGGCGAGACGACGTCCCCCTCGGTAGGCGTCTCGTCATCCGCCGGTCGGGACTCCTCATCAGGCTCCGGATCCCGGCCCCTGTTCCGGTTCGATGGCGGCATCGTGACACGCGGCGCTGTGCATGCGGGCTAGAAGCAGTGCTGCCACCTGCGGACCTCAGTCGGTGGTCACGGCTACAACATGATAGCACAGCGCGCGCTGATTTCCACCCCCCGTCGCATCGCGCGCACAAGAGGCCCGCCCCGCATGGCGCGAGAGGGGACCGCCAGTGCCGCGCCCTGCCACGCTACGTACAGGCGGCCAGGCAACCGCTGCGCCGCGCCTAGGGGTCTCTTCAACGAACAACCTTGCGTTCTGCAGCCCGTGTCGTGTGCGGACTGATAGGTAGGGGCACGGCGCGCCGTGCCCCTACAGGGTCGCGGGCGCTATCGAGCAGTGGCTGCGAAAATGCAAGGCGACTTCCTTAACAGCCCACTACGGCCGCCGAGCGCCTCCCGGCTCCGTGCGGCTTTGCAGCAGCTCGATCAGCCGCTGGTTCCCGAGTGCGATGGCCAGGAGCAGGTTCGACATGGCCTGCAGGTACCTGATCTGGCGGGTCTCGTACTCGTCGCGGAACTCCGCGTCGGACATGTAGCCCTCGGCCGTCGACACCAGCTCACCGATCTGCGCCGCTCGATCCTCGTCTTCTGCCATTATCTCGCTCTTCTGCGCATGGGCCCGGCGCGGCGGACTCAGAGACCCACCATCAGCCGGTCGCCCAGGGAATCGGGTATCTCGCTCTGATCCTTGATCTTCTTGACCGTCGTCGTGACATCGTAGGGGACCCGGCAGATCGTCACGAGCTGGCTGACAAGCCGGAAGCTCATGTCGCCGTTGCGGATGTAGGGGAACCGGAACCAGGCGCCCTCAAGAGTGGCGAAGCTGGCCAGCCAGTTCCTATCCCTCGGCTGGCCGACGCTGCCCGGGTTGACGACCCACTGGGTGCGCATTGGGATGTGGCTGTGCCCCACCACCAGTATGTGGCCCTGTATCTCGTCCAGGAGCCCCTTGCGGATCTGGCCCGGCAGGAGGTACTCGTTCAGCATGTCCATCTTCGAGCCCGGGGACCCGTGCACCATCGTCGCGCCGCGCACGTTGATCTGGAGGGGCAGCGAGCGCAGGAACTCCTTGTTCTCCGCCGTCAGCACGGCGCTGGTCCAGCGCGAAGCTGCCTGGGCGGCGACGTTCTTTTCCTCGAATACCTCCCGGCACAGAGCCCTGTCCTCGTCGGAGAAGGTTTCGTCGCTCGTGCCCAGCCGGTCCAGGTTGGCGCAGACGAAGTCATGGTTGCCCTGTAGGGCCTGCATGCGGTGTTTGCGCACCAGTTCGCAGCACTCATTGGGATTGGGGCCGTAGCCGACGATGTCCCCCGTGCAGTAGATCTCCTCCGCATCGCGGATCACGGCGAGGACGGCCGTCAAGGCTTCCAGGTTGGCATGGATGTCCGATATTACGGCAATCATACGGTGTCCGCAGCGGCGTCAGCCCCGTCCGATGCAGGCCCTCAGGCGCCAGACCTCGCGGGCGTCACGGGGCTCGGAACGAGCCGCTATCTTATCAGCGGACCTGCGGGAACGCAACCCAAAAGGAGGCAGCCCGCCCGCAGGCCGATCCCGCCGCGGCCGGCGCGTCCTTTGGTGCCCCGGCGGAGCCGCTCACAGGCTGCGCACGAACTCCAGAGACGCCCGCAGGGCCTGGACCGGACCCATCCCCTCCACAGGATCGATCTCCAGGATCATCGCCAGCTTGTCGGGCTCGGGCGCCTTCTCCACCAGCAGCCGGTACGCCTCGCGCATGCCGACGTCCCCGCTGCCGATCACGGCCCCCTGGAGCTCGAAGCACAGAGGCCTGGCCTTCTTGTTCGGCCGAACGTAGTGATCCTTGAAGTGCGTGCCCACCGTGTAGGGCGCCGCAGCATGCACTGCCGGCAGGGGACGCTCGCCGATCAGGTACGTATTGCCCGTGTCCAGAAAGATGCCCAGGTGCGGCGTGCTGCGGCAGAGCTCGGCCAGGTCCGAGCAGTAATAGTCCCCGTGGTTCTCTATGCCGACGGGGCAGCCCGCGTCGTGCGCAACGGCGGCGATCGGCCTCAGCGCCGCCTCGAGCCGGTCCATCTGCTCGGCCAGGGAGGGCTCGCGCATGAAGCGATGCCGGGTGCCCGCCGCCGTGGTGACTATGGGCGTCTTCATCATCTCGTGGAGGGTCTCTATGCCTTCGATCGTCTGGTCAACCCGGCGCCGGATCCCATCCAGATCGGCCGCGAAGTAGTCGAAGTGGAAGGTCAGCACGGCGCGGACGTCGAACTCCTCCAGCCAGCCGGCCAGTTCCTCGCGTCTGCCCGGTTCCATTTCCATCAGGGCCCGCAGGCCCCATTGGCAGGCTTGCAGGTCATGCGAAGCCAGGAACTCCAACTCCGCCCGGTAGCGGTCCTCGGCGGACTCCAGGACGGACGACAGCCAGCCGCTCGTCATCGCTCCCCAGATCACTCTTGGCTCCTCCACGCTGCAGCTTCGCGCCGGGGCGCCGGAGGCGTTCAGGCCGGCCCACCGACCTCCTCCAACGTGGCGCAGATGGCGCGTATGTTCTCCAAAGGCACGTCGGGCTCACACTCCGCGTAGAGCATCAGCCCGCCGGCGTCCGTGTTCAGCCTTGCGGCTGCGGTCCTTATGTGGTCGGCGATTTCGCTCGGCGTGGCAAACGGGAAAAGCTGACGGTCCAGGTCCAGGTTGACGCACAGTCTGCCCCGGGCGGCCGCCGCAAGTCCGTCCAGGCCGTTCGCCCTCACCTGCGGGTTCAGGACGGTCACGCCCGCGTCGATCAAGTCGGCGATGATCTCCAGGATGTGGCCGTCGGAGTGCAGGTAGACCTCCACGCCGTGCTCCAGGCAGCGGCCCGCCATCCGCCTGTAGCACGGCAGCAGGTACCTGCGCCACGTCGCGGGGCTTATGGGCAGGGACCTCTGCATCCCCAGGTCGTCGCCGAATGAGATGAACTCGACGCCGCACTCGATGCTCTTCTCGATGGCCGCCATGTTGTAACGCAGGACCATCTCGATGAGGCCCGCCAGCCGGGGCTCGTCGGTCGCGAAGTCCAGCATCAGGTTCTGAAAGCCGCGCAGGTAGTAGAGGCGCATGTACATGAATCCGTGAGGCATGGGGCCCCAGGCTATGCCGCCCTGGCGCTTCGCGTGCTCGCACTGTGTGCGCAGGGCTTCCCAGTCCGGCGGGGCGCCCCACCCGTCCCCTTCGGTCAGGGGGTCAGGCGCGCTGTACCGTGCGAAGTCGGCCCAATCCTCGAGAGGGTGCTTCACGACGGCCCCGTCGAGCCCCTCGGCTATGTTGTCCCAGACGCACCCCCAATTGTCCGTGAAGCCTCCCAGCCTGTACCGGCGGTCGCCGGCCGCGTCGAAGTCCCGCCCGCCTTTGCGGAAACCGGCGAACAGCCGCGGATGGTCCAGCAGCACGTCCTCCAGTCGCTCCCGGTGCACCTTCCAGGTGGCGGGCATGATGCCGACGGCGCACGGGATCCACTCGGGCTCCATGAAATAGGCCGCCCGCAGGTAGTTGCGAGCCCTGTCGTTCTTCTTCTCCGGGTCTATCATCCCGACCGTGCACCGGCAGGCGCGTCCACGCGCAGCAGCGTGGCGGGCATTATAGCCGGCCGCCCCGGGTGCGCAAGGACAACGCCGTCCGCCCCGATTCCTCAAGGGCCACAGGGCCTTGCAAGCCGCCGTGGCTGCCCGTAGAATCCGTCGCGACAACACCGGCGGCGCCGCCGCCCCAGGAGAGAGAAGATGGCACGCGCGCAACACAAGGAAGATCAGAAACTGGCCCTCCGAGGCGGCCTGAAGGCCGTCTCCCAGATCGAGGGTAAGGGCGAACCGAAGATCGGCGTCGAGGAGTTCATGTCCGTCGCCCAGCGGTTCGGTTTCTCGAAATCCGCTCTGCGCAAGATCCGCGAAGCCGTCGTCCAGGAGGACATGGGAGGCGGCCCCTTCCTGGCGAACTACTACTCCGACCTGAAAGAGACCCGGGTGCAGGCCTTCGAGCGCGTGGCGCGCGAGACCTTCGGGGTCAAGTACGCCATCGGCGTCAGTTCGGGGACAGCCGCGCTGCACGCCGCGTTCGTGGCCGCCGGGGTCGGGCCGGGCACGGAGGTGATCTGCCCCGCCATCGGGTTCTTCGCCACCGCCGCTGCGGTCGTCACGGCAACGGGAATCCCCGTGTTCTGCGACGTGGACGAATCCCTCAGCATGGACCCGACGGCGATCGAGGCGCTCATCACCCCGCGCACCGTCGCCCTTGCGCCCACGTGCGTGATGGGCAGCGTCCCCGACATGGGTCCCATCATGAAGGTCGCCCGCAAGCACAACCTGAAGGTGGTCGAGGACTGCGCGCAGTCCTGCGGCGCGAGGTACAAAGGGCGCTACGTCGGCACGATCGGCGACATCGGCTGCTTCAGCATCTCCGCCTACAAGATCGTGGGAGGCGGCGAGGGCGGCCTGCTGCTCACGGACAGCAAGCGGCTCTGGGAGCGCGCCAACCAACTGGCCGAGTGCGGCGGGCTGTGGCGCCCCGACCGGTTCGGCCCGCCGCGCTACGAAGGGGAGCTCTTCTGCGGCACGAACTACCGGATGTCCGAACTGGAGGCGGCCGTGGACGTCGTCCAGCTCAAGAAGATGTCGGCCACGGTCAACCGGTTCAACCGGGTCAAGAGGCGCATTCTCACCAGGCTCAAAACCTATCGTGAGATCGTCCCGCAAGAGCTGAACGACGCGGACGGAGAGGTCGGGTACGCCCTGCGCTTCTACCCCGAAACGGTCGAGCTGGGAAGGCAGATCGCCGAAGCCCTCAACGCCGAAGGGGTAAGGGCCTGGATGCGCGGGCGGGGCGGCCACCCGGACTGGCACCAGTACTCCTACATGTTCCCCCTGACGCTCAAGAAGGGCCCGACGGACGTCAACTGCCCCTACGAATGCCCCGTGTACCTCCAGAGGGGCGGATGCGTCGAGTACGCCAGGGGCGACTGCCCGGTGGCCGACGACCTCTTCGACCGCGTCCTGGTCATCTCCCTGAACCAGTGGCTCACCGCCCGGGACTGCCGCAACATCGCCAGAGGCATCAACAAGGTGCTCTCGGCCTACTGCACCGAGGATCCCGGCGCAGCCGCCTGGTTCTGAGCCGCGCGCTGCCGGCCGGTCGCGAAAGGAACGCCGCATGACCCTCTACATCGCCGCATACGACGTCGAGAGCCCGGCTTGCCTGGCGGCATGCCGGAAGATCGTCGAGATCCATCGGCGCTACGGCCTGCCGGCGACGTTCTTCCTGGTGGGCCGAACGCTCGAGGCCAACGCCAACGAGTACCGGCAGTCGCTGACCGATCCGTTGTTCGAGGTCGCCTCGCACACCTACTCCCACGCCTCGCTGCGCGATCATCCGTTCTGCGGGCCGGCCGTGCCGCCCGAGCGCGCAAGGGATGAGATCGTGCGCGGCAAGGCCGTGGTCGAGGAGGCGTTCGGCCGCCCGTGCCGGGGCGTGCGGCCGGGCTGCAGCTTCGTGGACGGGCTCAAGGGGGCCCGACATCTGCTTGAAGCGGCCTCCGAGGCCGGCCTGGAGTACGCAAGCAGCGTGGCCTGGGGCCGGGACTACTCCCTGCCCGCCCCCCTGAACCAGCCGTTCCCGTACGCCGAAGACGGCTTCCCGGAGCTGTGGGAGCTCCCCACGCACGGCTGGCACGAGAACCTGCTGAAGGACAACAACCGGTCGGGGCCGATGCGGCTGACGCTCTGGCCGCCGGAGATGCCCGAGGCCATCCCGCCCGGCTTCCTTCAGTCGCCGGAGGAGGAGTTCGCCCTCAACTGCGTCTTCATCGATCGGGCGGTCCGGGACGAGCTGACCTTCGTATCGCTCATCTGGCACCCGTGGTCGCTCAACTCGTTCGATCCCGAGATGAGGATGCTGGAGCTGACGTTCGACTACGTGCGCAAGCTCGGCCTGCGGGCCGGGACGTACGCGGGCCTCCTGGAGGAAGTCCGCGCAGCGGCGGGGGCGTAGCGGCGGGTTGAATTCCGTCCGCCCCACGGGTAAGCTTCTGGGGCGGCTCCCGCTTGCGGAGTCGCCGCCATCCAGGTTCCATCCACAGGCACGGAGGGAGGAGTCGGCCATGCGGATCAAGCAGTCCGTCTGCTACCCCATATTCAAGCTGGGGGAGATGACGCTCGACGAGCTCTTCAAGACCGTTTCGAAGATCGGCTACGCGGCGGTCGAGCTCTGGGGCCGGGGCGACGACTTCGAGAAAGTCGTCAGACTGGCCAAGAAGCGCAAGCTCGCCGTGGCCAGCATGTGCGGGCACGCCTCGCTGCCGGACGGCCTGAACAAGCGCTCCAACCACGACCGGATCGAGGACGAGCTGAAGACCTCCATCGACATCGCCGTCAAGCACGGCATCCCCGGCGTCATATGCTTCAGCGGCAACCGGCAGCCGCACATGAGCGAGATGGAAGCCATCGAAGCCTGCGTCGACGGCCTGAAGCGGGTGGTGCCCTACGCCGAGAAGAAGGGCGTCAACGTGAACATGGAGCTGCTCAACTCGAAGGTCGACCACCCGGGCTATCAGTGCGATCACACCGCCTGGGGAGTGGCCGTCTGCGAGCGCGTCGGCAGCCCCCGCGTCAAGCTGCTCTACGACATCTACCACATGCAGATCATGGAAGGCGACCTGGTCCGGACGATCCGGGAGAACATCCAATGGATCGGCCACTTCCACACGGCCGGCAACCCGGGCCGGCACGACATGGATGACACGCAGGAACTCAACTACGCCGGCATCTGCAAGGGGATCGCCGATTCGGGCTATGACCTCTACGTGGGCCACGAGTTCTCGCCGAAGGGCGACCCGATCAAGGCGCTCAGACAAACCTTCGAGCTCTGCAACCAGGGCTGAAACAGATCTCCGCGGTTCCGAAGGAGCGGAACGTGTTTCTGTCAGCCTTCACGGATGAACTCGGCCTCGACATCGCCGAGGCCCTGCCGATCATCAAGTCCTGGGGCCTGGACTACGTTGACCTGCGCGGACGCGTCTTCGGCCGGCACTTCGAGGGCCTTAGCGCCCAGCAACTGCGGGAGCTCAAGGGCCTTCTTGACGGGCACGGCCTGAAGGTCGGGTGCCTCCAGGCGTCCCTGGCCAAGGTCCATCTGCCCGACGCCGCGCGCCAGGCCGCCGAGATGGGCAGACTGGAAGGCATCATCCGCGCCGCCGACGCGCTGGGGTGCCGCCTCGTGCGCTCCTTCTTCTACTGGCAGCCGCCTGTTGACCAGAGGGGGCAACTGGCCGAGTCCGCCCTACGGCGGACGCTCCAGCAGGTGGTGGACATGTTCCGGCCACTGGCCGAGCGGGCAAGGGAAGCCGACCTGGTGCTGGCGTTCGAGAACTGCGGCGTCACCACGGACGAGGTCGCAGCCGTCCTGGAGGCGTTGGGACGGCCGACCTGGGGACTGGCCTGGGACGTCCGGAACGAATGGCGGGGCTCGCCGCAGCGACAGCAGAACGAGGCGCGCTACGTCCAGCGCATGGCGCGGCTCTCCAGGGTCGTGCACGTCAAGGCAAGGGGCGCCGTCCAGGGACTTGAGGAGGCCATCCCCTACGATCGCGTGCTGGAGGCGCTGCACAACTCCGGCTACGAAGGTCCGGTCAGCGTCGAGACCCATAACCCGGACCGGTCGGTCGACGACGCGGATCAGACGCGCAACGTGGTGAAGGCGCTGCGGCGCGCCTGGCCCAGCGCAGCGCCCGGGGCCGTGGACGTCGAGGAACCGCGCTACCGAGAGGTCACGCGCGACTACGAGCCCGTCGGGTTCGTCATCGTCGGCCTCGGCATGGGCAAGAGCCGCGCCCGCCAGGTGCAGTTGACGCCCGGCGCCAGGCTCGTGGGCGTCGTGGACATCGACAAGCGGCGCGCCGAGCAGGTCGGCGAGGAGCTGGACGTCGCCCACACGGGCGAGCTCGATCCCTGGCTGGGCAACGACGAGGTGGAAGTCGTCTATGCGATGACGCCCACCGGCCGTCACGCCGAGGTCGCCCTGAGGGCACTGGAGGCGGGCAAGCACGTGCTCACCACAAAGCCTATGGAAGCGTCCATCCAGGCATGCGACGCGATGATCCGCGCGGCTAAGGACGCCGGCCTGCTGCTCGCGGTCGACTTCGACAGGCGGTTCCGCGCCGACATCCTCTGCCTGAAGGCCGCCGTCGAGGGCGGAGTCTTCGGGCGCCTGCTCTCCGGGCACACGCGGCTGTCCGCCAGGCGCACGATGGCCTACTTCCGGTCCGACGGCGGGTGGCGGGGCACGAGGCGCCTGGACGGCGGAGGCGTCCTGTCGAACCAGAACATCCACCACCTGGACGAGGTCGCCTTCACGATCGGCATCCCCAGGCGCGTCCGGTGCACCGTCTGGACGCAGGACCACAACATCGAAGCGGAGGACCTGGCGATCGGGCTGCTGGAGTTCGCCGACGGCCTGGTCATCTCCCTCTACGCCACCACCTCTTACCCCCAGCCGACGTGGTATCACGAGCTGGAGCTCCACGGCACTGACGGCGCATTCTCAATGGCGAGCGGCGGCCCGCTTGAGCAGCCCCGGATGCTCTGGTTCGCGGAAGGGGCGTGGCGCTCGGACCCGCCGCGCACCGTGGAACCCGAATGGCTCAACGCGGCCGATAACATGGCCGCCGCCGTGCGGACCGGCGCGCCGCTGGTCTGCTCGGGACGCGACGGCCGCCGGACGCAGTCGATCCTGCACGCGCTGTACGAGTCCGCGTACGGCGACCAGGGTTGGGTGAACGTCGAGCCCGAAGCGCCCGCCTGAATCCCTGCCGATCAGCCGAGGTAGACGCCATCGCGGACCATCTCATCGCTCTATAACCGGTAACACTGCTGGGAAACTTACGATGGACAGAGTGAGAATCGGATTCGTCGGCGTGGGGACCATGGGCCAGGTCGCGCACCTGAGGAACTACGCCGCCACGCCGGACTGCGAGGTGGTCGCCATAGCCGAACTGCGGCGCGGGCTCGGCAGGCAGGTCGCCGCGCGCTACGGCGTCCCCCGAGTCTATGGAAGCCACACCGAGATGCTGGCAGCCGAGGAACTCGACGCCATCGTCGCCGTCCAGCCGTTCACGCGCCACGGCGTCCTGGTGCCGGAGCTGCTGGAGGCAGGCGTGCCGACCTTCATCGAGAAGCCGCTGGCCGGCTCGGTTGAGGCGGGCGAGAGGATACTGGCCGCCGTCCGCGCAAGCGGCACGTGGCTGATGGTCGGCTACCACAAGCGCAGCGACCCGGCCACCGCGTTCGCCAAGGCGGAGATAGGGCGTCTGAAGCAGTCCGGCGAACTCGGCGCGCTGCGGTACGTCCGCATACTCATGCCGGCCGGCGACTGGGTGGCGGGCGGCTTCGCGGGCCTCATCAGGACCGACGAACCCATCCCCCAGGTCGCATGGGACCCGCCCCCTGCCGACATGGACGAAGAGACCTACAGGGCTTACCTGACCTTCGTCAACTACTACATCCATCAGGTCAACCTGATGCGCCACCTCCTGGGCGAGGCGTATGGGGTCGCGTACGCCGACCCGTCGGGCGTGCTGCTCGCCGTGCAGAGCGAGAGCGGCGTGGCCGGCACGATCGAGATGTCGCCCTACACAACGACGGTCGGCTGGGAGGAGTCCGCGCTGGTCGCCTTCGAGCACGGCTACGTCCGGCTCGAGCTGCCCGCCCCCCTGACCGTCAACCGGCCGGGCAGCGTCGAGATACTGCGCGATCCGGGCGGGGGCAGGACGCCGGAGGCCGTCCGCCCGCAGTTGCCCTGGATCGGCGCCATGCAGCAACAGGCGGCCAACTTCGTCAGAGCGGTGCGGGGGGAGGCGAAGCCGCCCTGCGAGGGCGAAGAGGCGCTGGAAGACCTGAGGACGGCGCGGGATTACATCCGAATGCGGTAGACGTTCACGCCCAGCGGCGGCAGCTGCACCTCGAACGTGCCCTCCTCAGAGACCGGAACGCTCCGCCCCGCCAGGCTGACGGCCTGCGGAGGCCCGGCAGGGCTCACGGTCGCTTCCACGGGATCTGTGCCGTCGTTCACGGCGAACAGGTAGACCGTCCCTTCGTAGCGCCTGGCAGCCCAGTGCAGCGAAGCCGGCCCGCTCACTTGCAGCTCGGGCACGGGCTCGATCGACAGGAGCACCGGCGCCATGTCCGCCACCTCCTGAGCGACCTGTTTCACTTCCGGCCATCGCTCCTCGAAGGGATGCGCCGGATCCCGCCGCAGGTCGAACCACGAGTAGAAGACGATGCCGTCCGCGCCCTCGGCGATGCACTGCCACGTCATGGAGCGCATCTCATCGAGGGTCGGCGCCCGTCCCTGCCTCCCCGGCTCGTCCAGGCCGGCGTAAACGGCCTTGTTGAAGGCCTGCGGCACCATCCACAGGGCGCGCGCGTCGTCGACCGCTGCCCGCGTCATACGCGCCCACTCGCCCGCCAGGGACGGCGGCCGTTCCGGAATCGGGTAGGGGTCGGTCCCCATCACGTCGAAGCTCCCCGCGTAGGAAGCGACGTCGTCGACCTGGAACAGCACCGTCCACGTCGGGTGCCGGGGGTCCTCCTCCTCGATCCAGCGCTGATGCTCCTTCAGCCGGGGCAGCATGGACAGCGGCTGCTCGTCGTTCATGTACCAGGCGATGAGGGCGGGATGGTCGCGGAACTGGCGGACCCGGCTCCGAACCGCGGGCTCCTCGTCCGCCTCCGACTTGATAGAGTCGGGGCACCACTGCGTGCCGTAGTAGAAGTCCTTGACCGAACAGATCACCTTCAGCCCAAGGCTGTGGATCAGGTCCATCTGCTCAGGCGTCATCAGGCCGTAGGGCATGAGGCAGTTGAAAGGGCCCTGCGCGTAGGTCCGCAATTGCTCCTCTTCGGCCCCCGACCAGTACATCCCGAGCGGGAAGAACGGCTCGCCGTCGACGATGAGGCGGTTGTGCGCGTCCACGAAGCAGCCGGCCACCGGGCCGGCCCGGCGCTGAAGGCGATGCACGTCCCCGCAGATGGCCGCGCCGGTCGCCCTGTCCAGCATCTCGATCGTGAGCCGGTAGTCGCCGGGCGCCAGGTCGGGCAGCGGCAGGCGCAGCCACGCTTCCCCACTAGCCAGGCTGTCCGGCGACTGCTCGGCGATGTCGGCGTCGCCGTCTGCGCGCGCAAGGCGGCCCACCACGCTCACGGACCCGGGTCCGCCGGGCACGTCATCCCAGACGAAGCGCAGGCGGATTTGCACGTGGTCCGGGCCGCCGTCCAGGATCCATCCGCGATACGAGGGCGAGACCAGGAAGCTGAGAAGCGGCCGCTGCCGCATGCGGCGGAAGGACACGTCATCCCACCAGGCCGTGCCCGTCATTCCCCGGCGAACGTAGCACGTCACGTGGGCGCTCGCCGCTTCCGCGGGCACGCGGATCCTGGAGCCGACGACGCGCGTCCACTCGGGCGTGTCGCCCTTCCTGCCTTCCGGGTAGTAGCCGCCCAGGTACTTCCCCTCGGCGTCCTGCCACTCCAGGCACAGGGTGGCGCCGGAGTCCGGGCCCCTCACGTCCGCGGTCTTCACCCAGCCCTCGAGCTCGTACATCCCCCCCGGGACAATCTCAACCGGTTGGGTGCAGAGCAGGTACCTGCCCGGATCGTCGTTCACGAACTTGAGGGACTGCCGGCCGGTGCGGGACAGCGATTGGTCCGGGCCGTAGACGGCAGCCGGCGCGTACCAGCCGGCCGGTCCGCCGTCGGCGGACTCCTCGAAGCTCCCGTTGCGAACCAGATTCGGCCCGACCGGAACGTCCCACTTCTGCGCAGGCGCGGGCTCCTGCGGAGGCGCGGGCGCCAGCGCCGCGAGCAGAAGCAACGCCGCCGTGATGAAGTTGGTCATGGGCCGGATCCCTTCCGCTGGCAAGGCGCCTCAAGTGGATCGCGTTCTGGCCACGATGCCCTCGATATCCTCGGCGCTGTACATCCTGCCACGCCCCACGCCGGGGCAGCGGCTCTTCACGGCCTCCCAGCACTGACGGCTGCGGAGGTTCTGTTCCCAGAACGGGAAGGTGCGACACTGGCCGGGCCGGACGGGGTAGATGCGACATCCTTCGGCAGTGAGCAAGATGCAATCGCCGCTCTGGCGCTCCTTCAGGCTGACGCGCCGCCATACCTTCCGGCAGTATTCCCTGGCAAAATCCGCGAGGGGCATCTCAAGGAAGTCGGCGATCTGGACGATCTCCTCCCGGTTCACCCACACGTAGCCGGGCGGGCCGGTGCAGCACTGATTGCATCGCGTGCACGCGAAGCGCAGGCCCTCGCAGTACCAGACCTCGCTGCGCGTTTGCCGGCTCTCAGGCGCGAGATCGCTCATGGTGGGACACCGTCGGATCGGAACGCGGGATGAGCGCCGGCCCGCCGGCCCGTCGCATCAGGCCGGGCTGCTGGCAGGGCGCGGGTAGCCGCCGGCGGCCGTGTCCTCGTCGGAGCGCTGCTGGGGCTTGCCGGGCGCCGCTGCTTGCCGGGCGGCGGCCTCCGTACGACGCGCGGCCAGCTCCTTCACGGTCACCCCTTCGAGGATTCGATCGACGTCCTCACCCGTCAGGGTCTCCAGCTCGAGCAGGGCCTTGGCTATGCTCTGGAGTTGGCCGGAGTGCTGCTCGCACACCTGCCTGGCCCTCTGATAGCACTCCATCAGGATGGCCTGCACTTCCGCGTCGATCTTCTCGGCCATCTGGTCGCTGTGGGTCTTGCCCCGGGTGATCTCGTTGCCGAGGAAGACGTGCTCCTCCTGATCGGAGTAGCTGATGGGGCCGAGCGTCTCGCTCATGCCCCACTGCGTGACCATGCGGCGCGCCAGATCCGTGGCCGCCTTGATGTCGTTCTCCGCGCCGGAGGAGATGTCGCCGCAGAACATCTCTTCGGAGACGCGCCCGGCCAGATTCATGGTGATCACCCCCAGGCACTCCTTCCTGCGCAGGCCGTACTTGTCCTTCTCCGGCAGCACCATCGTCATGCCGAGCGCGACGCCGCGCGGGATGATAGTCACTTTGTGCAGTGGCTCGACGTTCTCGTCCAGCTTCGCGATGAGGGCATGGCCGGCCTCGTGGTAGGCCGTCATGCTCCGGTCTTCGTCGCTCATGACGCGGCTGCGCTTCTTCTGGCGGCCGAAGCGCACCTTGTCCCGCGCCTCCTCCAGGTCCTCCATGCGGACCTCGTCCATGCCTTTAACGGCGGCGCGGATGGCCGCCTCGTTGACGAGGGCTTCCAGATCCGCCCCCGTGAAGCCGGGAGTGCCGCGCGCGATGTCGCTCAGCTCGACGTCCGACGCCAGGCGCACCCTGCGGGCGTGCACCGCCAGGATCTCCTCCCGGCCCCTCAGGTCGGGCATGTCCACGACAATCGCGCGGTCGAACCGGCCGGGACGCAGCAGCGCAGGATCGAGCACGTCGGGCCGATTCGTGGCCGCGATGACGATGACGCCCTCGTCGCGCGTGAACCCGTCCATCTCGCTCAGGATGGCGTTCAGGGTCTGCTCGCGTTCGTCGTGGCCGCCGCCCAAGCCGGTGCCCCGCTTGCGCCCGACGGCGTCTATCTCGTCAAGGAAGATGATGGAAGGCTGATTCTGCCGCGCCTTGCGGAACAGGTCCCTCACCCGCGCCGCCCCGACGCCCACAAAGAGCTCGACGAAGTCCGAACCGCACAGGCTGAAGAACGGCGCGTCCGCCTCGCCGGCGATCGCCTTGGCCAGCAGCGTCTTGCCGGTGCCGGGCGCCCCGACCAGCAGCACGCCCCTGGGCGTGCGGCCGCCGATGCGCTGGAACTTCTCGGGGTTCCGCAGGAATTCGATGATCTCCTGGACCTCTTCCTTGGCTTCTTCGACGCCGGCGACATCGTCGAACGTAACCTTCGGCTTCTCCTTGCGCGCGGCGTCCGTCTGGCTCCCGACGAACGGCACCCACCCGTCGCGCGAGCTCACGGCCCGCATCTGGCGGTTGAAGATGTAGATCATCAGCACCAGCAACAAGACAAAGGGCGCCATCTGGAGCAGCAGCATCGGCACCACGCCGCCCTGCTCCTTGACGGTCAGAGCGTTCTGGGGCAGGGCCTGCTCCCACTCGTCCAGGCTCGCGTCGATGTAGCCCTGCGTCAGGTTCACGCGGAAGGCCGGCGCCGGCGTCTCCGACGACTTCAGCCTGCCGCGCGCACGGCTGCCCTCGACGCGCAGCTCCGCCACCTGCCCGGCGTCCATGTAGGCCTTGAACTGCCCGATGGAGATGTCCCGCTCCAGCGGCTGCCTCAGTTTCTGCCACAGCACGAAGATCACGATGGCAGCGCCGAGGCAGATGGCCCAGAGAAGCAACTGGCGCCCGAGCCGCGGCCGACCGAACCCCTCCGGCCCCTCCTCATCCTCCGGCGGGATCCCGCCGCTGAATCTGTCTTTGTCCGGTCTGTGCTTCATCTTACGACGAACCCAAGCTGCGAGTTCACTCAGCATCCGCCCTACAATACATCTTACCAGCTCTTCTCCATCTTGTCCACGATGAGCTGGGCTGTCTTCTGGAACAGGCGCTCGAACTGCGTGGCCATCGGCGAGCTGCGCTGCACATACGGCGGCGGAACGCTGCCGGCCGGCGCCCCGACCGCCCCTCCGGGAACCTGTGCCATCTCTTCCACCGTCTCCTCGGGCACGATGTCGGCCCCCGTCAGCCGGTCGGTCCATCGGAACTGGACCTTCACCCTCGCCCTGGTCAGCAAGACCTCGTCATGCTCGGTCTTCACGTGCGTCTGTTCCTGGAAGTCAACGATCTGGCCGTGCAGGACGCTGTCCGCCTCGTCCCTGGGCGCCAGGATGAGGGGCGTGCGGAGTTTGATCTCCGACACCACGGCCTTCGTGAGCGCCACCTCGTTCTCCCGCCGGAACGTCGCGTTGTCGAAGAACTCCACGTAGACCGTCCGAACGTCCTCGGGCAGCAGGCCGCCGGCGGTGTATCCGCAGCCTTGGGACAATGCCACGAGGCCGAGCAGCCCGACCATGAGGTATCCCTTGTTCATCAATCCGAGTCCACAGCGCCTGGGGGCCCGCGGCCCGGACGGGCCCTAACCGCCCGCTTCCTGCCTGCTCACCCCGTCCAGCTTGAGGGGCCGCAGGCTGCCGTGCAGCGGGGTCTCCTTCTGCGCCTTCACCGCCTTCAGCTCTTCCGCCGCCCACTCGGCCTGGGGCGTCTCCGCCAGTTCCTGCACTATCCAATCGAGGTAGCTGACGGCCGCCCACGGCCTATTCTTGGTCTTGATGTAGAACGCAGCGATGTCCTGGCAGAGCTCGGCCATGGTGCGGCGCGCGTCCGCCAGCATCTCCTTCGCCTGCGGCGCGTAGGAATGCGTCGGGAACGTCTCGACGAAGTCGCGCAGCGAACGCTCGGCTTTGCGCACGCCCTCCATCCCCAACTGGAGCCACCTGGCCAGCTCCCACTCGCACTGGGCTATCTTGAACGTGCAGTAAGGCACCCACTCGCTGTAGGGGTAGAGGTCCACGAGCGCCATGTATTCGTCCTGGGCCTCGACGTAGCGGCCCGCGGCAAAGACGGCGTCGGCCTTCTCCTTCTGGGCGAGGGCCGCCTCTTCGGCGTCGGCGGGCGTCTCCATGATCCGGTCGTAGAGCTTGCGCGCCGGGCCGAGCCCGCGCTCGGACTGCACCCTTGCCGCCCTGAACTGGAGCTCCCTGGCCCGTTTGCCAAGCGGCGTCTCCTCCCGCCCCGTGCGCAGCTTCTCCAGCTCCTCGAAGGCGTCGACGGCGTCGCCTTGCGCCAGCAGTCCCTGCGCTATGGCAAGCCGGGCCTCCGGCACCCATTCCCCCTCGGGGTCCGCCTCGATCAGCGCGCGAAGCTCCGCTATGCCGCTGCCCCACTGCCCTGCCCCGATCAGGGCCAGCGCGTGCTCCCGGCGCGCATCGGCCGTGTCGCGGGGCGCCTTCTCGAGCTCCACTTCGCCCGTCTCCGGCGTCCACACCTCGACGGCCGATACGCCGCCTGCGACGCAGGCCACTGCCAGCGCGACGGACGCGAATCCCGCCAACAGGCCGGACGGCAGCGCTCGCCCCTTGTGCATGGGTCCCTTCCCGCAGTGCCTCGACGACGCCTGACACGTCATCCCGGGCGCGTCATTCTAACAGAGAGCCGGGATGGATTTCACACGTTTTCGCCCCTCGCCCTCAGCGGTCCCCGGACGCAGCCGGCGCCGACCGGTGGGACAGCGCTTCGATCAGCGCGTCCGCCGCGGCGCCTTGGACGTCGGCTTGCGCCGGCGTCGCCAGTTCGAAGTCGCGCGTCAGCCGGTCGCCGCCGGCCGCAGCGTGGAACCGCCCGCTGACGCGTGCCGCGCCGGGCGAGGGCTCGACGACAATCGCAACCGGCTGGTTGGCGAACCGGGCTGCGCCGGTTATCAGGCCCTCGCAGCTCCCGCGCGTGAGCTCGACTCCCACGTCCGCCGCTGCGGGCGAGCCCAGGTTGGCCACGAAGTCCAGCGCGGCCAGTTCGGGGGCGCACGCGGGCGGCAGCGCCAGCGCCACCCCGCCTGAGCCTGCGCACAGCGACTGATAGGCGGCGGCAGGCTCGGTCGCGCCGACCTGGAGCGTCGCCACACGCAGCGCGCCGTTGTCCGGCCCGGTCACTGCCGGGCCGAGCTCGTCCGCGCCGCCTCGACCTGTCACGAACACAAGCAGCCCGTCCCCCTCCGGGACGGACGCCCACTCAAGCGCCAGAGCGAGAAAACTGCGCGTGTTGCGGTCTCCCCCGTCCTCCAGGCTCCACAGCGCGGACAGCATGGCTTCCACGCGGGCGGGCAGATGCAGAGCCAGCGGATCGGGAGCGCTCCTCACCTTGCCGTCGTACGCCAGAAGCGCCGTCGCGCAGCCCGGCGGGAGCGAGCGCAGCAGGACCTCCAGCACCTCGTGCGCGTACGCACGGCCGCCCGGGCCGAAGTCCGCCGCCGCGTCGAACGCGAAGAAGACGTTGCGCCCCTTGCGGACCCAGTCCTCCTTCCGCGCGTCCGGCCGCCACGCGACGACGCCCCGCTCGCCGGCCTGCCCGGAGAGCCACAGGGCGTCCACGCCGTCCGGCTCGCCGAACGCGAACTCCACGACCAGCGGGCGCCGGGGGTCGAACTGCGCGGCGCTCCAGGACCAGTCCACGGCCTGCTGGCGCCTCGCGCGGTAGGCCGCCGTGGGACAGGTGAATTCCTTGATGCCCCCGTCCGCCGACGCCCGGACGGCCAATCGCAGTCGCCCGATCGGGTTCGGGGTCCACGCCTGCGGGTTCAGCCCGAGGCCGAAGAACCCGCTCCGGCCCCTCATCAGGCAGACGGCGGCGGCCTCGTGGGACCGGGCCTCTCCCGGTGCAAGGACGAGGGGCGCATCCCCCGACTGGGCGATGGCCAGGGGCAGCAACGCCTGACCCACCGAGAAGCTCCCGCGCCACTCCTCCGCCCCCGTGTTCGCAAGCCGGGCGCGAACGCTCACCACGGCGATCGGGCCGCTCGCCCTGGCGGATATCGCCAGGTCTTCGATCACGACTTCCGGCGGCAGGGCCGGAGCGTCCGGCGAGATGCAGACGCAGGCGAGCTGCCGCATGGCGAGGCCGCCGTCCGCCGGCGCGTCGAACATCTTGAGCCAGTGCGTGAGGTCCCCGCTCCGCGCGCGCCGCACCGGCCCGGTGAGCTTGCCCTCGGCCAGCATCGCGACCTGGCCGGCCGCCAGCTCTACGGGTCCGCCCTCCCCCTCCAGCGACAGGCGCCCGGAGACGCAGCCGACGCGCATGCGCTTCATCGAGAGGACGGCGACGAACTCGCCCTCGGGGCACGTGACGAGGCCGCCAGCGCCTGCGAGCCGCACGTCCTCTCCCTGCCCGCCGTCGGCGCGCACGTGCAGCCGCCCGGCCAGCAGTTCGGCCTGGGCAGGCCCTTCCAGGGCGATCCCTGACATCCCGGGCAGGCGCCACGAGACGCCCGGACCCCGCACTTCCAGCAGCGAGTCCGCTCCCGTGCGCAGCCGCGCGCCGGCGGGCAGGAACTCCCTTCGCCCGAGTTCGCGCCACATGGCCGCGCCCGGCGTGCTCACCTCCACCTCTCCGGTCGAGAAGACCACGTCGCCCATGCCCGGTTGCGGCTCCCCGCGCTCCCCGAATGCCGCCAGCATCACGGCCACCAGGGCCACCAGGGCTGCGACGGCGCCGATGAACGCCAGCACCTTGAACGCGGTGGACCGCTCGGGACGGGGATCGGCAGGCGCCCTCCGCGCGGGCCGCGCCCCCGGGGCGGCCTCCAGCGCCTCCCGAACAGCCCGGTCCACGAAGTCCCGCGCCTCCTCGGGCGGCGCCACCCGTTCCATCCGGCGCACGTCGTCCCGAACCGTCCCATAGAGCGCCGTGCGCCGCGCGCACCTGACGCACGCGCACAGGTGCTCCTCAAGCGCGGCGCGCGCATCCGCGTCGGGCGCGCCGAGCAGCGTCAACACAATCAGGCGCTCTGTGTCTCTACATTTCATCGCTGGATTGCACTGTGCTGAAGGCGTCCGTGCGCGCCAGCCAGCGGAACGCCTTCTGCACGCAGCTCAGCGTTCGGTCGACCGTGAAGTTGCAGGCCGCCGCGGCCTCTTCGACCGTCAGGCGCCCCACGGTGACCAGAAGGAACGGCTGACGGACGAAGCGCGACAGGTCCTTGATCGCGAAGAAGAGCTTCGAGCGCCGGGACGTCTGGGGCCCCCTCTTCATGTCGTCGATCAGATCGGTCAGGCCGAGCGGTTCGGGGTGGGTGGCGGGAACGGAGTTCTGCGTGGCCACGGCGTAGAGCCAGGCCTTGAAGCCCGCGAAACCCTCGAACGGACGGCGCCAGGCGACCAGCAGTGCCCACACGTCCCGCAGGCATTGGACGGCGGAGTCCTGATTGCCGGTGCTCAGCAGCAGATACCAGTACAGGGCGTCGCTGTGCCGCCGGACGAGCGCCTCCAGCGCCGAGTCGTCTCCCCGGACGAAGGCCGCCCACAACTCCTCATCGCGCGCGCCGGCCCGGCGTTCGGACGCAGATACGTTCTCCATGGCAACGCCTCCTAGAGCCTCTAGCAGAATGACCCGTGGCCGCGACGGAGCGGACTTCGCCGCAGGCCAAGGAGCGTCGGGCGCCGGCGCATTAGGGGCCCGATGCGCCAAGCCTGCGCGACGCCGGAATGCGGCGAAGGACGCCCGTCCCTTCGGGTTGCGGCTCAGGCCGGCGTCTGCTGTGTCAGGCCTCCTCGCCGTGCCTGACCCTGGCACGAGCTCGGAGCCCTTTCTTGCATCCACCCGGCCGGAGGCGCAACGCGGCTCACGCGGCATTCTGCTAGAGGGCTGTTCAACAAGCAACCTTGCGTTCTGCAGCCGGTGTCATGTGCGGACTGATACGTAGGGGCACGGCGCGCCGTGCCCCTACAGGGTCGCGGCCGCTATCGAGCGGTGGCTGCGAAAATGCAAGACGACTTCCTTGACAGCACACTAGAGGCTCTTAGGGTCCGATCCCATTCTGATGCCGCGCGGCCGGGCTGTCAATCGAAGGTCCCTGTCGCACATGCGTGTGACAGCGGGCGTGTCCGGAAGTAGAATATGCGCGCGTCAGCCCCGCGGCTCATCGCCCGGTCCGTGAGGTGCAGATGCGGGTAGGCATCGGGTACGACATCCACAGGTTCGGCGAGGACGGCACGCTCGTGCTGGGCGGAGTGCGCTTCCCCGGTTATCCCCGCCTCATCGCCCACAGCGACGGCGACGCCGTGATGCACGCCGTGGCGGACGCCGTCCTGGGGGCGGCAGCCCTCGGGGACATCGGGGAGCACTTCCCTGACACGGACGAAGAGTGGAAGGACGCCGACAGCGCCCGCATCCTCGAGGCGGCCGTCCGATTGGCCCGGGAGAAGGCCGGACTCGCGCCCTCCAACGTGGACGTCAACATCGTGGCCGAGCGGCCTCGCCTGGGCGAAGCGAAGGCCAAGATGCGCGACCGCCTGGCCGCGATCATGGCCTTGCCCGCCGCAAGCATGAGCATCAAGGCCCGCACGGCCGAGGGGCTCGGGCCTGTCGGCCGAGGCGAAGCCATCGAGGTGCACGCCGTCGTGCTGATGCGACCCGTGACCGGGGCGTGAGGCTCAGTCGCCCCGGGACAGGCGGCGGGACTTCGCCGTGGCGGCGAGGACGGCGTCGCGGAAGGCCTTCGGCACGCCGGCCTCCTCCAGCACGGCCAGGCCCTCCACGGTGGTGCCGCCGGGCGTCGCCACGTCGCGGATGAGTTCCCGGGGGTCCCTGCCGGTCTCCAGGACCATCCTGGCTGCCCCCAGGACCGTCTGTGCGGCCAGTTCCGCCGCCGCACGGGGGCCAAGCCCTGCGGCCGCTCCGCCCTCCCTGAGGGCCTGTATGACGAGGTAAACGTATGCGGGCCCGCTGCCACTCAGGCCCGTCACTGCGTCCATTTGGCCCTCCTCGCCCACCCGCACGCACAGGCCGACGGCGCCCAGCATCTCCGCCACGAGGTCGGCGTCCTCAGTGGTCGCCCCGGGAGCGGCGCAGTAAGCCGCCGCCCCCGCCCCGACGAGGGCCGGGGTGTTCGGCATCACGCGCACAAGGCGATCCGTGCCCAGCATCCCGCGCAGCCGCGCCAGCGTGACGCCGGCGGCTATCGAGACGACCAGGTGATTGGACATGAGGTGGCGGGCGATCTGCTCGGCCACGGCGGGCACGACGTTCGGCTTGACGCTCAGGACCACGACCCGGCAGGCCTGCACGAGCGTCACATTGTCCGCGAGCACGTTCTGCCCGATCGTGGCGGCGAAGGCCTTGCGGCGCTCCGGCGACGGGTCGCTGGCGTACAGCCTCTGCGCGCTGGCGGCGCCCGCCCGAAGCATGCCGTCCATGAGCGCGCCGGCCATCGTGCCGGCGCCGATGAAGCCCATCGTTCGCTGGATCATGTGCGCCTCCGGGAAGAACGACCATAACGGCGCGGCGGGGCGCCAAGCCCGGGGCGTATTATTGGCAAAGGCCCGGCGATTTGCAATAAGCCGCTGCCGAGCGCCTCGCGCTCCGCAAGCAAGCCCCCGTCCCTTGCAGAGCTACTAAACGTGCGTATAATAGCGGGAGAACATGGGCACCAAGCCACTCGCATTCGCCGCGCTGCTGACTACCGGCCCGTCCCCGGCGGAGGACAGCGTGCTGGAAGCGGCGGCGGTGCGCCCTGCCCGCGACGGCCGGACGCGCGAGTTCGAGCAGATCGCCGACGCGGGCGCGCTTTCCCCTGCGCTCAGGAAGCGCGCCGGCCTGCGGGAAACCGACGTCCTGGGCAAGCCGCCGCCGGAGGCCGTGCTGAAGGAGCTGGCCGCATTCGGCCGCGGTGCGTTTTTCGTCGTCTACGACGTCGAGTCCTTCCGCGCGTTCGCGCAAAGCGCCGAGGCAAGGCCCACGAAGTGCCTGGACGCGTTGCGGCTAGCCCGGATCGCTCGTCCCGAGCAGACGGACTACTCCCTGGAAGGCGTCGCGGGCGCCCTCGGCCTGGAGCCGGTGGAAGCCGTGCGCGCCCTGCCCCGGGCGCGGCTGCTGGCCCGCGTCTGGGGCGCCTTGATGGACGAGCTGGCGCAGATGCCGCCGGCGGCGCTGGACGCCGTCTGCCGCATCGCGGAGGCGGCGAACGACCCGCTCGCCCCCTTCCTTGCCGAGGCCGCATCGAGACGAGGCGAGATGCACCTGTCCGCCCGCCCCGAGGACGACCTGCTGGCGTTGTTCCAGGACCACCGCGAGATCTTCTCGCGGGCGCAGAAGTGCGGAAAGGACGAGCCTTCCGACGAGCCCGTGCCGACGGACGCAATCGCGGCGATGTTCACGCCGCGCGGCCCTGTCGGCAAGCGTCTGCCCCAGTACGAGCAGCGGGACGAGCAGGTTGAGATGGTCAAGGCCGTTTGCGAGGCTCTCAACGAGCCCCATCACCTCATGGTGGAAGCCGGCACGGGCACGGGCAAGTCCATGGCCTACCTGCTGCCGGCCATCGCGTGGGCCTGCACGAACGGCGACAAGGTGCTCGTCTCCACGAACACGAAGAACCTTCAGGAGCAGCTCTACCGCAAGGACCTGCCTCTCTTGATGGATCTGCTGCCCGGGCGGTTCGAGCCGGCGCTGCTGAAGGGCCGGCGCAACTACCTGTGCGTGCGCCGCTTCGTGCATCTGGTGCGCCACTTCGAGCGCGAGCTGGCCGAGCGCGAGGAGTTCATGACGCTCCTGCCGCTCGTGGTGTGGGCGGCCCGGACGGAGTCGGGCGACCTGGCCGAGTGCAACGGTTTCCTGCTGAGCCCCGGCGCCCCCTCCATCACGGGAGCCATCGTGACAGGACCCGAGGAATGCCTCGGCCGGGCCTGCCGCTTCCGCAGCAGGTGCTTCGTGCAGCGCGCCCGAGCCCTGGCGCAGCTTGCGGACCTGATCGTCGTCAACCACGCCCTGCTCTTCTGGGAGCTGGGCCTGGACCAGCCGGTCCTTCCGCCCTATCGGTGTCTGGTCTTCGACGAAGCCCACAACCTGGAGGACGTCGCCACCGAAGCGCTGGCCACCGTGGTCGACGGCCTGAGCGTGTACCGGGTGACGAACTCCCTCTATCGGCCGCGGCGCGACGGGAGCGGCAGCGGGCTGCTGGCCACCGTCATGTACGAGGTCGGCCGGAGCCTGAGGCCCTCAGACGCGGCCGTTCGCGAGGGGCTCAACGGCCTCGGAGGGGCAGCCATGGACGCCGTCACCGACGTGGTCGACGCGGCCGGGCAGTTCTTCGAGCTTCTGGCCGAGCCTTTCGTGGAGTTCCCGCCCTACGTGGAGAGGCTTCTGCTGCGGGAATGCCAGCCCGACCTCGGACCCGGCAGCGAGGTGTGGGGCGCTGCCGAAAGGCTGCGCCAGACGATCCATTCCCTGGGCGAGAAGGCAGAGAGCCTAGCCAAGGCCCTCCAGGACGCGGGGGAGCGGATCGAAGCTGCGGAAGAGCTTGCCGGCGACCTGCGCGCGCAGGTGGCGCGGCTGCGCGACGTGAGCCTGGCCGTCGAGTTCGTCCTGAAGCAGGAGGAGGAGAGCCACGTCTACTGGCTGGAGAGGACTGCGCGCGAGAGACGCACGTTCTACTCCCTGCATGCCGCGCCCCTTCAGATCTCGGACCACATGCGGCGCTTCTTCTTCGACGCGAAACGGTGCGTTGTGCTGACCTCCGCCACGCTCCGGGTGGACGGAGGCTTCGACTACATGCGCGAGCGGCTGGGCGCCGGCGAGCTGCCCGCAGGCCGCATGCAGCTCCTGGCCCTGGGCTCGCCGTTCGATTACGACCGGCAGGCTCTGGTCGGCGTGTCGACCTTCTTGCCGGATCCGGGCGGGCGGCGCGACAGGGTGTTCGACGATGAGCTTTCGTCGTTCCTGACGGACCTGCTGCAATGCACGCAGGGGCGGGCGCTCGTGCTCTTCACGTCGTACTCGCTGCTGGACGCCGTTTACGAGACGATCAAGGAGCCGCTGGAGAGGGCCGGCATCATGGTGCTGGCCCAGGGCCACAGCGGGAGCCGCGAGGCCGTCACGTCCCTGTTCCGCAGCGTGACTTCCTCAGTCCTGCTCGGCACGCGGAGCTTCTGGGAGGGAGTGGACATATCGGGCGAGACCCTGAGCTGCCTGGTGCTGACCAAGCTGCCCTTCCACGTCTTCACGGACCCGCTCGTTCGGGGCCGCACCGATTACCTGCGCACCCTGGGCCGCGACCCCTTCCTCCACTACACGCTGCCGGAGGCCGTGATCAGCTTCAGGCAGGGCTTCGGCCGGCTGATCCGCAACCGGACGGACACGGGCGTCATCATCGTCACGGACAGGCGCATGGTGACCAAGGCGTACGGGAGGAGTTTCCTGAGCAGCCTTCCGACGCGGCACCACGTGTTCCGAGATCGCCAGGACGCGTTGAGGGCGACAAAGGAGTTCTTTGCGCGACCGCGTTAGCCCCGGGGCGGCCGGCTCTGGGCCAGGACTCTCTCGTAGAGCGCCACGGTGTCGTCCGCGTGCCGCGCGAGAGAGAAGCGGCAGCACATGCGCCGTCTCGCCGCCTGCCCCCAACCGCGCCGCCGCCCGGCGTCGGCCGCCATCTGGAGGATGGCGTCCGCCAGGTTCTGCGGCGTGTCGTCGACAACGATGCCGGTCTGGCCGTCCAGCACGATGTCGGGCAGCACGCCGCGCTGCGCAACGACGAGCGGCTTGCCCATGGCGGCCATCTGGAGCGCTGCCCGGCACGAGCCGTCGCTGCCCGGCACGAGCATCAGCCCCGCGTCGAGCATCGACAGCACTTCCCGGTAGTCCTCGCGGCGGTAGCCGAGCGCAATGACCGTCCCCCCAAGGCCCATCTCGGCGACGGGCCGGTCGAGCAGCTCCTCCTTATGTGTGCCTCGCCCGCAGACGACGATCTTGACGTTGCCCGTCCGCTGCCGCACGGCGCGGGCGGCCTCCAGCAGGACCTCGAACCGGCGGTGCCGCTGCACGCGGGCGACGACACCGACCACGAAGTCGGTCGGCTCGAGCCCGAACCGCCCGCGCGCCGACGCCGGCCCCTGCACGGGACGGAACTCGTCCGTGTCCACCGCGCCACGAATGGTCGTGACTGCTGCGGGGTCAAGGCCCATTCGGTCAACGGCCTCGGCCCTGTGTCGGTCGCTCAGGACGACCAGATGGTCGGTCATCGGGGGGCTGTAGAAAAGGCGCCAGAGAAGGCTCCGCTTGTAGTCGCGCGCCCGGTGATCGGTGCGCACCAGCGGGACTCCGCGCACTCGCCTCAGCGCCAGGCAGGCGATCACGTGGTCCCACGTGCCGTGGCAATGGACGATCCCGTAGCCGCCGCCGCGGATCAGCCCGGCCAGCCGCCGCGCGTCGCGCACGTGGCGCCACGCGCGCAGGCTGCGCCGAAACCGGAAGTCGTCGAAGACGCGCACGCCCATGTCCCGGGCCCGCGCGGGCAGGCCGGTCCGGTCGGCGTCGTCGCAGGCCCGGCAGGCGAGGTCCGAAGGCCATCCCCGCCGGGACAGTTCCCGGCAGAGCTGCGCGATCGGCTCGGACGGGCCTGTCCACTTGTGGTCCGCGTAGCAGTGCAGAACGGGGATGCTCACGGCGGCCTCCGGCATCCACAGGTCGGCGCCCATCTTAGCGCCGCCGAGGCGCGCAAAGCAACCCGTGGCAGTGCATGCCTCGGGATGGGTTCCCCTTGCGCGGGCCGGTGGGTTTTCGGTAGTATTGGGGCTAGAGGGCGAAGGTGGCGGAATTGGCAGACGCGCTAGACCTAGGATCTAGTTCGCCGCACGGCGAATTGGGGGTTCGAATCCCCCCCTTCGCACTAACGCCATATGTTCGCCGCTCTGCCGGGGCGGGTGTAGCTCAGCGGAAGAGCACTAGCTTGCCATGCTAGGTGTCGAGGGTTCGAATCCCTTCACCCGCTCCATCCCCGGCTGCCCGGTTCGCAGGCTCTCGTTTTGCTTGATTGAGGGCCCATCCTGCTGTAGAATCGGGCTTTCTTGCGCAGTACGAACCGCGCGCAACACGCGTTGCGCCGTTTTCCCCTTGCTTGCTTCACCTCGAGGAGGAAGAAGGATGGCAGACGAAGAACGGGTCGACGAGCCCGAACAAGAAGGCGCGGCCCAGGCGGCTCCGGGCGCTGCCCAGCGCCCCGTCACCGGCGCCGGTCAGGTGCGCCTGAACTTCGAAGGTGTCACTCCCCAGTACGCCAACTTCTGCACGCTCACCGTCCGCCAAGGCGAGGTCTTCATGAGCTTCGGCAAGACCTTCTTGCCCACCAACGAGCTAAAGGTGGACAGTCAGATCGTGATGAGCCTGCGCAACGTCGGCCAACTCCACCAGGCCATGACCCGTCTGCTGGAGCAGGCCCAGGCCGCCCCCGGCCAGACGTAAGGCGCATTGCGGAGCGCGGTCGGAAGCTGCGCGTTTGCCGCTTGACCCACAAGCCCCGGTTCGGCAGTCGACTTGGCGCCGAGCCGGGGCTTTTTGCCCGCCTCCAGGCATCCCTCGGCCGCTGTGCCACCGCGGGGCCCACCACGAGAGCCCCGTCCAGACTCGCGCCACGCGCCCCGCGAAGCAGGCCGGCCCTACTGTCCTTCCTCCCCGTCCATCAGCGCGCCCTCCGTGAGGGCGTCGGCCAGGTTCGCCCCGCGCAGGTCCGCATCCCGCAGGTCGGCGCCGCGCAGGTCGGAGCCGCGCAGGTCGGCGTGCGACAGGTTCGCCCAGGAGAGGTCCGCCTCCACGAGATTCGCGCCCCTCAGGTCAGCCGCCCCGAGGTTGCATCCCTTCATGTCCGCGGCGTAGAACTTCGCCCCCATGAGGCTGGCTTCCGAGAGGTCGGCGCCGACGAGCTTGCGGCCGCTGAAGTCGGCGCGCTCGCCCCCTTCCCTGTGCAGAAGCCAGTTCCAGTGCTTGTCGAGCGTCCGCTGCAGTTCAGCTTCGTCCATCAGCGGCGAGCTCCATCCGACGCAACCGGATCGCACGAAAGTTAAAGGGCGCTTGAGGCTGGTGCCCCAAGCGCCCTTTCTGTGCTCCTTCTGGCCTCAAGACGCTTCGCGCCGTGGGGCCACTAAGCCCGTCGGTCATCCGTGCCGCATGCCGGGCCACTCGATCAGGACGCCGTCCTCCTTGACCCAGTTGCCTCTCCAGTCGCCACGGATGAACGCGTCGTCCACAGCGCTGTTCAACAGCTGAGCACCAGCGTCCGCCCACCACCTGACCGTCACGTCGCTGATGCCGCCGCCGACGCTCACGCGACCGAGGATGTTGGCTTCCAGGCCGCCGAGTGTCC
This sequence comes from uncultured candidatus Brocadiaceae bacterium, assembly GCA_964521715.1. Taxonomy (GTDB): domain Bacteria; phylum Planctomycetota; class Brocadiia; order SM23-32; family SM23-32; genus DAOVRD01. Next base: position 108,566 of record CAZFSS010000003.1, on the reverse strand, counting down.
GGGAACCGTTGGCCCCGAGATCGGCGATGCTGTTCAGGCCCGAAACCGTGGTCCCGAGCAGATCGGCCACCTCTTGCGACGTGAAGTCAGAGCCGAGGCCGAGCGTCTCCGGATGGCCATCCGCGAAGCTGACGCCGATGCTGCCACCGACCTCAACATCCCAGACGACCCCACCCTTGACGGAGACCGCGCTGCCGCCGACCTGCACGTTGGTCAGCAAGCTGCCGCCGTCAACGATGCCGGCGTTGCCGCCGACCCTGACGCTGGACATGCTCCTGGTGGCCTGGATGCGGCCGACGGAGCCGTTGACGTCCACGTTCTGCACCACCAAGCTCTCGATGACGCCGGCGTCGCCGCGCACGTCCAGTCCCGCGACGCAGTAGCTGGACATGCCGCGCACTTCGCCGACGTTGCCGGCGATCGTGAGGCCCACGACGCCGCTCGGGGTGGTCGAGGCGTCAATCGAGCCGACGCTGCCCTCAACCACGCCGTTGATGAGCCAGAACCCGGCGCCGCCCTCGCCGACGATCCTGCCGACCTGAGCCGAGTCATTCCGGCCGATCGACACGGTGCCGCCCTCGAAGACCTCGTTGTCGAACAGCGTGCCGAGGGCGTTGACCCCGAGGTCGGCCATCACCGGCTGCAGGAAGAGCGTCACGCCGTCCTGCCAGTTGGCGCCGCTGAGGCTCGTCGGGGTCCGGTCCGCCGGCGAGTCGCCGAAGTGATCGTCAGCGGTGACGACGACCAGGTTCCCCGCGTAACCGTTGGCCAGAGCCACGGTCTCGAGGTAGCCGTTGTTGATCGTCAGGTTGGCCTGACCGGCGCCGAGGAAGACGGTCATGTAATCGTCGCCGTCTCCGTCGGGGCTCATGGTGTTCTGCCAGGTCAGCCACTGCCACGCACCGAGCGTGACGTTGACCAAGCCGTAGTTGGTGCCACGGACATCCAGGGAGAACACCTGCGGGTCGAGGTCCTCAACCCGCACGGCCTCATTGGCCGCGACGAACGGGTTGGATCCTGACGTTGAGCTGCCCAGGTTGCCGGCCACGTAGAGGTCTCCGGCGCTGCCTTCGACCCACAGCGTGCCGCCAACCAGATCGCCCGCAACGGTGAGAGCCAACAGGTCGCCTTCGACGGCGATGTCGGCGACGTCACCGTTGACGACCATCTCCTGGACGACCACCTGCACCGGCGAGTCCAGAGGCGCGCCGTACTGCATGCGGCCGCCCGTGGTCGTCTCGACCGCGATGCCGCCCGTCGCGCCAGGCGTGTAGGTGATGTTCGTGAACATCACGGTGCCGCCCAGCACGGCGTAGGTCACGGACGCGATGCCGTCAGCGACTTCGACGCGGTAGTCGACGCCCTCGCTGATGATGATCAGCGGGTTGTGGATGTCCACGCCTTGCACGGTGCCGCCGCCGTCCTGGATGTTCCGCAGGATGCCGATGGACCCGAGGATGACCGAGTCGGGATCAAGATCAACGCTCTGTCCGGACAGGCCGCCGACGTGGCCGCCCACCCTCAGGTATACGTCGACCTCACCCATCGGCGCGGCGATGCCGCCGAGCACCTGATCGCTCGACTGCACAGCGCCGACGCTCCCGCCGGTCTCGATATCGGCGTAGATGTTGCCAATCTCGGCGTAGACCCTTCCGACGCCGTCCAGCACGTCGCCGTTGACGATGTGCACGTACTGGAGGCTGTAGGGGTCGATCTCGACGCCGCCGTTAGCCTTGACCAGAATGGGCTCATCGGGAGCGCCGATGTCACCGACCTGCGAGATGATGTCGCCGATCGGGCCATCCTCGACGATGTAGGTGCCGAGGATGTCCTCGCTGGCGGTGACGTTGCCGATCGCCAGGTTGGCGACGGCCTCGATGTTGACGATGCTGCCGCCAACCGACTCGATGTGGCCGATCGAGCCGTTGACCGCGTGCAGCACGACCGGCGAGCTGTCAATCGTGGTCTCGATGCCGCTAAGGAGCATCGTCTGGTCGGCCACGCCGATGTCGAGCGCGCTGCTGACGTTGCCAATGCTATCATTGGCCACGACCGTCAACATGCCCATCTCGACCCACCAGGGGTCGACCGGGACCAGGTATACCTCGAACTCGGCGAAGTCGTTCAGATCGATGATCTCCGGCGCGCCAACCAGCCCGACGGTCGTCGAGATACTGCCGACGTCCTCACCGGCCTGCACGACGTAGTTGCCGATCGAGTCGAAAGCGACCAGGTCGCCGATCGAGCCGCCGGCCCTCAACAGGCCGTCGACCTCGCCCACGCTCAGAACCATGTGGCCGGCGCCCACGAGGTAGTCATAGTAGTACCACGCGTTTACCACGACGCCGTCCACGTTGATGAGCACCGTATCGACCGTCGACATGATGCTGCCCGTGTGGGCGATCACGTCGTTGATGTCCTGGCCCGCTATGGCCCAGACGTCGATGTCGCCGGCGTGGGACTCGAAGGCGACCGCGCCGTTACCGATGCTGCCGGTCTCGGCGGTGAACTCGCCCTCGATGTCGAGGCTGGCGCTCACGCGGCCGATGTGGGTCATCGAGTCGATCGTCACATCGGAGATGTAGCCGTTCTCCGCAGTGATGTCGCCGATTGACCCGGCCTCGATGTGGATCCTGGTCACGTTGTCGCCGGCGGTGATGTAGCCCACCGCGCCCGCGACGTCGGCATGCATCTCTTCGATGTCATCCCCGGCGTCGAGGCCGGCAAGATCTCCGCCTGCCTGGATCCCGGTGTGATAGATGTCATTGCCGGCCGTCAGCAGGCCGATGTCGTTCCCCGCGACGTAGTCGCCACTCACGTCGCCCAGGACGGCCGTGACGTTGCCGATGTCCTGGCCGGCCGTGATGTCGGCGTCGACGTCGCCGGTGGTCGCCGTCACGCCTGCCAGCGGCGCTCCGGTCTGGACGGTCTTGACCAGCTGCAGCGGCTGGCAGAAGACGAAGGTCCAGATCTCCTTCGTGTGCGGGTGGTTGACCACGGCCACGTCGCCGGTCTTCGCCTCCAGGGTGACGCTGACGCTGTCGGCGTAGACGCTGCCGATGCTGTCGTACGCCACCACGTTCACGCTAACGGAGCCCGTCCTGGCAACGATGTCACCGACCGAGCCACCGGCGGTGATCGTGCCGGTGATGTTGCCCGTCTCGGTGTAGATGTTGCCCACGCTGCCGCGCTCCGCCAGGATGGTCCCGCTTATGCCGCTGCTCGCGTAGAGCTGCAGCACGTCATCCTGGACGTGGATGTTAGCGCCGGAGATCTGGCCGTTCTCGGCGATCATGCCGAGGAGGCTGCCACCGGACTGAATGTGGACGTTGCTGATGTTGCCCACGCGGCTGTGGATCTTGCCCACGTTGCCGGTCAGGGCATTGATCATACCGTACCCACCACCGCCTGAGATGGTGTCCTCGGCGATCACGTCGCCGATGTTGCCGCCGGTGGACTGGATCGTCAGCTGGCTGTCGCTGACGCCGGCTTCGGCCACGAACAGCGCCGGCATGATGTAGCCGTCGCCGTTGAGGTCCTCGGCCCCGTCGGCCACGCCGTTCTCGTTCCAGTCGGACTCGCCGACGTTCCCGAAGGCGTCCATCGTTATGGCGCCGTTGCTCACGATAGAGCCGTGCACCACGGCCACGCCGCCGATGCCGCCGGTGGTCGCCTGCAACTGCAGATGGCCGTTCACGTTGTCGTTGACGGCCACCTCGCCGATGGAATCGTAGGCCCTGATCGTGAACGCGCCGCTGACGCCGACTCCGATGTAAATGTCGCCGACGTTGCCGAGGTCCCACGGGGCCGCGGGTCCGGCGCCATCGGGATCGTAATCGCCGTTGTAGACGGTGATCGTGCCCTGCACGCCCGCCTCGAAGTAGATGTCGGCGTTCGTGCCGAGGCCGTTATCCACCAGCGCCGCCAGCGGGCTGACAGGACCAGCCGGCGAATGCAGGCCGTCCGGCACGCCGAACGTGTCGGCCACGCTGATGCTGATGTTCGTCTCGATGCGCTGCTCGTCGTTATTGAACGTCTCCTCGACCTTGCCCTCCTGCGGGATCGAACTGACGAAGAAGTCCGGCATCCCGTAGAGGAAGTCGAAGCCGAGCGCGGTCAGGCGCTGGTCAATGTAAGCGCTCAGGCCGGGCACATCGTCCGCAACGCCGAGCCAGCCGAGGCTGCCGTCCTCGATCCTGATGTTGGACCCGTTCAGCACTTCGTCGCCGATCAGGATGCTGCGCACGCTGGCGCCCGTGCCGGTGCCGGTCGGAGCGTCAACGTCTATGATGACCGTGCTGGAGCCCTGGTTAACGATCATGTCCACGGTGCCGAAGGGCTCGGCAACCGTGCCTTCGAAGTTGCCGCCCTCGACGAACATGATCCAGAGGCCCGCGTTCAGATGGTAGATGTCCGTGTCCGAGCCGATCCGGACGTTGACATCGCGGAAGCCGCTGGAGCCGATGCCGGCGTTCGTGCCGAGGGCGAGGTTGCCCTGGATGGCCTGACCGGCGCCGAGGAAGCCGCCGCTGGTGAAGCCGCCGCCGGCGTAGATGTCGCTCGCGATCACGCCGAACGTGCCGTTGAGCCACTGCGAGCCCATGACGGCCGAGCTGCCATCGACCGGGTTGCCGGCCTGGATGATGTGAATCGTCCCACCGGCAGCGATCATGTCGCCGTCCACGCCGATGTGGCCGCTGGCGATGATGTCGCTGGTGATGTTGCCCTCAGCGATCACGTCGCCGGCGAGGCTCCCCGACCCGATGCCGTTCGGGTTGGTGATGCCGACGTGGATGTTACCGGAGATGTCGTTCTCCACCAGGATGCCTAGTGTGACGCCCAGCATGTCGGACACATCGAGGTCGCCCGACGTGCGGACCGTCGCGCTCAGGTTGCCGTCCTGGCGGTTGTCTCCAACCTCCATGATATTGAGGTCGTTGCCCGCGCCGACATGGATGCCGCCGCGGAAAGACCCGCCCGTCAGGCCGGAAGCGCCGGCAAGCCCGCCGCCCGTTACAGCGCCGAACGCCCTCTGGGTGTCGTCGGCGTCAATCTGGCCGGCGAGGTTGTATGCAGCGATCACGAAGGCGCTGATGTTGCCCTGCGGCACATCGTCCGGATCGGGCTCGTACTCCGTGGTCGGCCAGCCGGCGAAGTTGTCGAACAGATCCGCGCTGGCCAACTGATCCTCAGCGCCCGAAACGAGCGCGAAGTTCGAGGAGAAGCTGCCCTGGCCGCTGGTGCCGCCCTGGGCCACTATGACGATGAGCGCGTCGGTGTCCTGAGACCCGACGTCGTCGCCGGCCACCACGCGACCGGTGAAGGCTCCGCCGTCGAACAGCGAAGCCAGACCCATTGCGCTGAGGCCGCTGTTGACGTTCGCGCCGGCGATCATGTCGACGTCCAGGCCGCCCGCAATGAGCGGCGCGCCGTCGGTCTGAGCGCTCAAAGTGCGCGCGATCACGTCATCCTGAGCGATGAAGCTGCTGCTCAGGTCGTCGCCCGCGCCTGCGAGCGCGAAGGTCAGGTCGCCGACCTCGAGCCCGTTGGTCGGATCGGCATCCTGCGCGATCCAGCTGCCGGACAGGTTGCCCGCGCCCCAGGCCGCCCAGAAGTCGGGCACCCTCGGGTTGGTGCTATTGCTGCCGGCCGGCGCATTGGACGCCGGGCCGCCGTCAATCAGGACGAAGAAGTCGAGACCGGCCGCCACGACGTCGACGTCCAGTCCGCCCTCGCCATTGCCGCGCGCCGTAACGTTCAGCGTGTTAGCCGTCCCGATCCCCGAAGCAACACCGCCCGCGTTGAAGGGCATGGACGTGCTCGGGCTCGACGGATCGCCCGGGGTCGACCCACCGGTGTCAATCGCCGTGACGGCGTCCACGTTCGACAGAACCACGGTAAAGTCCGCGGAATCCTCGAAGTTGATGGTGTTTTGGACCACTCCGAGCGCCACGATGCTGATGGCCGTGCCGTCGCCGTCGGCCGGATCGGGCGAGACGCTGCCCGGGCCGGTCTGCGGCGCCACATACGGACGCCCGACGACGTTGATGTCAGCGCTGACGCTGTACGTCGCGCCCAGCGAGAAGGTCGGGGCGAACGACGCGTTCGCCGCGCCCTCGGTACCGGCGAGCAGCTCTTCCAGCGTGATGCCGTCCGTGCCGTTGACGCCGGTGTAATCCTGTATCCAGCGCCCCACGGTCAGCACGCCGCCGGTGTAGGCGATGTCAAGCTCGCCGAGCGTGTAGACCTTGCCCGGCTGCTGCGGCCCGAGGTCGTTCGGGTTCAGCGGGCTGGCGCCCGCCCGGTCGAACGGCTCCAACATGCCGGCGCTGAACGTGCCGCTCAGGTCCTCAACGATCGTGCCGCCGCTGATCGTCAGCACGGCATGGTTCGCGGAGCCGGCAGCGAACGGAGTGGCGGAACCCATCCAGCCCATGCCGGCCGCCGCCACGTGGCCGCCAGGCACGCCGTCGTTGCCGACGACGCTGCCGTCAATCTGCATGCTGCCGATGGTGATCGAGGCGGCCGCCACAAGCGTCGCGTAGACATGGCTGTCCATGTCATTCGCCTCGACGCCGTCGCCGTCCGTGTCAACCTGCCATCCTGCCCGCAGGTTGTCGACGATTATGCTGTCGGCGCCATCGTTCTGGAAGATCGGCAGGTTGGCGTCGTTGACGTTGGTCTCCAACGGCACAGTCGCTCCGATGGGCACGCCCGACAGGATGTCGGACTCGACGTTGCCCGGGAAGCCCGGCCGCGGCGAGACGATCGTCAGGTCATTCGGCGGAGCGCCGGCCTCGACCAGGAAGAGGTCGATCCCGTCGGCCGCCGAGATCACGTTGCCCAAGACCTGCGAGCCGACGTTCTCGTCGGCCGTGATCCGGTTGTTGCTGCCGGTGTCCCTGATGGCGCCAGTGCCGTCCCTGCCGACCACCACGTCGGCCAGCAGCGAGCCGCCGGCGCCCGAACCGGCGTCAATCGTGAAGTTGATCAGGTCGTCGTTCACCAGCAGATCCGCCGTCACATCACCCGGGCTGCCGCCCGTCGCAACAATATCAATAGTTGCGTTGTTGATGTTGTTCGGCGTGTTGGCCGCGTTGCTGAACGTGACCGCCGAGCCCCCCACCGTTGCAATGCTGGTCGCCGGGCTCTCGCCGTCGTAGACCTTCAGCCGCTGGTCGGCATCGCCGGCGGCGAACACCACCGTGAAGTCGAACGTCCCGGCGCCGATGATCGGGAACGTATAGATATCCAGGTCGCCGGCGGCGAGGCTGCCCGTGATGACCACGGTGTTGCCGCCGGTGAGGAATATCTGCCCCGAATCGAGCTCGATGGGGACGTTCAGGATATTGTCGGCGTTGTCGTCGGTGAAGTTGGCCTCCGTATCGGTCACCGACGTGACGCCCACGCTCGTGTTGTTGAGGAAGGCGTCCATATCCGGGTCGGTTATGGTGATCGTGTACGCCCCGGAGGCGGTACCGTTATCCGTCTGGACCGTGTTGACGGAATTGCGCCCCACGGCCAGCTGGATCCAGATCACGCTGCCGGCCACTGCGCCGTTGGACGTAATGGCGCTCAACGCGCCGCCCAGGATGTCATCGCCGGCCCAGATATCACCGAAGATGTTCGCCGCGGTGATATCGCCCGCGATGTCGTCGTCCTCCTGGTTCTCGCCGGGCTCGACCTGGATGCGCTTGCCGGCCACCACGGCGGCGTTCAACGAGCCGCCGACGTTGATGTCCACCGCGATCCCGTCCGGAGCGGACACCTCGTCACTGGTGACGGTCGGCACTTCGGTGTCGGCGGCGTAGTCGTAAGCCGTCGTGACCGAACCGATCGTCATGCCCGTCTTGCCGAGGTTGCCCTGCACGTTGATGTCAGCCATGAACGTCGGCGTGCCGTTGATGCCGATGGTATCGGCCGCGCCTCCGACGGCACCGGGGGAGATGGCGTTGTCCGTCCCGGTGTCGATTATGATGCGATCACCGACCACCAGCATGCCGGCGTCGCCCTCGATGTCGATGGCACCGGCGCTGCCGTCGGTGACCAGCGCCAGGAGGTCGGCGCTCGGGTCAACGTTGCCCTGATCCGCGGAGAACGGATAGGCCACGCTCAGGGGCGTAATCAACGGACGCGTGTCGTGCGTCGCTATCGAGCCCACGCCGCCGCTGGTGACGATCGAGATGATGCTGCCGTCAACCGAGAAGTTGCCGGCGCCGAAGAACAGCGGATCGCCCGAGGCCGACAACTGCACGGTCGGCCTGTAGATCCCGGCGAGCGGGTTCACGTCGATCGTCCCGTCGTTGGGATTGTTGATCCAGTTGACCGGCATGTACAGATCGGCCGCCGAGTTCACCGGGATGAGGTAGCCGACGATCACGTCGCCCAGGCTCGGAGCCATGGCATCGGTGGTCGTCACGTCGTGCAGCGTAACGTCGCCGATCTGGCTCGAGAACTCCAGGAACTCGACGGCGTTCTCGTTGAACTCGGTGACGTCGGTCGCCAGATGGCCGGCCTGGTCGTAACCGTAGTAGATGTCGGTGCCGGCGTCGGTGGCCGGGTTGTCCGGATCGGCGGTGTTGAACTCGATGCCGATGTTTTCGCCGAACAGGTGCACGTCCTGTATCCAGCCCAGAACGAAGTCAATCACCACCGTGTCCACGACGCCTTCGGCCTCGGTGTCCGAGAACGTGATGAACTCGACCGTCCCGGTCGGCCCTATGAACATCTTAGTAATAGAACCGCCGTCCGGGATGGGGATGACCACGTCGAGCTGATCGGTCGGCGCGAAGGCGGCCTGAATCTCCAGGTCTTCGCCCGAGCCGTTGACGATGCCGCCGGGCGGCAGCACGCCGTCACCGAAGACGCCGCCGGCATGATCGTAGCTGAACTGGTTGGTGCCGGGGGTCGAAACCGGCGTCGAGTCCCGCCCGATCGAGCCGAAGCTGATCTCGGCCAGGCTCAGGGCGAAGATGTGGACCGTGCCTGCGCCTGAGCCATAGGCCAGGCCCAGGTCGGCCGCGTTGTCCCACGTGCCCTGGATCTCGATGCCGTAGACGTCGCCGAGAACCGCCTCGTCCGGCGTCGTGGCCGTCAGGACCATGGAACCGTCGCTGAGGTTGCTGTCAGCGCCCCAGTCCCCGACACGGGCGTCGCCTTCCACCAGGATGCCGTAGAAGTCGTGCTGCCCGTCGTCGGCAGGTGAGATGTCGTCCTGGATGCCGACGACGTCCCACTCGACCGGAGCGTCGTCGTTGGCCGTGTAGAGCGTGCCCATCTGCCGGGTCATCACCTTCAACTCGGTGTCGACCTGGCTGGTCGCGCCCTCGATGTCGATGATGCGCACGCTCGCCTCGTCGCCGGCAGCCTCCGTGCGCACGCCCAACGGGGCCACGTCAACCGGGAAGATCACAATACTGGCAATAGTCGCCGGGTTGATGCCGGCATTCCACGTCCCGTCCATCGCCAGGATATAGTCAATCCCCATGTCCGTGATGATGTAGATGGGCGTGCTGCGCGTGCCGCCCAGGATCGCGAGGCCGGGGGCCGTAATGGTCACCTTGCCAAGGCCGGCGTCGATCTCGTTCAGATCGCCGCCGATGATCGACATGCCGGCGATCGTGATGTTATCGCCCACGCCGGCGCCCGCAGCCGTGTTCCCTTGCGTGCCGATCCGGTTCACGTCGCCGTTGACCAGATAAGTGTCCGCGCCGGGACCGGCGATTGTAATGGTGTTGGAAGGGGACGCGGCGCCGACAGCCTCGACGATCTCGATGCCCTCGAAGTTGCCGCCGATGTCCAGCGTGGTAATGGACACGGACTCGCCGGCCTGAATGAGCCCAGCGTTCTCGTGCTGCCAGAGGTTCGCGCCGGCCGTGCGCGGCGTGGTATTGTTGACGCCGTCAGTGTCGAGCAACCCGATTGTCAGCCCGCCGCTGGTCGTAATGCTGTCCAGGCCGCCGCCGACTGCGCCACCGCCGTCCGCCCCGTCCGCGTCCGTGACGATGTTCGCGAAGAAGGCATCGCCGAGCGCCGGCGTCCAGTCGGTGATGCTGATCGGCCCGATGCCGTCGTCAATGATCAGGCTGACGCCCAGCACCCCGCCATCCAGCAGCGTGATGCTGGTGACGTCGCTGATGGTGGCCTGACGGTCGACCGCCAGGGCGATGTTGTTGTCCAGGCTCGCGTTCCACGTCCCATGGTGGATGAGGAACGTGTCGAAGTCCGCCGCAAGGACCGGGGCGGCCACGTGGAAGCCCATGCCGCCTTCCAAGCCCTCGACCTCGACGGGCCCGAGCGTGCCGGTGCTGTCGCCGTCCACGTTAGCGTTGATCGTCGTCGCGTTGACGAGCGAGTCGTCGCCCTCGACGGTCAGCGACAGGATGCCGTCATCGGCCGCAAGAGTGCCGGTGAAGTTGGAGCGGGGCACGGTCACAAGGTTGACCGAATCCCAGCCGATGAGGACGTCGGCCCACGAGCCCGTGTCGAGCGTGCCGCTGGTGGCGTTGAACGTGCCGGCGTTGCCGCCGGCGATCGTCACGGTGTTGCCGTGCGTGGCCGTGACACTGCCCTGGAATGCCAGCGCGTCGGTCACCAGATTGCCGGTGCCTGTGTGGTCGCCGGGCTGGCGGATCAGGAACGGCCCGATCGCGCCGATGTCATTATTGACAGCATCGTTGTCGGCGTTGATCGTGAACGTGCCGACCGCCGGATCTACCGTGAAGTCAACCGAGTTCGCGGTGAAGGACGCAATCCCGTCGGCCGCGACGATCGTGATCGTGCCCGCGGCCCCGAAGTTGACGTCCCAGGCGTTGCCGCCCACGTCGCCGAGCGCGCCGTCCCGCGTTCCCAGGGGGTCATCGGCCATGATTACCACGCCACCCGGGCCGTTGATGTCCCACGTGCCCGTGATGGCAACGTTGCCAATGTCCCTGGCCACCAGGATCAGACCGGACGCCGCACTCGAGGTCTGGCTGAAGCTGCCGAGAGTCAGGTTGCCCAGCGTGGACGTAGAGGCGGGGGAGATCTGGCCGATCTGGATCACGCTCGCGTCCGTCCCGGCGGTGCTTACGTCGTCGAGCGTCACGCCGCCCGTGATGCCGCCGGTGCCGTTCGGGTACATCTCCACGACCGTGGCGGCGCCGCTGGCGTCGCTGCCCACCGTGATGGTGCCGACGGTCAGGGAGCCCCAGTTGTAATTGCCGGCCATGCCGTAGATGTGGAACCGGGCGTCGTCGCCGAGGCCGATGTCGGCCGGGTCGTTGACGACAACGTTGCCGACCTGGACGGCCCCGGTGATCGGCCCCCAGTTCTCAACGTAGAACCGGCCCCTGTTGAAGAAGCCGGGCCGCGACAGGCTCACGTCGCCGATGGTCAGGCTGGCGAGCGCGTCGCCGGTGTTGTCATTGTCGAAGTTCAGACGGACGTGGGCCCAGTTCGGCGACTGGTTGGTCACGTTGCCGAACGTTACGGGGCCGGTGGTGCCGTTGATGTAAAAGCCGATGCCCTGGCCGTGGAAGTTGTCGTTGCTCACGGTCAGGTTAGCGCCGCCGGTGATGCTGTTGACCGGACCGACGATGTGGAACTCGATCTCGCCGTCATTGTCGGCCAACAGCGTGCCCGTGATGTTCAGGGCACCGCCCGATATCTGGTCGGCGTCCACCCAGAAGTTGGCGCCCAGGTTCGTCGAGGCGTTCGTCACGCTCGACAGGTTCAATCCGCCCAAGAAGCTGTTGGACGTCGTGCCGATGAGGACGTCATTGGTGGCATCGGGACCCTGCATCAGCACGGGGCCGATGGTGACGGCCGAGTTGAAATCGTCGGTCCCGTCCGGCGCGATGGTAACGGTAGCGCCGACGCCGGCCGTGGCCGTAATGTTGATGGCGTCAACAGTAAGCATGCCGAGGATGTCCCCACCGACGTTACCGGAGTCGGTGTGGACCGACGCGTACCCGGTCCCGCTCAGGTTGAGCGTGCCGAGGTCCACTGAGCCGAGAGGCATCGCAGGCCCAGGGAATGTGGCTGTCTGGATCATGAGGTGGCCGGACCCGTCCACGTTGATCTGGCCACCGTCCGAGATGGAGACCAAGCCCGGAGTCGTCCCCGCCGCGGCAGCGGCGGCGACCCAGACGTCGAAGTTGTTATTGCTGAGCGTCGTATCGTTCGTAACGGTCACGCCTGCCATGTTCGCCGGGCCTGCCACCGCCTGGGCGACCCACAGCGAACCGCCGCCCGTCAGGTCCACGGCGTCGAACGTCAACATCCCGACATCGCCGGCACCTGCGTTCAAGGTCAAAACAGTGCCGCCGCCGATGGACGCGGGGACGTCGGTCGTGCCCAAGTCGCCGAGGGGGCCGAAGTTCGTCCCGTTGACGATGGCGGCCGGAGCCGGGCCGGTGTAGTTGGAGTCCGCGACGTAGACCGCCGACGTCCAGCCGAAGAGGGCGCTCCGTGGATTATCGAAGTTCAAGCCGGCTCCGTCGAGGACCTGGTCGACGATGATGCCCAGGTTCAGGGTGTCACCCGCGTTCATGTTGCTGAACGTGACGTCCGGCGAAGAGGCCGCTGACGTGCCGGAGAACACCAGGCCGACCGTGTAGCTGCCGGCCCCGACGTGCGCGGGCAGGACGATGTCAACGCCAGTCACCTGGTCGGGCGCTCCGTTGCTCGTAAAGACGTCCGCCGAGACGCCGCCGGTCGTGCCGGAAGTCAGCAGCACGGCGCCGGCCGCAGCGCCCGCGCCGTTATCGAGCAGCGCGTACTGGTTGGGGAGCATTCCCGCCACGTCGAGCAGCAGGCGCGGCTCAAGTGCCTCCAGCGAGAGCTGCCTCGCCTGCCGGCCGGTCAGGGCGCGACGCTCCGACCCTTCCTGGTCGCGAGTGTAGGCCCTGGTCTTCCTGCCGAACCCGAACAACTCACTCAACCGCACCAACGTGTCCATGGTACCCATGGCCTGCTCCCAGTAGAGTAGGAATTGCTTTCACAGTTTGTTCTTCCACAGCGGCCCCCCGTGCGGCTGGACCCCTGCCCCGCCTTTTCACCATGGGGGCACAGTCTAGCACCACGCAAAGGGCATGTCAAGGCCAATTCTGAGGTTTTCGCGATTTTCCAGACCTCGCAGAATCTGGCTTTAGAGCCCCCCGATCCGCTCAGCAAGGAGTGCCCTCGCTTCGGCCCGACCGAACTCCCGCGACCCGGGCCTCTGCTGCAAAGCCAGTCGCCTCCCGACAGCAGAATGCCAGAGCTTACCAGCATCGAGCGCGCCGTGTCAAGGCAATTCCCCGGGCAAATGCAGATTCCCTCCGAAGGCATCCCTGGATGGAAATCGCCGCCGCACCATGCTATCATGGCCGCCCGGATTACAGCATTCACCGTCCGCAACGCCGGCCCGGAGGCATCATGTTCACCGGCATCATCCGCCAGGTCGGGACGGTCCGACGCGTGCAACACCGCGCGCAGTCAGCACTTCTGACCATTGAGGCAGGCGCTCTGGCGAGCTCAGCGGCCGTCGGCGACAGCGTGTGCGTCGACGGCGCCTGCCTGACGGCGACGCGCGTTGAGGGAGCCGACCTTGCCTTCGACGTCAGCGCCGAGACGCTCCACCTGACAACGCTGGGCGAGCTGGGCGAAAACGATCGCGTGAATCTGGAGCCTTCGCTCCGCGTGGGCGACCAGGTGGGCGGGCACTTCGTCAGCGGACACGTTGACGGCGTGGGCGCGATTCGCCGGTTGGACGAGCAGCCCGGCGAGGTGCGGCTCGAAGTCGAGGCCGAGCCGCGCCTGACCGAGATGATGATCCTAAAAGGCAGCGTGGCCGTGGACGGCATCAGCCTTACCATCGCCGCCCTACACGCGGCGGCATTCGAGGTGAGCCTGATCCCCTACACGATGGCGAATACCACAATGCAGTTCAAGAGGTCCGGCGATCGCGTCAACATCGAGTGCGACATGGTCGGCCGCTGGGTCATGCGCTTGCTCGGGCAATCGGGCATCGAACTGCGCCGAACCCAACTGACCGTCGAGGAGCTGGAAGAGCAGGGATTCTGATGTCGCCTGCGGACGGACCCGTCACGATTGCGCTCACCATGGGCGACCCGCGAGGGATCGGTCCGGAGATCGTCCTGAAAGCGCTGCGCTCGCCCGACCTTCCTGCCGGTGCCACAATCCTCGTCGTCGGTGCACTCGAAGTGCTGCGCGCGGAGGCGCACGCGCTGGGCCAGCGGTTCGACCTGCCCATTGCCGAGCGGGGGAGGCCGCACGCCGCACGGGCAGCCGTCGTGGACCTAGCCAACTTCCCCGCCGGCTTCATCGAGCCGCGCCGGCCGGAGGCCGTCAACGGCCGCGCGTCGCTGGACTACGTCGAGGCGGCGGTCGAGATGGCGCTCGCCGGAGAAGCGGACGCCGTGGTTACGTGTCCGATCAACAAGGAGGCAATCGGCGCGGCGGGCAGCCCCTTCCCCGGCCATACGGAGATGCTGGCGCACCTGACCGGCGCCGGCCGCGCAGTCATGATGCTGGCAGCCGGCAAGCTGCGCGTGGCTCTGGCGACCACGCACGTTGCGCTGCGGGACGTCCCGGACGGCCTCACGGCGTCCGACATCACGGCAACTGTCCTGGCCCTCGCCGAGGGGCTGCGGCGTTTCTTTGGCATCGCCCGCCCGCGGATCGCAGTCTGCGGGCTCAATCCCCATTGCGGTGACGGGGGGCGCTTCGGGGATGAGGAAGGCCGCATCGTGGCCCCGGCCGTCGAAGGCGCCCGCCGGGCCGGCGCGGACGCCTGCGGCCCGCTGCCCGCCGACACCGTCTTCGCCCAGGCAGCGGACGGCCGCTACGACGCCGTGGTGGCCCTCTACCACGATCAGGGCATGATCCCGGTCAAGCTCGCCGGGCTGCGGCGCGTCGTCAACGTCACGCTGGGCCTTCCCATCATTCGGACCAGCGTCGGGCACGGCACGGCGTACGACATCGCGGGCCGGGGCCAGGCAGACGAGGGCTCGCTGGTCGAGGCCATGCGTCTGGCCGCCCGGATGGCCCGCGCCAAGAGAGAGGAACGCGAGGATGGGCATTAGATCCGTGAAGACCTGCGACGCGAGGCGGCGCCGCCTGCGGCCGATGCGGGCGGCGGCGGTGCTGCTTGCGCTGATCCTTGCGGGGGCGGCAGCGGCGGTCCGCGCGGCCAGCGTGCTTGGCGGCCTATACGTGGTCACCGATCCGCCCGAGGCGGCCATCTACGTGAACGGCGAACTCAAGGGGGTCAGCCCTTGCGGCATTGCGGACGTGCCTGCGGGCGACGCGGAAGTCCAGGCGCTGAAGCAGGGGTTCGAAGCGGCCGCCACAATTGCCGAAGTCCGCGGGGGCGAAACCACTCAGGTCGAACTGGCCCTGCCCAGGCTCGCCGACGTCGGCAGCATAGCCGTGCTGGCCGAGCCGCCCGGCGCCGACATCGAGCTGGACCGGGTGCCGCGCGGCCGGACCCCCGCCGTGCTGATGAACGTGCCGGCCGGCACGCATCGGGTCACCGTCAGCGCCGCCGGGTTCCGTCCGCTGCACTCGACCGTGACGGTCGCGCCCAACCAGCAGTTCGTGCTGAAGGGGAAGCTCGTGCCCGTCCTCTCCTCCGAAGCAGCGAGCGTCGACGGCATAGAGCCCGAGAAGCTGGGCGTGCTGGAGCCCGAGGACATACCGAGCACCGCCGACATGGCGGAGGAGAGCGCCTTCGAACCCGTGCGCAAGCTGCTCGCCGAGCGGCGCTATGAGGAGGCCCTGAGCAAGCTGGACGAGATGGCGAGCGATGAGAGGACGCGCGCGTTCGCCAGCCGCATCGGGCAAGAGCGGCGCACGACAGGCCGCATCCGGGACATCGTCGGCGCTGCCTACGAGAAGCTCCGCGAGTCCGAAGGCCAACACTACGTCCTTTCGCTGCGCAAAGGGATCCGGCTTGAAGGCACACTCGTCGAGGTGGCCGAGTCGCAGGCCGTCATGCAGATGGCCGGAACGGAGAGGCTGATCCCCCTCAGCAGCATCGGCGCGGAGCAGATCGTCAGGCTGGCTTCCTACCGCTACGACCCACGCGAGGCGGTGAACCGCACCGGTTTCTCCATGCTGTATGCAGCCGAGGGCGAGTTCGACAGGGCATACGCCGAACTGCGCGCGGCCCTGGAGACGGGATACGACATCACCGCCGCCAGGAGCTACGTCGACTCAGAGCACCTGTGGTCGGCGGCCGTCGAGAAGGAACGGACGGAGCTCCTGCGCGCCCGCCTGGCCGGTCCCCCGGCGCCCCAGCGCGTCACGGAGTCTGCTCGACCGGTGCGCGTCCTGCTCGACACCTACCGCGGCGTCGAGCTGCCGGAGCAGTTGACCGGAATGCTGGCACAGAACAGCATCGGCCTTCAGCCCTTCTCAGAGCCGCTCAGGCCGGAGGACCTCCAGCAACCGACGGTGCTCCTCGTGCGGGACGGCGGAGAGAGCAGGCCGGTCCCCGCGTACGACGGCCAGGAGTTGCAGGCCATCGTGGACTGCATGCAACGAGGCGGCGGGCTTCTCTTCATCGGCGCCCATCGGAGCGTGCAGCGTCAGGGCGCGGGCCCGGGCCAGGCCGTCGTTCCCCACCCGTTTCAGCCCCTGCTGCGCTGGTTCGGCATCGTGGTCAATCCCGACGAACTGGTCGTCTCGAAGGAAGCGCCCGAGGCTTACCCCAAGGAGTACGCCATTTGCGCGCCCCTGACGCTCAATCCCGTCACGAACGGAGTGAGACGCGCAGTCCTGCCCATGCCTTCCCCCTCGCTGGCCATGCAAGACCCCGCCTGGGCGCTGCTCGGCGCGAGCCCCTACCTTGGGAGCGAGTGGTCGAAGACGGTCGGTCCGCCTGTGGCTGCGGCACGTGTCTTCGGCAAGGGCCGAGTCCTGGTGTTCTCCAACATGCCCGTGCTGGACAAGTCGGTGTGGGAGGGCTCGCCCGTCTACGCGAACGACGCGGACAGGATGCTGCTGAACGGGGTGCTGTGGCTCTGGGAGTCCGTCGCGTCGTCGGCCGACGCGGGGCGCTGATCGTCCAAGGCGCTGTTGCAGAACCCGCTCCGTCGGCCCGAGGCCGAGCGAGAGCGCCGAGGGCAAGGAGGCCGAAGAAGGCGATGCAGGGGCAGAGCATCGCCGATGCAGGCCGACACAGATCATCGGCGCTCGCAGCCGGCCGAAGCCAGGATGGGGTTCTGCAACAGCGCCTAAGGGCGGGCGTTCACTGCGGCCCTGCCTTGCGCACGATGTCGATCACCGTCACCTCGGGCGGGCTGAGGAGCCGCATCGGCGGCCCCCACGTGCCCGTCCCCCGGCTGGTATAAAGGTACCTGCCTTTCTCCAGCTCGACGAGGCCGTGGCCGTGCTCGTAGTGGGCCTCGACAATGAGGCTGAACAGCTGGCCGCGGTGCGTGTGCCCGCTCAGTTGCAGGTCCATTAGCGGCACGGAGGAGGCGCGAACCAGCGGGCGGTGCTTGAGCACCAGGATGAAGTCGCCCTGCGATGCCCGACGCAGGACGTCGCCCTCGTCCCACGCGCCCTCGCCCCCCCGGCGGCGGGCCGTCTCGTCGTCAAAGCCAACGACGGTCAGCCCGGGGCATATGCGGACCGACTCGTTTTGGAGCACGGTGAAGCCCGCCCGTCGCGTGAACGCCAGCGCCTGCGCCAGGCCGGCGTAGTACTCGTGGTTGCCGGTCACGGCGTACTTGCCCAACGGCGCCTCCTGACGGCCCAAGAGGTCGGAAAGCTGTTCCTGATCCGTCATCTCCCCATCGACCAGGTCCCCGGTGCTCACGAGCAGGTCCGGCTCGGCCCGGCGCACCAGGTCCAACGCCCTTCGAAGCCTGCCCCTTCCCGTGCTGAGCCCCAGGTGGAGGTCCGTCACCTGCACGATGCGGACGCGCGGGACGTCGGGCGCCAGCTTCGCTGTTTCGATCCGAACGTGCTCCGTCAGGATGCGGCTCGCCTCAAGAACGCTGTAGGCGCTCAGCAGAACCACGAGGCCCACGGCGCCAAGGATGGGGTAGGGGCCCAGCAGGCGCGCCGAGCGCACGGAGGGGATCGCCAGCCCCGCCAAGCTCAGCAGGCCGTTGTACAGATCGTGCACAAGGCTGACGCAGACGAACAGGACGAACGCCCCGCCCCAGACCATGCCGACGGTAGTGACCAGCTTGCCCAACGCCGCATGGCCCGCCCGGTTCACCATCATGCCCGCGAATGGGCAGACCATGAGGGCCGCCATCGCGATGCCGAGCAGGAGCGCCCGGTGCGGATTCAGAGCCACGTAGGCGCAGACCCGCACCCACACGTAGACGTGCATTGCGCCCCAGATCAGCAACACCGTGAGGAAGAACCCCATTGCGCACAGGCTCCTGTTCGGGGCGACCATCACTCCACGGCGGGACCCGTCTCCCGGTCATCCGGCCGGCCGTTCGCATCGGGCTCGGCCTGCCCGGCCGTCGCGGGCTCGAGCGGGCGGATGACGGCGCGGACGCGCACGCGATAGAGCGGCGGCGCGGCCCCGTCCACGGCTCCCGCCTCCAGCACTTCCATTCGGATAAGGCGGCCCGAGGCGCGCGACTGCACCGTCATCTCCTCCAGCCGCATGTTCCGCACGCGCGTCTCGGCGACGAGGGTCACGTGCGCCTGGAGCAGCGCGTTGCGCCGGGCGTCGAGCAGCGCCTCGCGGTGCGCCTGGCTCAGCGGCTTGCCTTCGTCGAGAGCAGAGAACCCGACCGCCTCGACGGTGACGGCGCCGGCCCCCTCCGGCCCGGCACCGGCGCAGCCGCACAGTACAGCCATCAGCACGATCGCAGGGAGGGCGCGCCAAAGAGATAATGCTGCGGGTCCCATCATGAACACCGGGGCTCAACGGAAAGGCGAGGCACCAGGGGCGAGCATCACTTCACCTGGACTCCCAGCGCCCTCAACTGCCGGCGGCTCAACTCCACGGCGGCGCACGCCGTCACGAGCCCCCGTCCCTCCGTGGCGGACGTCTCGGGGAACGTAATGATGGCACGGGCCAGGAATCCCTCCACGCGCACGACGGCCTCCTGGTTCTCGAACATCAGATCGCCGGCCGTCATGTGGCCCTCGACTTCCTCCCCCTTGATCAGCGCCAGGAGGTTGGCCTTGGCCATCGTCGCCGCGGCGCACCGCGCCTCGAGCAGGTCGACGGGACTATCCGCCTTGGCGACGATCGAGCTGCCCTCGGCGCAGAAAAGCACGGTCCCCCTCTCCGTCACCCTCGCGCCGGTCAGCGCGTGCCCGCCGGCCAGCAGCTCGGCCGCCTCCGCGGAGAGCTGCTCGCTCGGAGCGAACGTGGCCCGGCAGCCGAATGAGATCGCCGTCAAGAAAGCAAGAATGGCAAACCCAATTAAGTTCCTCATCACACGCCCCTTTCGCCGCTCCATGGCTCGTCCGAAGGGCCCCGATCCGTGGCGGTTCCGCCCCGGCTGCTCGGCGCGACCGACAAGCACAGCCATCGCCGCCGCATGCGGCCCATCTGCGACGCACTTCCCCTTATCGCATGGTCGGCATTATACCGGGGCCGGAGGAAGCGTCAACGCCGGCGCGTCGGAGAGGGGCGCCCCGACCGGGCCAGACGGCAGCCATCGCCGCCCGAAGGAAAACCCGAAGAAAAAGGACGCCTCGAGGCGAGGCGTCCTCTCGTGTGGCGAGGGCGAGGAGACTTGAACTCCCAACCTTCGGATCGACAGTCCGATGCTCTAGCCAGTTGAGCTACGCCCCCGGCGTTCTCTGCATCATCATTAAGGTTACTGAGACGCCGGCTCCATGTCAACGGAAATCGGGAAGACAGGCCCCACGCGTGGAGGGCGGGCCCGCCCGGCTGCACGCCGGCAGGTTGGGCCGCGCCTTTTCGTTTGCCCCCCCATGCGCTTTGCGATAACCTGACCCACCGCTGGCCAGGGAGGCGCTTCGCCGTGAACAAAGACCTTCAGGACATGCTCAAGATCTCGACCGCTGCGGGGGCGGACGAGCGCCTCGTGCAGGGCGGGGGAGGCAATACGAGCGTCAAGACCGATGGCGGCCGCCTGATGTACGTGAAAGCGAGCGGCACCGCCCTCGGTCAGATGCGCGAGGATCGCGGCTACCGACTGGTGGACGTGCGGAAATGCATCGCCATCGTCGAGGACGAGCGGCTCCGCGACCTGCCCGCCGCCGACCGGGAGGCAGAGGTGCTGAGCCGCCTGATGGACTGCTGCGCCGACGAGCTGGAGGGCCGTCCGTCCGTGGAGGCCAGCCTGCACGCCATGCTCGGCCGCTGCGTGGTGCACACGCATCCCTCGGTCGTCAACGGCCTGCTCTGCGCGCGGGAAGGTCGCACGGCTGTCGGCGATCTGTTCGCCGACCTGGATCCGCCCTTTCTCTACATCGACTATGCGGGCGCAGGATACGCCCTGGCGCGCCGGATGGCGGACGAGCTCGCCGCCTATCGGCGAGAGCACGGGCGACTGCCCGAGGTCATCTTCCTGGAGAACCACGGGCTGTTCGTCTCCACGGATGAGCCGGATCGGGCGATCGCCGTGACGAAGGACGTCTTTCGGAGGATCGAGGACGCGGCGTCCGAGGCCGGGCGGCAGGCCGGGTTGCCGGACTTCGCAGCCCCGCCGCCGGCGCGCGAGCGGGAGGCGATCGCCGAGGTGGCCGCCTGCATGAGGCGTTTCTACGCCGGCGTCTTCGGCCGGCCGGTCCTGGTCCGCTTCGAGCGCGACGATGTCGTGGCCGGATTCCTGCGCCTGCTACAGGCCGCCGACCTGTGCGGCGTCAACCCGCTCGTGCCGGACGAGGTCGTCTACTGCCGCGACAGGCCGGTGTGGGTCGAGCTGCCGGCCGCAGGAGGCGACGTTCAGCAAACGGTCTCAGAGGCGCTGGCGGACGTCGAAGCGGGAGTGGACACGCCTCTCTGCGTGGTCGTCGGCGGGCTCGGCCTGTTCTGCGCCGCGCCCTCGCCGAGCCTGCTCGATGCGACGTGCTCCACCATGAAGGCCATACTGGAGACGCTTTCGATAGCTTCCCTTTTCGGCGGCGCGCGCGGGTTGGACGACGAGTCGCTGGAATTCCTGCGGAGCTGGGAAGTCGAACGGTTCCGCCGCGGGCTGGCGACCGGGCGGGAGGTCGAGGAAGACCTCGCCGGCAAGGTGGCCCTGGTGACCGGCGCCGGCAGCGGCCTGGGCCGCGGGATCTCGCTCTGCCTCGCCCGCAAAGGCGTCCACGTCATCCTGGCCGACATCGACATCGAGAGCAGCGGCGAGACGGCCGAGCAGGTGCGCGAACAGAAGGGCCCGGGCCGGGGCTACCCCGCCCGCGTGGACGTGACCTCCGAGGATAGCGTGCGCGAGATGCTCGACCGATCCGTCCGTCGGCTCGGGGGCGTGGACGTATTGATCAACTGCGCCGGCATCGCGCCCCTCCACCCGCTCACGGAGTTCCCGCTGGCGGCGTGGCAGAAGACGCTGGACGTCAACCTGACGGGCTACTTCCTGGTGGCGCGGGAGGCCGCGCGTTGCATGGTCCGACAGGGCACCGGCGGCAGCATCATCAACATCTCGTCCAAGACGGGCCTGGAAGCATCCAAGCACCACAGCGCCTACAATGCCACGAAGGCCGCCGAGATCCACATGGCCCGCGGATGGGCCCTGGACCTGGCCGAGCACGGCATCCGCGTGAATGCCGTCTGCCCCGGCAACGTGTTCCAGGGCTCGAAGATCTGGAACGATGAGTACATCAGCGCCCTGGCGCAGAAGAGGGGCCTGAAACCCGAAGAGGTGATCCCCTACTACATCGGCCTCACGGCGCTGAAGCAGGAGATCACGCCGGACGACGTCGGCGAAGCGGTCGCCTTCCTGGCCAGCTCGAAAGCGTCCAAGATCACGGGCCAGACGCTCGTCGTGGACGCGGGGCAGGTCTTCGTCCGGTAGCGCCCGCCGCGGGGCGCCGGCGGATCGGGGCGGCGGAAACGGCCGCTCGCATCGCCGCAGGCGGTTCAGTCTCCCCAATCGGGAATCGAGAATGATTGAAGACCTGTCGGGCGCCTGGGAAGTGAGACGGGCGGCTTCGACCGACGTGCTGGAGGAGGCCGGGGCAGACGGCGAGTGGCTGGGCGCCGAGGTGCCGGGCTGCGTCCACCTGGACCTGATGCGGGCGGACCAGATCCCCGATCCGTTCTACGGCTTCAACGACCTGCAAGTGCAGTGGGTCGCCGAGGCGCACTGGCTCTACCGCCGCACCTTCGACTGCCCCAAAGAACTCCGGAACATGCGGGCCATCGAGCTCGTCTGCAAGGGGCTCGACACGTTTGCGCAGGTGTTCCTCAACGGGAAGGAAGTCGGCCGCGCCGACAACATGTTCCGCGAGTGGCGCTGGGACGTAACCGGCATGCCGAACGCGAAGGGCAACGAACTGCTCGTGCTCTTTGAGTCGCCCAACCAGGCTGGCGACGCACTGCTGGCGGAGCACGGCCCGCTGCCCGTCCGCGCCGGCGTCGACCCCCGAAGGACCTACATACGCAAGGCCCAGTGCGCGTCCGGATGGGATTGGGGCCCGAGCCTGAACACGTGCGGGATATGGCGACTCATCCACCTCGAGGGCCACGGCGCCGGCCGCATCAGCGACGTCTGCGTCCGGGTCGACTGGGCCGATCCGAAGGTCCCGGTCGTCAAGGTCGCGGTCGAGTTGCAGGCCGGCGAGAGCTGCGCGGCGCGCATCGGCGCCCAGCTTGCCGGATTCGGGCACACGGCGACTGCCAGGTGCAGCCCGAAGCTCAAACCGGGCGGCAATCTCGCGGAACTCTCGATCGCCGTGAAGGACCCGCAGCTCTGGTGGCCCGCCGGTTTCGGCCCGCAGAACCTCTACCAGCTCACCGTCAGCGCGAAGCTCAACGACGAGGAAGTGGACTCCGTCTCGCTGAACGTCGGCCTGCGGCAGGCGGAGCTGCGTCGAGAGAAGGACGAGGAGGGCGAGTCGTTCGTCATCTGCGTCAACGGCGAGCCGGTCTTCTGCAGGGGCGCCGATTGGATCCCGGCGGACAGCTTCATCCCGCGCGCCACGAGGGAGAAGTACGAGAGCCTGTTGCAGAAGGCGGCCGACGCCAACATGAACATGTTGCGAGTGTGGGGCGGCGGCATCTACGAGCAGGACGAGCTCTACGACGCGTGCGACCGCCTGGGCATCATGGTGTGGCAGGACTTCATGTTCGCCTGCGCCGGATACCCGGACCGGCTCGACTGGTTCCGGCAGAGCGTGCGCGCCGAAGCGGAGTGCAACGTGCGGCGGCTACGCAACCACCCGTGCGTGATGCTCTGGTGCGGCTGCAACGAGAACCAGATGTTCTACGAGCGCGAGGGCGACTGGCCCGGCCGCAGGCTCTACGAGGAGGTCCTGCCGGAAGTCTGCGAGGAGCTCGACCCGACGCGGCCCTACTGGCCCGGAAGCCCATACGGCGGCAGGCACCCCAACGCCGAGACGGAAGGCAACCAGCATTTCTGGGACCCGTGGTACGCGTGGGAGCACGCCGACGTCCAGCGCAACTACAACGGGCGGTTCATCAGCGAGTTCGGCTTCGAGGCGCCGCCCGCTCCCGAGACGATACGCGACTACATCCCGGCCGGCGGGCATGAGCTGCTCAGCCGCGCCATGGAACACCACAACCGCTGCTACGCCGGAACGGAGAGGATGCTGCGCCACCTGGGCAGCTTCTTCCGCCTGCCAGCGAGCTTCGTGGACGTCGTCTACCTGCTGCAACTCACCCAGGCGGAAGCAATCAAGATCGGCGTCGAGCACTGGCGGTCGCGCAAGTTCCTCACGGCGGGCACGCTCTTCTGGCAGTTCAACGACTGCTGGCCGGGCACGAGTTGGAGCTGCGTGGATTACGAGCACCGCCCCAAGGCGCTCTACTACTACGCGCGCAGGTTCTTCGCCCCGGTCCTGCCCGTCATCGAGCGGCGGGACGGCACCTTCACCGTCCGCGTCGTGAATGACCGCCGGGAAGACTTCAAGGGCGAGCTGATATGCGGGTTCGGCAGCCTGAGGGGCGACCAGCACTGGGTGCAGAGGCGCGCGATCTCCATTCCCGCGAACGCCGTGGCCGTCGCACAGCAGAAGAGCGAAGACGGGCTGGACCTGACCGAACCCGAGCGCCGCTACTTCTGGTGCCGGCTGATCGAGGGCACCGAAGAGATCGCCAGGAACTCCCACATGCTGCTGCCCTACAAGCACATGGAGTTCGAGCCGCCCGAGTGGGAGGTCTGGGTGGAGAAGGAGGACGAGTGCCGCTTCGCGCTCAACATCGGCAACAGCGGGTTCGCGAAGGGCGTCTGGCTGCGCGAGGAAGGCATCGAAGCCGAGTTCTCGGACAACTTCTTCGACCTGTTCCCCGAGGTGCACGTGCGCGTGCGTTTGAAGACCGCTTCGGACATGAGCGCAGGCGAAGTGCACCGGCGGCTACGGGTCCGCTCGGCCGTCGAGGCCCGGCAGGCAAGCGAGCCCTAGCGGAGCTTCAACACTGAACTTCCGAGTAGGCCTCTTTCGGCTGCGTGCAGTAGGGGCACGGCGCGCCGTGCCCCTACGAATATAGATCAGACTTGCCAGCATAGCGGAGGCTCGACCTGACAACCACGAACTTCAACGCTGAAAGTCCCCTAGCGGTCGGGACGGGACGGCCCGTTTCCGGCAGCGGGGGCTTGCCCGGGCGCCGCGCCGGGGGTATATTCGGGGGAGGACGCGGCCTCAACCCACCTGAAAGGCAGAAAGCTGCCTGCACAGCATGGAACCGGTACTCCAACTGGCGCTGGACTTCGTGAACCTCGAGCAGGCGCTCCGGGCCGCCCGTGAATCGGTGGCCGGCGGGGCCGACTGGCTCGAAGCGGGAACGCCCCTAATCAAGAGCGAGGGCCTCGACGCGGTGCGGGCCCTGCGCCGGGAGTTCCCCTCGGCGACGATCGTGGCCGACATGAAGGTCATGGACGCAGGCCGCGTCGAGACCGAGTGCGCCGCCAAGGCCGGCGCCGGCGTCGTGCACGTGCTCGGCGCCGCGTCCGACTCGACCATCAAGGAGTGCATCGAGGCTGCCCGCCGCTACGACGCGCACGTTACGGTCGACCTGCTCGAACTCGGCGCGGCCGAAGACATGGTCCGCCGCGCCAGGGAAGTCGAGGCGATGGGCGCCGCTTATGTCTGCGTGCACACGCCGATCGACAGGCAGATGCGCGCCGAGGCGCCCTTCGAGGACCTGAGGGCCGTCGCCGCGCAGGTCTCCATCCCCGTCGCCGTCGCCGGGGGCATCAACTCGGAGACCGCCGTGGACGCCGTCGAGGCCGGCGCTTCGATCATCATCGTCGGCGGCGCCATCACGAAGGCCCCCGACGCCAGGGCCGCAACCGCAGCCATAAAGCGCGCCGTCCGGACCGGCGTGCGCGTGGAGACGACGTTCTTCAAACGGGGCGACGTGGCCGCCATCGCACAGGTCCTGGCGAAGACCTCCGCCGCTGACGTGACCGAAGCCCTGCACAACACCGGGGCGATGGACGGCATCCACGCCATCGTGCCGGGCGCAAAGATGGCCGGCCGGGCGCTGACGGTCTGGACCTATCCGGGCGACTGGGCCAAACCGGTCGAGGCCATAGACGTAGCGCAGGCGGGCGACGTGATCGTCATAGACGCCGGCGGCGAGCCCCCCGCCGTCTGGGGCGAGAAGGCCACCATGAGCTGCCTTCAGCGCGGCATCAGCGGGGTCGTCATCAACGGTGCGATTCGGGACGTGGCCGAGATCCGCCGGACGGGCTTCCCCGCGTTCGCCAGGCTGATCACGCCCGTGGCCGGCGAGCCGAAAGGCCAGGGCCAGATAGACGTGCCCATCCGGATCGGCGGCCAGTACGTGCGCACGGGAGATTGGGTCATCGGCGACGACGACGGCGTCGTGGTCATACCGCAGGAGAGAGTCGTCGAGGTGGCCAACCGCGCGCAGTCGGTCGTCGAACGGGAGGACCGCGAGATGGCCGAGATAGACCGGGGCAGCACCCTCGGTAAGGTGTCCGAGCTTATGCGCTGGGAGCAGCTCAGAAAGAAGCGCGATGGGAAAAACGAAAACCAAGCCTGAAGTGTTCGATGTGGTTAGGACCCGGCTGGACGGCATCCGCTTGCTGCTGGACGACATGGAGGAGGCGGACGCCGAGCGGCTGGTGCAGATGCTGCTGAAGGCGAACCGCGTCTTCGTTGCAGGCAAGGGCAGGTCGGGCTTCGTCGCGCAGTGCTTCGCCACGCGGCTGATGCAGATGGGCTTCGACGTGCACGTTCCGGGCGAGTCCACGTGCCCGCGCATAGAGAAGGGCGACCTGATGATCGCCATCTCCTGCTCCGGCACGACGAGCAGCACCGTCCAGTTCGCGCGCATTTCCCACGAGGCGGGAGCGAAGCTTGCCGCTGTGACGGCGGTCGCCGACTCACCCCTGACGGCCGTCGCCGACCACGTTGTGCTCGTGCCCGTCACGGAGAAGGATATCAAGAAGCACTACCGGTACGTGCTTGGCCCGTACAACAACACGCTGTTCGAGGAGGCGCTGCTGCTCTACTTCGACGCGATGGTCTACTCGATCCTCGAACGCGAGGGCATCCCGAAGGTGGTCATGGACCAGCGCCACACGAACCTCGAGTAGTCCCTATCATCCGGCCGCCCGGCCTCCTGATCCGCCAGCCATGCCATGAACGCCACATTCGCCATCGTCGGGGCGGGGAAGGTCGGCACGGCGCTGGCCAGGCTGCTGGCTGACGCCGGATACGAGTTCGTCGGGGCGGCGAGCCGGTCTCTCGAATCCGCGCGGACGGCCTGCCGCTTCGCTGGCGCCGGGACGCCGACTGCGCACGCCGCCGACCTGGTCCGGGGCGCCGCGCTCGTCTTCATCACCACTCCGGACGACGCCATTCAGTCGGTCTGCGGCGAGCTCGCCGAAGCGGGCGCCTTCACGCCCGGCGCCGTCGTGGCCCATTGCAGCGGCGCGCTGCCCTCCTCCATCCTGGGCCGGGCGCGCGCGGCCGGCGCGCACGTCGGCAGCATGCACCCGCTCCAGAGCTTCGCCACGGTCGAGCAGGCCGTCGCCATCCTGCCCGGCTCCTACTGCTGCGTCGAAGGAGATCCCCAAGCGGCCGACCTGCTGAAGGCGGTCGCCGCCGCACTCGACATGCACGTCATGGTGATCCCCGCCGAGAGGAAGGCCCTGTACCACGCCGCCGGTTGCATGGCTTCGAACTACTTCGTGGCGCTCGAGAACGCGGTCCTCGAATTGAGCGAAGCCGCCGGGATCGCGCGCGACGTGGCCCTGCGGGCGCTGCTGCCCCTGCTGAAGGGCACGGTCGCAAACATGGAGCAGGTCGGCATCCCCCAGTGCCTGACCGGCCCCATCGCCCGGGGCGACGTGGAGACGGTGCGCCGTCACCTGGAGGCAATCGAAGCGGCCGCGCCCGAGATGCTGCCCGTCTACCGCATCCTCGGCCGCGAAGCCGTGAAGGTGGCCCTGGCGAAGGGGACGCTCGCACCGGATGGCGCCGCCCATCTGCTTGGCCTGCTGGGCGGGACTTGAGCCCCGCCAAGCTGCCCGCAACAGGAGCGCAAAGAAAGGCCCGGCTGCGCACTGAGGCGTCGCCGGGCCTTTGGGTGCCGGTTGGGGTGAGCAGAGGGAATCGAACCCTCAACCCCCAGAGCCACAGTCTGGTGCTCTAACCGATTGAGCTATGCTCACCACGGCTCACCCATATCCTAGCAGCGCTGGAGGGTCCCTGCAAGGGCTCAAGCTGCCGGCGGGCGGTGCGCAGTCGCGCCGCGGAGCCGAGGAGGAACAGGATGCTGAGGATACTGTCCCACTGTCACCCGGTGCCGAAGGGCGTCTTCGAGAAGGTTCAGCCGCAGGCGGGCCTTGACGGCACGCCGGAGGAACTGGTCCGTTGCGCGCGGGAGCTTGGCTTCGACCGCGCCGTAGCGCTCGCGCCCGATCTGGCAACCGACGACCACCAGTTCGGCGTGGCCGCCGAGCCGAACCGGTGGCTCGCCGACGCTGTCAGCGCGGAGGCCTGCGCAGGCTTCCTGATCCCCTTCATGCGGCTCTATCCCCACCAGGACCTGGCCGGAGCCATCGCCGAGATGGAGCGGTGGGCGGCCCGGGGCTTCGCGGGCATCAAGATCCACCCCGAGATACAGCGCATCGACGTGGGCGATCCCGGCCTGGACCCGTTCTTTGCGGCGGCGGAACGGCTTGGCCTGCCCGTCCTGACGCACACGGGCGTCCTGCGCGGGAACTTCCCGCTCTCCAGGTACGAGCCAATCCTCTTCGAGCCCTTCGTTGCGGAGCATCCCGGCCTGACGCTGATCATGGCGCACGCGGGCGGCGCGCCCTACTTCCGCCAGGTCCTCGCCTTGATGCAGTCCTATCCCAACGTCTACGCCGACCTGACGGGCACGCTGACGCCCGGCTCGTGGTGGTACATCCCGCCGCAGGAGCTCTACCTGGCGCGTGACGTCGGCCTGCGCGGGCGCCTGATCTATGGGGCGGACTGGCCCTTCGGGGGCGTGGAACACGTGCGCCGCGACCTAGCCGCCCTGGACGCCCTCGACCTGCCCGACGGGGAAAAGGACGCCATCCTCGGCAGCACGCTCGCCCGCATCCTGAGCCTGGAAGGCTGACGGGCCTCACAAGATCGGCTCATACCGCTGCAATAGGCACAGGCCAGGCGGCAGCGGTGCGTCCCGTCCGGCATAGGTCCGTGCGCTGACGGGCAGGCGCAAGGTGCCGGCATCATCCGCGGCTGCCCCGGCGCGCCAGGTAGATGCCGACGAGCACCAGAACGCCGGCCCCGGCCTGGAGCGGCCCTAGCGCCTCATCCAGGATGAGCCAGGCGAAGATCGCCGCGGCGACCGGCTGGATCAGCAGGCTCACCGAGGAGAAGCTGGCCGGCAGATGGGCCAGCGCGTACGCGATCAGGCCCTGGCCCCCCACCTGACAGATCACGGCCAGGCCCACCAGCACCAGCCACCCGCGCGCCGTCACGGGCGCCAGGGTCTCCCCGGAAGCCGACGCAATCGCCAGCAAGGCGGCGCAGGCAACCGGGATGCTCCATATCATGACCACCGGCGTCGAGAAGCGCGACCGCACCCTTTTCACGGACAGGATGTAGCCGGCGTAGAAAACGGCCGTCAGCAGGCCCAGCATGTCGCCGTGCACGTTCCGGGCGCCGAGCTCGAAGCTCGAGCTGACAACGCCGGCCACGCCGCCGAGCGCGCAGATGAGCCCGGCCACGAACACCCAGCGAAGGCGCTCCCCCATCCAGAGCCAGGCGACGAGCGACACCAGGACCGGCGCGCAGTTCGCGAACAGGGTGGCGTTGGCCACCGTCGTCAGATCGATCGACGAGTGCCAGACCGCAAGGTCCCCGGCGAAGAAGAGCCCCGGAATCATCAGCGCCGCGGCGTCCCTGCAAGTGAACTTGCGCTCGACCGACGGCCGACGGCTCCGCCTTTCCACTCCCAGCCATAGCCAGAACAAGGGCAGCGAGAGCGCAAGCCGCCAGAAGGCCGTTGCGCTCAGGCCCAGACCCTCCTCCCGCATGCGCACGAATACGGCCGCCATTCCGATGGCGAGCGCCCCGGCCACGGGCGCCCAGACGGGCCCTGGCGTCGCGCGGCTCGCGCTCGGTGCGGCCGTGGCTTCGGTCTCTGCCATCCTGGCGTCTCCAACGGCGAGAGGAGTTGACCATCGTAACGTCCGCAGCGGCGCCGGCTCAACTGAAGGGCGGCGCCCGGTTCCCTGCTTGACACCGGGCGCGGAATCAGCAAAGCTGGCCCGGCCCGTAGACGAAGCCCGCATTGACAAGAAAGAGCGCACCCATGCCGCAAGCGTATGGAATCCCGCTTGTCCTTCTGGCCGTCGCGTGCGCCGTCGTCCGTGCAGCCGGTCTGCCTCCCCTGAGCGTTCGCAGCGTGCAGCCGAGCCGCACCGAGTTGGGCAGGTTCGAGACGATCGAGTTCGATCTCGACGTGGCGAGCTCGTGGGAGAATCCCTTTGACCCGGACCAGATCGACATCCAGGCCCGCTTCATTGCGCCAAGCGGCCGGGCGCTCAGCGTGCCCGCTTTCTGGCACCGGCCCTTTCGGTCTTCGGTGCGACCGGCCACCGAACAACGCCGGCGAGTCGCTTTCCTGAAGTTCTTCATCGAGGAACTCGAATGGGGGCCGGGCACGGAGGCCGAGTTCTTCCTGGACGAGGTCACGCTGCGAGACTCGCGCACGGGCCGGTCCAAGGTCATCGGCGACGCGGAGGGCGAAGGCGCCGCCTGGGGGCCGGCGGAACTGGCCGCCGTCTCGGACGAGCTCGCGCGCGGCGGCCGGCGCTCGGTGCGCTTCGCCGTGCGGACGGACGAGCAGGAGAGCTGGCCCGGCGCCGTGCTCGCGTGCAGCGACGACGACTGGTCGGCCTGGGACGGCCTGTCCCTCTGGGTGTACCCGCGCGTGGCCGCGATGGCCGGGCCGGTCTACGTCTACTTTCAGAACGACGAAGGACGCGCCTCGCCCGTGATGCGGTGGGGCGCGGGGGAGATGCGGCCCAACGAATGGAACCGCCTCGAGTGGGACTGGAGCGACTTCCGCCCCGACCTCGAGTTCGAACCGGCCGGCGAGCCGGGCTGGAAGGTGCGCTTCACGCCCGTCGAAGAGGGGCGGTACCGCTACTACGTGACGGCGACGGACGGCCGCTCGCAGGCGCGCTCGCCGGAAGGCGAGTTCACGGTGAGCCCGTCCGACGGGCGCGGCTTCGTGCGGATCTCCGCGGATGATCCCCACTACTTCGCTTTCGACAACGGCGAGCCGTTCTTCCCCATCGGCCATGACGTCGGCTGGAGCGAAGCCGGCGGCGCGCTGAGCGAGGCCCTCGCCTACTTCCCCAAGATGCAGGCGCATGGTGAGGACTGCACTTACCTCATGATGCACGCCCTGCCGGCGTTTCCGCCGATACTGGCAATCGAGTGGAACGAGCTCGGCGTCTACGACCTGAAGACGGCGGCGCAGGTCGACTGGTACGTGGACCTGGCGGCGAAGCACGGCATCTACCTGAAGCTCTCCTTCGACGTGCATGCGCACAACGTGCGGCACGGGCGAACGGCGCTCTGGCCCGACAATCCCTACAACGCGGAGCGCGGAGGGCCGTGCCAGGCCCCCAACGACTTCTTTACGGACGCGACGGCCCGAGAGTTCTACAAGAAGCGAATGCGCTACATCGTGGCCCGCTACGGGCATGAGCCGCACGTCATGGCATGGGAGACCTTCGCCGAGATAGACGGCGCCACCGAGCTGGACGGGCAGGCGGGCTGGGGCTATCCGGGCCGGCCGGGCGGCGAGCGCGTCTCCGCCATGCTCGTGGACTGGCTGCGCGACACCAGCGCCTGCCTGCGCAGCATCGACCCCTACGATCGCCTCATCACCGCCTCGTTCTCGGGAGACACGAGCGACCCGAACGTCTGGCGGATGCCCGAAATCCAATACACGCAGATACATCATTACGATTCGCTCGATACGGCGGCGGCCATCGGCCACTGGTGCCGGAGCCTGACCGAAGCCTACGCGAAGCCGATGATGGTGACCGAGTTCGGCTGGGAAGTGGCGCCCGTGGACAGGACCGTCGACCCGCAGGGCATCTGCCTGCACAACGGCATCTGGGCCAGCGTCATGACGGGGGCCGCCGGCTCCGCCCTGAACTGGTGGTGCTGGCGCATCGACCAGCTCGATCTCTACCATCACTTCGCCGCGCTGCGCGCTTTCGTGCAGGGCATCGACTGGCCGCGGGAGGGCTTCCGGGCAGCCGACGTCGAGCTTACGCCGCCCGACCCGCCGCACCCCGTGCCCGTGACCGTTCCGGCGCGCGGGCCGTTCTCCGGCGCGCGGGTCAGCGAGTTCACCGTCCGCAACGACGGCAGCGTGAACGACCCCTATCAGGTTCCGGCGTTCCTGCACGCGCCGGGCCGCCCGGAGCGCGGCGCGGCCCCCGTCTTTCACGTGGACTGCCCGACGGAGGGGACGTTCGCCGTCCACGTGCACAGCGTCTGCCCGGACGCCCGGCTCGACCTGTATCTCGACGGCGAACTGGCCCTGAGTAAGGAGCTGCCCGCCCGGGATGTCGAGGGCAAGACGTCGACCTTCTCGGACCAATGGCAGGTGTGGCAGTGCACCTATGACGAGGACTTCGCCATCCAGGTCCCGGCCGGGCCGCACACCATCCGGCTGGAGAACGGCGAACCGGGCTTCAGTTGGATACGCATCAGCCACTACACGTTGAGCGACTACGACGAGCAGCCTGTGAGGGCGTTCGGCCTGGCGGGCAGGAACACGGTGCTGCTCTGGCTCCAGGACAAAGAGAGCACGTGGGGCAACGACGCCCGCGGACTGCGTGCTCGCCCGATCACGGGCGCGAAGCTCATCGTGGCCGCCTCGCCGGACGGGCCCTGGACCGTGGAGTGGTGGGATACGTACTCCGGGGCGATGACGGGGACTCAGGACGCCGAGGCGGCGGGTGGGCGGATCGTCCTCGCCGTCCCCCCTTTCGAGCGCGACGTGGCGTGCAAGATCCGGCGCAAACGTTAGCCGGCGCTCGCAATTCAGGGAGAACCACATGGGATTCGACGAGAGCCTGACGGCGGACGTCAAGGGACTGGCGCTGGCCAGCGGCGCGGACCTGGCGGGAGTCGCCCCGATAGAGAGGTTCGAGGGCGCGCCGGCGCACCTTCACCCGCGCTCGATCTACTCGAAAACGCGGAGCGTGATCGCCCTCGCCTGCCGCATGGTCAGGGGCGCCCTGAAGACCATCGAGGAAGGCAACTTCTGGCAGGCATACAATTGCGACTCGTACCAGTACCTAAACGAAGTCCTGGCCCCCCACATGTTGCGCAAGATCGTCTTGTTCCTGGAAGACCGGGGGTACACTTCGGTTCCGATCCACAATCCGTTCTGCGCAGGCGTCGGACGGCCCGTCCGCCCCGGGGGCACGCGGCCGGACGGCATGGTGAGCCTGCGCGTGATCGGCTGCGCGGCCGGGCTCGGGGAGCTCGGCCTCAGCAAGTTGCTCCTGACGCCGCAGTTCGGTCCACGGCAGCGCGTCTTCGCAGTGCTCACCGACGCCGAGCTGGCCCCGGACCCCCTCTTCGCCGCCAGCATCTGCGACAACTGCGGCTCGTGCGTGCGAGGCTGCCCGGCGGACGCCATCCCCAAAGAGCGCACGGTCGAGTTCCAGATCGGCGGCCGCACCTTCAGCCACGGGGACGTGGACTTCGAGAAGTGCCTCCACGTCCATACCGGCTGGGACCCGCGCTATTCGCCCTTTGTTGGCGGGGATTCGACCGCCGAGAACCCGCCCCCCTACTACCAGTTCCTGGACCACCGGTTCCGCCATCGCAGCATCTGCGGCGGCCGCGGCTGCATCAGGGCCTGCGTGGACCACCTGGAGAAGACAGGCCGGATCGAGAAGCAATACGCCACCCCCATGATCGAAGGCCGGCAGTGGGTGATTGAAGGTCCCGCCTGACCGGCACCACGCGCGCTCGCCGCGTGTTTGTGCGATGCAGCCGCCGAGGGGTAGAATGAAGTCTCGCGGGTTCTCGACCCCTTTCTGGCTGCTGGTCTCTCCCTGTTGCCTATGCGCGAGCTGGACTTCGACATCGCCGTAGTGG
The DNA here is from genome assembly GCA_964521715.1 of uncultured candidatus Brocadiaceae bacterium. Lineage (GTDB taxonomy): Bacteria > Planctomycetota > Brocadiia > SM23-32 > SM23-32 > DAOVRD01. The sequence goes on along the minus strand of CAZFSS010000003.1, from coordinate 74,834 downwards.
GAGCCGGACACGCCGGCTGCGAGGCGGCCCTGGCCGCCGCCCGCATGGGCGCGCGGACCGTCCTGCTCACCATGAGCCTGGACAGCATCGCCCGCATGAGCTGCAACCCGGCGATCGGCGGCCTCGCCAAGGGGCAGCTCGTGCGCGAGATAGACGCGCTCGGCGGCGAGATGGGCAAGGTCACCGACGCGACGGGCATCCAGTTCCGCATGATCAACACGGGCAAGGGCCCGGCCATGCACTCGCCGCGCGCCCAGGCGGACAAGAACGCCTACCACGTCGAGATGAAGCGGCGCCTGGAGGCGCAGGAGAACCTGCTGCTCCGCCAGGGAATGGCCACGTCGATCCTGGTCGATGGAGGGCGCGCAGTCGGCGTGCTGAGCCGCGCGGGCGACGCCTACCGGGCCGACTGCGTCGTCCTGACGACCGGCACGTTCCTGAACGGGGTCCTCCACTTCGGCCCGTCCGTCAGGCCCGGCGGCAGGATGGGCGAGCCCGCCGCCGAAGGGCTGTCTGACAGCCTGCGGGAAGCCGGCCTCGAAGTGGGGCGCCTGAAGACCGATACGCCGCCCAGGGTCAACGGCCGGACCGTCGGCTACGAGGGGCTCGAACCCCAGCATGGCGACCCCGAGCCGCGCCCGTTCAGCTTCTCGACAGGCCGCATCACCCAGGAGCAGATCCCCTGCTACATGACGCACACCAACCCGCGCACGCACGAGATCATCCTGGCCGGGATCGACCGCGCGCCGCTCTACGACGGCCAGATCAAGGCCGGGCTCGGACCGCGATACTGCCCCTCGATCGAGATCAAGGTCCTGCGGTTCCCGGACAAGGAGCATCACCTGCTCTTTCTGGAGCCCGAAGGACGCAACACGCTGGAAGTCTACTGCAATGGCCTGTTCACCAGCCTGCCGCGGGACGTCCAGGAAGACATGATCCACAGCATCGAGGGCCTGGAGAACGCGCAGATCATGCGCTACGGTTACGCGGTCGAGTACGACTGGGTCCCGCCCACGCAGCTCCGCCCGAGCCTCGAGACGAAGCGGATCGAGGGCCTCTTCCATGCGGGCCAGATAAACGGCACCAGCGGGTACGAGGAAGCCGCAGCCCAGGGGCTCATGGCCGGCGTCAACGCCGCCAGGAAGCTCCAGGGCAGGGAGCCGCTCGCGCTCGGCAGAGACGAGGCCTACATCGGGGTGCTCATCGACGACCTTGTGACAAAGGGCACGGAGGAGCCCTACCGGATGTTCACCTCGCTGGCGGAGTACCGGCTGCTGCTGCGCCAGGACAACGCGGACCGGCGCCTGATGAAGCACGGCCGGGACAACGGCCTCATCCCCGACGAGCTATGGCGGCGCCTCCAGCAGAAGGAGGAGAGGATCGCGGCCGCCCTGGCCTGCCTGGAACGGACGCGCCGGGACGGAAAGACGCTGGCCGGCTTGCTCCGACGGCCGGAGGTGACTCTGGCGCAGCTTGCGCAGGGGGACCCCCAACTGGCCGACCTGACGGCCGACCCGGAAGTCCGCGAGCAGGTCGAGATCGAGACCAAGTACGAGGGCTACCTGAACAGGCAGCGCGAACAGGTCGAAAGGTTCCGCCGCAACGAGGACACGCGCATCCCGTCGTGGCTCCACTACGGTGGCATCCCCGAACTGCGCGCGGAGGCCAAGGAGAAGCTCGGCGCGATCCGGCCCGTCTCGCTCGGCCAGGCCTCGCGCATCAGCGGCATCTCCCCCGCCGACATCGCCATCCTGATGGTCTACGTCGAGGGCAGGCGCCGGGCGCAGCCGGCAGGGGAATCCCGCGCATCATCCGCACCGGGGGACTGAACCGTGCGCTTCGAGCCCGGCAAACTGGACCCGCGACTGCTCGCCGAGCTTCTCGATTCCAACGTCATCAAGGACGAGCGCGTCGTCATCCGCCCGGCCGTCGGGCGGGACGTCTGCGCCATCCGCATGGACGGAACCTACCTGGTCGCCAAGACCGACCCCATCACGTTCGCCACGGACCGCATCGGGCATTACGTCGTGCACGTGAACGCGAACGACATCGCGACGGCGGGCGCCCGGCCGAAGTGGTTCCTGCTGACGGCCCTTCTGCCCGAGCGGGGGACCGACGAGGCCCTCGTTCGCCGGATCTGGGGCGAAGTGCAGCGCGCCCTCGACGAGATCGGCTGCGAGCTGTGCGGCGGGCACACGGAGGTCACAGTCGGCCTGGACCGCCCCATCCTGGTCGGCCAGATGCTCGGCGAAGTGGACGAGGGCAAGCTGATTGACAAGGCGAACGTGCGCCCGGGCGACCGGATCCTCCTGACCAAGGGCGTCCCCATCGAAGGAACCGCCATCATGGCCCGCGAGCGCGAGGAGCAGCTTCGCGGGGCGTTCTCCGAGGAGGCGATCGCGCGAGCGCAACGCTTCCTTGACGACCCCGGCATCAGCGTCCTGGCGGAGGCCATGGCAGCCTGCGAGGCGGGCGGGGTGCACGCCATGCACGATCCCACCGAGGGCGGCGTGGCCACGGGCCTCTGGGAACTGGCCGAAGCGGCAGGCTGCGGCATGCTGGTCGAGCAGGACCGCATCCCCGTCGTCGAGCCGGGCGGGGCTTTCTGCCGCCACTTCGGGCTCGACCCCCTCGGGACGATCTCGAGCGGTTCCCTCCTGATCTGCGCGCCGCCCGCCGAGGCGAAGAGGATCGTGGCAGCGATCGAGGGGCTGGGCATAGCCTGCGCCGACGTCGGAGAGGTCCGTCCGCGCAGGGAGGGCGCCATGATGATGCTCGGGGGCGAGCGCGTGCCTATCCCGGTCTTCACCCCCGATGAGATCGCCAGGCTGTTCACTTAACCGCCCCGGCCGGTTGCGGTCCGGACGGGCGGCAAGTATCATGGCCCGCGCAGGTGAATCTGCCCATCGCGCACGCCCTATCCCGACATGGAACCAGAGTCATGAAGAAAGAACCTGTGCAGTTCATTGGCGCGAGACTGACGGCGCTGCTGGCGCTGCCGACGCTGCTGGCGCTGCTGTGCCTGGCCGCAGGCTGCGACGGTGAACCCGAAGAACCGGCCGCCCGGCGCGCCGCCGATGAAAGCGAATGGCGACAGAAGTACGAAAACCTCGTCAGCCAGAACGAGGTGGTGTACCGTCAGCTCAACGTGCTGAAATCGGAGAACGAGGAGCTGCGAAAGGACGGCGAAAGCCTGAAAGAGCAGTTGAAAGGCCTCGACGAGTTGGCCGCGCTCAAGACGCAGCTTGCCGAAAGGACCGAACGAGTCGAACTGCTGCAACAGGAGGTGGCCGGTCTGCGCGAAGGAGAGAAGGCGCGCCCCGAACCCAAGCCCATCGAGCCGTCCGCAGACCTGCTCGCGGCGCAGAGAGGCCGAGAGCGTCTCGAAGAGCTCGGCACGGTGCTCTTCGGTCGCCAGCAGTACGACACGGCGCGCGCCGTCATCCTCAGCGCGTTGCAGCTCGGCTCCGAGTCGCCGCGGACGTTCTTCCAGCTCGGCGTCTGCGAGGCGGCTGACGGCCATTACGACCTGGCGGCCGAACGCTACGAGCAAGCGCTGGAAGCCCTCCGCAAACAGCCGGACAAGGACGACGGCCTCATGAAGATATGCCTGACCGACTACGCGGCCGCCCGGCTGAAACTCGGTGAGCCTCAGAAGGCGGCGGAGCTGTGCCTGGGGGCCATCGAGCTGGACGAAGCGTACGCCCCCGCGTACTTCAACCTGGGTCTGGCCTACGCCGGCCAACCGGACCGGCGCCAGGAAGCCGTCGAAGCCTTCCGCAAGCACATCGTCTACGGCGGACAGCGGAGCGTGTCCGCGCGGGAGCTCATTATCCAACTGCAGGCGGAGTCTGCGCCCGAAGTCCCGCCCGAGCCATAGCCTGCGGGCGCGGGCGAGAACGGCCCGACAAGCTTGACAACGGACCGCGGCAACGCGTATAATCCGGGGCGTCATGGAACAGGCACTGACCAAACCCGCGCGCAGCCTCGCACTACGCTGGCTAGCTCTACCCTGGCTTTGGCCAGGGCGTTGAGGCGGGTAGGGTCTGTACCTGAATCAAGTCGGACATGCTCAGCCCTGCGCCTCAATCGGTCGCGGGGCTTTTTCTTTGCACTTGTGCTGCAGCGACCTGACGGACGGCCGGGCCAATGGCCAGCCGAGGTCAGGCCGTAGAGGAACGGCGAAATGGCAACTAAGAAAGACAGGATCACCATCTTCGACACGACGCTCAGAGACGGCGAGCAGGCGCCGGGATGCTCCATGACGCTGGACGAGAAGATACGCGTCGCCCAGCAGCTCGAGCGTCTGAACGTGGACGTGATCGAGGCGGGATTCCCCATCTCGTCTCCCGGCGATTTCGAGAGCGTGCGCCAGGTCGGCAAGACCGTCACGACGCCCATCGTGGCCGGCCTGGCCCGCTGCATCGAGGCCGACATCGACAGGGCCGGCGAGGCCCTCAAGGACGCCCGGAGGGCCCGCATTCACGTCTTCCTCGCCACCAGCAGGATCCACCGCGAGCACAAGCTGAAGATGGACCGCGCCAAGATCGTCGAGGTCGCCGTCCAGGGCGTCAAGAGGGCCCGCCAGTACCAGGATGACGTCGAGTTCAGCCCCGAGGACGCGTCGCGGACCGAGCCCGACTTCCTCTGCGAGGTGGTCGAGGCCGCCATCGACGCCGGCGCGACGACGGTCAACATACCCGACACGGTCGGTTACGCCGTGCCCCTCCAGTTCGCCGAACTGATAGAGATGCTCCTGTCCGAGGTGAGCAACATCGACCGGGCCGTCATCAGCGTGCACTGTCACGACGACCTGGGCATGGCCGTCGCGAACTCGCTGGCCGCCGTCAAGGCCGGCGCGCGCCAGGTGGAGTGCACCGTCAACGGCCTGGGCGAGCGGGCGGGCAACTGCTCGCTCGAAGAAGTCGTGATGGCCATCGCCACGCGCAGGGACTTCTTCGGCGTCGAGACCGGCATCGACACTCGCCAGATCATCAACGCCAGCCGGCTGGTCAGCACCGTGACCGGCGTCGTCGTGCCGCCCAACAAGGCCGTCGTCGGCCGCAACGCCTTCGCGCACGAGGCCGGCATCCACCAGGACGGGGTGCTCAAGAAGAAGAGCACCTACGAGATCATGCGGCCGGAGGACGTCGGCCTGGAGAGCGGCCGCATCGTGCTGGGCAAGCACAGTGGACGCCACGCCTTCTGCAAGCGCCTCGAAGAGCTGGGCATACACCTGGGCGAGGAGCAGATCGAGCACGCCTTCCAGGAGTTCAAGCGCCTGGCCGACAAGAAGAAGGAGATCTACGATGAGGACATCGAGGCGCTGGTCCGCGAGGAGACCGAGCAGGCGCCGGAGATCTTCAAGCTCGTGAGCTTCCACACGACAAGCGGCATCAGCGTGACGCCCACGGCCGCCGTCTGCGTGCAGGTCGAGGGCGAAGGCGTGAAGACGGACGCCGCCATCGGCGACGGGCCCATCGACGCCGTCTACCGCGCCATAGACCGCATAACGGGCATCCGGTGCAGCCTAGCCGACTACGCCATCCGGGCCATCACAAGCGGCAAGGACGCCATGGGCGAGGTGACGCTCGAGATCGCCGCCAACGGCGTGACCGAGAGGGGACGCGCGGCCAGGACGGACATCATCGAGGCGAGCGCCGTGGCCTACCTGAGCGCCGTCAACCGCGTCGTCAAGCGGGCCAGGAACGGCAAGCTGTCCGAGCAGGGGCCGCACGGGATGTGACCCGCCGGCCCGGGCCGGAGGCTGAGGGCGGAGAGCCTGGGAAGGGGAACGGAAGGGAATTCCCCTTTTGCCCCATGGGGTGTGGCCCGCTCCGATTTGACTGAGGGGATGGATATGGAGCCGCAGTATTACCCGACCTTCGAGCAGTTCCGCAGCCTGTTCGGCCGCGGCAACGTGGTGCCCGTCTACCGCCAGCTGATGGCCGACACGCTGACGCCGGTGCTGGCCTTCCAGAAGATCGCCTCTGGCCCGTACGCCTTCCTGCTGGAAAGCGCAAGCGGACCGGAGAAGATCGGCCGCTACTGCTTCCTGGGCAGCTCGCCCTTCGCGCTGTTCAAGAGCGCGGGCAACGTGGTTGAGGTCGAGCAGGACGGCGAGCGCAGCACGTGGGAGACGGAAGACCCCCTCGAGGACTTCCGCGAGTACCTGGGCAGATTCAGCTTCGCCGCGCTGGAGGGGCTGCCCCGCCTATCCTGCGGCGCCGTCGGGTACATGGGCTACGACGTGGTCCGCTTCGTGGAGCGCCTGCCCAACTGCCCGGAGGACGACCGCGGCCTGCCCGACATCTGCTACATGTTCTATGATGAGATCCTGATCTTCGACCACCTGAACAAGACCGTCAAGGTCGTGTGCAGCGAGCGCACCGACGGCATGTCGCCGGAGGAGGCCTACAAGCAGGCGACCGAGAGGATAGACCGCGTCATCGAGAAGCTGCGGCGGCCGCTCATAGCCATCACCGATGACATCGAGCCGGTGGGCGAGATCACCCTGGCCTACGAGTCGAACTTCAAGCGCCGGGACTACCTGCGCGCCGTCGAAAAGGCGAAGGAGTACGTCCGCGCTGGCGACATATTCCAGGTCGTCCCGTCCCAGCGGCTCAAGACCGAGACGGAAGCCGCCCCGTTCGACATCTACCGCGCCCTCAGGGTCATCAACCCCTCCCCCTACATGTTCTTCCTGAAGCTGGACGACCTGCACCTGATCGGCTCCTCGCCCGAGGTCATGGTCCGGGTGGAGAACCGGCGCGTCACCGTCAGGCCCATCGCCGGCACCAGGCCGAGAGGGGCAACCGAGGAGGAGGACGAGCGCCTCGAGGCCGAGCTCCTGGCCGACCCCAAGGAGCGCGCCGAGCACATCATGCTCGTCGACCTGGGACGCAACGACGTCGGCCGCGTCAGCAAGTACAGTACCGTCGGCCTCCACGAGGTCATGGTGATCGAGAAGTACTCCCACGTGATGCACATCGTCTCCGAGGTCGGAGGCGAACTGAAGGACGACATGACGGCCCTGGACGCCCTGAAGGCCTGCGTCCCGGCCGGCACGCTGAGCGGCGCGCCGAAGGTCCGCGCCATGGAGATCATCGACGAACTCGAGCCCACCAAGCGCGGCCCCTACGGCGGCGCGGTCGGCTACTTCGACTTCAGCGGCAACATGGACACCTGCATCACGATCCGCACGGTCGTGCTCTCCGGCAAGACCGCCTACGTCCAGGCCGGCGGCGGCGTGGTGGCCGACTCCGTGCCCGAAACGGAGTACGAAGAGACGCTCAACAAGGCCAAGGCCCTGCTGAGGGCCATCCAGGTGGCCGAGCTGATAAGGCGCTGAGGCGGTCGGTCAGAGGAGCAGGTGGGTCTTCTCGTCCGACAGGAGAAGCTGCCGGCCCGACGCGTCCTCCAGGATCAGCTCGCCCGAGCTGCGGATCCCCACCACCTTCCCGCTCACCCCGACCCCCCCGACCCGCGCGTTGACCTGCTCCCCCAGCAGGCAACTGCGCACGCGCCACCGGGCCAGTATCCGCTCCCCCTGCCCCATCGCGAGCCGGCGATACCAGACATCCAGCTCTTGCAGGAGGGCGCGGCACACGCCGTTGCGATCGAGCTCCTGCCCGCGCTCGAGCCTCATGGAGGTGGCCGTCGGCGTCGCGGTGGGCGGCAGTTCGTCGGCCGCCTGATTGACATTCAGCCCTATGCCCAGGACGTGCGCCGGCGCGGCGTCGCCACGGGCGACTCGCTCGGCCAGGAGGCCGCCGAACTTCCTGATGCGCAGCGGCCCGACCCGTTCGGGCGCGACGACCAGGTCGTTGGGCCACTTGATCAGGGCCGGCACGCCGAACGCCCGCGCCGTCTCGGCGGCTGCGACGGCGCCCATCAGGACGATCAGCTTCTGCTCGTCCGCCGGCAGCCCCATGGTCAAGGCGACGCTCATCAGGATGCCGAGGCCGGGCGGGCACTCCCAGCCGCCTTCGCGGCCCCGGCCCGCCGTCTGGCATTCCGCCAGCACCACGTAGCCGTCCGGCGCGCCCGCCAGCAACCTCTCGCGAGCCACGTCCATGGTGGAGGGCACGCTGTCGAGCACTTCGCCTTCCGCCCCGATGACTAGGGGGCTCTCGCCGCCGCCGAAGACCCTGTCTGCATCAAGTGGCTTCACTGCCGGCCCTGTCGCTGAATCAGCCGAACCAGACGGCCCTCATGGCGATCCCAGCCCATACCACTATCGCGGAGTATGCGGCCGCCGCAAGGTCATCCACCATCACGCCCCACGCCCCGGGCAACTTCTCCAGGCTGCGTATGGGAGAGGGCTTGGCGACGTCAAACAGACGGAAAGTGGCAAACCCCAGGAGCGCCGTCCGCCCAGGCGGGCCTGCCGGAAGCAGGAGGAAGCACGTGAGCCACTGCCCGGCGAGCTCGTCCAGGACGAAGCGCCGGGGATCCCGCTCGCCATAGGCGGCACAGGCGCGGGGGCAGACGGCGAGCCCGACGCACAGGGCGGCCACGCTCAGCCCGGCCACAGCCAGCACGCACTGAGCCGGCGGCAGCCATTTGCAGGCGAGCACGTAGGCTCCCGCCGCAGCGGCGGACGCCCACGTGCCCGGCGCAAGGGGCAGATAGCCGAGCCCGAGCGCCGAAGATGCAGCCTTCACGAGCCAGTCGCTACGCTTCATCGTCTCCCTCTGCCACGGGCCGGGCCACGCAATCGTAGCCCAGAGAGCCCTCGATCTCAACTTCGACGAACTCGCCCGGCGCCGCGCCCGCCCCTTCCACGTAGATCAGCGGGTCGACGTCGGGGGCCTCGCGCCGGCTCCGCGCCGGCTGCAGCTCTCCCTCCAGTGCCCCGGTCTCCTCGACCAGCACCGTGGTCCGCTCCCCCGCCCTGGCGGCGGCGAGTTCGAACGCAATCTCCTGCTGGGCGGCCATGAGCAGATCGCGCCGCTCCTCGCGCACGCCCTCCGGCACCTGGTCCGCAAGCCGGGCCGCGGCCGTTCCTTCCTCCTGGGAGTAGGCGAAGCAGCCCACCCGATCAAAGCGCACGTCCCGAACGAACTGGAGCAGCTCCTGGAAATCCCCGTCCGTTTCGCCCGGGAACCCCGTCATGAACGTCGTGCGCAGCGTGATGCCCGGCACAGCATCCCGCAGGCGCCCTATCACTTCCTCGATCCGGCGCCGCGTCACCTTGCGTCCCATCCGGGCGAGGATCCCGTCGTTGACGTGCTGCAAGGGCACGTCCACGTAAGGGCACAGCTTCTCCTCGGCGGCAAGCACCTCGACCAGCTCGTCGTAGACGTGGGCCGGATGGACGTAGAGCAGGCGAATCCATGCCAGGCCGTCCACGCGGCACAGCTCCCGCAGCAGCAGGTGGAGGGACCGCGGGCGGCCCAGGTCGACCGCGTAGTTCGCCGTATCCTGCGCGATGACGTTCAGCTCCCTGACGCCGTGCTCGGCCAGGAAGCGCGCCTCCTCGATCAGCTCCCCGGCCGGCCGGCTCCGCAGCGGGCCCCGGATCGTGGGAATGGCGCAGTAGGTGCAGCGGTTGTCGCAGCCGTAACTGATCCGCAGGTAGCTCCACGCCGCAGGCGTGAGCCGCCGGCTGCGCAACATGAAATGAGACGGCAGCGGGCCGACGGGGCGGCCGAGCGCCCTCAGGGCGAGGCGCGCCACGCCCTCCGGATCGACGCCGATGAAGGCGTCCACCTCCGGCATGAGCTCGGCCAGCTCGTCGCCGTACCGCTGGGAGAGGCATCCCGCCACTATCAGTGTGGCCGGCCTCTCGCGCGCGTCCCGACCCGCCACGTCGAGGATCGCGTCAACGGATTCCTGCTTGGCCGCCTCGATGAAGCCGCAGGTGTTCACGATGGCGACGGCGGCGCCGCGCAGCTCGTGCGTGACCTCCACGCCGTTGGCTTCGAGCACGGAGGCGATGTGCTCGGAGTCCACCAGGTTGCTGGCGCAGCCAAGGGTCAGGAGGGCCACTCGGGGGCGGGGCGAGTTGGATTCACCCATGGACAGGGCGAGGCGCGGGGTCAGGTCTGGGCGCGGGCCTTTTCCCATTGCTCCAGCGTCATGGTCACGTCGCGGGCCTGGCTGCCACGATACGAACCGACGATGCCCGCTTCCGCCATCATATCAATAAGGCGGGCCGCGCGCGAATAACCGACGCTGAGCCGGCGCTGGAGCAGCGAGACCGACCCCCTCTGCGTCTCCAGCACCACGCGCACGGCGTCCTCGTAGAGATCGTCGGAGCTGTTGGCGGAGTCCTCCCGCGCGTGGTACTCGCGCAGGTCGGGCCTGAACCGCGGCGGGCCCTGCGACTCGACGAAGTCCACGATCCGCTGCATCTCTTCCTCGGACACGTAAGACCCCTGGGCTCGAGTCAGCCTCGAAGTGCCCGGCGGCAGGAGGAGCATGTCCCCCCGTCCGAGAAGAAGCTCCGCGCCGTTGCGGTCCAGGATGGTGCGCGAATCGACTTTGGAGGCCACCTGGAAGGCGATGCGCGCCGGAAGGTTCGCTTTGATCAGGCCCGTGATGACGTCCACCGACGGCCTCTGCGTCGCACAGATGAGGTGGATGCCCACCGCGCGCGCCTTCTGGGAGAGCCGTATGACGCTGCTCTCCACCTCCTTGGCGGCCACCATCATCAGCTCGCCGAACTCGTCCACGATGATGACGATGTGGGGCATGTAGAAAGGCACGTCGTCCAGGTCGGCGTCCCCTTCGGGGTCGAGCCTCCTGGCGATCTCCTCCGGCTCCAGTTCGTTGTAGCTGCTCAGGTCGCGCACGCCGACCCGGGACAGGAGGGCGTAACGCTCGTCCATCTTCTTGCACGCCCACTTGAGCACCGAAGCGGCCTTCTTCATGTCGCTCAGGACGGGGCAGATCAGGTGCGGAAGCTGATGATACTGGGTGAACTCGACGGACTTGGGGTCGATCAGCAGAAGCTGCACCTCCTCCGGCTTGCGCGCCATCAGGATGCTGCAAATCATGACGTTTATGGCGACCGACTTGCCCGATCCGGTCGCGCCGGCCACCAGCAGGTGCGGGCACGTGGCCAGGTCGAGCACGAGCGGATTGCCCGCCGTGTCCTTGCCCAGGAACAGGGGGATGGCCAGCTTGCCGGCCTTCTTGCCGAGCTCCTCCATCAGCTCGCGGATGCCGACCAGGTCCCGCTCCGTGTTGGGCACCTCGATGCCGACCGTGTTCTTGCCCGGCAGCGGGGCGACGATCCGCACGTTGGGTGCCTTCAGCGCAATGGCCAGGTCGTCCGAGAGCGATTCGACCTTCGAGACCTTCGTGCCGGGCGAGAGCGACAGCTCGTACATCGTGATGACAGGGCCGCGCCTGATCCCCACCACGTGCGCCTCCACCTTGAACTCGGCGAGCGTGCGGGCCAGCACCCGCCCCTTCTCCCTGATCTCCGCTTCATCGTCGCCGCCGGACGCCAAGGGGCACTCCTCGAGCAGGCCGATCGGCGGCAGACGGTATTCCCCGTCGCGCGCCACGTTCTCGAACAGCTCGAGGTCCACTTCCTCCTCTTCCACGTCCGGGGCCCTCGTATGCCCCGTCACGACCTCCGGCTCCGGCGGCTCTGCAGGTGCTTCCGTCCGCTCATCTTCCTCCGAGGGCCCATCCTCCGGCACCGCACGCACCAGCGCCCCAGGCGCCGGCCCCACCGGCTGCTCGAACGCCGGAACGACCTCCGGCTCCAGATCCGCCGGCGCAGCCGACTGAACGGCCGCCGCCGGCTCCCGGACGGGCGCCCTGCGCGCCGAGCGGAAGGCCACGGACGCCAACGGTTTCAGACGCCCCGCCGCCGCCGCCAAGACGACGGCGAGCTCTGCCCCGGCCAGCAGAAACGCTCCCACGAAGCCCGACAGCAGGAAGAGGATGATGGAACCCGTCGCACCCACGCCGCGGTAGAGAACGCCGGCCAACAGGATGCCGAGGACCCCTCCCGCAACGCCCGGTCCCGCCCGGTAGGACCCGGGCGTGCTGGCCGGCGACGCGTGGAGCATCGCCAGCCCGAGCAGCATGCTCACCACGATGACGGCCAGGCCTGCCGACCTCACGACCGGGCCGGAAATCCTCACCCCGAACAGCACCAACAGGCCCGCGACGGCCACAGAGCCCGTCACCGCGTAGGCCGCCCAGCCAAGCAGCGCCAGCGCGTAGGCGGACACGTAGGCGCCCACGACGCCGCACGCGTTGCTGCCTGTGCCGCCGGCGCGCACGTCCGGGAACGGACCCTCGCGTGGGTCATGCGTGATCAGGCTGATCAGCAGGAACGCGCCCACGGCGACCAGAACCAGCCCGGTGACGAACCTGCCAGCTTTGCGGGATTCCATCTCACACGCCCTGAAGACACACGATGACCGCACTCGTCAATCATTGTAGGTAAACGGCGATGGCGAAAGCAAAGGGTGCGGCGAGCGCACGTTTTGGGCACGCCGGAGGGCGTGCCGGCCCGTCTGGAAAGCCTAAGTCAGTTGCAGGGAAGCCCTTGGCGCTTGACAGTCCCCGGCCGTCATGGTAAGAAAGGAGGATTCGCCGCCCCGGCGGAGGGCGGCATTCCAGCGCGCAAAACCCGAGGTCACAATGGCAGAAATCCAGGTCAAAGAAGTCGAGCCGATGACGGTCTTAAGCCTCTCTTTCACGGGCAGCTACGACCAGACGCAGGAGAAACTGGGAGAGCTGATGTCGTGGCTCCTGCGCGTTGGGCATCCTTACAGCGGGCTCCCGCTGGCGCTGTATTACGACGACCCTTCCCAGGTGCCTGAGGAGAAGCTGCGCGCTGAGGCCTGCCTGCCCATCGAGGAGGCGTGCGATCCGGCCGACGAAGTCGAACGCAAGAAGCTGCCTGGCACGACCGTGGCGTTCGCCGTGCACCAGGGGCCTTACAGGGGAATATCGGCGGTGTACGAAGAGATCTTCTCCTGGATGGGCGAGAACGGCTATCATCCCGTCGAGGAGGCGCCGACGCGGGAAGTCTTCCACAAGGTCGCCGGGCAGGTGGGCAGCCCCGAGGAGTTCCTGACTGAGGTGCAGGTGCCGGTCCAGCAAGCCTAACGGTCCGGCCTGGCGTCCGGTCCCGTCGCGCACGACTCCATTGCGCGGACCGAAGAGCAGCCTCGCCTGACCAAAAACGCAGGGGCGCCTCGCGAAGCGCCCCTGCCGCTATAGCCCCTACCGCTGCGGTCTCCACTCAACCCTTGCTCGGCCGAAGGGCACCCGTGGCGACCATCTCCTCCAGGGGATTGTCCTCGATGTCCAGCGGCAGCTCGACGAGTCCCCGGCGCCGCGCGGACTCCCAGCACGCGAAGATGATCTCCGTCGCCTGGAGCGCGTTCTCGGCGCAGAGCTCGGAGGTCGTGCCCTCTTGCAGGCACCGCACGACGTCGGCGATGGCCCGCTCGTTGTAGCCCGGCCCGTGGCAGTGCTCGCCCTCGCAGTCGATGGCCTCCCAGGAGGTGTCGCCCGCCCGCTTGATGCGCAGCATGGGCAGGCCCTCCCCCACGGGCTCGATCTCGATCACTCCCTCCGTGCCTGTCAGACGATTGTAGGCGCCGACGGCCTCGCGGCCGAGGCCCGTGGCGGTATGGCCGAAGACGCCGTTCTCGTACTTCCAGAGCGCGAACGCCGCGTTCTCATTGTGGGCGCCGAAGATCAGGCTCTCCTTGCGGTAGTCGATCTGCGCGATCGCCCACTCGCACGGGACCTGACCGTTGAAGTAGCACGTCATGTCGAAGTTGTGCGAGCCGTAGTCGTACAGGTTGCCGAAGCCCGACTCGATCCTGAGCAGCCGGCCGATCTCGCCCGCGTCCAGCAGGGCTTTGGCCTTGCGGAACGGCTTGCCGAAGCGGTGCTGGAAGGTGAGCTTCGCCCCGCTCTCGGCGCAGGCGGCGGCCATGCGCTTCGAGTCCCCCCACGTCAGTGCCATGGGCTTCTCGCAGTGGACGCCCTTGACGCTGGCCTCCGCGCAGTCGATCACCATCTGCGCGTGCAGGTGCGGCCAGACGCAGATGCTCACGATGTCGGGCTTCTCGGCGGACAGCATCTTGTGGTAATCGGTGTAAGTGCGGGGCACGCCGAAGTGCTCGGCGAAGGCCTTCGCGTTCTCCTCAACGATGTCGGCGCAGGCCACCATCTTGCACGCGTCGCCCAACGCCCGGTAGCCCGAGGCGTGCTCGTAGGCCATCCCATAGCCCGTGCGGCCCGGCTTCTTTCTGCTGCCCGTGCCGATGAACGCCACGCGGAACGTTGCCATCTCGCCTTGCTCCCGTCTGCTGGAGGGGAAGGTCCTGCCCGAATAGCGGGGAAGTCTACACGCCCCCGCGGCGACTGCAAGAAGAAGCGCGTGTCGCCGGAGTTGGCCTGAACGCGGCACGCTCTGCCGCCGCGCCCGTTGCCTCCGCCCCCTGAAGGACGAAGGTCAGCGATCCCCGCAGGCAGCCATTGCCTCGGCTGCGGAGCGGATGGCCGCCGGCTTGTAGGGGCGGCTCTTGCGCGTCACGGTGATCATGTCGAAGACGTTGCAGCGCAGGTGCGAGAACAGGCGGTTCATCTCGTCCAGGCAGCTCACGATGCCGCCGCCGCTTCCGCCAGCCGCCGCCACGCCGATGACGGGCTTGCCTGCGAGCGCAGACTGGTCGCCCCTGGTCGCCTCGCAGCGGCGCAAACGGTCGAAGTATGACTTGGCGGACTCGGAAAGCTGCCCGAAGTAGACGGGGCTGACGACGACGTAGCCGTCGGCGTCCCGCGTCCTCTCGTGCACGGCCTGGAAGCCGTCCTCGACCTGGCAGCAGTGCTCCTCACGGCACGTGCCCCAGCCGCGGCCGCACGCCCGGCACGAGCCGATGTCCCCGTCATTGAGGTAGACGATTTCCGCGTCCGCGCCTGCGGCCCGAATGCCTTCCGCCGCCGCCTGGGCGCACTCCTCCGTCAGACCGTCCTTGTTCGGACTCGATGCGAAGATCAGGAAACTCATGGCTGACTCCTGCGCTCGGACTTCGATCGGGGCGCCCTCGGCCGGCGCCCTCACACCCGCCGGAAGACGTTCAGGTAAGGGAAGAGCTGGTCCAGGCTCCGCACGCGCGAGGTGATCAGCCCGAAGAGGTCCCCGTTGGTGCCGACCACAGCGGACGCGCCCGCCTTCAGGTACGGGCTCATGATGTAATCGGAATAGGCGTCGTCAACGATCGCCACGACCGGGAAGTCCTCGGGCAACTCCTGCCGCAGCTTTCCCAGAAGCTCCTGCGGCTTGAAGATGGTGTCCAGCGCCATCTCCATGTAGCCGCTCTCGAACTCAAGCGCGCTCAGGCCGGACAGCACGGCCACCGAATCAAACTCGCCCGCGAAGGCGGCAGAGCCTGCGACCGCGTCAGCGGCCGCGTCGTAGAGGCGCCGGTCCACGTCCATCCGCCTGGACAGCCTGTTGACGCACTTGCGCGCGTCCAGCGACCGGTCGATCGCTTCTTCGGAAGGGATGAACAAAAGGACCTTGGCCATCGGTTCCGGATCTCCACACTTGCCGGCTGCGGATGCCTGATGACCGATCTGCGCTTGGAGGACTTCTTGTACACCATCGCCGGGCGGTCCGCAAAGGGATGCAACCGCGGGATCGCACCGGTCTTTGGCCGCGAGCTCCGGCTCAGTCCACGGCGATGCGGAATTGACGGTCGCCGTCCCGCACCGCGACGCCGAACGGCGCGCCGGAGCGCAGAACCGCAAGGAGGACGCGGCTGATCGGCAGGAAAGGAAGGTTGGACAGGACCCGCTTGATCTGCACGTCTTCAGTCCGCGACGCGGCGATCCGGCCCGCCAGCATAACCGCGGGGTACAGCGCGACCTCCATGCCGGCCAGCAGCATCGCCACGGGCGCGAACGGCAGGCGGAAGCGAACCGGCCGGCCCGCGCCGAACTCCGCGCGGAGCCACCTCATCCCCGGCCTCGGTGCTGGGGCAGGCGGGGCGAGGAGCAGCCGGACGGCATGATCCGCCGCGAGCCGACCGCGCTCCACCTCGTCGAGGATGTCGCCGATCTCGTGTTCCATCGCAGTCCGATCGCCGGTTGAGCTCGCGCAGCGCGGCCCGGAGCCCGGGTTTACTCGATCACCACCTCGACCTTGTCGGCGCCATCCTGGACGTCCACCAGCCGGAACGGCCCGGAGCGTTCGACGCTGGCGATCAGCTCGTCCAGATCGTCGAGATTGATGCCCTGCTCCGCCAGCTCCTCGAGGGCGGAACGCGGGATGAAGCGCAGGGCGAGCCGGCCCAGCGCCAGCGGAACGGTCACGTTGACCTTCGGCTTCTCCTGATCGCCTTCGAAGACCCTTACGCAGAGGCACCGGCCGCGCGCCGACGCCACGGCTCCCGGGCGTTCTTCCGTCCTCTTGCGGATGGCATCGAGCAGGCGCGCCCCCTCCTCGGGCGTCACCTTGCCTTCCTCCACCATCTTCAGCACGCGCATCCTCTCTTCCTGCATTGCTCATTCCTCCTCGGGGCCGCCGGCAGGCGAAGTGGCACCGGCTTGCTGTGCCAGGCCGATGTGCACGTTGCCGCCCATGGCTTTCACGTCCAGGAAGGCCCTGCCGTCGCCGATCCTGTACTCGGCACGCGCTCTGGGCCCCCTCCTGTCCTCGCGTTCTACGGGCAGGTCCGACGTGACGGATCCGCCCAGCACGCTCGCCCTGACGGTGAGCGACGAGCCCGGCGAGACGGTCAGGTCGACCTCGCCGCCCGCCGCCCTCACTCTGTGCTCTCCCTCGACAAGGTGAAGGGCGTTCAGGGCGATCGACCCGCCCATGCACTTCACGTCGATGCCGCTGATGCGTCCCCTGATGTCCGCGCTGCCGCCCATGCACTTGACGTCGAAGCGTCCGGTGCACCCGTCGGCTGCCAGGTTGCCGCCGCGAACGCTGATCCTGACGTCCGCCCCGACCCCCTCCAGGCGCGCGCTGCCTCCCGACAGCTTGACGTCCAGGGACTTGATCGGAGGGATCGTGATGTCCAGGTCGCCCGGCGGGATGCTTGCCCTGACGATGCACGTCGTTCCTTTGCGGCGCACGTCCGCGGGCCGCCCGGCGGGCGAACTCACCGTCGCGACCTCCGCGTCGTCGCGTTGAACGATGCGCACATTGCCGGCCGTCGCCAGAACAGCCAGCGAGTCCCCGGAGCCGAGCGCGAAGCCCTGCCCGGGCTCCGGAACCGGCTCTCCCTCCACCTGCCTTGCCTCCCGGTCCCACGCGTGCCGGCCGGTGAAGACGCGGCCGATGATCTCGCCCAGCTTGCCGATCGCCTGCTCGGCCCGGGCCGACATCGGCTCGCCGCCCGCCCGGCCCAGCGAGTCAAGCAGCCGCTCGGCCTGGTCTGCGGTGATCCTGTGCTCGCCCAGCATCTGGAGCACCTTCATCCGTTCTTCGTCCATCTCTTGCCTCCGGCTCACTCCAGTGAATCGACGGCGTCCTCGACGGACAGCTCGCCCGACTCGACGCGTTTCAGCACGTCCAGCACGTCCTCCCTGCGGTCGTCCTCCTCAGCCAGGTCGGTCAGGCCGAGGGCCTGCTGGACGTCCCGAAGCCTGTTCCTGACCGTGGGATAGGAGATGCCGAGCTGGCGCTCCACCAGCTTGATGTTGCCCCGGGCCGCGAGGAAGATGTTGACGAACTCCTGCTGGTCGCCCGACAGCCTGGCGAAGGGCGAAGTGGCGAAGCGCCCTTCTATGACGATGCCGCAGGCCGGGCAGCTCAGCCTGGTGGCCTCCACCTGTCCTCCGCAGCCGGGGCACTTCAGGATGATTGTGTTGCCCATCGCCGCCTCCGGATGATGACACACGTACATTCAGTATCATAAGCGATACATTCAAAATGTCAAGGCATGGGCTTGATATTATCAAGGCAAAAGGCAGGGATGGCGGCACTCGGGGCCCCGCAGGAGGGTCAGCCCAGGAGGGCAGCCCAGACGTCGCTTGAGACGATCCGCTCGACCGCCTGCCGAACGGGATCAGACAGGCCACCGCCATGTGCCACGCGGGCGGGCTGGATGGCAAGGACCAGGCAGACAGCCCCGCAACTGCCGCCCAGGAAGTCCGTGAGCGGGCTGAGCCCGGGAGAGTGCGTGGAGAGCCCCTGGACCTCGAAGCGATCGGCGCTGAACAGCCGGACGACGCCCGGATCAGCGTCGAAGTCCACGGAGTCGACGAACAGAACGCTGGAAGGCTGGAGCTGCGCGACCTTGCCCAGGTAGTTCTCGGGCGTCTGCCCGCAGTCGAGCACACGCGCGAAGCCCCGGCTCATCAGGGCTTCTGCGACGATGGGGCCGGCGGCGTCGTCGCCCCGGAGGCGGTTGCCGATCCCGAGTACGACACAGCGCGGCCCTGCGGCGCGACGCAGGGGATCTTCCCAGGATTCGGAAGCGTCAGGAGGATGGTGGGAGCGCACTTGCGAATCGTCCTGCCGGCCTCGGCCCCGCCCGGCGAGGCCGGGTCACGTGATCTCCTCGACCACGACGACCCGCCGGCAATGGGGGCAGAGGACCCTCATGATGCTGGCGCGGTCGCCCCGCGGCCTGGGCCTGGCTGCCGGCTGGGGCGCTCTGGCGAGGACGCCCTCCAGAGTGATGGCGAGGCCCGGGTTGGCGTATGCCTTCGGACCGGCTTTCCTGGCGACCCAGCGGATGTGGTCCTTGGTGCCGATGACTCCTCCGCAGCACTCGCACACGAGCAGCTCCTTCTCGTTCGTCGTGAACGATTGGGTCCGGTCGTACGTGGCCAGGTTCCAATCTGTTGTCTGGTAGATGCCGTCGTCCGTGGTGCAGTTGAAGTGGCAGTGCCCGCAGAAGATGCACCGGTCGTAGCGCAGCTTGAAGCGCCTCATCGGGGGATCGCTCTCGGTGTCGTCGACCATCTCGATGGCACCGGACGGGCAGACCTGGTAGCAGGCTCCGCAGCCGACGCAGACGTCGGAATCCCACACGGTGGCGCCGCGATAGGTCCCCGTGTCGACCGTGTCGCCGAAGGGAAACGCGACGGTGTACGGGCCTTTGACAACGGCCCGAATGGCTTCGGGCAGGTAGGGTATCTTGAGGGCCCAGAGAACCTTTTTCGCGAGTGCTTTCAAGCTTCCGGCCTTCCTTCCGGGGCAGCAGCCCCAACGCTACTCGCCTTCAGACCGGTCGGTCCCGCCGGGGGAGCCGGTGGCCTGACGGACTTTCTCAGCGTCTTCCCTGTACTTGTCGACCACGCTGCCCTCCCACAGCCTGACCCCGCCGAGGTGCGAGCCCCGCGCCAGGGCGTGCGCGCCCACAGGCGAGGTCAGCAGGACGAACACAGCGCACAGAATGGCCCTGACGGCAAAGCCGGCTGATGGTCCGCCGACCGCCGCGCCGATCAGGATGAAGCACGTGCCGAGGGTGACGCACTTGGTGGCGGCCTGGAGCCGATTGTAAACGTCCGGCAGGCGCACCAGTCCGACCGTCCCGAACAAGTCGAAAAGGACGCCCACTGCAATAAGCAGGTAGCCGAACTCACTCATCGAACGCTTTCCCTTCCAGGTACTTGGCCAGGGCGATCGCGCCGACGAAGCTCAACAGAGCCCATGCGATGCCGATATTCAGGTAGAAGTCCTTGCCCGTCTGGAGGGCATAAAGGGCGCAGAAGCCGACCAACAGCGTGCCCAGCACGTCGATCGCAACACTGCGGTCCGGCGCCGTCGGGCCCTGCTGCAGCCTGTAGAGGCACAAGAAGGAGGAGAGCAGCAACACCAGGAAGCACAGGGTGAACGGGCTCATTCGAAGATCCTCTTCAGGAACCCCTCGAAAGGCTGCACGATCTCCGCCGTCTGGGCCTCGGGATCGTCCGTGTGCACGTTGATCCAGTGGACGTAAAGCTCGTCGCCCACTATGTCCACGACCAGAGTTCCCGGGGTCAGCGTGATCGAATTGGCCAGGAAAGTCTTGGCGAGCTTGCTCTTCAGGGCCGTCCTCACCTTGACGATGCCGGGACGGATCGGCACGTCGGGATGTATCACGCGATAGGCCACGTCCAGATTGGCCTTCACGCAGTAATAGAGGAAGTAGGGGATGTAGAGCAGCAGCCAGAACCACCTGAACGGGTTGAGCAGCCACTCCCTGTGCGGGTACTTGCCCGTGGTCAGCGCGACGACCAGCACCGTGAGCAGCGCCCCCACTATGACGAAGCCCGGATCGACCACTATATGGAAGCCCGGATCGACGCGGAAGGTCAGCAGCAGCCAGAAGGCGTAAAGGATGATGAACGCGGATATCCTCTTGCGCATCCTAACCTCCGAGCACGGACCTGGCATAGTCGGCAAGCTGCGTGAGGTGAGACGCCGCAGGCGTCAGCAGACTGCCGCTGTACAATGGCAGAAGCAGGCCGAGACCCAGGCACAGGACGGCCAGAATGCCCATGGCAAGCAGCATCGGCGCGGGCGACTCCCGTATGCCGCTCAGCCTGGCGGGCAGATCGCCTTCGATCAGGTAGCGCTGCACCTTGATGAAAGACAGCAACGTCATGAAACTGACCAGCACGGTCAGAGCCCCGAGCACCCAATGGCCGGCCCAGACCACGGCGATCACGATCAGCAGCTTGCTGAAGAAGCCGTTGAACGGCGGCACGCCGGAGATGCTGAGCGACCCCACCCGGGCGAACAGACTCGTCCACGGCATCTTGTCGCGCAGGCCGCCCAGCTCCTTCAGGTTGCGCGTGCCGGTCCGGTGCACGACGGAGCCGGATGTAAGGAACAGCAGCGACTTGAAGGCGGCGTGATTAGCCAGGTGGAACAAGCCGGCGAAGATGGCCAGGAAGGCCACCGACTGCCACTGCACCATCATCTCCCGTTGCCTGGCCAGCAATTCCACGCCAACGCCCAGGGCGAGCACGACGTAGCCCATCTGGCTGATGCTGTGATAGGCCAGCAGGCGCTTGAAATCCCACTGCCCGACGGCCAGGAACACCCCTACCACCATCGACAGCACGCCCATGGCCATCAGCGCGTAGGCCACCGCAGCGCTGACCCCCATCACGTTGAACACCAGGCGTGCCAGGACGTAGACGCCGCTCGCCTTTATCAGCACGCCCGAGAGCATGGCCGAGACGGGGGCCGGGGCGGACGGATGCGCGTCCGGCAGCCAGGCGTGGAACGGCACCATGGCCGCCTTCAGCCCGAAGCCCGCCAGGAAGAAAGCCATCGCCAGCCACAGCGCGTCGTTCGGCTCCGCAAACTGGGAGAACTGGGCGATCTGGGCCAGGTTCAGCGTCCCCCTGAGGTTGTAGACGATGCCGATGCCCAGCAGGATGAACCCGCTGGCCACGGCGCTCAAGACCAGGTACTTGAAGGACGCCTCCAGTTCCTCGCTCTCCACGCCGAAGCCGACCAGAGCGAAGCTGGCGACCGCCGCCACCTCCAGGAAGACATAGATGTTGAACAGGTCGCCGCTGACGACGATGCCGCACATGCCGGCGATCATCAGCATGAGGGGGCTATAGAAGAGATGCACTTGCGTGTAGCGGCGCATGTAGCTGAGCGAGAAGAGGACGGCCGCGAACGAGACGACGCTGATAATGACCAGCAGGAGGCGCGTCAGTCCGTCGCAGACCATGGCGATCCCGACGACGCTCTTGCCTCCCTGAACGGTGAGTTCCTGCGTGAGGCCGTTGCGTTCGACGCGCAGCACGATCGGCGTGTCCGGCACAAGCATCGCATTGGCCCGCCGAAGCTCGTTCATGGTTCTCAAAGGCCGGAACCCCTTCGGCTCGCCTCCCGCAGCCACCTTCCAGCCGGTGATGACGTCGCCCTTGTGAACGCCCCCGACATCGGCGCGGCTGCCGGGCACGACTTGGTCGACGTCAACGCCCTTGGGCAGGGCCTCAGGGCCTTCCTCGGCGGGCAGAGGCTGCCCCGTCAGACCCAGCAGCTCGGGGCCGCCCTTGTAATTGCCCATCCACGTCGTCATCGGCAGGTCACACGCAAACGTGGCAAAGCTGACGACCACTAGAGCTGTGACGGCCAGCAACGCCACGATCTCCCCGATAGGCCACCGCTTTCTGGCGCCGAACAGGCTCGCGACCGGGATGAGGAAGGCCGCCGCGAGGGGGATCACAACGGTAAGCGGCAGCAAGAGCTCCACTGCGTGTCCTCCCGACCGCTATCCCTTGAGTCTGGTGATCTGGGTCAGATCGAAGGTCCCGTACTTCTGGTGCAGCCTCAGGGCCATCACCACCACCAACGCCACGACCGACAAGCCGATCACGATGGACGTCAGCACGAGCGCCTGCGGAACGGGGTCGACGCTGCGCTCCAACAGGGCGCGGACGGCCACATCCGTGCGCCCCATCTCGGGCGTCATTATGGGCGCTATTGCATCCCCCGACGCGGGCACCCGGTAGCCGATGAGCACGAGGAACATGTTCGCCGCGTTGTCCATGATGATGAGGCCGACGATGATCTTGACCAGGTTCTTCTTCACGGCGATGGCGTAGAGCCCGATGGCGAACAGCACGACGCACAGCACGAAGGGCAGCACGGTGTGGATCATGATCGCTCTCCTTCGTCCTTGCCCCCGCCGCCCCGCTCCGCCTCCCGGAAGGCGGCCAGCATCAGGAAGGCGCCGAACAGCCCGGCGCCGACCTTCAGGCCGATGGCCACGTTCAAGTAGGGAATGGAACCGCCGGTGAAGAGCTTGAAGCCGACGTCGTGCCGCACAAAGTGCGCGAAGAAGGTCCCCGTTATGAAGCCCAACAGGGCCACCGCGAGGAAGCCGATGGCCCCGAGCCCTTCCCACAGCACCGCCATGTTGTGACCCATCCTCTGCCTGACCGCGTCCGCCCCGAAGGCCAGCACGACCAGCAGCAGCCCGGCTGCACAGATGACGCCGCCGGCGAACCCGCCGCCCGGCGAAAGGTGGCCCGTCAGGATGACGTAGAAGCCGAAGAGCATGATGAACCCTATCAGCAGGGCCGTGATCGTCTGGACTATGAGCGTCATGCCCTTCATCTCATTCCTTCTTTCCTCTTGTCCGCAGCAGCGCGTAGCAACCCATGATGGCCGCGAATATGATGGTGGCTTCGCCCAGGGTGTCGTATGCGCGGAAGTCCAGCACGACGGCCGTTACGAGGTTGGTCGCGCCCGCCTCCTGGGCGGCCCGCATGTAGGTTGCGCCCATGATCATGGGCGGGTCGCCGAACGGCGTAAGCTGCTGGAAACAGACGTACGCTCCCAGCAGTATGGCCATGATGACGGCGCCCATCACCGCCACGTGCGGCGTGTCCCGGATGAACTCCTTCGTGGTGTCCTCCCTGGCCACGACCGTGCGGATAAGGAGCACGACGGCGAATATCTCCACCACCACCTGCGTCAGGGCCAGGTCCGGCGCCCCGACGATCAGATCGACAAGGGCCACGCCGAAGCCGAGCGCTCCGAGGCACAACACGCTGGACAAAAGGTCGCGCGTCTCGACGGCCACGATGGCCGCGATGAGCGTGAATGCCATGACGCCGTAGAGCAGCACCAGCGTGTCCGACATCCCAAACTCCTAGCGCAGGAGGAACAGCAGCGCGATGACGCCCGCCACGCCGACCACCAGCCACGTGACGTAGACCTCCAGCACTCCCGTGTGCAGTCTGCGGAGCATTGCCACAAAGACCGAGCCGACCTGACCGGCGAGCCGGTAGACGTCGAAGACTTCTCCCTCAGCGTCGCCGTAGATGCCGCGGATCCCGGGCAGTTCGCGCACGGTCAGGTAGAAGCTGGTCCCGCTGACGTGGGTCGTCGCCGGCACGTTCACCTCGCCGCCAAGGAAAGGCCGCACGCGCCGCACCTTCATGGCGCGCCCGAACGAATAAAGCAACAGGCCCAGCGCCAGCGCGATCAGCATCAGCACCACCGCCTGGTAAGGTACCCAAAAGCCGAGCTTGAACGAGAGCGCGGCGGCCGCGTGGCCCTCCGCCGCCGCCCGCCATCCGAACTCATCGCGGGCCGCGTCAAACAGGTACGTGAACGCCGCGCCGCCGCCCAGGCCGAGCGCCACGCACAGGCCCGCCAGGATACCCAACGGGAAGAGCATGTTCCAGCCCACCTCCCGGATGTCCTTGCCGGACAGGTTCTCCGAGCGCTCCCCGAAGAAGACGCTGTGCATGGCCTTGACGAATGAGGCGAGCGTCAAGGCGCTGCCCAGCACGGCGCCGGCCAACAACAGGGGCATCAGCCTGCCCCCGCCCTCCAGCGTGCCCTGGTAGACCAGCCACTTGGAGAAGAATCCGTTCAGCGGAGGCACGCCGCTGATCGCCAGAGCGCCGACGACGAACGAAACCGTAGTCAACGGCATTGCACGGGCCAGCCCGCCGAGGTTATCCAGTTCCAGGTCGCCCGTCCGCGACTCGACCGCGCCGCAGCCCAGGAAAAGCAAGCTCTTGTAAATCGCGTGGTTCACCATGTGAAACAGGCCGCCGACCACGCCGACGGCCGTGCCGGTCCCTATGCCGAGGACCATGTAGCCCACCTGGCTCACCGCGTGGAACGAAAGGAGCTTGTTCAGCGTGTGCTGGACCATCGCCATCATGACGGCGGACAGGATGGTGACCACGCCGATCACCATCAGCAGCGTGCGAAGCCCGTCGGTCAGGGTGAAGAAGCCGAGCGAGACGCGGGCCAGCAGCACGATGCCCAGCAGCTTGTCCAGCGAAGCGGGCAGAAGGGCCATCGTCGGTATCGGAGCGTGTTCGGCGGCGGCGGGGATCCACGTGTGGAGCGGCACGGCGCCGGCCTTCGCCAGCGCGGCGATCAGGAAGAGCAGGTAGATGCCGGTGTCGCCCCAGCTCGAGACGACGATGTGGCCGGCGCCTTGCAGGTGACCGATGTCGAGCATGTGCGTGCCGCCCCGCGCTATCAGGCAGCCGATGGCCAGCACCAGGGCGACGTCGCCGAATCCCAGCATCGCGAAGGACTTCGCCGCCCCGCCCCGAGCCTCCGGGCCGCCCATGCCCACCATCAGGTAGAGCATCAGCGTGACCACTTCCCATGCGAACAGGAACACCAGCAGATGGCGCGTCAGCAGCGCCACGCTCGTCCCGGCGACTGCCCAGAGCGCGAAGGCGTAGAACCTCGGATGGGATCGGCCCGCCCGCCAGTACGTGAGGGCATAGAGAATCACACAGAACCCGAAAAGGAGGGCCAGGAAGTTCATAGCGCCCGAGAAGGCGCCCACGTGGAACTCGAAGTTCATCACGATGCGGTGGCTGAGCCAGAGCCGCCCGTACTCCAGGGGGACGCCGGGGGCGCTGTGCCAGAGGACGCCTCCCAGGATGGCGGCAGCAGTGGAGCAGATGGCCGCCAACGGAGCCGCCACCTCCCTCTTCGCCATCCCGAGCACGTAGCAGAGGGCGCCCCCGATGATGAGGATCTCAAGGGAGAGGAAATGCACTTGCTGGGGGTCCATGCGTGCCTCCTATCGCCTCCTGCCGGACTCTCCTAGACTTGCCTGCGGATCTGCTCGGTCTTCTCTCGCGAGAGCCGCAGCAGATCGTTGAAGTCCATCAGTTTCTTGCCGCTTGACGCGTCCCTGACGACCAGCATCCTCTCGGTGCAGCTATAGCACGGATCGATCGAGGCCAGCGTGATCGTCACGTCGGCTATGGGCTGTCCGATGCAACTGGCCTTGAAGGTGGGCACGTTATTGAAGCTGGGCGCGCGGATCTTATGGCGCTCGGGCCCGGGCCCGCCGTTGCTCTTGACGAAATGGAAGGTCTCGCCGCGGGGCGCCTCCACGTGCCCCACGCCCTCGCCGGGCGGCACTTCCTTCACCTTCGCCTGGATCGGGCCTTCGGGCATGTCCCTGAGGCCCTGGCGGATGATCTTGATGGCCTCCTTCGTCTCCAGCAGCCGCACCACGACCTTGTCGAAAACGTCGCCGTTCGGGCGGGTGATCACGTCCCAGTCCAGGCGGTCGTAAGCCGCATAGGGATCGTCGCGCCGCACGTCTATCGGCACGTTGGAGGCCCGGGCGGTCGGCCCGAGGGCGCCGAGCCTGCGCGCGGCCTCCTCCGTGAGCACGCCCACGTCCTTCAGCCGCACGGCCAGCACCGGGTCCTCAAGCGCCGTCGTGATCAGCATGTCGAGCGGCTTCTCTATCTCGTCCAGCTTCTCATTGATGATACTGGCCTGCTCGGGCGTGATGTCCTTGCGGGAGCCGCCCACGGTGTGGTTGGCGTAGTTGATGCGGCTGCCGGTGACGATCTCGAGGGCGTCGAGGCAAGGCTCCCGGTAGCGCCAGGCCCACATGAACACCGTGTTGTAGCCGATGAAGTGCCCGGCCAGACCGAACCAGAGCAGGTGGCTGTGGATCCGCTCCAGCTCATTGATGACCGTGCGGATGTAGAGCGCGCGCTCGGGCACTTCAGCCCGGGCGATCTCCTCGACGGCCTGCACGTAGGCCAGCGGGTGGGAGGCCGAGCATATGCCGCAGACGCGCTCGACTACGTACGGCACCTGGTCCCACGTGCGCTTCATGCAAACGCCTTCTATGCCGCGGTGGTTGTACGAGAGCCGCACGTCCATGTCCACCACGGTCTCGCCCTCGCAGTAGAGCTGGAAGAACTCGGCCTCTTCCTGCAAGGGATGATAGGGTCCGATGGGTATCAGCGTCCTATGCGTCATCTCTGTCTTCCCTGCGCAGCGGGTGGACGCCTTCCGGCCAGTCATCCGCAAGGATCAGGCGGCGCGGGTCGGGATGCCCTTCGAAGACGATCCCGACCAGGTCGTTCATCTCGCGCTCGATCCATTCGGCCGCCGGGACAACGGGGGTGACGGAAGGCAGCACGGGGTCGCCCTTCGGCGTCCTGACCCTCATGTTGACGACCAGCCCGACCGCGTCATAGGCGAAATGATAGACGACTTCGAGCTCTTCGCCGACGTCGGTTCCCGTCGCCGTGGCGAAGCGCCCGCCGAAGTCCTCGAACAGCACGCGGGCCAGCTCCCGGGCGTTCTGCTTCGCCACCGTGAAGTAGACCCGGTTCGGCCGCGGCCTGGCGCACTCCAGCGGCAGGTCGCCGGCCAGTTCCGTCACGCGCTGAACCACGGCTTCGAGGTCTTCGGCCACGTCCTGCTCTCCGTTACAGGTCGCCCAGAGCCTTGGCCACGGCGGCGATCATCGCCTCCGGCTTCGGCGGACAGCCCGGGATGTAGATGATCTTCGCCTCGGGATCCACTTCCCTGACCGCCTCGTCCACGGGCCCGGCGAAGTGCCATGCGTCATGGAAGATGCCGCCCGTGCAGGCGCACGCCCCGATGCAGACGACCAGGCACGGCTGGGACGTCTGCCGGTATATCTCCTGCAGCCTGGGCCGCAACTGCCGCGTGCATATGCCCGTCACAAGCAGCGCATCCGCGTGCCGCGGCGACGGCACCAGGAGCACGCCGAGCCGCTCCACGTCGAACCGGGGCGTCAGGAGTTCAAGGATCTCGATGTCGCAATTGTTGCAGGCGCCCGTGTTGACGTGGTAGACCCAGGGCGACTTCTTCAGGCCCCAGAGCTTCAGCTTGTCCAGAACCGCCATCTTCGAGCCCTTCGTCTACGCCGGTCTCTCAGGACAGCCCGAGGCCGCCGATGCTGAGGAACGCGGCTATGACGGCCACCGGCGCCGCGATGAACCAGAAGAACCTGATCGCCTGGTCAATGCGCAGCCGGGGCGCCGTGTTGCGCGCCAGAACGATGATGACCAACAGGACGACGAACTTCACGGGGGTCGTCAACCAGCCCCAGCCGCTCAGGTGCACGCCGCCCCAGAAGACGGTGATCACGAACAGCGGCAGCACGAACAGCAGCATCGCCCGCATCAGCCGGATCATGGCGAGCGCCGGGCCGGAGTACTCCAGGATCGCGCCGCCGGCCAGCTCCGTCTCGGCCTCGGCCTGATCGAAGGGCACCACGCCGAGCTTGGCCTGCACCGCTGCCAGCGCACAGAGGAACGCCAGGAAGCCTCCGACGCTTGCGAGCCCCACGCCGTCAGCCTGGGCATGGAGGATGGCCGACAGCTTCAGGCTGAGGCCGGCCTTCAGGATCGGCGGAACCAGCGCCAGGATGAAGGGCAGCTCGTAACCGATCACGAGTTTCATCTCTCGGGCTGCGCCGACCGCCCCGTAGGGACTGCCGCTGGCCGATCCCCCCAGTATGAGCACCAGGGACGGGAACGTCAGGAAGTAGATGACGACGATAAGGTCGCCCACGAAACTCGCGTCCGGGTAGATCGCCGCCGACCACAGGATCGTCGCCGCCACACACACGCCGACGACGCCGAAGACCGGCGCCAGCAGGAACATCCCCAGCGACGCGCGCTCGGAGACCACCGTCTCCTTGCCCAGCAGTTTCATCAGGTCGGCGAAAGGCTGGTACAGGGGCGGGCCCTTGCGCCACTGGATGCGGGCCGTCACCACCCTGTCGATCCACTGGAACAGCAGGCCGAGCACGGCCGTCCCGAATATCCCGAGTATGATGGCGATGGCTGCGGGCATGATTCCTTCTGCTACCGTGACCCGTGAAGAGTCCTGCCACTGACCAGCACGTACCCGGCCTTGGGCACACCCTCAGCAATCTCCAGGAACTTCAGCGCGCCCGAGGGGCAGACGGACACGCACCTGGGCAGCAATCCCTGCGGGGTGCGGTCGGCGCACAGGTCGCACTTGGCCACCTCGCGCCTGGTGATCTCGTTGTCTATGACGCCGAAGGGGCAAGCCAGCGCGCAGCAGCGGCAGCCCGTGCACCGAAGGGGGCTGCGCCGCACGATCCCCGCGTCGTCCACGTACATGGCGTCGTTCGGACACGCGGCAACGCATGGGGCATCCTCGCACTGCCGACACACGGCGGGCAAGGCTGTGCTGCCCTCGGCCTCCTCGTACCGGAGGGCCGGGAACTCGACGTGGCTGTAGAAACAGGCTGCCGCGCAGCTCTTGCATCCGATGCAGCGTTCCGTGTCGATCACAAGCTGCTGCTGGACCGTTTGCACTTCCGCCATGCGATTCCCTCGCCGAGTCTCACTCGGCCTTACGTATGCCGACCAGGGCAGGAGCCGGCTCCACGGCACCGTCCGCCCCCTGCCACTGCAACAATTCCCTCAACACGTCCCAGTGAGCCGGAAGCGCCACCAACCTTCCCTCGCCGCCGGAGGAGGGCTTGCACGGAACCGTGGTCTCCGCGCCGTTGCTCAGCACCACGGCGCCGCGCGCCGCTATGCCAAGCTCGGCGGCAAGCCGCGCCGACAGGAGGGCGCACTCCTCCGCCGCCAGCCTGCGCTGCCAGCTCGAGACGGCGAGCGACAGGCCGCCGGTGTATCCCTGCGGCTCGGGCGCCGCGACCAGCAGCGCCTTGCCCTCGCCGGCCTCGACCGCCTCCAGTATCTCCGGTCCGATCAACTTCTCGGCCCGCGCGGCGGGACCCGCCCCTGCCAGCAGGGCGTCCACGCCCGGCGCGTACGGCGGAGAGATCCCGGCGCAGGACGCCGCCTTATCCGCCAGGTCCTCCAAGGTCAGCACCGTGGGGGGCGCGGCGAGCCAGGCCGGGCTCCCGACCGGTTTGCCGGCCGGATCGAGAACCGTTCCGCCTTCCTCCCACGGGAAGGCCAGCGGCAGAACGTGAGCCGCCTGCGCGCAGACGTCGCTCTCCAGCGACCCGGCCCAACCCAGCAGGTCGGCGCGCTCCGAAAGCGCCCGCCACAGCTTGGCCGGCAGCATCGCAACCGGGTCGAGCCCGATCACGAACAGGCCCCGGATCCGTCCGGCCTCCACGTCCCGAATCAGCCCGGCCAGGTCGACTGACCCGAACATGGCCTTCAGCGCGGGGAGCGCGGCCGAGTTGGTCGAGACCAGGAGCGGCCAGACCTTCGCGCCCACGGCGGCTGCCGTCTCCTTGACGATCGCCGCCACGGCGGCGCCGTGCGCGTACCGGCCGAGCGAATGCGACAGGATGACGCCGGGCGACTTGGCGCCCTTCAGGCCGGCGGTAAGCGCGTTGACCGATTCAGCGGGAACGTCGAGCGCGGCGCAGACCTCTTCGGCGCTCTTCTTGCCGAGCGCCGCCCCGACCGACTTCGCGCCGCACGCCACCGCCAGCGCGGCCATGAAGCCGGCCACCTTCATCGGGCTCACGGTGACGGCTTGATTGGCGCCGCGGCAGGTGCGGCCCCGGGCGGAGTCAACGCAGGCGAGCCGGTTGCCGCGCTCGCGGAACTGCATGTCGCGCACGGGCCGGGCAACCGCGGGATGCGAGCTAAACGGGTCGCCCACCGCCAGCACGAAGTCGCACCCGACGATCTGCTCGAACGGGGCGGCGGCGGTCAGGCCGGCGCGCACGAGAGGCAGGTCTTCCGGAGGGGCGCACGCGCAGAAGCGCACGCCGGCATCCCGGCAGACGGCCGCTACGGCCAGCACTCCCTCCAGCGGCCGGTTGACGTCCACCATAACGGCCAGCTCGCCGGCGCCGCGATCCGACGCGGCGGACACGATGCTCCTCAGAGCGGCTTCGGCCGACGTCGTCTTGCCGCCGGACCGGGCCGCGAAGAGGCGCTCGGGCGCATCCACGAGCCGAGCCGCCGTGAGAGCGCGCACGCAGGCGCCCCGGTCACGTCCCAGGTCCGGCCCGAAGACGGTGTGCACGTGCCCCAGCGCGTCCACCTTCGCCCCTATCGGGCAATGCATGGAGCACAGGAGGCAACGCGGCGCGGCCTTGTCAGAGGGAGAAGGCATCCTTGTAATCCTTGATGGTCTCGTAGCAGACGTCCGGGCCGTCCTTGCACAGGTAGTAGGGCCCGATGTTGCAGCGGCCGCACTTGCCGAACCCGCAGCTCATCTTGCGGTTCATTGAAAGGTAGATGTGGTCCGGCTGGAACCCGACGTTCAGGCACGTCAGCGTCACGAACCGGAGCATGATGAGCGGCCCGCAGCTCACGACGTAGGTGTCCTTGATGTCGTAGTCGAAGTCCTTCAGCAGCGTCGTGACCACGCCGACTTTGCCGTCCCAGCCGTCGCCGGCCACGTCCACGCTCACGTCGAAGGAGACCTTGTCGCGGCCCGCCCACTCCTGGAAGCTGTCCCTGTAGAGGAGCTCCGACGGATTGCGCGAGCCGTACTTGATGTCGACCCGGCTGTAGTCCTCGATGTGCTCGAACAGGTAGTGCAGCAGCGACCGCAGCGGCGCCAGGCCGACCCCTCCGCCGATGACCAGCACGTTGTGGCCCTTCATCTTTTCGGTCGGGTAGCCCTTGCCGAACGGCCCACGCACGCCGAGGTCGACGCCGGCGCCTTGCAGGTCGTGCAGCGCATCCGTCACCGATCCGGTCTTGAGGATCGTGATCTCCATCTCGTCCTCAACCGACGGGGACGAGGAGGGGGTGAACGGCGCCTCGCCGACGCCGGGCATGGTCAACTGGACGAACTGCCCCGCCCGAAACGGAACCGGTTCGTCCGGGGCTATCCGGAAGGTCTTGATCGTGGGCGTTTCCTGCTTGACCTCAAGCAGTTCGGCTCGGATCGGCCGGTAAACGTTCTCACCCATGTTCAGCGCATGCCTTGTTCACGTTGGAAAGGACCCTGCGCAGGTCGATCTTGCCCGGACAGGTGGCGGCGCACCGTCCGCAGCCCACACAACCCAGGATGCCTAGAGTCAAGGGGTTATACCAGAACTTGTGGGCAAACCTGTGCTGGAACTTGCTCATGTGCTCGCGGCGCGGGTCGGGCTTGGCCAGCCCCGCCGGCGCGGCCATCTGGGAATAGCCCGTGAACTGGCAGCTGTCCCACAGGCGCCCGCGCTCGTAGGCATCGCCGTCCGTCCGCTGATCGTAAAGCAGGAAGCAGTAGCACTGCGGGCAGACGGCCGTGCACCCGCCGCACTGCACGCAATTGCCCAGCTCCGCCCGCCAGAACAACTGCTCCAGCGTCTGCGGCAACCCGGACGCGAAGTCCTCGGGGAACTCGTACTCGGCGTTCTGCTCCGTCAACCGCTCGGCGGCGGACAGGCGCATGCGCTTGCGCTGCTCGAGCTGCCCGGCCGTGGGCTCGGCCAGCAAGGACCCGCGGCCTTCCAGGGCCTCGCGGCCGTTCTCGCTGCCGGCTTTCACGAGGAAACCATCGTCTATCGGCGAGAGGTCCAGGTCGTAGTTCACCTCGGGGTAGGCGGCCTCGGCCAGCAGGTTGCAGAAGCACGTGTCGGCGGGCACCGCGCAGTCGACCCCCACGATGAAGGCGTTGTCGCGGCGCGTGCGGTAGAAGGGATCCGCCATCGGCTCGTCCAGCATGATCCTGTCCAGGTACGTGATGGCCCGGCACTCGCAGCCGCGCACGCCGATGACGGCCACCGTCAGATCCGATATCTCCTCCAGGGGGTCGCCCTCTGCCTTCCCGTACCTGGCCACCAGCTCTGTGGCAGGCATCAGGGCGCCCTTGAAGGAATTGAAGGGACGGGGCCCCCGCAGGCCCGCGGCTACCTGCGAAGGATCGGACTCGCCGAGGTCAGCCCAGACCTGAGTCTCGTCCGAAGACACGTTGACGACTTTGCGGCCCCCGGGCAGGCCCTTGAGGAGGTCGACCAGTTTGGCGTCGGGAACGAATCTCGGCTCCGCCATGCGCAGCTTCCTGATGCTGTGATCGCCGAGCGCCCTGCGATGGTTCCGGCGCTCAGTGCGGCCAGCCAACAGAGGCCGGAGACTTCCGGCCCCCCGATTGCGGGCAACGCCGGGCCGGCGATGCGCGCGCAGCAACCAAGAGAACGGGGCATGGTAAACCGAGCAGTGCCAGTGGTCAAGGAAATCGGCGAGGCTCTCGCACGAATTCGCCTCCGATCATCGTGGAAAGGCCGGCCTTGCCCGGGACGCCTCGACCGCACTCGGCCCGGGCCGGGACTTACATTGACGCCCCTGCGGCCGGGCGACTACAATCGCGCCGATGAAGCGCGGAATCGATGCTCGCCCTGCGGGCATGCGGGGATCCGCAGAGGAGGAGACACCACATGGAGGCCGGCCGGAGGCTTGCCCGCCTGCTCGTTCAACTGGCTGCGGATGAGGGTATCCTCTCCCTGAGGGAATCCCGGCTCTGGGTGGACCGGCTCGGAACGCTGCCTGAGGACCTGCCCGCCACCGACTGGCTCGTGCAGCAGGGAGCACTGACACGGGAGCAGGTCGAGTACCTTCAGGGCCGCCTGCGGGACAGGCAGTTGCAGATCCAGGACCACGAGACGATCCACGTCGTCAGCCGTTCGCGCGCCTCGGACCAGACCCGGGCACCGTTGATCCCCGGCTACGACATCCTGGACTCGCTCGGCGGAGGCGGCGCAGGCGCAGTCTACAGGGCCCGCCAGCAAGGATCCGACGGCCTGGTCGCGCTCAAGGTCCTGAGGGGAGGCGCACTGGCCACGGAAGCGCAGCGCCTGCGCTTCGAGCGGGAGGCGCTGGCCGTCGCCGACCTGCGCCATCCGGGCCTGGTGAGAGTCCATGACTTCGGCGCAGCGGGCGGCCAGCTCTACTTCACCATGGACCTGGTCGAGGGCGCCCGCCTCGACCGATACCTGCAGGCGCACAATCCGCCGCGCCGCGAGAGGCTCCTGCTGATGCAGCGCGTGTGCGAGGCCATGGCCCATGCACATCGGCACGGCGTCATTCACCGCGACCTGAAACCGTCCAACATCCTGGTGGACCAGAGCGGCCAGCCGAAGATCCTGGACTTCGGCGTGGCGAAGCTGACGGAAACGAGAAACGGCGTCGCGCCGCTCTTCGTCACCCAGGACGGGGAAGTGCTTGGCACGGTGAGCTACATGGCCCCGGAGCAGACGCTGGGCAGGCCGCGGGAGATCGACACGCGGACGGATGTCTACGCGCTGGGCGTGATCCTTTATGAGGCGCTGACCGGCCGGCTGCCCGTG
The DNA here is from genome assembly GCA_964521715.1 of uncultured candidatus Brocadiaceae bacterium. Taxonomy (GTDB): domain Bacteria; phylum Planctomycetota; class Brocadiia; order SM23-32; family SM23-32; genus DAOVRD01. Next base: position 40,908 of record CAZFSS010000003.1, on the reverse strand, counting down.
GACTCGGCTGTCGGCGACGCGATTGATGTGATGCAGGCGATCAGAGAGGAGCAGCCGGTCCGTCCCGGCAAGGTCGATCCGAGCATAGACGAGGACCTGGAGACCGTCGTCCTGACGGCGCTGAACAAGGACAAGGAACGCCGCTACCAGAGCGCCAGAGAGATGGCCGAGGACATCAGCAGGTACCTGTCCGGAGAGCCCATAGAAGCCAAGCGGGCCAGCGCCATCTACGAGCTGCGCCGACTTGTGCGGCGCTACCGGACCGTGCTCATCCCGGCCGTATGCGCCATGGTGATGGTCACTGCGGCCGTGCTCTTCGCATTCTTCCGCGTCCGGGCCGAGCGCAACGGCGCCCTCGTGTCCGAGCGGCGGGCCGAGCAGGCCCGGAAGCTGGCCGAAGGCGAGGCATACTCCGCCAGGATCAACCTGGCCGGCGCCAAGTTGCACGAGAGGGAGTACTCCTGGGTGCGTCGGCTGCTGGATGACTGCCCGCAGCCCTTCCGCAACTGGGAGTGGGCCTACCTGCACAAGATGTGCCACCCGGAGCTGCGGCTGCTCTCGGCAGAGCCGGAGGTCCTGGCCGCAGCAGCGTTCGGGCCGGACGGCAGCACGGTCGTTGGGACTACCTTCGTCGGCACCGTGAAGACGTGGAATATGCAGACCGGCCAAAGCACGGCCTGCTCCTGCCAGCCCGTGCGGCGCGGCCCGCGGGCCGACGGTTTCAGCCCGGACGGCCTGCGCGTCGTGATACCCAGAGAGGACAACACGGCCGGCATCTGGGACGCCCGGAGCGGCAGGGAGCTGGCGGTCCTCCATGGGCACTCAGGCACGGTCTGGTCGGGGTGTTTCAGCCCCGACGGCAAACGGGTGGCAACAGCGAGCGCAGACGGGACGGCCAGGATCTGGGACGCCGAGACCGGGCGGGAATTGCTCGTGTTTGCAGGGCACGAGGGCGACGTCCACATGGCAGCCTTCAGCCCGGATGGTGGACGCGTGTTGAGCTCGGGCGTGGACGGCGTGGCCAGGATCTGGGACGCCCGGACCGGACGCGAGCTACAGGCGCTGGCGCCGCAGCCGTTCGGCGTGGCGACGGCCGCCTTCAGCCCCCAGGGGGACAGGGTCGCGACGGCCACCAGAGAAGGCGCCGTGACGCTGTGGCGCGCCGACACCGGAGAGATGCTGAAGACGTTCCAGGCCCACGAGTTCCCGATACTGTGGGCCGCGTTCGCTCCCGACGGCAAGTGGTTGGCCACCGCAAGCGCAGACGCGACGGCTCGCGTCTGGGACGCCGAGACGGGAAGCCAACTGTTTGTGTTCGCCGGGCACGGCGGCCCCGTCGAGCGCGCTGAGTTCAGCCCGGGGGGCGACCGGCTGCTCACCACCGGCTCGGACGGCACGGCCAGGCTCTGGGACGTCCTCAGTCTCCAGGAAGGCCTGGGGGGCAAGTGGAACGCCTACCACGTGCTCGCCTTCAGCCCCGACGGATCGCGGGCGCTGGGAGCCAACTGGCAGAACTCGCCCGCCGAAAGCGGCAGCCACGACTGCGCGATCCTCAAGGCAGACACAGTCGAGCGGCTGGTTGCGCTGGTCGGTCATGGCCATCCGCTTCATTCCGGCGCCTTCAGCCCGAACGGCCGCCGGGCCGCCACTCTGGATGAGGGCGGAACCGCGAGGACATGGGACGCCGAGACCGGCGCAGAACTGGCCACGTTCGAGGCATTCCGCGGCGCTGCGCTGCATCCTATGTCGTGGGGACCCGAAGGCAAACGGGTAGTCTCGGTCGGCCCGGACTGGAAGGCGCGCATCCGAGACGCCGAGACGGGGCAGGAACTCCTCACCATCGAGCACCCCGACGCCGTTTCGGCGGCCTTCGACCCCCGAGGCGAGCGAGTGGTCACGACGCACGTCGACTGGTCCGTCCGCGTCTGGGACGCGCGGACCGGCCAGGAGATGCTGACGATCCAGAACCCGCGGGGCCTCTGCCGGCTGGCCCTCTTCAGTCCGGACGGCAGTCGGATCGCCACAGGCTGCGAGGATAGGACGGCAGTAGTCTGGGACGCCGGGAGCGGCGCCGAGCTTGCCGTCCTGGAGGGACATGAGAATCCGGTCTTCTCCGCCAGCTTCAGCCCCGACGGGACGCGCGTGGTCACCGCCGACTGCTACGGGACCTGCAAGGTATGGAACGCGGAGACGGAACATGAACTGCTGACGCTGCCGGGGCCGAGGGTCCGTTCTGCGTACTGCGCCACGTTCAGCCCCGACGGCCTGAGCATCCTCACCGCCGGCCCGGGGCAGATGATGGTGTTCACGGCGGAGCCCTGGTCCGTCGCAGCCAACTGAGGGCCGGCGCATCCGCCGAGGGGGCTGACTCACGCGATGCCGTGCTGCTCGGCCCGCCCGGCGTGCTTCCCCCCTCCACTCGGCCGGCTTGTGCGAGTCAGGGGCTCTGCCTGTCCCGGCCGAGCCCCGCCTCGGCGACGACGGCTTCAGCGATGCCTTCCGGCACGAACTCGTAACGGCGGAATTCCAGGATGAACGTGCCCCGGCCGTGCGTCAGGCTGCGAAGCTGCGTCGCGTAGCCGCGCACCTCAGCCAGCGGGACCTCGCCGGTCAGGCTGCCGACGCCTCCGCGCACCTGTATTCCGGTTGTCCGGCCGCGCCGTCGGCTCACGTCCGCCGTGACCGCGCCCAGGTCCTCCTCGTGCACGTTCAGGTCGATCCGCATGACGGGTTCAAGCAGGGCGGGCCCCGCCCGGCGCACCGCGTCCTTCACGGCCATGGACCCCGCAATCTGGAAGTCCTGGCCCGACGAGTCGATTTCGTGGAACTTGCCGTCCAGCAGCGTAACGCGCAGGTCCGTGACGGGCCATCCGGCCAGGATGCCGTTCCCGAGCGCCTCGCGCACGCCCAGCTCCACGGGACGCACGACTTCGGCCGGGAGGTCGCTCGCCGAGGCTTCGTTCTCGAATGCGACGCCCGTGCCGCGCTCGAGCGGTTCGACGCGCAGCCGCACGCGGGCGTAATGGCCGTGCCCGCCGGTCTGCTTCCGGTAGGTCAAGTCCGCCTCCACCGTGCGACGCACCGTCTCCCGGTAGGTGATCTTCGGGAGGCTTACGCTCGCAACCACGCCGAACTCGGTCCGCAGGCGGTCGACGGCGATCTCCAGGTGCAGCTCGCCCATCCCGGCCAGGGTCAGCTCGTCGGTCTCCGTGTCCAGGCGCATCACGAGCGTGGGGTCCTCCTGGCACAGGCGCCGCACGGCCTCATGGAGCCTCTCCTGCTGCTCATCGGAAGGAGGGGCCAGGGCGACCATGATGACCGGTTCGGGAAACCTGAAGGTCTCAAGCACGATCGGATGAGCCGGATCGCAGAGCGTGTCGCCGGTCACCGCCGATTTGACCCCGACCAGGGCCGCCACGCCGCCCACGGAGACTTCGTCCACCTGCTCCCGCTGGTCGGCATGCATCCGGTAGATGCGCTGGATGCGCTCGTCCGCGTCCGCGCGCGGGTTATGCACGGTCTGGCCCGCCTGGAGCCTCCCGGAGAAGATCCGCACCCACGTCAGATGCCCGACGTACGGGTCCCTGACGATCTTGAACGCCACGGCGCACAGAGGGGCGTCGGGGTCGGCAAGGCTCTGCAATACAGCCGCCGCGTCCCCCGATGCGTCCCCCCCGCCGGGCGCAATGCCCTCCACGGGCTTCACGTCGCCGGGCGCCGGCAGGTACGCGAGGACCGCGTCGAGCAGGGGCTGGATGCCGATCCCCCTCAGGGCGGAGCCGCAGAGCACCGGGACCAGCTTGCCCTCGATCGTGGCCCTGCGCAGGGCCCTGCGGAGCACAGCGGCGTCGGGCTCGCGCCCCGCCAGCCACGCCTCCAGCAGGACGTCATCGGTCTCGCAGACCGCTTCCAGCAGCGAAGCCCGCGCGGAGGCGACCCGGTCCGCCATCTCGGCGGGGACCGGCTCGACCGCCGGCTGCAGAGCATCATCCCGCCGGACGATGGCGTTGCCTTCGATCAGGTCAACCACGCCGCGGAAGCCGCCCTCCTGCCCGATTGGGAGCTGGATCGCCACGGCGTCCGGCGTCAGCCTTTCGCGGATCTCGGCCATGACGCGCTCGAAGTCGGCGCCCCGCCGGTCAAGTTTGTTGACGAACAGAACGCGGGCCAGCTCCTCACGGTCGGCGTGCAGCCAGATGCTCTCGGTCTGGGGCTCGACGCCGCCCACGCCGCACAGGACGATGACGGCGCCGTCGATCACGCGGATCGAGCGCACGACCTCGGCCGAGAAGTCGATGTGCCCCGGCGTGTCGATCAGGTTGATCCGATGGCCGCGCCAGTCGCAGGTCGTCGCAGCCGACGTGACGGTGATGCCCCGCTCGCGCTCCTGCGTCATCCAGTCCAACTGGGTGCTGCCCTCGTCCACGCTGCCGACGCGATGGATGCGGCCGGTGCAGTAGAGGACCGCTTCCGACGTGGTGGTCTTGCCCGCGTCCACGTGGGCGAAGATGCCGATCACGCGCGCCTTGTCGAGGGAGTTGGTCTTGCTGTTGTTCATCTTCTCTTGTCCGGATCGGTCCGACCGCCGCCGCCTGCGTGCCCGCCTCGGGCGGCTCGGCTGCGGTCTCCCGGCAGGCGGGCCGGGGATGCAGGCGCAAGGGAGACGCCACGGTTGCCCGTGGCCCGAACAGCGACGGCCGACGGGTAGCAGTACAGGGCCGCAGGCTGACGCGTAGGGATGGAAGACGTGGGCGATGCCCGCACGGCCGCGCAGTCAGTTCGATGCAGGTGACGCGCGCGCGGCTTCCGCCGTGCCGTCGTACGCCCGTGCTGGTTTCCGGCGCCGCCCCGTCTGAGGAGTGCAGAGAAAAACCAAACGTAGCATCCATTGTACCCGGTCCTAAGGCCCTGTCAAGGCGCGGGGCCGCGCGGCTTCCGCGTGACCGGCTCTGAAAAGGTACGTATAATGGTACATATCCGCCACGGGACGGCGATCCCATGCATGAGCTGTCGCTTTCGGAAGGCATCGTCCGCACCGCCCTGGCCGCCGGCGGCACGGACCGCCGCGTGACGGCGATAGCCGTCCGGGTCGGCGGGCTTTCGGCGGTCAACCTATCGTCGCTCGAGTTCTGCATGAGGCTGGTGCTCGACGAGCGCGGGATGGGGCAGACGGAGGTCCGGCTCACTGCCGTGCCGGCCCTGGTCGAGTGCGAATGCGGCCTCCGCTACGAGGCGCGGGACATGTTCAGCCCCTGCCCCGAGTGCGGCAGCTTCCTGCGGAACGTCGTCGAAGGCAAGGACGTGACCATCGAGTACATCGAGGTCGAAGATGGCCAGGATTGACCTGAAGAGGTTCGCGCAGGAAAGCAACGACGTCATCGCGGCGCGCAACCGCGAGCTCTTCGCCCGCTCGGGCGTCTACGTGATGAACCTGATCGGCTCGCCGGGCTGCGGCAAGACCTCCATCCTCGAGCACACGGCGGCGCACTTCGACGGGCGCGTAGCCGTCGTCATCGGCGACGTCAAGACGGCCCTGGACGCGGAACGCGTCGGCGCGCGCGGCATCGAGGCGCGCGCGATCGAGACGGGGGGAAGCTGTCACCTCAACGCCGCGCAGGTGGCCGCCGCCGTAGAGGACCTGGACCTCGCTGCCCTCGACTTCCTCTTCATCGAGAACGTGGGGAACCTGGTCTGCCCGTCCGCCTTCGATCTGGGGGAGAACATGAAGGTGGCCGTGCTCAGCGTGCCCGAAGGCGACGAGAAGGTCCGCAAGTATCCGGCCCTCTTTGTGCGCGCGGACGTGGTGTTCATCAACAAGGTGGACCTTCTGGACCGCTGCCCGTATGACCTGGCAAGGGTCAGGGAGGACGCGCGCAAGGTGCGGCCGGGCGTGAGGATCTTCGAGACCTCCGCCACTGAGGGCACGGGGTTCGAGCCGTGGTTCGACTTCCTGCGCTCCGCGCGGCGTCCGCGTCATGCGACCGACTGACGGCCGGATCCTGGGCCACGGCAACTTCTTGACACGGATTCACACGGATTCCCACGGATGAAGCACGAGGAAATCACTGAGAAGATCATCGGCGCAGCGTTCAAGGTGCACAACGCCCTGGGCTTCGGGTTCCTGGAGAAAGTGTATGAGAACGCCTTAGCGCTGGAACTCGGAAAGGGCGGCCTTCGGGTGAAGCAGCAGTATCCCGTGCCGGTCCGCTACGAGGGCGAGCTGGTTGGCGACTACGTGGCCGACCTCGTTGTCGAGGGGAAGGTGATCGTGGAGGTGAAAGCGGTCAGCGCCCTTGAGCCGATCCACGAGACGCAACTGGTCAACTACCTGAAGGCGACGGGGATTGAGGTGGGCCTTCTGGTGAACTTCGGGCGGCAAGTCGAGGTGAAGCGCAAGGTCTTCGATCAGTGAGAATCCGTGTGAATCCGTGTCAAGAATGCTGTAGCCGGGCAGGTTCTGGCCTTGGTCGTCCAGGTGCGTCAGGTACGCGCCGCTCGCGTACTCCCGCCTCTCCAGCAGCCGGCCGGACAAGCGCTCCGGTTCACTCCGTTGCCCCATGCGCGCGCAGAAGCGCCGCCACGTCATTGTGACCGCGCTCGACCGCGGCGGCCAGGGGCGTTTGACCGTCCTCATCCTGAACGTGGGCGTCTGCTCCGTGCGTGAGCAGCATGCTCACAATGGCATACTGCCCCTCGGCTGCCGCTCGATGCAAGGGCGTCCTGCCGGACCTATCAGCCTTGTCAGGGTCGGCTCCCGCTTCCAGGAGAAGCCGAACGACCGCGATGTTGCCCTTCGTAGTGGCAAAGGACAACGGCGTGAGTCCATCATCGGTCGACGCATTGACGTCGGCACCGCTGGCAAGCAACAGGCGCACCGCCTCAACATCGCCGCCAAGTGCAGCTCCGTGAAGGGGAGTAGAACGACCAACGTCCGTAGCGTTGACTTCCGCTCCGTGCTCAACAAGCAGTCGCACGAGTTCTTCGTTGCCATTGCTCGCCGCCAAATGCAGCGGCGTCGTCCCTATGGCATTTGTCACGTCGGCCCGCGCTCCACTGTCCAACAGCAGTTTCGCGGCGTCAAACTGACCTCCGTAGGCGGCATCGAAAAGCGGCGTCTGCCTGTACCCCGTCCTCAGGTTCACATCCGCCCCTGCTTGGATCAGGTACTCCATGACCTCCATCCGTCCACGGAACGCAGCGTAGTTCAGCGCCCGGGCGCCCCCGGGGCCTGTAGCGTTCGCGCCCTGTGGATCGGCCTCCACGAACCGGCGAACAAGCCCTAAGTCTCCGCAGGCAGCCGCAGACAAGATGTCGTGCTGCGCACCATGAGCGAGGAGAAGCTCGGCGGTCTCATCATGTCCATGCAGTGCCGCAAGATGCAGGGGAGTCACGCCAATCTCGTCCCGGCTCATCACATCTGCGCCGGCCGACAGAAGGAGCTCCGCGATACGTTTCCTCCCGCAGGCGGCCGCTGTGTGCAGCGGCGTTCCATACATGTCGCTCAGGGCGCACAGATCAGCTCCGTGACCGATCAGGAGCTCACAGACCTCGTAATGGCCTTCCGCCACGGCAACATGCAGCGGGGTCCTGCCTATACTGTCCTGCAGATTCGGATCGCAGCCCGCTTCGAGCAAGCCCCTTACCTGCGCTACGTTGCCACACGCTGCGGCGACATGCAGCAGCCCCCAATCGGAGGCGACTTCTGTAGCACTGGACACCACTGCGGCCCACAAGCACCAGGCTACAAGACCACACGCGAGCACGCGCCAACGTCTCACGTCCTGGGCGGGCCCCAATGCCATTGGGGCTCTCCGGCCGACTTCGGTCTGATTGAGTTTGCCCATGACCCACCCCCTCGGCTTCCATAGGCCCATCTCCAAGAACTCACATATCCAGCACAACTATACCCCGGTGCCGCGGAATGGTCAAGCCATAAACTGATTGCATATCGGCCGGGCGACAACGCCAGATTCCTCCGCGCCTGACAGCGCGTTCGGAACGACAACGGGGGCAGCGAGATCGTCAAGCCATAAAGCGTTACAACGGTGCTACCTTTGGCGCCCGGGGAATCGCCCTCCGTCCACCTCTCCGTTGTAGGACGACTTCGCCAGCAGGGCCATTCACGGCGCGCCTACGCGCGGCGATGCCTGAGACCTTCCCGGCAGTAGCCCGCTTCCAGCCACTGGCATCCGGCGCAGATGGTCGTGATCTGCTCCGGCGCTATCCGCTCCACGACAAGCCGCATGAGCGACGACGAGTCCGTCCCGTATCCCTCGCCCAGCCCCAGCCGGCTCAAGACCTCTGTGTCCCTGCGACAGACCGCGTCGTCTGCGCCGGCCTCGGCCGTGCACCGCCCTTGAGCGGCGTGAGGGCACACCGCACAGATGTCGTCGCAGCCCGACACCAGACGCACCTCGACGCCTGCATCCCCGAAAAAGCGCGCCACCACCTCCCGCATGTTCTGGACGAACGAGGGGCTGTAGCCCAGTCCGCGGAAGCCGAACATGCACAGCAGATGGTGCGCACGGAGGTTAAGGGTCCCTGCCATAGCGGGTCGCGTCCACTTCACCGTTGTAAGAGGACTTCGGCAGGAGGGCCGTCGCGACGGACGCCGCAATGAGGGCCTTGAACAGATCGGGAATCACGAACGGGAGGATTCCAAGCGCGATCGCCTTGCCCGGGCCGACGCAGAGCACAACGGCCAGTTGGAGAGCGCCGCAGAGGTAAATGACGCCGACGGCCAGCAGCATGAGGGCCAACTGCTGCGCGAAGCGCCTGGCGCGCACGTAGCGTTCATTCACGTAGCCAACGAGGGCGGCCGCGATGACGAGCCCGACCAGATACCCGCCGGTCACGCCGGTCAGCACGCCGATACCCCCGGTGAGGGCCGCAAACCACTGCACGCCCGCCGCGCCGAGTCCCACGTAGAGGACCTGGCTGAGCCCCCCGTAGAAGCGCCCGAGCAGAACGCCGGCCAGGAGCGCCGCCAACACCTGCCCCGTGATCGGCACGGGCGTGAACGAAAGCGGCACCCGCACCTGCGCGGACAGGCCCGTCACGGCGGCCATGCCCAGCGCCAGGGCCACCTTCCTGACGGCCGGCAGCTCGTAGCGCCAGCAGAAGAACCGATATCGGTACGCGCGGTATCCGTCCAACGCCTGGACGATGTTGCTCACCGGTCATCCCCCACGAGGCCAAATCGGAGCCAAGAAGCTCCCCTTCTGCATGCTGACAGTATACGCGCCGCCGCGCCGCGAGCGCCACCGGCGACGCAGCGCGCCGTCCCTCCGTCGGGGAGCGACACTTAGGGCCCTAGTGGGCTGTCAAGGAAGTCGTCTTGCATTTTCGCAGCCACCGCTCGATAGCGGCCGCGACCCTGTAGGGGCACGGCGCGCCGTGCCCCTACGTATCAGTCCGCACATGACACCGGCTGCAGAACGCAAGGTTGCTTGTTGAACAGCCCCCTAGAACAGGCCGACGACCTTGCCCTCGTCGTCTATGTCCACGGCTTCGCCGGCCGGCGTGGTCGGGAGGCCGGGGATCGTGCGCATGTCGCCGCAGAGCGGGTAGAGGAAGCCGGCCCCGAGCGAGGGCCGGATGTCCCGCACGGGCAGCATGTAGCCCTTCGGGAAGCCCTTCAGGTTCGGATCGTGCGAGAGCGACAGGTGCGTCTTGGCCATGCAGATGGGCAGTTTGCCGTAGCCGAGCTTGGTGAACTGCCGTATCTTCTGTTTCGCCAGCGGAGCGAAGTCCACGCCGTCCGCGCCGTAGACCTTTGTGGCGATGGTTTCGATCTTCTTCTGGATCGGGGCATCGTCGGGGTACAGCAGCTTGAACTTGGTCTTCTTCTTGCACGCGGCCACGACGGCTTCGGCGAGTTCCATCCCGCCTTTGCCGCCCCTCGCCCAGACTTCGCTCGTGACGACGGTCTCTGCGCCGGCGGCGAGCGCCCTGTCGCGGATGACCTCGATCTCGGACTCCTTGTCGTCCGTGAAGAGGTTGATGCAGACGACCGACGGCACGCCGAAGAGCGCCACGTTCTGGATGTGCTTCTCCAGGTTCACGCAGCCACGGGCGACGGCGTCGGGGTTCTCCTTGACCAGCTCGGGCGGCAGCGGCTTGCCGGGACGGACGGTGAAGCCGCCGCTGTGCATCTTGAGCGCGCGCACGGTGGCGACCAGGACGACGGCGTTCGGCGTCAGGCCGCTTATGCGGCACTTGACGTCCATGAACTTCTCCATGCCGATGTCGGCGCCGAAGCCGCTCTCAGTGACGACGTAGTCGGCGAGCCTCAGGGCGATCATGTCGGCCAGGATGCTGCTGTTGCCGTGGGCGATGTTGGCGAACGGGCCGGCATGGACGAAGGCGGGGCCGCCCTCCAACGTCTGCATCAGGTTGGGTTTGATGGCGTCCTTGAGCAGGACGGTCATGGCGCCGGCGCACTTGAGGTCTTCGCAGGTGACGGGCTTGCCATCGTAGGTGTAACCGACGACGCAGCGGCCGACGCGCTGGCGCAGGTCCTTCAGGCCGGAGGCGAGGCCGAGCACGGCCATCAGTTCGCTGGCCACGCTGATGTCGAAGCCGCTCTTGCGCACGAAGCCCTCCCCGAGGCCGATGATAACCTGCTCGAGCGCCCAGCGGTCATTCAGGTCGACGACGCGGTTCCAGCATATGGTGTCGGGATCGATGTTGAGCCGGTTCTTGCGCTTCAGGGCGTTGTCGAGGAACGCGGCGGCCAGGTTGTGGGCGATGCTGACGGCGTGGACGTCGCCGGTCAGGTGGAGGTTGAAGTCCTCCATCGGCATGATCTGGCTGTATCCGCCGCCGGCTGCGCCGCCCTTGATCCCGAAGACGGGCCCGAGCGAGGGCTGCCGGATGCAGACGAAGGCGTTCTTGCCGATCGCGCAAAGGGCCTGCGTCAGACCGACGGTCGTGACGGTCTTGCCCTCGCCCAGGGGCGTGGGGGTGATGGCGGTCACGTCGATGTACTTGCCGGTCGGTCGGCCGCCCAGGCGGTCCAGCACCTCCAGCTTCACCTTCGCCTTGTAGTCGCCGTAGAGCTCCAGTTCGTCCCGCTCGATCCCGACTTCCGCAGCGACTTCCTCGATCTTCCGCAGCTTCGCCTTTTGGGCGATCTCCAGGTCGCTCAGCAAGGCCGTCCTCCTTTCGCAGAGACAAAGCCAAAGCAAGAACCAGTGACCCGTCCAGCGCGCCACGCCCGACGATGGACCACGCCGCCGGGCCCCATCAGGAGCCGCACAGAATCCGTTCCACGGCACTGATGAGCTCGTCCGGCTCCTTCACTCCCTCCACGTAGACGTCGGCCGGCAGCCAACGCGGCAGTTCCTCGGAGAGGTCCAGCTCCAGCCGCACCTCCGGGCCCGTAAAGACGATCCGGGGGATACCGGGCGAGGAACTCCACTGCTTCAGCCAGCGGCACAGCTCGGCGCCGTCGATCCCGGGCAGTATGAGGTGCAGCACCACGGCGTCGTAACCGCTCTCGCGTTCAACTTGCAGCATGGCACGTTCCGCGCAGTTCACCACGGTGACGGCATGCCCCTTCTGGACGAGCAGGCCCTTTATGACCTCGACCCGGCTGGCATCGGGGTCCACGTAAAGGATCTTCGCCATCGCTCACTGCCCCTTGCCCGGCCGTGGCGACTCGGCCACGGAGGCCAGTCCCACGGCCCGGAACATGGAACCAAGGTCGACGTGCTGCTCTATGGTGCTTGCGGCCAGGGCTATCTTGTCGAGGTCGCGCGGCGTCATCTTGGCCACGAGGCTGCGCACTTCGAAGGCGGCCGTGGCCGTGTCGTCGTCGCTCAAGAGCACGGGCACGTCCACTTCGCACAGGATGTTGACGATGCTGAGGTGAGGGACGAAGCCGCCCGTCAGCAGCAGGCCGGCGATGCGGCGCGCGCTCTTCTGCTGCTTCATCAGGTGCGCGTTGATGGAAGCGATGATGTTATCCACGCGGTCCCCGGGCACGACCACGAGGCTGCCCGTGTGCAGGTAGTTGATCATGTTCTGCGGCGTCATCGCCGCCACGATGATGTCCCGCACCTTGTTGTCCAGGTAGACGCCGCCGCAGAGGACCTCCAGGCCGTACTCCGCCTGGATCTGCCGCATGGTGGGGTAGGCCAATTCCCTGCGGTACGGGATGACGCCCAGGCAGTTGATGCCGTTATTGGCCAGCCCCTGCCGGACGGCGGCGGCGACGTCGTCGTACTTCTCCTCGTAGACCTTGTTGATGATCGCTCCGACGATGGGGACGCCGTGGCGATCGAAGAGCGCGCGGTTCAGGCAGAGCTCGTCGATGCAGCGCCCGATGCCGCCCCCGCTGACGATGACGCACTGCGAGTCCAGGAGCCTGGCCACCTCGGCGTTGGACGAGTCCAGCACCGAGCCGACGCCCGCATGGCCCGTCCCCTCGATGATGAGCAGGTCGTGGTCATCTTCCAGGCGGGCAACGGCGTCGAGGATGGGGCCGTGGACGGACTGGGGGTCGCGATTGAAGATGTACTCGCGCGTGAAGCCGCGCGGGATCGTGACGGGGCTCATGTCCTTGACGGCGCCCGGGGCCCCGAGACCGTGCTTGAACAGGACGGCGTCCTCGTCGACCTGTTCGTCCACCTCCATGACGTAGCGCTGCCCGACCGGCTTGATGAAGCACGTCTTGCAGCCCCGCTCCTGGGCCGCCTTGTAGAGGCCCACGCAGACGGTCGTCTTGCCGGCGTGCTGCTCGGTTGCCGCGACGTATAGCCTCTTCATCGCCTCTCAGCCCCCCTTGCGGGCGGCGGGCGTCTTGCCTTCGAGCGCGGCCACGAGCCGCTCGGCCGCCACTATGCCGTCCTCGAGACTGAAGATGCTGAGCACATTATCAGAAAAAAGGACGTTGCACGAGGGCGCGAACTCCTCATCCTCCTCGTAACGCACCACCTGGAACTCGAGCAGGGGGAAGAACCGCAGGATGCAGCGAACGGGATCGCCCTCGACCGGCGTCGCGCCCAGGCGTTTGGCCGCGTCCCGGAACGCCGCCCCGTCCCGGCCGGCGGTGTGAGAAAGCCTGTCCGTCACTCGCGACTGGAACGCCGGCAGGTAGCTGCGCCCTTCCATCAGGTCCGCGAACGAAACGAACCCGGCGGGAGCGATGGCCCTGTCGGCCGCCAGGTAGTCGAGCGCCAGGATCTGCCACGGGAGCGATGCCTCCTCGCCTCCGGGCAGCAGACGGATCGAGAACGGGTCCATCCGGACCCTGAGCTCCCAGCAGAGGGCCGGCAGATCGACGGTGGCCAGGTCCTCGGCCGGCCGCGCGCCGAGAAGGCCCAGCCGGTCCGGGTCCATTCTTTCCCGCAGCCGGGCCAGCGCAGCGTCGCGGGCGACCTCATAGTGGTCCTGCCTGGGAAGCTGCACGCTCGCCTCCTTAGGGGCGGTCGAAACGGCGGCGCTCACTTGCTGCTCAAGTAAGCGGCGATGTAATCGTCGCAGTAGAGCTGCTTCTCCAGCAGCACCTCCGCCGTGATGGCGGCGTTCATCAGGTCCCTGTCCAGCGCGTCCATGATGGCCGCGTTCAGGCCGACGCCGATGCACATGGCGACGAAGGCGCTATTGAGAAGCGAACGTTCCTTGCAGTTCTGGCTAACGTTGGACAGGCCGATGATGAAGTTCGGCGGAGGATCGGAGAAGAGCCTGAGCTGGCTGATGGCGCCCAGCACGGCGGCGGGCTGCTTCGGGGCCACGTTGACGGGCAGGATGACCGGGTCGATGTAGAGGTCCGTCATCGCCAGCCCGTGCTCCATCGCCTTGGTGACGATGTTGGCGCCCATGGCCACGCGGCCGTCCACGTTGCTGGGCACGCCGGTCTCGTCGATGGTCAGGGCCACCAACTGCGAGCCGGTCTGCACGGCCAGGGGGACGTACCGGTCCAACTCCTCGGCGCTCGCCTTGCTGGAGTTGATGATGGTCCGGTTCCCGGCGGCTTTCAGCGCCGCGGACATGACGTCGAACTTCGGGGTGTCGACGCAGATGGGGGCGTCGGTGACCTCCTGGATGGCCTCGATCAGCCACAGCATGTTGTCGGCGGCCTTGCCCCTGGTGGGGCCGACGTTGACGTCCAGAGCGTCCGCGCCCGCCGCCAGCTGGCGCCGGGCCAGGTTCTGGATCGGCCCCTTGTCCCGGGACTCAATGGCCCGTTTCACGGCCGTGAACATCCCGTTGATGCGTTCACCGATGACGAACATCGGTCCACTCCTTTCCAGGCTCGGCCGTCATGGCGACTGGGGCGCCTTCGGCCACATGGCCTCCATGGCGGCCTTGGCGTGCTCAAGGGCCTCGGGATTGCGCAGGATAAGCAGTTCGGCGCCGGCCTCGACGTAGCCCAGGGCCGTGGCGGACTCCCACAGGGGCGCCCGGATCCCGCGCGGGCCCCACTGCGGGAAGTCCTCGTCCGGTGCAACGGCCTCCTTGACCCGGCCTATCTCCTTGCCGAGATTCACGATGACGGGCTGCTGCATCAGCGTGTCGCCGCTGAGGGCCGCTATGCGCCCGCGTTCGACGGTGGTGTAGATGTAGATCATGCCAAAGCCCAGCGCCCCGCAGGTGGGGTGCATGACGATGTCCTTCAGGTTGACTCCCACGTCCCTGAGCAGGATGTGGAGCTGCTTGGACAGGTTGATGTCCGAGGGCGCCTCGGCGATGATCTTGTGGGAGTCCGCCAGGCAGCTTGCGGCCAGCGTGCGGTAGTTGTCCTGCTTGGCGGTACCGAACAGGCAGTTCTCCCCTGCGGCGACCTGCGTGCACTTGGGCAGGACGTTGTTGTCCACGTCGTCGTCATCGGTGCCCCAGACGATCAGCGGCAGGCCCGTGGCTCCGAGGACGCGCTTGACGTCGTCGGCGCAGTCCTGAGGGCTGCGGCCCCCGCGGTCCGGGTGACCGGCGATCAGGTCCAGACAGACCAGGTCCGCCCCCCACTCCTCGCACTTGGCCGCCCACTTCTCCAGGTTCCCGGCCACGCCGGCCACGTGCTTCTTAACTTCCGGGTGCCAGTCATCGACGTCGGCGGCCGTGATCTGGAGCGCGAACGCCGGCACGTGCGGGTACCGGCCCTCGAAGGCCAGCATGGGGAACCCCGTTTCGCCGCCGATCGTCACCGTGCGGGAACGCGAGCCCCCCTGCTGGCTGGTGGCCCCGATGGTCACTTCATTCATGGCGCCGCTGAGTCTGTCCTTAACGTCCGGGATCGGCATTCCCGCCCTCCTCCCGCTATTCCATCCGGTTGTGTTCAGGTTCCGGCTTCCACGCTTGCCCGGCAACCGAGGGGAACTTCTCCGTATCCGTATGAGGCAAGAAACAGGCGGACACGAACTGGTCCATGAACGCGGGGTGCGTCGAGAGTTCGAAGTAGGTCATCCTCGAAGCGATGTCGCGCACCTTCCAGTAGTTGCCCGCGCGCTCGGCCACCATGACGGCGCCCTTGAGCGACGTGTTCCCGACGAACTCGATGCGCTCGCGGGCCACGTCGGGCAGCAGGCCGATGGCGACTGCGTTGTCCTTGTTCAGCCGTTCGCCGAATCCTCCGGCCAGCATTATGGCGTCCAGATCGGTCCACTCCATGCCCAGGCTCTGAAGCAGGACGCTCCCGGCGGCGTAGATGGCGCCTTTCGCGCGCACCAGGTTGCTGACGTCGGCCTGGGTCAGGACGACGTCCGTCCCGGCGGCAGACCGCTCCGCCGGCACTAAAACGTAGCAGTACTGGCCGTCTTCCTCAACTACGCCGGGCGCCGTCGCGACGAAGCGGCCCGTCTTGTCCATCACGCCCTCGGCCAGCAGCGCGGCTAGCAGGTCGATGTAGCCCGTGCCGCAGATGCCCACGGGCGGCCTGTTGCCGATCGTGCTCCACCTCAGGCCCTGCTCGCTCCAGACCGAGTCGATCGCCCCCGGCCTGGCGCGCGTGCCGGACGCGCTGCCGGCGCCCTCGAAGGCGGGTCCGGCCGAGGCGCTGCAGCAGACCAGGAACTCCCGACAGCCGATGACGATCTCGCCGTTGGTGCCCAGGTCGATCAGGGCGCATGGCTCGGCCCGTTCCGCCAACCCGGTCGCCAGCACGCCGGCCGTGATGTCCGACCCGACGAAAGCGCTGACGGAAGGCAAGCAGTAGACGCGCCCGGCCGGGTTGATGCGCACGCCCGCGTCGGCCGGCCGCACCGGGGGGGGCAGGTAGGCGCACCCCACGTAGGGCTCCCGCCTGATCCACACCGGGTAGAGGCCGAGGAAGAGGTGGATCATCGTCGTGTTGCCGCTGACCGCCAGGGCACAGACGTCGTCGCGGCGCCAGCCGCTCGCCTCCAGCAGCGCGTCGATGAGGCGGTTCACGTCGCCGACGACGGTCTCCCGCAGCCGCGCGCACCCCTTCGGCTCATCCCGCTGGCAGTAGATGATGCGCGAGATGACGTCCGGGCCGAACATCGTCTGCGAGTTGTAGCAGGAAGCGACCCATCGCGCGCGGGGGGCCAGCAGCGTTGCCTTTATGGCGGTCGTGCCGATGTCCACGGCCACCATGCCGCCCAGCGTTCCGGCGCCGGGCCCCACGTCCAGGACCCTGGCGCCCCAAGGCTCCACGGAAACGGTCACTCCGGCCTGCCAGTCCACCTGCCGGAGCTTCACGGGCAGGTCTCTCAGCACGTCGAGAGGGACGTGATAGTGGCCCTCGCGCCACTTGCGCAGATGGCGGAGCAGGCGTTCGCCGTCGGCGACGTTGTCCTCGAGCGACGGCGGGCTGATCTGGAGCTGGACCCTCTCGACCAGGGCGCCCTGAGGAGGGTACTCCGAGGGAAATGGCTCGACCTCGCTGACCGTGACCTCGGCCTCGGCGGCCTGGCTCTCGGGCGGCAGGAACACCTGCACGTCGGCGCCGACGGCCAGCGTGTGGCACGCCAGGTCCAGGCCCTCCGGCGGCCTGCGGTGGGCGGGGCGCCGCTCCACGTCGCCCCGCCTGACCTGGACGAGGCAGCGGGCGCAGACGCCCTGGCCGCCGCAGTCGTTCCGGATGGGGATTCCCGCCTGCCTGGCCGCGTCGAGCAGGCTCGTGCCCGCCTCCACCTCGGCGCTGACGCCCGCCGGCTGGAATCTCACCGTAGGCATCCGGTCACTTCCCCACCAACTGGGGCCAGTCGCTGTTGAGGAACCGGGATATCCCGCTTGCCTCCTTGGGCCCCACGATGACTTGCTGACCGATCTCCTCGGAAAGCTCGCCGCTGATGACGGCGACCAGGCCCGGGATGACGGGTTTCCGGTAGCCTTCGGCGAGCTGGTTGAAGACGCCCGACTTCTCGATGGCGCTCTTGATCTGCTCGGGGCCGAACTTGTCGGCCGCCCACGCCGTCAGGACGCTCGTCCCCTCGGTGTCGACCGTGAGTATTCGGGCGGGCACGCGGCTCGCCTCCACCTCGCCCAAGACGCTGTAATAGGTGAGGGAGAAGTTCGTCGTCACCAGCAGCGGCGACCTGTCCGTGGGCTCGTTGACCTCGTGCACCTTGGCCTCGACCTGGACGGGCACCTGCGGGTCGACGTAGACGTCCTGGCGGGAGACCAGCACGGGGATGACGAATTCGGGCCTGTCCACGTTCAGCACAACGATGCCGGCGTACTTCAGAACGTAATGCATCCCCTCCAGGGACTGCTGCACCGGGTCTTCCGACCAGGCGCGCGCCAGCACCGGGAATCCCAGCGGACGGTAAGTGCGCTTGACGGCGGCGCGCCGCGCCATGGTCATGAACTGGAGCGTCTCCAGGGGGCTGACCTCGCCGGGGCAAAGGACCATCTCCTCGATGCCGGCCTGCTTGGCCTTCTGGGTGTCCGCGTCGCACTTCTGGAGGTCGCCCTCGACCACGATGGGCAGGCCGGTGCGCGCGGCCAGGTCGATCAGGCCGTCGGACGGACCTCCGCGCTCCCACAGCAGGGGACGGGCGCTCTTGAGGGCCTCGGCGGCCGGGGCGAGGCGGTCGGCAGAAGCAGCAATCAAGACCATCGGCAGCCCGAGCCCCTGGCCGAGCGTCGAAGCGGCCTCCTTCAGCTTCGCCCCGTCCCCGGAGGCACAGTTGACGGCCACCACGTTCACGGCGATGACCTGCCCTATGCGCTCGAACGAGAGAGCGCGGACCGCCTCGGCCTTGGCCGCCAGGTCGTCCGTGTCATTGACGAGCACGGCGATGCCGCACTGGTGATGGAACTTCTCCTCGTGGCGGAACATCACCGTCTCGTTGCCGATCTTGAGGGCGGAATCCCCGGCGCCGATGGTGACGAGCTTCTGGGGCGGCTGGCTGGCGGCGCCGAGGGCCTCCTGCGACTCCTCGCTAACGTGCGGGCATTCCTCGAGGGCGGCCTGCTTGGCGGCCACTTTCATGGCGAACGCCAGACACGTGGGAACGCCGCAGTCGCCGCAGTTCGTCCGGGGCAGAAGCTTGTAGATGTCCAGTCCCGTCACGGCCATGATCCGGCTCCTCCTGAGGTCAACGGACACCGCGTCGCAGATCGCATGCTCCAGGCCCCCGGCGTACGTACCCAAACCGCCGCGCCCACCAGCCATCGGGCGCCAACCGGGTGGCCCGGCGCACGCCGGCCCGGCTGATCCCGTCTCAGTCGCGTCGCGAGCCAGGAATGCCGAGGAGGGATTCCATCTGAAGAGCAGGATGCTCGACTTCCTGGAGGAACTGCATGAGCGTCTGTCCGTCGGTTGCAATCGTTTCGTCGGCGATCTTGTCCACAAGGTCCAGCACGCCGAGCTCTTCTGCACGCGCCTGGAGCTGCTCCCGCATCTCGTCCTTAAGCTCCTTCGGCAGCCACACGATGCGCGGGAAGCCACCCTCGTAGCTGATGAACTTCTCGCTGAGCAGGTACAGGCGCCCGATGCCGAGGAAGCCCGGCGTCTGCACGCCGCCGCCGACCTGGCCGGCCAGCGTGCTGAACGTCATCCCGATCGGCGTCATGCCGCCGTGTTCGCGGTTGACCACCAGGACGCCGTTCGCTTCCGGAACGATGCAGACGATGCACTCGAAGCAGCCGCAGGACGTCATGGGATTGTGCATGAGGGAGTACTGGCAGTAATGCTCGACACTGCGGTTGGAATGGTCGTAGACGAACTGGTTGACGGACTCCCACTCGCCCATCTCGGCGCTGATGGTCCTGCCCTTCTGGATCGGCTGGTTGCATCCCTGAGGGCTGATCTGGAACGCGGCCTTGCAGTCGAGCCAGCTGTAGGCTCCGCACAGGCCGGGCCTCTCGGGGCTGACGACGCAGACGTGGTTCGGGGCGAACGTCTGGCAGAGCGTGCACGAGTAGAACACGTCGACGTCTTCGTCCTTCATGCCTTTGAGCCGCGCGTCGCGCGCCTCGCAGGCAGTGCGGGCGGCCGCCGTCAGCCTTTCCAGTTCGGCCTTGTCCGTGATGAGGCGCACGGCCACCTTGTCCGCGATCTTGCCGTAGTCGTCGTGCAGCTTCGCGTGCAGGATCCTGCCGAAGTGGACGAGCCTGAAGCCCTGCTCGTAGGTGGACTTGCTGATCCGGATCCAGGCCAGGTGCCGCTGCCCAATGTGCATCACGCCGGTGGCGTGGTTGATGTAGAGGTGGATCTGGCGCTCGAGGATGCCCTCGAAGTCCTCCTGCATCTCGCGGCCGGCCACCAGGACCTCGATGCCGAGGTCCATCGCAGTTCCGGGCTCGACGCCGTCGATGTCGTCCCCGACGAGTTCGATGGTGCCGTCCGTGATCTCGTCCATGTCAACCATGCGGAGGTATTCGACGCAGTGGGCGTTCTTGCCGCCGAATTCCACCTGCATGTCTTCGCGGCGGACCCTCTCGCCCTCGAAGGCGGCAGCGAACGCGACGGGGATGTCGATCTCCTCGACCTTGACCTTGACGCCGCGCACTTCGATGCACGTGGGCACGAGTTCCTCGTAGCTCGTCTCGCGCACGAGGGCTTCATAGGTCGTCACGCCGGTGGGCCGGACTTCGGGCGTGTCCTCGCTGTCGCTGACGACGGGGAAGCCCATCAGGATCGCGCCGGCCCCGAGGGCGTACCAGTCATCGGGGATGTGTCCGAACGTGATGCCGAACGCAAAGACGCGGTCGCGCTGGTACTGAAGCATCTGCTGGAAATGGCCGGGCTTGAGGCCGCCGAAGGTGAGCGCACTGCGGATCGCCCAGTTCAGCACGAGGATGCCGTCCCGCGTGCGCGGGCCCGTCGGCACGATGTACGTGTCCCATCCGGTCTGGATGCCCGCCTCGTCCAGTTGCTGCTTCAAGGTGCGGCCGTCGCGGTTGGCGATCGGGAAGATCAGGATGTTGCGCTTCTGGAGCTCGCGGATGACCTTGACGGCCGTCTCGTTGTCCGGCGCCGGACCCAGCACGGCCGCAAAGCCCGGCATCCGCCCGTCCACGAGCTGTATGCCGACCTCCCGCATGCTGGTGTCACTCAGGAAACCGTGGTAGCCGTCCGTCCACTCGTAGCCGTTCAGGCAATCGAGGGCGCACAGTATCTCCTGCGCGAACATGGTGGCGGCGCCCGCGTCGAGGCCGTGCCCCAGATAGGGGAGCCAGACGCGGTCCGCGGGCACCTCCCGGAGCAGGTCTTCGCGGCAATGCTTCAGGATCGGCTCGCAGTCGGCGAGCGTCTCCACCCTCCGCCCGGTCAGCGCCAGGATCATGGGAAGCGCAAAAGCCGTCTCCGGGAAACCTATGGAGGTCGACTCGCCGTGCTGGTCGACGGCCTTCTTCCAGGCCTCTTCCGCTTGCTTGACGAACTGATGCGCGCCGCGTATGACGGCACTGAAGACTTCTCGTGACATCCGAATCCTCCTGTGTGACTCTCACGGTCCCCTTACGCAGCCCGCGTGCGTCGACGGCCCGCTGCTTAGGCCCGACACACGGCCTCTTGCCCTAATGGCCGCTCCCTGAGAACCTACTCTCTCAGGCGCACCGTCTCCTGCGGGCGCCTCCGACGCAGTGAAAAGGCCGACTCGCCGCGTCGCGCACGCACTGGCCTGCAACGCCAGCTTCAGTTGCTTTCGGAAAGGTTCTAGACGATCAGCGACTCCCAGGGCAACGCTCCGCCCGTCTCACTGTGTCGCCAGTCTCCCGTCTCCAGGTACTCCGCAATATGCCTTGCCACCATCATACCTTCGACGCTGGCGAAGCCGGCCTGAGTTGGCCCGTCAATCACGTTGCCGGCTGCAAAGACGCCTTCCCTGGTGGTGCGGAAGTTGGCATCCACTCTGATGGTGCCTCGGGGCAATGACTGCCCCTTGTGGCCGAGCACTGCTTCCTGGGCCACGCAGACGTACTGTCCGGCCTGATCAGTCCCCGCTGGGCCGAGCGGAACGCTTACGGTCTTGGAGACGACGAGGGCTGCCGGCCTGACTGCGCCGCTTCGGTTCAGCTCAATCCCGCTCGCCTCAACCCCGGCAGGAGGAGTAGGCACCTCCCCCAGGGCCAGAAGTACCTGATCCACCTGTCTTGTGAACTCGGAGCCCTCCAGCGGCACCGGCCTGGGCCTGCCGGAGGAATCCTTCTCTCCCAGTCGCATTTTGACGGCCTGGACTGCCGCGACGCGCCCGTCTGACCCGATGAAGCGCACTGGCTGCGTCAACTCACAGAACTCAACCCTGGCGGCCAGTTCGTCGAACTCCCGCGGGTCGGCCTCCCTGGCAGGCGCTTGTTGCCTTCCTCTACGGTACAGCCAGATCACTTGCGCAGCCCCGACTTGTTCTGCCACGAGGCAAGCGTCCACAGCCGTCAGGCCGCCGCCAACCACTAACGCCCTGCTGCCGGACAAGTCGGGCAGGTCTGCATCATAACTGTGCTGCGCCAATGCGTAGTTCACGAGGTACTCGAGGGCATGATGCACGCCGTTAAGATCCGCGCCAGGCACGTCCAGCGTTGTGCTTTCCCAGGTCCCCGTCGCAATCAGCGTGGCGTCATACTGGCGGATCAGTTCCTCCAACTCCACATCGCGGCCCACCTTCATGCCCAATCGGAAGCCCACACCCAGCCTGCGAAGCTCCGCGATGGCCTCCCTGATCACGGCCTTGTCCATTCTCAGATCCGGTATGCCCGAAAGCAGCAGTCCACCGGGCTCCGGCAACATGTCTACGACGTCCGCGCCGTATCCGGCCGCCGCGAGTGTGCCCGCTGCGTACAGCCCAGCGGGGCCGCCCCCTATGATCACGACCTTCTTGCCCCTGGGCGTCGCGCTGACGGTGGGTCTCAGGGTGAATCTCACGGCAGCACACCTCCGAGTGTGACGCGTCCCGACAACTGCTCAGCCGCGACTCAGTGCGCAGACAGACCCGCATGGGGCGCTGACCGCGAACTGAGCTGTTCCACCAAGCTTCGGGCTGAACGGCGCCTGCAACATCTCCGACCATCTTCGCTTGAGCACTTGCTGCTGCGCGCCCTTCATCCCACTGAAGGTTTCTGTGCGGCGTCCGTTTCCTGCTCAGCCCGGAAGACGGCGATGGTCCGTCGGGCCGCTTCCCTCTGCCTTTGCCTGCTCAGCTCCTCGACGTCCACGACGCGCCGCGCGCGTGTCGGGCAGGCCGCCACACAGCTCGGCTCCTGTCCTTCTTCGACGATGTCCCGGCAGAGGTCGCAGCGGATCACGGTCCGGCTGTGCCGGTCGTAGCGCGCCGCGCCGAAGGGGCAGACGATGATGCACGCTTTACACCCGATGCACCTGGCCGGGTCGGCCCGGATCGAACCGTCCTCGGGGCCGCGGACCAGCGCGCCCGACGGGCAGACGGCCGCGCAGGGCGCGTCCTCGCAGTGCTGGCACTGAATCGGCACGGCGTAGCCCTCAGCCGCAAGCACGTGCACGCGGGGAAGCAGCCGCGCGCCGGCCCGCAAGGCGTCCACGATGTCCGCAAAGCCCGCGTGCGCCTTCGCGCAGGCCAGCTCGCAACTGCAGCAGGCCAGGCAGCGTCTCAAGTCGACGACGACCGTCTTCGTTGGCGCCCCTTCGGCCATCTTCTCGATCCTTCTGTCTATTCCGAACGGGTGAGAGCTGACGCGCAGCTCAGCTCACCGGCACGGGCTCCTTGCGCGGCGCTCCGGCCGGACCGCCCTTCGCCTCGTACATCATCTCGGCGAGGCCCAGGGCCGCCCGCTTCCCGTTGATGTGGTCGATCATGAGGTGGGCGGCCTTCACCGGGTCCTTCTCGAACGCCAGCATGCCGCCGAAGTCCTCTTCCATTCCCCTGGTCAGGTAGTCCAGGACCTGGCTGCTTCCCATGACGGGGAACGGCTCCGCCAGGACGGTGAATATGCCGCTGGCGGCCACGTAGGTGGCGATGGAGATGGCCTTCTCGCTCATCCACTCGGGGGCGGCGCCGGCCACCGGCAGGTCGGATATGTCGTCGCCCAGTCCGCCCTCCTTGACCATCTCGACGCAGGCGAGCAGGATGCGGCTGTTGTCCACGCACGATCCGACGTGCAGCACGGGGGCGATGCCCACGGCTTCGCAGATCTCCCGCAGTCCCTTGCCCGCCTGCGGGGCCGCCTCCGGCCGCATCAGGCCCGCCTTGGCGCAGGCGATGGCCGAGCAGCCCGTCTGCACGACGAGCACGTCGTTGCGGATCAGCTCCCTGACCATCTCGATGTGGGCCCAGTCGTGCATGATCTTCACGTTGTTGCAGCCCACCACGCCGGCCACGCCCCGGATCCGCCCGTCCATGATGCCCTTGTTCAGGGGCCTGAACAGCGGGCGGTAGCTGCCGCCCAGGGTCGAGAAGACGCTTTCGACCGTGTAGCCGGCGACCAGGTCCTCCACTTCTGCAGGGATCACGGCCTTGGACGGATCGCGCTCCTTAAACGCTTCGATGGCCTCGAGCAGGATCTCCTTGGCACAGGAGAGCGCGCGCTGCTCCTCGAACTCCATGTGTTTGACGCCTTCGAACGCAGCCTTCTTGGAGGTGGAGATGAGCCTGGTGGGGAACCTGCCGGCGAACTGAGCAATGGCGGGCATGATGCACTGCACGTCTACGACCATGGCGTCCACGGCGCCCGTGGCCAGCGCCAGCTCCTGCTGGAGGAAGTTGCCCGCGATCGGGATGCCGTGGCGCATCAGGATCTCGTTGGCCGTGCAGCAGATGCCGGAGAGCTGGACGCCGTCGGCGCCGGCCTGCTTCGCCTTCGCGGTGATCTCCGGCGCGTGGGCGGCCGCAACCAGCATCTCGGACAGCGTCGGCTCGTGGCCGTGGACGACGACGTTGACGGCCTTCGCGCGCAGCACGCCCAGGTTCGCGCGGCTCCGTATCGGTTCAGGGCCACCGAAGAGCACGTCGCTGACGTCCGTGGCATACATGCTGCCGCCCCAGCCGTCGGAGAGCGCCGTCCGTATCATCTGCTTCAGGATGTGGATCGGCTGGTTGTCCACGCCCATGTGCGTGGCGTGCAAGAGGCGGACGATGTCGGCGTCGATGCCGGTCGGCGTCACGCCGGCCCTCTGCCACTTCTTCCGCAGGGGTTCCGGCGCGCGGCTGACCAGTCGCAGCACGCCTTCCTGCCGGCCGAAGTCGGCCAGTCCCACTTCGGCGACTTCGGCCGCGATTCGGTTCAGGTCCTTGCCCTTCTGGTCGATGCCGAACTCCTCGGCCAGGGCGCGCAGCTTCTTCTCGTTCTTGACCTGGTAGCCTTCGGCCTTGCCCTGGGCGGCCAGCAGCAAGGTGTGGACGACGTCCCGGCCGTGGTCGGAGTGCGCCGCCGCCCCGGCGGCCGTGTGCCGCGCCAGGTTCCGGGCGGCAATGGTGCCCGCCGTGGCGCCGCAGACGCCGCATTGAGCCCCTTCGCCGAAGGGGTCGATCCGGCACGGTCCCAACACGCAGTTCTTGCAGCACAGGCCGAGCACGCCGAAGTCGCACTGGGGACTGACCGCCTCGTAGCGGTCCCAGGCCAGCTCGAACCCGCACGCCGCGGCATGCTCGATCATCTGCTGCGACGCGCTGTCGGCGCTTCTTACTTTCTTGTCGTTCGCCATCATCGCCTCCATGCCGCGCGGGGCGCGGCGTATGCTCGCGCTGCGCGGCGTATGCTCGCGCTGCGCGGCGTATGCTCGCGCGGTCACGCTTCGGCCGAAGCATGGCCGACGTTCTCCTCCTCCCGCGCCGTCTCCTCCAGCGCGGCCAGCAGGTTGCGGACCGCTTCCTTCTGCTCCCGCGAACCGGAGTAAGGACAGACGCCGTCCAGGTCCGCGGCAATGACCGAATCCATGTAAGGGAAGCGACCGACCACGGGCAGGCCCTCCAGGTGCTGCCGGATGGCCTGCACCTCCTCTTCGGACCGGATCTTATTGACCACGACCGCGACGTCGCGGATCCCGATGTCGGCCGCGTAGCGTTTGATGGTGAGTGCCGTCTGGATGCTGCGCTGGCCGGGCTCCACGACCACGAGCATCCTGTCCACGCCCTGTGCCGTGCCCCGCCCCAGGTGCTCCACACCAGCCTCCATGTCCATGATGACGACCTGGTCGTCGGCGAAGAGCAGGTGGGCCAGCAGGCTCTTCAGGAATGCGTTCTCGGGGCAGAAGCAGCCGGCGCCGCCCCTGGCCAGCCTTCCCATTCGCAGCACCTTGATGCCGCCCGCATCGACGGCGTAACGTTCGGGCACGTCGTCGACGCGGGGGTTCAGGGAGAAGAACTCCCCCCCGGTGCCCTTTGCCCCCGTCCGCTCGAAGATAAGGTCCTTCAGTTCGGATATCGGTTCGGGCTGGTGCGACGGGTCCAGCCCCAGCGTCATGGCGGTGTTTGCGTCAGGGTCAGCGTCTATGAGGATGACGGGCCGGCCCTGCTCGACCAGGTATCTGGCCAGGAAAACGGCGACGGTGGTCTTCCCCGCGCCTCCCTTTCCGCTGATTGCCAGCTTCATCAGAGCCGGTCCGAGCTTGTTACCGTCACGGGTGCCCCGCGAGCAGCCTCGGATGGCCTTGCGCCTCAGTCATCCGGCAACAAGCCATCCCCACATGGTAACACACGCACAGACGGTGTCAACTGACTGGCCTTCTCGGCCGGACGTCCCGGACTGCGGCGTGGCGCCGCCCCGGCGCGAGCCGGCCTTTTGGTTGCACCGAGCTCGCCGCGCGGTTATAAGGCCCAGTCCCGAACCTGACGAACTTCACCACGCGGGCGAGCGCCGGCGGACGCCGGCGCCCCGCATCCGAGGAGGCCGGCGGCATGTCACCTTTCCGGGTCGGACACGGGCGGCAGTGCATCACCCCGCCACTGGGAACCAGGATGATGGGCTACGGCAGTCGCACCGAGGGCGCCCGGCAGGTGCACGACGACCTGTTCGTGAACGCCGTCGCCTTCCGGGCCGCAGAGGAGACGGCCGCGCTGCTGGCCTATGACCTGTGCTTCTTCGACCTTCCGCTGGTCGCCGGGATCAAGTCCGCCATTGAGGACAGGACCGGGCTGTCAGCGGATCGCGTCCTGTTGAACGCCTCCCACACTCACGCGGGGCCGCGGGTCGGCGCCTGGCACGGCGAACACGGCACTGAGGACTACGAGCGAAGCGTTATCGAGAAGAGCGCGGACGCGGTCGACGCCGCCCTCCAGGACGCCGCCGACAGCACGTTCGCGGGAGGCGCCGCGCCGGTCGACATCGGATGCAACCGGCGGGAGATGACCCCGGAGGGCAAGATCATGCTCGGCGTGAACCCCCAGGGGCCGCGTCTGGCCGAGATGACGGTCTGGCGCTTCGCAAGGCCGGGCCGTCCCGACGTGGTGCTGTTCAGCACGGCGATGCACGGCACCACGCTGGGGGGCGACAACCTGAGCATCTCCGCCGAGTGGATGGGGGCGGCCGCCCGCCGCGTGGAGGAGCAGATGCCCGAAGTGCGCGCCGTCTTCCTGCAGGGCTGCGGCGCCGACCAGAACCCCTACCGCCAGAATGCGGACTTCGACCTGATGGAGCAGCACGGGCGGACCGCGGCGGCGGCCGTCGCAAGGGCGCTGAACCACACGCGCCAGCTCTTCCCGCTGCCGCTGCGCTACGGCATGCGCAACGTGCATCTGCCGCTCCTGGACGACGAGTCCAGAACGTGGCCTCTGCCCGTGCACGGCCTGCGGCTCGGCGACGCCGTGCTGGTCGGCCTGGGCTGCGAGGCGTTCGTCGAGTACGCCCTGTTCGGCCGCAGCGTCTCGCAGGCGGAGCAGACGCTGGTCATCGCCTACACGGACGGCAGCGTGGGATACCTGCCCACGGCCGACGCCTACGAGACGGGCGGCTACGAAACGGAGGCCAACCGGCACTTCCCCGTCGGAAGCCCCTTCACGCCGGAGTGCGAGCGGCTCGTGAAGCAAGCCATAAAGGAGATGATCGAGGCGCTCTGGGATTAGGAGCGCGCGGCCGGGCGCCGCGTCCCTAGAGCCTCTGACAGAATGCCGCTCCGTCGCGGCCACGGGTCATTCTGTTAGAGGCTCTTACAGCGAGGAGCAAGCGATGAGCAATCTGATGGTTGGGCACGGGCGGGAGTGCATCACGCCGCCCCTGGGCATACGGATGGTCGGCTACGCGGCCCGCACCAAGGGCGCGGCCGACGTTCACGACGACCTGTTCGTCGACGCCGTAGCCCTGGGGGACGGGAACGAGACGGTCGCCATCCTGGCCTACGACCTGTGCCTCTTCAGACTCGAGACGGCGCAGGAGGTGAAGTCCGCGATCCGGGACGAGACGGGCCTGGAACCCGAGCAGGTGTTCCTGAACACGTCTCACACGCACGCCGGTCCTGCCCTCGGCGGAGGCGAGGAGAAGGTCGAGAACCAGGAGCAATACCGCGCGGACGTCATCCGGAAGACCCTCGCCGCGCTGCGCAGCGCGATGGACGACATGGCGCCCGCAGCCCTGGCGGTCGGACGCGCCCCACTGGACATAGGCTGCAACCGCCGCGAGCGCAAGGACGACGGGAACGTAGGGCTCGGCCACAACCCCAACGGACCGACCTTGCAGGAGGTGACGGTCTGGCGGTTCGCCCGCTCTCGCAGGCCCGACGTCGTCCTCTTCAGCACGCCGATGCACGGCACCACGCTGGGCGGCGAAAACCTGAGCCTGTCGGCCGAGTGGATGGGCCTTGCGCGGCGGTACCTGGAAGAGCAATGGGGCGACGGCCTCGCCGTCTTCCTGCAGGGATGCGGCGCCGACCAGGACCCCTACTACAGCATCACTGAAAGCGGCGCCAGGGGCACCTTCGAGGAGGTCGAGCAGCACGGCCGGGACGCCGCATCGGCCGTCCAGAACGCCCTGGAGGACTTGCGGGACCTGAACGCAGTGCCCCTCAGGACGGCGTTCCGCCAGGTGCCTCTGCCGGACAAGGAAGACGAGTCCAAGACCCACCTGCTGCCGCTGCACGGCCTCAGGATGGGGGATGCCGTCCTGCTGACGTTGGGCTGCGAGGCATTCGTGGAGTTCGCCCTGTTCGGCAGGCAGGCTTCGAGCGCCGAAGAGACGCTGGTGCTCGGCTACACGGACGGCAACATCGGCTACCTCTGCACGGCGGACGCATTCGAGACGGGCGGTTACGAACCCAGGACCAGCCGGGCGGCCCCCCGGAGCGAAGGGCTCACCAAGGCCGCCATGAAGGAGGTGCTGGCCGAACTGGCCTGACGGCGACGGCGCGGCGCCCGCCCGGCGCCTCAACTGGACAGGCCGTAGAGCAGTATCTTGATCGCCAGCCGGCTGGCCGAGGGCTCCAGGACGGACGGACAGGTGTAGCAGGGGTGGCCGTCTATCGCGCTGCTCAGATCGTACTTGCTGTAAACGATGACGGCCCTGCCGTCGAGTTCGACGTACTCGAGCATCGGGCGGTCCAGTCCGGGTTCGGCCTCGAGCACGGCCCGGCTGTAAGCGATCTTGCCGAGCGGCTCCCCGAGTTCATATAGAGCGTGGCCGATGGGCAGCACCGTCAAGTCCTGTTTGGGGAACATCGCCTTCATCAGTTCGCGGAATGAGCGGTCGAACCGCGCGCTGCCGCACGCCGCCTCGGCGAAGATGAAGCCGCCCCGTTCGACGTATCTCTTCAGCGCGTCCCTGGCGTCCTGGCTCAGAGCCAGTTCCTGCACCCCGGTCAGGTAGAGCATCTGCGCCTGGAACGGGCTTTCCACGTCGACCCTGATGGGTATCGGCCGGCTGTAGACCTGAAGGCCCGCCTTCTCGTTGGCCAGCTCGAGCACCTTCCGCCAGGCGATCTTGTGGGGCTGCCACTCGCCGTCGTACACCACCTGGCCAAGGGTGAACGCGCCTCGCCGGGCCTCGGGCTCCTGCCGGGTCGGGGTGTAGTAGACGGGCTTGACCAGCTTGCCCTGCAGTTGCTCCAGCCCCGTCACGTACGCAGCGATGTTCGTCCCCAGTTGGAAGTTGACGTCGCCGTAGTCGGCCACGTCCCAGGGACAGGATAGGCCCCGCGGCGCATAGAGGACCGATATCCAGCATGGGCCCTTGACGGCCTCCAGCCGGGGCCTCGCCCCTGCCGGGATGTCGAAGTAGCACGAGTAGATGGGATGGTCGGCAGGGAGGACCTCCAGGGAGTAGTCGGAGAAGTGCTCCCGGAGAAAGCCGCGGAACAACCGATCGAAGACCGGATCGCCGCCGACGGCCTCGACCAGCAGGAAGCCGCCGGCCTGAACGTAATCCTGAAGACGCCCGATCTGCTCCGGAGTCCACTGGAACGTGCCCCTGCCGCTGATGTAGAGGATGGGGGCGCCCATCAACTGGTCGAGCGGGGCCTCCAGCGGGACGATCTGCCAGTCCACCTGTTGCTCGAGCTTCCGCGCGATGAATTCCGTCAGGAACCTCAGGTCGTAGCGGTAGGTGTTCCAGGCGCCTGTCCACTCGGCCTTCTGGATGAGCAACGGGGCGTTCCCCTTCGCCAGGAACAGCAGCATGTAGCATTGCTGCAGGTACTTCCACTCGTACTGGGACGGCGCAAGGACCATCTGTTCGGGATCGCCGACCAGATGCTCGACTCCTTCGCGGTACCAGTCATGGGCGCCGAAGTAGCGCCGGGCCAGGATCGTGCCGGCGCGCTCCAGTCCGTAGAGGTAGTAGAACTTCCAGGAGTCCTTGTTCGGATTGCGGGTGACGGAGAAGTTCCGGGCCAGCCATTCCAGGCCGGCCCGAACGCGCGTCTCGTCCGCGTACACGCCGCACTGGCCCCGGCTGACGTGGAGCCACAGGTCGCAGACGTACAGGCTGGCCACGCCGGCGGCCGTCATGCTGCCGTAGGAGTTGCCCGCACGCACCTGGTAGGACCAGCCGCCGTCCGGATTCTGCCCCGCACTAAAGTAGTTGTACGCCGCCTGCCAGACGGCGTCGGGTATCTTCACGCCCGCCGTGGCAGCGGCGTGGAGCCCCAGAATGGCAAACTGGGAGTTCGAGTTGTCCGTCCGGCCCGACTTGCCGTAGGGCCACCCGCCCGATTCCTGCTGAGCCCCGATCAGGTACAGGGCGCCCGCCGAGATCTCGTCCAGGTAACGCACCGGGTCGACGCTCTGGAGCGCCATGATCTTCAGCGCTGTCTCGTAGACGCCCTGCTCTTCCTTGGGCTGCCGGCCGATCAGAAACTCCACGCCCTGCGTCACGGCCGGGTCGTCCGCAGGCACGCCCGCTGAACGCAGCGCCAGCACGGCAAAGGCCGTCTGCCCGATGGGCCAGGAGGACCTCTCCCGCACGAAGGAGCCGTTGGGCGACTGGCCGGCCCTGACGGCAGCCGTCAACTGGACGATCCGCTGCTGGAGCTCGTCGGCGGTCACCTGACAGGTCGCGCAGCGCATGAAGGCGGGAGCCCCGAGGTGCACTATGAGCAAGGCCCACAGCGCCAGCCCGCGCGCCCTGCGCATCCGCACTCCCGCACGTTCCAGCATCCCTGAGGCAGACAAGGCCGTGCCTCGCTCTCGCTCCTATCAGCCCTTCCCGCGCAGCCACCGGCGGAGCTTCTTGAACGGCGCGTCCAGAGCGTTCGCCGCCGCGACCAGCCACGGCTTGCGCCGGGACCGCGCGATCTCCTCCTCGCTCAGGTGCTCGCCCATCAGACGTCGGCGGTGCTTGCGGGCGTGGTAGAGGTCCACCTCCTGAAGCAACCTGCGGATGGCACAGACCAGCCGCGTGCGGCCCAGGAAGCGATCGGGCACGAAGAAGGCCGCCTGGAAGTCGATCAGATAGGGGTGCCCGTCGTCCGCCAGCAGGACGTTGGCCGCCTTCTCCAGGTCCACGTAGGCGACGCCCCGTCCGTGCACCTTCCCCAGCAGATCGAAGAACTCGGCGAAGAACTGCGGCCCGACCTCGGTCCGACGGGTCAGCGGCTCACCGGGTACGTAGTCGCGCACGATGGAGGTGCGGTCGAGCCGGGCCCGCAGGCACGGCACCCCTTCGACGCCCTGGACCTGCCGCATCACGGCGGCCTCGTGCGCCGCCATGAGCCGACCGGCCCACGCCGTAGGCATCCCGAACAGGGGCGCCCTGCGATAGGACTTGAGGACGACGCGGTCCCCCTCGCACTCGTAGAGGCCCACGGCGCCAACGAAGTCATGCTTGAGAGTCTTGCAGTGCCGGTACGTCTTGCCGGCCACGACGATCCGGCGCGGGAGGTCCTCTTCGCCCAGAGCCCGTGTCTGGTCGGCAAGGGACATCGGTCGGTTCCGCGGCAAGAGGGCACGGCCATCCCCCCGGCCCCGTCGGACGGCCCGCTCGGGACCCGGGGGCCGAGGATCAACGGCGCCGCGCTTAGCCTGCCTTCAGGGCCTCGCGCCAGCTAGCGGGGTCCGGATCGGCGGACAGCCCGGTCCATTCGGCCAGCACTGCGTGCGCCTTCAGCTTCACCGCGTCGGATGCATCTGCCAGGCCCGCCAGCAGCAACTCTCGCAGCCGATCCGGGGCCTGCTGCGCCAGGCACTGCCGACCGACCTCCAGGGCCTCAACTCTCACCTCGGGCCGGGATTCCTCCCGCAGCACGCGATCGAGATCATCGGCGACCCCGGGGCCGAGCAACCGGCCCAGCGCGCCCAGCGCCCTGTCCCTGACTATCCAGGACACGTCTCGCTGGAGCGAGTCCCGAAGCGGCTCGACGGAGCGCACGTCGCCCAGCTCGCCGAGAGTCTGCGCGGCGAGGGCGCGCGTGGACGGGTCCAGCTCGTACGCCAGCACCCATTCGAGGTCCAGGCGCATGCGCGGCTTGACGCGGCCACGCAGCTCGACGAGGGCCTCCCGTCTGGCCTCGGAGCTCTCGCCGAAACGCATCCTCCTGACCAGCGTCGTGTCTGAGGGCCCGAAGATCCCGCAGCCGCAGGACCAGACCAGAATCAGCGCCAGCGCCAGCGAGGCCCTAGGCCGGTGGCGTCCGTCGAACAGCCGCGTGCGCAGTCCGGGATGCAACGGCGACCTCCTGGGCTGGGAGGAACGGGGACCTCAGCGGACGGCTGGTCCCAAATATACCAGCACGGCGTGGAGGGTCAAGGGCCTTGCGGCGCGCGGTGTGACACGGGGAAGCCGAACCGAAGGGCGCAGCCGTGCGCGCGGGAGCACGTGCAGGGAGCGTCGGGGACGGGTCGCTCAAGGGATGACGAGCGTCATGCCGGGTCGCACGTCGCGCTTGGGATCGCTTATGCGGTCCTCGTTGGCCTTGAGGATGTCCCGCCACTTCGCGCCGTCGTCGTAGCACTTCACCGAGATGCGGAACAGGGTGTCGCCCTGCTGGACGGTGTAAGTTCGGGACGCGGGCGCGGGGGAGGAAGCGGACAATGCCGGGCGAGACGCGACGGCCACGGCCGGTCCCGCTCCCTCGATGCCGGGGATCGTCAGTTTCATGTCCGGCCGCAGGTGGTTGGCGTCGCTCAGCACGTCCTTGTTCGCCTCGAGGATGACGCGCCATTTGCGGCTCGTGCCGTAGTACTTCTGGCTGATGTGGCTGAGCGTCTCGCCGCGCTGGACGACGTGGATCGTGCGCGTGGGCGGCTTTGCCGGCTCGGGCGCCGATGCGCCGCTGGCGGCCACGACCTCTTTCTTGGTGATGCCGATGGCCTCGGGCGCGTTCGTTTCAATGACGGTGCGTATCTTGGACTCCTCTGTGGGTTCGGGGATGGGAGCCACGGCCGTGCCGCCTATCTCGAGGCTCGCCTCCTGCTGCGCCTCTTCCTTCGCCCCAGGCCTGCCGCCCGTGGCCGTCACGCTGTCATAGATCTCGACCACGTCCGGCTCCAGCGACACGTCCTGGGCGGGCTGTATGTCAGATTGGGCGGTCTCGGTGTCCTTTGTTGCGTCTCCGCCGCCCCACAGGCACAGAAGGATGATGCCCACGGCGATCAAGGCCAGAATGCCGAGCAGTTGGGCTTCTTTCAGCTTCATCTGCGACGACTCCCCTTTGCGTTTCAGTCCATCCCCAAACCGAGAAACACAGGCGACTTAAGGCGCTGTCGCTAAACTAGCCAAAGGGGTGGGTCAAAGACAAAACATTCGCTGCCGCCCTGCACGGCGAAGAGGCGCGAGGCGCGGCGCCCTGGCGTAAGGCATTCGTAGGGAACTGGTTATGGCGAGGCTCCGGAACGCCCTTCGCCGCCGCCCTGCTCGAAAAAGCATCGGAAAAAAGGCAAAATTCCGCGTGCAAGCTCCCCCCGTTGGAGGCCAGCCCCCTCCCCCCTGTGCACCGGAAGCCCGGCAGACGGCCCAGTCTTTCAGCGCAGCGCCTGGGCTCAGCCCTTCACCACGCCCATCGGCCGCAGGCGAGCTATCTTGCGCGCTATGCCCGCCTCGTGCATGACGGACACGACGGCGTCCACGTTCTTGTAGGCCTCGGGCATCTCTTCGGCAAGGGTGGTGCTCCCCTCGTATCGTACGAAGATGCCCTTCTCGGCGAGCTCCTTCTTGATGCTGCGGCCCTTGGCCTTTCGGATGGCGGCATTGCGACTCAGCATGCGCCCGGCGCCGTGGCAGGTGCTGCCCCACGTCTCGCGCATGGCGAGTTCCGTCCCCACCAGCAGGTAGGAGGCGGTGCCCATATCGCCGGGGATCAACACGGGCTGCCCCACGTCCCGGTACGGCGCGGGACACTCGGGATGGCCCGGCGGGAAGGCGCGCGTGGCGCCCTTGCGGTGCACGCAGAGGACGCGCCTGTCGCCGTTCACGTCGTGCTCCTCGAACTTGGCGATGTTGTGGCACACGTCGTAGACCTGCCGCATGCCGAGCGCGTCCCTGTTCGCGCCGAGCACTTTCTCGAACGCCTGCGTCGCGAGGGCGAGTATCGTCTGGCGGTTGGCCCACGCGTAGTTCGCCGCGCAAGCCATGGCAGCAAAGTACCGCTTGCCCTCCGGCGAGTCCAGGGGCGCGCACGCAAGCTGGCGGTCGGGCACCTCGATGCCGTACTTGCGCGTCGCCTTCTGCATCGTCTGCAAGTAGTCGGTGCATACCTGGTGCCCGAAGCCGCGCGAGCCGCAGTGTATCTGGAGCGCTATCTGGCCTTCGGCGACGCCGAAGACGTCTGCGACCTTCCGGTCGAACACCTGCTCGACGACGTCGATCTCAAGGAAGTGGTTGCCGCTGCCCAGGGTGCCCATCTGCGGGCAGCCGCGAGCCGTCGCCTTGTTGCTTATCGCGCCCGGGTCGGCGCCGTCCAACGCGCCGCCGGCTTCCGTGCGTTCGAGATCGTCGTCCCTGCCGAATCCCTTCTCGACGGCCCAACGCGCTCCCTCGACGCAGACGCGGCGAAGCTCGGCCTCGCTCAGCTTGGAGATCGCTTTCGACGAGCCGACGCCGCACGGCACCTGGCTGAACAGCTCGTTGACCAGATCGACCAGCCTGGGCTTGACCTCCTTCTCGGTCAGTTCCGTGCGGATCAGCCGCACGCCGCAGTTTATGTCGAAGCCGATGCCGCCCGGCGAGATCACGCCGCCGTTTGCCGGATCGAAGGCGGCCACGCCGCCGATGGGGAAGCCGTACCCCCAATGCGCGTCCGGCATGGCAAAGGACGCCCGAACGATGCCGGGCATGACAGCGACGTTGACGGCCTGCTCCAGGGCGTTGTCGCTCTCTATCGCCTTCAGCAGTTCGGCGCTGGCATAGACCCGGGCCGGCACTGTCATCCGCCCGAACGGCGGCACTTCCCAGACGTAGGGGCCGACCTGCTTCAGTTCGTAGTCCTTTGCTGCCATGTTGTCCACCTCCATCATGCCGGGACGGATCGGCGCGGCGCATCAGATGTCGAATACCACGCTGACCTCATAGCCGTCGCCGGCCCGTTTGATCTCCAGGTTATGGTACGTGACGGCCTTGACCACGAGGCGCACTTCGTGGTGGGCGGCGTCGAAGTCATCTCCCCACAGCTTCCCGGTCACCTCCTGCTCGGCCAGCGACTCCACTTCCGCGCAGACCGCCACGAATCCCTCCACCTCGAAGGCGAAGAGGATCTCCTGGAGCCAGGCCACCAGCAGGTCCTCGGACTCCTCGCCTCGGGCGCTGACGTCCACGCTGCGCGCGGGCCGGACCGCCTTCGTCTCGAACATGAGGTCGATGAAGCCGGCGGCCGCCTGCTCAAACAGCTCCTCCATGGTCCGGCCGCGGACCTTGAGCCCGACGTCCGCCGTGTGCTCGAACGCCTCATAGCCGGCCCGGAAGCCGTGGTCCGCGTGCATATTGTCCCCACGCCACGCAAGAGAGAATCGCTCACACGCCCCCCCTGCCAACCCATCATCCTGCATCGGCGCCGCGAAATCAACCATCGCAACAGGGGGCGAGGGCTGGCCGCACGCGTTCGCCGGGGCCGCCGCGCTCCCCGTTGTGTCGGCCGCGCCGTCGTGGTAAGCTCTGTCGGCCGTGGACCCCGGGGGATCCCACATGACCGAAGCAATCGTCGGCATTGCGATCGGCCTTGCGATGGGCGGCGCGGTGGCGTACGCGCTCTCGCTCAGGGCAAGACGGTCCGCCGAGACGCGGGCCGCCGGCGCCGAGGCGAAGGTCGGCGAACTGCGCGGCCAGATCGCCAAGGCGGACGAGGACTTCCACGGGCTGCGGAACAGGCTCGACGCCGAGCGCGAGGCGAAGGTCAAGGCACAGACCGAATTCGCCGAGGCCACCAAGAACCTGCAGGAGCAGCAGAGGCTGCTCGAACAGGCGCAGACCAGGCTGACCGACACTTTCAAGGCCCTGTCCGATGACGCGCTGAAGAGCAACAACCAGGCCTTCCTCGAACTTGCCAGAAAGACGCTGGAGACAGCGCTCGCCGAGGCCAAGGGCGACCTCGACAAGCGCAAGGAGGCCATTGACGGACTGGTCAAGCCGCTGGGCGAATCCCTCAGGAGATACGAGGACGGCATCCACGCCCTCGAGCAGACCAGGCAGAAGGCCTACGGCAGCCTGGAGGAGCAGCTCAAGCTGCTCAGCACGACGCACCAGGAGCTGCGCAAGCAGACGGGCAGCCTGGTCAACGCGCTTAAGACGCCGCAGGTGCGCGGGCAATGGGGCGAACTGGGGCTGCGCCGCGTCGTCGAACTGGCCGGCATGTCGCAACACTGCGACTTCGACGAGCAGGTCTCGGTCGAGGCGGAAGGCGGCCGCCTGCGGCCCGATATGATCGTGCATCTGCCGGGCGGACGGGAGATCGTCATCGACGCGAAGGTGTCCCTGGACGCCTACCTGCGCGCCCTGTCCGCCGAGTCCGACGAGGATCGCGCTCACTGCCTCAGGGAGCACGCCCGGCAGACGCGCGACCACATGGAGGCGCTCGCCAAGAAGTCGTACTGGGACGAGCTGAAGGGGACCCCGGAGTTCGTGGTCATGTTCATCCGGGGCGAGTCGTTCTTCGGCGCCGCAGTCGATCAGGACCCGTCCCTGATCGAAGACGGAATGCGCAACCGCGTGGTGCTGGCCACGCCGACCACACTGATCGCCCTCCTGCGGGCCGTGGCTTACGGATGGCGGCAGGAGCAGCTCGCCCAGAATGCCCTCACGATAAGCAACCTGGGCAGGGAGCTCTACGACCGGCTGCGGACGCTGGCCGGTCATATCGCAGACATGGGCAGGGGCCTGGAGCACGCCAACCAGGCATACAACCAGGCGGTCGGCTCGATGGAGCACAGGATCTTCCCGACCGCCCGCCGGTTCAAGGAGCTGGGCGTCACGGCGGGCGATGACATCGCCACCGTCGAGCCGGTCGACACGTCCCTCCGGAAACTGACGCCGCCCGACGAGGAGACCGAATAGGGCCGACCCCTCGGGGGCGGGACGGGCCCGCTATTCGGATCCCCCATCCTGCTGCGCGGCGGCGGGCTCAGCGGCCCCGGGCTCCTCCTCGGCGAGACGCCTGTTGTACTGGCGCAGCAGCTCGCGGTAGCGCGGGGGCAGGCGACCGGCGCGGAGTGCGTCAGCGATCGCCTTGCGCTCGGTGGGCGGCAGTTGGGGCAGCCACGCCTCTTCCGCCTCGGCCGGCGCGCGCATGCGGCCGTAGGCCCACGTCCCGCCAGGCAGCGTGGAGCGCTCCGCCGGTTTCTCAGGCGGACCGGTCGTCTCGGCGGGCCGTTCCGCCCTGGCCATGCGTTCCTTCGCTTTCGGGTTCGGCGGCATGCTCAGGCCTGCCTCGGCGAAAGCGATCAGCGCGTCCAGGCGATGCACGATGTCCTCCTGAACCCGCTGGACGGGCTCGCCCGTTTCCCCCTGCTCAAGGAGGCCCTGGGCTTCCTGCATCGCCGCGTTCAGCTCGTCGAGCGGCCCCTGCGCCCCTCCGGGCTCCGCTGCGGGCTCCGCTGGGGCTGCCAGTGCGGCCGCCAGCATGAAGACGGCGAGCGCGAAGATCGGCGCCGCCGGCCTCCACCTGCTCGAGTTGGGGGATGGATATCTCATTTATTCGCAGAGCGCTGCAAGGCTTCCTGCAGCTGCGCCAGCACGTGCCTGACCTTCGCCTGACCGTCCGCCAACCGTGCCCGCCCGGCGGACAGCTCGTCAGGCGGCACGGCAGAATCCTGCTCAAGCCGATGCAGGCGCACGGTCCGCTGGTTGAGCGAGACCTGCATGGCCCGCATGACGCTGAGCTCCATGGCGGCGTCGACCGCGCCGGGCTCGGCTTCCTTGGGCCGTTCCGTGCGAGGTGGTTCCGGCGGCTCCTTCGGCTGCTCGGACCTCGCAGCGGCAAGCGCCTGGATCAGGCCCTGCAGGAGGCCAATGACCTCCCGTTGAAGCTCCTGCACGGCGAATCCCGTGCGCCCCTGCCGCAGCAGGTCCGCGCACGCGCCGACGTCCTCCCTGACCGTCCTGAGCGCGGCAGGCAGCGAGAAGCCCGCCCGGCCCTGCTCAAGCGCCGCCAGGGCCTCGTCAGCCAGGGCGGACAGACCGTCCTCCCGACGCGCCAGCGCTGCCACGTCGAGCAACTGCGCGCGCGTGAGCGTGCCGCCGGCTTCCGTGCGCAGCCGCTCCATGGACTCGGTCTCCGCCAGGATCGCCTGCTGCTCCTGGAGCATCTCCCGGAGGATGGCCTCCAGCCTCTGCACCAGGCGCGCGCGCTGTTCTACCTCGAGCCGGGAGATGGCTTCTCGCAAGGCGGCTGCTGCCGCTTGCAGGTAGCCGGCGGCCCTCGACTCGGCTTCCGCTGCATCCGGGCCGGCCCGGCCGTGCAGGGCCGCCTCGGCGCGCTGCATCGCGGCCATGGCGCTGGCCACGTGGTCAGCGCCGGGCAGGCCGCCCATGTCCCCATGCAGGCCCTCGGCCTGCTCAGCGATGCGCCGTTGGCCCTCCCACGCTTCGCCGTAACGGCTCGCCAGGTCCCGCGCCGCCTCCTGCCCGGGGCCGAGCAGCCCGCGCGTACGCTCCAACGTCTCCAACTGCCCGCGCAGAAGGTCTTCGACGCGCGACGCGGCGTCGCGCAGACGGTCCAGCTCCTGCGCCCATTGCTCGGCGCTCAGGAGCTCAGCCAGCCGGCCCAGGTCGTCAAGGATCTGCCGCTCGAGTTGAGCGGCCTCGGCGTATCGCTCCTGCTCCAGCAGGGAGCCGATGCGGTCCATGCCCGGGACGATCAGGCGCTCCCTGCTGAGTTGGAAGGACCGCCGCAATCGCTCGGCCCTGTCGGGCTGATCGGCCTCGATCAGGTCGGCCATCTCCAGGAGCCGCTGCTCCAGGCCGGCCATGCGCTGGCCTATGCGCGCCTGGTACTCCGCCAGGTCGCCGTCGGAGGCCGGCTGAGCCGCGACAGACGCCGCAGCCCAGCAGGCCGCAGCCAGCAACACGGGGATGGTCGTCCTTGCCTTCACCTATTCACCCAGCAGTTCGTCCAGAACGCGCGCCTGGCGTTGTTCGGTGCGGCGCAGAAGCTCGCGCTCGTCTCCCGCGATCTCCTCCACCGAAGTAACCAGAGCCGCCTGGTTCTCCAGCAGCAGCATCTGGGCGCGCACCCGCTCCATGTCCGCCGCGCACGCATCCACGAGGGGAAGCACGGCATCGGCCGCGACCGCGTTCGGCTGCATCCGCGCAAGCGCGTCCGCCGCGGCGGCGATTGCTCCGCCCGGCGCCGACATCCCTTCCAACGGGACGACTATGCCCTCCGAGTAGCGGCCGTACGCGGGCTCCGGCAGGACCCGGTTGTTGAGCATCTGCTGGAGCACGTCGCGGTATCCGGCTGCCACGGCCGCCAGGAGGTCGGGCAGCGACCGCTGCCTGCGCTCGAGTTCGCCCTCGTCCGCAGGGACGCGGTCCGCCGCGGACGCCAGGTCCGCGATCTCCTTCTCAGATCGTATCGCCTGCTCCAGGTCGCGGCGCAGATCCTGCTGACGCAGGAGGAGCGCGGCCAGGAGCTCGTGCAGGGCGGCAACGCGGAAGGCGATGGGCGGGCTCGTGGAGACATTCGGCTCGCCGACGCCGCAGTTGTCCTGCGCGCCCACGGTCACGACCAGGCGATCCCCCGCCTCAACGTCCCAGTCACGCAGGTCGAAGACGTGCTCGGCGGCGAACTCCCGCCGCGCCGTCCCCTGCCACAGCGGCAGCCGGGGGCGATCCTCGGCGCCGCGCGTGCCCTCACGCCGGCAGTCGAGCCAGACGGCCTCAACGCCGTAGTCGTCCCGCACACGCACGGACAGCGGAACCAGCGCCGCGGGAGTCAGGACGTCGCCCACGCCGGACGCCAGCAGCCGCACCTCGGGCGCGGCGTCCGGGATGGCGTGCAGCCGGGCGCGCAGGGGCTCAGCGCTCTCGAAGCCGTGCACGCCCACCAGGGCAAACTCGCAGGCCACGTCCCGGTCCAGTTCAAAGGCGAACTCCG
Source organism: uncultured candidatus Brocadiaceae bacterium (assembly GCA_964521715.1). GTDB lineage: Bacteria > Planctomycetota > Brocadiia > SM23-32 > SM23-32 > DAOVRD01. The sequence continues at coordinate 647 of CAZFSS010000003.1, read as the reverse complement.
CCGTGCGCGCATCGATCCGGGCGGGCGGGCATGCGGCTCCCTCGTCGAGCAAACACCGGGCCGAAGAGATCGGGCCGGTCGCCGTGAGAACCACCCGCACGGCGCTGCCGCGGGGGACCTGGAACTCAGCGGCGCTCCACTCCAGCTCGACGGGGCCGCCGCCCACGTACTGCGGCGGCGTGACGAGCATCTGCGCGCGTTCAACGGCCGGCCGGTCCACCACGTCGACGCGCAGGGGACCGAGCCTTCCGTCCCCGGCCCGCACGGTGAGGGCCGAAGGCCCGCTCAGGCCGGGCAGCTCGGCGGAGAAGACGCCCCTGTCCGGGCTCTGCATCTGGAGCGTCCGCGAACTCCCATCCTCCCGTCGCACCTCAAGCCGCGCCCTGTGGGGCACGACGCCGCTCGCCCTCACCCTCACGCGCACGGATTCCCCGCGCGCGGCGACGGACGGGAACTCCAGGAACGCGAGATTCGTCCGCGACGGCCACTCGACCGCGCGAAGCAGCACGTTTCGCTGGATCCAGAGCGAGGCGGACGACGGCTGAAGCGCCGCCAGGCCGGCGAGCGCTGCAACCGCAGCCGCCCCCCGCAGCAGCCAGCGCCTGACCTCCCGCCAGGCAACGAAGTCTGCCGGCACAACGCGGGCC
>CAZFSS010000002.1:0-246222 GCA_964521715.1 uncultured candidatus Brocadiaceae bacterium | reverse complement strand
GCCGGTTCCGACTCATCGAAGACATCCCGGACAGCGAGCCCGAGGTGACCGAGCATAGCATCCCCCGGCACTGGTGCGCCCGATGCCGCAGGTTCGTCGAAAGCACGCGCCCACGGATTGGCCATCCGTAAGCCTCTCCGCACGGCCCAGGCCCTCGACCTTACCATGCTCGTCCGCCGGCCTCATGGCGGGCTTGCTCGCCCTTGCGAGAACATTCCACACCGACCCGTCCTCCGTTCGCCGTACGGCGAACTACGCAGGGCAAGCCCCAGCCTGTTCGATGTGGCTGGTGCGGTGGCGGCCCTGCCCGAGCTGCCGATGGGCCGTCTGCCTCTGGTGGCTATGAGAGAAGCGATGACAAGGACCAGTTGAAGGCCGAGCAATGGCCGTGTGGCTGTAATCGTCTGGCTATGTGGAGTGGCCCCGGTACATGCCGTGGAAGGCCTCCCAGCGAGGGTTAGGGGGCCACCGTCGCGCTTAGGGCGTCCACTCCGCTCGTGCACTGGCATTGACGGGCCGCTTCCTTTGCGGGAACATACCGTGCCAGCAGTACGACGCTGCGCCACACATGGAGGGCCTCTTATTGGCTTCTCACGGCAGCAGGCAGGTCTGGCAGATCGCTGGCGGGGAGATCACCCGCGACTACTCGGGCATCTTCCTCGTCAACGACGTGATGTTCCTCGGGCCTGGTAAGTTCGGCCCTTACATCGCTGAGAAGGCGCGCTATAACGACGCCGTTCAGCGCGGGGAGATCACTCGAAGCAGTTCCCACGAGGTGCGTCGGTTCGCTACAGAGGTCCGCCAGGGGGACATAATCCTCCTACGCCTGTGGCACCATGTGAAGGCTATCGGGCTCGTCCCGAGAACGCCGCCCTACGTTTGGGATCAGCGGTGGGAGGACGTTTTCGGCTGGGACCTCCAGCACAGCCGGAGAGTGGTCTGGCAGCACCAACTCGAGCCCGAGTTGGCGCGGATTCAGGCAAAGCATGGTCTCTTCGACCACATGAAGCAGGTCCCCACTTTCACCCGCGTGCGGAGTCCCAAGGTCCTCGAGCCGCTGGAGCACTTGTTCGACCAGTGCGAGGAACGGGAGCCCGTCTACATCAAGGAGGCGTTCCCTGAACTCTCGGAGGACCAACTCGGCCGGGAGCTGTTTGCGCACGGCCTTCCCAATGACTCGGTGGACAACGTCCTACAGGCGCTCCAGCGTCAGCGGCGACTAGCGGAGTGGTACGGCAGTGCCGGCCGTCTCGTTGCCCGACCCACCGAGCATGAGGTCGTGGCACACATGATCCTCCCGCTGCTTCTGGCGCTTGGCTGGTCCGAGCAGCTCCTGGCGGTCGAATGGCACAAGATCGATCTGGCAGCGTTCAGAGCAACGCCGACTACGAAGGACAACTGCGTCCTGGTCTGCGAGGCTAAGGGCTTCGGACACGGGCTCCAGAACGTCCTTGAGCAAGCGCTGAAATATCACAGCAGGCACAAACTCAGCGCGTGTAACAAGATTCTCATCACAGATGGTGCGCGCCTGTACCTCTACGAGCGCCGAGACGGCGAGTGGTCAGACGAAGCAGCAGGCTACCTGAACGTACACCACATTCGACGCAATCATCTGGCTCCGCCGAACACAAATGCGGTGGATACCATCGTTGCGCTGACCCCGACGGGCGTTTTGCGAGAGGTACCGCGCCCTGAGGTTTGAGGTGGTTCCTTCACGCTTGATCTGCTCCCGCGAGATGGCCATGTGTGTTTCCCCCAGAGTTTCATCCGAATTGCCGCTTCCTGTAGGCTGGCGCTGCCAATCGTTGCCATCTGGTGGCAGAAGGAAGGCTGAGGGCGAACCCCCGACTTCCAGCTTCAGGAGTCACAAGGCCAAACGCGTGGCGGAGATACGCAAGCCGAGCCGCCTGCCGCCATCCCCCCTCGCGCGAGGGTCTGGAGGACAAGCCTGCTGGCAGGAAGGAGAGTGGAGCGGGCGAGGGGATTCGAACCCCCGACTTTCAGCTTGGGAAGCTGACATTCTACCGCTGAATTACGCCCGCTCCGATGGGCTCCATTCTAGAACTGCGCCCAGGCCGCTGTCAAGACTCCCAGAGAGCCCCTGCAAAGCGCGACGGCGCCGGGCGAGCCGCCAGGGAGCCGAAGGTCGCGGAGGAAGTGGGGGATCTGCAGCGCCCCGGGCTTTACGTCCGGGCAGCGGCCTGCTACATTGGCAGGGGACGCGGCGAGCAGGCGAGGGCCTGAGTCCGCGGGGCGTGACCTATGTCCGCACTTGGGAAAGCGTTGATCGTGGCCGGCGGCGTGCTGGTGCTGCTGGGGGTCGTGCTGCTGTTGGGGGAGCGGGTCCCGCTTCTGGGCCGCCTGCCGGGCGACATCCGCATCAGGGGGGAGAGGTCCAGCTTCTACTTCCCGCTGGGGACCTGCATCCTGCTGAGCGTAGTCCTGACGCTGATCCTGAACGTGGCCGTGCGCCTCTTCTTCCGCGGGCGGTGACGGGGCCGCGCCGCACCGTGGAAGGCATCGGCCGGGCGCCCTACTGCTCCGTGTCCGATTTCCTCTCGCGCAGGTCTTCCTGGACGCGGGTGGCGCGGCCGGTGCGCTTGCGCAGGTAATGGAGCTTCGCCCGCCGGACGCGCCCCTGGCGGACGACCTTGATGCTCTCCACGTTGGGCGAGTGCAGCGGGAAGACGCGTTCGACGCCTTCGCCCTGCACGATGCGGCGCACGGTGAAGGTCTCGCGGTTGCCGCCGCCCTTGCGCGCGATGCAGGTGCCGGTGAAGGTCTGGATGCGCTCCTTGCCGGCCTCGCGTATGCGCACGCCCACGTCCACCGTGTCGCCGACGCGGAAGTCAGGCACGCTCGGCTTCATCTGCTCCTGCTCGATGGAGCGCATCAGGTCCTGCCCCTTGAGTTCGGTCTTTTTCTTAGCCATCGGTCGTGTTCGCCTCGTGTTCTTTGGTGCCAAGCAGGTCCGCCCGCCGCTCCTGCGTGCGTTTGCGGGCCTGATCGCGCCGCCAGTCTTCTATCTCCTGGTGGTTGCCGCTCGTGAGGACGTCCGGCACCCGCATGCCGCGGAACTCGGGCGGGCGGGTGTACTGCGGATGTTCGAGCAGTCCCTCGGCGAAGCTGTCCTGCTGCGCCGATTCCTCATGCCCGAGCACGCCGTCGACGAGCCGCACGGTCGCCTCTATGATGACCATGGCCGCCGCCTCGCCGCCGCTCAGGACGTAGTCGCCGATGGACACCTCCTGGGCGGGCAGTCCCTGGCGGACGCGGTCATCGAATCCCTCGTATCGCCCGCACAGCAGGATGATCCTGTCGCTGCGGCTCAGGTCCCATGCCATCTGCTGGTCGAACCGGCGTCCCTGGGGCGTCAGCAGCAGCAGCCTTCCGGGGCGCTGGTCCATGTCGCGGACGGCCTCGTAGCAGCGGAAGACCGGCTCGCAGCGGATGACCATGCCGGGTCCGCCGCCGTAGGGCCGGTCGTCGACCTTATGGTGCTTGTCTTGACTGTAGTCCCGGATGTCGTGCAGGTAGTAGGCGACCAGCCCTTTCTCTTCGGCGATGCCGAGGATGCTCTCGCGCAGGAACGGCTCGAAGACGGCCGGGAAGAGCGTGAGCACGTCGAACCTGAGCGCTTCGTCCGTGGGGGACACCTGTCCCGCCTCCACCGAGTTGCCGGGCTGCCGTGGGCTGAGGGCCGCCGCCCGATCAGACCTCCACGCCGGCCCTGCGGAGCAGTTGGGCCACCGTCTCGGTGGGCTGGGCGCCCTTGCTCAGCCAGTACTCGACCCGCTCCTGGTTGATGGAGACCTTGTCTTCGTCCTTCTCCTGGTGCGGGTCGTAGGAGCCGAGGTATTCGATCGGCCTGCCGTCGCGGCGCGTGTGGCTGTCGAAGGCGCCAATGCGCCAGTGGGCTCTGTTCCTGCGTCCGAATCTTGCCAGTCTGATCCTTACCATGGTGGCCTTTGGGCTTTCGGTATTGGGGCGTTACTTCCTTCTGCGTTTCGGTTTCCGGGACGTCTGCTTGCGGCGGATGGGGGCGGCAGCGCCGCCGGCCATCTCCTCGAATCCGGCGGGCATAACGTCCATCAGGGCGTCCACGTTGCCTTTGCTCAGCTTGCGCATGACCTTGCGCATCTGCTTGAACTGCTTGAGCAGCTGGTTGACCATCACGGCCTCAGAACCGCTGCCGTCGGCAATGCGCTGGCGCCGGCTGGCTCCGATGACGTCCGGGTTGGCGCGCTCCTGCCGCGTCATGCTGTTGATGATGGCCTCGACGTGATCCAGTTCGCTGTCGTCGAACTCGACCTGGTCCAGCTTGGAGCCGATGAAGGGCAGGTGGCCGAACAGCTCGCGGAGGGAGCCCATCTTGCGGATGGTGCGCAGCTGCTTGCGGAAATCCTCCAGGTCGAAGGTGGCGCGGCGGAGCTTCTCCTGGAGCTTCTGGGCGTCTTCCTCGTCGATGGCGGCCTGGGCCTTCTCGACCAGGCCGACCACGTCGCCCATGCCTAGGATGCGGTCGGCCATGCGGTCGGGGTAGAAGGGCTCGAACTTGTCAAGCTTCTCCCCCAGTCCGACGAACTTGATGGGCTTGCCCGTGACGGCCTTGATGGAGAGGGCGGCGCCGCCGCTTGCATCGCCGTCGAGCTTGGTCAGTATCACGCCGTCGAACTCGACGCTGCGGTTGAACTCCAGGGCGCTGTTGACGGCGTCCTGGCCGGTCATGGCGTCGGCGACCAGGTAGATCTGATCGGGCCTGACTTTGGCCTTCAGATCCCGAAGCTGCTCCATCATCCCCTCGTCGATGTGCATGCGTCCGGCCGTGTCGAGGATGACGGGGCCCAGGCCGTTCTCGGCCGCATGGAACCGGGCCTTCATGGCGATCGTGGCCGGGTCGGCGTTGCGGTCGCTCACGACGGGGACGTCTATCTCCCGGCCGAGAGTCTCGAGCTGGTCAATGGCGGCGGGCCGCTGCACGTCGGCGGCCCCCAGGATCGGGCGGCAGGAGTAGTTGCGGCGCAGATAGAGGGCCAGCTTGGCGCACGTGGTCGTCTTGCCGCTTCCCTGAAGCCCGCAGGCCATCAGGACGGTCGGTCCGTCCTGCCGCATCGGGATCGTCGTGTCGACCGGGCCGATGAGGTCTACGATCTCGTCGTGGACGATCTTGACGATCTGCTGGGCGGGATTGACGCCGCGGATGACCTCCTCGCCGATGGCCTTTTCGCTGACGCGCTCGATGAACTCCTTGACGACGCGGTAATGCACGTCGGCTTCGAGCAGGGCCAGCCGCACCTCCCTGAGCCCGTCGGCGATGTTCTTCTCGGTCAGCCTGGCCCGGCCGCGGATGCTGCTGAAGAAGACTTCCAGCGTGTTGGTCAGCGTCTCAAACAATGCAGCTCAACCACCTTCTGTCGGATGACGAAGACTCGGGCTTGCGGACCCTTCGTCCTGCCGTACGAAGAGGTCGCCTCCGACGAACGGGATGAAGTCCCAGCATAGAGGAGCGATGGCGCCGCGCCCCGCGACGACCGGGTCAAGCAAGGAATAGCACTTGCCGCCCCGCGCGAAGGGCAATCCCCCCGCGGCTGGCATACGGCCCGGCGCCTCAGTGTGGATTATAGCAGAACGGGGTCGGACTTCAAGCGAAAAGGCCGCCGGCGTCCGCTGCGCCACGCCAGCTCGGTCCACGCATCCTCGTGCTTCGCAACCCTTTAGCATCGCGACGGCCGGTCTCTTGCAAACGCCGCACCGAATTGCTAACGTCATGGGGCCTTGCGGCAATCGCCCCGTCGCGCCAAACCGTCTAGGGGCATCTGCGCAGCGAACCGCTTCGACTTCCTGCACTGACCGTGAGCAGACAAGGGGTCCTCTGGATCAACCTGGTGACGGGATCGCGGCTCGTCCTGGCGCTGCCCGTGGCCGTCCTCACGATCTGGTCCCGTGACCGGGACTGGGCCGTCATCGCCTCGACGGGCCTTGTGCTCGCCATCGAGCTGAGCGATCTGCTGGACGGCTACCTGGCGCGGCGCCACGGAGCCGTCAGCCCATGGGGCAAGGTCTTCGATCCGTACGCCGACAGCGTGTCGCGGCTGATCGTCTACTGGTCGCTGGCGATGGTCGGGCGGTGCCTGGCGTTCGTTCCGCTGGTGATGGCGATACGGGACGTAACGGTCGGGTACGCGCGGATGTTCATGATGCGCCGCGGCGAGGACGTAAGCGCCCGCTACACGGGCAAGCTGAAGGCGATGGTGCAGGGCGTCAGCGCCCTCGTGCTGATGGGCGGTCCCCTCTACTGGGGGACCTGGGGGGATCACGTCGTCTACGGGCTCAGCTTCCTTGTGGCGGCCGTGACGCTCGCCTCGATGGTTGACTACGGCCGGGCCGCGCTGCGGCCTTCCGCGTAGGGTCAGAGGTCGACGGGGCGGCCTTCGCGCACGGACTGCTCCATCGCCAGGATCACGCGCGTCGCCTCCCGCCCGTCCTCGAAGCCCACCATCGGCTTTTCGCCCTTCAGCAGGCAGTCCACGAAGTAAAGGATGCTGTCCACGCAGAACCCGACGGTCCTTCCGTGCACGGGCACGCAGGCGTAGCTGTCGACCGTGGAGACCCTGTCTGCGGTCAGCTTCAGCAGGCGTTCGGGGAACGGGTCGAAGGAGAAGGCCCCCTTCTGGCCGACCACTTCCAGCTTGAAGTCCACGACGCTGGGCCTCGACTGCGGCAGTATCCAGCAGTTCTCGATCACGGCCTTCGCGCCGCCGCGGAACTCCACGACGCTGAAGTAGTAGTCCGGCGTGTCGATGCCCATCCCCTTGAGCACGCGGGAGCCGCAGACGGTGTACACGCGCGCCACCTCGTCGCTGAGGATCCAGCGCAGCGCGTCCAGGCAGTGGCTGCACAGGAACCAGAGGACGGTGGACCGTCCCGCCCAGGAGAGCATCTTCGTGGGGACGAAGATCGTGTCCGAGAGCCGGTGGTAGATCATCTGGACCGGGCCCAGCTCGCCGGCGTCGACGGCCTGCTTGATGCGCGAAAGGCCCGGGTTCCAGCGGTTGTGGAAGTCCACCATGAAGGGGACGGGGTTGGCTCGGAGCGCCTCGCCGATCCGGTCGCAGTCCTCCAGAGTGGTCGCGAGCGGCTTCTCGCAAAGGACGGCCTTGCCGGCCCTTATGGCGTCCACGACGATGTCCGTGTGGGCGAAGTCGGGCGTCACGACGCTGACGGCGTCCAGCCCCTCCACAGCCAGCAGGTCGCCGTAGTCGGTGAAACGCTGCTTCACGCCGTAACGCTCGGCCGCGGCGGCCAGGCGCTGCTCGTTCACGTCGCAGACGGCGGCGAGTTCCGCTCCGGGATGGTCCCTGTAGGCCTGAAGGTGCGTCTCGCCGAACGTGCCCAACCCGATCACGCCGCATCTCAACCTGTCCATGGCCACTCCCCCTCGGCAGAGGTCCTTCAGCGTTTCTCCCGGTCCGTTGCCGCGCCCGCCGCTGGGCGGTCGGCGACGGGGCATTATACGGGGACGGTGACGGCAGTGGCCAGTGGACAGTTGCCAGTTGCCAGTAACGACGAGCAACCCGAAGGCCCTGAGCGCAGCCGAAGGGGAGCGACGAACAACGAACAGCAAGAGCAGGAGTAAGAGCAAGAGCAGGAGAAGGGAAACTGCGGCGGCCGGCTCAGTAGGCGGCCCAGGCGATGACGTAGACGTGGGCGCCGGCTGCCGAGAGCTTCTTGACACATTTGCGCTCGACGATGCCGGAGCTGATGATGTCGGAGATCAGCAGGATGCCCTCGCCCTTCCTGATGGTGGCGTCGACGATGGGCTCGACGGTGCGGGTGTCGGGCCCCCGGGCCTCGGCGCGCATCACCTCGCGGTAGGGGACGCCGAGCTTGGTGGCGACGGCTTCGCCCAGGTGGCGGGCGGGATAGGTTCGCCCTCCCCCTGCGCCGCCGGCTGCGGGCACGGCGGCCACGAAGTCCACCCAGTTCTCGTCGATCTTCTCGTCCAGCAGACGCATGATGTCCCCGACCATGCGGCTTGTGACCTTGTCCTCCAGGTAGCTCTGCCAGAGCTTGAAGTCCTGCTGGTCGGCCTGACTGACGCCCTCCCAGTGGTGGACGGCAAAGGCGCCCAGGGTGACGCGCATCGCGTGGTAGAAGTGCTGCTCGGTCTCTGTCTCAACGCCGGGCAGCTTGCCATGAGCAGTGGATTCCTTGGCGAGCGTGACGGCCTCATGCAGCGAAGCCTGCTCGGGCAAGTAGGAGGCCACGCTGACGTTGGCCTTGATGGACTTGACCACGCCCTGCTCGCCGAGGTTCAGCCTGTATTCGTCCACAGCGGCGCTGATCATGTTCGCCAGCGATTCCGCCTCGGCCGTGCTTGCCTCCGGCAGGATGATCAGGAACTCGTCGCCGCCCAGCCGGCCGAGCAGCGCCCCCTTGGGTATGGCCTCGCGCAGCAGGTCGGCGATGTCCTGCAGGACGGCGTCCCCGACCATCTGGCCGAACTCGTAGTTCACCTTGTTCAAGTTTACCAGGTCCACGTCGACCAGCCGGATGCGCATGCCGGGGCCGTGCGACGTGACGCCGGCGCGCTCCAGTTGCGCCATCAGCGCCTGGCGGTTCGGCAGGCCCGTCAGCGAGTCTATCTGCCCCTCATCCTCCGGGCCGGCGGCCAGATACCGCCGCGTCCGCCAGAAGCACATCACCGCGTACGCGGTCACGATGACGGACCAGGCGAACAGGGACCAGACGGAGACCACGAACTTCAACCTGAGATCCCCGCCGCCGGCAAGCTTGTACGCCGAGAACCACAGCAGGGCGTTCATCAGCAGCGCGCACAGGACCGTCCTGAGGGAGGCGGACCGGACCTCCTTCGAGGTATCCTCCTTTGCGTCGCTCTTGCCGGCCCGCGGCGGTCTCATTCGGAGCGCCTCCGCTCAGGAACCTCCGTCCCCTGGAGGGGACAGAACAGAATGGTGTCAGCCCCAGTCCAGGCACGCCAATGCTTCACAACTCAAGGCCTGATACAGGATAACGCCAAAGGCACCCGTAGTGCAAGCGTTGCAGACGCCCTGGACCCCTCTCCGGCCGTCTCGTTGCCTCGGATGGCCATCCTGGACGTTCTCGCCCCGCGCTTACTCCCACGTTCCGAGGCCCACATTCAGGCATGCGCGCACGTCGTGGTAAGCGCCGTGCCATATGCCCGACTTGGCGTCGCTGAGGGGAGCGCCATCCGGCGCCAGACTGCTGTACCAGCCGCCGTAGACCGGATCGGCCTGCCGCTCGAGGATCCAGATGATCTGCTTGCGCAGGGCGTCCAGGTAGCGGCCCTCGCCCGTGGTGCGGTAGGCCCAGTCCAGGGCGACGGCGGTCTCAGCCTGCGTCCACCACTCGATGACGCGGTTGGTGGCGGCCCCGGCCCACGGTCCCTCGTAGCACATGGCGCCGGCGCCCTCGTGCTCGACCCAGCCGTATTGGAGGGCGTGGTCCACCAGGGTCAGCCCGATCTGGCGGTAACGCTCCTCGGGAAGGCCCAGGACCCGGGCCGCCCGCTGCATCAGCCACGCGAACTCCACGTTGTGCCCGTACGAGGTGATCTTGTCCCTCTCCCCGAAGAAGCCGTCCCGAGCCGGCGACCAGTCGTAGTAGAACCCGTCAATGCAGCACCGATGCTGGGGCATGTAGCACTTCTCGACCAGGATGTCGAGCATCTCCCGGAGCCGCTTGCCGTGCAGGGGGTCCTGCGTTTCGATGTAGAGCTCCATGAACGCCTCCATCAGGTGCAGGTGCGTGTTCATGGTCTTGACGTGGCCGTTATTGTCGGGGTCGGGCTGCCAGTCGCGGGTCATGAAGTCCCTGTAGCCGGGGTTGGCCGGGTCCTTGGCGTGGCGCTCCAGCACGTCGAACGTGGTGCGCGCCAGCCCCAGCGCCTCCGGGTCGCCGAACGCCCGGTAGTACTCGACCATGGCGTAGATCACGAACGCGTGCCCGTAGGTCCACTTGCTGGCGTCCTGGAGCGTCCCGTCGCGTCCCACCTGCCAGAACCATCCCTCGTGCTCGTCGTCCCAGAAGTGGCGGCGGAAGAACTCGAGCCCCTGCTCGGCCGCCTCCCGGATGCGGGGGTCGCGGTAGCCGTCCACCCACAGGCGGGAGAACGTCCAGATCTGGCGCGTCTGAGTGACGATCATCTTCTCGCCGCTCTGCATCGTGCCGTCGCGGTTCAGCACGGTCAGGTAACCGCCGTATTCGCGGTCCACGCAGTTCTGGAGCCAGTAGGGCACCAGGTTCTCGCTCAGGTGCGCCAGCATCCTCGCCTTCAGGTCCACGTGGGAGTCCTCGAAGGGCCGATAGGGGACCGACCCGGGCGTCGACGCGCAGCCCGCGAAAGCCAGGCACGACAGCATCAGCAAGTACGCCAGCCGGCGAGACGGGCGGTGCATGGTCGTTGCTCCTATGTGCTCGTGTTGCGCGTGTTTCCCCAGTGGACGGCAGGTCACTATACGCCCGGGGCCGCCCTTTGTCCACCCGGCCTTGACACCGGCGGGGCGGCGGCTGATACTCACGCGGGGGCCGACGAGGCCGAACGCAATCGCTTAGAGGAGAGGAACAAATGCCCGGACGCTTACTCGTCGCGATCCTGGTTCTGGCGAGCTGCGGCGTGCCCGCTGCGGCTGCCGGCGACACGGTGCAGTCTCTGAACGGCGTCTGGAGCATCCAGCGGACGGCGACGGGGGAGACGGCGCAGCTCGGCAGTCAGTGGGAGGAGGCGACGGTCCCCTCCCACCTCTCGCAGGAGGAGCCGGCTTACGCGTGGTATCGCCGCGCGTTCGAGCTGCCGGCGGCTGCGCAGGGCAAGCACGTCTTCCTCTCCTTCGGCGGGGTGAAGTTCGCGTGCGAGGTCTACGTGAACGGCCGGCGCGTCGGGGCGCACTACGGCGGCTGGGAGCCGTTCGAGGTGGAGGCGACCGACGCCTGCCGCTCGGACGGCCCGAATGCGCTGCTCGTCCGCGTGCAGGACGTCCGCGCCCTCATCGACGGCGAGGTCGAATACATGCCCGGCCGCGACCTGGTCGAGTCCGTCGAGGGCCGCGTCATGGCGCCGGTCGGCTCGCAGACAGCCATGTTCGGCATCTGGCAGGGCGTGGACCTCGCCGTCCGCAACGACGTCTTCATCGACGACGTGACCATCGTCACCTCCGTGCGCGAGAAGCGGGTCGAGACGACATACGTCCTGAGGAACCTGTCCGACCGGCCGCGCGAGGCGACGCTGCGCGCCGAGGTGACGGACGAGGGGCGCACGGCGCTGGACCTGGGCTCCGAGGTCGTCACTGTGCCGGCCGGAGCGACGGCCGAGTGCACACTGGCCAGGCCCTGGCCGGAGCCGAAGCTGTGGATGCCCGATTCGCCGCACCTGTATCGCTTGGAGAGCCGGCTCGTCGCGGACGGCGAGGAGGCGGACGCCAGGAGCACGCGCTTCGGCTTCCGCGAGTTCTGGACGGACGGCGCCTGCTTCGTGCTCAACGGCGTGCGGATGAAGTTCTTGGCCACGGCGGGACACCCGCCGGGCGGGGGCCTGCTCAGCAACGAGGAGATCAGGGGCAAGTACGCGGGCATCCGCAGCGCCAACTGCATGGCCATGCGCCTGCACGCGAACGTCTGGCCCGAGAACTGGTATGACGTGGCCGACGAAGTGGGCCTGCCCATCATCCAGGAGTCGGCCATCTGGTGTGACGCCGGCAACTACGCCCTGGCGCGTGACGAGTTCTGGCAGAACGCCCGCGAGCACTGGCGCGGCATCACCCGCCGCGACAAGAACCACCCGTCGATCGTGATGTACAGCATCGAGAATGAGATCCTGGACGTCGGCGGCGACCGCGTGCCCCAGACCGAGAAGAGGCTGGGCGAGCTGGGCCGGTTCGTCAAGTCCCTGGACCCGACGCGGCCCATCATGTACGACGGCGACGAAGATCCCGACGGCGCGGCGGACGTGATCAACCTCCATTACCCGCACGAATTCCCCGAGGAGACGCTCTACCCGAACACGTGTTACTGGGCCGACGGCAAGACGCTCGTGTCTGGCTGGCCCCGCCGCGAGTGGGAGTGGGACCGCAAGAAGCCGCTCTACATCGGCGAGTTCCTCTGGGTGCCCGCCCGCTCCGCCCACGGGTTCACCACCTTCCTGGGCGACGAGGCGTACCGGAGCCTCTGGCAGAGCCTGCGCACGTGCAAGGCGTGGGCCTGGCGGATGCAGGTCGAGGCCTACCGCTCGGCGGAGGTGTCCGGCATGTGCCCGTGGACGCTGTGGGAGAGCGGCGAGTTCCCCAACGAGCAGTACCTGGCCGTCCGGCAGGCCTACGAGCCCAACGCGGCGTTCGTGAAGGAATGCGGCCGCCGCTTCTACGGGGGCGAGCGGGTCGGGCGCACCGTGTTCCTCTACAACGACACGCTGCGGGCCGCCGACCTGATGCTCTTCTGGCTGCTCGGGGGCCAGGTGCAGGGGCAGCGGGACTTCTCCCTCGCGCCGGCCGAGCGCGTCGAGACGACGGTTGAGCTCACGACGCCCGACGTGGACGCGCCGACCGATCTGAGCTTCGAGCTGATCGTCAAGAGCGGCACGCGGACCGTGTACCAGTCCGAGGCGGAAGTCCGCGTCTACCCCCGCGCGCCGAGCCCGCTCGGCGTGCCGGCCGGCACGCGGCTCGCCGTCTGCGGCATGCCGGACGCGCTGCTGGACGTCCTGCGGCGTGGGGGCGTCGAGCCGGTCGTGATCGGGGACCTGGCGGACGCCGGCGCCTCCGGCGCTCGCGTCCTCATCATCGGGCCGCACGCGCTGGACGGGTTGGCCGGCCGGGAGGAGATGCCGGTCGTGGGAGGCGGCGCGCACGCGGCGCTCGCGGATTTCGTGGCGGGCGGCGGGACGGTGCTCGTCCTCGAGCAGGATCGCTACCCGGCCGACATGTTGCCGGCGCGCCTGGAGGAGCGGGCTGCCACGATCGCCTTCCTGCGCTCGCGCGCGGGCGGCGTCATGGACGGCCTGCCCGACGATGCGTTCAAGTTCTGGCGGGACGACAACTTCGTGGCCCGGCGCCTGATCGCGAAGCCCCGTGAGGGCGCCTTCCGCGTCTTCGTGGACGCGGGCGGCCCGCAGGGCCTCGAAGCCGCGCTCCTCGTCGAGATGCTGCATGGCAAAGGGCGCTACATCCTCTCGCAGCTCCTGATCGGCGAGAAGCTCGGCCTCGAGCCGATGGCGCAGCTCATGTTCGAGCGGCTGGTCGGCCACGCGTGGCGGGAGCAGCCGGTCCGGCGGCGGCTCGGACTCGTGCGTGGGACGCTGGCGCTCGACGAGGGCCTGAACGGCGTCGGGGCCGAGTGCGATGACCTGACGGGCCGGCTCTCGACCGCCGACCTTTCGGGTTACTCGGTGCTGGTGCTCGACGGCACATCCCAGGAAGTCGCCGCGGCTCGGCAGCGCTTGCAGGAGTTCGTCCGGGGCGGAGGCGCGGCGCTGCTCCACGGCGTGGACGAAGGGGCGATGGCCGCCCTGCGCGACGTGGTTCCGGGCGAGCTGGCGGTGCAGCCGACCATGCAGGTGCCCGTCCTCATCGCCGACCGCGGCGACCCGCTCATGGACGGCATGCTGAACGAGGATCTCTACTGGATCTTCGACTGGAGCCAGGAATGGCCCAGGGAGCATCCGCTCTTCACGGGCGTGCTGCACGGCGAGGTGACGCGCCGCCCGCCGCCCCTGGAGGAGTGCTCGATCATCGAAGCTGAATCCATGCGGCCGGCGGATCCGGCGCAGCAGGTGCGGATGGCCGAGGGCCGCCTCTACATGTGGACCAACGCGGCCGTCGAGGGCGAGATCGTCCTGCCGAGCACGGGCGAGTACGTCTTCGGCGTCGTCGGCAGCGGCACGCCCGTCGGCGGCGTCTTCCCGAACGTGGCCGTCTCGCTTGACGGCACGCCGGTCGGGGACCTGAACGTTGCCGGTCCCGAGGAGGGCGCCTTCTCTACCCGCGCCAGGGCGGAGGCAGGCCGACACCGGCTGCGCCTGGCCTTCACCAACGACTCCTGGGACCCGGAAAAGGGGGAGGACCGCAACGTCGCGCTGGACAAGTTCTTCTATGCCGAGAGCGCGCCGGGCCCGCAGGTAGACCTGCTGAGGCCGGCCGGGCTCGTCAAGATCCAGGACGACGGCGGATTCTGGCTGATCGACCAGGTGGCGTGGGACGGGCGCGTGCGCTCGTATGACGGCGCGGCCCGCTACCTGAGCGGATTGCTGATGAACCTGGGCGCTTCGTTCGCCGCCGGGCGGGGGGGCACCGTCATCTCCGGCGCGCGGATGAGGCCCGTCGGCGAGCTGCCCAATTTCAGCCGCGAGGGCAGCGCGGCGTACATGGGCTCCAACGGCGCGATCGAGCTCGATGTCAGCTTCATGCGGGCCGGGCGTTACGTGATCGAGGTCGTGGCGCGCGGCACGCCGGCCGGCGGCCAGTATCCGGAGGTCCGCGTGCTCGTCGACGGCCAGCCCATCGGCGCGCAGCAGTTACAGGCGGGCGGCTGGGAGTCGCTGGCGTTCCCGACGAGCGTCGAGGCCGGCGTGCACAGGCTGGCGGTCGAGTTCACCAACGACGCCTGGGAGCCCGACAAGGGCGAGGACCGCAACCTGTGGATCAGCCGCGTCATAATCGGGCCGTAGGAGTAGGGGCAGCCTACTCCGCCCGCCGTACGGCGGGCTTCGAAGGCCAGGCGAGCAGGAGTAAGAGTGGAAGGGGGCCGGTCAGTCGGGGATGGGGAACCGGGCGCAGAGGTCGAGGACCTGCGGCTTGACCGAGTCGGCGGCCGCCGCGGGATCATCCGCCTGAAGGATCTCGACGATCCATCGGGCGATGGCGCGCGACTCGTCCTCGCCCACGCCGCGCGTGGTGATGGCCGGCGTGCCGATGCGGATGCCGCTCGCCTCCGCCGGCTTGCGCGGGTCGTTGGGGATGGCGTTCTTGTTGACCGTGATGTTGCCGAGGGCCAGCAGTTCCAGGCCCCGCTTGCCCGTGATGCCCGTGTTGGTCAGATCGATGAGGAACATGTGGGTGTCCGTTCCGCCGCTGACGACGGGCATGCCCAGGCCCATGAACTCGTCTGCCATGGCGCGTGCGTTGGCGACGATCTGCTCCTGGTAGCGGCGGAACTCGGGCGCCATGGCCAGCTTGAAGGCGACGGCCTTGGCCGCGATGACGTGCATCATCGGCCCGCCCTGGATGCCGGGCATGACGGCGCTGTCGATCAGGTCGGCGTATTCCTTCCGGCAGAGGATGAAGGCGCCGCGCGGGCCGCGCAGCGTCTTGTGCGTGGTCGAGGTGACGAAGTCGGCGCAGGGGACGGGGCTCGGGTGCACGCCGGCCGCCACGAGCCCGGCGATGTGGGCGATGTCGACCATCAGGTGGGCCCCGACCTCGTCGGCGATGTCGCGGAAGGCCCCGAAGTCGATGATGCGGCTGTAGGCGCTGGCGCCGGCGATGATTAGGTTCGGATTGTGCTGGCGGGCCAGCTTGCGCACCTCGTCGTAGTCGATCAGGCCGGTGGTGGCCTCGACGCCGTAGCTGACGACTTCGTAGAGCTGGCCGCTGAAGTTGCGGCTGTGGCCGTGCGTCAGGTGGCCGCCGTGGGACAGGGACATGCCCAGGATGGTGGCCCGGGGGCTGAGCATGGCCATGTAGACGGCCATGTTCGCCTGGGAGCCGGCGTGCGGCTGCACGTTGGCGTGTTCGGCGCCGAACAGCTCCTTGGCCCGCTGGATGGCGAGCGTCTCGACTGCGTCAACGCATTCGCAGCCGCCGTACCATCGGTCCCCGGGGTAGCCCTCGGCGTACTTGTCCGTCAGGACGGACCCGGTCACTTCCAGGATGGCCCGGCTGCAGTGGTTCTCCGAGGCGATGAGCTCCAGGTGCTCCCGCTGCCGCTTCTCCTCTGCCTGGATGGCCTCGGCTATCTCAGGATCCACGGATCGAAGTCTGGCGTGCCGTTCCTCTGACTGACACATGGTCCGCTTCGCGGCTCCTGCCTTACGGGGTGGCGCGGCGCATGCCGCCGGTCCCCTCCGTCCCGACGGAGTGCACGGAACGAAGAGCCTATGCTAGCGCACAACCGGCGGTCCGGCAAGGGACTTCGTGCAGGATCGTCCGGCGAGCCCGACAGGTTGCGACAGGGAACGGGCGGCCACGGGCCCGGGAGTTTCGGGGATGGCTACTTGGATTCCCCTGCGCCCATGGCTTCCAGCGCCAGCAGCTTCTCCCACTTGCGATCTATCTCTTGCTCGATCTCTTCGATGAGGTACTCGTTCTTGGGCGAGAACAGGTGCCGGAAGCGTCCCTGGCTCTTGAGCCATTCGCGCGCCGGCTTCTTCTCGCGCGGCTTGTAGCTGATGGACAGCTTGCCGTCCTCGATCTCGTAGAGCGGCCAGACGCAGGTGTCGACGGCCAGCTTGGCGATCTGCATCGTCTGGTCCGGGTCGTACCGCCATCCGCGCGGGCACGGGCTCAGCACGTTGATGAAGCAGGGCCCCTCAATGGCGACGGCTTTCTGCACCTTGGCCATGAGGTCGCGCGCGCGGTGCGGAGAGGCCTGCGCCACGTAGGGGATGTCGTGCGCGGCCACGATGGCGGTCAGGTCCTTCTTGCTCTGGCGCTTGCCCGGCTCGACGGTTCCGGCCGGCGCCGTCGTGGTGAAGGCGCCCTTGGGCGTCGCCCCCGAGCGCTGGATGCCGGTGTTCATGTAGGCTTCGTTGTCGTAGCAGACGTAGGTGAAGTTGTGCCCGCGCTCCAGCGCGCCGGACAGGGACTGGAGGCCGATGTCGTAGGTGCCGCCGTCGCCGCCGAACGCGATGAAGGCGATCTTCTTGTCCAGCTTGCCCTGTTTTTTGAGGGAGCGGTAGGCGGCTTCGACGCCGCTTATGGTTGCGGCGGAGTTCTCGAAGGCGTTGTGGATCAGGGGGATGCGCCAGGCGGAGTTCGGATAGATGGTGGTGCTCACTTCCATGCATCCGGTGGCGATGCTGGCGACGACGTAGGTGTCGTCCTGCTGGGCGGCCAGCAGGATCTGCCGGATGGCCACCGGTCCGGCGCAGCCGGGACACGCCGCGTGTCCGCCGCTGAGCAGGTCGGGCATGTCGCTGAGCTTCTTGAGGTTCGTTGTTGCCATCGTTTCCCTCGTCTGATGGGATTCGCTCGAGTCGGGCCGGGCGCTACTCGCGCAGGCCGATGTAGCGCACCACGGGTTCAGGCCTGCCGGTTTTTGCGGCCTTGGCCAGGGCGCGGAACGCGTCCTTGGCGTCGTCCAGGCTCAGGTCTCGTCCGCCCAATCCGTAGATGAAGTTCATCATGGGCGCGTCGTCGCCGTAGCGGGCGGAGCGTACCTCGTGGAACAGCGGGCCGCCGAGGCCGAAGGAGATGGCGCGGTCCATGACGCCGGTCACGGCTGCGCCCTGGAGTGCCTGCCGGATCTGCTCGCCGGGGAAGGGGCGGAAGCAGCGGATCTTCAGCACGCCGCACTTGAGGCCTTCCTGGTCCCGCAGGTCGTCGGCGGCCTGCTTGGCGGTGCCCATGGTCGAGCCGAGGCCCACGAGGATCACGTCCGCGTCCTCGCAGCGGTACGGGTCGATGAGGCCGTAGGTCCGGCCGGTCAGCTCGCCGTATTCCCGGCCGATCTGTTCGATGGCGGCGGGCGCCTTCTCCATGGCGTCGGCCTGTTGCTTCTTGAACTCGAAGTAGTAGTTCTGGAGGGCGAAGACGCCGAAGGTCTGGGGCTCCTGGACGTTGAGCAGGCTGTCGGTCCGGCTGAACTCGCCGATGAAGTCGCGCACGGTCTGGTCGTCGTTGGCCTCCAGGGCCTCGAGCGTGTGGCTCAGGATGAAGCCGTCCAGGCAGACCATGACGGGCAGCATCACGTTGGGGTGCTCGGCGATGCGCACGGCCTGGATGGTGTTGTCGTAGGCCTCCTGGCAGTTCTCGGAGTAGATCTGGATCCAGCTCGTGTCGCGCGCGCCCATGGTGTCGCTGTGGTCGCAGTGGATGTTGATGGGGCCGCTGAGGGCGCGGTTGACCACGGGCATCACGATGGGGCACCGGCAGCTGGCGGCGATGTAGAGGATCTCCCACATCAGGGCCAGGCCGTTGGCGCTGGTGGCGGTGCATGCCCTGGCGCCGGCCAGGGAGGCGCCGACGACGGCGCTCATGGCGCTGTGCTCGCTCTCGACGGGGACGAACTCGGTCACGACCTCGCCGTCCGCCACGTAGGCCGCGAACTTATGCATCAGCTCCGTCTGCGGCGTGATGGGATAGGCGGCGACGACGTCGGGGTTGATCTGCTTCAGCGCGTAGGCGGCCGAGTCGTTCCCGGTCAATGCCATTCGTTCCGCCATGGCTCATTACCCTTTCTTTTCGTCCTCGGACATCCCGCTTTCGAGCTTCATCTCGATCGCGTTCGGCGGGCACTCGACGGCGCAGATGCCGCAGCCTTTGCAGTACTGCAGGTTCGTGCCGAGCTTGTTGCCGTCCTTGACCTCGATCGCGCTGTCCGGGCAGACGATCCAGCAGATCATGCAGTGGGTGCACTTGTCGAAGTCGGTCACCGGGCAGTAGGTGCGCCACGAGCCGGTGTAGAGCTTGGCCATCGTGCCGGCCTGGGCGATGGTGCCCGGCTTCATCTCGTCCTTCTTCAGTAGCTCAGCCATCTTCGCTCTTGACCTCTTGGGAGGCCCTTTCGACGGCGCGGATGTTGCCCTTGAGCATCCCCTCGCTGAGCTTGCCGCCCAGCTTCTTGTTGATGCTCTTCTCGATCTCATGCACGTCGACCACGCCGGTCACCGCCAGAAGGGCCCCGATCATGACCGTGTTCGGGATGGGGCGGCCGATCTCCTCCAGGGCTATCTTGGTGGCGTCGATCGTGTAGATCTTGCGCCCTTTCAGGCCGAGCGCCTTGCGCACCTGGGAGGGGGGGCCGGACGTGTTGACGAGCAGGATGCCGTCTTCGCTCAGGCCGCTGTCCACGTCCTGGGTCTCCAGCAACGTGTCGTCCAGCACGACGACGATGTCCGGGTAGTAGATCGCGTCGTGGACCCTGATGAGGGTGTCGCCGATGCGGGTGTAGGCCCTGATGGGCGCGCCCTCGCGTTCGGCGCCGTACTCGGGCGCCGCCTGGGCGTATTTGCCGGCCTCGACGGCCACTTCGGCGACCATGGCGGCGGCCGTCTTTGCGCCCTGGCCGCCCCGGCCGTGCCAGCGTATCTCCAGAACTTCCTGGCTCATCTGCAGCTCCCCCGAAGGGCTTGACGGGACGTTCGATTCACCGAAATGCAGCCTGCGCGGGTCGGGAAAACGTCATTCTTTCACAACCCCCCGGGGCTGTCAAGTGAGAGGGCCGCGGGGCCTCGGCGGGCGGCCGGAGCCCGTCGCCATCCCGGGGGAGTTTCTCTTGAGAAGGTGCGTCTTTGCGTTATACTCTCTGCCACGGACTTCCGTTGCGGCATTGGAGGAGGGCTATGGAAAGGAAGTTCCCCGTTGTGAGCGAGAGGCTGCCCCGCTTCTTCCACGGGGGCGACTACAACCCCGATCAGTGGCCGCCCGAAGTGTGGGACGACGACATGCGCCTGATGAAGGCGGCCAACGTGAACGTCGCCACCGTCGGCGTGTTCAGTTGGGCGGCGCTCCAGCCGGCCCCGGACCGGTTCGAGTTCGGCTGGCTGGACGCCATCATGGACAAGTTGGCCGAGAATGGCATCTACGCCGTCCTGGCCACTCCGTCCGCCGCCCAGCCGGCCTGGCTCTCCCATCAGCATCCCGACGTGCTGCGCACGGACGCTTCCGGACTGCGTCACCGGCACGGCAACCGCGTCAACTTCTGTCCCAACTCGACGGTCTATCGCGACGCCTGCGCCAGGATGGCCCGCCAACTGGCCGAGCGATACAGGGACCATCCCGCGCTGGTGCTCTGGCACGTCTCGAACGAGTACTCCGGCTGGTGCTACTGCGAGAAGTGCGCGAGCGCGTTCCGCAGCTGGCTCCAGCAGAAGTACGGCGCGCTCGGCGAGCTGAACGCGCGCTGGTGGACGCCGTTCTGGAGCCACACCTATACGGACTGGGCGCAGGTGGAGCCGCCGTACGACCACGGCGAGCAGGCCATTCCTGCGCTCAAGGTGGACTTCGCGCGGTTCGCCAACGAGTCGCTGCTCGGTTGCTTCCTGAACGAGGCCGCGGTGCTCAGGGAAGTGACGCCGGACGTGCCCATCACGACGAACATGATGTCCACGTGCTACACGACCGACTACCACAAGTGGGCGCCGCACGTGGACGTGGTCTCGTGGGACTGCTACCCGAGCGTGCGGGGGGACGTCGCCTGGACGGCCTTCAGCCACGACCTGATGCGGGACCTGAAGCCGGGGCGCCCCTTCCTGCTGATGGAGCAGACTCCCAGCAGCCAGAACTGGCAGGCCGTCAACGCGCTCAAGCGCCCCGGGCAGATGCGCCTCTGGAGCTACATGGCCGTGGCGCACGGGGCGGATTCGGTGATGTACTTCCAGTGGCGGCGCGGCCGCGGCGGATGCGAGAAGCTCCACGGCGCCGTCGTCGAGCACGTCGGCCACGAGAACACGCGCGTCTTCCGCGAGGTCTCCGCCCTGGGCGCGGAGCTGAACCGTCTGGGAGACCACATCCTGGGCGCGGGCGTCGAGTCGCGCATCGCCCTCGTCTTCGACTGGGAGAACTGGTGGGCCCTGCGCAACACCTCGGGCCCGATCCAGGACAAGAGGTACACCGAGACCGTCTTCAAGCACTACCGCGCCCTGTGGCAGCGCAACATCCCCGTTGCCGTGGTCGGAATGGACGTCGATCCGTGGGACTATGACGTCGTCATCGCCCCGATGCTCTACATGGTGAGGGAGAGCTGGGCCGAGCGCGTGGCGAAGTTCGTCGACTCGGGCGGGCGGTTCGTCACCACGTTCCTGAGCGGCTGGGTCGACGAGACGGACCTGGCCTACACGGGCGGCTACCCCGGCCCTCTGCGGCACCTGACCGGCGTCTGGGTCGAGGAGATAGACGCGCTCTTCGAGGACCAGCAGAACCGCGTGATCATGAAGCAGTCCTTCGGCCCGTGCCGGGGCGAGTACCGCTGCGACCGCCTGTGCGATCTGATGCACGTGGAGAACGGCACGGTTCTGGCGACGTACGGCGAGGAGTTCTACGCCGGCTGGCCGGCGGTGACGGAGAACGTCTTCGGCCAGGGCCGCGCCTACTACATCGGCACCGACCCGGAGGTCGAGTTCCTGGTGCACTTCTACCGGACGATCTGCGCCGACTGTGGCATCCTCCCCACGGTGGAAGCGCCGGAAGGCGTCGAGGTGCGGCGGCGCTCGCAGGTCGACCGCAGCTTCCTGTTCCTGCTCAATCACAACGACGACGTCTGCGCCGTCGAGCTGCCCGATGGCAACTACCGGGACATGCTGACGGGCGCCCACGTGAGCGAACGCATCTCCCTCTGGGAGTATGACGTCCGCATCCTCGAGGAGCTCTGACGGAGCGCGGCGGCCGCATCCTCCCCGGCGCCGGTCTCCGGGCGGCTCCACCGCGCGAAAGGCCAGGCGGATGGAAAGCGTGCTGATCACGGGCGGGGCGGGCTTCATCGGGTCCCACCTGGCCGGGCGGCTCATCGCCGACGGCCTCGAGGTCCACGTGCTGGACAACCTGTCCACGGGCCGGATCTCCAACCTGGATCCCATCCGTAACTCGGCCAACCTGCACGTCCACCTGGACGAGCTGGACGACGAGCCGCTGCTGATGGAGCTGACCGACCGGGCCGACGTGGTCTTCCACCTGGCGGCCGCCGTCGGCGTCAAGCTGATCGTCGAGGAGCCGGTCAGGACCATCGAGACGAACATACACGGCACGGAATTGGTCCTGAAGCATTGCGCCAGGAAGGGCAGAAAGGTCGTCCTGGCCTCGAGCAGCGAGGTCTACGGCAAGGGGGAGGAAAGGCCCTGGACCGAGGAGGAGGACCTCGTGTTCGGCCCCACGACGCGGTCGCGCTGGTGCTACGGCTGCTCGAAGGCCATCGACGAGTTCCTGGGGCTCGCCTATTGGAGGGCGCGCGGGCTGCCGGTCGTCATCGTGCGGTTCTTCAACATCGTCGGCCCGCGCCAGGTGGGGCACTACGGCATGGTCGTGCCGCGGTTCGTCCAGCAGGCCCTCGACGGCGGCCCGATCACCGTCTATGACGACGGCCGGCAGGTCCGGTGCTTCCTTCACGTGGAGGACGCCGTGAGCGCCCTCTGCGCGCTGGCGCAGTCCGAGCAGGCCGTCGGGCAGGTCTTCAACGTGGGCAGCGACCGGCCCGTCACGATGAACGAGCTGGCCGAGAAGGTCCGGGAGCTGGTCAACCCGGACGCCGAGATCGTCCACGTCCCGTACGCCCGGGCCTACGGGCAGGGATTCGAGGACGTGCGATACCGCGTGCCCGACGTCACGAAGCTGGCCACTGCGATCGGGTTCAAGCCGAGGCACGACCTCGACCGCATACTGGCCGACGTGCGCGACGACCTGGCGTCTGCGTGACTTCCGCGGGGCGCGGGGGACCGGGTCACGGGGGGCAGGCCCTCAGGGCCGGGCGTAGAGGCGGCCGTACTTGCGCGCCGCCTTGAAGTAGGTCCTGACGTTCTCGCGCGGCGTGCCCTCGCGCATGCTGTCGCACGTGCCGAAGATGAAGCCGGTCGGGCCGGCGGCCTCCATGGCGTACCTCACCATGCGCTCGACGTCCTCGGGCGTGCCCCTCTTGATCACGTACAGCATGTCGCCGTAGCCCATCAGGCAGACCGTGTCGCCGATGCGGCGCTTGAGCTCGGCCAGGTCGACGTCGCCCACGGGCGGCGGCCCCAGCGTCTCGAAGATGTCCGCCCCCGCCTCCTTGACCATCTCGCCTATGCGCATGCACTTGCCGTCGTCATAGTAATTGTAGATCGCCCCGTACGAGTGCACGAGGTCCACGTGGGCCTTGAGCATGGGCAGGAAGACCTCCCGATAGATGGCCGGCCCCCATCCGACGCTCATCGAGGCGAAGTACCAACTGCCGAAGATCACCTTGACCCCGCGCTCCAGCAGGGCACGGGTCTCCGCCATCATCTTGTCGAACCAAATCACCATCAGCTCGTTGAAGAACTCGCGCCGCACGTAGTAGTCGACCATCAGGTCCTCCATGGCGCGGACGGAGCCGGCCTGGTGGTCCAGCGGGCTGCGCACGAGGGCCTTCACCATGCCCCGCTCGCCGACCGTTTGTACCAGGGCATGATGGGCCGTTGCGACGTCGTAATCGGCCGGGTCGGGCACCAGGTAGCGCATGGCGTCCAGGTCTTCGGGCCCTTTCACCAGCCTCTCGCGGAATGCCGGATCGGGGGCGAGGCCGTACTCCGGGCGCCCGGGCTTGGGCTTCTTTCGCGCGTCCCGGAGCTTCCCCGCGGGAGTGTCGATCGTGCGGCGGATGATCTCGCAATCCCCTTCGTCCTCGACGGAGAGGCGGATGCGCACGTCCTTCAGGCCGCAGGGGTCTTCCGTCAGGCTCCAGATGACGTTCGGCACGCCCGTGTCGCTGAGGAAGTGCGGGTCCAGGTCGATCTCGTCGGGCTGCGCGGCCTTCAGGGCGAGCGTGAAGGCGTCGGTCGTGAAGTCGTCGTAGAGTATGGGCAGCGCCAGCCTGAGCCACGGCGAGCAGGGGATCTTGTCCACTTCCTGATGGCGGGCCGCCGCCCACAAGCGCTCCCTGGGGGTCATTGTCGCGCGCATCTCAGCCCTCCTCGGCCTCACGGGATCGTCACCTTGCCGCCGGGGCCGACGCCCTGTTCCTCGAACCAGCCCCCCTTCATCTCCAGCACGTAGGTGACGGGCACCGGCGAGACGGCGGGGCGGGGATCGCCCGGCGTCAGCCTGCCGATGTGGGCGATCGTCCCGTCCTGCCCTATGAAGGCGACCGAGAGCGGGAAGCTCACCTCCTTGATGGCGAACACGGGCGCCAGGGGCTGCTCGAAGTAGAACAGCATGCCCTCGTTCGGCTCGAGCCCCGTCCGGCCCTGCAAGCCCCACTGCCTGACGGCCGGCGTGTCCGCCAGCTCCGCGACCACGGCGTGGCCTTCCACCTGGAGGTCGACTGCTTTGAACTCCCTCAGCCTGAGCCGGACCCCCTCGGCCGCGCCGGGCGCGTAAAGACAAGACAGCTGCAGGAACTGCTCCTCCGCCGCGGAGAACTCCGTCACGACCTGGCCGGCCCAGCGCACCGTGACGGTCCAGGGCGGTTCGTCCTTCGGCTCTTGCGGTCTGCTCAGCTTCAGACTCTCCACCAGCACGCACGGCTGGCCGGTCTGGATGCCGATCACCTGGCCTCGCACCAGGACCTCCTCGCCCGGCAGGACTGACCGCGCGAGCGCGATCAGGCCCTCGTCCCTCGCCGGTACCACGCAAACCGGCCCGGTCGGTATCGCGAACGCGAGCCCGACGCCGATCTGCTCGCCGTCCGGTCCCCGCACGGAGGCGACGCCCTCCGCAAGCGGAATCTGCACGAGCGGCTGCTTGAACCGCACCCCGACGCGCGATCCGTGCAGCGCCAGCTCCCGCGCCTCCTCGACCGTGCACTCGGCGTACGGCTCCTCGCCCGCCTCCTCCTTGGCTTCCTGCTGTACTACCTGGACGGTGAGCGCGGCCTCTTTGCCCGCCACGAACGTGCACGGGAACTTGAGTTCGTAGGTGCCGGGCCGGCTGACGCGTTCGAGCTGGCGCGAACCCTCCCAGTAGACGGCCAGGTCGCGCGCGAGCCGGTGGCGGGGCGGCGAGGGGCTGATCTGGCTGCCCCCCGACACCCAGACCCCGATCAGGGCCGCGACCGTCGTTGCGGCGATGGGGTTCATCGGTTCCTCCGGGACTCCTGGAGCCCGCGTTCACTCAGGCAACTGCACCGGCAATATAGCCGCCCAACGGGCTGCCTTTCAACGCGCGTCGCGGGCGAGGGCGCAGAGGGCGTGGCGTGCGGCACCCCGGCGTCTCGGGCCCGTGCTCGCAGGCCAGTGGAGCTTCAACACGCGGTTTCCGGGTGGCCCCTTCCGGCTGCCTGAAGTAGGGGCACGGCGCGCCGTGCCCCTACGAAAGCGGATTGGACTTGCCAGCATGGCGGATGCCCAACGGCGGTGCGGCAAGTCTACAACGCCACCCCGACCCGGCAAGAGCCAGATTGGACGCTGAAGCTCTACTAGCCTACGCCATAAAAGCGGTAAAAGCGGAATCGGGCAGTAGCGCCCAAATCGGACACACGCCTCCCCGGCAACGCCTATACTCGCCCTTCGCATGACGTGCAGCATCGCCATAGTAAGGACACCGCGATGGGAGAGACCAAGAAGACGCAGCACCTGGACGAAGCGCGCGCCCTCTATCGCGAAGGGCTGAGCATACCGCAGATAGCCGCGGCCCTTCCTGTGTCGGCAAGCACGCTGCGGCGTTGGCTGCGGGCCGAGGCCGAAGCGGCGTCGCCGGAGCCGGAGGAGGCCGCCGCCCCGGCCGAAAAGCTCCGCCGCAAGCTGGAGGAGAGGCTGGAACGCCTCGTGGAGGAGAGCGAAGCCGACGCGACGGACGGGAAGCTGGAGGATCGCATGCTCAAGCTGTGCAGGGTCCTGGAGTTCCTGCGCGGCGAAGAGGACGACGTGAGCGCGCAGCTCGTGGCCATGAAGCGATTCGCCGCCTTCTGCCTGCGGACGCTGTCCGAGCGGGAGATGGCGCCCGTGCGCAAGGCAACGCGCCTGTTCGTCGAGAAGCTCAAGAGGGAGCACTCGTAATGTGGTTTCAGACGGCCATCTCGGCTGCTTCGGCGCTGGTCGGCGGCTTCATCGGGGGATGGGTCGTGGCGTTCCGGTGGGGACGCTGGCGCCAGCGCGTGGAAGATCACCTGGAGAGCATCGAGGCGCGCCTGCTCAAGGGCGACCCGCTGGTGGGCAGCGTCCCCGTGCTGGACGCCCGCGTCGACCTGATCCTGGAGGAGTTGCGGACCATCAAGGCCGAAATGCGCCAGGACCGACAGCGCGTCGTCTCCCACGAGGAATGCAACAGGAGGCATCAGAATGCCCGCGCGTGAAGCAGTCGAGAAGCTGCTGGTGGACGTCCGGCGCCGGGGCCAGGAGGCCGAGGCGGAGGCCGGTCACGCGGCCGAAAGGCTGGCGCGGCTGGCCAGCGGCCTGACGCCCCTGGCCCAGGTGGAGGCCGAGGAACTGCGGGCCGCCGCCGACACGTTCAGCGATGCCGTCCAGCGGCTCAAGGCCCTGGACGGATTCGCCCGCAACCTGCGCGAACTGCTGATGTGAGGCGCGCAGCGCCAGTGGCCGAACGGCAGTGGCCAGTGGACAGTGGCCAGTGGCGAGCAACGAACAACGACGAGCAGCAGCAGGAGCAGTAACGGCAGTTGCCAGTTGCCAGTGGCCAGCAACAGCGAGGAAGGCAGACGGCGGTGAGGACTGACAACTGGGAACTGGCAACTGCCGTCTAGCACCTGTCACCTAGCACCTAGCACCTGGAGTTGGCGGTGAAGTGGTCGAGACAGCATGAGCAGCTTCGCCTGAAAGTGCTCGAGTTGATCGAGCAGCAGGCCACGCCCTTCGCGCAGACGGGCGCGGCCGCCGCGAGGAAACGCATGGAGCAGCCCTTCCTGGACTGGTGCAGGACGTATCTGCCGCACTACTTCGACGCTCCGTTCGCGGCGTTCCACGGCCGGATGGCGGACGCGGCCGGGGAGCCCGGCATGCCCGCGTTCGTCTGCGCGTTCCGCGGGGCCGGCAAGAGCGTGCTGCTCACGCTGGCCCGGCCTCTGCATCGCGTCCTGCGGGACGGCGTGCCTTACTTCCTCTACGGGAGCCAGGTGCAGAAGCTGGCCGCGCAGAACATGGACTACGTCCGGCTCGAACTCGACAACAACCCCCGCATCCGCGGCGACTACGGCGAGCTGGAAGTGACCGGCTCGCAGGCGGAGTGGCTCGTCAGCGCTGCGCGGCACGGGGGCAGCACGAAGTTCGAGGCGTTCGGCATCGGCATGAGCCCGCGCGGGCGCCGGCACGCGGAGCATCGCCCGGTCGAGTTCATCGGCGACGACCTGGAAGACGCCGAGCTGGCGCGCAACCCCGAGCGCGAGAGGAACCTGTGGGACTGGCTCATGGACGAGGTGCTGCCGGCGCTCGAGCCCGAGCGGTTCGTCTTCACCGTGATGGGCACCATGTTCGGGCCGCACTGCATGATGGAACGCGCCCGCCGCCTCAGCGAGAGGAAGGACGCGTCCGGCAGGCCGCTGGCGCGCGTGTTCGTGCAGAAGGCCACGGAAGACGGCCGGAGCGTCTGGCCCGAGCGCCTGAGCGACCAGGCGCTCTCGCGCATCCGGGCCACTATCGGCCTGCGCAACTGGCTGCGCAACTACGCCCTGGCGCCCGAAGATCCCACAAAGCCCTTCCAGGCGAAGTGGATGGGGGCGTACGGCCCGCAGGACGCCCCGCCGCGCACGCTCGACGTGGCGGCCTTCCTGGACCCGTCCGTCAGCGAGGACGGCTGTCCGCGCGCGCTCGTCGCCGTCGGCGCCGATCGGGACACGAGAGTGCGCTACGTGCTGGACGCCTGGATCGAGCGCGGGAGCCCGAGCGAGATGATCGCGAAGCTTTTCGAGTTCAACGCGCGGTTTCGACCTCGCATCGTCGGCGTGGAGTCCAACGGCGGTTATGCGCTGATCAAGCCGCTGCTGGGCATGTGGGAGGCCGAGCGGGGGACGCGCCTGCCGGTGCGCTACGTCAACCACACGCGCCCGAAGGATTTGCGCATTGAGGCGCTCTGCATGCAGTTCGAGATCGGCCTCTGGCGATTCCCTCAGAACCCGAGCGCGGGGGTCAAGACGCTTCAGGAGCAGTTCCTCAGCTACCCCGACGGGTACGTGGACGGGCCCGACGCGGCGGCGGGCTGCGACGAGCTTCTGCCGCAGCCATTCCAGCCGGCCCGGTCCGACCCAGTGTACGCATTCTCTCAGAGGCGGACGGACTTCAGCCTGTTGTGAGCGTAACGGCAGTAACGACAGTGGACAGTGGTCAGTTGCCAGTGACGACGAACAACGAGAAACGAGCAACCCGAAGGCTCTGGCCTACTCCGCCGAAGCGGCTGCGAAGCCTGAAAGCGGAGCCGAAGGGGGACAACGACGAGCAGGACCAGGAGTAGGGGCGCGGCGGGCCGCGCCCGAGCAGGAGTAGGAGTGAGAAGAAGAGGGATTAGATGAGCGAAAAGCCAGCCCAGCAGATGATGGCCGAGCCGTCGGCCGCAGGTTTCGGCGCGCGCACGGTCGTCGGCCACGTTGACGTGGACACGCTGACGCCCCGGGCGATCAAGCGGATGTTGCTGGCCGCCGAGTCCGGCGACCTGGCGGCCCAGGCCGAGCTGTTCGAGAGGATGGAGGAGAAGGACGGCGAGCTGGACGCCTGCTTGCGCACCCGCAAGACGGGCGTGGCGCGGCTGAGGTCCGAGGTCCAGCCCGCCGACGACTCCCCCGGAGCCGAGGAGGCGGCCGAGCTCTGCCGGAGCGTGATCGCCGACATCCCCGACCTGAACCAGGCGATCTTCGACCTGCTCGACGCCATCCCGAAGGGCTTCAGCGTCCAGGAGATCGACTGGGAGACGGGGGCGAGCCGCTGGCGTCCGCGCCGGCTCGTCTGGCGGCCGCAGCGGTGGTTCGGCGCGGCGGATGACGGCGAGACGCTCCTGCTGCGCGACAACGCCGGCAGGACGGTCGAGCCCAATCCGCTCAACTTCGTCATCCACCGGGTCAAGGCGCGCAGCGGGTTCAGCGCGCGCACGGGCCTGCTGCGCTCCTGCGTGCGCGCCTTCATCGTGCGCCACTTCGCGTGGAAGGACTGGATGGCGTTCGCCGAAGTCTACGGCACGCCGCCCCGCATCGGTTGGCTCCGCGAGCAGGTCCCGTGGGATTCCGAGGAGGCGCGGGAGCTGTGGCAGGCCGTCCGCGCACTCGGCATGGACGCCGCCGCCGTCGTGCGCGAGGGCAACCGCATCGAAGTGCTCGACACGCGCTCGGCGGGCGACGGACAGATCTTCGAGCGCATCCTGGACCGCGCCGGCCGCGAGATGACGCTCGCCGTGCTCGGCCAGCTTCTGACCACGGGCGGCGAGAAGGGCGGCTCCTACGCCCTGGGGCACGTGCACAACCAGGTGCGGTGGGACCTGATCGAGGCGGACGCCCTTGCGCTGGCCCGCACCCTGACCGACCAGCTCCTCCGCCCCATCGTGCGCCTGAACCTCGGAGCCGACCGGCCCGTCCCCCTGTGGCACTTCGACGTGGAGAAGCCGGAGGACCTGGGCGAACTGGCCGCCACGGTGAAGACCCTCAGTCAGGCCGGCCTTGCCATTCCGGCCCGCTGGGCCTACCGCAAGTTCGGCATCCCCCAGCCGGCCGAAGGCGAGATCGTCCTCAGCCAACCCAGGGAGGCGTGAGCAACATGGCCGCTCAAGACGCCATCGGAATCGCCAGCACCGCGATCGAAATGCCGTTTCCGGACGCACCGGCCGCCGTGCCGCAATGGGCGATGATCGCCCGGACGGGCGCGTGGCTCGGGCATCCGGCGCGGGAGGAGATCATCACGCCCCGGCACCTGCGCAGCGCGCTGGACTACTTCAACGCGCACTACGCCGCGCACGGCGCGGACCTGGTCGTTGACTATCACCACGCCAGCGCACTGGCGCCCCGGCAGGGGGGCCGCGCACCGGCCGCCGGCTGGATCACGGCGATGCAACTGCGCGCGGACGGCACGGAGCTGTGGGGCCGGATCCTCTGGACCACGGAGGCCGCGGCCGCCGTCGCGCGGCGCCAGTACCGGTTCCTCAGTCCCCTGCTGCGCTTCAACGCCCCCGACCGGGTCACCGGGGAGCCGGTGCCGATGACGCTGCACAGCGTGGCCCTGACGAACACGCCCTTCCTGACCGAACTGGAGAGCTTGAACGCGGCCGACGGCCGCGACCGAAGCCCCGCTACGGACGGCGGGGCGCAAGCAGTGGTCCCAGAAGGAGGCGAGAGCATGTCTCTGCTGGACAGTCTTGCCGAGGCGCTCGGAAAGGAGCCCAAGCAGGTGGCCTCCGAGTTCGGGCTCGCGAGCGTCGAGGACGAATGCGTCGCGCGAGCCCTGGCCGGCCTGGTGCAGGGCGCCGCCCGCGCGCATGGACTGGAGGCCCAACCGGCCGGACAGGCCGCGCCGGCAGCGCCCGTCAGCGTAGCCATAGCGAACGAGCTCGGCGTGCCGCCCGACGCGGACGAGACCGAAGTGAAGGCGGCGCTGATCCGGCTCAGGGCGCCCAGCGCGTGCCTTGACGCGCTGCGCGCCAGGCTCGGCCTCGAACCGGACGCGCCCGAGCTCGGGATACTCAACGCCGTCGAAGCCCTCCAGCAGTCGCAGCGCGACGCGGAGGCAGGCGCGCTGGTGGACGAAGCGGTCGCGGCCGGCAAGGTCCCGCCGGCGCACCGCGACTTCTACCTGCGGGAGGCCCTGAACGACCTCGAAGCGACGCGGCACGTGCTCAACGCCATGCCCGTCCTGATGCAGCCGCAGCGCGCGCCGCAGCCCGCGCCGCGCAAGGCCGGCGGCCGGCGGCTCGATGAGGCCGAGGAATCCGTCTGCCGCCAGCTCGGGCTCTCGGCGGAGGCGTTTGTTGCGGCAGCGGACTAGCGGCCGCTGACTAGCGGCCGCGCCCGGCCCGCACAGACCAAACCACTTGAGGAGGTGGATGAATGGCAGCCTTAGCTTCTGACAGGAACACGGAGTACAGCCTCGGGGACCTGCTCTCGATCCCCGTGGGCGCGGAGACGCGCATCTTCGCCGGCTCCCTGGTGTGCAGCGACGTGGACGGCTACGCCGTGCCGGCGGCCGACACGGCGGGCCTGGTCTTCGAGGGCGTCGCCACAGCCCAGGCCGATAACCGCAACGGCGGCGACGGGGACGTGAGCGTCGTCGTCAGGCGTCGGGGCCGTTACCGCCTCGACTCCGCGTCCGCGCTCGACCAGTCGGCCCTCAGCGCTCAGGTCTACGCCGCGGACGACCACACCGTGGCCGTCGCCGACGACGTGGACAACGACGTGGCTGTCGGCGTCATCGACAGGATCGAGGGCGCAGGGGACTGCTGGGTGTCCATCGACGCGGCCGTCCTGGCCGGCAAGAGCTGGACCCCGGCGACCACGACGACGGCCGGCGTGTAACCCGATTGCGGCGCCCGTCCGCCGTACGGCGTGAGGCGCCGATCCGACCCGTAACGGAGGTGCGAAGCATGCAGATCACGCAGGGGAATCTGGAAGCCGTCTTCACCGGCCTCAAGGCCACCTTCACCGAGGCCGTTCAGACGACGGAGAACGAGCGCATACTGCGCCTGATGGAGGTCGTGCCGAGCACGAGCGGCACGGAGAAGTATCCCGTGGCCACGCTGCTGGGCGACCTGGAGGAGGTCCTCGACGAGGTGACGATCACCAGCATCGGCGCCTTCGTGCAGAGCGTGCCGAACAGGACGTTCGCCCGCATCGTGCAGGTGCACCGCAACGACATCGCAGACGACAACGTCGGCGTCTACGCGCCGGGGGTGCGGCAGCTCGGCCGCCGCGCGGCCCTCTATCCGCTGCGGCTCGCCGCCGAGGCGCTCCTGGCCGGGTTCACCGACCAGTGGATCGACGGCACCACCGTCTTCAGCGCCGGGCACGAATGGGTCGGCGGGGCGGCCTGGTCCAACCGCGACGACGCAGCGCTGACGAGCGAAAACTTCGAGGCGGCCATGACGGCGCTCGAGGGGCATGCCGGCCCGGACGGGGCGCGCCTCGGCCTGCAGGCCGACCTGCTCGTCTGCGGCTCCGCCAACCGCGCCGCGGCCGAGGGGATACTGGAGATCCAGTACCTCGACGGCGGCCAGTCCAACCGCATGTACAAGAAATGCGACCTGCTGGTGCTGAGCCGGCTCGGCGACAGCCAGGTGTGGTTCGTCATGGACACCGACCCCGTCAAGCCCATGGTGCTTCAGGACCGCGAGGGGCCGGAGTTCACGGCGAAGGAGGATCCCGGCGACGAGGACGCCTTCTACCGGGAGCGTTACGCCTACAAGGGCAGGCGGCGCTGCGCCGTGGCCCTGCTGGCGCCGTGGCTCGTGCACGCGAGTAGCGGGGGAGGATAGCGGCCAGAGGCCGGCATCAACGGGGGGCCGCCCTTGGGCAGTCTCAGGGCGGCCCAGTCCCCCGCCCCCCTTGACCATCAGGACGAGTGGGAGTCGGACATGGCTTACTGCACCTTCGATGACGTTCAGACCAGGATCGGCGAGCAGGACCTGGCTGCGCTGGCCGACTACGACGGCGACGCAGAGCCGGACGAAGCCGTGGTCGCACAGGCGATCGGCAGCGCCGAGGCCCTGATCGACAGCTACCTGGCCGTCAGGTTCAGCGTGCCCGTCGTCAAGCCCGACGACGAGTGCCCGCAGGCGCTCAAGACGCGGGCCGTCAATCTGGCGGTCTACTTCCTGCGGCTTGGGCGGGACAGCGTGACGGACGACGTGCGCGCCCAGTACGAGGACGACGTCGCCTGGCTGCAACAGGTGGTGGCGGGGGCCGTCTCGCTCGGCTTCGAGCCGACTCCCAATGAGAGCGCGGCCGCTCCGCGGGTGCGCTACGAGACCCAGCCGAGGCTCTTCGGCCGGGACGAGCCGCTCTAGCAGAGGATGCAATGAGCAACTTCCTGACAGACGGCCGGCTCGGGCTGATCGCCGCGTTGCAGGGCGACTCCGAGATAGACGGGCGGGTCAAGACGTGGTTCGACTTCGGGCCGGGGCTCAAGCGCCGTCACGACGTCGAACCGGCGTTCTGCCCCGCGCTCAGCGTCGCCCCGGCCGAGGGCGCCGAAGTTCACGTCGCGAACGTTGAGAGGGAGATGCCGCAGGTCCTCCGCGTCGAGGTGGCCACCGCCGGCCAGGACGTGCAGCCCTGTGAGGAGCTCGTCGCCCTCGTGCTCGACCGCGTCCGGGCGTGCAACGAGGACTGCCTGGGGCTGGCGTCGGACGGCTTGACGGGGCTGCGCGTGCAGCGCGTCGTCTGGTCGGCCGTTCCGCGCGAGGAGGCGGCCCGCCTCATCTGGACGGCGACGATCGACGTCGAGCTGCTCTGGCGAAGGATCTAGCGTCAAGGCCCGCGACGAGGGCGAGCATAGGCATCAGGGCGAGGAACGGCATGGGCGGACCGAGCGGCAACTGGCACTACGGGCGGCGGCGCCATCTGCGCCTCTGCCGCGAGGAGGCGTGGGGCTCCTGCCCGGACGAGCCTGCGTGGCAGGCCGTGCCGGTGCTCGGGGACGGCTTCAGCCTGAAGGCCGCCAGCCCGCGCTTCCGGCCGGACACCTACTACGGCGGCTGGCGCAGGTCGGTGCACGTCAGCTACTTGCAGTTGGTGAGCGGCGCTTTCGTCACGCTGCCCTGGCCGCAGGTTGCGGAGCTTCTGCTCGACGTGGCGCTCGACCGTCAGGACGGCGAGCTGCCCGGCTACTGCATGGACTACTACACGCCGGCGGACCCGCGCCGCTACCTGGGCGTGAAGGCGGACGGACTCGACGTCGTCGCGTCGGCGCTCGGGCGCGATGCCGAGTTCCGATTCGCGTTGCAGGCCGCGGCCGAAGAGGCGGCCCCCGGTCTCGAGGAGGGCGACTTCGACTATGGGGGCCTGAGCCCGGTGCCGTTCGTGTTCGATGGGGCCGTCGTGAAGCTGGACGGCGCGGAGGTCACCGGAGTCGAGCAGTTCACGCTGCGAGTGCGGAATCATCTTGCGGCTGGGCCGAACCGGGGCGGGACGATTGCGTTCCTGGCGGCCGGCCAGCGGGCCGTCTCCGTCGAGCTACGGAAGCTGGACGACGGCGACGCGTTCAACGCGGCCGTGCGCAGCGGCGGGACGCTGAGCTTCGAGGCCGCCTTCGCCCACCCGGAGGGGCACGTCCTTGACCTGGCGCTTCCCGTGCTCCACGCCGAGGAAAGCGCAGAGGAGGCCGAGCCCGCCCGTCTGGCGCGGGCCGTCCTTCGAACGGAAGCAGGGACCGACGAGGAGGGGGACGACCTGGTGTACGCCGTGAACCTGGCCCGGACCACCACCGAAGGGGAGAGCCCGTGAGCGAGATCAGACCGTCCCTCGATGCCGAGCTGGAACGCCTTCGCGAAGCCTGCGAGGAGTCGGCCGAGCGCTGGCGCCAGGAGCAGCGCGCCCTGGAGTCGGTCCGGAGCCTGGTTGCGGCTCTCGCCGAGCAGAGCCTTCGATTGCACCAGCGGAACCTGGCAATCGTCAACTCGATGAAGGAAGACCTTGATCGCGTCAAGCGGCAGCTCAAACGGCTGGCGACGGCCAGGAGTTAGCCGGAATCCATTGGCCGCGCCGATCAACGGCCAGAGGGAACACGGGGCTACCTGATGGGGCAGGGATACTTCGACGACGGCAAGATCGCGATCGAGCTGGGCGAGCACGTCTTCGCCACGCCGGGGGCGGTGCGCCGCAACGCGTCGCTGACGCCGCACGGCGAGCCTGCCGCGCTCTTCGATTCGGGCGGCGGCGTGATGGGCGTTCACGTCACCGGGCAGCGGCTCCGCGCGAACTTGGGCGACGCCGAGCGCTACGCCTACGAGCGCCTGCGGGCACTGGCTTGCTCGGCGCCGGGCACGGTTGCCTTCGAGGACAACTTCGCCAAGCGGGCCACGTTCGGCGAGAGCGTCTGCGTTGACGGCCTGGCGGAGGTGCGCGCCTACCGCTTCGTTGACCTGTCGCTCCAGTTCGGCAGCCCGGAGAAGTCGAGCGAGCCGTGGCCGTCATTCCCGGCGCCCGACGCGCCGGACGTCTATGCCGGCACGGGGACGCTCCTCGACTACGCCGCCGGCGGCGTGGCGCTGGGTCACCACGCTGAAGGCATGCGGATCGACATGCAGCGGGACTACCCGCTGCGCGAGATCCCGCGGGCGCGCGGGGCCAGGGCGCGCGGGCCGGCGCGCGGCGCGGCCATCCGCTTCATCGTCCGGTCCTATGCCGCCGTGAGCGCCCAGAACCTCGCCCGCTACCTGGAGGACCTGGAGCGCGAGATCGGCCCGCGGCCCGTCGACCTGACCGGAAACGGAAACACGTTCGCCGGCGTCGTGCTGGAGGACATGCGGCCGGTGCACACGGACAGGCGGCACACGGCGTTCGAGGCCACCTTCGCGATGGAGGTGAACTGCGCGGAGTGGACCACGACGGAGGCGCCGCTGCCCACCACGACGACGCATCCGGTCGAGCCGCCGGAGACGACGCCGCCCGCGGAAACCACGACGAGCACGACGGGCACGACGACGACGCTGACGGCAGTGACCAGCACGACGGGGGAAGTGGCCAGCACGACCACGGCGGAGGCGGGTACCACGACCACGGCGGAGCCGGGCACGACGACGACGGCGCCCGGCGGCACCACGACGCCACCTGCCACAACGAGCACGCCGCCGGCGACGACCACCGCTCTGCCGGGAACGACGACCACGGAGGGCGGCTGCGAGCCGCCGCTAAAGGCCGACTACCGGGTGCTGTTCTGCCAGATGACGGGCGACTTCGCCCCTCTGAACGGCGTGCACTGGCTGGACTGGGAGAACGGTTGCCGCTGGGAACAGACCTACGGCGGGCTCGACCTGGCGCTCGAATGGGACGCCGCGAACGGCCGCTGGGAGATCAGTTACGCGCTGAACCCAAACTGCCGGTTCGTGGCGTGGGGGCCGGACACGCCGTGTGACCCGACCGGCCAGTACGAACTGCAGGAGTGTGAGGACGGCGGCTGCTTCGACGGGAATACCTGTGAGGAGAGCGGGGCCGAGAGCGCGATCTGGGTCTTCGGGCCGGACGACGGAGACGAGCTGGATGGGTGCCTCTGCGGCGGCCTGTGCAACTACTGTTGCTCGGAACTTTATGTGGACCTGCCGGCGTATCCCTGCCCGCCGCCGCCGGGCAAGAAGTGTTCGGCGGGGACCGCGCGGTTCGAGCTGATGGAGGAGGTGTGCGTCTGGGAGCCGGTCCCGGGGACGATTCCGTCCGGCTGGACGCTCAATGCAATTCATTGCGTCGGCGAGGGGGTCTGGACGTTCACGGCCTACTGCGGGACGTGCGGCTGCCTCAACTGCGTCTACGAGCTGGCGGCCCACACGCCGGCCTGCCCGGAGGGGGCATTCGACCTGGTCTCCGGCCCGGCCTGCTGCGCGGATTACGTCGGCGACTCGCTCACGGTCTACGCCGATACCTGCGGCCCGACGGGCGCGTACTGCCAGAACATGTGCGACGAGTGCTATGAGGCGTGGTGGCCGGGATGGTGCGGGAGCGAGGCCGGCTGGATCCGCTGGAGCAACGGCCGGAGCGAATGCTTCTGGCTCAATACCGAGGCGCCGGACGGCCTGACCGTCAGCAAAATCGACTGCACGTACGATGAAGCGAACAACCAGGCCTACTGGTACTTCACCGTCCACGGCGATGGGATCGACTGCACGTTCAAGTTCCCGATGGCGCGGAACTGCTCCGACTGCCCGGACGGGCGCTACGAGAACGCCGAGATGGGCGAGTGCTGCGGGATGTGGCTCGACGTCTATCGCTGCGGCCAGGCGCCGGGGCCCCAGGAAACCACGACGAGCACAACGAGCACGACGACCCTTCCCAAGACGACAACGACAACGGAGCCGGGCAGCACGACGACGGAGGAGCCGGACTGCGACGACTGCGAGCCGCCCGTTCTCGAGGCCTACTGCGTGACGTTCGCCGGGCTGGGCGGAGATTTCGCAGCCGGCAACGGCACCTGGCAGGCCACCCGGCAGCATCCGGACTGCTACTGGCTGTACCAGGACGAGGATGTGGCCGTCGAAGTCGCCCGCACGGGCGTGAATCGCTACAACGTGGGCCTGACCGTCGGCCCGTACGGCGGCGGGTGCTCGAAGATTTGGGCGGGCCCGGACGACAATTGGCCCTGCGAGCCGGCAGGGGTCTACAGCGAGCTGGACTGCAACGACGCGGGCTGCGCCGACGGGGGCAGTTGCGAGAAATCGGTTGGCGCCACGTGCGTTGTGGCCCCGTGTGCGACGACTACGACGAAGGCGGGAACCACGACGAGCACCACGACTCTTCCAGGGACGACTACGACCACGGAAGAGGCTACGACGACGACTGAAGCGCCGCCGGTCCCGGCTTGCCCGAGCTCGTCGTACTGCACGGGCACATGCGCGGCGACCTACTCGTGCGCGGGCTTCGCCGGCATGAAGTGCGGCCACGCAGTCGCGTGCTCCGGCACCACGATGAAGTGGACGCGGTCGAGCGACTGCATCTGGCCTATGAGCCAGGCGGCCGGCTCGTGCACCTCCGGCAACCTCACCTGCTTGGCGGGCGCATGGAAGTTCACCGTCACGCACGGCCCGACCGGCAAGACCTGCATCTATCAGAAGACGGCCTACGCGCAATCGTGTCCGGGCGGCACCTACTCGAAGACGGGCGGCACCTGCAGCGACTGTCCGTCCGAGGTCACTCTCTACGTCTGAAGCGAGGAGTCATGGGCATCCGGCTGTTCATCAACGGCGCGCGCAACAGGGAGCTGACGATCAGGAGCATCCGCGCGTCTTACGTGCGGGCCTGGCAGGCGGAGCTGTTCTGCGCGGCCCGGCACGACCCGCCGTACGGCGGGCCGGCCGGCTTGTGGGACGCGGTGCGCATCAACGACGACTCCGGGCGCGTGCTGTTCCGCGGCAACGTCACGGACGTCCGCCCGGGCGGCGTCGGCGAGGAAGGCGTCACGTACGTGGCGTCCGACAAGCGCTTCCGCCTGGAGAACGAACCCGTCCGCATCAACGGGCGCGGCTTCTACGTCTGGAACCGCCGCGGGCATACCTGCTACGACGGCCAGGGCGGGGAAGATTCGCCGGGGAAGGACGGCGGCAAGTGGACCGCCGGCGAGATCATCATCGACATCCTGGAGCACGCCCTCGGCCTCCCCGTGACCCACGGGGGCACCACCACGGACGGCGGCGCCGTGTCCGACATCCCCGGCCACCACGGCAACGCCAACTGCGTCACCGACGAGTATCTGACCGCTGCGGACATCGCCGACCACGACGCGGGGACGATCCTGAGCCTGGACAGCGTGGTCGGCGAGTTCAGCGTGGACAACACGAGCGTGGCGGACGCAATCAGCCTGCTGCTGGCGCTGAACGGCGGCTTCTGGGGCTGGTACATCGACCCGGCCAGCGGCGCGCTCGTCGTCGTGGACATGGACTCGCTCCCGGCCGAGGACCTCCAGGCCGGCCGGCTCGGACACTGGCAGGACGAGGCGGGCACAGATTACGAGCTGCTCGGCAACGAGCTCGACTGGAGCCTGGACGGCGTCTGCTCCACCATCGTCATCCAGGGGACCGACCGCACCGTTGAGGAGCAGCCCGCCAACATCGAGGGCACGGGCAACCCGGGCACGGGCGACCTGGGCGAGTTGGAGCTGGTGGCGGCGCCCTGGCGGGATTTCGCCGCCGCCTACCGCGCGGTGGCCCAACCCAAGCGGGCAGTCACGGGCAAGCCGATCGACGAGGCCGGAGCCTACACGCCCCCCGCCGGCTCGGGAATCCTGAGCCACCTGCCGCGCATATACGTCGGCACGGACGCCGGGGCGAAGACGTTCTACACCGAGTCGGACGTCTACTGGCTGCTGGCCAGCCGCATGATCGCATTCCCGCACGTGCCGTCGCTCGGCCCCGGCGAGAAGCTGTGGGGATGGTACTGGGCGGAAGTCCCCTTCACGGTCCAGGCCGGGCCTTCGGGGGACGCGTACGCCTGCTACGGCTACGAGCGGACGCGGACCGTGTACGACACGGCGTTCCGGCACGTGACGAGCTGGCCCCAGCCCGGCACCGCCGATGACGAGACGGCGATGGAGATCCTGGCCGAGCGCCTGCTGCGCCTGCTCAGGGACGTGCGGCGGCAGGGCGCGCTGCGGTGCGACGGCGTGGACTTCGACAGGTTCGGCCTGCTGCGCCGCTACAACGTGGTCAATCTGGGCCCCACGACGACGAGCACGACCCCCGGCGGCAGCACGTCCTCGGGCGCTGGCACCACGACGACGCCCGGCCCGACGGACCCCATGCAGTGGTCGGCCCTCCGCGTGAACGCCGTCGAGGTGCTCTACAACTTCGACCAGGCCAGGACCGACATCTCCGTCGCCAACACGTTCTACATGCTGGAGGACTACTCGGAGCTGAAGCGGCGCCTCGAGCTCAACCTGTTCGCCCAGCGGGAGCTGGCGCTCAGCGAGGACATCTACGACTGCCAGATCCAGAATCCCGCCGTCAGACACACCACCGAGGCCCCGGCCCCGGCCTCCACCACCACGGAGGGGCCTTGCTTCGAGATCGGGAGCACAGCCGAAACCGACGAGGCCTTCGACGATTCCTGGACTCTCGGCTACGGCTGCGTGGTCGTCACGCAACTGGTGCGCATGGCCTACAACCACTCGGGCGACCAGAAGCTCTACGCCTTCTACCGGGACTTCACGTATGACGCGGCGGGCGCCCTCGTCGCCGTCAGCCCTGAGGTGCGCGTGACCATCGACACGCCCGAGCCGTGTTAGACATTGAAGTAGGGGCACGGCGCGCCGTGCCCCTACTTCTCGGAGCACGGAGTAACACTTGGCCCACCTGAAGAAATCGGCCTCCAGCGGCCGGCTGCTGAAGAGCGCAGCCGCCCACCTGATCATCCAGTGCCTGCACCCGGGCAGCACGACGACGCCCAGCGGCGGGCCGCAGAACGGCTGCAACGCCTGCGACCCGCCCATGCCGGACCACATCTGCGTCGACATCGCCGGCATCCAGGGGCGCAACTGCCTCTGCATCGGAGTCGGCGGCACCACCACCGAGGCCGAATATCCCGTCGGCG
Organism: uncultured candidatus Brocadiaceae bacterium; assembly: GCA_964521715.1. GTDB lineage: Bacteria > Planctomycetota > Brocadiia > SM23-32 > SM23-32 > DAOVRD01. The sequence goes on along the minus strand of CAZFSS010000002.1, from coordinate 206,220 downwards.
ACATGTCCGTTCTGAACGGCGCGCACGTGCTGGAGTGGGAGCATGACTGCACCTGGGCGAAGCGCTGGGTCGGCCCGAACGGCGAACGCTACTCCATCATCCTGTGGGACTCGCGGCAGGGCGGCGACTTCCACCACTGGGTCATCTGGATCCAGTGCATCTGCCCGGTATGGCTCGGCGGCTGGCGAAACTGCCGCTTCATCTTCACCATCCCGCCCTGGCCGGACCCGGAGTGCGACCCGACCGGCGACTACCTGACCTGGGAGTGCAGCCACGAATACAACCCATGGTGCGTCGGGGAAGGTTGCGTATGCACCGAGACGACCGACCCGAGCTGCACCGTGCTCTGGTGCTCTGGCACGTCGACCACACCCGCAGCCTAGGAGGTAACGATGGACGGAATCAAGCTGGCCCGAATCAACCGCTGCCACACGTGCCCGCACCGCCACACCCGCCATGAGACGGTCTGGGCGTGGCCGCACTGCGACTGGCGCGGCGGCGATCTCGAACTCGACGACGGCTTCATGGAGGGGCCGGATGCGAATTGCCCCTCCGGCTTCTGGCAGGGCCTCGAGCCGGTGGACATGGAGGCCGAGCGCAAGGAGGCCGAGGAGGCTGCGCTCGAAGTCGAACGGGAGCGCTGCAAGCCGCTGCTGACGCTGGCGCTCGCGAAGATCACCGGGCCGGAAGTGCAGGGCGACTTCCTCGTCGAGGCGGTCGCCGGCGGCATGGTCAGCCAGGTCGTGGCCAAGGAGGCCGCCCAGGAGGAGGGGCTCGACCTTGACGCCGAGTCTGCGCCAGCGGTTGGCTGATGCCCAGCGCCGTGCCGCCGGCCTGCCGGTGGGCCGCTGGGAGCAAGTCCACCACGGAGACACGGAGAACACGGAGAAAGACAAGGGCTCTGGTACCGGCAACAAAGCCTCCGGGTCTGTTGGCGTGGTCGTGCCCCCCGATTCCGCCGTTCTCGGTGGCCTCCGTGCCTCCGTGGTGAAGGGGCGGTACGAGGCCTGGTGCATCTTCGCCTCGCGATCCTGCTCCTGCTCGAAGCGGCTCAACTGCCGGCGCGACCCGGTGGCCGTCCGCGTCGTCAGCCCTGCCGAGTGCAACCCTGACTGCCCTGGCGCCGTCCCCGCCCTCCGCATCGGCGCCGTCGTCACCGCTCTGAACGAGGGCGGACAGGTGGCTCAGACCGTGCGTTCGCTCGCCGAATCGGTCGGCGACGCGGACCTTCAGATCATCCTGGTCGACGACGGCTCCACGGACGACAGTTGCTCGTTCGCTCGTGAGCTCGGGAACGTGCGCCTCGTTCGGCACGAGAGACCGGCCGGCGTCGGCCGGGCCCGCAACGCCGGCTGGAAGCTCGCGGTGGAGCTCGGCTGCAACGTCGTCAGCTTCCACGACGCCCACATGCGGTTCCCTGCCGGCGGCCTGGAGGTGCTGGCCCGGCGCGCCCTGCAAAGCGAGTGCTTCGTCTGCGCGGGCAGCAACGGGCTGGAGCACCAGAAGGGCAACCGCCTGTTCTGCTGCGACCTGTTCTGCAACCGTAAGGAAGCCCTCCAGCCTAAGTGGTCGCACATAGCCAAGGCGCCGACGGAGCAATGGGCGCGCTCGCCCGCGCCGATGGGGGCGGGCTACGTGATGGGCCGCGCCACCGCCGAGCGGCTGGAGGCGGCCACCGGCACGCTCTGGGACGACACGGCCGGGCGCTGGGGCTTCAGCGAACAGGCCATCGCCGTCAAGGCCTTCCTGCTCGATATCCCCGTGCTTTTCAGCCGGGACGTCGTCTTCCGCCATCTCTATCGCGGGGCGAACCCGGTCCCCGACGCGGGCACCGAGAAGTGGAAGAACGCCGCGCGCTGCACGGCGCTGCTGTTCGGTCGCGAGGTCTGGCAGAGGCGGTTCGAAGGATGGTGCGCCAGGCAGCTCGGCGCAAAGGCCGTTGCCCGGCTCGCCGAAGAAGCCTTTCGTGCTGCCACCGAGTGCAACACGCCCGTGCGCTGGACGCGGCCCGTCGAGGACGTCTTCACTCACCTCTGCGGCAAGCACGCGACCGTAGACGCGCCACACCCCGAGCACGAGTGGCTGCCGGAGGTGGAGACCGCCTGCCGTGAGATCGTCCGCCGTACGGCGGACAAGCCGGGCGGCGCCGGCGCGCGCGTGCTCCAATGGCGGCCCGGCGAGGCCACGCTCCTGGCGCGCAGGATCCTGCCGAAGGCCGAGATCAGCGCCGTCGAGATGCCGGGCCATCGCGCGGACAACTGGTGGGATATCTGTGGTGCCAACGGGATCAAGCTCCTCAAGGCGAAGCTCGGCCGGGACTACCCGCGGGCCGGCCAGGAAATCGGCGGCGAGTTCGACCTGGTGCTCGTCGGCGGAGAGATGCAGGAAGAATGCGCGGCGCTGGCTCGCCGCCTGCTCGCTCCGCACGGCAAGGTCATCGTCAACCCCGCCGCCGACCGCAACCAGATCGAGGACAACGAGCTCAAGACGGAGGCGAAGGCGCTCAAAGCGCACCACGGAGACAGCCTACTCCGCCGTAGCAGCATCGGCTGCGAAGGCCGGACGGAGAGCACGGAGAAAGACAAGAACCTTGATAACGGCAAGACACAAAACACCGCCCCTACCGTCGCCGTTCCCCAGGCCCCGTCCGGGGCCGTTCCCCCTGTTCCTGCCGTTCTCGGTGACCTCCGTGTCTCCGTGGTGAATCCATCCGTGGTGGACCCGTCCGTGACCGTCTGCCTGCTCAACTGGAAACGGCCGGAGAACTTCGGCCCCTTGCTCGACTGCCTCGCTTCGCAGACGCTCCGGCCGCAGGTCTTCCTCTGGGACAACGCGCCCGAGGGCGGCCGGGCCCCGGATCACGAGTTGGTCGAGCTTTCCGTGCAGTCGAGCCGGAACCTCGGCTGCTTCCCGCGCTGGGCGCTCGCCGCGCTGGCCGACACCGAGTTCGTCTGCTCGATGGACGACGACCTGGTCTTCGCGGACGAGCGCGTGCTCGAGGACGCGATTGCCGCCTGCCGCGAGGAATGCCCGGACGGCATCGTCGGCTTCTTCGGCTGGTCGGAGGTCGAGGGCAAGGACTACCGGCACGGCCGCCACCACAACGGGACGACGACGGGCACGGCGTGCGACGTCGTGAAGGGCCGGTTCATGCTGATGCGGCGGGCGCTGCTGGAGCGCGTGCCGCTGGAAATCCCGACGCTCGCCGACTTCGACGGCCTGAGCCACCGCGAGGACGACGTCTACGTCTCGCTCTGCATCAGCGGCGGGCGGCCGGCCTGGCACCGGATCCCCGCCAGGCTTGGCCATCGCTGCAAGGACCTGCTGCAGCGTAGCGCCGCCGCGACGGCCCAGCCGGGCCACTGGCAGAATCGCGACCGCGCCATCCGCGCGATCAAGGCATGGATGGCCGCACGGCAGAGGCCAGTGGCGAGTGGACGGTGACCGGTAGGGGCACGGCGAGCCGTGCCCGGGAGGAAGCAATGAGGAAGCGAATAGACGTGGGGCGACGGGTGTCCTTTCTGCTGGCGCTCTGGTTGGCACTGATGGTCGTCGCCGGCTGCGCGAGCTCGCAGCGCGCCCAGCTCCGCACGGCCACGGACGCCTACGCCTCGACGGTCAGCATGCTGGCGGACCTCCGCAGCGCCGGGTTGATCGACGACGCACAGGCGGCCCGGATAGACGTGTGGCGCGCCGCCGCGCGTGCCGCGCTCGACGCATGGCGCGCCGCCCTGGAGTCCGGCGAACCGGAGACTTCCGCGGTCGAGAACTACAACCGCGCAATGGCGGCGCTGACGAAGGCGCTCATGGACGTGGAGGCCAGAAACGATGAATGAACTGACGGAGACGCTGGTGCTGCTGCGAGTTATTGGCGAGCTGGCGGTGCTCGTCGAACGGGCCATCAGCTCCGGCAAGGATGTGACCGCGGAAGAGATACAGGCGGCTTTCGGCCGCGCCGACGCCGCCGACGCCAGGTGGGCTCAAGCGATCAAGGAGATGCGAGATGAGCGATGAAGTCGAGCCCCCCGAGCCAATCCGCTCGTGGATCGTGGGGAAACGCACCTACCTGATCGCCGCGACAATCCTGCTCTGCGGGATGCTGTCGTATTGCGGCGTGGAGATCCCGGACTTCATTTGGGCTGCCCTGGGGGCGCTCGGCCTCGGCTTTCTCCGCGCCGGCGTTGAACGACAGAAGCCAGCGGCCAGTGGACAGTGACGAACAACGACCAACGAACAACGAACAACGAACGTCTAGCACCTAGAACCTGTCACCCAGCACCTCTTACCCAGCACCTGGGGTCCCGCGTGGAGTCTCAGCTTGACATGATCCGCCGCGTGCCCTGGGACGCGCTGATCGTCCTGGACGCCTGCCGCGCCGACTGCTTTGGGGCGCACGTGCGGCGCATGGGCGTTGCGGGCGCGCAGGCCGTCCGCTCGCCTGCCGTCTGCACCGCCCAGTGGATCGCGCGCGTTGGGCCGCTGCTTCGGGAGCTGGGCGTGCTCTACTTCACGGCCAATCCCGTCGTCGACCGCGAAGTGCGGGCCCTCGGGCTGGGGATCGAGCTGGTCAGCGTCTGGCGCACGCAGTGGGGCCGCCTCACCGAGTTGGAGATACCGTCGGTCCACCCGCTCAGCGTCAACGGCATCGTGAGCGGCTACCGTCAGTTCGGACTGCTCGACGGCCGGCGCGTGGTGGTGCACTATCTGCAACCCCACTCGCCCTACATCGGTTCGCCGCCGCTGGCCGCGGCGCGGTGGGGCAGAAGCACGCACGACTTCGGGCGCGCCTGCCACGGGCTCAAGCGTCCCGACCAACTGGTGAAGCGGGGCGCGCTCGACGCCGCGCTCCTGTGCCGTGCTTACGAGGGCAACCTGCGCCTCGCCTGGAACGCGGCGCGCCTCCTCGCGCGGGAGCTTGACGGCACCGTCGTCGTCACCTCCGATCACGGCGAGTGCCTCTGCGAACCCGAGGTGGACGGCAACTTCGGGCATGAGTGCCACTGGCAATACCCCGCGCTCTACGAAGTGCCGTGGCTGGCGATCGAGTCGCGCGATCGGGACGTCTCGCGCGGCGATGAAAGCACAGAGCAGAAACTGGCGGCGCTCGGGTATGTCTGACGAACTGACCGTCTGCTACGCCGTCACGCCGCATCCGCGCTATCGCCGCATGGCCGCCGCCAGCGCTTACACGGCGGCCCGCCATAATCCCGGCATTCGGGTGCGCATCGTCGAGGTCGACCCCGGCGACTACGCCTACGGCGTCAAGCCCGCCGCACTGCCGGCCGGAGGCGCGCCGCCGGACTCGTGGGTGCTCTTCCTCGACGCAGACACGGAGGTGACCGGGCCGCTCCGCCTCCTGACGGCCGGCGCGGCGGAGTTCAACGCCCGGGTCGGCTCGGCCTGGAGCGAGGGATCGGTTCGGGGGCCGCAGTGGTCGGCACTGTGCGGGCACTTCGGCCTGCCGGCGCGGCCGGGCTTCAACGCCGGCGTGTTCCTGTGCCGCGCGCACGTTGCGTCTACGCTCGCCGAGTCGTGGCCGCGCTGGATGCGGGCGGTGCGCGAGGCCGGCCTGGAAGACCCCCAGCGCCGGCAGAACAAGACAAACTGGTGGATGCTGGACCAGTACGCCCTCGCCCTGGCGGTGCTCGAGGCCGGCTGGCCCGTGGCCCACTGGACCTGCCGGGAGCACAGCTTCGCCTGGAAGGGCGAGGCCCCCGGCCTCATCCATCACCACGGCGCCAGACGCTGGAGGAGCCCGCTGCGATGAACCGCATCAAGGCGACGACGCGCTGGGGCGTGCTGGCGGAGCTGCTCCGTGACCGGCCGCACGCCGTGGGCGCCGAGATCGGCGTCAAAGAGGGCCGCACCAGCGCCGCGCTCCTCAAGCGGCTGCCCGGCCTGCGGAAGCTCTACTGCGTGGACCCGTGGCGGCACTACCCGGAGTACGACGCGGACAGGGCGGGCCGCAGGATCGCATGGCCGAACCAGCGCCTGCTGGACCGCGCCTGCGAGCGATTCCGCCGGCGCATCGAGCCCTTCCGCGACCGCGTGGTCGTGCTGCGCGAGTTCAGCCGCGACGCCGCCGCGCTGGTCCCCGACGGCAGCCTGGACTTCGCGTTCATTGACGCCAATCATGCATACGAGTTCGTCCGCGAGGACATCGCGTTCTGGTGGCCGAAGGTGCGCAGGGACGGAGTCCTTTCCGGCCACGACTACGGGCGGTGGGATCACGCGTGGGGCGTCAGGCGTGCCGTGGATGAGGCGTTCGGCGACCGAGTGCGCACGGGGCCGGCGTGGTGCTGGTGGGTCGTCAAGGAACCCTGAACCCTGAAGGCAGAACGATGAAAGGGCCCCGGACCTTATGAAGGACCGCCTCACAGCCCTCATCCCCGCCCACAACGACGACTACGCGCTGTGGTTCTCTCTGAACAGCATCGCGCCCTATTTCGACGAGATCGTCGTGCTCGATGACTGCTCGGACGACCTGACGCCCGACGTGGTGCTCGAAGTCGCGCGCCAGCATCCGCACATCCGCCTGCTGCGGCACGAGGGAGAGCGCCAGCTCGGCTGGATCGAGGCCCGCAACCGCCTGCTGGCTGCGACCGACTCGGACCTGCTCTTCTGGCTCGACTCCGACGACGTGCTCGCCGAATACAACGCGGGGATCATCCGCGAACTGGCCGCCCGCCGTACGGCGGGGCAACGGCCCCTCGTTCACCTCCAGCTCTGCGAGATGTGGGGCGACTTCGATCACTCGACCCAGCGCTTGCGCCACTACGACCGCTGCCACGTCTTCTGGAACCGCCGGCTGCTGCCTGGCGGCCGCTGGGCAGGCGGCAGCGCGGCCGCCCTCAAGGACCTCGGCAGCGTGAGCCCCGGCCGAAGCGATGGGCCGCTGCTCTTTCACATGAAGGGCGTCAAGCCCGACCGGCGCCTGGTCGAGCGCCAGGCCGCGCGCGCCTGGATGCGGGCCGGCTGCCCGGGCCGGCTCCAGAACTTCGCGGGTTTGGCCGGGATGTCGGAAGAGGTTCAGCACCGCCGCGCGCTCCGCATGCTTCTTCGCAGTCGCCAGGACCGCATCCGCCGCTCCTGGCCGTCGGGTGGTGGGCTTGGGCTCCGTAGCTCCGGCGTTTGGAGCGGAGGAGGTTCTGGCCTCCATAGCTCCTGGAGTCGGACCGGAGGAGGGCTCGGCCTCCATAGCTCCGGGAGTTGGCGCGGAGGAGGCCCGCAGCGCCCCCGCGTGATCCTCGAAGCTCGTCGCCGGTTCGAGATGATCTATTCGCCGTACGGCGAACCCGTCGACCGCCTCGACCACGGCTGGGCCTGCGACCTCGAGAGAGACTCCCATGCCTGATCTGTTGCCCTCCACTCATCACTCGCCACTCAGCACTGGCCACTGGCCGTCCGTGACGGCCTTGTGTCCGACGTACGGTCGGTTTGAGCGCCTGCGCGACGCCGTCGCCTGCTTCCTCCTGCAGGACTACCCCGGCGAGAAGCATCTCCTCGTCCTCAACGACGCGCCGGTGCCCATCGCCCTCGGGAGCGCGCCCGACTGCGTCCACGTGGTCAACCATCCGGTGCGGTTCCCGACGCTCGGCCACAAACGGCAGGCCCTTCTCGAAGCTGCCGGGACACCGCTCGTGGCGCATTGGGACGACGACGATCTGTACCTGCCCTGGCACCTCACCATGTGCGTCTCGGCCCTAACGGGCCGCCCCTGGCCCCTTGACGTAGCCGTTGAATCCGTTCCTTTATCACTCTGCACTGATCACTGTGCATTGCCGCGCTGCGCGAAGGCGCGCGCGGCCTGGTGGGCCGTTGGCCCGAGGGAGAGATTTGAGGTGCGCGGCCCGTGCCACAACGTCTTCGAGGGCCAGATGGTCTTCGAGCGGCAGGAGGCGCTGAGGCTCGGCGGCTATCCGCCGAGGGTGAGCGGTCAGGCGAAGGCGCTGCTCGAGGCGTTCCGGCGCGCGGGCAAGCTCTACACCTGGAACCCGGCCGACGAGGACATCAGCTACGTGTACCGGTGGAAGGACGGGTTGCAGCACGTCAGCGCGCGCGGGGACAACGCCCGCGGCCACGCCGCCTTTGCCGACTGCAACTCGGACTTCGGCGCGGGCAAGCCCCTGATCCCTCGCGGTGATCCCCTGGCGAGGGCCCGGGACCGCCTGGCGTCCCAATTCCGGATGCTGGGCTTCGGCATTGGCCCACAGGCAGTTCAAGAACCAGATCTGGCTACTTGACAAGGGTGTCGCGACTTTGATAGAGTGGATTTTACGAAACCTACCCAGAAACTGCCACTCGACATATCCCCGTTTTGCGCAACGAGCCCTATCCGATGACCTAGAAGGAGGTCCTTCCTGTGCATGTGTCGTGGGCTGTGGAACCACGTTCTCGGAGGTCTGGAAAATCGCGAAAACGTCGGAATTGGCCTTGACATGCCGTTTCCGTGGTGCTACAGTGTGGCGACATGGTGAAGAAGCGGGGAGGGCCCAGCCGGATGGGGGGCCACTGTGAGCAGAGACATTGTGAATGCAGTCCCTACTCTACCGATGGGAGCAGGCCATGGGTACCATGGACACGTTGGCGCGGTTGAGTGAGTTGTTCGGGTCCGGCAGCAGGGGCCGACCTCGGCCTCCGCGGGGGCAAGTCCCAGAACCGTATGAGTCGCCGCCGCCGTAAGGCGCCTGCGACGGCGCCGGAGGACGAGGCTGGCGGCTCATTTTCGCCTTGCTTTTTCTGAGTTTCCCTTGATTTGCGCCTATTCCCCTGTTCAGGGGTAGCAAACCAGCCAAGTCCGTACGATCGCCCTCCTGAAGTTCTTCGAGAGTGTATCCTCTGGTTAGCCTGATAGTCGATTCTGGTTGAGGCACCGGCCATGGGTGACGAGAAGCCATTCAAATACCGAGAAGACGACCTTTCCGTCGAGTACCGGGGGATGGTGCGCCTGCAGAGAAAGACGAGAGGCGCCGCACGTATACCAAACCGCACTATCACCTCGGCCATCTTCGTGTTGAAGGAGTTGATCGAGAGCGCTGGCTCTACCGTCTGCCTCTTGACGGGTGAGCTTCCCCATGTCGTTTTCGATGAGCTCGCCCCACTTCTTCGAAACAGGGCCAGAGACCTCTATACCCGCATCCTGGTCTGGGACGAACGCCCAGCCGGTGGCACCGCACAGCTCTGCAAAAGCGTCGCAGCACTGAGCCAGGACTTCCCGGACAGGTTTGCCCTGCGTTTCAGTGGAAGCCGTGAGTATGGCGATCGCGTGCCACACTTCACAGTGGTCGATGACCGCGGCTATCGCCTGGAGGATCCACATCCGTACAAGTTTGCAGGGGCAACCAACGAGGCCGACTTGACCGTCCAAGCAGAGGCGTGCTTCAACGACCCTAAGACGGCTGGTCGGCTGTTGCAGCTTTTCGACCAGCTTTGGAGTGCGTTCGCGCCTGCGGTGCGGGAGGGGGAGTATCCTGCGGTCTCGGATCCGGCTGGACCGGAGGGGTCAACTGCTGGCTAGGGGCCTGGATCACGCGCAGCTTAAAGCACATCCTCCGCGGGCTCGCCGCTGTCATCTTGATTGTGATTCCCTTCGTCTGGCCTGCTGTGGCACGCTTACTCGCAGGCCCTGATGTCCGGTGGTGTGCGACGTGGAACTCCGTGGTTGAGGCCGATAGCACGGCTGTGGCCTCGGTTCAGTTGTCGCTATTGGTCGTCAACGTAGGAAGCGGAACTGCGCGCAAAGTCAGCGCCACAGTTCCGCTTCCAAGCGGCGCAACAAGGACGTTCGTCCAGGTATATCCTGGCGTGTGGGGTGAACTCGACGGCGATTGCCGTCGCAAGCTGGAAGCTTGGAACGGAGGCAACGCAACTCGTCCTAGCTTCCTGATAGTGAGAGCACGCGACGAAGGTCAGCGCCTAGCGCCCGGAGCTTTCCTTCTGGCGATCTTTCGATTTGAGCTTGGCCAGCAAGTGCCTTTAGTCGCTCCCACAGTAACTGATAACATCGTTGTCAGCCAAGATGAGGGCCCCAGTCCGAAGCAGTGCTCATTGGGCGATCTGGCAGGTTGCGTCAGCAGGGGGTCGAGCCCCGTGCGGAACCCAGCTGTATGGGGCATTGTCTGTATGCTTCTGACGGCTTATGTGATCTATCTGGTTGTCCTCCTTTATCTTGCCGAACGCAAGCGCGAGAGACCCAGCGCCAGCGACATGCTGAAGGAGGCCGCCGTTGGCCAGTCAGGCTATATGCGGGCTCGCGAAGATCTCATCAACCTGCTCATTGAGGCGGTGCGGCGGGCGCGCCGTCAGGATGGTGATGATGGACATGTCGAGACGGACCGGGGGGGCGAGAAGTGAAAGGGCTTTTAGCTGGATCGCTTCAGCGTGGTCAAGAGCCAACCTTGCCCAGTGACCGGCCGAGCTGTTCGCCCGCGCCGGGCGGGCCGATCAGGTAGATGGGCGTCGGGGTGAGGGGGACGCGGCGCGCCGGCAGCTCGTTGCCCATGAAGTCGAGGCACCGCGCGCCCTCGGGCAGCGCGACCTCCGCCTCGTCGAACGCGCTCCAGCACACCAGCACACTGCGCTCCCCCGTCTCGAACCCGAAGATGTACGCGTCCTCGCCGAGCCGCGCCTGGCCGACGCACTTCGGCGACGGTCCCATCAAGTCCGTGAACACTGCGATGGCCGGAAGCACCTTCGCCGGCGCGCCGCCGTACTTGAAGACGCAGCATTCCGTGTTCGGCATGTTCACAGTGCCGCTCGAGCCGGAGTGGATGAAGACCTTCTCCACCCCGCGCGACATCATGATGACGCAGAACCGGATCGTCATCTCGGCGCATTCGCGCTCGTCGGCCAGCAGGCGCGATTCCGACCAGGAGTCCGGGGCCGGGATGAAGGGCCGGCGCGGCAGGTCGTCCTCGGCGTAGTAGGAGAACTCGGTCATCCAGATCGGCTTGCGCCCGCCGTGCTCGTCCATCAGGGCCAGAAGCGCGTCCATGCCGTCCAGGAACGATTCGGGCGCGGCGGCCCCGGGGTAGATGTGCAGGTTGAAGATGTCCACGTAGTCCAGGCACCCGGCGCCGATGACCTCGCGCGTGTAGGTGCCCGTCCCGCCGGCGATGCCGCCCATGACTTTGCAGTCGGGATCGGCCTGCCGCATTGCCGCCGAAACCGGGGCCAGCAGCCGGACGTAGTCGGCCGGCTCGTAGCCGCCCGCGCGCGGCAGGGCGTAAGAGGTGAAGATCGGCTCGTTCAGGAACTCCCAGACCTTGACTCGGTTCTTGTAACGCGAGACGGCCTTTCCGACGAACTCGGCGAGCTTCTGCGGCTCCTTCGGCGCCCACGCCTGGCGGCCGGCCTCCCACGAGGACGCCTGCATGTCCGGGTCGGCGGTCGATGACCAGTTCGCGGACGGGAACGGCGGCAGCAGCGCCATCAGGTGCACGCCCTCTCTGAGCACCCGGTCTATCTGCACGTCGCCGACCTGCCAGTCGAGCCGGCCGGGCTCGGGCTCCAGGTGCTGCCATTTGAGCGACCAGTCGCGGTACCACGTGATGCCGGCCTTGCGCGCGAGCTGGATCAGGTAGGCGTCGTTGAACGCGTGATTGATGCCGATGACCGAATCGTCACGCGTCTGCGGCGGGACGAAGGCGAGGCGCACGTCCTGGGAGCTGCTGCCGCTCCCGGAGTCGTAGCTGGCGCGGACACGGTAGTAGCCCCGCCAGTCCCCGGGGAGCTGCACCTGCCCCTCCGCGATCCCGCGCGGGGCGACCTCCAGCGCGGCCCCCGGCAGCGCGACGGGCCGGCCGAAGAAGTCGGCGACCTGGAAGGAGAAGCGCACGGCCTCAGCGCCGTCGCTGTGATTGCACGCCCGCAGGTGGAGCGCGGCCGGCTCGCCGACCGCGAAGATGCCACCGGGCGCGGAGGGCTCGACGGCCACCTCCACCGGGCTGCGCGGCTCGAAGGGCGTCGCCCGCTCGCCCCTCTCCAGTTGGACGGCGTCGATGTCCACGTCCACGCGCGCATCCTCATCCAGGTCCGGCCCGACGGTGACGAAGACGTAGCGGTAGGCGGGGCGGAACGTGAGGGAGCAGCGCTGCCATGAGGTCGAGAGCCTGACCTTCTGCGCGTGGTGGTGCGAGTTCTCCCACGAACGGCCCTCCGGCGCCTTGGCGAACGCGCCGATGGTGGCCGCGACGCCGTCGACGTCGGCCCGCATGTCGCAGGAGAGCGTGTAGGGCTGGCCGGCCTCGACGGGGATCCATCCCAGGTTCGCGGCCAGCGCCATCGTTGGCCGCCTGGCAACGGGCGCGAAGTAGTCGAAGTAGAAGGTGGGCGCCCGGCCTTCGCCCATCGGCACGCGCAGGAACGCCCGGCCGTCGGCGCCGCCTGACGGCTCGATCGTCCCGTGCAAGCGGCACATATTGCCCCAGCCAGCCGGATTGCCGAACGATGACCATCCGCCCGCCCCGACCTCGAAGGAGCCGTTCGGCACCAGGTTCTTGCCGCCTGTTGGCGGGACGACGTCGGTGAACTCGACATCGCCGACGGCGACCTCGACGATGCTGACGTCGTCCAGGTAGAACGTGCCCGGCTCGGTGTACCAGAACTGGAGCCGCCCCGTCGGCCCCACCGAGCGCGTTGCCTGGAACACGTTGCGGAACTCCTTCCAGGAGGCGCGCAGGACGAGGTCGGCGCTCAGCCCGCACTCGTGCCAGCCGTCCGTGTCGCGCATGGCCACGTTGACGGTCCGCCCTTTGAGGCCCTCGGCGCGCGCCCGGCAGGAGAACTCATAGGACTTGCCCTCTTCGAGCGCGGCGCCGCCAATCTGCGCGATCATCGCGTGGTCCGAGCCGCCGCTTCCCTCGCAGCGCGTGCAGGTTAGCTTCGCGTAACGGTTGCCGCCTTCCAGGACGGCCTCCAGGCGCTGGTCCACGTTCTGCTCGTTTCCCGAAGTTTCCCATCCTGCGGGGCTGCCGAGCCAGATCTCCGAGAAGTCACCGTTGGAAACCAGGTTCTTCATGTCCGTCCCTTCTGCCGGTGAAGCCGCCTGAAACGCGGCGACCAGAACGATCGCTGCAAGGGCGACGGCGGCGCCGCCCGTGCCTTCCCGCTTCGGCTTCTGGATGCGTGCCATTTGCGGATGCTGCTCCTGGTGCTGCATCGCCTGTCCTTTCTCTTGGGCGGCCCTCAGTGGTGCTGGTGCCAGCGGTCCGTGAACGCGCTCGGCCGCATCCACTCGACGCGGTCGCCGGAGGTAACTCCAACTACCCCGCCCCTTTGTCGGCCTCCAGGAAAGCGTCGAGCTCCTTCTCGAACTGCTTGAAGATGGCCTCGGACTCGACGACGAGCCTGGCCATCCGCGGCCATTTGAGCTGGAATGTGTACGCCTGCCGGAACACGTGGCGGAACTCGAGGTAGGGACGTAACGCGTCCCGCAGCGATTCGGAAATGAGAGCCGGACGGCTACGCCCAGCACGCGCCATGGCGTTCAGCAGTTGCCGGTGCCATGCCTCGCCGCGCGGCAGGTCTTCGCCCAGCTCGACCGTGATACGCTTCAGGATGTTCTCGACGCCAGTGTAGAACGCATGCAACATCGCGCCGAGCGCGGAGAGCTCGATGGGGTCCGGTTCAGCAGCGGCGCACTTCTGCAGCACGGGACGATGGACGTCGAGCAACTCCTGGATCTGCTCACACTCAACCGCCGCCTGCTTCCGAAGCCTACTCCACGCGCTGCAGCTCTCCCTCTTCCTTCAGGTAGCGGGTGAAAGGGCACTCCTCGTCCAGGTCGACGAGATCGAGCCCACGGCCCAGAGCGTCCCCCGCCTGGGCCATCGCCACAAAGAACTTCTCGGGAGGCAGACCCGACACGGCAAGGTCGATGTCGGAGCTTTCGCGCAGTTCGCCCGACGCAGCCGAGCCGAAGACGTACACCTCGCTCGCCCCCGCAGCTTTCAGGACCAGAGCGGCACGCCCAATGCGCTCTCTCAGCTTGGTGTCCACCGATCTTCCTCCTGATTGTCCGGGCGGATCGGGTCCTGTGGGGTGCACGCCCGGGCCGCCGATCAATGACCATTATGGAGGCCGCGTGCGTCCGAATCAACGCCGCTGGCGCGAGGTACGCCCGGCTCGAAGCTTGTGCGCCTGGGCCGTGCCGACGCCACAGGCGCGGGGTCCTGTCAGAGGCTCTCAGTGCTGCTGATGCCAGCGGTCCGTGAACTCGCTCGGCCGCATCCACTCGACGCGGTCGCTCAGGTGGCGGTTGACGCGCCGGATCACCTCCTGGAACGCCTTCCACCCGACGCCGTCGGCCGGGTTGGCGCCCTGCCAGTGGCAGTAGTAGAAGCAGTAGGGCGCGCCGGACTTCACGATCTCGACGAAGCGGCCGGACCGGCCGTCCGCAGCGATGTAGTAGTCGGCGTTCACGCGCGCCGGGTCATTCTCCCAGATGCCGAACCAGTCGTCCGCGTAGACGGGCATGTCGTAGACGGCATACTTGCCGTCGGCCGCCATCAGGCGCACCTGCTCCCTTCCGTGGACGAAGCACGGCACGGTGGGCCCGCGGAACTTGCCGCGCCTGGCCAGGTTCAGCAACGCCTGCCAGACGTTCGGGTTCAGGTCGGTGATGCCCCGCTCGCGCAGCTCGGCGTATCGCTTCGTGCACGCCTCGCATCCGCAGCCGGGCCAGGTGAAGCCGGTGAACCGGATGCCGGCCCTCTCGCCCTCCTCGATGATGTGCCCCAGGTAGGATTCGTAAGTGGCGACCGAGACGTCCGGCTCGTGGAGCCAGAGCCCCTCGTGGATGACGCCTTCGGGCACGCAGCCGCGCTCGAAGTCATAGACCCCGCCGTGCGTCATGACCTCCATGTGCGTGTCGATCCCGCAGTCGAACGCGCGCCGGACCTGCTGGACGTACCGGCGTTCGAGATCGGTCGTGGGCTGGCTCAGCGTGCGTTCGCCGGAGCCCGGCGCCAGGAGGACGGTGGATTCCCCCCCGGCGCCCTCGGCCGAGATGAAGTCCAGGAAGGTCTTGAACGCGTCCGCCGGCCGCCCGTACGGACTGGTGTCGTCGCAGAAAAACGAAAGCACCGTCTTCTCCATCAGTAGCATCCCCTCGGGGCTGAAGTATCCTGTGCTGCTCGGGCTCCTCGCTGTGTTCCCCGGCCTAGCGCCCGCGCTACTGCGGGTAGCCGACCGATTGCGCGAGGATGATCTTCTGGTCGGGCCGCAGGCCCATGCGCTTGGCCAGGGCGGGGCGGTCAACCAGGCCCCGGACCACGGTTGCCAGTCCCTCGGAAGCGCAGTAAAGGTAGACGTTCTGGCTGATGAAGCCCGTGTCCGTGGCGGAGTAGAAATCCCTGTCCGCCTGGGACGCCCGGCCCATGCGCGCGAAGTCCGCCACGTAGACCAGGTTGACAGGCGCCTGCGCTACGAAGGGCTGGGTGCCGGTCAGCGCGCGGATGTCCTCGCTCAGCACTGGGTTGAGCGCGTGGGCGTGCGCGTCGAACAGGTAGAGCCCGTCGGCCGTGGCGACGTAGACGTCTATCTCCTGCCAGTTGACGGCGGTGGGCGCGGTGCGCTTTCCGGATTCGGGGCGGTTCACGCCGCAGGCGGCCCAGAGAAGGTTGGACAGCACCTGCGCCGGCAGCGGCTCGCTGCTGTAGGAGCGCGACGACTGGCGCGCCTTGAGCGCCTGCATCAGAGGCTTACCGCCTTCGGTCTGCGGGGCGAGCAGGGGCAGAGGCTGGCCCGGCTGAGGGGCCGCGGGCGCGGCGCCGCCGAGCACGAGCAAAAGGGCCAGAACGGCAGACAACCAGACTCTTGCGAACATGGCGACCCTCCGGCTAGGTTCGGGTTTTGCTGTTACGTGTCGGCACCCGCCGCCATCCGAGCGACGCGCTCACTGAATCCGTTCGCTAGGTTGTTTCGGAAGCTTTGGGCCACTAGAGTGTTGCCAAAGGGACGGAAGGAAGCGCTGCGGTAGTGCGCGTTCAGCATATACATCAGCCGTTGGAGGTCAACGTAGTCGCTCACGGAGCCTTCGTTCAGCTCGAGGAACGGATAGAGCTTGCCGTTCAGCATGTGCAGGTCCCGATCCCATCCTCGCTCCCGGATGAATGGCAGAAAGTCCTCGTAGACCTGAGTCGTCGGCACGGGGGTGAATAGCATGGGGATTATCGAGCCCACCACCTCTGAGACAAAGAGCACACTCCTTACCACGTCGTCGATCTTCTCCTGGGGCAGGCCGTACAGAACGAAGGCGTTGACCTCCAGGTTGCGCATGCGGAACCCCGCTTTCTCGATCATACGCACTGCCTTCACGAAGTGTTCAATCCCCACATGGTCCCGGTTCAGGGCAGCTAGGTAGTCTTGGTCGATGTGCTCGAAGGGCAGGTAGACCTTCTCGAAGCCAGAGGCCTTCAGCAGGTCGACGAGCTCCTGGGACTGGCATAGCGTGCGCACGTGCAGGCCCTCTGGTGCGTGCAGCTTGAACGGCAACCCCTCTTCAACGATGCGCCGGAGCAGTGGCAGCAAGCAGTGCTCGTAGTCGAAGAGGAGGTAGTCGGCGTAGAACGCGAACTCGCGGATGCCGTAGCGGTCGTGCTTGTCCTTCATTTCCGCCAGCAGGTCGTCTGGGTCGCGACGGCAGGGCTTCCGACGGCCGCGGTTCAGGGCCTTCTGAGCGCAATAGCCGCAGTTGTAGGGGCAGCCGCGCGTCGGGGTGATGATGGCATAGTCAGGCGGGGTCTCATAGAGGGACAGGTCCGTCCAGAGGTCGTTCGCCTCCTTCACCTCGCCTGCGACCACGATGTCGGCCTCGGTCATCCTGGCCGCGTGCTGAGGGCAGAGCGTTGGGTAAACACCACCGAGTAGGATCGTGGTGTGCTTGCCGAACCGGCGCCGCAACCGGACGGTCAGGTCTCGTACGCTCTCCCACCAGTAAGTCATGATGGCGGAGATCCAGACTTCGTGCGGCGGATGCTTGCCGGTGAAGCCCTTCTCGTCGAGCCACTCGTCGAACTCCGCCCACGTCTTGCCGAAGTGCTGCTTGTACAGGCTTAGCTCTTCACCGTTCTTGCCGATCTTCACCGGCTGAGTAGGGCGGGAGGGCTGGTCTCGCTCAGAGTACTCCTCTTCGCGGTTGATCCGGTGCTGGTAGACCTTTCGCTGTCCATCGGTTTCCATGAAGTCGAACAGCTCGATGCGCTTGTAGCGGTGTTTCCTGAGCAGTGCGGCGATTCTCAGCAAGCCGTACGGCTGGCTCCACTGCGCCCAGTATTGCGTGTCGTAGACGGGCGGGTTGATGAGCAGCGCAGTCCGACGGCGAGGCTGCCCGCCGAGTCGACTGCGGCTGAAGCCCCTTACTGCCTGGACGTGCTTCGCAGTTCTACTCATCGAAGAGGTAGTTCCTGACAACTGAGACGCTATCAGTGACCACAGCGCGCACTGGGCCGCAAGCCGCCTCTGGTTTGATATCCCGCTCGTCGGCCCGCAACACCTGCATGCCAAGGAAATCCGCCGCCCCCTGGGGATCCTCAACCAGGGCGGTATCCTCCCTCTCCATGGCGCACACGACGACGAAGTGCATCATCTGAGTATGTCCGGCAGCACCATAGTAGACGACGGGCGGCAGAAAGACTGAAGTGGCGTTTTGCCCTCTCAGGTACTCTCTGAGACACGTGAAGACGAAGGCCTTCAGTAGAGCGGTATCGCATGCGAAGGCCTTGTCCGGTAGACCTCTGTCCCTTAGGACCTCACTTAAGTAGTCGGCTGTCTCCGATGGCAGGTCGGGGTTTGACACGAAGCTCCTAAGCTGTCGGACGTGGAAAGCATCCTGTACCGTGACCAGCATCACAAACCGGGAGACCCCTGCAGCACGGTAGAGTCGTCGTTGGAAGCTCACGATCTCTCGGAGGGCCTCGAAACGCAGGTATCTCTTGCCATGAGCCGTTCGCACTGCTCCGGTGATGGAATTGCAGAAGTCCAGGTTGAACAGCGTAACAAACTCCTTGATCTCGAGCTGCCTACCATCATAGTCTACGCCGCCCAACACGACTTCCTCCAAAGGACCGCAGTACACTGAGTACGGCACCCCAAGTAGCGCCAACTGCCTGTTGAGCTCGACAATCGATCTCCTCGGATCTCTGGAGTGCGCTTCCTCGATTTCGAACGCGACCACCCGGCGGATCATCTCGCGCCACAGCCTGATGTCCAAGGCTTGTGGCCCCGGCAGCCCAAAGTAGAAGTATCCGTGGTTCCACCTGTCGTGCAGGAAGTTGAGGACGGGAGTATCCCAGTCCTCGCGCACTACCTTCTTTCGTGGATGGTCCGCGAACATCGCCGCCATGTCACAGGCTCTCCTCCAGGAACGCAAGGAGATCCGCCATGCACTCGGCGTACTCTACAGGCGAGAGCTTCCGCTGCAGGACTTCCCTGTCGATGTACTCAAGAAGAAGGGTGGCGTCAGCGCTGAGGTCCATGCCGAGATAGCCAACGATGTCGACCAGGGTATGGGGTTTCTCCCGCGCGTGGGCGAGCTCCTCTTCGGATGGTGCGGTAACCAGCAGCCTCCCGGCCCGTCTTACCCGCCCTTTGCGCGCCTCACCTCCGAGCTGTTGAGCGCTTAGCACCTCGGCGATGGTGTCCTGGGTCTGAGCAAGCGCCGTCAGCGTCCGCCTGAGCAGCCCTGGGTTCATCTTCTTCAGTTTCGCGTGGTGAGTCCTGAGCCTGCTCTCGTAGGAGGAGAGTACGTTATTCAGAGACAATAGCTTAGGTACGTCCCGTTCCGACAGAGGAACTTCTTCGGCGATTCTGAAGACCTCAGGAGAGATCTCCTGAAGCTCTTCTCTGGCTTTCAGTTCCTCTTGAACCTGGTTGGCCCACCTCGAAACCTTGGCCGCCAGGTTGGAGAAGGCGAGGTAAAGAGCATCTCGGATGGGGCTAGGTTCGAACTCAGACCTTGCAGCGTTCGGAACGAGCTCGTCACGGGTAACGATGATCTCGCCCGTCACACGGTTGTTGAAGACCTGGCGCGAGAAGTAGCGGGCGAAGTAATCCCTGTCACCAACAGAGAAGCCGAACTTCTTGACCAGAAGGCCGCGCAATGCCCGGTCGGGCAGGTACCTACGTGCGTCGTTAAGGCAGACCCAGGCGAACCCCAGCTTGCCGCGAGCCAGAACATGGCTCAGAGGGTAGAACTTCGGCCCAATCCCTTTGCCGTGTGTGAACATGGAGTCCCGGTACGGCCTGCAAATGGCCTCGTTCCGTCCGTCTATGGTGAGTTCCATGTCCACCACCCGGTAATCATCCTGTCGGAACCTGGCCTCTATCTGATGCTTATAGGCAAACGCCGGCGGGAACGGTAGCGGTACAACTGACTCCAGATACTGACGGACCGCCCCTCGGTCTGTCAGTCGGCCGTACACGTCACCCCGGATGCCTACCAGTAACACCACTGTGCCGCTTGCTGCTATTGGGCACTCGCTGCACTCCTCGACCCACACCGAGTCGCCCAATAGGGCCACCAAGTCGAGCCCTGAGGGCTTGCCGTTCAGCCTGCGCTGCTCTTCGTCCTGAAGCTTCTCGCGGGTTCTCGCAAAGTCGAACACCAACTTGGAAGGCTCTCCGGCTCGCGGGCGCGTGTAGATTTCCAGCTTCTGGCATACGTTAAAAGCGCTGTAGACACCTATGCCCCTGAAACCAACGTCCTGAGTAGGGTCCTTGTCGGACATGCCCAAGCGGATGGCGCGCTCGGCGACCTGTCGCGTCATGCCCGCTCCGTCGTCGCGCACCGAGATGAGGTCAGAGGTGATCGCGACCTGGATATGGTGAGCGCCAGCATCTATGGAGTTCTGGACGTACTCCCTAAGCGTGTCCAGCGGGTCACGGTAGATGCCCCGCGTGAGGATCGGCAATAGCTCGCCGCCTATGTCTTTCGTACCGAACGGCCTAGTACCCGGCATTGGATTCCCCTTCGACCCACCCGTGATGTGTGACTTGACCCGACATGTCCGCCGACGCCTCAACCACTCATTCCATTAGGTCCGCCAAGGAATCCTGGATGTCCTTCAGCTCCGCCTTCGACAGGCCCCAGAGGTCAGCAGCCAGCTCGTCGATCTCGGCCTCCCGGGCCGTCCGACTGCCCCGCCTTCTGGTCTTTCGGTTGATCCTCTCGCTTGCGCTGCCCCGGCCCACATCTGCCCTCAGAAACCGCGCCGCGCCTACGGCAGCCGGGCCTGCGGCTCCGTGTCGACGGGGTGCTGGTCGCTTATGTCGTGCAGGGTCAGCAGGTAGGCCGGCTCGCCGACCCACTGCGTCCCGACCATGCGGGCCCTGAGGGTGACCGTGCCCGTTTCCACGGGCGCGATGCTCAGCAGCGTCGTCTTGCCCGGCTTGATTGAGTGCTGGAAAGGCTTGCCGATCATCGCGTCGGCCTTCGCGCCCAGGAGCGCCTGGGAAGCGGGGTTCATGTAGCGGACGATTCCGCCCTGGCTGACCACGACCACGCCGTCCGGGCTCTCGTCGACCATTCGGCGGAAGCGCAGCTCGCTGGCGCGCAGGGCCTCCTCGCTTTCCTTCAACTCCCTGTATAGGGTCCGGTGGGGCCGCACGAGGCTGGCCTCGATGACGGCCTTGTAAATGAGGTAGAAGGCCACGATCTTCAGCAGGTGGCCCAGCATGCTGACGGGGCTGTCGACGTCCACGTACAGCGTGAAGGCGAGCTCGGAGGCTATGGTGAACCCCAGGGACAGGACCAGCACGCTCACCACGTGGCGGTCGAACGAGCGGCGGTTCTTCAGCAGCAGGAACATCGAGCCGATCAGGACGGCGCATACGGCGTATTCGCTGGCCTTCTTGAAGGCCGTAAGCCCGGCGCCCTCCGTGTAGCACACGGGGAACAGGTCCCAGTAGAAGACCGACGCGAGCAGGAGGAACGTGGCCAGGACGTAGAAGACGAGCACGGGAACGGCCCTGAGCCTGCGGCGGATGAAAATGGGCGCGAGCAGGAACGAGACGCCCTGCAGCAAGCGGGCCACCATCCAGAGCTGGACGGTCAGGTTGCTGCCCGGCGTCTGGAACACCCCCATGCCCTTGTACGCCAGCATGTGGAGCGTGTCCACCAGGGCGACGAACAACAGCGCGATGCCGATGAACATCACGTAGTTGTTGACGACGTACCGGCGTGCGTTCCACACGACCATGAAGGTGCCGCACGCGACGACGATGCTGAAGATCTCGGCGAGGCTGTGGAAGAGCAGGAAGTTGTGGAGCCGCGTTGCAGCCAGGCCCACCAGGACCAGGCCGGCAAGGACCTCGGTGGCGAAGTCGCCGGCGCTCACGCCACCCCGCTCCACGGCGCTGCCCCCGGTCGGCCCGTCCATAGGTCGCCTCCTCGATATCCGATGGCAAGCGTACGTCGGCCGCCCTTGTTTGTCAAGATTGTGCCTGTGGCGGGCGCGGCGCCGCAGCGGTACAATGCCGTCCGCTGCCGCTGTCGTTGGGGCTCGGGGCGCCCTGACCGGAGGAGCCGACGCCCGTGAGAACTGCGATCGGAACTGCCCTGTCCTATCTGTGGAAGGTGCCCGTCTGTGCGGCGGCTTACGTCGTCGGCACGATGGCGGGCGCCGCGTTGGTCCAGGCGCTCGGGCTCGAGCTCCCTGCCATGCCGGAGGGGGCAGATGAAGCCACGATGGCCGCCGGCCTGCTCCTCGGCAGCCTTGTGGTGGTGCTCGGGCTGGCGCCGGTCGCCCGCAGTCTGTGCGGCCGGTTCGGGACTCGGTGGACGATGCTGGGTGCGTTCGCGTTCGTGACGCTGGGCGTCAACACCGCCATAGAGGCCCATGTCTTCACGACGATGCGCGGGACGGGCGCGATGGCGGCGCTCGTTCTGCTGCCGTGCCTGATGTGCGCGGGGCTGGTGGCGCTGCTGTTCAGGGCTGAGGACGGCGAGGGCCGCCTCTGCGAGGACCTGAGGCGTTTCTTCTCGGGCCGGCGGGACGCGTCGTGGGCGTGGCGCCTTGGGCTGGCGGTGCTGGCTTTCCCCGCCGTCTACTTCCTGTTCGGCACGCCCGTCGGGCTGATCGTGGCCGACTACTACAGGGAGGGGGCCTTCGGGCTGCGTATGCCGGGCTGGGGGACGATCATCCCCGTCCAGATGGTGCGCAGCGTGCTGTTCCTCCTCGTTTCGCTTCCCATCCTGGTGGCCTGGTCGGGGCCGCGGGGGCGGCTGATCCTGGCCCTCGGGTTCGCGCACTTCGCGCTGGTAGGGCTGTTCGGACTGATCCAGAGCTTCTGGCTGCCGCTCTTCATGCGGGGGCTGCACGGGATCGAGATTCTGGCCGACTCGATGCTTTATGCCTGGGCGCTGGTGACGCTGCTTCAGCGGTCCGCCGCTGTCGAGGAGGGCCCGGTCGGCGGGGGCGGGCGGGCCGCTGCACGCCCGTCTTGACAGTCGGCTCCCCCACGACTATAGTCCTGCGCGACCCGGTGCGCTGCGCCCTCCGATAGGAATCGTAAACTGTGCAGATCGGCTCTATCGACCTGCGAGTCTTCTTGGGACCAGCGGCCATCCTGCTGGGCATGGGGACAGTCGCGCTGATACTGGGCGGCCTCTACCACCTCAGCAGGGCGGTGTATAACAGGTGGATCAGCCCTCGGTTCGACCTGGAGCCATGGGGTAAACCGATCGGGCCGCCTCGCGACGGTAAGCCTAAGCGGGGGCTCGGCGAGCCGACTGCCGAGAAGCCCCACGCACAGGCGGCCGCGCTGCCGATGGTGGTCGCCGCGGTGGGCACGCCCCAGGAGGACCGGTTCGGGCGGCTTGCGTTGACGCAACGGGCGCTGACGCGCGACCAGCTGCGCCGATGCCTGGAGTTCCAGGCCAGGAAGCGGGAGCAGGGGTCGATCATCCCGCTGTGGGATTGCGCCGTCCTCCAGAACCTGCTCGACCAGGAGGCGGCCGAGAGGCTGCGGCAGGCGGCCGGCGACCTCGACGTGGACACGCTGGGCCAGTTTGCCATCGTGCGCAAGATCGGCCAGGGCGGCATGGGCAGCGTGTGGCTCGCGCACGGCCCGGACGACAGCACCGTGGCCCTCAAGGTGCTGCCGGCCGACGTGGCCAGAAAGCGTCCGCTGCTGACGCGCTTCTTCCGCGAAGCCCAGGCGGCGATGAAGCTCGAACACCCGAACATCGTCAGGGGCGTTGCGTTTGAGGAGGACGGCGGGCGCTACTTCTACGCCATGGAGTTCGTCCCCGGCAAGAGCGTGCGGGACATGATCCTGGAGTCGGGGCCCCTGGCGCCGGGCGAGGCCTCCCGAATCGTGATGCAGACCGCCAGGGGGCTGGCCTACGCGCACGAGCAAGGCGTGATCCATCGCGACATCAAGCCGAGCAACATCCTTGTCACGCGCGAAGGCGTGGCGAAGCTGGCCGATCTGGGATTGGTGCGCCGCGCCGATCCCGACCTGACGGCGCTCACTCCCAGCGGCGTGGGCATGGGCACGCCCTCCTACATGGCGCCCGAGCAGATCAGGGACGCCAGGCGCGCGGACGCGCGCAGCGACATCTACTCCCTGGGGGCCACGTGGTATCACATGGTGACGGGGCAGCCGCCGTTCACTGGCGGGACGGCGCTGGAGGTCTGCCAGAAGCACCTTGACGAGCCGCTCGTGCCCCCGCACCGGGTGCGCAGGGACCTGGCCCTCAGCGCCTCCGGGATCATCCAGCAGATGATGGCCAAGCAGCCCGGGGAGCGCATCCAGACCGCCGTCGAGGTCTGCCGCCGCATCGAACAGGAGTGCCGCGCCTGAGCGGCGGCACGGGCCTTGGTCACAGCCCCCTGGCCATCCCCACGTGGCGGCGTATCACCTTGTAGCCCGCCTTCGCGTAGTAATCCGCCGTCCCCAGGTCGGTCGACGTGAACCAGGCGTACTTGTAGCCCTTCTGGGCCATGCGCTCCAGCAGCTTGTGGAGCATCACGGTGCCGACCTTCTTGCCCCTCAGGTCGGCCCGGACGCCGAACGGGCCGGTGCGCTCGACGTGGTGGTAATAGCGGTGCTGGCAGTAGCCGACGACCTCGTCGCCGCGCAGCACGATCACCATCTCGTCCGGCTCGTGGCCGCGCGCGAGCTTGTCTTCGAAGTAGTGGAGCCAGGTGGGGAAGTGCTCCAGGAAGAAGGAAACGGCGGGCACGATGTAGCGGCGGTCGAAGGGGCGCGCCTCGATGCCGCCTTCCTTCAGCTTCGCTTCCGTCTGCCAGACGGCCTCGGGCACGACGAAGCCGTTCAGGTCGATGCCCATCCCCACGGTCTCCCCGCCGGGCTCGAACCCGTGACGGCGGTAGAACTCGAGCGCGCCGGGGTAGCCCTCGCGGTCCACGCCGACGAGCAGGTAGTTGGGCGTGTAGTTGAAGAGGATCGCCTGCTTCCTGCCCCGGGCGCGGATGAACTGGAGCGCCTCATCGAGCAGCGCGCTGCCGATGCCCCGGCGGCGCTGGTCCGGATGGACGAACAGGGCGACGATCCAGCCCTTGTCCCGGTCGGCTTCCAGCAGGGCCTCGAAGCCGCGCGGGTAGGGAGTCGTCCGCACGACGGCGTGGGCGAAGCCGACGATGCGCCCGTCCGCTTCAGCCACCTTGCAGCCCCCGACGTCGAAGTTGGGGTCGAGCAGGACCTTGTCCTCGAAGATGCCGCGCGTGATGGGATCGCGCACGAGGCAGCGGTCCCACAGCTCGACCACGGCCTCCGCGTCGTCCATCCGGTAGTCCCTGATGCCGGGCTTCATTGGCGTGAGCCTCCGTGGCGGGCGCCGGCCCCCCGGGTGCGATCACGGCAGGAACTGGAGGGCGCGTTTCTCGACCGGCCTGTGCCGCATGAGGGCGATGGCGTGCTGGCAGCCCGACTCGGCGCCCCGCACGCGGGCCAGTGCCTTGTAGTACTCCTGGTAGGGGAACCTGACGACTTCGCCGCGGAACAACGCGTGCCTGTTTGCCGCCTCCAGCCACCTCTCATACGACTCCTCGATGTCCACGTAGACCTCCGGCACGAAGTCCTGCGGGTCCTCCCAGTTCTCCGCGAAATAGACGCTCCCGACGGCGTGGGGAGGCAGATCGCGCCGGACCGAATCGAGCCGCGCCAGCAGCACCGCTCGCGTCACCAGGTGGTGGGTCAGCACGTGGTCCTGGTGGAGGCTGCCGCGCCAGTGTGTCAGCACGATGTCGGGCTTTAGTTCGCGGATCCGGTCGCAGACGGCGAGTTCCGTCTCCGGGGACGCCGTCAGCTCGCCGTCGGCGTAGGGCATGTAGCGGACCTCAGCGCCCAGGATCTCGGCCGCCGCGCGCGTCTCGACCTTGCGCTGTTCGGCATAGTCCTGACGCGACATCCCGGGGTGCCCGGCCTCGCCCAGCGTCACGTGCACGATCGTCGCCCTGTGCCCGTGCATGGCGTACTTGGCGAGCACGTGGGCGCACGTGAACTCCACGTCCCCGGCGTGCGCTCCGAACGCCGCGATGTGCAGCTTCTCGGTGCGGTCCATTGCAGTTCCTTTCTCCCGGCTCGATGCAGAGCGCATCTGCACGCACCGGCAGTGTGACTCCGGAGATTCTGCGTCCTGCCCGCGCGGCTGTCAAGCGCTCGGCGGACGGCCCCCCTCAAGTCGTGGGAGCGGTTCAGGGGCCGGCGGCCGCTGATTGGCCCGTGCTTGAAACGTCCGAACCTTTCGTCGAGAATCCAGACCTTTGGTGTGCTTCAGGATCGCAGCCAGAGGGCTCTGGTGTCCCAGGCTGGAACCACATCGGAACCGGTCGGTCGGGCCCGCGCGTCCCGGGGAGCAGCTTACGTGATGCTGCTGATGTTCTTCCTCTCGGGCGTTGCGGCCCTGGTCTACCAGATCGTGTGGGCCAGGAAGCTCTACCTCGTGTTCGGTGTGACCGTCTACGCCACCAGCGCGGTGGTCACGACGTTCATGGCGGGCCTGGCCCTGGGGAGCCTTTACTTCGGGCGGCTGGCGGACCGGTGGCGCCGGCCTCTGGTGCTCTTTGCGATGCTGGAGCTCGGGATCGGTGCCTTCGGAGCGCTCTTCCCGCTGATCGCCGAAGCCCTGGAGCCCGTCTACGTGGCGTTCTACGGGCCCTTCGGGCAGAACCACTACGTGATGAGCCTGGTGCGGTTCGGGCTCTCGTTCGCGGTGTTGCTGGTGCCTACGTCGCTGATGGGCGGCACGCTGCCGGTCCTCTCGCGCGCCTACGTCTCGCACGCAGAACGCCTGGGCAAGGAGGTGGCCGGGCTCTATTCGGCCAATAACCTGGGCGCCTTCATCGGATGCATGCTGGCTGGCTATGCCTTCATCGAGCTGCTCGGCGTCAACGGCACGCACGCCCTGGCGGCGTCGCTGAACCTGGCCGTGGCGCTGGGGGCGCTGGCCCTGGACCGGCGCCTGGGACCGAAGGGCGCGCCTGATGCGGCCGTGCCGATGCCGGAACCCGCCGCGGCACCCCCACTGCCCGGCGCGGTGAAGGTGGCCCTCTGGGTCTTCGGCATCGAGGGTTTCACCTCCCTCGTTTACCAGATGGCCTGGATGCGCATGCTGATCTTCTTCCTTCAGACGAACATCTACGCCATCACCGCCATCGTGGCCACGTTCCTGGCAGGGCTGTCAGTGGGCGCGTTCGCGGTGAAGCGGTGGGTGGACCGCACGCCCGACCCGTATCGGGTGTTGGGCCTGATCGAGCTGGGCATAGCGGTCACGGCCCTCATCACGATACCGCTGCTGCCGTGGATGATGCGCTTCCACGCCGGTTTTCGGCAGTCGCTGCTGCGATGGCACTGGGCGGGGGCGACGTTCGGCTCGTTCGCTGTCACCTGCCTGGTCATCCTGCCGCCCACGGCCTTTATGGGCGCCACGATGCCGGTGGTCTCCCGCATCTATGTGCCGGCCCTGGCGAAGCTGGGCCGAAAGATGGGCGTCATCGGCTGTTTGGACACGCTGGGCTCGATCTTCGGCGCTTTCGCCGGAGGCTTCGTCCTGATCCCCTTGCTAGGGGTCCAGCGGACCATCATCGCGACGGCGCTGATCAACCTGGGCCTGGCGGCCTGGGTGTTCCGGGCCGACCCCGTGCGCCGGCTCAGGCGGTCTGTGCGGGTGGGGCTCGGCGTTTCGGCGGCCGCTCTGGTGCCCGTGGCATTGCTGCTCGTGCTGCGCCCTGTGCCTCTGGTCGACGCCAGCCAGGTGCTCCAGGCCATCGAGCAGCGCGAGCTTCTGGACTACGACGATGGCGTCGAGAGCACCGTGTCCGTCGTGGACGCCTACGAGCACACGCGCCTTCTGCTGGTCAACCACAGCGTCGTGGCCGAGACCGGTCGCCTGGACCGGCCGAGCCACGAGATGATCGCCCATTACCCCGTTCTGCTGCACCCGCACCCGAAGCGGGCGCTGCTGATCGGCTTCGGCATCGGGTTCACCGCCTGGGCCTGTCGCGTTCACGACCTGGACGTAGACGTGGTGGAACTGAGCGGCGGGGTGATCGAAGCCAACCGCTTCTTCAAGCACGTGAACAACGACATCCTGTCGGACGAACACGTCCGCCTCTACGTCGACGACGGGCGCAACTACGTGCTCGGGACAAAGCAGAAGTATGACGTCATTCAGGCCGGCATCATCCACCCGGGCGTCAGCAGCGGCAACGCCAGCTTCTACACCACGGACTTCTACAGGGAGTGCAAGCGCATCCTGGCGCCCGGCGGCGTGATGTGCCAGTGGCTGCCCCTGCACGCAATGCCGCACGAGGACTTCAAGACGCTGATCCGCTCGTTCCAGGCGGAGTTCCCCTACACCAGCGTCTGGTATAAGTGCACTCCGGGTCATTGCGTGCTGGTGGGCACCGAGGAGCCCCTGCGCATCGATTTCCAGGACGTCCGGGCCCGCGTGAACCGGCCCGCGGCGCGCGCCCACCTCGCCCGCTGCGACGTGCAAGACGTGTACGACCTGCTGGACGGATTCTGCTGCGCGGACGAGGCGCTGCGGGACCTTATCGGGCCCGGGCCGCTGCATACCGACGACCGTCCGCTTGTGGAGTTCCACTGCGGCCGGCCCCGTTCGCCGGCGGGCTATCCGCGCAACGTCCGGCTCCTTCATGCGGCGAGGCAGTCCGTCTGGCCGCGGCTGGTCAACGTCCCGCCAGAGGAGAGCGCCGAGGTGCGTGAGCGCGTCGCCCGCTGGTCCGGGGCCACGGCCGAGCTGGGCGCAGCCGAATACTACTGGGTGGTGCTGGACGCGCTGCCCGTCAGCGCCGAGGCCTACGTGAGCACGTTCCAGCAGATGGAGGCCGCCTTCGGCCGGTGCCTGGCGCTGAACCCGGATGACAGGAATGCCGAGTTCCTCCGGCAAACGGCCCTGTCCTCCCTGTACCTGGCCGCCGGGCGCAGATGCCTGGCCGCGGGCCGCCGGACGGAGGCATTGGAGAACCTGCGCAGGGCCATGGAGTTCGAGCCGGAAGGGCCGCAGGCCGCGCAGGCCAGGTTCTTCTACAAGCGGGCACTCGCCGGCGCCGCCGCGCCCAACCCTTGACAAACCTTGCCGCCGGTGCAGAATACGTGAGTCACGGAGCGAGAGGCACGGGTGGCAGGGCGCGAGGTCACCCTGTGTCATTCCGAGTGCGCCGTATGGCGCAAGAGGAATCTCGCCGGTCCGACAGCCGCCGCCCTCCCGGGCGCGAGATCCCTCGCGGTCCGCGGAGCTTCGGACCGCTCGGGATGACAGGTGCGGAGCTGCGGACCGCTCGGGATGACAGGTGCGGAGCTGCGGACCGCTCGGGATGGCACGGCGCGATCCTGGGGAGGGAAGGGGCATGACGGGCGTCTATGGGCTTAGAGCCTCTGACGGAATGCCGCGTGAGCCGCGTTGCGCCTCCGGCCGGATGGATGCAAGGAAGGGCTCCGAGCCCGTGCCAGGGTCAGGCACGGCGAGGAGACCTGACACAGCAGACGCCGGCCTGAGGCGCAACCCGAAGGGACGGGCGTCCTTCGCCGCATTCCGGCGTCGCGCAGGCTTGGCGCATCGGACCCCTAGTGCGCCGGCGCCCGACGCTCCTTGGCCTGCGGGGAAATCCGCTCCGTCGCGGCCACGGGTCATTCTGTTAGAGGCTCTTAAGGTGTGCGGCGCAGTGGCGGCGGCCGTCGCGGTTCTGGGCGCAGGCGTCGCGGCGGGTGACGGCCCGCAGCGGGGCTTCCTGACGATCAGGGACGGCACGTTCTGCAAGGACGGACGGCCCTTCTCGATTCGGGCCAACTGCTGCGACCCGGCCGTGGGCCACTGGTTCAAGTTCAACGGGCCGTGGTTCGCATCAGGCCTGCGCAACTGCAAGGACTACGGCTTCAACGCCATCCGCACGTGGGTCCCCGGCACCGGCGAGGGCGAGAATGCCGCCACCTACGACAGATGGCGGCAGGACCGCGACGCCTTCTACCGTGAGTTCGACCGGGTGTTCGTCGATCCATGCAGGACCGACGGGATATACCTGATCCTCACCTTCACGGAACTGCCCGCCAGCGCCGCGCCCGGCAGCAGGTTCGACGTCGATAGCGAAGCCTACCGCGCCTGGAAGGAATTCGTCCAGGACTTCTGCGCGCGCTACAAGGACGAGACGCAGATCCTCTTCTGGGAGGTGGCCAACGAGTACCGCGGCAGTCCGGACGATCTGCCGGGGACCAGGCGCTTCTACGAGCAGGCCGCCGCGGACCTGAAGGCCGTCGACCCCAATCACCTCATCAGCAGCGGCGTGGACGGCGGCATGCACTGGCCGGACACCCCTGAGAGCCGCCGGGGCTGGGTCAACATCAACGCCTCCCGCGGCATCGACATCACCAGCATCCACGCCTACACGAACGACCCGTGGACTTACAACTGGCACACGGAGCGGGACTACGTCCGCATGGTGCGCGGGCAGGTCGCGGCCGCCCGCGAGGTGGGCAAGCCCCTGTTCCTGGGCGAGTTCGGCGCTGAGCCCCGCCTCACCGCGGACGGCGAGAACCCCGAGATCGTCTGGTACATGAAGGCCATCATCCGCGAAGGCATCCGGGCATACGGCTTTCACTGGTTCTATCCCGTGCCGGAGCCGGGCACCTTCCGCGTCATCCCCGAGCTCAGCCCTCGCACCGCGCAGTGGATGAAGGAGCTCAACGCGTTCGCCGCCGCGGGCCAGGAGGTCCCCGCCGACTTCGGCCCCAGGACGACCGACTACGCCTTCCCCATATGCTCGGGCGAGACGCCGTTCGCCGGCCCGTCGCCCAGGACGCGCGGCGCCGTTGAGGTGAAGGCGGACCCCGATCTGTTCGGCCAGGCGCCGCCCTCCCTCCGCATCATGTGGCAGCAGGGCGGGGCGTCGGTCGAGCTCGGCCCCTACCATCCCAATGACCTGTCGGAGTATCGCGAGGCCGGGGGGACGTTCAGCTTCGTCCTGCGCGGCGATGCGCGGCCGCCGGAGGCGTTCCGCGTGGTCATGGGCGACGCCGCGGGGAAGTCGGCCGCTGCCGCTGCCGATGCCGTCGGCGTGACGGAGCTGGAGGGCGGATGGGCGGAGGTCGAGATCCCCCTCAGCAGCTTCCCGCTCGACTGGACGCAGTGGCAGTGCGTGCGGCTCGAGTTCGGGCCCGACACCTCGGGCAGCGTAAACGTGGACGACTTCGAGATCGCGTGCGGACGTTCCCTTCTAACCACAACGGCACGACGACCACTACGTAACGCCGGTCTCTGATTGCTGTGCCCTCGTCGTGCACGTCGTGTCGTCGTGGTTGACGTCTTCACCGGCGCGCGGGTTGCAAGGGTTTCTGCTGCATCTCGTGCCAGCGCACGAAGCACGCGACTGCAATCCCGCACGCAAAGCCCCCCACGTGCGCCCACCACGCCACGCCCGGCAAGCCCAGCGACGCGAAGAAGACCTGAAGCAACACCCAGAAGACGAAGTACCCCCACGCCGGCACGCCGAACTTGACGTGATACCAGAAGAACCAGAACCACCGGATCACGAACCGCGCGCGCGGGAAGAACACTGCGTAAGCGGCGATCAGGCCGGAGATCGCCCCGCTCGCGCCGACGGCCGGCACCGTCGAGTGGGGATTGCCGACCACGTGCGCCACGCCGGCCATCAGCCCGCACAGAAGGTAGAGCCCGAGGAGCTTCAGCCGCCCCAGCCGCTCCTCCAGGTTGTCCCCCACCAAGTACAGGAAATACATGTTGCCGACCAGGTGCATCACGCCGCCGTGCATGAACATCGAGGTAAGGAAGGTGTAGAGCCGGTGTCCCCCGAGCACCTCGGACGGCACGAGCCCCCATCCGAACACCGACGCCCGCAGGCCCTCGGTCGCCGCAAGGACGAAGGCCGCCGTGTTGACCAGCAGCAGCCCGACCGTCAGGAACGGGAAGATCGTGGTGGCCATGCCGACTTCGAGCGGCAGGCCCGTCATGAACTGGAACAAGACGGCGCCCGTGCCGTCCTCGTCTATGTCGCTGGCCGTGGTGTAGACGGGGCGGCGCGGCGGCTCCGTGGGGCGCCGCCTCTTGAGCCGCGGGGCGCCTTTGGCGCGGAAGTAGCTCTGGGCGCGGCCGAACTCGTCGCGGTCGAGGAACAGGCCCGAGCACCTGGGGCACTGGTCGATGAGGATCTCGGAGCCGGGGTCGAGCTCGCGTTCGTACAGGGGGACGGCGCAGGAGGGGCAGCGGTAGGGCGTGCGCCTGGCGCCGGCCAGCGCGCTGCCGGTGGGTGCCTCGGTGATCTTCAGCCCGGAGGCGCGCGAGAGCTCGCCGGCCTCGAACCACATGCCCATGCACTTCAGGCACAGGTCGGCCTCGGTGCCCTCGATGCGCATCGGCCCCATCGGCTCGTTGCACTTCGGGCACCAGCGCCGCGCTGCCTGTGGCCTCTTCCTGAACATGCCCCCCACTGCACCTCTACGGGAACCACGACGACACGACGCCCACGACGTTGACGGGCATCACAGGACCATCCTCACTATGCCGTCCTTCAACTGCTTCACGTCGAAGTTGAGGAGCAGCCCGAGACGCACCCCCGTCAACTTCATGTACGTCAGCAACTGGGCTTCATGGAGCGGCTGGATCCTCTCCACGGCTTTCAGTTCAACGACGACGCGCTCACCGACCAGCAGGTCCAGGCGTAGACCTATACCCAGGCGGACGCCGTCGTATTCGAGGGGGACGTCGATCTGGCGCTCGAATGGGACGCCCAACTTGCCTAGTTCGTGACACACGCAGGCCTCGTAGGCAGATTCGAGCAGGCCCGGGCCCAAGGCGCGGTGGACGCGGAATGCGGCCTCGATGACGTTCGCCGCAACGGCCTCTGTCTCCGGCGGGACCGGCTCGAACTGCACCCCTTCTCCCAACTCCGTGCCTCGTCGTGCTCGTTGTGTCGTTGTGGTTACCTGGCGTCGTCCTGCGGCTTGTCTTCGATTCCGCGGGCCTTGCGGATGGCGTCGAGGCGGGCCTTGAGGTTCTTCTCGTGCCCCTGCTCGGTCGGGCGATAGTAGATGCGCGTGGTGGGGATGTAGTCCTGGTCTACCCAGTGCCCCTCGTAGCTGTGCGCGTACTTGTAGCCCTTGCCGTGCCCGAGGCGCTCGGCGCCCGGATAGCTGGCGTCCTTCAGATGGTCGGGCACTGGGAGCGTGCGGCCCTCCCGCACGTCCTTCTCCGCCGCGTCAATGGCCATGCAGGAGGCGTTGCTCTTCGGCGCGCAGGCGATGTAGGTGACGGCCTGGGCGAGGGGGATCCTCGCCTCTGGCATGCCGACGAACTCGACGGCCTGCTGAGCGGCGGTCGCCAGCACCAGGGCGTAAGGGGCGGCGTTGCCCACGTCCTCTGCGGCGCAGATGACGATGCGGCGCGCGATGAAGCGCGGGTCCTCTCCGCCTTCGAGCATCTTGGCCATCCAGTAGAGGGCGGCGTCCGGGTCGCTGCCCCTCATGCTTTTGATGAAGGCGCTGGCAGTGTCGTAATGCTCGTCCTCGTCGCGGTCGTAGACGAGGGCCTTGCGCTGGATGGAGGCTTCGGCGAGGGCCAGGTCGAAGCGGACCCGCCCGCCCGGCCCCGGCTCGGTGCTCAGCACGCCGACCTCGAGCGAGTTGAGCGCGCGCCGGGCGTCGCCGTCGCACATCTCGGCAAGGAGGTCGAGGGCGTCGTCGTCGGGGTCCACGGGATGCCGGCCCAGCCCGCGCTCCTCGTCCCGCAGCGCTTGAAGCAACAGCTCGCGCAGGTGCTCGCGGCCGAGCGGCTTGAACTGAAATATCTGCGAGCGCGACAGGAGCGGCGAGTTGATCGAGTGGAAGGGATTGTGGGTCGTTGCGCCGATCAGGATGACGGTCCCCTTCTCGACATCCGGCAGCAGCACGTCCTGCTGGGCGCGGTTGAAGCGGTGCAGCTCGTCGATGAACAGGACGGTCCGCTGGCCGCGCCCCTTGCGCTCGACGGCCTTCGAAAGGACCTCGCGGAGCTCGGCCACGTTGGACGTGGTGGCGTCGATGGGCTCGAAGTGCGCCTGCGTCCGGCGGGCGATCACGTAGGCCAGCGCCGTCTTGCCCGTGCCCGGCGGGCCGTAGAAGATGAGGGAGGCGAGCCGGTCGGCCTTGATCATCCGCCAGAGAAGCTGCCCCTCGCCGACGAAGTGCTCCTGGCCGACGAATTCCTCTAGCGTGCGCGGCCGCATCCGCGTGGCCAGCGGTGCATCCGAGGGCGGCTCAAGAGCTTGCCCGCTCTGCTGATCGTCGAAGAGAGCCATCTGCCCCTCTGTCGCGGCCCTGTGGGGGAAGGGGAGCGCATGCCCCCACGCGGCTACAGGCTACAGCCAAAGCCTTGGGGCGTCAAGCAGTGGGAGGGTAACGGCAGTGGCCAGTTGCCAGTGGCCAGTTGCCAGTAACGACGAACAACGAACAACGCTTGCCCGCCGAACGGCGGGAGCAACCCGAAGGCCCTGAGCGCAACCGAAGGGGAACAGCGGGCGCGCGGAGCAGGAGTAAGAGCAAGAGCACGACCCGCCTCCGCGAGGGCTTCGGCGGGCAAGGCAGGGGCAAGGATTGCGGCGGGGAGGGGGCGCGACTTCGCACCTCACCGCGCCGGTGTGGTAAGATGCTGGGCCAGTCGTCCAGCAGCCCCGTTCGTGCAGGGCTTGGCCGCCGTACGGCGGACGGACCGCCGGCCTGCGAGGGGCGAGGGATAGAGGGCAGAAGCGGAGGATCCGGAATGGCCGGGAGAGCGAGGCAGACGGTGTTCCCCTGCAAGGGGGTCGTGGAGATCGAGGAGTTTGACGTGCCCGAGCTCAAGGACGAGCAGGTGCTGATCCAGACGTGCGCCACGCTGATCAGCACGGGCACGGAGCTGGCCTACATGATGGGCATTACCAAGCCGATCCAGATGGGCCAGCACAAGTATCCCATCAGGTCGGGCTATTCCGCGGCCGGGACCGTCCTTGCCGCGGGCAAGGCCGTGACGGACCTGAAGAAAGGCGACCGCGTCTGCACGGGCGGACGGCACGCCACGCGCGCCATAGCCGAGCGGGGCGACGTCCTGCGCATTCCGGATGGCATCTCGTTCGAGGAATCGACGTTCCACACGCTCGGCGCCACGGCCATGAACGGCGTGCGCATAGGCCGCGTCGTGCTGGGCGAGACGGCCGTCATCTTCGGCATGGGCATCGTTGGCCAGCTCGCCCTTCAGATCCTGCGCGCAGCCGGCGCTCAAACGCTCATCGGGGTCGACCTGAGCGACAAGCGCCTGGAGATCGCCAAGGGGCTCGGCGCCACAGCCATCGCCAACCCGGCGCAGACGGACCTCGTGGCGCTCGTCGAGGAACTCACGGGCGGGGAGATGGCCGAGGTCGTCATCGAGGCGACCGGCAACCCGCAAGTCTTCCCTACGGCGCTCCAGGTAGCCGCCACGCTCGGGCGCGTCGTGGCGCTCGGCTCGCCCCGCGGCGACACGCCGCCCATGGACCTCTACACGGACCTGCACTCTCGCGGCGTGCAACTGCTGGGCGCCCATTCGGCCATGCACCCGCAAAGCGCCAGCCCGCACAACAAGTGGACGCGCGTGCGCAACAGACAGCTCTTCCTCGACCTCGTCAGCAAGGGCCAGATCCAGACGGCGCCGATGATCACCCACCGGTTCCCGTTCGCGGAGGCCGTGGACGCCTTCCACATGCTGGTGGACGACCGCACGCAAGCGCTGGGCGTGATCCTGGAGTACGACAGTTAAGTCAGTTGCCGGTTGTCAGTGGCCAGTTGTCAGTAACGACTAACGCCGAACAACGGTAACGACAGTGGACAGTGACTACGAGGAACGAACAACGAGGAACGAACAACGAACAGCGGGAGCAGGAGTAGGGGCAGTTCCTGGCACCTAGCACCTAAAACCTAGCACCTGCCTGCGAGCAGGAGTAGGAGCAAGAGCAGGGGGGGTCAGGGACGGAAGGAAAGGTCCTTGAAGTCGGCGCCCGCGGCGACTCCGGCCGGCGTCGCCAGGAAGACGTGCAGCCGCAACTCCGAGAGCGTCAGGTCGTAGCGTTGCACCTCCTCGTCGTCGATCAGGGCGGCCAGCTGGGCCGTCTCGTAGTTGTAGCGCAGGCCCAGCTTGTGCCAGCTCGTGCCTTCGTCGCCGAACGCCTTCCGGACGGCTCCCCCGGCGGAGACCTGGCCGGACCTTCTGGCCACCAGGTACGAGCCGCCGTCGAAGCAGAGTTCGAACACGTTGCCGGTCGCATCCCTGATCCCGATCCCGCACCGGACGTGCCCGGGGCGTTCCAGGACGTTCGCCGAAGTCCTGATCTGCGCGGCCGCGCTGAAACCCAGGGTGCGGACCGGATGGGCGAACTCGCGCATGAGGACGGTCTCGGCCGTCCCGCCCTGTGCCCTGAGCTGGAGGGCGCCGTCGGCCAGGGCCTGTGTTCCGCCGGGGTCGGTTCGTTCCTGCCAGAGCTCGCCGGCGAACCCGTCCCGCTCCAGCCGCTGCGCGACGTCTTCTGCTTCCTGCGGGCTTTCGGTCATGCGCGCGCGCAGTCGCTCGATCGCTTCCCGGGCTTGCTTCGCCGCTTCCTCGTCCCCCGCGAGGGCGGCCGCTTCGTACTGCTCGATGGCGAGGGCGTACTGCTGCCGGTCGCCGTACGCTTCGGCAAGCTTCAGGCGGAGTTGCGTCACGAGGGAAGCCGGGGGCCGATCGGGGATCGCGGCGCGGTAGGCGTCGACGGCGTCGAGCAGCTCCCGGATGGCGTCGGGGTCCGGGGGGACCTGGAGCAGGTACCGGGCCCAGTTCTCGAGCAGGTCGCCGATCATGCGATGGGCCGACTGGAGGCGGGCCGGGTCGTCGGCGAATTCCTCCAGCAGCTTCGCGTGCACGGCCAGGGCCTCCTTATGACGCCGCTCGGTCACGAGCGTGTAGGTTCTGCGGACGGCGGCGTCCCAGCGTTCGTCGAGCGACTCGGCCTGCTCGCGTTCGCGCAGCGCGTCCCTGAGCCGGCCGGTTCGCTGCGCGTCGGGCAGGAACTCCTCCATGCGGAGCAGGGCGATCTGGGCCTCGTCCCGGCGGTTCTGTTGCAGCATCCTCATGGCGGCGGCGTAGGCGTCCTCGGCCAGGGCATCCTGCACGCGGCGGGACGCTTCGCGCGCCTTCTGCTGTAGCTCGGCGGGAGCGTCCTCCGTCTGGGCGGCGCGCAGCAGCCACAGGGCCTGCCAGTACCGGCCGGCGTCCGCAGCGGCGGCGGCCTCTTGCAGGCGCTCGGCCGCCGGGGAGGGCTGCACGGGCAGCGGGCCGGGCTGCGCCTGGGCCTCCGGGCTGGCCGGGGGCCAGAGCATCAGGAGCGCCAGTGCGCCGGCGATGACGATGGCGCCGCTGAGGCTCCACGAGACGGGCGTTATGGAGCGGATGAAGCCGGGCTCTTCGGCCCCGCGCGCTTCCGAGGGCGGCGGCTCGTAGAAGAGGGAGCCGGGGTTGGTGCGCTCCACCAGCGGGGCGCCGCTGATCAGGTGCTGCTGGGCGAGCTCCAGGTCGCGCAGCAGCGCGTCGGAGTCGTAGCGCTCCTCCCTGTCCTTGGCCAGCATCTTTTCGATCATGGCGTCCAGGAAGTCGGGCACGAACTCGGCGGCCTGGCGGGGCGGCACCTGCCGCTGCTCGACGTTCGCCACCAGGTAGCCCTGGCTCGAGTCCGCGTGGAAGGGCGGCCTGCCGATGATCAGCTCGTAGGCCACCACGCCGAGGCCGAAGACGTCCGCGCGTCCGTCCACGGGCAGCATCTGGATCTGCTCGGGCGAGAGGTACTTGGGCGTGCCCGGGATGTGGGAGGGGATCTGCTCGCGCACGATGTCCGTCTCGCTCACGTTCTTGGCGATGCCCATGTCGGTGAGCTTGACGTGGATGGCGCCGTTGGGGTCGCGGTCCAGCAGTATGTTGCCCGGCTTGATGTCGCGATGGACGATGCCCTGGTGGTGGATGGCCACCAGGGCGCTGGCGGTCTGGCGGAGGATGTGGATCTTGTCGACCAGCTCGAAGTCCCCGTCCCCCCGCATGCAGCGCAGCAGGCTGTCCTCGACGAGCTCCATGGCGTAGTAGAACTGGTCCCCCTCCTCGCCGGAGCCCAGGAACCTGACCACGTTGGGGTGCTGGACGCTGACGAGCATGCGGACTTCTCGGTCGCGCAGCTTGCGGGCCATCTCGGGCGGGCGTTCCGCGGTGGACTCGAACATCTTGACGGCGACGATGCTGCCGTCCTGGTTGTCCCGGGCGCGGTAGACGCTGCCCACGGCCCCCTTGCCCATGTGCTCGAGCAGCGTGTACTTGGCGAACTGCCTGGGTTCCATGCCTGCCACGGCCGTCACTTGCGCCTGCGCTTGGGGCGTTTGCAGCCTATCTTCAGATACCCGGCGATGTTGGCCGACGGATCGACCTCGGGCACGATCCGGCCGTCCGCGCTGCTCATCAGCGACGTGAGGCCCGGCCCGTGTCCGGCCGTCTTGCAGCAGCTATGCACGACTATGCCGATGCTCATCGCCCCTTTCCTGTAGATGCGGCCGAACGTGTGGTCGGCGTCCTGGACCGCCACGATGTCGCCCAGCCGCAGCTTTGCCAGGCCGTGCTCCGCGACGGCTTCCGGATCGAAGAGCTGTATGTCGTAGTCGCCGCTGAAGGTGTGGGGCGCGCCGAGGCCGCTTCCCATGACGGCGGCCGGTACCACGCACGTGACGCACACGCGAAGCCGGTCTCCATCCCGTTGCGGCGCCATCTTCTCCAGCAGACCGGGGTCCAGGTTCATGAGCGCGATGTGGGGCAGGTCGGGCAGCTTCAGGCCGAGGCCGCGGGCCCGTATCTGCACCTTGTCGCCGACCACCAGCGCGTCGAGCACGGCGTCGGCGAAGTCGACTAGGACGTGTTCGATGCCGCCGTGCTTGCCGGTGACGACCCCGGTCCTGCCCTTGGCGTCGCCGCTGACCACGCGGGCGACGTTGCCGACGCAGGCGAGCGTGTTGAGCGCCGTGTTCCGGTCGTCCTTGTCGTTCTTGACGGAGACGCCGGGCTCGACGTGGTCGGCCTCCCATTCGATGGCGCTGTCGCCCACCTTGCAGTTGTAGGTGATCCCGCCGACGCCCGGCAGGATGGAGGCGGCGCCGTCGGGCCCGACCCTCCAGGTTCCCCGGCTCACGGGCGACGATACCTCGCCGAGGACCGATTGCTCCACCAGACGCTCTTCATTCGTGCGCAGACGTTGAGTCGCTTGCTTTGCCACGCGTGTGGCCTCCTTGCCTCTGCGTCAGCCGGCGGCTCCGGCTTCCAGTTCCGCCGCCTTCTGCCTGGCTTTCTCGGCGAGTTCGGGGACGCCGATGCTGTCCGCCGCCTTGCGGTACAGGTCCAGGGCCGCCTGCCGGTCGCCCCCGTCGACGCGCTCGCTTGCGTTCTCTTCCAGCGTCCTGAAGGCGGCGTGGGCGAGCCGAAGCGTGTACTGGCGGCGTTGTCGAATCAGCTCCCGGGCCGGGCCGCTCGGCTCGAGTCCATCGAGCTGGTCGTATTGGCCGAGCGCGGCGGCGTAGTCGGCCTCCGCCTCGTGCGCGCCGACCCTCGAGAAGCCCTCCTGGACCGCAAGCCAGAGGGCCTCGGAGCGGGCTTCGGAGGCGCGCTTGGCCGCTTCCGTGCCGGCGAAGTCGTTCTGCATCCGGGCGAGGCGCGCCATCGCGCCGGCGCGGTCGCCGGCATTCAGGGCTGCCATAGCCTGCTCGTATGCCTGCAGCGCTGCGGCCTCCTTGCCGGCCAGCGGGCTGACGCCTGGGGGACCGCCGCCCTCGGTGCAGGCCAGCGCCCCCGCCACGAGGGCGGCCGTCGCGGCGGCCACGGCGCCCAGGAACGCGAGGTTGCTCTTCCAGACCGAGCGCTTCCACTGGCGATCCTCCATGGCCTGCTCGCGCTCCAGGCGGCTCCTCAGGCGGATCTCGTCGAGCGTGCCGATGCCTTCGCCCTTGGCGACGAGGTGCTGGTCGAGCTCGGCTTCCTTTATGGCTATCAGGGCGCTGTCCTGCAACGCGCTCTCTTCCACGAGGTCGAACCGGAAGACTGTGGTGCTCAGGCGGATCAGGTCGCCGGGATTCAGGTCCGCCTTGTCCGCGATCCGCCGCCCGTTCAGCATGGTGCCCTTCTTGCTGTTGAGGTCGTTGGCCTCCCATCGGCCGTTGATGCAGGCCACTTCGCAGTGGAAGCGGCTGACGGTCGGACTGGTGACGCGGACCGTGTTGCGGGAGGAGCGGCCGATCGTGGTGACGCGGTTATCGCGCAGCTTGTAGACGCAGCCCGGCTCGGGCCCCTGGATCATGATGAGGACGGGCTGTCTGGCGTCCATCGGTTTCCCCGCGATCGGGCGTGCGGTTGGGTGGGTTCCGGGGCCGCAGTCTGCTCCAAGGTAACAGTCCGGGGCGCCGCATTGCAACCACAAAAGGCCGGGTCGGCGTGGCGCTCGCGGCCCGTCAGCCCGGGGGATCGGCCTTCCTCAGAAGCTCAAGGAACCGCGCCAGGTCCGCCGGCAGGGGGGACCGGTGCTCCATCGGCTCGCCCGTGCCCGGATGCCGGTACCTGACGGAGGCCGCGTGCAGGGGGCAGCGGGCGAGCAGGACCGCATCCGCGCGGGCGCGGGCCCTTCCCAGGATCGCGTTGAACTGCGCTCCGCGCAGTTCGTCCCGCCGCCCGTAGAGATGGTCGACGGCGAGCGGATGGCCGGCTGCGGCCAGGTGCACGCGTATCTGATGCTGCCTGCCGGTCAGGGGGCGGATCTCGAGGAGCGAGAAGTGCCCGAACGGCTCCGCGATCTTGACCAGGGTCGAGGCCGGTTTGCCGCCCTGGCGGGCTGCTTGCATCTTCAGCGCGCTGCCGGGCATTCGCTGCAGGGGAATGTCGAGCCGAAGCTCGGCCCGGGGGAGCACGCCTTCGATGATGCCGAGGTAGGTCTTCTCGACCTGGCGGCGCTCGAACTGCCTGCCGAGCGCGCGGCCGGCGCCGTCGGACTTCGCCACGAGCAGCACGCCGGAGGTCTCGCGGTCGAGCCTGTGGGCCAGGTGGGGGCGCACGTACGGGCCGCCGTCCGGCGCGTTGCGGTTGAGCATGGCGACCAGGGACTCGTGGAACTCGGCGCCGTCTCCCTTGCGGCCCGGCAGCACCGGAAGGCCCGCGGGCTTGTCGACGCACAGGTGCTCTTCATCCTCGTAGAGCACGCTGATGGGGACGGTCTGCTCCGGCAGGGGCGAGGCACGCAGCTCGGGCGGGAGCGAGATGACTTCGCCGGCCCGGAGCACGCGGCGCGGCTCCGCAGCCCCGCCGTCGACCCGGATCCGGCCCGATGCGATCAGGCGCCGCAGCGCCGTCTTGGACGTCGTGACGAAGCGGACGCTTAGGTACCTCAGCAGCTCGTCCCCCGACACGTCCGGGCAGACCCTCAGCTCGGCCGCTCGCTCTGCATCGTTCCGCTCGGTTCCCATAGGTGGGTGGCGCCGCTGCGCTGAGGGCCGGGCGCGGATGGCGCGTTACGCGTCGGCGATCCCTTTGCCGATCAGCCGCAGCGTGTAGAGCCGCCACCGGTCGTCCGTCTTCATGAAGATAACCCGGATGCTGAGCATGTCGGGCTCGTCTATGCCTCCCTCGCGCCAGACGTAGGGCACCTCATAGACCGCCATGATGCCGCCCGGCGTCGCGTAAGCCCAGGCGTAGACTTCGTCGGGGTCCGGCCAGTCGGGGAAGTGGAACTGCTTGGCCCTTTCCAGGTCGTCATAGAGGCTGAGCCAGCCCCCGGCGCCGCCGCTGAAGATCTTCTGCCACCAGGAAAGCTTCACGGAGCGACGGCGGCAGACGTCCCTGTCCGGCAGCTCGTAGAAGACGTCGGCCATGCGTCCCTCTTTCATGTTCTCCAGGATGAAGGCCAGTTGCGGCATGACTTCCGCCTTGACGGCCGCCGGCGGATCGATGGCGTCCCCCTGGGCCGGCTCGGTGAGCTTGAAATCGCGGATGCGCCAGTGGCCGTCGACCAGGACCAGCCCGAACTCGTGCCTCAGGCGCTCGCCCTGGTCGTTGGAGGCGCGCACTTCGACGCGGAAGGCGCCCCGCTGCCAGTCCTTGCGGCTCACGCGATCCAGGGCCCCTTGCGAATCGAGCGTGTAGCCGCTGTAGCGCTGAAGCCAGACGACGCTCTCCGCGCGCTTCCTCAGCTCCCTGGCCATGCCGCCGGACAGCTCGGGGGCGAGCAGCGCTTCGACCACCTCCGGAGTGTCCTGCCGGATGGCTGCGGCGAAGGTGTCCAGCACGTTGGCCGCCTGTTGTCTGCGGGCTTCAAGCTCCCGCGACTGCTCCGGCGGAAGAGCCGTGCAGCCCGCCGCAGCGAGCGCAAGGGAGAGAAGCAGCAGGAGTGCGCCGCTGGTCTTCAATGTTGCTTCCTTTCTGTCCGAGAAGGATCGCTCCGATGGGCGCCGAGACGGTGACATGGTACCTGTGCGGCGCGGCTAATGCAATCGGCGGCGGGGCTCCGGAGGGCCGGCGGGGCGCTTGCGGCCG
The DNA here is from genome assembly GCA_964521715.1 of uncultured candidatus Brocadiaceae bacterium. Classification (GTDB taxonomy): domain Bacteria; phylum Planctomycetota; class Brocadiia; order SM23-32; family SM23-32; genus DAOVRD01. The sequence continues at coordinate 164,162 of CAZFSS010000002.1, read as the reverse complement.
GGCGGAGCGAACGCCAGGCGCATTACGGTCGAGATGCCGCCCCAGACCTCCCGCCAGGATATCTTGGAGCGCCCCCGCTGCCGGTCCGCGAACACGATCGGCACCTCTGCGATGGCGAACCCGCGCCCCGAGCAATGCCACAGCATCTCCTCCTGGAAGGAGTAGCCGGCGGCGACGATGTTTTCGAAGGCGATCTGCTCCAGGACGCGGCGGCGGAAGCAGCGGAACGCGCCCGTGCAGTCGGCGGGCTCGAGCCGGAGCGCCAGGCGGGCCACCACGTTGGACAGGGAGCTGAGCAGGAGCCGGCGCACGGGCCAGTCCTTGTGGCCGCCCCCCTCGACGTAGCGCGAACCGATGACGACGTCCGCGTGCCGGCTTGCCTCCAGCATCGCCGGTATGCGGTCCGGCGGGTGAGAGAAATCGGCGTCCATGGTGATGACGCGCTCGTAGTGCCGGGCCAGCGCCCACCGGAAGCCGGCGATGTGGGCCGTGCCGAGTCCGAGCTTGCCCTCGCGCTCGAGGAGGTGGACTCGCGGATCGCGCGCGGCCAGTTCGCGGGCCAGGTCGCCCGTTCCGTCGGGCGAGTTGTCGTCCACGACGAGCACTTCGAGGGCGGTTCCCTGCGCCAGCACGGCCGCGCAGAGGGGCCGCAGGTTCTCGCGCTCGTTATACGTGGGGATGATGACGAGGCACCTGAGCGCGTCGGCTGCCGGGCGCTCGGGGGCGTGGTTCACCATCGAGGACGGCCTCCGTTGCGGTTGCGGAGGATGGGCGCGCGCAGCTCGGTGCTGCGCGCCCGCCTAGAACGTCAGGATCTTGCCGCTCAGGTCCCTGACGGTGACCCCGCCGTCGGAGACGTGCAGTTGCTTATGGGCATAGGGGAGCTCGGCCGGATAGTGGGTTATGGTCAGCACGGTGCGGTTCCTCATCAGCTCGGCGAGCCCTTCGATGGTTCTCTCCCTGGCGATGGGATCGAGCGAGACGAGCGGCTCGTCGAGGATCAGTATCCTGGGGTTCTTGAGGATGGCGCGGGCGATCATCAGGCGCCGTTTCTCGCCCTGGGAGAGCTGGATTCCGCCCTCGCCGATGATGCTCATGTAGCCGTGGGGCAGGCGCTCGATGAACTCGTCCGCATAGGCCTGGCGGGCCACGTCGATGACGGCCTGGTCGCTGGCCTCGGGGGCGGCGTAGCGGATGTTGGCCATGATCGTGTCGTTGAACAGGAAGCAGTCCTGGAAGACGAGCCCGATCTGGCGCCTCAGCGAGGTGAGGGTGAAGTCGCGCACGTCCACGCCGTCGATCAGTATGGCTCCCTGCTGCGGGTCGAAGAAGCGCGGGATCAGGTTCGTGCAGGTGCTCTTGCCGGACCCGCTCGGGCCGGTGACGAGGGCGTGTTCGCGCGGCTCGATGCAGAACGAGACGTTGTCCAGCACCTTGCCGTTGCCGTAGCTGAAGGTGACGTTGCGGAACTCTATCCGGCCGCGGGAGATCTCGTGAGGCAGGGCCTTCGGACTTTCGCGCACGCTGGGCTCAATACCCAGGATCTCGAAGACCCGTTCGACCGAGCTGCCGGTGTGCGCGAACTTGCCGGCCTGGCCGACCAGCTCCAGCAGGCGCGGGTAGAGCAACCCCACGTAGAGGAAGAACGCCACGAAGTCCCCCGCCTGCAGCGTGCCTCTGGACACGACGAGGTATCCGCCGACGCCGTACAGGATGATGATGCCGATCCCCACCAGGAGGTCCGCCGCGACCTTCTGCAGGACGTAGTACCAGCTCTGCTTGATCTGGGCCCGCATGCCCCGGCGCATGGACTCCCGGATCTTCTCCTGTTCGATGAGCTGCGTGGCGGAGGCCTTGACGGTCGGAGCGCCGTCGAACTGCTCTATCAGGGCGCCGCCCAGGTCGGCTGTTTGCTCCTTCGCCTGCCGGGCATAGGTGGCTATCGGCTTCCTGAAGGCGTAGTAGACCAGCACGTGGAAGGGGAGCACGGCCAGCGTCACGAGGGCCAGGAACCAGTCTATGTACAGCATGATGCCCGACGCGACGACGAGCATCAGGACGTTCAGCATCGAGTTGGCCAGCTCTTCCTGGATGAACTCCTTGATGGCCTGCACGTCCTGCATGACGCGGGCCGATATCTTGCCCGGCTTGTTCTGCTGATAGAAGTCCACCGACAGCGCGTGCAGGTGGCGGATGAGCCGCTGGCGCAGCTCGAACGCCGTCCTCTCCCCGACGACCATGACCCGGGTCTTGGCCAGGTAGAACAAGAGGTTCCGCATCCCGTAGACGACAAAGACGATGATGAGGACGTACGGCAGGATGCCAAGGCGTTCGGCGGCATTGGAGATGGACGGCTCCTTCGGTTCCTTGAAGACGTTGTCGACGACGAAGCGCAACACCATCGGCAGGGCGAGGTTGAAGACCGACAGCACCGCCAGGCACGCCAGCACCCCCAGCACCCGGTACTTGTGCGGCTTGATCAGCTGGACCATCGCGCTGAGCGGATTCACGGCCCTGGTCTTCATGGCTGCTGCAGCCTGTCCGGTCCTGGACCGATGGGTCAATGAGCGGGGGAATGCGACGTTGCGTCGGCGGTCCGCCTTCGGGACGGCCGATGCCGCCGTCCGCGGATCACGGTTGCGAGGCAGCCGTCGAGTAGCTGAAGGCGACCTTGCCTTTCTGCATCACTACGACTCCGCCATCGTAGTACCAGACCTCCGCATTTCCGTCCTCTTGCTTCTCCTCCACGAGGGCCGGCTCTCCGAGCAGGTTCCGCACTTCCTCGGCCGGCGTGCCGGCTTCCAGTCCGGCCAGCGGGGACCGGCGCGCTAAGGAGTCATCCAGCTCGGCGATAGCTGGCTGCGTGCCCGGGGACGCCGACTGCGCCGAACACCCCAGGATCGCGCATGGCGCCGCGGCCAACAGGGCGAGCCAACTGCCCCGCATCATTGTCCCTCCGTCGCCAGGGCCTGCTCGACGATCTTATAGCCCTGCTCCAGCGTTGCTTTCAAGGCGGCGTAGTAGTAGTCGCTCTTGAAGAAGTATTCGGCCACTTCGTGGTCAACCAGGAAGATCCTCTCGGTCTCCTCCATCTGGGGCATTGCGATCCTGCGGCCCACGCGGAAACTGCGCAGCACCAGCAGGTCTTCGAAGTTGTTCACCTTGGCCACCTCGCGCAGCGCCACGGCCGCCTTGAGCCGCACCAGATCGGCGTCCGTGTCCAGGACGAACGCGAACTCATGGTAGGTGTAATCGTCGTAGAGCCGGTTGATCTCCTGCAGGACTTCCTGCACCTCGTCCTGGTTCTGGACCAGCCTGCGCTCCAGATGCGCCACCGGGGAGCAGAGCACCTCCTTCATGCCGTCGCCCATGGGCAGCTGGTAGCGGAAGAAGAGCACTTCCTTCGGATACGGCCGGTCGAAGTAGCCGGCGATCGTCCCGTCAGGGCTGCTCTGTTCGAGCAGTCGCTTGAGGAACTTGACGCTGAAGCCGGCGGGTTTGTCGGGGTCCGCCTGGAAGACGATCATCCGCTCCGTCTTGATTCGCTCGTGCAGCTCGAGCTTCTTGGCGACCTCGTAGATCATGCGGATCACAATGGCGTCCTCGCCCGGTATGCTGCCCTGGGCCATCTCCCGGAAGGGGGAGCGCTTGGCGTACTCGGGGTGCCTGACCACGAACCCGCGCACGCGGGCCATGGCGTCCAGTATCGTCTGGTTCTCCTCGAGGAAGGCCAGGTCGAAGATGTCCTCGGCCTTCAGGCGGTAGGAGTTGCGGAACAGGCGGCTGTCCAGGAAGTCGAACTGGTCCGTGTCCTTCGGCAGGACGGGGCGGTGAGAGCTGGCCGTCTTGATGACGCGCGGCGTGAGTACGATGATGACCTCCCGCTTCTCGCGCCGGTCGCTCTTGCTCTGGAAGAGGTTCCCCAGCAGGGGGATGCGGGAGAGGAAGGGGATCCTGTCGGTGGACTTCGCCTTCTCGTTGCGGATCAGGCCGCCTATGATGAAGGGCGTGTTGTCCTGCACGCGCGCGACGGTCTGCACCACCCGGCGCTCGATCAGGGGCGCGAGCGCTTGTTCCCGCTCGCCCGTCAGCACGGTGATGAACTCGGGCGACTCGCTGACCTCGACCAGGATCTGCATGGCGATGTTCGAATCGTCAGTGCTCACCCGGGGCTTGATGTTCATGATGATGCCGACGGTTTCCCATATTATGTTGACATTTGTGGTGGTCTGGGTGAGGACTGTATTGAACACTGGCAACTGCCTGGTCACCTGGATGTTGGCGTTCTGGTTGTTCAGGACGAGGACGGAGGGGCTGGAGAGCACCTCTGCGCCTCCCTCCTGGACGACGGCGCGGATGGTCGCCTCAACGCGGTGCCTCAGGTCGGCGGGCGCGGCCAGGTCGGTCCGGTTGTGGAAGAGGTATAGGGCGGCCTGGCTCTCCCCTGTACCCCCCACCTCGGAGGCGAACTGGCCCCATTGCAGCTCGCCGCCGTAGGCCCGCAGTTCGACTCCCAGTTCCTTCAGGCTGTCTTCGGTCAGCTCGATGACCATGCCCTCGATCAGCACCATGCGCTCCGGGACGTCGATTGTGTCCTCGAGCAGGTCCTTCAGCTGCGCCACCTCTTCGCTCTGGCTGCTGTGGTAGAGGATCATCAGCCGGTTCTCGGGGGCGGACAGGGTCTCGCCTGTGAGTTTCGTCTTGGACACGTCGCCGAGGTCGACGACGATGCTCTGCGGGCTGCCAGAGGGCATGGGGAAGACGGCCGGCAACTGAGCCATTTGGACCTGCCCTGAGGGCGCGCTCGTGTTGTAGCCGAGCTGGCCCAGGATCTGGACGCAGCTCTGCATGTCAATGCAGCCCAGTTGGTAGGTCTCGTGGGAGAGCTCGCGCACGGAGTAACTGGCCGGGCGCTCCTGCGGCGGCTGGGGCGGCTGTTCGGCGGGAGCCTGTTCCTGTGCTCCGGCGGCCGCGCCCCACAGCAGCAGCCCGGCGAGCACCCAGATCATTGCGTTGGTTCGGCATGCCCTCATGTCACGGCCTCCTTGCACCGCGCCCTCCGCGGGCCCCGCCGGAGCATCCGTAACCGCATGACTGTCGACCAGTCGCGCCGTCGCACGCCCGGCCAGGCGCGGATTACTTGAGGTCCTTTTTGGCAGTGACGATCTTAGTGATCAGCCCGTACTCGACGGCCTCCTCGGCGTCCATCCAGTAGTTGCGGCGGGTGTCCTCTTCGACCTTCTCAATGGGCTGGCCCGTTTCTTCGGCTATCAGGGCGTTTATGCGCTGCCGTATCTTCAGTATCTGGGTGGCTTCGATCTGGACGTCCGCGGTGGTTCCTCCCACGCCTCCGGAGGGTTGGTGGATGAGGAACCGCGCGTTGGGCAGGCTCAGTCGGGCCTTCTTTGGGGCCGCCAGCAGCACGAGGACGGCGGCGCTGGCGGTCAGGCCCGTGCATATGCACCGCACCGGGGCGGAGATGAAGCGAACCATATCGTAGATGGCGAACCCCGCGTCCACCCCGCCGCCCGGCGAGTTGATGTAGACGTCTATCGGCGCCTTGCCGTCCTCGGCCTCCAGGATCAGGAGCCTGGCCGTCACGTCCTCGGTCAGCTCGGAGGTTATGGTCTCGTTCAGCAGGATGATGCGCGACTCCAGCAGCCGCTCCGAGAGGTGTTTGCGCGGCCGCTCCTCCTCTTCCTCGTACTCCTCTTGCCCGGCCGGAATCGGTTCGGTTGCCATCTGGATACCTGCGAGCTTGGCAGAAATGTGCGCATCCCAGAACCCAGCGCTTACATTCTAGCCCAAGGCGGGGCGCGTTTTCAAAGGGGCCGGCAAGCGCCGGTTGGAGCGCGCCCGGGGCAACCGGGCGTGCGCTGTCACCTGCTTGACATTCGCGTGCCCCCGGTGTAAAAGGACAGTTTGCCGGCTTTGCTGGGGTCCGGGGAAGGAGGTGATCGGCGACGGCGGACAGACGTGACCCGGCAGGAGATTGTGGCTTTGCAGGCGGGGATTACAGCTCTTTGGAGGAGAAACGGCGATGAAACGGTATGCGTGCCTTGTCGGCCTCTGTGGGGTTCTCTGGCTGTCGGTCGGCTGCGCCGGGTACTACGCGGCGCCCGTTGTGCCTGGTCACGGCATGCTATTCGCGCAGGTTGACGCCCCGCTCAGCCTGAACTACGACCAGACGCCGATCACCGAGAAGCGCGGCGAAGCGACGGCTGAGAACATACTGGGCCTGATCGCCATCGGCGACGCCAGCATCCAGAAGGCCGCCCACAACGGCGGCATCACCAAAGTGCACTACGCGGACTACAGGTTCGAGAACATCCTGGGCATCTACGCGAAGTTCACGACGGTCGCTTACGGGCAATAGCGCTGACAGCCCGCAGACTCAGGAGCCACCGCCCCCAGTGGGAAGTGGCTCCTTTTCTTGGAGCCTCCAGCAGAACCCATCACGTCGGCCCGAGGGCGAGCGAAGCGCCGGAATGCAAGGAGGGCGCCATGCGGCTGCGGCAGGAAGTGGCGGCGGGCTTGCCCCGGCGCGGGGAGGCGCGTGTTGCCATCGTCAGGCCCGGCGGCCTGGGGGATACGCTGCTGACAGTGCCCGCGCTCCAGGTGATGCTGCGGGAAGCGCCGCGTGCGGCGATCACGCTGGTCGGTTCCGCCTGGGCGGAGCAGATCGCGCCGTTGCTCGCCTTCCCCGTCCGCGTCGTGCGGTTCGACTCCCCGCTGCTGACGCCGCTGTTCATCGCCGGCGCGGCTGAGGACCCCACGGGCGCCTTCGCGCAGGCGCACGCCGTGGTGATCTACAGCTCCGGCACGGATGAGGCCCTGGTGAGCAACGTGCGGCGTCTCTGCCCCGGCCCCGTGTTGACGTGGCCCGTCCGGCCGCCGGGACCCGGTCATGCGGCCGTGCACTTCGCCCGGGCCGTTGCGGATCCCGCCCCGGAGCCCCTGCCGTTCCCCGACGTACGCGTGCCGCGCGAGGAAGGCGAGCGGGCCGGGCGGTGGCTTGCATCGCGTTTGCCTGCGGGCCGCAGCCCGGCTGCGGGCCGCAGGCCGGTCGCAATCCATCCGGGAAGCGGGGGGCGGCGGAAGTGCTGGCCGCCCGAGCGTTTCGCCCGCCTGGCTGAGCTGCTTGAGAGGCCGATCCTGCTGATCGAAGGCCCGGCGGACGAGCAGGCCTGCCGGGAAGTGGCGGACCGCCTGCCGTTGCGCGTGCCGCTGGCCAGGGCAGCCGGCCTGGACCTGGGCCGGGTGGCCGCGCTTCTGACGCACTGCGGCTGCTACGTGGGGAACGACAGCGGGGTCTCCCATCTGGCCGCCGCCCTGGGCGCGCCGACCGTGGCGGTCTTCGGCCCGACGGATCCCTGCGTGTGGGCGCCGCGCGGGCCGAGGGTACAGGTGGTCCGGGCGCCCGGGGGCGCCTGGCCGTCCGTTGGCGACGTGGCCGCCCGAGTCGCAGCGCTCGGGCGATGATGCGTCCCGTTGCATGCCGGCCCGCCGCCCTATACCATGGCGCGATGGACGCCTGAATGCGGAGTTCCGATGCGCCCCGACCGGCTCAAGAAGCGGCTGGAACTGGAGAAGATGATGGGCGTGGACGCCCTGTTTAAGGCGCCGGGGCCGTCCGCCGAGCTGCGCAAGGTCGAAGAGGAGGTCATGCGCTGCACCCGGTGCCCGCTGCACCGGAGCAGGACGCAGGGGGTCTTCGCGCGCGGCGACCCGAACGCCGCCCTGATGTTCGTCGGGGAGGCGCCCGGGCGGGAGGAGGACGCGCAGGGCATCCCCTTCGTGGGTCCCGCCGGCAAGCTCCTGGACAGGATGGTCTTCGCCATGGGGCTGGGGCGGGAGGAGGTCTACGTCACCAACATCCTGAAGAGCCGCCCGCCCAACAACCGCGATCCCCGCGCCGACGAAGTGGAGGCGTGCCTGCCCTATCTTCACAGGCAGATCGAGTTGGTCCGGCCGAAGATCATCTGCGCGCTGGGCCGCCCCGCCTCCAACGCGCTGCTCGACACCAACCGCTCGATGGGCGACCTGCGGGGCAAGTGGCACTTCTACAACGGCATTCCGGTCCTGCCGGCCTACCATCCCGCCTATCTGCTGCGCTCGCCCGGACAGAAGGGGCAGGCGTGGCACGACCTGCGGCTCATCGTGATAGCGCTGGCCGAAGGGCCGCCGCAGCCGCCCGGGCTGTTCTGAGTAACCTGAGGCGATCGGTCCGCCGCCCGCGCGCAGGCCGGCATTCCTGACGCCGGGCCAGGCCGGCCGCAGACCCGCACGGTCCGCCTGGCCGGGCCCCGCACCCGCTCATTCCGGCGACGCCCACTGAGCCTTGACGCGCCGCGGCGGCTGGGCCGGCGGCTTCTTGCCCGCCCGAGTGAAGGATTCCGCGCGCTCGTGGCGGGCGACGTAGTCGGGGATCGACTCCAGGTCGAACTCGGCCATCAGGTCCCTGATCGTGAGGCCCGGCCGGTTCGACTCAACCGTCATGACGCCTTCCTGGTGGTAACGGTGGATGGTCACGTCGCGCCCGTACTTCTGGCGGATGGCCGGTATCTGCGACCCGTTGAAATCGGTGTGGAAGGCCTTCTTCTCCAGGTTGATCTCGCGGCCGACGACGGCCTGCGGGGACTCGGTCTGGGCGAGCACCTCGCCCGTCATGTCGATGATGCCGGCGTGCGAGGATAGCACGGCGGAGACCACGTAGTAGTGGTAGTCCCAGGCCATGGCGCGCAAGTGGAACCCGCCGTCGTAGGCGGAGGCCCAGAACACGATCTCGGCGCCCATCTCGGCCAGCCGCGCCCACTCGCACGCGCACTGGATGTCAAAGCATATCAGTATGCCGATCCGGCCGAAGTCCAGGTCGAACACCTTCGGCTCGCGGCCCGGCGTGACGCCGCTCTCGAACTCCGTGAAGTCGAAGCTCGTGGTCACGGGGTGCAGCTTGTCGTAGGTTCCCAGGATCTGCCCATCGCGGTCGATGACGACGGCGGAGTTGTAGACCCGGCCGTCGAGTTTCTGGAGCACGGGGCAGATCACGTTCGTGCCGTGCTTCCTCGCCCGGTCGATGGCCATCTCGGTGGTGGGGCCGGGGATGGGTTCGGCCACCTGCTCGGCCCGCTCGTGCGGGACGTTGACGTAGCCGAACGTCTCCGGCAGGCAGACGATGTCGGGCCGGTTCAGGGCGGCGAGGTCGATCAGGCGGGCGGCCTTGTCGATGTTGGCCTGCACAGTCGGGCCGCCCGAGTAGTGAAAGGCCGTCGTGCTTACCCAGACCTTGCGTGACATGGCGATCCTCCGTATCTGGCGTCAGTCCTCCGGCACTGCCTCCGCTTCACCGTCCCCTGCGCGGACTGATACGTAGGGGCACGGCGCGCCGTGCCCCTACAGGTCGCGGCCGCTGCCGAGCGGTGGCTGCGAGAATGCAAGGCGACTCGCCTGACAGCCTGCTAGCGGCGCCTGACCAGGGCCTCGACCGGCACCTCCTCGGCGCGCAGCAGCGGCGCAATGTCGCTCAGGAACCGCCCGGCGTCGCCGGAGTAGCCGGCCGTCGGCCTGAGCCCTTCCATGCGCTCCTGCCAGTAGGCGTTGAAGGCCCGCATGTAGAGCTCGCGCACGTACTTCGCCGTCATCGAGGCGAGCGCCGTGGGCAGAGCATGCGCCTCGCCGTTCTCCTGGAAGGTGATGATGAGGGTGCGGTCCGACCGGCCGGGGTCGGCGATGCGGTAGGCGGAGCGCACGGCACCCTCCTCCAGGACGTCGCAGCGGCAGGCCGGGAACACGTCCAGCAGCAGCCGCCTGTAGCGCGCCCTTCCGCCGTGCTTGTCCACGAGCACGTGCGACTGGCCCGGGCCGGCGCGCCGCCAGAGCTCCTGAAGGATCAGCCCGCACTTCTGGAAGAGCAGGAGGGACTTGTTCCTCGTGCGGGCGACGACGCGGTTGAACTCCAGGGGCAAGACCACGGCCGCGCGTGCGGAAAGCATCCGGATCCCGCTGCTGCGGAGGGCCCGCCGCAGCACGGAAGCCTTGCTTCTCAGCGCCGAGAGGTTGCTCTCCAGGGGCAGGGCCAGATCGGCCGCGCGGCGGAACCACGGCGACGGATCGCCGGGCGATGCGCCCTCGCCCTCCAGTAAGGCGAACAGGTCCCCGGTGCGGCGAATGCGCCCGGCCCGCCGGCGCGCCTCCTCGCTGACGGCCAGGAACGCCAGCACTCCCTCCTCCAGCCGCTTCAGGCCGGTGGCGGGGGAGTAGACCTTCTTGCTGTCGTTGACGACCAGCCGTCCGTCGCTGCCTCTGGCGTTCTTGGCGACGGCGTCGGCGAGCAGGTCCCATAGGTCCGGCGGCGGCACACGCTCCTGGACGGCGAAGGCCGTTCCCGCCACCACGAGCGGCCCCAGGCGCGGACCGTAACCCGCCTCATCCACTCCGGCCCATAGAACCATTGCCGCACCCGCCTCCGTCCGCCTGGCCCTCTTGCCTGCCGGCCAACTCCCGCCGGCCCGCCGTATGCTAAGGCATGCCGTCCGTGCTGTCCAGCTCCCGGGCGGCCGGAGGAAAAGTCTCTTGAAATGCGCTGCGCGAATCGTTCTCCTATAATAAGTTGATGTGGAGCCGATCGGCGTCCGCGGTGCAATTGCTGGGAAACCCAGATGGCGGAAGACAACGAGAAGCAGCAGAACGCTTCCGAGCTTCACGTTGACGAGGACTGGAAGAAGGCCGTCGCCGATGAGAAGGCGAGGCTGCGGGCGGAGCAGCCGGAGCGCGAGCGACCGACCGGAGCCCGGGAGGGCCGAAGCCGCCCGCTTCCGGAGCCGAGCATCGAGGTGCTCCTGGCGGGCCTCTACACGCAGACCCTTGTTGCGCTCGGCGACGTGGAGAGCCCGCTGACCGGCAAGAAGCAGCGAGACGCCCTCGAAGCCGGATACTTGATCGACACCATCGCCATGCTTCAGCAGAAGACTCAGGGGAACCTGAGCGGCGACGAAGCCTCTTACATGCAGAATGTGCTGACTGACCTGCGCATGCGCTACGTGCGGTCTTCGGAACGGCAGGCGGAAGGGAAGCAGGAGGACGCGGCGCCATCCGGCTGAGCCGTCCGGCGCGTGCGCGGCTCGATGCCGAACCAAAACACGCAAACGACCCGACTATGGACCTGTCTATAGTCATCGGCGACTGGCCTTACGAGGATCGGGACGAGTCCCGCAACGTGCGCAAGGTGATGGGCGTTGACGGGACGATGAAGATCCAGTTGCGCATCCGCAGCGGCGTGATCCAGTGGGAGATCGACGGCCGGCCCGACGGCACGAAGCCCCACGGCTTCCCCAGCGTATTGGATTACTGCATCTACGTGCTGGCGCATCCGACTTCGTCCGGGGACGGGTCGGAGGGATCGTCCCCGGAGCTGGGCGCCGAACTGGTTTCGGAGCTGGCCGAGGAGCTCTTCGACTATTACCGGCGCAGCCGCGCCCTCTTCTACCTGGCCGATTACCGCCGCGCCCTCAGCGACGCACTCCACAATCTGAAGATCCTCAAGCTGATCCGCGAGTGCTGCGTCGACGAAGCCATCATCTTCAACTACGATCGCTACCGTCCCAGCCTCGTGGTGGATCGCGCCCGCGCCGAGATGCTGCTCCACCTGCACGGCGGCGACACGCGCAAGGCGCTGGACGCGCTCAACAGCGGCATCCGCGACGTGGAGGCCTTCTGCATCGAGTACGAGCTGGAAGACCAGTGGGGCGACAACCCCGAGAGGCAGATCCTTGTTGACCTGCGCCGCAGCCTGAGAGAGAAGCACAACGTTCCCCTCAATGACGAGGAACTGCTGCAAAGCCTCAAGGTCGAGCAGGAAATCGCCATCCGCAGGGAGAACTACGAGATGGCCGCCCGGCTGCGGGACAAGATCAACTCGCTCCTGCAGAAGATCGGCGCGCACAAGTAGCGCCGCGTTGCGATCCGCGCGCCCGGCTGCGGCCGGTTTCGCCGCCCGACAGGTCGAGGCAGGACGCCTCTTCGGGAGGGAAGGCGCGGCCCGCCTCGTGTTACCAGGGGGACCGGTTCCCGGACTTGAGGGCAGGGCGCGGCACGCGCCGCCAGCCTCCGACATCGTTCGCCAGATCCGATGAGAAAGCCGAACCTGGGCATCCTGTTCAAGCCCGCCGGCCACGATTGCAACATGGCCTGCGACTACTGCTACTACCGGTCCGCAGGCCGGCTCTACCCCGGCGTTGACAGGCCGCGCATGACGCCCGACGTCTTCGAGGCGGCCTGTGAGCAGTACCTGGCCCTCGGGCCGAACGAGATCAAGTTCGGCTGGCAGGGGGGCGAGCCGACGCTGCTGGGGCTGGACTTCTTCCGGCAGGTCGTCGGCATCGAGCGAAGCCACGCCCGCTCCGGCGACTGCTTCGGCAACGGCCTCCAGACCAACGGCGTCGTGCTGGACGATGAGTGGTGCGGCTTCCTTGCGGCGAACCGCTTCCTGGTCGGGCTCAGCGTGGACGGCCCCGAGGACCTGAACGTCGTGCGCCGTTTCCCCAACGGCAGGCCCGCCTTCGACGTCACGATGCGGGCGCTCGAACTCCTGAAGAAGCACAACGTCGAGTTCAACATCCTGGTCGTCATCAGCATGGCCAACGTGGACCACGCTCGGCGCATCTTCCGGTTCCTTGTGGACGGCGACCTGCACTACTCGCAGTTCATCCCCTGCACGGAGCCGACGGGCGAGCCCGGCGTCCTGTCCGAGCACTCCATCACGGCCGCGCAGTATGCGGACTTCATGATCGAGCTGTTCGACGCGTGGGTGGAGAACGACGACCCGACCTACTACGTGCGGGGGATAGACAACTGGCTGCACCTCTTCTTCGGCCTGCCGCCCGAGTGCTGCGAGTTCAGGGGCGACTGCTCGAACCTGGTGACGGTCGAGTGGAACGGGGACGTCTACCCCTGCGACTTCTACGTGCAGGAGCACTATCTGCTGGGCAACGTCCGCCGCAGGACGCTCGAGCAGATGCTGTCCGGGCCCGTCTTCCGGGAGTTCGTCAGGCGGGCGCACACGCTGCCGCGCGTCTGCGAAGGGTGCGAGTGGCTTGCGTATTGCCACGGCGGGTGCTACCGTCACCGCGAGAAGCTCGGGATCGGCGGCGACGGCGTGCCTTATCTGTGCGAGGCGAACAAGCGCATCTTCAGCCACGTTTTCGGGACGCTGGAGGAGATCAAGGAGCGGGCCGTCAGGCCGCAGCTGCATGCCTTCCTGAACCGCATAGGGCGGGACGTCGAGGTGGGAAGCATGGGCGCTCAGGCTGCCCCGCCTGCGCCCAGGGCCGGCAGGCCGGCCGCGCGACGCGCGCCCGGCCGCAACGACCCCTGCCCGTGCGGCAGCGGCAGGAAGCTCAAGCATTGTTGCGGACGACGCGTGCGCTCCGCTTCCTAGGGAGGTCCCGGACCGGAACGTCCTCAGGCGAAGGGAGACGCGGATTTGGAGGAAGAAGATCGCATCGGCGTCGCCGTTATCGACAGCACCGTCTATCTGAAACCGTACGGCTTTGCGACGCAGAAGAACAGCCTCGGCATACCGGACTTCCTCAGCGCGATGTTCCGCGCCGGGTGCAAGCAGGTCGCCTTCGACCTGGCCGACTGCAAGGGGATGGACAGCACCTTCCTGGGCGTCATAGCCGATGCGGCCACGTCCATCCCGCACAAGCCGGGCAAGACCGTGGTGATCCTGAACTGCCGTGCGAGCGCGGCCAGGCAGCTCCAGCGCATCGGGCTGCTGCCCCTGGTCTGCGTGCACCAGGAGCCCGTCGAGCCCCCCGCGATCGAGCTCAGCGAGATCGACTTCGTCCACATGCCCAAGACGCAGTTGGAGACGGTGGAGCGGATCAAGGGCCTGCACGAGAAGCTCGCCAAACTGAACGAGCAGAGCAGAACGATCTTCGGGCCCTTCATCGAGATGCTGGAGGAGGAGCTCCGGCAGCGCCGGGAGGGCGAGGGCCGGGCGTGATCTTCCGGTCCTGAGAAGGCATGCGCGGCGCCGGGGGCGATCCGCGCGGCCTGTGGGGCGTCGCAAGAGGGAAAGGCGGGCGCATGAAGTTCGCGATGTGCAACGAGTTCTGCGAGGGATGGAACTTCGCGCACGTCTGCAGACTGGCCGCCGACGCGGGTTACGACGGAGTCGAAATCGCTCCCTTCACGATCAGCGATTCGGTCGAGGACGTCCATGCCGATGGGCGCAAGGAGCTGCGCGCGACCGCTGCCGAGCACGGCCTCGAGATCGTCGGGCTCCACTGGCTACTGGCCAGGCCGAAGGGCCTGCACCTGAACAGCCCCGATCCGGCCGTCCGGGCCAGGACGGTCGAGTACCTGGAGGCGGAGATAGGCTTTTGCGCGGACCTGGGCGGGACGAGGATGATCCTGGGCTCGCCCAAGCAGCGCAACGTGCCCGAGGGGCAGACCTACGGGGAGGTCTGGGACCGGAGCGTGGCGGCGTTCCGCGAGCTCGCCCTGCACGCGAGCGGTCGGGGCGTCTGCCTCTGCATTGAGCCGTTGGCCCCGGGCGAGACGGACTTCATCTGCACCGCGGCGGAGGCCCGACGCCTGGTCGAGGCGGTGGACCGGCCCGCCTTTCGCATGATGCTCGACGTCAAGGCCATGAGCGCGGAGGAAGGGCCGATCCCGGACATCATCCGCCGGTCGGCGCCCTATCTGGAGCACTTCCACGCCAACGACGCCAACCTCCAGGGCCCCGGCTTCGGCGCGACGGACTTCGTGCCCATCGCCGAGGCGCTGCGGGAGATCGGATACGACGGATTCGTTTCCGTGGAGGTGTTTGACTTTTCGGCTGGACCGGAGAGAATTGCCCGGGAGAGCCTCGAGTACCTCAGGGCAGCCTTCGCGTGAAGCGAGGCGCCCGACCCTCATCCGACCAACTGACGGGGAGAGATGGCCCAGATGCAACGGGTAAGGATCGTCCTTCACGGCACGCAGCGGCCCGTCGAGTTCTGTCCCGTCGCGTCGCGCGTCCGCCGATCCATACGTGAGCTGAAGGGCTGCGCCCTGGTGGACGTGGCCAGGGGCCAGGCGGTGCCGTTCCAGATCGAGCCCGAGACCGGCGGCGCAAGGCTGCACTGGATCGTTGACTCCATCGCCGCGCGCCAGGACAAGGAGTACCTGCTGCAGGAGCCGGCGGACAGGCCGGCCTCGTCTCAGGTCGTGGTTGCGAGCGGAAGCGACGGGCGGGTCGACGTGAGGATCGGCGGGGAGCTCCTGACGCGCTACATCTACGGCGGGGACGTGTCGAAGCCCTGCCTCTATCCCCTCATCGGGCCGTTCGGCCGGGGCGTCACCCGCGCCTACCCGCAGGAGGAGGTGGAAGGCGATTCGACCGACCACATCCACCATCGGTCCTTCTACGTGGCCTGGGGCGACGTGAACGGCTCCAACAACTGGAGCGAAGAGGAAGGCAGCGGCCGCATGGTCCACCGCTACTTCGAGACAATGGAGGGCGGACCCGTGCTTGGGCGCATCGTGGCGCTCAACGACTGGGTCGACGTGCAGGGCAACCGCCTCATGCAGGACCGCCTGGAATATGTGTTCTACAACGTGCCGCCCAGCTTCCGGCTCCTGGACCTCTCGGTCACCTTCTACGCCAGCGAGGGCGACGTGCGGCTCGGCGATACCAAGGAGGGCGGCGTCGCCTCGCTCAGGGTGGCCAGCTCGATGGAGGCTGGGCGCGGCGGCCGCATCGAAAACGCCCTCGGCGCCGTCAACGAGGCCGAGACCTGGGGCAAGCGCGCGAGCTGGTGCGATTACTCCGGGCCGGTCGGCGACCACGTCGTCGGCATCGCCGTCTTCGACCACCCCTCGAACCTGCGCTACCCGACCTACTGGCACGTGCGCGACTACGGCCTGATGACGGCGAATCCCTTCGGGCTGTCCTCCTTCGTCGGCGAGGGGGCGGACGGCTCCTGCGTGGTGCCGTCCGGCCAGCACCTGTGCTTCCGCTACCGCGTCCTCATCCACGCTGGCGGGGCGCGGGAGGGCAACGTGGGGCGCAAGTACCTGGACTGGATCTTCCCGCCGTCGGCGACCGTGCAGGACTAGACACTGCTCTGTGAAGGAGCGGTCGATGCAGAAGCCGCAGCTCTGGAAGCTCGCCCCCGTCGCCGTCACCAAGCCCTGGGGGCTCGTGCATCGCGGGGCCCTGGAGCTGACCGGCATCGAAGCGGGCGTCGGCGAGCTGTGGCTTGCCTCCGCCCAGACGGGGCCGGGCAACTACTCGAACACGGTCGTCGAGCCCGCCCTGCGCCGGACGCTTGCGGACCTGCTGGAGGAAGCGCGCGCGCAGGGCGAAGGCGCGCTCGAACCCCTGCTCGGCGAGGCGGTCCTTTGCCACCTGCGCGAGAATCCCCACCGCGGCAAGACGGAGGCCTGGTACATCCGCGACGTCAGCGGCCGCACGGGCCTCGCGTCCGGCGCGCGGACCAGGCGGGACGCCGATCGCCTCCAGGACCTCATCCAGGGCGGGGGACTGCCGCCGCACGTCGAGTCGTGGTCCGACCAGGCGCGGGAGCTGTTCGGCGTCATCGAGCCGCTGGCGGGCGGGGAAGCGTTCCTCACGCCGGCCGGCACGCTGCATACGATGTTCGCCGTCGGCCCGGACAGCCGCCTCATCATCGACGAACTCCAGCAGGGATACGGGGACGGCCTCCTGCCCACGCTGAGCAAGATACTGATGGTGCAGAACGACCTGCTCAGCGTGCAGGTCCATCCGGACGACCGGACCGTCGCCGACGTGGCCGAAGGGCGGCTCCGGATCGACCAGGACCTCCAGGCGAACCCGACCGTGCGGATCTATGACTTCGGCCGCCGGCCCGGCGAATACCCCGAGCTCGGCTTCCGGCTGGTCGATCCCGACGCCGGACTGCGGCGGGTCTCTCCCGTCCGCGTGGAGGTAAACGGGCGGCACAGCGTGGAGGTCATGGTGGCCGATCCGCACTTCGTCAGAAGCCGCCTTTGCCTGAGGGCCGGCGCCTGCGACCTGGGGCTCCGCCACGGCAGCTACCGCACGCTGCATTGCCTGTGCGGCTCGGCGGAGCTGCGCGTGCCCGGCGGCGCGATGGCGATGCGGCGCGGCGAGACGGCGTTCGTCCCCGCCTGCTTCGAGGCGGCGCTGAGGGTCGAGACGGAGACGGGCTGCGCGCTCTTCGACGACGCCCTGCCGGACCTGGCTGCGCTGACGGACTTCCTTGAGGCGCACGGCGCCGGTTCCGATCGGGTCGAGGCCCTGCTCGATCCGCCGCGGGCGCAGTGAGCCGTCCGGGCCCGGGCGCGGGAGAGGGCAGCTATCTCGTCGAAATGCTGACGCCCTGCAAGGACCGGAGGGGACACGATGGCCGATAGGCGCGAGAGACTGCGGTCCGTGAGGCTATACGCCCTGCTGACCGAGCGGCAGTGCCGGCGTCCCTGGCGCGACACCGCAGAGCTGCTGCTGCGGGGCGGCGTGGACGCCATACAGTTGCGCGAGAAGCGAATGCCGGACGCCGAGCTGCTGGAAAGGGCGCGCGTCCTGCGCGGTATGACGGCGGAGGCCGACGCCCTGTTCCTGGTCAACGACAGGCCGGACATCGCGTTGCTCAGCCGTGCGGACGGCGTCCACGTGGGGCAGGGCGACCTGCCCCCCGCCGAGGTGCGCTCGCTGGTCGGGCGGGACGTGCTGATCGGCGTCTCTACCCATTCGCTGGAGCAGGCGCAGGCGGCCTGCCAGTCGCCCGTGGACTACGTGGCGATAGGGCCGGTCGCGCCCACGGAGACGAAGGGCTACGACAGCGGGATCGGCATGGACCTGGTCGCCGATGTCTGCGCCTGCTGCGCGGCGGAGGACCTGCCGGTCGTCGCGATCGGCGGCATCGTGCACGACACCGTGGCGCCCGTGATGCGGGCCGGCGCGACGGCGATCGCCGTCTGCTCGGCCCTCTGCTCGGACCGCGACCCCATGTCGGCCGCCCAGGAGCTGCGAGCCCTGCTGGAGAAAGCCGTCTGCGAGCGGGACGAAGCCGGTGAATGAGATGCCCGACATCCTGGCCACGATCTGCGCGGCCAAGCGCCGCGAGATCGACGAGCTGGCAAGACGGGGCCGCGCCGAGCTCCGCAGCGCCGCCGGCCGGCCGGCCGCCCCTCGTGGGTTCAGGTCGCGGCTCGCCGCAGGGCCGGGCGTTGCCGTCATCGCCGAGGTGAAGAGGGCCTCGCCCTCGGCGGGCGTCATCCGGGAGGACTTCGACCCGGTCGAGCTGGCCCGCGCCTACGAGCGAGGCGGCGCGGCCTGCATCAGCGTTCTGACCGACCGCGAGTTCTTCCGGGGCGAGCCCTCCTACCTTGCGCGCGTCCGCGACGCCGTCGGGCTGCCGCTGCTGAGGAAGGACTTCATCCTGGACGAGCTCCAGGTGCTGGAGGCGCGCGCGCTCGGGGCGGACGCCTTCCTGCTGATCGTCGCGGCGCTGGCGCCGGCCCCCCTGGAGGAGCTGCTGGCCGCCGGGCGGGCGCTCGGCATGGACGCTCTGGTCGAGGTGCACGACGAGCGGGAGCTCGACCTCGCCCTCGGCGCGGGAGCCGACCTGGTCGGCGTCAACAACCGCGACCTCCGCACCTTCGAGGTCAGCCTGCAAGTGACCGAACGCCTCGCGCCGCGCGTGCCGGAGGGAGTGCTGCTCGTGGCCGAGAGCGGCATCAAGGGCCGGGCCGACGTGGCGCGCCTGGCGGCCTGCGGCGTCAGGGCCGTCCTGGTCGGCGAGGCGCTGATGCGGGCGGACGACGTCGCGTCGGCCACGCGCCGCCTGGTCGGCGTGGAACGTGCGTGAGCAGTGGCCGTCCTCGTTTGTCTCCTGCGTGAGGACCGCATCGTGGCGAAGCCTGCCTACGCAGTCGAACCTGCGGCGAAGGTGGGGCCGGTGCTGCGCGCGCTGGCCTCATGCTACGGCGAGAAGACCTGGCGCGGGCACGGCGACCCGCTGGAAGTCCTCGTGCGAGGCGTGCTGTCGCAGAACACCAGCGACGTCAACAGCGGCCGCGCCTACCGCTCCCTGCGGGACGAGCTCGGCGGCTGGGAGGCCATTGCCGACGCCCCCCGTCGCCGCGTCGCCAGGGCCATCGAGCAGGGCGGCCTGGCCGACCAGAAGGCGCGGACCATCAAGTCCATCCTGGCCTGGCTGCGCAAGCGCGACGGCTCCCTGTCCGACGGGCTGGAGTTCCTTCGCCCACTGGACGACGCCGATGTGGAGGAGCGCCTGACGGCCATCAAGGGGGTGGGCATCAAGACGGCCCGGCTGGTCCTGCTGTTCGGGTTCGGGCGTTCCGTCTTCGTCGTGGACACGCACGTGCTGCGCGTCAGCAAGCGGCTCGGGCTCATTCCGCCCAAGTGCAGCCGCGAGAAGGCGCACGTCCTGCTGGACGAGCTCGTGCCAGACGAGCGGAAGTACAGCGGGCATCTGAACATGATCGAGCACGGGCGCAAGACGTGCCACGCCCGCTCGCCCGCGTGCGAAGGATGCTGCGTGCGCCGCTGGTGCCTCCACGTGCGGGGGGAGGCAGCTTCCAGGACGTAGGTGCCGCCCCTACGCCTCGTGTTGGCACCGCCGCAGCGCGGCGACGATCTTGCCCGACAGGTCCTTGACGAGCTGCCCCATGTCTTCGCCGAACGACATCTCGCGCAGTATCTCCGTGCACGCCCCCGCCACCACGAGGTTCATCCCCCGGTCCTGGCTCTCGCGGTAGTCCGTGCGCACCCCGATGATGGGTATGCCCCGCTCGTAGGCGATCCCGATCTCCAGGGCCGTCCCGCTGTCCACGTCGGGCCCATCCAGCACCGCCACCATGGCGTCCGCCGCCCGAGCCGCCTCGATGCAGGCGCGGAATATCTTGGGGAAGTCGTGCGGGTCGTTGTACGACTGGCCGAACTTAAGGTCCTGCGGCAGGAAGACCTCGGCCCCCTCGATGCGCTCCTGGAGCCCCTGCGCCAGCAGCCGGTTCCAGCGGCGCTCCATCTGCGTGAAAAGCGGCGCCGATAAGTAGATCCTCACGCCACGACCCCCTCACCACGAAGGACACGAAGCTTGCCCGCCGCACGGCGGGAGCACGAAGGACGACTTACAGCACGAAACGTTTGATCCCCTGTTTGAGCAGGGCTACGTTGAAGTTCAGAAGAAGACCCACAGCCACTTCAGCGAGTTTCATGCATGTCCGGCTCGCGCTTCCGGGGGCCGAGGGTCCGCCCGCGTCCGTAGCTCTTCGATGGCCCTCCTGGGAATGCCGATTTCTGCCACCTCCACGCGGCCCGTGTATTGCTGAGCGCCCGGCTGCGTGAAGCCGACCTTGCTCAGCACGAAGGTCACGGTGCGGTCCGCGCGGATGGCTGCGCCGAGGGCCTCCCCCGTGTCGCAGTCGAGCCCCGACGGCACGTCTACGGCCAGCACGGGGCATCCGCACTCGTTGACGGCTTCGATGGCCGAACGGAACGGCTCCTTCACCTCGCCGCGCACGCCGGTGCCGAGCAGGGCATCCACGATGAGGTCCGAATCGGCTCGTTCGCGGAGGGCCTCCGCCACCTGACCGGGGGCAGGCACCTCCTTCACCGGGATGTCCATGTCGAGGATGATGCGCAGATTCGTGGCCGCCTCGCCTTCCTGGGCCAGGGCGTCCTCCGTCCGGGCGGCGAGAAGCACCAGGACGTCGGCCCCCCAGTTGCTCAGATGCCGCGCCACGACGAAGCCGTCCCCGCCGTTATTGCCGCGTCCGCACAGGATGGTGGCTTTCCTGCCGTCGGCGCCCCCGAGCATCTCGTCGGCGGCGCGGGCACAGGCGCGCCCGGCGTTCTCCATGAGGATCAGGCCGGGGATGCCGTAGTCCTCGATGGCGGTTCGGTCAAGCTCGCGTATCTGGTCCCTGGTGGCGGCGAGATCGCTCTTCATGGCAGGACGCCGAGCCGGCGCGTCAGGCCGGTTCTTCGCCGCGGACTCCGCGAAAGGGGCCGCGCCCGACCCGTCCTCAGACGATCTGTTCGTCGGCCAGGTCGAGCTTTGACAGGTCGATGTCCCTCACTTCTTTTGCATACCCGTGGGTGCGCAGAAGCTCGATCATGTGCGGGCGGAAGTAGGACTGCTTGACCGCGTCCAGAGGCGAGAGCTCCTGCTCTTCGACGAGGTTGAGCAGGTAGTTGTTGACGCGGTCGTTCATGTCCTGCTTGTCGATCGACTTGGAGTAGGCTTCCTCCAGCGTGATGAACCCCTCGTGCATCACTCCCATGAGGGATTCGTTCATGGTGACCATGCCGTACTTCTTGCCGGTCTGGATGACGGAGGGGAGCTGGTAGGTCTTCTTCTCGCGGATGAGGTTCTGCACGGCGCTGTGGACGACCAGGATCTCGAAGGCCGCTATGCGGCCCTTGACCTTGCGCCGGCAGAGCGTCTGCGTGATGACGGCCTTCAGCGTGCTGGAGAGCATGACGCGTATCTGCGACTGCCGGTCGGGCGGGAACTGGTCGATGACGCGGTCCACGGTGCTGGACGCCGTGGTCGTGTGGACGGTGGCGAACACCAGGTGGCCGGTCTCGGCGGCCGTGATGGCGAGGGCGGTCGTCTCCAGGTCGCGCATCTCGCCGACCAGGATGATGTCCGGGTCCTCGCGGAACGCTGCGCGCAGGGCGCGCTTGAAGCTCTCGGTGTGCAGTCCGACCTGGCGATGGCTGAATATGCAGTTGATGTTGCTATGCACGAACTCGACCGGGTCCTCGATCGTGACGACGTGGTCGGCCCGGTTCTCGTTCGCGTAGTGCAGGAGGGCCGCCAGCGTCGTGCTCTTGCCGCAGCCCGTCGGCCCCGTGCAAAGGATGATGCCCTTGGGCAGCATGACGAGGTCGATGATCGCCTGCGGCAGCCCCAGGTCGTGGACGCTCATGATGTCGAAGGGGATCAGCCGCTGGGACATGGCGGGCCCGTTGATGTCCCGGTAGACGTTCGTGCGGAACCGGGCCACGCTCGGGATCTCGTAGGCGAAGTCGGAGTCGTTGATGGCCTCGTATTCCTTGCGGTTCCTCTCCGGGATGATCTCGTAGATCAGGGACTTGACTTGGTCGCCCGTCAGCGCCGGGAGCTTCATCTTCTGGAGCAGGCTGTCGATGCGTACGATGGGCGGGGAGCCTGTCACCAGGTGAAGATCCGAGCCGCCGTTCTTCATCAGGAAGTTCAGGAATTTGTCAACCTGCGCCATCGGTGTACCTCCGCTCTAACGTCGAACCGTTGACCACCGGCAGCTATATTAGCACCGTCATGCGGGGGCGTCAAGCATTCCACGTGGCCCTATCGCCCGGCCCGGAGCAGGCGTTCCAGCCCGTCGAGCGTGCGCCGGGTGGCTCCGCGGCTTTCCTGCACGATCCGGCGCCCGGCCTGGGCCATGCCTCCGGCGGCGGCCGGGTCGGAGAGCAGCCGGTCGACCTGGCCGGTCAGTTCGCGCGCGTTGCGGACGACGAGCGCCGCGCCGGAGTTCTTCAGAAGGCTCATCTCCGGCGCGAAGTTGGCCGTGTGGGGCCCCGTCAGCACGGGCTTGCCCAGGGCGACCGGCTCCATCATGTTCTGGCCGCCCCCCGGGGCGACCAGGCTGCGCCCGATGAAGGCGCACGTCGCCAGGCCGTAGCAGGTGACCAGGTCGCCGATCGTGTCGACGATGATGACTTCGTTCCCTGACGCGACGGCCGCGCCCGAGTCGAGCGCCGTCTTCGTCACTACGGGCAGGCCGCGGGCCCTGACGGCCGCCGCGGCCTCGCGGGCTCGTTCGACGTGTCGCGGCGCGATGATCATCCTCAAGTCGCGATGCCTGAGCCTCAGGTCGCGGTATACCGTGGCCAGGATGGACTCCTCGCCGCGGTGCGTGCTGCCCCCCACGAGCACGGGAGCCCCGGGCGCGATGGCGAACAGTTCCTGAAGGCGCTGCTGATCGTGGCTGTCGAGCTCGACGGTCAGGTTGTCGAGCTTCAGCGAGCCGCAGTCATGGACCCTGTGCTCGGGCATGCCGGCCGCGACGAATCCACGGGCGTCGTCGGCGCTGCGGGCGCAGCAGACCAGCACCGGATCCCAGAGCCGGCGGCCCAGGCGGCTCATGGCCCAGAGAAGCCGGCGCGAACGCCGCCCGATGCGCCCGTTGACGATCGCCATCGGCACGCCTTCAGCGCGGCAGGCCAGCGCGAAGTTCGGCCAGAACTCCAGCTCCACCAGGATCACGGCGGCCGGACGCACGCGCCCCAGAGCGGCGCGCACGCAGACGGAGAAGTCGATCGGCATGAAGAAGACGGCGCAGTCCGGGTAGAGCTCGCGCAGACGGGCCGCGCCGGTGTCCGTGTTCGTTGAGAAGATGACCTGCCAGTCCGGGTGGCGGCGGCGCAGCTCGGCCACGAGTTCCCTGGGGATGGCGGCCTCCCCCACGCTCGCGCAGTGCACCCAGAGGCGCCGCGGGCCCTCCGGCATCTCCGGCACGAAGCCCAGCCGCTGAAGCAGGCCGGCCCGGTAGCGCGGCGCCTGGGGCAGCTTCCACAGCCAGTAGGGCAAGAGGACGGCGCCCCCGATCAGGTACAGGCAATCCAATATCCAGCTCATCGGCGCCCCATCGCGAAGTGCGGCGAACCGCGCCCGGACGCCCTCCAGGATACCGGGAGCGCGGGGGCGAATGCAACAGAGGCGCTGATGGCTGCCGTCCGCATTCGCCCGGGCCGCGCCGCCTGCAAGGGAAACGACAGGGCTGTCCTCTTTCACCGGGCGACTGCCAGTATTGACAATGCGGGACGCGTGGCATAGACTCTAGGTCCGTCGGCGCGGATGTGCGCGCTGCTTCGGGCGAGGGCCGGTTCAAGACTGCGCCGCAGCCCGGGAGGAATGCCGTGGTCACGCCACAGGAAACCCGGTTCTTGCGACTGGCGTTGCAGACGAAGACCCTGACGCGGGACCAGCTCAAGACCTGCCTGGAATTCCAGCAGCAGAAGCAGAAGGAAGGGTCGAAGATCCCCCTCTGGGACTGCACGGTCCTGACCAGCGTACTCGACCAGAACGTGGCCGAGAAGCTCCAGGACGTCGCTGGGGACCTGGACAGGGACAAGCTGGGGGAGTTCGCCATCGTCCGCAGGCTGGGCGAGGGCGGGATGGGCAGCGTCTGGATGGCCACGGGGCCGGACGGCCAGAAGGTCGCCCTCAAGGTCCTTTCCCAGGAACTGGCCAAGCAGCGCTCCTTCCTGACGCGGTTCTTCCGCGAGGCGCAGGCCTCCATCAAGCTCCAGCACAAGAACATCGTGCGCGGCGTCGCCGTCGGGGAGGATGGCGGCCGCTACTACTTCGCCATGGAGTTCGTGCAGGGCAAGAGCGTGCGCGAGATGCTGGAGAAGGGCGGTGCGATGGCACCGGAGGAGGCCACCGGCATCATCCTTCAGATCGCCGAGGCCCTGGCCTACGCGCATGGCAACGGCCTGATCCACCGCGACATCAAGCCGGACAACATCATGGTCACCAGCGACGGCGTGGCCAAGCTGGCCGACCTGGGGCTGGCCCGGCAGGTGGACGCGGAGATGACGGCCCTGACGCGCACGGGCACCAGCATGGGCACGCCGCACTACATGGCGCCCGAGCAGACCACGGACGCCAAGCGCGCCGACGCCCGGGCGGACATCTACGCCCTGGGCGCCACCTGGTACCACATGGTGACGGGCGAGTTCCCGTTCAGCGGCGACTCCGTCCTGGAGATTTACCAGAAGCACCTGAAAGAGCCCGTCAAGTCGCCTCAGAGCGTGCGCCCCGGCCTGCCGCGCGGCGTCTCGATCACCATCGAGCGCATGATGAGCAAGGATCCCGAGAGCCGCATCCAATCGGCCCAGGAGCTCTGCCAGATCATCCGGGACGAATGCCTCGGCGACCGGGACATCGTCAAGGAGCTGGGCCTTGAGGAGCGCAAGTCGGCCAAGGACATGTGGGAGATGAAGGTGCCGGTGGGCAAGCGTCTGGAAACGCGCCGCATGTCCATCGCCGACGTCAGGGAGCGCATAAACAAGGGGCAGGTCACCAAGGACACCCCCGCTCGGCGCGTCGGCTCACGCGGGGACTGGCAGCCGGCCGGCTCCTATAAGGAGCTCGCACCGGAGTTCCCCAAGGATTTCGCCAGGCGCGTGGCCACGCCCAAGCCCGAGGAGAGGGCCGCCAGGACGGAACTCCACCAGATGCTGACCCAGTTCGATGAGGCCAGACGCTCCTACGACCGCAAGAAGAGGCTCAGGAGACTGATGCCCTACTTGATCGAGGGCGGCGTCGTCCTGCTCCTGGTCATCGTCGGGATCGTCTTCCGCGCGCAGATCTGGGGCTTCGTCTCCGGCCTCCTGGGCCGAACGGCCGAGGCGCCCTAGGCCCGGCGAGTTCACGGCCCATCCGCGGTTCAGCGGCACCCTCTTTGCCATGCCCCCCGGTTTGTGCGCTTCAGAGGCAAAGCCGGGGATGACGGGCCGAGCGGAGGCGCACTGAGACATGGCGTTCGTCCAACTCCCGGCCGAGAAGCTGCGTGCAATGCGTCGCGGCGGCGTGTGGGTCCCCAGCCCCCTGGCGCTCGACGCGCGCAGGAAGATGCTGGAGGACTGGCAGCGCCTGCTCACCCTCTACTACGTCCGGAGCGGGGCGAAGGCCGTCATCCCCGGCGCACACACGGGCGAGTTCGCCGGCGGCGACCTGGAGCTCTACAGGCGCTGGCTCGAGATCGTGGCGGAGACGGTCCGGCAGCACGGCGGCAGGGACGTATTCCTGATGGCCGCCGTGGGCGGAGAGCAGGCGCGTGCGCAGGCGGAAGCGGCCGCCCGCAACGGATATGACATCGTCATGGTCGCTCCCACGGCGTTCGCGGGAGCCGACGACCGCGGCGTTGTCGGCATCCTTGAGGACGTCGCCTCCGTCATCCCGGTCTTCGGCTTCGAGCTTCAGAGAGCGGTCGCGGGCAGCCGGCAGTACAGCCTGGAGCTGTGGCTCGACGTGTTCCGCATCGCCTACGGCGCAAAAGGCGCGTCGTTCGATACTTACCGCAGCCAGCTCATGCTTGAGGCGGCCGCGAGGAGCCCCAGGCGCGAGGAGCTGGTCCTGGTCACTGGCAACGACGACCGGATCGTGGCCGACCTGGGCGGGCGCTTCCCGTTCCGGGTCGAAGGGCGGCAGGTGGTGATGCGCTATCGGGCCGGCCTGCTGGGCCACTTCGCCACGGACACGCACGCGGCTGCCGGGTGGGCGTCGGCCGTCATGGCGGCCCGGGACGGCGCCGCGTGGACGCTGCCCGTGGGCGAGAAGGAGCTGGCCCACTTGGTGAACGTGTGCAACGGCGCCCTGTTCGACGCGCTCGGCGGGTTCGAGAACTCCGTCTGGGGGGTCAAGTGCCGCCTGGCGCAGCTCGGGCTGCTGCCCGCGCCCTATTGCTTCCATGAGTCGGGCCGGCCGGGTCAGGCCGACGCCATCCGGGCGGCCTACGCCGCGCACCCGCTGCTCAACGACGACGAGTACCTGGCCGGACGCCTGGACGAGATGAAGGGCGAGGTCGGCGTCCGCTGACCGGGGGGCCGCTACAAATGAAGATGGGCGACATCGAGACGGCCGGTCAGCTCCGGGACTTCATGACCGAGCCCACGGACGCGCTCGTGGAGTTCATGCGCGGGCTCGACGGGGACGTGCTCGTGCTCGGCGCCGGCGGCAAGATGGGCCCTGAGCTGGTCGAGACGGTCGTCCGCGCCGATCGGGGCGCCGGCGTTGCCAGGCGCGTCATGGCGGTCAGCCGCTTCTCCGAGCCCGGGGGCCGCGCGAAGGAGAGGTTCCGGCAACTGGGCGTCGACGTCCTGGCCGGGGACCTGACGGAGCGGTCCTTCCTCGATGCGCTGCCGAACGCGCCCTACGTGGTCTACATGCTCGGCTTCAAGTTCGGTGCGTCAGAGGACTGGCGGCGGGCCTTCCACCTCAACAGCATCGTGCCCTACCTGGTGGGGGAGGCGTTCGCGGACTCCGCCATCGTCGTCTTCTCCTCGACGAACCCGTATCCGCCCGTCGCGGCCGACCGGGGCGGCTGCCGGGAGACGGACGGCCTGGCGCCACAGGGCGTCTACGGCTGGAGCATCGTCGCCCGCGAGAGCTCCTTCTGGACGACGGCCGCCATGTCGCCCGCGCAGCGGCTCTGCCTCTTCCGGCTCGCCTACGCGCAGCATCTGGCCTACGGCGTGCTCGTGGACCTGGCCCGCATGGTCTGGCAGGGGGAGCCCGTCTCGCTGGCCGTGCCGGCGGTGAACCTTATCTCGCAGCGCGACGCCATCGACGTGGCCGTGCGGTCGCTCGGGCACTGTGGGAATCCGGCGTTCGTGCTGAACTGCGCCGGGCCCATCGTGCGCGTGCGCGACATCGTGGACCGCATGGGCGCCGTCATGGGAAAGGAGCCCCGTCTGGCCGGCCCCGAGGGGCAGGAGGCATTGCTCGCGGACGACGCGCTGCGCGAGGAGACGTTCGGCCCGTGCCGGGACGGCGTCGGCGACATGATCGAGGCCGCCGCGAAGTGGGTCATGCGCGGGGGCGAAAGCTGGGGCAAGCCCACCATGTTCGGCAGGGCGGACCGCACCTATTGAGGGGCCCGCCGCGAGGCCGCCTGGCGTTCTCTGTCTCCTCTGCGGCGAGAGGGGCGCGCCTCTCATGCGAAGTGCGCCGCCATGTCCTCGTTGGATGGGTGCGAGAGCACCTCGTCGAGGAACGCGTTCGCCCCGTCAATGCCCGCGTCGGATTCTCCCAACATCGCCAGCAGCAGGCGAGTCCGGCTGCGGGAGAGGTAGGTCTCGACGTCGTTCTGCACGCGCAGCACGCGCTGGCGGATGAAGTGCATGATGGGCTCGGGCAGCGGCTCAAGCTGCAGCTTCTGTATCCCTGCGCCCGAGACGTAGGCCGGCAGTTCAACGGCAATGTCGTCCGGGATGCCGGGGATGGCGCCTTCGTTGAGCACGTTGACCTGAAAGATGCCGGCATTGTCGTTGGCCAGCGCGTCGATGATGGTCACGTTCGTCTCGCCCGTGGGCCCGAGGCCGTAACGTTCGGTGAGGGGGGTGGACCCGTCAGCGAGGGCCTGCTCGAACTGGCCGATGCGGCCCTCCATGTTCTGAATGTGACGCTCTATCCAGGCGCCGGTGTCTTCATTCCATTTGGCGGCCAGCTCCGGCGTTGCTCGGAACCACGACGGCCAGTTGCCGCCGCCCGGCGTGCAGGTGTCGCCTATCGGGAACAGCCCCAACATCTTGTACATCTCGACCGCCTTCGGCCCGAGCGAATGGCTGGGCGTGCAGTCGGGGCTCGCCCAGAAGTGCGGCGCCTTGTTCTCGATCCAATCGTCGAGGGCCGGGTAGGCGTCTCTGCCGTTGCAGGAGTAGCGCTTGAGCCAGATGAAGTGGTTCAGCCCGTAGGCCTGGGCGCTCACCTTGTCCGGGTCGAGCCCGATGGCGCGCGAGATGTGGCGGACGTCGTTGATCCCGTGGCAGAGGCCGACCGCCTGGACCGGGGCGACGCGGTTGAAGAGCGTTATCCCGCTCGTCATGGGATTGGCGGACTGGATGTACCAGGCGTCCGGGCAGAGGCGCGCCATGTCACGGGCGATGCCGGCGAACAAGTGGTGCTGGCTGAAGCTCCAGAGCGCGCCTGCGCCGCCGCGTCGTCCCCCGGCCATCCCGTGCTTCTCGCCCATCTCGCGCAGGTGGCCGCGCCCGCGCCAGCCTCCCACCAGCGCGCAGTTCAGCACGAACTGCGCCCCGTCCAGCGCCTCGTCCCGGTCCAGCGTCTTCGTGAACGCCAGGTCCGCCCCGGCTTCAGCGGCGTAGCGCTCGGCCACTGCATGGGTGACGCCGAGGCGATCCTCGTTGATGTCCATGAACCGCACGCGCGAGCCCGACAGGCTCGGGGTCGCGACCAGGTCCTTGACCAGGCCCAGGCTGAACTGCGCGGAACCCGCGCCGATAACGGCAAGATCCACTCCCGCCATGGTTCGGTTCCTTTCGCCGTGGTGTTGAATCCGTCGGTCTGCGGTCCGGCCGGCGCCGCCTCTTTCCGGCCGTGCAGCGGAAGCCCCGCTATACCAGAAGGAGCGCCCCGCGTCCAGTCCGCAGGCGGCCCGGCGGGCAGTGTGACCCGCGCGTCCGCGCGCCCGGCCGGGGATCCTGCCCGCGCAGCGGATGCGCTTGACACGATGCGCCTGCCCGTCCACACTCACGCTCGCCCAGGACGGCGCTGCACGGGGGAGCGACAAATGCCCACGATAGACGACTACGGACGATGGATCGATGAGAAAGGCTGCTTCGAGCTCCTGACGAACGACCCGCCCCGCAAGTGGACGAACGTCCACTACAACCGGATCGGCGAGCGTGAGATGTACTCCGAGGTCACGACGCTCGGCGACGGGACGACGTATGTCCGCGATGACAAGGGCGTTACGTGCACGCTGATCGGCTGGGATTGCAGCTACGTCTACGTGCGCGACGAGGGGAGCGGCACGGTCTTCTGCCCCGCCGGGGCGCCGGCGCCGCAGCAGGTGACGGACTTCTCGTGCAGGTACTGGCCGGCCAAGACCGAGATCAGCGGCACGTGCGAGGGGCTGCGGGCCACGCACCGCATCTTCGTCCCGCGCGAGCATCCCGTCGAGGTATGGACCGTCACGGTCCAGAACCTGACCGACCGGCCCAGGCGGCTCTCCGTCTTCGCCTACGCGATGTTCCAGCTCACGGGCTGCGACGGTGAGGGCAACTACGTCGGCAAGGACAACCACGCGGAGGTGCTGCCGGAGATCGGCGGCACGTTCATCACGAACAGGAACGCCTTCTGCCCGACGGACCGGTTCAAAGGGTTCCTTGTGGCGCTGCGCGGCTTCAAGGGCGGCAGCGGATACCGCGACCACTTCCTGCGCGGCGAGTTCGCCGTCGGCACGCCCCGCATCCTCTGGGGATGGGACTGCGACAACAGGCCCGGCTACGGGCCGGACTGCGCGGGCGCCGTCCAGGTCGCGCTGGACCTGCCGCCGCGCGGCGCGGGCCGGGCCGACTTCCTGCTCGGCCAGGCCGCCTCGCCGGACGAGGTGGCGGCGCTGCGCGCCGAGCTGACGCCCGAGAAGCTCGACGAGATGTGCGAGGAGCAGATGGCCGTCGAGCGCGAGCGCGCCGGCAGATTCCTCGTCTGCACCGGCCGCAGGAACATCGACTCGCTCATGAACCACTTCGTCAAGAAGCAGCTCTACTCCTACCTGATCAACAAGAGCGGGTTCCGGGACAACGTCCAGCTCGACAACGCGCTCTGCATGGTGGACTACGAAGCCGCCGAGCAGAACCTGCTGCGCGCGCTCGCCAGCCAGTACGCCGACGGCAGCGTGCCGCACAGCTTCCGCCCGCTGAGCCGGCTCCAGTACTCCGACAAGCCGGCCTGGACCATGCTGACCATCCCGGGCCTTGTCAAGGAGGGCGGGGACCTCTCGCTGCTCGAGCGCGAGGTGCCCTACTTCGAGAGCGGCGAGGTCGGCACCGTCTGGGACCACATGCTGCGGGCGATGCGGTTCCTGGCCGGCGACCTCGGGGCCAACGGCCTGTGCGACCAGCACCGCGCCGATTGGAACGACGGCCTCGAAGCCACGCGCGAGGCGGGCGAGCGCGAGAGCGTCATGGTCACCGAGCAGCTCTGCTACGGCCTGCGCGAGGTCGAGGAGCTGGCCCGGCTGATCGGACAGGAGGCCGTGGCCGAGGAGGCGCAGCAGCGCTACGCCGAGTTCGCCTGGCGCCTCAACGAGGTCGCCTGGGACGGCGAGTGGTACGTGCGCACCATCTGCGGGGACGGCTACCGCATCGGTTCCAGGCAGAACAAGGAAGGCAGGATATTCCTGAACTCGCAGAGCTGGGCCGTGCTGTCCGGCATCGCGCCCCCCGACCGGGCCCGGCAGTGCATGGAGGCCGTGGACACCCACATCAGGACGGACGTCGGCTACCGCCTCGTGGCGCCGCCCTACACGCATTACGACCCCCGCGTGGGGCGGATGTCGAACTCGATGCCCGGTCACGCCGAGAACGGCGGCTGCTACAACCACGCGGCGGGGTTCAAGGGCGTGGCCGACTGCGTCCTGGGCCGCGCCGAGGAGGCGTGGGAGACGTTCGTCAAGGTCGCCCCGGACAACCCGGACAATCCCGTCTCCAGGTCCAGGAACGAGCCGTTCTGTTTCACGAACTTCTTCTCGACCGTGCCGCACGTCTACGGCCAGGCCGGGCTGCCGATGCGGACGGGGACTGCCGGGTGGTTCACCGTGCTGCTGGTCGAGTGGATCCTGGGCGCCCGGCGCAGCTACGGCGGGCTGCTCGTCGATCCGTGCCTGACTAAGACGATCGCGCAGGCGCGCGTCGTGCGGACGTTCCGCGGAGCGCGATACGACATCGCGCTGGACAACAGCGCGGGACGGTGCAAGGGCGCGACCTCCGTGGCGGTCGACGGCGAGAGGATCGAGGGCAACGTGTTGCCCGTCTTCGACGGCGGGGAGCACAAGGTGGCAGTCGTCATATAACCACGGAGACAGCCTACTCCGCCGAAGTGCTTTCGGCTACGAAGGCCAGACGGAGGGCACGGAGAACAGCGGAGAACAACGGAGTCCTGGGACTACGGCACAACGAACGTGACGTTAGATGATGGGACATTCCGTTGTGCTCGTCGTGTCGTAGTGGTTCATCCCGCCGTTGCCGTTCTCCGTGTTCTCTGTGTCTCCGTGGTGAGTCGTGCCGTTAAGGGGCGGCGGCTCGGTGCGTCAGAACGCGGCGCTCTTGCGCACCTTGTCGCTGACCCACACCACCTGCCTGGCCTGTTGCGGCGTCACGGGGAACGG
This sequence comes from uncultured candidatus Brocadiaceae bacterium, assembly GCA_964521715.1. Classification (GTDB taxonomy): domain Bacteria; phylum Planctomycetota; class Brocadiia; order SM23-32; family SM23-32; genus DAOVRD01. Next base: position 132,242 of record CAZFSS010000002.1, on the reverse strand, counting down.
CTCGCCCTCGCGCAGCGTCCGGTAGACCACCTCGTAGAAGGCGGGCGCCGGCTCTGACGGTCGGGCCGGCACGGTTTTCTCCTGCCACGGCAGCGTCTCGGGGTTGCCGTAGCCGTGGCTCTGGGGCGGCGTCTCGGGGTGGAGTCTCAGAGGCGGCGCCTCGGACGGCTCGTACCAGCGGATCCTGGACTCCCTGCTGTCGCAGCTCAACGCGCCGTACGTGCCCATGACGCGATAATGGGGCTCGCCCAGGGCGACTGCGCCGCTTATCTCCATGTCCACCAGGAGGCCGGACTTGCCGAGCAGGACGATCTTCACATAGTCGTCCGCGTCGCCGGCGCAGACCAGGCGTTTGAGCTGGCCCTGGACCTTCTGCACCTTGCCGTCCACGAACTGGAGGGCGTGGTCTATCAGGTGCGGCCCCCAGTTGTTGAGCAAGCCGCCGCTGAACTCCTTGATGGTCTGCCAGTCGTCGCGCCGGTTGAAACTGTGCCGGCAGAGGCGGATCGCGAACACCTCACCCAGGATGCCGCTGTCGATAACCTCTCGGATGTGGAGGAACGCCGGGTCGAAGCGCATGTTCTGGCGCGCAAGCAGCAGGCCCTTCGACTTCTTGGCGGCTTTGACCAGTCGGTCCGCCTCTTGCAGGTTGGAGGCGATGGGTTTCTCGACCACGGTGTGCTTTCCGGCTTCGAGCGCCGCCACGCCGATCTCCGCGTGCGTGTCGGAGCGGGTGGCGACGGCCACCAGTTCGACGTCTTGGTCGGCCACAAGGTCCTGGTAGCGCGCGTACTGCTTGGCGCCGAACTCGTCGGCGAGCTGCCGCGTCCTCTCGGGCATCACGTCGCAGCCGGCCACTATGCGAAAGCCGTCCAGCCCGCGCAGCTCGCGCGTGTGCATGGCCCACCCCGCGCGGCCGAGGCCCACTATCCCTATGCGTACCGGTTCCTTGCCTGGCATGATGGCATCCTTCCTTCGGAGGAGAGCGTGGCGAGACGCGCGGCCATTCTACACGCGTGCCACCGGGCGTCAAGCGTGCTGGCGAGCCCGGGCGGCCTGAGGCCGCCGTGGAAGCGCGAGTCGGCTCTTGATAGGATACCCCGCGCTCTGTTGAGCCACGGGCAGATCGAGCAGTTGCGCGGGAGAGCGCCTTCAGCCATCTGCCGGGCGCCCCAAAGGCACCGCAATGCGCGTTACGGAAGGGAAAGCGTCGCGGAAAGAGCGGTGGCTGCACCTGGCGATCGCGCTCGTTCTGCCGGTGCTGGCGGCGTCGGCCTTCGTTTACGTTCCGCTGCTGACGGCTGCCGTCCTCTGGAGCGCGTTCGCCATGGCGGGGGGCCTGGTGCTGCGCAATTGGGTCTTTTCGCTGGTCGCGCGCTTCATCAGGGAGGAGCCTTCCGCCGAGCCGGTCAGCCGCCCCTCGGTAACGTTCGTCATCCCTTGCCTGAACGAGCTGCCGTCCCTGCGGCAGACGGTGCCCGCGCTGACGGCGCTCGAATACGAGGGGGAGCTGCGCTTCTGCTACGCGTGTGAAAGCGCATCGACCGATGGCAGCCTCCAGTACCTGAAGGAATGCGCCGAGTCGGATGATAGGATCGTGGTCCTGGAGAAGCCGACGCCGCCGGGGGGGCGCGGCGCAGCCATCGTCTACGGCCTGGCGCACGCGCCTCCGGGCGATGTGGTAGGTCTGCTGGACGCCGATCACATCCTGCCGCAGAGCTCCCTGGACGAGCTGGTCCGCGCGTTCGGGCGCGAAGGGCCGCCCGAGGCGGTGCAGGGCAGATGCGCCACGTCGAACGCGTCCCCCCACGTCCTGGCGCGAACGCTGACGATCGAGCGGGAGTGGCTGGAGCGTGTGGAGCTCCAGGTGGCTCCCCGGCTCGGAGGGATGACCCAGTTCGGGGGCGGGCAGGGCTTCTTCCTGCGCAGCCTGCTCGACGACGAGCGCTTCGCCGTGGACCCGTCCATGGTCCTGGACGACACCGACCTGTCCTGCCGGCTAGTGCTGAGCGGTCACAGGGTCGAGTTCAACCCGGGAGTCGTGACCGAGTCGCGCCAGCCCGACACGCTCTCGCAGTTCTTCGACCAGCGGATCAGGTGGGAACAGGGCTGGATGCAGGTCGCGGCGAAGCATCTGCTGCGGCCCTTCCGCGCGGCGAAGGCCTCCCTGTCCGTGCGCCTCGACATGGTGCGGCTGCTGCTGACGCCGTTCGGGGGTGCGTGGCTGTGGCTGGGTCTGGTGGCGGGGACGGTGGCGCTGGCGCCGGGCGGCGCGCGGCACGTTCCGGCCTGGCTGCCGTACGCCTGCCTGCTATGGCCGTGGGCGCTCGGGCCGGGCCCCCTCCTGGCGGGGGTCGCCCGTCTCGGCGACGCGGCCCTCGCGCTGCTCGGATGGCCCCTGCTCGCCTACGTGTACTGCTGGATTGCGGCCGTGTCCGTCGTGCACGTCTACGTGCTGCGCAGGCCGCTGGGCTATGCGAAGACGGCCAAAGAGGAGCGTGCGTAGGTCCCGGCCGGCCGACGCGTGGGTGTTGTTAGGGGCTCTTAGGGCAGGTTGGGCCGCGCCGCCAGGTAGCCCCAGACGTAGGCGTTCGGCGCCATGGGGCTCTGCACGGTGAACTCGCACATGGGCGGATACCAGAACACGTCCCAGAACGCCTCCAGCGTGGGCCACTTCAGTACGCCGGGATAGCAGCAGCCGTCCACGATCTTCTGCGCCCAGTAGTCCTCGTTTTGTCCGACGTCTATCGGGCCGCCGACGGTCAGGCCGGCCGGCGGCGGCTGGTGGGTGATGCGCGAGTCAATCTGGAGCGGATGCTGCGGGCTGTAATGGCCCAGCCCCGTGGTGTAGCAGATGTTCACCGGGTTTGCGCCGGCGCCCATCTGGCAGGCGAGGACGGCCGCCCGCAGGTACTTCACGTCGCCCGTCAGCATGTGCGCGCGCACGAGGGTGACGGCGTCCGGCGCGGCGAATGCGCCCCACATGCCGGGCATCCACTCGTACTTGGCGTAGCGGAAGCTGGACCGCTCGGTGCTGGCCAGGCGGCTGTCCGCTTCCTTCAGGATGGCCGCGCGGCAGTTGGCCTCGATGGTTGCGTCCTTGCCGGGGCGGTCGGTGCGCACGTAGACCCACGGGGCGTCGCGCTGGTCGTGGACCTGCCAGATAAACAGGTCCGCGTTGGGCTCCTTGAAGGCCGTGGTGGCCACGAACAGGTCGTGCCAGCGCTGGTCCCCGTTCAGGCGGAAGAGTTCGGCGGCGGCCAGGTTGCGGCTGTCGCGCAGGGAGTTCCGCGCCGGCTCGACCCACTTCTCGAACTGGCCGGAGGACTCCATCTGTGCGTACTGGCTTTCGGCCCACTCCATCGCCTGCAGCGCGCTGTCGCGGTAGGCGGCCGCCAGGGCGGGCTTGCGGTCCTGAAGGAACTGCGCCGCGCGCGCGGCGACGCCGGCGTACTCGTAACTGGACCAGGCGTCCGGCGCATAGGCCATGACGTCCAGGGACTCCTGCCAGCTCGCCTCGCCGTGGCGCGGGTGCTCTGACGACTCGATGCCGCCCCTGATGCCGCCGTCCGGCGTCTGCATCCGCCTGTAGCAGTCCAGGTTGAAGAGCGCCTCGCTGACGACGTCGGGCAGGCCGTCGCCGGACTCGGGGATGTTCAGGCTCACGCCGCCGAAGTAGTCCGGGAAGAGGGCCGCCAGCTCGATCAGGTAACGCGAGACGACCAGGTGCTGGATGCGGCGGTCCCAGTCGCCGGCGTCCATGTAGCCGCCCCACGCGTCGGGGACGATGCGGTCCGTCTTGCCCTTGACGAGGTTGCCGAAATTGTCCCGGTCCGTGCCCAGGGCGTTCAGGCCGTTGCCGCTGTCCATGATGGGGCAGTCGGAGCCGTAGATCTTGACGCCGTCGTCCGGATGGAAGCAGCGGGGCCGCTCGTAGTCGGTCCAGGGCGGCCCGAGCTTGATGCCGCTGCGCTGGTGGTAGAAGCCCCGCGCAGAGACCGTGAACGCAGAGCGCCACACGTCATCGGCGATCGCGAACGGATAGGAGCAGCCGATGCCCTCGACTTGGACGCGATACGTGCCGGGCTTCCTCAGCCCCGAGAAGTCCATTTCGTAGACGTTCACGGCGGCGTAGTCCTTGTTGTAGGCATCCTCCGACTCGCCGACCGTGTGTATCCTGCGGGCTGTGCCTTTCATGACCGCCTCGCCCGTGGCGCCGTCCAGCACGGAGAACGCGCGGCCGTCCCCGTAGTCGAGCGGCCCGCCGCTGCCCAGCCAGCAGGAGAGGAAGGCCACCTTGGCGGGATCGTCCGGCCGGAATCCCAGGTGGCTGACGTGCACGGCCTCGCTGCGCAGACGGCTCGGCTCGTAGGTGAGGTCCACGTCCTGGATGCTGACGCCGGCGCACGCGATCTTGTACGTGCAACCGAGCTTGAGGGGCTTCGGCAGCTTCAGGTAGATCACGTGGCGCATCGGGGTGCGGTAGGGCCAGCCGTCATACCGACCGAAGTCGGACGGCTTGCTCTTGCGGAAGACGGCCAGAGGACGCACGCTGCCGGCGTAGGTCGGATCGTCGGGCGAGCTGACGGCATAGCTGTCCGGCCGGTCCGCCGCGTCTGTGTCGAGCTTCGGGCCGACCAGTTCGTCCTCCGTGTAGACGAGGTCCCCCGCGCTGCCCACAAGCCACCCCAGAAACTTGCCGTCCCGTCTGACGGCGCGATCCTTCGCCTGGCGGTCGACCTGGTCTCCGGGCCGCGGCTCATAAGGCACCTGCTTGCCGTACTCGATCCGGCCGGCCTGCACCATGATGCCGACGATGTCCGGCGCGACCATGCCCACATGGAGCACCTCGGGCGCCTCCTGCGCGCGCGCAACGGCACAGGCGAACGTTGACAGCAATGGTATAAAGCAGACGACGATCAGCGCGGTCTTCACATTCCCCTCCGGATCAACGGGGCTGCGGGACGAACTGGCCAGACGCGGCGGCATTATACCGCGCGCCCGACGGCCCGCAAGACGCGTCGGCCGGCCCGGCCCGGCGGCTCCGTGCTGCGTTGGAGGACAAGCCACATGGCGGATGCACTGCTGGCGGCGCCCGTCATCGTCAAGGTGCTGGGGGCGCTGTCGCTCATCCTGGTCATGAACCGCCTCTGCCGGCATCTGATCGTGTCGGTCGCCGTGGGGACGGTGGTGCTGGCGCTCTGGTCGGGCCATTCGGTGCCGGCGATGGCGCTGATCGCCTGGCGGCGCTTCCTCTCCGGCGGGACGCTGCTCCTCGTGCTGGTCGTCTTCGAGGTGATCTGGTTGAGTTCGCAGATGTCCGTCACGGGCGTGATGGGGGACCTGGTGGAGGCGGTCCGAGCCCGCCTGTCGCGACGGGGGGCCGTCGCGGTGCTGCCCGCCGTGATCGGACTTCTGCCGATGCCGGGCGGGGCGGTCTTCTCGGCGCCGCTGGTGGACAGCGTGGACGCCGACGACTCCATCTCGCCCCATCTGAAAACGCAGGCGAACCACTGGTTCCGCCACATCTGGGAGTACTGGTGGCCCCTCTACCCGGGAGTGCTGCTGGCCATGGAGTTGACGGGGCTGGACGTCTGGCAGTTCATGCTGCTGGGCATCCCGCTGAGCCTGTGCGCCGTGGCTGCCGGGTACGTGTTCCTGCTGCGCCGCATCCCGGCGGAGGGCGGGGATCGTGCCGCTGGGCATTCGGCGGTGGGCCACAGGTTCCTGGTGCTCGTGCTGCCCATCATCGTGGTAATAGGCTGCTACGCCGCCGTCCGGCTGTCTTACGCCGGCGTGGAGCTCGCGTGGCCGGGCGCTCCCGCCATGAACAAGTACATCCCGATGGCGATCGGGCTGGTCGGCGCAATGCTGGTCCTTCAGCGGCAGCGGCCCCTTGGGCGCAGCGGGTGGCGCGAGATACTGCTCTCCAGACGGGCGCTGAACATGGCGGCCATCGTTGCGGCCGTGAGCGTATACGGGGGATTCGTCGACGCACGGCTTCCGAACGGGGAGCCGCTGGTGGCGCAGATGCGCGTCGAGATGGCCGACTGGGGCATCCCGTTTCTGGCCATCGTCATGCTGCTTCCGCTGGTGAGCGGGCTGGCCACGGGGCTCTCGATAGGGTTCGTGGGCGCCAGCTTCCCCATAGTCATCAGCCTTCTGGGGGACAGGCCGCCCATGAGCGTGCTGCTCTCGACGACGGTGCTGGCCTACGGTTTCGGCTTCGCCGGCATGCTGCTCTCGCCGGTTCACGTCTGCCTGGTGGTGGCGAGCGAGTACTTCAAGACGCGCGTGTTGGCGAACGCGGCGGGGCTGCTCAAGCCCACGGCCGTCGTCCTGACGGCATCCTTCCTCTACCATCTGCTCCTGCGTTGGGTGTTGGGGTGACGTGACGGTGCGCTGGTGCTGGCGGCGCAGTGCGGAGCCTGAGCTAGCGGTCGCGTCGCAACGGTGGGGGCTCTTGGGGATTCTGGGAACCGCCGCGAGAAACTGTCTGGTTCTCTGTTGAGCAGGCCCTGTAGGCTAACGAAGGCGCTTGAACTGGCCCCCCGGAGGTAACCTTCCCAACGTGTTGCAGATCCCCGACACACAGGGTAATGTACGCGTGGGAGGATGGCCAATGTTGGAGAGTACCACAGAGCCATGCAGAAGCGCCCAGCAACCAGTCGTCGGTCGGTCGCCGGTGAAGACGGAAGCGAACAGCTTGTCTTGGCCCGTCTGTGCAGCCTATCCAATCATTGCTATGCAGCGAGCGAATCGCCTTGATCCATGATGCCCATAGCACTCGCGATTTGACTCCGAGGGACTTCGAGCCCCCATTCGATGGAATCGTTGAGGATGTGGTTCAGAAAGGGTACGAACTGTACGAATCGCTGCGCGATTACATGCGCCCCCAGTGGAAACAACGGGCGCTCGAAATCCTGATCGTTGATGATCCATCACTGAACGCGTGTGTCACCTACGACGACGATCGTGACCGAATCTCCATCTCCCGGGGTGCTTTCGAACACATCTATGGGACTATCCTTGGCTTGCTCGGTGCGCCAGCGTTTTTCCCGGCGATAGGAAAAGCCGAGCTGGAAACACCGCCGCAGAACCTGCCGGCGCAAGGTTTTCCGCAAGTCCCTTTGCTCCGGGACGCTTCCAACGGAGAGGTAGACACGCGCGTTCGTTTCCCAAACGATGAAACGCGAATGACCGCTGTCCCGATACTTGCCGATCTGGCATTGGAGTTCCTTGTCTACCACGAGATCGGGCACATCGTGGGCGGTCATCTGGAAATACCCCAAGGAAACCAACGTTTGCCAACGATCTCAGAATTCAAACAGGCTACTGACGACACTGACGATCACACACTCAGGCATGTCCTTGAATGCGATGCGGATGCCTTCGCATGTGACATCACTTCTGGGGTGCATACTAACCACGAAATGGCGACCCTCGTGCGTGATCTTGTCAACGCATCCCAATGGGAATCAAGGGATTTTGCCCTGCTAACATACCTAATGGCCATCGGCATCCTATTCCGCGTTCTGCACCCGCACGCAGGAGCCAACGTCAACCGGGGCAAATCCTCGCATCCGCACCCTGCAGTTAGAGCGTGCCTCGTCGCTTCCTCTACGGTAGCTCATGCAGTGTTCGCTGGAGCGATTACATGGAGCCGGGTAGAAGACATCATGAAAGACAGCGTGCGCAATATCGAGGACGTTTGGGCTGATCTGTTCCTGCCGGGGCAGAACCCAGAGCCCCCAGAGCTTTGGGCAGAGCATGTCAGGAGTGCTGCAATGGGCTTGTTGAGATCCTACGGCAACGCCAGGTCGTTGCTTGCTCGGTACGCGCGTCTCCCCCGCCGCTGGGATGACTGGAAGTGGCCTGAAATGCCATAGTCCCCCTAGCCCATTACGTATCCGATCGACAATGCCCTCGGGGCGTGCTACGCACGAACGTCATTCGCCGGCGTTCCTGGCGGGCGGTGTTGCTCGTTGGCCCCGGCTTCTGGCTCCCATTGCGCTGCACTCCGACGTTGCCAACTGGCACTCGGTAAGGAAACAGGGACAGAGTACGGAATCCTGCCCGATGCCGCACCGGAGGCAAGGCCCAGGTCGTCGTGGGCGCTTTCGAGTCCGGCCTGGGCGCTGAGGGGGCGGGATAGCCCCGGCGGATGGCGGACCGGTGAGGGCCCGCGGCCCTACTGGGACTTCGACAGCGAACTTCCGAGTAGGCCTCTTTCGACTCCGTGAAGTAGGGGCACGGCGCGCCGTGCCCCTACGAGAGCGGATCGGACTTGCCAGCATGGCGGGTGCGCAGTGAGCCACCTGCGCCCCTGCAACGCCTCCTCGACGTGTCAACAGCCAGATTCACCGCTGAAGCGGCCCTACCAGCACGCGTCGGCGATGCCCCTCAGAAGCTCCCGGTTGATCTTGTCCGTCTGCTCCTGATACACGCCGGGGCTCTGGACCACGACCAGGTCGAGGCTCGGGCAGACCCAGACGTGCTGGCCGCCTGCGCCGCTGGCCGCGAAGCAGTTGCGCGGCAGCGACGGCCAGAGCTTGCCGTTGTCGTTCGTCCAGAAGCCGCAGCCGTAGCACCACTTGTCCTCGGGGCAGTTCGCCTCGATGTCCGGGGCGGTGCGCGTGGCTTCGCCGATCCAGCCGGCCGGCACGACCTGCGCGTCCTGCCAGCGTCCGCCGCGCAGCCAGAGCAGCCCGAGCCGCGCCATGTCCTGCGCGGTGGCATAGAGCTGGTTGTAGTAGCCGAAGATGCCGGTCAGGGTCTCGGCCGGCAGGTCGAAGTTCGTGTAGCCGTGCTCCCACGAGCCGCCGATGGGATTGCGGATCTTCTCCTCGATCAGCCTTCCCAGCCCCGGCGAGCCCTCCGGGTCCGAGCTGTCGTAGAGCCCGTAGGCGGACGCGATGGCGTGGCAGAGCACGTTCATGCCGAAGGTCTGGTAGTGGAACGTCGCCCCGGGCCTCTCGCCCGGCTTCATGTAGCCGGACGTGTTGCTGATGAGCTGGCGGAAGGTGATGTCGCGGTCTTCGGGCTTGGCGAACCGGCCGGGCTTGGGGCCCCTGCCTTCCGGCACGTCCATCATCTCGGGGTAGTAGTCGACGGCCTTGTCGTCAGGCGAGCCGATCTTGCCCTCGGCGACGGCGATCGCCAGCATGCAGGAGTAGACCGACTTGGCGGCCGATGCCAGGCCGAGCCGCTCGTCCGTGTCCACGCCCCGTTGCCACTCGGCCACGAGGCGGCCGGCGCGCACGACCACGGCCCGGTAGCGGCCGGCGCCCGCGCGTGCCTCGAGCCGCCGGCGCGCCTCCTCCAGTCTGCCGGATGCAATGCCGGCCTCCTCGGGGCCGATCCGGTCCCAGTCATTGCCGGGGAACGGTCTTCTCATCGGTATGCTCCTCGCTGCCGGTTCACTCGACCGTTGCTTCGGCCGGCACTTCCTGCTCGGGCGCTTGCGCCGTCTGTTTGGGCAACGCAATGACCTGGACGCGCCGCTCGTCGGTCAGGTACTTGCCCAGCACCTCCATGACGTCCTCGCGCGTGTAGGAGGTGTACATCTCCAGGGCCTCTTTGACGTCGGCGAGCTTCGTGCCGTGGTAGTCCAGGTCGGAGAGGACGCTGGCCCAGTAGCCGGGCTCCTTCTGCGAGGTCTCGATCTCGTTGGCGAACTGCCGGTGCACCACGTCCATTTCCTCTGCGGTGGGGCCTTCCTGGGCGAACTGCTGGATCATGCTCCGCGTCAGGTCCGCCGCCTCGGCCGCCTTGTCGGGGTCGGCCGTGAAGTAGGCGAAGAACAGGCCGGTTCCCGGGTAGGCGATGCCCGGCTTGGCCTGGCAGAAGATCGAGTAGGTCAGGCTGCGCTGCTCGCGTATCCCCTCGCGCAGGCGCGTCTCCATGATCTGGGCGGCGAGCTGAAGGACGCGGCGGTCCTTGACGTCGCGCCAGTCGGCGCCGCGCCAGCCGACCAGCACCACGGCCCTCGGTGTGATGGTCTCGACCTCGGCGGTGGCCAGCAGCGGCCCGGGGTTCTGTGCCACCTTGCGCAGAGGCTCCAGGCTCGGGTCCGTGGCCGGTCGCGTCGGCAGCGATCCCAGGTATTTCAGGACGAGCTCCAGGGCGCGCTGCCTGTCGATGTCGCCGACCACGGCGGCCTCTATCGGGGCGGCGCGGACGATCCCGTCCAGCCATGCCTGGCCCTGTTCGAGCGTGCGGGCTTCCACCTGCTCGCGCGTGGGGAACTCGAAGCGCGGGTCCCCGCCGCTGGTCAGCGCGTCCGCGCTCTCCCACAGGTGCGCCTCGACGTTCGTCTTGCGCCTCTCGATCTCCTGGTCCATCTGCTCCTTCCAGACCTTCAGGGCGGAGGCTTCCACCTTCGGCTCGGTCAGCAGCAGGTGGGCGAGGCGAAACCCCTCTTCCACGTCTTCGGGCGTGCCCTCGATGCTTATGGTGAGCGTGTCGCTGCCGGCGCTGCCTGCGACGTTCACCTTCTTGCCCGTCATGAGGTCGCGGATCTGGGTGGAAGAGAGCTTGCCGGAGGCAGGCTGGCCGAGCACCAGGGCGGCGACGCTCGTCACGGCGCGGTCCTGCGCCGTCTCGCGGATGGAGCCGCCGGCCAACGTGATCCTCGCCAGCACCTGGTCCTTCTTGTAGTCCATGTGGCGCAGGTGGGCGCGGACGCCGTTCTGGAGCGTGACGGACAGCACCTCGAGGTCCGGCTCCTCCTCCTGTTCGGCGACGGCGCCGGGGGCCGGCTCGCGTTCGAGCAGGCTTTCGGGGCGTTGCTTCGCTACGGGCGGCTCGACCTCGGTCGCCTCCGCCTCCTTGCCGACGGCCAGTATCTCCTCTTCCGACGGGACGTCCAGATCCTCTTTTTCGGGCATGGCGACGAGCAGCAGCCGCGCGCTGGCGTCGAAGTTGCCCTTGTAAGCCGCGTAGACTTCATCGAGGGAAACGCCGTCGATCAGCTCCCTGGTCAGCTCCAGCTTCTGGTCGGCCGACATGGGCTTGTTGTCGCGCGAGACGCAGTTGTTCATGTAGTTCAGGAAGCTCTGCGCGCTTCTGGTGGGCTCGACCTGCGCCGCCTCCTCTGCGGAGGCGAGCGTGAGCTTCCTGGCGTCCTCGAATTCCTGCTCGAGGAAGCCGAACTGCCGCGCGCGCTTGAGCTCGGTCATGACGGAGGACAGCATGGGCGCCCACTTGTCAGGCTGGCCGGTCGCTTCGGCTTCGATGTAGGTGCAGACGTTCCACAGCGGGGTTTTCATCAGGCTGGCGCCCTGGAAGGGGGCGGTGCCCTTCTGGACCATCTCGTCCAGGCGCCGGTTGACGATCAGCATGCCCAGGTTGTCCACCAGTCTGCTGCGGAAGTCGCCCACGGTCAGCAGTTTCTCCAGCGGGCGCACCGCCACCACGCTGGCGCTCGCCGTGGTCAGTTCGGGATCGGTTATGACGGCGGCCCGCGTCTCGGCGTAGGGCTTGACCTCCGCGTCCGCGTCCGCCTTGGGATTGGGGACGGCCTCCCAGCCCTGGAAGGCTGTGGCGATCGTGCCCTGGGTCTCTTGAGGATCTACGTCGCCGACGACCAGCAGCGCGGAGTCGTCCGGCCTGTACCACGTCCTGTAATAGCCCCCCAGGTCGTCGTGCTCGGCCTTCTCGACGACCTCCTCCTTGCCGATGGGCAGGCGCTCGGCCACGCGCGAGCCCGGCAGCAGGACGGGCAGCAGCTTCTCGAGCATCCTCTGGTCGGGGCCCTTGCGCGCGCGGAACTCCTCCAGGATCACGCCGCGTTCCCTGGCCAGCTCCTCCGAAGGCAAGGTGAGCCCGCACGCAAAGTCGGACATGCACAGCAAGCCCTTGACTATGGTCTGCTGCTTCGTGTCCGGCAGCGTCAGGACGTAGGTGGTCTGGTCGAAGCCGGTGAAGGCGTTCTGGTGCTCGCCGAAGGTGAGCCCGATGGACTCGAAGTACTTGATGAGCGTCCCGGGAGGGAAGTTCTCGCTGCCCCGGAACGCCATGTGCTCCAGGAAGTGGGCCAGGCCGCGCTGGTCGTCCTCTTCGTTGATGGAGCCGCTGCCCACGTGAAGCCAGATGCTGACCCGGTCGGGCGGCCTCTCGTTGTGCCGCATCCAGCATTCAAGGCCGTTGGGCAGCTCGGCCATCTGGACGTTCGGGTCGACCGGGAGAGCGGCGTCGAGATTCGGTTCGGCGGCCCGCACGCGCGGCGCCAGCACGCCGGCCAGAAGGACAAGCCCGAGCAGGAACCCGCAAAGCAGGCCGCGTCTTCTCATCTCGTTGCTCCCTGAGGGTGCTCTTTGGCGCGGAGGTATCCCCGCATTATAGCGGGCGCCGGGCCCCTGCGAAATCGGCGGCGGCACTGCCGCGGCCGTGCTACCGGCAGCCCGTCGTGGTCTCGACCAGCGCTTCCAGGTTCTCGGGCGGCGTGCCGGGCATGGCGTAGTTGGACAGCCCCACGATGATGCCGCGGCTCCGCCTCGCCTCGTCAAGGCAGGACCGGGCCTCGGCGGCGACGTCTTCCGGGCGTCCCCTGTGCAGCGTCCGTGAGCTGATGTTCCCGATCAGGACGAGCCGCGGGAACCGCTCCCGCAGGCGGCCGAGGTCCATCCCGGCGCGGCGGTCTATCTCGAAGTATCCGTCCACGCCCGAGCTGCCGAACAGGTCCTCGGCGATGGCCCAGAGGTTCCCGTCGCTGGCGAAGAGGTAGCGGACGCCGTGCCGGCGGCAGGCTCCGCACATGCGCTCCAGCCGGGGCAGCATCAGCTCGTGGAAGACGCGGGGGGAGTAGAAGGGACCAGAGTTGGACGCCATGTCGCCGCCGCCGAACAGGTACTCGACGCCGGCCTCGGCCATGAGCGGAGCGCTCCGGACCAGCCGTTCCGCCTGCGCGTCCAGGCAGCGCCCGACCAGGTCCGGCCTGAGCAGCGACGCCTCCAGCCAGACCGGCGGGTCGTACGGGATGGCCAGCCCGCCGCCGTTGATGCGCAGCGCGTGCTCCTGCCCGTAATCGGCGATCATGCGCCGCGTGTCGGCGAACGTCTCCTCCGTGGGCGCGTAGTCCTCCGCGTCTCTCTCGGCGTCGGCGACGAATCGCTCCAGCCAGTCCATGTCCTTGCGGTCCGGCCGGGGGCGCTCGTCCACGGGCTGGTAGAGCTCGGTCTCCGGCTCGAACCGGTAGAGGCGCCACTGGCCGCCCGGATCGCCGTAGAGGAACGTGCGCTCGTCCACCTTGCCCGATGGCCGGGCCGGCATGCGCCAGTACTCCATGCGGATCAGGTCGTGGCCGAGCGCCTTGCCCAGCTCGAAGGCGTCCCGGCGCGAGCGCTCCAGGAACTCCTGATGGGCCTCTTCGCCCTCCCAGAGGGCGCAGGCTTCCCGCCACTGCTGGATGCCTCCGCCCACGTAGGCCTCGCGCCCCAGCACCATCGAGGCGACCTGCGCGCAGAAGCCGATGTGATGGATGGGGACCCTGTCCGTGGGCTGGTGATCGAACGTCGCGCGTACTCGCGCTTTGGGCAGCATGGCTCTCTGTTTCCGGCTCGGCAGGGGGACTTCCTCCGCGTCACGGTCCATAGGCGCCCTGACCACCACGGTCAGTATCGTGCGCTCGATTGCGTTGTGGCACCGTCGCCATTCTGGCAGGCCGCGCAAAGGCGGTCAACTGCCCTGCGCGCAGGGGCCCGTAGTCTGGACGGCGGACGGGGCTTGCGGTAGAATCCGCGGCTCACAGCCGGCACCGAAGTCCTCGAAATGCAGAGGGAGGAGTGGGAGATGGCGCGGATACCGATCGGGTTGGAGCTGTACTCCGTTCGCTACGACCTGGAGAAGGACGTGCGCGGCACGCTCGAGGCTGTCGCCGAGATGGGTTACGACGGCGTCGAGTTCGCCGGGCCGCCCCAGCACGGCGGCGAGGAGCTGAGGAAGATCCTGGACGACGTGGGCCTCACGTGCTGCGGCTGGCACACGCCGTTCTCGCTCGTGCAGGACGACACGCTCCAGGAGACGATCGCCCTCAACAAGGCCGTGGGGAACCGCTTCGTCATCATCCCCGGCATCCCGGAGCACCTGCGCAAGACGCGGGCCGACTGGCGGAAGATGGCGGGGTTCTTCAACGAGCTGGCCGGCAAGCTCGCGCCCCACGGAATGCAGACCGGCTACCACAACCACACGGTCGAGTTCACGCCGCTGGGAGGCGAGGCGCCCTGGGACACCTTCTTCGGCAACACGAGGAAGGAGGTCGCCATGCAGCTCGACACAGGCAACGCGCTCTTCGGCGGCGGCGACTGCGTCGCCATCCTGAAGAAGTACCCCGGCCGCGCCACCACCGTGCACCTGAAGCCGTACTCCCAGGAGGCGGGCAAGGGCGACCCGGACGCGGGGTTCCGTCCCATCATCGGCGAGGACAGCATCCCGTGGCGCGAAGTCTTCCGCCTCTGCGAGGCGACGGGCGGGACGAAGTGGTACATCGTCGAGTATGAGAGCGACGCCTACCCGCCTCTGGAGGCCGTCGAGCGCTGCCTCAAAGCCCTCAAGGCCATGGGGAAGTAGGCGCGCCGCGCTCTGTGGCGCCACCGAGCCGACCTACTTCTTGGGCGGTTTCTTGGGTGGCGGAGGGGCAGGAATCAGGGGGTCCGCCGTGCGTCCCTCTTTCAGTGGTGGCGGACTTGGCTTGGCGAAGGGAGTTGGCTTGGACGGCGGACTTGGCTTAGGCTCTTTGCTCATAGCCCTACCTCTGCAAGAGCGGACCGACGATACGTGCAGCCCCGAACAAGCACAGAAACAGAAGTCCCAAGCAGAAAAGCACCAGAGACGCGGTAGTCAATCTCGTAACCCATGCACGGCATGGCCCTTTGGCAGATGGCGTCTCGATCTCCCCCTTCTTATGCTGCTCGTCAAGGTGCTTGATCTCCCAATCGTAGTCCTTACGACCCAGGTAAAGGCTGACAAGCATGGAGCAGACTGACCCCAACAGCAGCAGCCACGCACCGAACAGGAGCGTGCCGGTGCAGCACGTCACAGACTTGGCGTCAGCAGGTATGAACACAGTGGTGAATGCAAGCACACCAGCGGCGAGGGTGAGGATGTGGGTATCCAGAGCACGAGAGTGATAATGGGCGCCCTCGATCAAGTATTCGCGGCGTTTCTGATACCAATCCTCGTCAACCGTCAAGACCGAAGTTCTCCTCTAAGGGCCTCACCCGACGCCCCCGAGCACTGGTTGCGTGGTAGATCCTTGGCGTCCATACTCGGTGATTGTATCAACAGCTCGGTCACATAAGCAAGGTTCATGGTCGGCCCTTGCGGACCGTCAGAGCGCCGCATCGCCTATGGAGATGCGATCCACGACCCGGAGCGTGCGAGCCTTGACATGACTGTGGAAGAGACTCACGTTGAGTCGCTTGAAGCACCGCACGAAGTCAGCAGTAGGGACGCCCCTCTTGTGATACTCAGTGACTTCCAGCTCACCGTCAGTTTGAGCCAACGCCTCGTTGAGCTTGTCCAGACCCCAGGGCCCGCGCGCAGCCTGAAAGCTCACGGTTACCTTGCCTGCCTCACCCCCCATGTGCTCATGCTCATCGCCACCGTAGATACTGATCCCAACGACAAAGCCGCGACCACTGAACCCAGGCTCTCGCGCTGCGCCGCTGAGCGTCGAGAGCCGGTCCGACACGTCTCCCGCCGCCTCACCAAGAACATCATTGTACTGGGTCCCTGCCTGCCCCGGCCTCTGTTCTTCCATCGCCCATTCTCCCGCGCTGATGAACGAATGACAGTCTATAGGAAGTCTATGCGTCCCCATCACCTATGTCAACGAGATAAGCGACGACTGATAAGACTGGATGGGAACGGACCGGCCAACCCACCCGAGCCCCCTTCCCCTTACCACTCCGCCTTCTTGTTCTTGGCGAACCAGCCGAGCAGGAGCAGCTTGCGCTTGGTGGGCTCGGCCGTGGGATTGTGGTCCTGCGGATCGGGGCCGTGCTCCACGCTCCAGCCGTCCCACTCGCGGTAGGCATGGTAAGACCAGTCCCACCCGTATTCCTCGAACAGCTCGATGCAGTCGCGCAGGTAGTTGTACGCGCTCTCCCCGGGTGCCCAGCGGATGGCGCTGAACTCTCCCACGTGGATGTGGACGTTGAACTCGCGCTGGAAGTCGATGGCCGGCGCCATCGCCTCGCGCAGCCTCTCCTTGTCCCACCGGACGCCGCCGATCATGCCCGGGTACTCGACTCCCCCCGGATTGCCATAAAGGGTCTGGTGCGTGAACTGGTGCGGCTCATACATGTGGAAGCCGTATATGACGCGGTCCAGCTCGAGCGGCACGATGGAGTCGAATCCGCCGCAGCCGCCCCAGGGACCGGGCTCGAAGAGGACCGGCTTGCCCGGCTCGATCTCGCGGATGGCGCGCGTGACGCGTGTGAACAGCTCCGGCCAGGTGACAATGCCGGGGCCGGGCGGCGGCTCGACCGCTTCGTTCAGCAGGTCGTAGGCCCAGATGCACTTGCGCCCCTTGTAGCGCCGCGCCAGGCGCTGCCAGACCTCGACCAGCTTGTCCTGGCACTTCGGATCCGTGAACAGCGGGCAGACGCCGCCCTGGACGCGCCCTCCGGGCGGTGTGTGCAGGTCGAGCAGGACCAGCAGCCCGTGCTTCTCGCAGAGGTCTATCCCCTTGTCGATCTCGGGCAGGATCCCGTCGAGCCATGCGTCGAAGGCGTCCAGGTCGCGGGCCCATTCCTCGGCGGGCTGCATGGGCACCCAGTTGATCTGGAGGCGCACGTGGTTGGCGCCCCATTCTTCGGCCAGGGTGCGGATGTTGTCCTCATTCGTCGTCGGCCCGTGCATGACGCCCCGAAGGCGTGCCAGATCGTGCCCCTTGAACATGGTCTCTTGCCTCCTGCCGTTGGGGACGGGGCGGCCGACGCGTATCTCGACCTGGTCGAACCAGACGCGGCCGCTCACCTCTTCCAGGCCGAGCAGCAGCGTCGCGCCGTGCGTGTCCGCCGGGATGCGCATCGCGCTGCTGACCGGGCGCCAGCCGAACGTGCCCGTGTCGAGCGGAAGCTGAGGGTACTGCCGCCCCTCGCCCACGTCGAGGATCAGCATGACCTTGATGCCGTTCCAGGCGTTCGGTTTCTCGCTCACGTCCTCGGCGCGGACGGTGGCGCTCAAGGTCACGAGCCTTCCGGCCAGTTGCTCGGCCGGCAGCGTGATCTGCCGGTTGGCGCTCCCTGCGCCTTCGCGCTTCTCGATCAGGAGCGCCTGCGTTCCCTGATAGCCGGCGTCGGCCCTGCCCGCGTCGCCCTGGGTCAGCGCCCACTGCTCCGGCGAATCGAAGTCGAGCCGCAGCACCACGCCATCGCCTGCAGACGCCGTTGCGCTCAAAGACGCCAGCATCGCGACAAGCAACATGCAGCTCATCTTCCCCTCCATCTCATGTGTTGTCTCTATCACTGCAGCGAGCGCGCAGCAAACGCTGTCATGTGCCGCCCGTCCTGCGCCACGAGGAGTCTGGCGGCGCGGGCGGCCACGAGCTGGCAGGGGAGGCAGTAGGGAGCCTTCTCGCGGCCCGGCCAGAACGTGACCTGTTCATAGGCGGTCAGATGCCCTTCGGCCTGGTGGAACGCCACGTGGCCGAACAGGCTGCGCAGGAAATCGTCCCTTCGGCCCAGATTCCACACGCCGTAAAGGTAATCCGCGAGCGGCCAATCGTCCAGCCACCCCGCGAACCGCGTCATGCCCAGAAGCTGTCCCCCTGCCGAGAGGCGGGCTTCGACCAGTCGGTTCGCCCATAGCTCCGGCAGTATCCCGCTGGACAGCAGTTCCGGCCAGTACCGGTAGTTGGTGTAGGAGGCCAGCCGCGTGGCAGTCAGTGAGTCCGGCCGCTCGGCCGGCTCCACTCGCGGGGGAAGCCACCAGTCCCGGTCGTCCTCCGGCCAGGTCCGGGCGATGGCTGTCAGGGTGTCCTCACCGAGGGCGGCTGCCTTGTCACGCAGCTCGCAAACGCGCCCGCCTGTCTCGGCCCCAAGCCGCGAACAGAGCTCCGCCCAGCTCGTCAGTCCCCTCGCCGCCCACGCGTTGTTATGGAAGTACTTGCCGGGCGCGCCGCTTTCGTCCGCCTCCGGAACGCCGGGAATGAGGCCGTCGTTGCCTTCCGCCTCGGCGCGGAGGCGAAGGAGGTGCCCGGCCATGCGGGCCAGGCCGGCGCTACTTGTGTCCCACCATCCTGCCGGCCCCGCCCGCCTTTCCAGTACGTCCGCCAGATGAAGGAGCTGGCCGTATTCCGCGACGGACGGCGCGTAGTAGTCGATTGTGCCGTCGGCCCGGACGAAGTGAGACAGCCAGTATCCGAACAGCCGATTCGCGCGCTCCGTCAGGCCCCACGCGGACAGCGCGTCGACTGCGGCGATGATCGTCGGCGGGAAACCCTCGTGCTCGGGGCGGCTGTACATCCCGGCACCGTATGTGGGGTGATCCCCCCGGAGCGTGAGGTCGATGGACGCAAGCCCGACCTTGACCGACAGGTCCAGGAACTCCTGGCCCGTGTCCACCTCGGGATGCGTTGCGAGGCCGTCGACCTTCCGCTCTATGACGTCGGGGTCGAGCGCGGGTTCACCGACCGTGCGCGGCGAGCAGAGGTCCAGCATCCTGTCCAGGTCGGGCGTCCCCAGTTCGGTTACGGCGGGATCTTCGCGCAGGTGTTGCCAGTCTGCGATCCATTCCGGCCGGCGCGGTGATGTCATGTCTGCGGACCTCCGGGGGTGAAGGCTCCGCGTGCCGAACGTCGCGAGGCGCTGCGCAATTCTCGCGGCTTGGCACCGCGAGCGCAACTGCGCCCGCGGTTGTCGGCTGTCCCGTGGCTGCGTGATTCTTGCCTGGAGCGTCCCCCGCGGCGAACCCGCCTCAAGACGAAGGCCGAGAAGGCAAGACCGCCGCTCTTCCCGGCCTGCCCCTCATTCTGCGGCCGCTCCCCGCTGCGCGCCTCAGCCGATCTGGCCCGGAACCGCGAACAGGATGAGTTTGCTGAGCGCCTCGGCCACGAGCAGCGCGGGCACGAAGACAACCGCCGCCCTGCCCCCGCGCACGTTGCACGAGACGGCGTAGGCGCGGTACATCAGCGCCACCATCCACACCTCCGCCGCGAGCACGACGAGGCAGAAGACGAGCAGCATCACGAGGCCGGCCGCATCCGGCACCGGCGGCACGCGCCCCCCTGCCAGCGCGTCCAGGAGTTGTTGGACGACGCGGCGCCAACCCGGCAGGAACGCCGCCAAGGGCATCAGCGTCGCCGGCGCGCGAGCGAGGGCCTGCGTGCCGATCACGTCGAGCGGGCGCACGCGCGAGCGGCTCGTCAGGACGCCCCCGATCCACAGGAGCAGGACCAGCGGGAGGAGCGCCACCGCGCCGTCCAGCAGCGGGACCCACCGCGGCATGGCGCCGCCTTCGTGGAAGTCGAGCACGCCGTCGAAGCGCATCCCCCCGGCATAGGCCAACGCGCCGGTCGCGGCCATCAGCGCCAGGCCGGCGCCCAGCGCCTGCCAGCCCGCCACGTAGTGGAATGGGTTGAACAGCCACGTCCAGACGTGCAAGCGATTCTGCTTCGCAATGGCGCCGCCGCCGGTCATCGTGTTTCCTCCTCGGGGGCCGCGGCCTCCAGGCGTTCAAGGCGTTCGATCAGGACGTCGAGTCGGTTGCGCACCGTCGGGTAGGAGATGCCGTAGCGGCCCGCCAGCTCCTTCAGGCTGCCGCTGCACTTGACGAAGTCCAGCAGGAACTGTGCGTCCTCGTCGCCGAGGCGGTCGAACGCGGGCAGGCGGTAGGTGCCGTCCACCCTCGTGGCGCACTGGGTGCACTGCAGCCCGACGACGCTCAGGATGTGTCCGCAACTGGGGCAGCTACGCGGCAGCGGGCTTTCAGATGTCATAAGTTTGGCTCCATAAAGTTGAGTCGCATGTCAATATATTACAACACGGGGAGCTTTTTGTCGATAGGCATTTCTGCAGGACGGGCATCACGGGGCGGGCGCCACCCCAGGAGGACCAGAGTCCCTGCTTAGCCGCCGCACCTTCGAGCGCAACTGCGCGGCAGTTGGCACCGCCCCCGTCGTTCTGTGGAATCGGTCTTGTCATGGAACGCATTCCTACCTGCACCTCACTGAGCGTGCTAGCAGTAGTCGCTCTCCGCGGGATCGTTCCCGCCGCTTGAGGCGGGTGGGGCATGCGTCCTTATGCCTGACCAGGAGACTCGCGCACATAAAGCGCTGCAGGCTCAAACGGCTGCGGGGCTTTTTCTTTTTGGCTTTCGAGCGGGAGGCGCGAATCCGATGGCCACTGGAAGCATGACGGCGGCGCAAGCGTCACGAGGGCGGACTGCTGCGGGACGCAGGACCGGCACGCAGCTCCTCGTTGATGCCCTTGGGCTCACTTCGTTTGCCCAGGACTCGCTTAGGACAGTTACGCCGCTTACTGGCGGGCGCGCTTGCTCAGGCGGCGCAGGATGTCGCGTTCCCCGGCGATGAGAGCTTCTTTCTTGGCGCGGGTCCAGTGCTTGAGCTGCCTTTCCCTGGCGGCGGCTGATGCTTCGTCCGGGCACGTTTCCTCGTAAACAAGCGTCACGGGGCGTCGGCGGGCCGTCCATAGAGCCGCGCGCCCTGCATTGTGAGCCTCGAGGCGAGCAGGTATGTTGTCCGTATGGCCAACATAGTAGCTGCCGTCCGAGCAGCGAAGTATGTAGACGTGGTGCATGACGCTGAAGGGGACAGAGCGAGTGCCCTTCGACAGGCTCAGGACATTCGATGCGGCGCCTCCGATGTAAGCGGCCTGCCATGAGTAAGGCGCCCGACCCCGGGGAGAGTCGGGCGCCGCATCGAATGGTAGCCCCAAGGGGATTTGAACCCCTGTTTTCGGAATGAGAGTCCGATGTCCTGGACCGGGCTAGACGATGGGGCCCTTGTTGTCACGAGTGGCTGAGGATCCAGGATTCGAACCTGGAATGCCTGATCCAGAGTCAGGTGTGTTACCGTTACACCAATCCTCAACCCATCGGGCGATTATAGGGAAGCCGGCGGCCCTTTTCAAGCCGCGCCCCGGGCCGAAGCCCGCCAAGCCCCCCGCGGGGCGCGGGTTTTGCTTGTCTCCGAGGTGCGCGATTCATTATCGTATCCGGTGCGGCTGTCTGGACATCCCCAATGACAGCGAGGGCCGCCGTGGGCAGCATCGAGCAGGCGCACGAAGGGCCGTCCGGAACCGGACTGGACGTCTCCATCGTCGTGCCCATGTATAACGAGCAGGAGAACGCGGCCGCGTGCTACGAGGACGTCACGCGTGCCATGGCCGACGCCGGCCTCGCCTATGAGCTGATCTTCGTGGATGACGGCAGCACGGACGGAACGCTCGAATCCCTCCGGCAGGCCGCAGGCGGCGACCCGCGCGTCCGCATCGTGCAGCTGCGGCGCAACTTCGGCCAGGCGGCCGCGCTGGAGGCGGGCTTCGACCTGGCCCGCGCAGACGTCGTCGTGCCTATGGACGGGGACCTCCAGAACGACCCGCGCGACATCCCCCGCCTGCTGGCCCGGCTGGAGGAAGGGGAGGGCTATGACGTGGTGAGCGGCTGGCGCAGGAACCGCCAGGACAGCCTCAGGCGCAGGATCCCAAGCCGGATCGCCAACTGGCTCATCAGCCGCATCACGGGCGTGCACCTCCACGACTACGGTTGCATGCTGAAGGCGTACCGCCGCAGCGTCCTGCGGGACGTGAGGCTCTACGGGGAGATGCACCGCTTTATCCCCGCCTTCTTCCATTGGGTGGGGGGCAAGGTGACGGAGGAGGTGGTGAACCACCGCCCGCGCACGGCCGGCAGGAGCAAGTACGGGCTGGAACGCGCGTTCCGCGTCCTGCTGGACCTCGTCACCGTCAGGTTCATGATGAAGTACCTGACCAAGCCGCTCTACTTCTTCGGCAAGGTGGGCCTGCTCACCTTCCTGGCTGCCTTCGCCGTGCTCGGCGTCGTCCTGGTTCAGAAGTTCGGCTATGGCGGAGACATGACCGGCAACCCGCTGCTTTACCTGAGCGTGGCGCTGCTGCTGATCGGCGTCCAGTTCCTCCTGATGGGCCTCATCATGGAGGTCCTGACAAGGACCTATCACGAGTCCCAGGGGCGCCGGACGTATGCGATCCGGTCCATCTTCTCTGGTCGGGCGGGCGAAGCGGCAGGGCAGGCTCCCGTCGGGCCCCCCGGGCAAGGCGGCCGTCCGAACGGGGGTAAGGATTCGTGCGGATCCTGATCCTCAACTACGAGTGTCCGCCGGTCGGCGGCGGAGGCGGAGTCGCGGCGTTCCAGCTTGCCCGGCAATGGGCGCGTCACCACGAAGTGGACTACCTGACGTCCCACATGGAGGGCCTGAGGCGCCGGACCGTGGCGGACGGCATACGCGTCCATCGCGTGCCCGTCCTGGGAAGGAGACGAAGGCAGACGGCCTCCCTGCTCTCGATGCTGTGCTACCCCGTCAGCGGCCTGATGCCGGCCCTGGCGCTCTGCCGGAGCCGCGCCTACGACGTCGTCAACACCCACTTCGCCATCCCGTCGGGGCCGCTCGGGGCCGCGGTGTCCGCGCTGTCGGGCGTTCCGAACGTGGTCTCCGTGCACGGCGGGGACATCTATGACCCGACCAAGCGGCTGTCCCCGCATCGGTTCGGGCCGGCGGGCTTCGTCGTGCGGCAGGTGCTGCACAGGGCGGACCTGATCGTTGCGCAATCCTCGGACACGGCGCGGCGCGCCGTCGAACACTACGGCCGGGACCTGAGCGCCAAGATGCGGATTGTGCCGCTTCCGTTCGAGCCGCCCGTTGAGCCGGTGACGCAAGGACGGGCGGAGCTGCGCCGGGAGTTAGGGCTCGACCGTTCAGCCACCTACCTCGTGTCCGTGGGGCGGTTGGTGCGCCGGAAGGCTTACGACCGCCTCATCAGGGCGCTGGAGCTCCTGCCGGCAGAGGTCGCGCTCTTGCTGGTGGGAGACGGGCCCCTGCGGGACGAGCTGGCGGTGCTGGCCCGGCAGCGAGGGCTGACTGACCGCGTCCGCATGACGGGCTACGTGAGCGAGCGGGACAAGTACCGCTGCCTCGCGGCGGCCGACCTGTTCGTGCTCTCCTCGCACCACGAGGGGTTCGGGATAGTGCTCCAGGAGGCCATGTACGTCGGCCTCCCTATCGTGGCGACCTCATGCGGCGGCCAGACGGACACGCTGGAACCGGACGTCAACGCCCTGTTGATCGAGTCGAACGAGCCGCAGGCCATCGCCGATGCCGTGCGTCGGCTGCTGGCCTCGCCCGAGATGCTGCGTTCCATGGCTCGCAATAACCGGCGGAAGGTGACGGAGTACGCCGCCCCGGCCATTGCCGAGCGGTACCTTGACCTCTTCCGGCAGGTCGCTTCCTGCGGGTCGGCACGGTGTGGCCGTCGCCTGCGCTCGCTTGCCGGGAGAGCTATCGGCTCCGCAACTGCACGAGAAGGCGATGAAACCTGAACGATACGCGCAGGAAGCCTACCGCAGATACATGGACGTTGGATTCGGCGGCGTTCACGTGTTCAGCGAGGCGGAGTATGAGCTCTACGCCCGCTACTTCCAGAGGAATTACGAGCAGCACCTGCCCGCCGACAGGGAGGCGCTGATCCTGGACGTCGCGTGCGGCGCCGGGCACTTCCTCCACTACCTGCGCGGGCGCGGCTACGCGCGCTGCCTGGGCATAGACCTGAGCGACCAGTGCCTCCAGCAATGCGCTGGGCTGGGCCTGAACGTCGAGAAGGCGGACGCATTTGAGTACCTGCGCGATAGGACTGGTCGTTACGATGCCATCGTCTGCAACGAGCTCTTCGAGCACCTGGAGAAGGAGCAGGGCTTCAAACTGGCCGAGCTCTGCCGTGACGCCCTGAAGGAGGACGGCGTTCTCCTTGTCAAGGTTCCGAACATGGCCTGTCCCATCGCGCCGGGCAGGGCTCGATACAACGACCTCACGCACGAGACCGGGTTCACCGATCACAGCTTCAGACAGCTTCTGCTCCTGTCGGGGTTTGGGGACGTCCGTGTGGTGGGCACGGATATCTACGTGACCCGCAGCCGGGTGGCGAACGCGTTGGGGCGGCTGGCCTTCCGATGCGTGACGGCGCTGTTCCGCTGCCTTTACCTCCTTTATGGAATCAAGGGCAAGCACGTCATGACCAAAAGCATACTGGCCGTCGCACGGAAGCGCTGAGGGAAGGAGGAAGGCGAACTGGGCCAAGTCCAGGACACCGGATCACCGGACGCGAAGGGCCGGGTCAGGTCTCTGCTGGGCCTCCTGCGGGTCGCGGTGGCCGTGCTGCTGCTGGTGGTCCTCTTTCGCCTGGTGCCCCTGGACGAGGCCGTGGCGCAGATCGCCGCGGCTTCTCCCGCGCCGCTGATCGTGGCCCTTCTGGTCGCCGTTGTCATGACGCTCGTTTCGGCCGTGAAGCTGTGGGTCCTTGTTCGGACCAGGAGTCCCCGCGCCTCCCTGTACGGAGTGATTCGCGCGTACTACGTGGGCGCGTTCTTCAACAACTTCCTGCCCACCAGCATCGGCGGAGACGTGATGAAAGCCCATGAGGTGCGGGCGCTTGGCGTCCCGCTCGGGCACGCGGGCGCTTCCGTTGTCGTGGAGCGCGGCACGGGCGTGATGGTGGTGCTGGCGCTGGCGGCTGCGGTTCCCCTCGCCTGGGGCGGCCTGTTTGTCACGTTGGGCCTGGAGCCGGTGCGCTGGCCGCTGGCGGCCTTCGGCTTCGGTTCGCTCGCGCTGCTGGGCATCGTGTATCTGCTGTGGCGCTGGGGGCTGCGGGCGTTTCTGGAGCGCCGGGCAGGCCGCAGGGCGGCGCGCGCGATCCACTCGGTCGTGCAGAGCTTCTTTGCGTTCGGCGATCGGCCGTCGGCCTTGGCCTGGGCCGTTGTCCTCTCCGTAGTGTTCTACGCCTTGACGGCCGTCAGCATCGTCCTTGTGGCACAGGCGGTCGAGGCCCGGGTCGGCGCCGCGGAGGCGGTCGGCATCATGCCGCTGGTGAAGGTGCCGGAGATGATGCCCGTCAGCGTCGGCGCCCTGGGCGTGCGGGAGGGAGCCATGAGCTACTGCGTGGCCAGGCTCGGCGCCGGACCGGCCAAGGCCGCTGCCGTGGCCCTGATCCTTCGGCTCATCACCTGGCTGAACTCAGCCGTCGGCGGCTTTGCTTACGCCTTTGCCGCCCGTCCCGGAGGGCGCGCCGCCTGAGCCCGTGTTGGAGGCCCGGATGTCCAGCCAAGCGCTGCTGCCCGATGCCGTCCGCAAGCAACGCGTGCACGCGCTGGCGGTATCTCTGCTGGTCCTTGCCTTCCTGGCGGCGCTCACGCATCGGCGGGCCGAGAGCCAGAACGAACTCTCGCGGCTCGTGGCGGTGGATGGCCTCGTCCTGCGGGGGGAGTTCAACGTAGACGACTCCCCGGTCGCCATGCAGGTCGTCGAGGCGCGCGGCCGCCGCTTCTACGCGATGATCGACATGGTCTACAACAAGCGCAACGGGCACTTCTATTCGTCCAAGCCGCCGGTGTTCACGCTGTTGCTGGCCGCCCCGGCCGCACTGGTTCGGGCCGCAGGGGACGACTTCTCCTTTACGGAGCCCGGCTCGCCGCCTGCCGTCTTCCTGCTGACGCTCTTGACGATCGGCTTGCCGACTGCGGCGGCCTTCTACGTCTTCCGGATCAGGATCGGGCGGAGGCTGCGCCCCCTGGATGCGGACCTCGCAACCGTGCTCACACTGGGCGGCACACTCTTCCTGTCCTATTCGGTCACGGTCAACCACCATACCTTCACGGCCCTGCTAGTCCTCTTTGCCTTCTTCCTTCTGGGCATGGACCGGGGCAGGCGGCACATCGGGCCCCTGGCCACGGCGGGGGCGGGTTTCCTGATGGGCCTGTCGGCGGCGGTGGACGTCGGGCACGGGGTGATGTTCGCCCTGGCGTTCGGGCTCTACCTGCTGTTCTACGTGCGCTCGTGGCGGGCCCTGTTTTGCTTCGGGCTCGGCAGCATTCCGCCCCTGGCCGTGCACTGCGCGGTGCAGTACAGCATCTGGGGCAGCATCCTCCCCGTGCAGATGATGGGTGGCACGAAGGACTACCCGCTCAGCTACTGGCACGTCATGTTCGGCCCGGACGCATGGTGCATCCCGCGTTCTTACTACTGGCTGCTCACGCTGTTCAGCACGCGCGGCCTGTTCGTCCTCAGTCCGATCCTGCTCGTCGGTGTGGCCTGCCTGGTGGGCGGGGCTGCACGCGCGATGCGCGGGGGCCGGGCTGACGCGGCGGCTGCGTCCGGTGCCGAGGACGGCGAGGAGGGCCGCGGCTACGCCGCCCTGACGGTCCTCTTCGGGGTGGTGCTGCTGTGCGGCTACTTCTCCTTTGTGGCGGCGACGAACTTCGGCGGCTGGTGCTTCGGCTTCAGGTACTACGTCGGCTTCGCGCCTCTGCTCGCGTTCTACGCGGCGCGCGCCTATGAGGAGCACCGGGACGACCTGCGGTTCCGGGTCGTGTTCTACGTGCTCGGGCTGATCTCGCTGACTTACGCCCTGATGGGCGCCCGCTACACCTGGGACCGGATGGAGTCCATCGCGCACCCGGCCGTGAGGATCCTTCGGGTGCTGCGGGGCTTCTGAAAGGGCGTGCGAGCCTGCTATGGCGCTTCGGCCCGGTCGGAGGAGCGCGCCATCGCTGCCAGGGCGGGGGCTATCCTTCGCATTTCCTCGGGCGCGATGGCCATCGCCTCCCGCGCGATCTCCCCGGCCTCCGCCTGCCGTCCCTCGCTTGTGAGCCTGAGCACGCTCCGAAGGGCGAGGTCAGCGAGCGCCGGCCGCAACGTGGGGCACTCGGGCCACCACCGGCAGGCGTCGCGCACGAGGGCGTAGCTCTCGAGGATTCGGCCGTCCATCTCGTCGAAGTTCGACGCGCAGATGACGTTGAGGACCACGTACTGGCGCGGGTCGAGGCGGCAGCCGGCTCGCTCCCACACCTGCGGCCGGGACAGCGGCCCCAGCGCTGCGAAGAGCACGGCGCAGAACAGCGTGAACCGCGCGGCCTTGCCGGAGTAGGGCTCCTCCAGCAGGTTCGCCTCCGGCGCGCTGCCGACGGGCCGGCGCCTGCGCCTGAAGAGGACGCACAGGACGACGGCGAGGGCGACGAACGCCAGACCGCCCAACGTGATCGCCGATCCGATCCGGAAACTGGCCGGCCGGAACTCGAATCGCACCGCGTGCGTGCCCGCGCCGAGCTCGACGCCCTTCAGAAGGTAGTCCACGCGGAGCAGTTGCGCCCGCTTGCCGTTGACGGACACCTGCCAGCCGGGGTAGCACTGGTCCGCGAGCACCAGGTAACCGGGCCGGCTCGTGCGCGCCAGGATGGTGATGCAGTCGCCCGTGTCCTCCATCACCCGGGCGGACTCCGCCGCGTCCGCGCGGCCGGGCTCCAGGTGCACCGGCGGGCCGGTCGGGTCGTGGACCAGGACCGTCTCGGCGTAGTCGAACTCCCGCCCGATGACGCTTCGCAGCGCCGCGTCGTCGTCGAAGACGGGCGCCCCATGGTGCACGATGAACGCGCGCGGCAAGGCGTTGGGGTTCCGGAAGATGCTGATGGCGCCGACCTTTCCGAGACGCTCGAACCCGCCCGGTATCTCGTCGCACGGGCTCAGCACGTAGCGCGCGCCCAGCAGGTCCAGGGCGGGCGTGACGTTGAACTCAATCATCGTCGAGCGGTTCTCCGGCTGGCCGAGAACGGCCTTCAAGGCCGTCGTCTGAAGCGGTGAGAACCCGCTCACGGAGGGAATGCCCCAGATCATGTTCGCGTTATGCGGGAGCCGGTCGAGGCTGTGCGCGTAGTCGCCCGGGCTGAGCGCCCAGCCCCGCGTGTGAGGATAGTCGGCGCGCGCGGAAGGCAGGCGGCAGTCGTAGTAGCGGTAGCGGAATATGCGCCCCGGCGGGAGTTCGCGCAGGGCCTCGACCAGCGCAGGTGCCTGCGTGTAGATGGCCGGGTCGGTGACGGGGTTGAACTCGCGTCCCGACCAGGCGAGCTCGGCGAAGATCAGGCCGCACCAGAGCGCCGAGGCCGCCTTGCCGCCCAGCGTGCGCTGGCTGCACGTCAGCAGCAGCAGTGAGCCGGCCCCGGCGGCCGCCACCAGGCGCCACACGTCGGCGGGCAGCGTGCGGTGCAGGTGCGTCCACATCACCTCCAGGGGGAACGCAGGCAGCGGCAGGGAAGCGGCCAGCGCCGTGCGGTCAAGGGCCGCGAACCCCGCCTGGTAGACGGCCGTGATCGCCAGGGCGATGGTCGCCAGCACGAGCACCAGACCGGCAGAGACGACGGCCGCCTTCCGCACGCGCAGCCTGTCTTTCCCTTGCAGGAGCTGCTCCAGCCCCATCCCGGCCAGCATTGCCACGCAGAGCGCCGTAACGAAGCCGAACCGGGACGGGAACCGGGACGAGCGGAAAACCGGCAGCGCCCAGAAGATGCCGTAAAGCGAGCCGCTGAACCCCAGCGAGAAGATGAAGGAGAACGCCCCCAGCCCCGCGAAGAACAGCGCCTTGCGCTTTCGCTCGGCGAACGCGCCCAGAAGCGCCAGGAACAGCGGCGCCACGCCCATGAACAGCATCAGTTCGCTGTAGAGGCCCTCGTCCGCGTCGCCCCAGTAGCTGCCCAGGCCGGACGAGCCGAAGTAGTGGGGCAGGAACAGCGTCATCAGGTTCGCCGGCACGCCGGGGGTCGCGCGGGGCACCGCCCGGCCCAGCGCGCGGCTGCTGTACGAGACCAGTTCCGCCAGGGGCAGCAGTTGCGCCGCAGCCAGCGCCGCGCCCAGCAGGCCGGCGAGTCCGAACACCGCGGCCCACGCGATGATCCGTCGGCGTCGTTCGCCGCTGGCCTCGGCCAGGTGAAGCCGCCAGAGCAGGTAGAGCCCCACGGCCAGGCCGCAGTAGAGCGTGTACTGGGGCTGTGCGCCCAGGACGAGCGCGCCCGTGGCGGCGGCGAAGCCGAGCAGCGGGAGCGGCTTGCGCGTGCGGCACCCGAGCTCCGCCAGCGCCAGCAGCAGCGGCAGCCAGCACACGCCCACCACGATGTTGGTGTGGTGCGCGTGGAAGAGGACCGGCCCGCTCAGCATGTAGCAGACGCCGGCCAGCAGGGCCCCGGCCCGGCCGACCCGCATCACGCGGGCCAGGACGTAGGTGAAGAGGCCGGCGAGGAAGAAGTGCAAAACGTGGTAATAGTTGTAGGCGACCCACGGCTCCAGGAAACGGAAGAGGAGCAGGAAGGGCGGATAGAGGGCGTTGCCCTGGCTCTCGGCGAATAGGGGGAAGCCGCAGAAGATGTCGCCGCTCCAGAGCGGCAGGCGTCCCTGCCGCAGGCCCCTCGCGAAGAACAGGCGGTACGGGTAGTTCTGGATGGCGTGGTCGTAGTGGAAGAAGACCCCGCGGAGGGTCACGGCCTGCCAGAAGAAGGCGCAACAGAGCGCGGCCAGCAGGATCACTGCCGCAAGATCGCGCCAGGCCCCCCCGTCGCGCGGCGCCGTCCTGGCTGCGAAGCTCGATCGCAGCTTCTCTGTCAGGTTGGAAGCAGACAAGAGGCTACTCGGGTTTCGGTTCGACGCGCACGACGACCTTGCTGCTGCCGGTGTTGTCGCTGTCGTCCGTCGCGGCGAAGACGAAGATGTGCTCGCCCGGTGCCAGGGCGTCCGTGCGATAGGAGAACGGCTCCTCGAGCGAGTCGAAGATGCCGTCCGTGGGGAAGACGGGCGCCCAGTCTCCGGCGTTATGGCTCACCTCGATCTTCGAGATGTGTCCGTGCTCGTCCCGGGCGACTCCGCTTATCTCGTAGGAGCCGTCCGCCAGGGGCTGGGCGGAGATCTCTACGACGGCCGGCGGGCGATTGTCTATGAGCAGCGGAGCCGTGACCCGTTCGTCGCGCAGCGCTTCGTCGGGCGGCCTGGCCGTGTCGTCGCGCGCGACCAGCTTCAGGAAGTAGTAGCCGTCCGGCAGTCGCGAGGTGTCCCAGGCGTAGCTGGTTTCCTCTTGTATGTCGTCGTCGACCTCCTTCCAGTCCGTCTCGTCCACCCCGCGGTAATGGAGGTCGTAACGCAGCTCGTCGTCGTTGGGGTCGCTCGCCTTCCAGGCCAGGTTCCTGACGGCGGGCTCGCCCTGGCGCTCCCGCCGGCCGGCGGGCGGCCTCGGCGGCTCGGGTCGCGGCGCGCCCGGCGGGCCGCCCTGCTGGATGTCGAGCAGCGATTCGCCGTCCAGCGTGAAGCCCAGGATCGTCGGCTTGCGGTTCGCCTGCCGGTAGCTCACGTTGACTTCCACCAGCAGGGGGCTGCCCGTCACGGGGCGCGTGCGCAGCTCGGCGCTGAACTGCGCGAACTGGCCGATCGGCACGTCCAGCGGCTCTCCGCGGGAGTCGATGGCCAAGCGCGTCCACTCGCTCCAGTGCTCGTCCGGCTCGCCCGAATTCCCCGTGCGCATCTTGATGCGGACGCTCTGCCCCATGGCCACCTTCTCTGTCCACCAGATCCTGCCCCACTGCGCCAGGTAGTCGGCGTTGAAGGGCTTGCTGACCACGGCGCCCCTGGACCGATAGCCCTTCTTCAGCCGCCAGAGGCTGCCCGCGTTGGAGGTGCCGACAATGACGTCGCCCTCCGCGTCCGTTGCCGTGGCCGTCACGTGGGCTGCGTCGAACTCGTTGAGGATCTTGTAGGTCGTGTCGCGCTGAACGGCGATGAGGCGGCCGTCAGTGCCCGTGCCCGCAAGGACCTCGCCATCCAGCAGGGCGAGGCTCAGCATGAACATGTTATCGAACCGTGCCAAGAGCACTGCGCCCTCGCGCGGGACGATGCGGTAGATGCTGTTGTGCGCGCCCGGCGCGCCTGCTCCCGCGGGCGGGGAGGGAACGGGCGGACCGGCTTGGCCCGGTTGCTCGCCCGGCGGGCCCTGAGGGGGCCCGGGTCGCCCGCCGGAGGGCTGCGTCTGGGCCGTGCAGGCGTAGAGCGCGCCCTCCTGGTCTACAAGGAGGGCATGCACCTCGTCCTCGTCGGCGTCGAAGAGCACCGTGGCGTTCTCGCCGCGCTCGACGCGATAGATGTAGCCGTCCGGCGCCGTTCCCGTGTAGACGGTTCCCTCGGCGTCGGTCGCCACGCACATCAGGTTGTTCTGCTTGGCCTTCAGTATCTCGGTTACTTCGCCGGCCCGGTTCAGCCGCAGCAGCCTCCCCTCGGGGCCGGTGGAGCAGTAGATCCGGTTGAACGGATCGATGGCCATGTCCCAGACATAGGCGTCCTCCAGGTCGGCCATCACTTCCGCCTGGCCCCTGCGGTCGATGCGATAGATGATGCCCTGCGGGGCCGTGCCGGCCAGCACGGAGCCGTCCGGCAGGGGCAGCACGCTCAGCACGTGCGCCTGGTCGCTCTTGTAGAGCAGCTCCGCCCGGTTGCCCGTCACTGCGTAGACGGCGGCGGGGGAGCCGGTCGCCACGTAGACCGTGCCATCGGGCGCGGCCGCTGCGTCCCACACGAGTTCGGCCTCCAGGCCCTCGATCTTCTCGGCTTCGGGGGCGAGCTCGACTTCCCCGGTCGACAGGACCGCGACGCCGTCAAGGTCGCCGGAGGCGAACTGCTCCATGCCGCTGGTCGTCCACGTCTTGCCGGCGCCGGCCAGGGCCGGGGAGCCAACGAAGACAGATGCGACCGCCAGCGCCGCCATCACGCTTCGCAACATCGCTCTCTCCAGTAGTGCGGCCCTCTGTGCGGCCGGCCGGGGGGCGTTCACGGCATCTGGGTCTTGGGCTTCTCTATCGTGATGGCCACGGCCTGGGAGCCCTCGACCACCCAGGGCGTCTCGACTTCCTGCTTGACCTCGGTGATCAGGGGCGTCGCCTCGCCGCCCTGGCCGCTGTAGCGCAGGATGCTCAGGGCGGAGGGGGGCAGGGCGGGCATGGCGTCCCCCGCGTAACGCACGCCCTGCTCGACGAACGCGGCCCGCACGACCAGGTTGCGGTTGGACTCGGCCTCCTTCAGCGCTTCCAGAAGGCTCTCGAAATCCGGCGGCGCGAAGAAGCCGGGGTCCTGGCCCCTTCTGATCATCCGGCTGGTCGGCGCGTCGCAGACCAGTATCTGCACCTGGGTGCCGGGCTGCGCGGTCTCCGGGACGCGGACGACTGCCTTCTTCGTGAGCTGCTCGCCGCGGTACTCGCGCAGGCGGACGTAGACGGTCACGTCCGAGCCCGGCTCGGCCCGGACGCGGTCGGTCCAGATCGACTCGATCAGGGCCGCCTGGAACCCCGGCGTCACTTCCAGTTCGTACTCGACCGCCTGCACCTCCACCTCCCGGTAGGGGTTGAGCAGCAGCTCCTCGACAGGCAGCACCACCAGGTCCATGCTGGGCGGCACCACCGAGAGGTCGTTGTAGACGTTCTCCAGCTCGAGGGGCTCTTCCAGCCCGCTCAGGGATATGCGGGACCTGGCCTTGAGGTGGTAACGGTTGCCCTCGCCCTCCCAACGGGCGCTGCTCAGGGCCACCGCGTAGAGGGTGAAGAGCGGCGCCGTCTCCCAGTAGCCCGTGACGCGGTAGTTGTACTGCTCGTCCACCGTTCCCTTCACCCGCACCGTGCACGGGAAAAGCGGCGCCTCCTCGCCCAGCCTGGCCAGGATGGCGGACTCGCGGTCCTGCGTGATCCGGCCGACGATCTTGCCCGTCGTGCTTAGCTTGAAGGAGCCGCGCACCGACGGAACCACCGTCTGGACGTACCCCACGGCCAGGGGAATGCTCGTGCGTCCCGACCCGAACATCGAGTGGCCGAAGGCCACCGCCCTGTCTCCGTCGATCCAGGTCAGCGTGCCCATCCCCGATATGTCCATGTCTCCGGTAACGAATGCGGCGCCTACGGGTACCCCCGGCGCCAGCTCGACCTGCTCGTCCGGCGCCGGGCCTGCGGCGGCCATCGCCCCCAGCACGGGCACGAAGCCCGTGCCGTGGAGCAGCGAGAGCAGAGGCATGGCCTCCCTGCCGAAGCCGCTGATCGCCATGGGGATCGGCAGCGGTTGGAGCTCCTGGACGGGGCCGTCCGGCAGAATGCCCGCGACGCCCGGCGGCAGCCTGCCCGGCGACAGGGCACGCTCGCGCAGCATCATGGCCTCCGGCACGGCCATCTGCAGGACTTCGCGACGCAGCGCCCCGGCCGGCTCCCGGTAGCGCTCCGGATCGGCAAGCCGGGCGGCCAGCCGACGGCTTCGCTCGCGGAAGGACTGGCCGGCGCGGGCGCGACCAGCTTCCGCTTCGTTCTCCCCGGCGGCGCTCTCGATCTGCTCCACCTGCATCATCTCGGCGGCGGGCGTCACGCCGGCGAGCGGGATCTTCGTAAACGTCCACCCGTAGGCGACCGCCCCCAGCAGCTTGTCGTCTATGTAGACGGGGCTGCCGCTCATGCCCGATATCACGCCGGCCTCGTCGATCACGGGGCCGCTCATGCGGATAAGGACGACGTCGCCCTTGGGTGACTGACCCCTCAGGATGCCCAGCACCTCGACGTCGAACCTCTGCGGATGCGTCCCCTCCATGGACGTCAGCCCGTAGCCCTTCATGCCAGCCCTGACGTCGGAGACGGCCATGATCGCCTGCTCCGCCCTTGCGGCGCCGGCTCCATGGCCCAGCGCGCAGCCGAGCCAGGCCGCCAGCACCAGGCATGCCGTCCTTGCAGCTCTCACGGTCTCTATCCCTCCCGGAGCGGAGAGGCTGAAGGGCTCCTGCATTCCGCAGAAGGCCTTCCGAATCGGCCGCCACCTAATCTACGGCGTCGGGGATGGAAATGCAATTGCGGCAGGAAGGGCCCGTCCGGCCCGTCGGGAGGGCGGCTCGCAGTGCAATGCTCAGGCGGATTGGCGCCGGCTGCCCGCCAGGCGCTCAACGTCGAACCTCGACATGTCGGCGCCGAGCTGGCGGAGGCGTTCCACGAGGTCCTGGTATCCCCGGTCGATCTGCTCCGGGCCGGAGATGGTCGTCACGCCCCGGGCGGCGAGCGCGGCCACGACCAGCGCTGCGCCGGCCCGCAGGTCCGTTGCGGCAACGGACGCGCCCCGCAGCGAATCCACTCCTCGGATGGCCGCCCTGGTCGGTCCGTGCGAGATGCAGGCCCCCATGCGCACCAGCTCGGCCACGTGCGTGAACCGGGAGGGATACACCGTGTCGTGGACCACGCTGTCCCCGCGGGCAAGGCAGAGCACGGCGGTGAGCTGCGGCTGCATGTCGGTCGGCACGCCCGGGTGGGGGGAAGCAGTCACCTCCAGGGGACGCAGGGGCTCCGCCCGCCTGGCCGCCAGCGCCCCCTCGGCGCGCTGGAACTCAACGCCCATCCGGCGCATCACTCCGAGGACGGCCTGCATGTGGTCGGCGCGCACGTCCTGCAGCACGAGCTCGCCTCCCGCTGCCGCGACAGCGGCCAGGAACGTGCCGGCTTCGATGCGATCCGGGATGACGGTGTGGTCGGCGCCGTGGAGGCGGCCGACGCCATCGACGACGATCCTGGCCCCGCCTGCGCCGCTGATCCGCGCGCCGCAGGCGTTCAGAAACCTCGCCAGGTCCTCGACCTCCGGCTCGCAGGCGGCGTGCTCGATGACGGTGCGGCCCTCGGCCAGCGCGGCGGCCATCATGACGTTCGCCGTGCCCAGGACGGTCGACCCGTGCGGGCCGGCCAGGTCGATGCGGGCGCCGCGCAGGCGGCCGGCCTCGGCACGGATGTAGGGCTCCTCGATCTCCACCCGCGCTCCCAGGGCCTGGAGTCCCTTCAGATGCAGGTCAATCGGGCGCTTGCCGATCACGCACCCGCCCGGCATGGGCATCCTTGCGGCGCCTCGCATGGCCAGAAGCGGTCCGAGCACGCAGATGCTGGCCCGCATCTCCCGCACGAGCTCCACCGGCGGCTCGACGGGGCCGTCCGGCGCGGGCTCGAGACGCAGGCTGTCCGGTCCGATCCATTCGACCTCCACGCCCAGGGCGCGCAGTATCTGTGAGACGGTCTCCACGTCCGTCAGCCGCGGGACGCGGCGCAGGACGGTGCGCCCCTCGGTCAGGAGGGCGGCGGCCATGATGGGCAGGGCGGCGTTCTTGGCGCCGTTCACCCGGACCGTGCCGCTCAGCGCGCGGCCGCCCTGCACGACGATGTGTTCCATCCGGCGCCTCTCCTCACGCGGCCTGCTTCTGCACGCAGGCCACCCTCTCACATCCTCCCCCGTCGAGTACCGTCTCGATCGTCTCGGCGGCGAGGGCGTCCTGCCGCCAGATCAGCTCCCGGACGGGGTCTGCCTGTCCCTCGCCCACTTCGATGACGAGCCATCCGCGCGGGGCCAGGAGGTCGGCCGCCCCGGGGATCAGGCGGCGGATGACGTTCAGCCCGTCCGGCCCGCCGTCGAGCGCCTCTCGTGGCTCGTAGTCCCGCACTTCGGGCTCCAGCTGGCCGATCCGCTCTGTGGGCACGTAGGGGGGATTCGACGCGACCAGGTCGACGCAGTCCCGGCCGGCCGGCAGGTGCTGGCGGACCGGCGCGGTCAGGTCCCCCAGGGCGAACCGGACGCGGCCCTGGACTTCGTGTGCCTTTGCGTTGCGGGCGGCGACCGCCAGCGCCGCCTCGCTGGCGTCCGTGGCGATGAGCTGGAGGCCGGGGCGTTCGGCGGCCAGGCTGACGGCGATGACGCCGCTGCCCGTGCCGACGTCGGCCACCCAGGACTCGCCTGCGCCGTCGGGGATCTTCTCCAGGCACTTCGCCACGACCAATTCAGTCTCCTGCCTCGGAACCATGACTGCCGGGCCCACCTCGAACAACCGCCCGTAGAACTCGCACGCGCCGACCAGGTACTGGAGGGGCTCCCGCGCTCCCCGCCTCCTGACCAGCTCTCGGAACTCCTCCCGCTGATCGGGCGGTGCCACCTGCTCGAACCGCGCGTAGAGCATGATCCTCTCAAGGCCGAGCGTCTTGCCCAGGAGCACCTCGGCGTTCAGGCGCGCGTTGCGGATGCCCTTCGTCCTGAAGTAGTCCGTCGTCCAATTGAGCAGATCGAGTACGGTCCACGCCCTCTTGCTCTCATAGGAGGCCATCAACTGCCCGCCGGCTCGCGCGAGTGACACTGGCCCGATGATTGTAGACACACCGCCGAACCCGAAGTAAAGGGCAATCCCGAAGACGGCGCCCTGGCGCCTGCGGGGCGCTCCTGAGGGGGACGGGGGCGGCCCGGAATGTCG
Source organism: uncultured candidatus Brocadiaceae bacterium (assembly GCA_964521715.1). GTDB lineage: Bacteria > Planctomycetota > Brocadiia > SM23-32 > SM23-32 > DAOVRD01. Next base: position 95,940 of record CAZFSS010000002.1, on the reverse strand, counting down.
CGCAGCCCTGCGCCGCTGCGGCCCGGCGATGCCGGGCTGGCCCGCGCGACCTGCGAGTGCGTCCCGGCGACGAGCCCCTTGACTGTGGCGGAAGATGCTGTAGAATCATGGCCTTAGCACCTCGGTGCTTCGAAGCGATCGGTGGGGGACCCTGAGCGCCTCGACTCCCGTCCAGGAGCCAGAGGCGTTTGTCCAAGAGCCGTCGGAGGTGCTTCCGCATTCGCCCGCATCGAGGGGAGGGCAGTGCCCGGTCCATGACGGACTACAGGCAGATACTGCGCCGGAGGCTGGACGAGACGAACTACGGCAAGCTGGCGGCCCTGCGCAATCCGAAGGTCGAGCAGTTCGTCGCCGAATTCGCTCAGCACTGCGACCCCGCCTCGGTCTTTGTCGGCACGGATTCAGCGGAGGACATCGCCTACGTCCGGCGGCGGGCCATCGAGACCGGCGAGGAGAAGGGACTGGCCACGCCGGGCCATACGATCCATTTCGACAGCTACTACGACCAGGGCAGGGATCCGAACAGCACTACGTACCTCGTGCCGGCCCACGCCGACCTGGGAGAGAGGCTCAGGACGATCGACAGGGAAGCGGGGCTGAAAGAGGTGATGGGCTACCTTCGCAACAGCATGCGGGGCAAGGAGCTCTACGTGCGGTTCTACGTGCTGGGTCCGCACGACTCCGTCTTCTCGATACCGGCGGTGCAACTGACGGACTCCAGCTACGTCGCCCACAGCGAGGACATCCTCTACCGCCCGGGTTACGAGCAGATGAGGGCGATGGGGCCGGCCGTGGACTTCTTCCGGTTCGTCCACAGCCAGGGCAGGCTGGAGAAGGGGGTGAGCGTCGACATAGACAAGAGGCGCGTCTTCATCGACCTCGAGGACAGCATCATCTACAGCACGAACACCCAGTACGCCGGCAACACGGTGGGGCTGAAGAAGCTGTCCCTCCGGCTGGCAATCCGCAGGGCGGCGGCGGAGGGCTGGCTCGCCGAGCACATGCTGATCATGGGCGTGCGCGGCCCGCGGGGACGCATGACGTACGTTACAGGCGCCTTCCCCAGCGGCTGCGGGAAGACTTCCACCGCTATGCTGCCCGGCGAGACCATAGTCGGCGACGACATCGCCTACCTGCGCAAGATCGACGGCGAGGCCCGGGCCGTCAACGTGGAGAACGGCGTATTCGGCATCATCCGCAACGTCAACGCCGAGGATGACGTCCTCATCTGGCACGCCCTCACTTCCCCCGGCGAGGTGATCTTCTCCAACGTGCTGGTGACTGCGGACGGGCTGCCCCGCTGGCAGGGAGACGGCCGGCCCTTGCCCGAGCGCGGCGTCAACCACAGCGGCGAATGGTGGCCCGGTAAGGAAGACGAGGCCAGCAACCCGGTAGACATCTCCCACTGGAACGCCCGCTACACCATACGGCTGGCTTCGCTGGACAACTACGATCCGAGACACAACGATCCGAACGGCCTCCCGATCAGAGGCTTGATCTACGGGGGCCGCGATTCGGACACCTGGGTGCCGGTCGAGCAGGCCTTCGACTGGGCACACGGCATCGTCACGAAGGGCGCCGCCCTGGAGTCGCAGTCGACGGCCGCCACGATCGGCGCAGAAGGCGTGCGCCGCTTCGACCCCATGTCCAACATAGACTTCGTTTCGGTCCCGATCGGCCGATACATACAGGCCAACCTCGACTTCGTGGCGGGCCTGCGCCGGCCTCCGGTTGTCTTCGGCGTCAACTACTTCATCAAGAGCAAGGACGGTGCCTACCTGAACGCTCCCCAGGACAAGCAAGCCTGGCTGAAGTGGATGGAGCTGAGGGTCCACGAGGAGCTAGGGGCCATTGTCACTCCCACGGGCCTGATCCCCACCTACAGGGACCTGCGCCACCTGTTCAAGGAGCACCTGAACAAGGACTACTCCCCGGAGGACTACATCGAGCAGTTCCGGCTCCGCATACCCGAGCACCTGTCCAAGATAGACCGCATCGAGAAGATCTACCGCGAGCAGGTGCCAGACACCCCTCAGGTCGTCTTCGACCTGTTGGCGGCCCAGCATGAGCGCCTGCTGACAATCAGGGACCGGCAGGGGGAGTACGTCTCCCCGTTCGACCTCTGACGATGCCGCACCTTGCGCGTGCGGCGCTGCGCGGCCGCGGCGCGGGGCGTTCCGCCCGCCGGGGCGGGCGAGACTCCGGCGGGGGCTTGCAAAGCCGGCGCCCACGGCCTATAAAGGGGGCGCGGGCGCCGGGGGCACGTAAGCGGCGAGGTTCAGGATGCGGCTGAAAGAGCATGAGAAGAGCTACAGACTGAGCTTCGAGAACGGCGTTTCCGTAGAGATCCTCAGGCAGGGGAGCACCTTCCGGGGGCTGGGACAGGTCAAGCTGCACAGACGCAAGCTTCGTTCGGCCGAACTGCCCGTCATGCCGCTCATCAGGACGCCGGACGGCTATGAGGTGAGCCGCCTGCAGATCGAGGACATGCGCAAGGGCAAGCAGGCCCTCACGCTGACCCTGACTCCCTACGTGAGGCGAGGCGGCCGAATGGAGTGGGTCTGCTGCGACGGGCAGGACCGCTGGAACGTCGGCCCGTGGGAGCAGGACGAGGAGCGCGACCGGGGCGGGGTGATGCAGCTCCAGCTTCAGGCCGTCGAACGCACCATCGGCGAGACGGAGTTCGTCGGGTTCTCTTACTCCTACAAGTTCCGCTCGCGCAAGTACCGCATCTACCGCATCCATGACCGCGCCACCTGGGAGCTGGGCGGCAGGGCCACGGGCAACTCCTTCTGGATGGCAGGCCCGTTCAACCCCCTCCAGAAGACGTTCCGCAACAGGAACGACGGGTTCACAACGTCGTGGTGTCGGTTCGGCGAGAGCACCGTCCAGTTGCAGCAGTTCCTGCCGTTCTTCAACGCCTTGCAGGGCTTCACCTTCCAGTTCAATGCCAACAACCTTCTCGTGACGGCGTTCGAGTCCGCGTTCCCCTGCCGGTCCCTGTTCCAGAAGAGCTGCGGCGAGAACTACCTGATCCACTGGCATCAGTTGTGCGGCGAGCTGGGGGGATGTCTGGACTTCCCCGCCCTCCAGATCCTGTGTGCCGACAATGAGGGAAAGACGGAGACGGACCTGGCCAACCAGTATTGCGCCGTCCGGGAGGAGCTTCACCGCAATTACTGCGAGGCGTCCGGACTTGTGCGCGAAGGGGCAGCGATGAGCGGCAGCCTCGTCATCGGCGCCGATCCGCGCGCCGAGGCGCTGGAGCGAGGGCTGGACGAGCTGGCAGAGGCCGGATGCGAGCGGGTCTATGCGCCTGACCTCCTGCAGGGCCTGGCCCCGCGGGGCGCGGTGGGCGAACGCTCGAAGTCCGCCCGGGACGGCATCCAACAGGCCGCTCGTTTCGTCAAGCACGCCCACCACAGGGGCCTGGAGGTGGGCCTGTCCCTGGCGGACTGCTGCCGGCCCTGGGTGGTCTCGGCCAATCTGGCCGAGGGCGCCGAAGAGCAGTGGCAAAGCCTGAAAAGCGCTGCGGGCGACCGGCTGGTCGGCCAGGCGCTGCGCGGGACGGCCGCGCGTGAATTCCTGCTGGATCATCTGCGGAGGCTCCGCAAGGAAGTCGCCGTGGATGTCCTGTTCGCTGACGACATGCCGGACGGCATCGCCGACCAGTTCGATTGGTCATGGTCAGCGGATCCGCAGGGCGGCGGGCGCGAGGAGCCGGGGTTCGATGAGAAGGCCGGCGGGATACGTCCGCTGGCGCCTGCGCGTGGGGACCTGGTGGCTGCCTTGCAGCGGATGGGCTACAGGTGTCCCGTGGCTGGCGTCACCGGCCTGGCCACCTCGCGCGTGCGAGTCGAGTACCAGGACCTGCGCGGCAGGGAGTTCATGCTCCGCGACATGGTCGTCGACTTCCCCTACAACGCCATGATCGAGAGCGGAGACGACCCGCTGGAAGGCTACTTCCGGGCCTGCGCGAACCGGCTCAGCTACGCGACCGATTACGACCTCACGCGGGGCGTCCACGGCAGAATGGAGGGCTGGTGGCGGCAGGAATACGCCGTCGTCAACCAGGCTTACCACGCCGTCCGGGACTACATGGAGCGATCTCATCTGCTGCCGGATGACCGCGGCGTGTTGTGGACGGGAGCCGAGCCCGACGTCTGGGTCCTGTGGGCATACAGGGAGTTCGACTGGCCTGTCGGGGAGGATGCCGAAGTCTTCGACGTAATGGCCGCCGAACCTGTGGAGCTGGCGGAGGGCGTTTTCACCCCTGGTCCATGCAGGACCTATCTGGTTCAGGGCGCCGAGGCCCCCTGATGGTCGCCTTCGATGAGTGAACTGACAAGCCCGCTGAGGGGAGGACGGCGCACATGTCGCAGATGGCCTTGAGCGAGCGCAACCTGGACGGCACTCCCGCTCTGGCTCTGGCAGGCGAGTTGAACGTGAACAGCGCCCCCGACCTGCGGCGGCTGCTGATGAAGTACGTCAACCGCAGCAAGCCGAAGCTGCTGCTGGACCTGACGGGCCTGTCATTCATGGACACCAGCGGGCTGGCCACGCTGATCGAGGCGCACCTGAAGGCGGAGAAGAACGGCGGGATGCTGGCGGTCTTCGGCCTCGCCGCCCGGATAACGGAGGTGTTCGCCGTCACGCGTGTGACGAAGCTCTTCCATATCTTCAGGAGCGAAGAGGAGGCGCTGGCAGCGGTCCGCGGGACGTCCGGGTAGGCGAAGCGGCCGTGTTCGCGCCGCTTCGGCGGGCCGGCTTTGCGGCGTGCGGGACCGGGCACTTGCGCGACCGCCCTGTGCCGGGTATAAATGGCATCGGCGCACGGAACCGCCTGCAAGTCCGTGCGACGCGGTGCGGCTTGGCCCTGCCTGCACAGGCCCGTACCTGGGACGAGGGGGAAAGGGATGAGCACGGGCGAGCATTATTACCAGAACGTGCTGGATAACATCTACGACGGCGTCTACTTCGTTGACCGCAGCCGCAAGATCCTCTTCTGGAACAAGGGGGCCGAGAGGATCACCGGCTACAGCGCCGGCGAAGTCGTGGGCAAGAGGTGCCAGGACGAGATCCTCAATCACGTCGACGCCGAAGGCAGGCCCATGTGCCAGGGCCGTTGTCCCATAGCGGCCACGCTCGCTGACGGATTGCCCCGGCACTCGGACATGTACATCCGCCACAGGGACGGCTATCGGATGCCCGTCTCCGTCCGCGTCAGTCCCATTGCCGAGCCCAACGGGACTATCAGCGGCGCCGTCCAGGTCTTCAACGACAACTGGTCCAAAGAGGCGGCCATGCAGAGGATCAAGGAGCTTGAGGAACTGACGTTGCTGGATCCTCTGACGGGCCTGGGCAACAGGCGGTACACTGAGGTCAGCGTCCGCACCAGGCTTGACGAGACGCGCCGCTACGGCTGGACTTTCGGCCTGCTTTTCATGGACATAGACCACTTCAAGCACGTCAACGACACCTACGGCCACGACGTTGGGGACGAAGTCCTGAGGATGGTGGCCAAGACGCTGGTCAACGGGCTCAGGCCGTTCGACATGCTGGGCCGGTGGGGCGGGGAGGAGTTCGTCGGCATCATCCACAACATGCCCGAGGAGTCGCTCGGATCGGTGGCTCAGCGCTGCCGGGGGCTGGTCGAGCATTCCAGCCTGCCGGCCGAGGGCGACGTCGTCGCCGTCACGATCTGCGTGGGCGCGGCTCTGGCCCGCACCGACGACACCGTGACCGACCTGGTCCGGAGGGCGGACGAGCTGATGTACCGCGGCAAGCGCGCCGGGGGCAACTGCGTGCACGTCGAATCGCCCTCTTATAGCGCGTGACGAGGCGTTAGCCGCCGCCACCCTTTCTTTGCAGTCTCGGGTCGTCTGCGCTAAAATCCGGATTTCCTGTTGCGCGCGGCGCCGCGCGGAGCGGCTTCGCGTCCGGCCCCTCACTTCTGGAGGCGACCAAATGGCGCAGATAGCGATCATGGGGGCGGGCAGTCAGGTCTTCGCCCAGGCCATGGTCCGGGATTGCCTCAGCTTTCCCGCACTGGCTGATTCCACGTTCCGGCTGATGGACGTGGACCCCGAACCTTTGGGCTACATGGAGACCATGGCCCGCAAGATGATCAGGCAGGGCGGCTATCCCGCGAAGGTCACGGCCACCACCGACCGGCGCCAGGCGCTCGACGGGGCCGACTACGTGATCGTCGCGATCCTGGTCGGGGGGAGGGAGCCCATCGTGGACGAGATAGACATCCCCCTGAGACACGGCGTCAACCAGTGCATCGGCGACACGATGGGGCCGGGCGGCATCTTCCGCTTCGCGCGCACTTTGCCAGCGCTGCTGGAGATTGCCCATGACATGGAGGATCTCTGCCCGGACGCCCTCATGCTCAACTACACGAACCCGATGTCCATGCTCTGCCACGGCGTGCGGGAGAGCAGTGACATCCGGGTGATCGGCCTCTGCCACAGCGTGCAGGGCGCTCACGTCGAGCTGGCCCAGGCGATCGGCGAGGACCCGCACGACTGCGAGTCCTGGGTGGCGGGCGTCAACCACCAGGCCTGGGTGATCTCCTACACCTGCCGGGGCGAGGACGCCTATCCCCGCATCCGGGAAGCGGCGCGGCAGAACCAGGAGTGGTACAAGGACAACACGACGCGCGTGGAGATGCTGCGGCAGCTCGGCCACTACGTCACCGAGTCCAGCGGCCACAATTCGGAGTACAATCCCTGGTTCCGCAAGCGCCAAGACCTGATCGAGAAGTACCAGGGCGAAGGCTTCAACGGCGGCACCGCCTACATCAAGGAGCTCTACACGACCGACCGCGAGGCCCAGATGGGCCGCCTGCGCAAGGTCGCCCAGGAGACCCGGGAGTTCCACCTGGCGCGCGGGCACGAGTACGGCTCCTACGTCGTCAACGCTTTGGAGACGGGCGAGGCGTTCCGCCTCAACGCGACCGTTGAGAACACCGGCCTGATAACGAACCTGCCCTGGAGCTGCTCGGTCGAGGTCCCCTGCTACGCGGACGGGGGAGGCGTCCGCCCCTGCTACGTCGGAGACCTGCCGCCGCAGCTTGCCGCGCTCAACAACATGGTCATCCAGTCCGCCAACATGGCCCTCGAAGCGGTACTGACGGGCGACAGGGAGATGCTCTACTGGGCGATTGCTTACGACCCCCTTACCTGCGCCGCCCTCTCCCTGCAGGAGATACGCGACATGGTGGACGAGATGTTCGAGAAGGAGAAGGACCTGATGCCGACCTTCGTCGCGTGAATCGGCCCTGGAGGCGTGGGGCCGTTGCAGCGGAGCTCGCGCGCGGCACGCTTGCGGGGCCGGCGCTGGCCTGCTATCGTGTAGATGCAATGCAAGTGACGCCCGCCCAGAGGGGCACGGCGCGTTGTCCGCATCCGGGGGTCGTCCCCACAGCCAGGAGTGTCCTCGATGGCGAAGAGCCAGCAGAACCTCGAAGCGGCGTTCGCGGGTGAGAGCCAGGCCAATCAGCGGTACCTGGGCTTTGCCAAGAAGGCCCAGGAGGTCGGCTTGACGATGATAGCGAGGCTGTTCCGGGCCGCCGCAGCAGCCGAAACCGTCCACGCCCAGAATCACCTGGACGCGATGGGAGCCGTGCGCGATACGCTGTCGAACCTGAAAACCGCGCAGGCCGGCGAGGCCGAGGAATTCAGGTCCATGTACCCCGAGTTCCTGAAGGTCGCCCGCCAGGAGGGCAACCAGGACGCCGAGATGACCTTCGACTTCGCCATGCAGGTGGAGAAGATCCACCACGACCTCTACGGGAAGGCCATGGCGAGCCTGGAGAAGGGCAAGGACCTGCCCGAGAGGAAGATGTTCGTGTGCAGGGGCTGCGGCAACACCGTGGAGGACGAAGCGCCCGAGAAGTGCCCGATCTGCGGCTCTCCCAAGTCCTGGTTCATGCTGATCGAGTAGCCGTGTCGTAGCGGGCGCGCTCGACAGGATCGGAAAGGATGCTGTAAGCGCGCTGCACGCGCTTGAACAGGGCGGCGTCGCCTCCGCCGTTCCTGACGTCTGGGTGGGCCCTGAGGGCTTTGCACCGGTAGGCCCGCTTGATGTCGGTCGGCGTGGCGTTCGGGTTCACGCCGAGCAGCGCGTAGTAGTCTACTGCGTGGCGCGGAGCCGTCATGCTGACCCTCGGGCAGTCGGCGCGATGAGCGCGGACGTTGACCGCGGGAGTATAGGCAGGCGGCGAACGCTGACGCAGCCCGTAATCATAACTTATTTCATCATAACGACTTGAGGGCTCGCAAGAAGATGACCCCCGCAGCGCAGACGCAGATTAACGGGACCGCTCTGGAGCTGGTGCAGGGCGACATTACGCGACAGCCTGTCGACGCAATCGTGAATGCCGCCAACAGCCTGCTGCAGGGCGGCGGCGGCGTCGACGGCGCCATCCACCGCGTCGGCGGCCCCGCCATCATGGCAGAATGCCTGAAGATCGGCGGCTGCCCCACCGGCAGCGCCGTGATCACCACGGGCGGCAAGCTGCTCGCCCGCCACGTCATCCACGCCGTCGGCCCGCGCTACACGGCGAACTCCCTGCGCGCACCCGAGATGCTGGCCAGTGCCTACCGCTCCAGCCTGCGCCTGGCCCAGGAGAACGGGGTGGAGACGATCGCTTTCCCCTCGATCAGCACGGGCGCCTACGGCTACCCGATCGACGAGGCCTCCCGGATTGCGCTCAAGGCCGTCATCGAGTTCATCCAGGACAATCCGGGCGCTTTCGACCTCGTGCGCTTCGTGCTCTTCACCGCCAGCGACCTGAAGGCCTACCAAGAGGCCTTCGAGGAGCTCACGGCGGAACCGACTGCCACCTGATCTTCCGGCGGCGGCCTGGAGGGCGGCGCGTTCCCTCACGCAGGTTCGGCTAAGAGCCCATAACGGAACCCCAAGCGTCGGCCCGAGGCCGAGCGAAGCGCCGTCGTGCAAGGAGGGCGAAGCAGGCGATGCAGAGGCACAGCATCGCCGAGCCTACTCCGCCGAAGCAGCTTCGGCTGCGAAGGCTGGATGCAGCCCGACGCCGCAGGGCGGTGCTGCAGCCGGCCGAAGCCAGCAGGGGGTTCTGTCAGGGGCTCTATGGTTGCCTGCGGAGCTCGGCGCCCTGCCCGAGCAGGGCCCGCTGGAGCCTGGCGACGTTCAGATTTCGCGGCTGCACGCCTTCGGCCACGCAGAGCGCCGCGGCCGTGCCGGAGGCCTGCGAGACGGCCATCAGGGGCGCCATGCTCCGGGCGCTCTGGAACGGCACCTGCTCGGCGGAGATGCACCGGCCCGCCAGGATCAGCCCGTCGACCTGCCGCGGGACCAGGCAGCGGTAAGGAACGTCGAATCCCTCGTGCTCGAAGAAGTACCTCTCGCCATAGTAGCCGGGGACGGGATTCGAGCTGATGGCGATCACGTCGTCGAAGCGCCGGCCCAGGCGGGCGTCCTCTTCGGTCAGCACGTATTCTCCCAGGATGCGCCGGGTCTCGCGCACGCCCAGGTGCGCCGCGGTCTGGACGAGGTAGCAATCCTCGAACCCTGGCTGGCTTCGCAGGCGTTCGACGTGCTCCGGCACTTCGGCCATGGCTGCGGCGTGCGCCGCCGTGAGGGCCAGCGGATCGGTGCCGTCCACGCCCCGGCGGCCGGGGCCCCAGAGCGTTGCGGTCCGGCCTATCGAAAGCCTCGGGCGGTCGAACCGCTCGGGCTCCACGCCGGCCACGCGGTACATGAGGCTGACGGACATGAGGCGCTCGTCCTTCGGGCCGGCCTCCATGAAGGGCGCGCCGGCGCGGGCGGCCACGTCTCCATCGCCTGTGGCGTCGACCGTCATTCGGGCCTCGATGGCCTGCCTGCCGGCCTTGCTCTCGACCACGAGCCCGCGGACCGCGCCGTCCTCGACGATGGCGTCGGCGAATGCGGTGTAAAGCCTCAGCCGAACTCCGGCCTGGCCCAGCATGGCCAGGGCCACGCGCTTGAAGGCTTCGGGATCGAAGCTGACGGCGTATGGCGCCGAGCCGGGCTCGAGCTCGCCGAAATCCCCGTGCGCCGTGCGCCCGCAGGCGCCGCCCTCCTCGATCAGCCGGTCCACGATCTCCTGCGCGATGCCCTTGACGGTCTGCAGCTCGCAGGGCGGCCTTTCGTTGCGGAAGCCGTTGAAGCTCGTCATCAGGCCCGCCGTGGCCGTGCCTCCCAGGACGCCGGACGATTCGGTCAGGAGCACTCCGGCGCCGTTGCGGGCGGCCGCCAGCGCCGCCACAATGCCGGCGCAGCCCCCTCCGACCACCACCACATCCTCGCTGTCCGCAACCGGCAGCTCCCGTGCGGGCTCCGTGTATGTCTTCATCGCGTCCTCCCGATCCCCGGACTGGTCCGTCAGAGCAATCAGGGCGGCCATTATAGCAGGGGGGCCGGAGCGGGCACACCCCCGCGATCCCATGCGCCTTTGCGGCACGTCAGGGCAGGCTGCGCGCTTGCAAACCACGGTCGCTTGCACCATAACGTGCCCGGAAGCTCTCTGTGGCCGGGGGCGGGCGGCTTCTTGGCAAACCGCTCCGGGTAAGGTAGAATCGCCGGCCTGCTTCTGAGCGAGGCGCCCCCATGGCGGTTCAGGACGAGTTCGGCGACATCGCGCAGCGGTTCCGGGCGCAGTTCGGCGCAAGGCATCCCGCCTTGTTCATCCGGGCGCCGGGCCGCATCAACCTCATCGGGGAGCATACGGACTACAACGGCTTCCCCGTCATGCCGATGGCGATCGAGCGCGCCATCCGGATCGCCGTCGCCCCGCGCGACGACGGCCTGGTGGTGCTGAAGAACGCCGATCCGTCCGAATACGGCAACCGCGAGTTCGAGGTCTCGGCCTCGATCGCTCCCTACGCGACCGGCGACTGGGGCAACTACGTCAAGGCGGCCGTGCAGTCGCTGGTCGAGTACGCGTTGGGCGGCGGCTGGGCGGCCGATGAGCTCAAGGGGATGTCGTGCCTGGTCGACGGGGACATCCCGCCGGCGGCGGGCCTCTCGTCGTCCACTGCGCTGGTGGTGGCGTGCGGGCTCGCCTTCAGCGCCGTCAACCGTTTCGGGGTCGGCCGCCGGGCCATGGCCGATCGGATGGCGGCGGCCGAGCATTACGTCGGCACGCAGGGCGGCGGCATGGACCAGGCCGTCTGCCTGCTCGGACGCGAGGGAGAGCTGCTGAAGATCGACTTCTTCCCCCTGCGCGCCGGCCGCGTCCCTTTTCCGCGGGACTACCGGATCGTCGCCGCCCACAGCACGGTCAGGGTGCCCAAGACCGGCGGGCAACGGCTCGCCTACAACCGGCGCGTCCTGGAATGCCGCATCGCCGCGCACCTGCTGGCGCAGGAGCTGGCGGTGGAGCCGCCCGAGCGGCTGGCCGGCCTGGTCCGCAGCGGCGCCGGCAGATCCCTGAGGGAGCTGCTGGAGACGCTCGAGCGGGCCGTCGAGGGGCGAGAGAGCATCTCGTTGCGCCGCGCCTCGGCGCTGTTCGGGATCTCCCCGGGCCGGTTCACGCGTCAGTTCCTGCGGATGGAAGACGGCCGGCTGCTTCCGACGCCGGCTGACGGCTTGAGGATCCTGCCCAGGTGCCGTCACGTCTTCAGCGAGGCGGCGCGCGTGGAAGAGGCGGAGGCCTGCCTGCGCGGCGGCGACCTGGAAGAGCTCGGCCGTCTGATGTACGAGTCGCATGAGAGCTGCGCCGCCAACTATGAGATCAGTTGCTACGAGCTGAACCAACTGGTGGAGCTCATGCGCGGCGCCGGCGCGCTGGGCGCGCGGCTGACTGGAGCGGGGTTCGGCGGCTTCGCCATCGCGCTGGCCCATCGGGACCGGGTGGAAGCGATCGAGAGGTCACTGCGCGCCGAGTTCTACGGGCCTCGCAGCGCGTCGGCGGAGGGGAACGTGTTCGTCTTCGTTCCGGCCGCTGGGGCCCTCCAGGAACCGGCGCCATGAGCGCCGTGCCGGCGCGGCTGCCGCTGGGCCGCGCCCTTCGGAGTCGCCTGCTGGCGTTGGGAACGCACTCGGAGTGGAGGGATCCGTTATGGCTGGCCTTCCTGTCGTGTGGCTGGCGTGCTGGCTCGCCGCCTCGGCCGTAGGGGCCGACGTGAGTGTGACGATCGACACGGGCGCGGACGTGATGCCGATCAGCCCCTACGTCTACGGCTCGAACGGGCACGGCGGCGACCGCGAGGCCAACGTGACCGCCATGCGCTGGGGCGGCAACCGCACCACGGGCTATAACTGGGAGACCAACTACTCGAGCGCGGGCAACGACTGGCAGCACTCCAGCGACGATTACCTGCTGCGCGGCGTGCCGGAAGCCCGCTGGCGCGTGCCCGGCATCGTCGTCGGTCTGTTCCACGAGCGCGCCGTCGAGCTCGGGGCCGCGGACCTGATCACCCTTCAGATGGCCGGCTACGTGGCGGCCGACAATAAGGGACCGGTCTCCGAACAGGAAGCCGCGCCCTCGCCGCGCTGGCATCGCGCGGAGTTCCGCAAAGGCGCGCCGTTCTCCCTGGACCCCGACACCACCGACGACGTGGTTTACGTTGACGAGCTGGTCAACTCCCTCGTGAGCAAGTACGGCCGCGCGGCCGACGGCGGCGTGAAGATGTACTCGCTCGACAACGAGCCCGCCCTGTGGAGCAACACCCACGCGCGCATACACCTCGCGCCGGTCTCCTGCGACGAGCTGGTTGCGAGGAGCGTCGAGCTAAGCCGCGCGGTGAAGGACGTGGACCCGATGGCGCTGATCGTCGGCGGCGCCTTCTACGGCTGGTCGGCCTACGCGACCCTCCAGGCCTCCCCCCAGCAGACGGGCTGGGACAAGTACGCGGACCAGTACGGGAACTGGTTCCTCAACTTCTACCTGGACCGCATGCGGCAGGCCGAGCAGCAATACGGCCGCAGGCTGCTCGACGTGCTGGACATCCACTGGTATCCCGAGGCGCGCGCAGACAACACGCGCATCACCACGGATCGCGGGGCCGCAAGCGACGCCATGACCCGCGCCCGAATCCAGGCGCCGCGCTCCCTCTGGGATGAGACGTACCGTGAGGATTCATGGATCGCGCGGGTGGGGCATCCCATACGCCTCCTTCCGCGCATGGAGGAGAGCATCGACAGGTACTACCCCGGCACGAAGCTCTGCATCGGCGAGTTCGACTACGGCGGCTCGCGCGATATCTCCGGCGCCATCGCCCAGGCGGACTTCCTCGGCATCTGCGGCGAGCGCGGCGTCTTCATGACCAACCACTGGGGCTCCCTTCGCGGCTACACCCTGGCGGCCTACCAGGTCTACCGGAACTACGACGGCCGGAACTCGACGTTCGGGGAGACCTCCGTCCGCGCCGAGACGAGCAACGCGGAGGACTCATCCGTACACGCGTCGCTGGACTCGAGCGGGCGGCTCCACGTCGTTCTGATCAACAAGCGGCTCACCGAGCCGCTGAAGGCGGACGTGACGGTGAAGCATCCCGCGGCCCTCATGACGGCCGAGGCCTACTGCGTGGACTCCTCAGGCCCCGAAGTGCGGCGCATGGCCGGGGAAGTTCCCGTGGAGGGCAATCGCTTCTCCTTCACCGCCGCCCCGCTCAGCGTGAACCACCTGATCCTCTCAAGTCAGTGAGGCTACAGCAAGGAGGACCCGACGCATGAAGCTCTACGTCCAGACGGACATGGAAGGCGTCGCCGGCGTCATCAACGTGGACGACTACCTCAGCCCCTCGGGCCGCTACCATGAGAAGGGCAAGCGCCTTGTCACCGAGGAAGTGAACGCCGCCGTGCGCGGCTTCATCGAGGGCGGCTTCGACGACATCGTCGTCGCCGATGGGCATGGAAGCGGGGCCATCGACATCGAGCTCCTGGACAGCCGCGTGCGCCTGATGCGGGGCTGGCCCACGGGCTGGCCGCTCCTGCTGAACCGGTCCTACGATGCCCTCGCCTTCGTCGGCCAGCACGCCAAGGCCTGCACCGAACTCGCCCACATCCCACACACGCAGTGGTTCGGCTACGTGGACCTGTCCATCAACGGCATCTCGATCGGGGAGTACGGGCAGATGGTGCTCTGCGCGAACGAGCTCGACATCCCCCTGATCTTCGGGTCGGGCGACGCCGCGTTCTGCCGCGAGGCGAAGGCGCTCACGCCCTGGGCCGAAACCGTGGCCGGCAAGGAGGGGACCGCCCCCGGCAGGGGCGAGGAGCTGGAGAAGGACGCCTACGGCCGTTCGCACGAGGCCGCCATCCACCGCCATCCCGAGGTCGTGCGCGAGGAGATCCGCAAGGCGGCGTTGAGGGCGGCGCAGCGCTTCATGTCCGATCCGGGCAGCTTCGGGCGCGTGGACATTCGGCCGCCCTACAAAGCCGTGGCCCGCTTCCGCCAGGTGGGGGAGAAGAAGCCCCACACCGTCCAACGCGAACACCCCTCCAGCATCGCCGAACTCATGAACTCGCTGTGAACGCGACGCCCTTTCCTCAGCGGGAGTAGCGTCTTGAAGCCGAGAGACTTCGTTCTGGAGCAGATCCGGCATCGCGAGACGAGGCCGATACCGTTCACGCTCGGCTTCGAGGGCGACGTGGCCGAGCGGCTCGACGAGCACTACGGCGGGCCTGAGTGGCGCGAGCGCCTCACGCCCTACGTCGTCAACATCTCCGTCGTGGGCGTGAACTGGATCGGCGACGAGCGCCTGGACGCGCGGCGCGTCCGCGACCCGTTCGGCACGGTCTGGCGCGACGACCTGCGCCCTGCCCACCTGGAGACGCCGGGCCTGCCCGAGGCGTCCTTCGACGCGTACGACTTCCCGACGCCCGACCGGTTTATGACCGCGCGATCCCTCGCGGCCGCCCGTGAGCAGTGCCAGCTTCACGCAGACAGCCTGCGGCTGGCCGGGTTCGGGTTTGGCCTGTTCGAGCGCACGTGGACCATCCGCGGGTTCGAGAACGCCCTGGCGGACGCGGCGGCGGACCCCGGCTTCTACGAGGAGCTGCTGGACCGCGTCACGGAGCTGCAACTGGCCTTCGTCAGGGCCAGTCTCGACCTGCCCTTCGACGGCGTCATGTTCTCCGACGACTGGGGGGACCAGCGCGGCGTGATCCTTGGGCCGGAGCGCTGGCGGCGGCTCGTCAAGCCGCGCCTGGCAAGGCTCTACGCGGCGGCCCGCGACGCCGGCCGGCTCGTCGCCAACCACTGCTGCGGCCGCATCGTGGACATCATGCCGGACCTGATCGAGATCGGGCTCGACGTGCTGGAGAGCGTCCAGCCGGAAGCGATGGACCCCTACGAGCTGAAGCGGCGGTGGGGCGACCGGCTCACGTTCTGGGGCGGGCTCGGCTCGCAGGGCATCATCCCGTTCGGCACGCCGCAGCAGATACGGGATGAGGTGCGGCGGCTCTGCGCCGAGATGGGAAGGGGCGGCGGCTACATCCTGGCGCCGGCGAAGGCGCTTCAACCCGAGACGCCGACCGAGAACGCCGTCGCCGTCCTCGAGGCGCTTACCAACCAGAGCTATTGAGGCCGGTAATGACAATGTCGCCGCCAACGAGGAGTTGTCATTCTGAGGCCGCCGCAGGGCGGCCGAAGAATCTTGTTCTCCCCTGTGCAGCAAGGCGAGATTCTTCGTCGCGGCTTCGCCGCTCCTCAGAATGACAGCGCGCACGGGGTCGGTACATTAGCTACGCAGTTCTCCATAGCGCAACGGGGGGATGGCGACATGGCTGATCCGAAGGACGCCAGGACGACGCTGCGGTTCATCGGGGTCGCGTGCTGCCTGCCCGAGGCCGGGAGGGAGACGGCCTGCTTCCTGCTCAACGGCAACGTGCTGGTGGACGTGGGCTGGAACGCCGCCCTCCACATGCGCCGGTTCGGCTGCGATCCGCTCGCCGTCAGGCACGTCTTTATCACGCACTGCCACCACGACCACTACCTGGGGCTGGCGCCGCTGTTCTTCTACTTCGCCATGAGCGGCAAGGCGGAGCAGGAGGGCACGCAGCTCGTCGTCGCCGGCCCGCGAACGGAGATCAACACGGCGGTCGACAGGGCCGTGGCCTACCTGCAGGCCGAGCGCTACGCGGACGTGAGGGTGGCGGTGGACGTGGTGCCCCTGCGGCCTGGCACGCAGTTCGAGACGGACCGCCTCCGCGTGCGCACCGCGCAGGTCGTGCATCCGGCGCTGGCGCTCGCTTACCGATTCGAGGACAAGCAGACGGGCGCCTCGATCGCCATCACGGGGGACACGGCCTATTACGAGCCGCTGGGCCGGTTCGCCGCCGGGGTGGACGTGCTCGTGCACGAGGCGAGCGCCGGGCCCGAGGCCGTAGACCCGCTCGCGCCGTGGGGGCATTCGGGTTCAGTGGACGCCGCCCGGATAGCCGAAGCCGCCCGGCCGAAGCGGCTCTACCTGGTGCACTGCCCGGAGGGGAAGCGTCGGGCCGCCCTGGCCGCCGCGCGCGACATCTTCCCCGAGACCTACCTGCCCGAGGAAGGCGACCTGGTCGAGTTGCCGTTGCGCTGACGGTATGGTAGCTTGCTGTCGGACGGGGCTAGGGATCGCTTATATGAAGGGGGTGGCATGGCCATGGCCAGCTTGAGGGGACTGTGTGTCGCCGTCCTGTTGGCTCTTCTGGCGTCAGCGAGCGCGGGGAGAGCGCACGCGCAGTCGGGCGCGGGCATGACGGAGGAGATCTCGACTGGTAGCCCGGTTCGCCCCATGAAGCAGTGCTTCCGCTCCGGTGGCGTGCACGTGGGAATGGCTGCCAGGCCCCCTGCGCAGCAGCGAAGGCGCAAGAAAGCATTTACAAGTGCCTGTTTCACGTGTACACTACATCGTCGGCTGGATCAGTGCTGGCTCACAGGTGCCATCTGGGAAAGAACGAAGCAGATGGCGCGACCGGCTGTCAAGCGACAACGCGCCGGCGAAAGCGGCCAAGCTCTTGACTTTGCGCGCCAACAAGGCGGAATCCGGCGGGAGGGACGGTCTGCGCCAGAAGTGGGAACGGTGTGGCGCAGCCAGTAGCGGCGGGCATGGGCTCAACGAGGAGGCGGCGGCATGGACAAGATCACTTTCAGGTGTGAGGGTTGCGGCAAACGGCTGTCCGCACCGGTCAACAGGGCCGGCGCACTGGCCAAGTGCCCCAGCTGCGGGGGGCAAGTCAGGATCCCCGACGCGGCCAAGGCACTTGCCGGGTCGGAAGCGGTCCCTCAAGCACAGGAGGCAGCG
This sequence comes from uncultured candidatus Brocadiaceae bacterium, assembly GCA_964521715.1. Classification (GTDB taxonomy): domain Bacteria; phylum Planctomycetota; class Brocadiia; order SM23-32; family SM23-32; genus DAOVRD01. The sequence goes on along the minus strand of CAZFSS010000002.1, from coordinate 78,700 downwards.
GGGGCGCCGGTTGCTGAAACGCATTTGCCGCCCCCGGCAGCGGCTGGCACTTCGGGGTTGGCCATCACAAGCCTGGTTCTGGGGATCCTTTCGGTCGGCTGCCTCGGCATCCTCGCGGGATTGCCCGCCATCATGTGCGGCCACATTGCACACGGCCGCATCAGGCGTTCCGGGGGGCAGCTCAAGGGAGCTGTTGCGGCGATCGTCGGCTTCATACTTGGGTATGTCTCGATCGTTTGGACTCTTGTCTTGATTGCTGTCCTGGCACGGGCGCTCGGCCCCGCCCGCCAGATGGCACAAAGGGCGCATGACCTAAACAACCTGCACCAGATCGGCCTGGCCATCGCGATGTACGAGAACACCAATGCGGATCGGCTGCCCCCATCGCTTGACGCATTAGTGGCGGCGGGTTACTGCGATACTGCGGTGTTTGTCAATCAGCGCGACTCCCAGCCAGAGACGACGGAAGGCGCCATGCCGACCAGCTACAGGTACATTGGTGGCTTGCGGGGTGGATACGTCGTCGACGGCATGACGATCATCGCATACACGCGCAGAGGTGTGTTCGAAGATGGCAGGAACCTTCTGTTCGCTGATATGCATGTCGAGTGGGTCAACGAGTCCCAGATAGGCGCGCGCTTTGCCGATAGCTATGAGCTTCTGAAGTCCAGCGTGGCGCTCACGCCTGATGAGGACAGGGCGGCTCGGGCGTTCTACGAGATGCGAGACTGATTGGGCGAGATCGGCGGACAGCAGGCGATGGCCGCCCTGCGTTCGGTCCTGGAGAGGCCGTTCGCGCCCGCCTCGCCGTGGAGCCATGGCCCCGGCGAGGGGGAAAGCGTCTGGATTCCATGGGCTCCGTACCTGCCGATGGACGCCAGCGACCAAGAGTGTGCCGCCGTGATCCTGGCGAGGCTCGGCGACCGTGATAGCCTGCCTGCCATTGAGGAGGCGGCGGCGCGCTTCCCCTTCCCCAGCTCGAGGTACCTTCAGCAGGCGATAGACTCGCTGGAAGCGCAGGAAGGCGAAGACTGACGGCGAAGTCATGCCGGACGCGTGTGCGCGTGCCGGCGTCCTGGACCTGGACTTCCCTTCCGTCGCCCGGCGGCTTGACACCCATCCTGGCCGGCGCTATAAGGGGCGGCTCGTTCCTGTGCCATCCCACAGCTCTCCCAAGGGCTTGTTTCGCAACTGAAAGAGGAGCCCTGCATGGCGCTGACCATCGAATGGCGTAACCGCATTGAGCATTGGCGACGGGTCCTGGCCGATCAGCTCTACGTGCCGCTCCGCGAGGTCAAGCTGGAGGGCTTTGCCACCGCGGACCAGCTCACCGCGCAGCAGGCGGCGGCGGGTCCGTTCCGGCCGATGCCGCCCGGAACGCGCTGGGGGGCGAAGTGGGAGTACGGCTGGTTCCGCGGCGCGGTCACGCTGCCGGACGAAGCCGCGGGGCGGCGGATCGTGTTGAGGCTCGATCCGGGCGGCGAGAGCGTCGTCTACGTGAACGGGCGGGCGGCCGGCGCGCTGGACGGCCGGCATCGCGAGGTCACGCTGAGCGCGTCGGGCGTGCCCGGCAGAAAGTATGAGTTCCTGGCCGAAGCCTACGCCGGCCACGGGCCGATCACCTGCGGCGGCGGGCCCGTCCCATTCGGCGTCGAGACCGTGCCCGAAGCCCCGCCCACGCAGAGGGCCGTCGGCCGGGCCACGTTCGGCATCTGGGAAGAGGAGGCCTACCAGCTCTGGCTGGACGTCGAGACGCTGCTTCAGCTTCGCGACAACATCGAGCCGACCTCGCTGCGGGTGGCCGAGATCGACGAGGCGCTGCGCGCGTTCACCTGCATCGCGGACCTGGAGCTGCCGCGCGAGGCGATGATGGAGACGCTGCGCGCCGCGCGCGAGCGCCTCGGGCCGGCGCTGGAGTGCGTCAACGGCTCGACCGCGCCGGTGATGTTCGCCTTCGGCCACGCGCATCTCGATGTGGCCTGGCTCTGGCCGCTGGCCGAGACGGAGCGCAAGTGCGTCCGGACGATTAGCACCGTCCTCGCCCTGCTGGAGGAGTACCCCGAGTACCGATACCTCCAGAGCCAGGCGGAGCTGCTCCACATGCTGAAGACGCACTACCCGGACGTCTATAAGCGCGTCAGGGAGGCCGTGAAGGCCGGCGGCATCATCGTGGAGGGCAGCACGTGGGTGGAGATGGACACGAACATCACGGGCGGGGAGAGCCTGATCCGCCATTTCCTCCACGGCAGGCGCTTCTTCCGCGAGGAGTTCGGCGCCGAGACGGAGATGCTCTGGCTGCCGGACGTGTTCGGGTATTCCGGCGCGCTGCCGCAGGTCATGCGGGGCTGCGGCGCCAGGTACTTCGCCACGGCCAAGATCTTCTGGAACTACCACGGCGGCGACCTCTTCCCGCACAACACCTTCACGTGGGAAGGCATCGACGGCTCCCGCGTGCTCGTGCACCTGTGCAATGACTACAACTCGGAGACCGGCCCGGCCGCCGTGATAAACCGCTGGCGAGAGCGGCGGCAGGACGGCATCGCCACGCGCCTGATGCCCTTCGGATGGGGCGACGGCGGCGGGGGCCCGACCCGCAACCATCTGGAGTTCCTCAGGCGGGAGGCCGATCTGGAGGGCGTCCCCAGGATCCGCATGGGCTCGCCGCTCGAGTACTTCAGGGATCAGGAAGCACGGGGCGTGCCGGACGTCAACTACGTAGGCGAGCTCTACTACCAGTGCCACCGGGGCACATACACCTCGCAGGCCAGGACGAAGAAGGGCAACCGCAAGAGCGAGCTGGCCCTGCGCGAGGCCGAGATGTGGGGCGCCGCCGCGTCCGCGCTGAAGGGCTTCGAGTATCCGGCAGACGAGATGGTCGAGGTCTGGCGCCGCGTGCTGGTCAACCAGTTCCACGACGTGCTGCCCGGCTCGTCGATCGAGCGCGTCTACCATGAGGCGGAGGCGGCCCATGCGGCGGCCGTCCGGAAGGCGAGCGAGGTCGCGGCGTCCGCTGCCGGAGCGCTGACCGACGCCGACGGCGGGGCCGTGACCGTCTTCAACTCGCTTTCATGGGACCGGACGGCTCTCGTGCCGCTGCCCGAGGGCTTTGAAGGGGCGGCGTCCGAGAACGGAGAGGCCCTGCCGGTTCAGACCGTCGAGGGTCGCACCTGGGCCGAGGCGGCGGTCCCCTCGTGCGGGTGGACGACCCTGCGCGCGGCGGCGCCTCGCCGGACCGCGAGCGGGCTGAAGGCGTCAGAAACGTCTCTGGAGAACGAGCTTCTCCGGCTCGAGCTCGACGGCCGCGGCGAGATCACCAGCATCTTCGACAAAGAGGCCGACCGCGAGCTGGCGGCGGGCCCGTGCAACAGCTTCAAGATGTACAAGGACGTGCCGTCGGCGTTCGACGCGTGGGACATCGACAGCATGTATCCGATGACGCCCGTGGCGCTGGAAGCCGACGCCGACGTTGAGGTGGTGGCGCAAGGCCCATTGGCGGCGATCCTGCGCGTGCGCCGGACGCTGAACGAATCCGCCCTGAAGCAGGACATCGTCCTGCGGCGCGGCAGCCGGCGCGTCGAGTTCAGGACGAGCATCGACTGGCAGGAAAGCCACAGGCTCCTGAAGGTCAGCTTCCCCGTGGCCGTCCACGCTGACGAGGGCATTCACGAGATCCAGTTCGGCCACATCCGCCGGCCCAACCACAAGTCGCGGCCGTTCGACGCAGACCGGTTCGAGGTGTGCCAGCACAAGTGGACGGCCCTGGCGGAGGAGGGCCGGGGCTTCGCCGTCCTGAACGACTGCAAGTACGGCGTGAACGTGGACGGCGGCAGCATCAACCTGACGCTGCTGAAGTCGCCGCTTGCCCCCGACATGCGCGCCGACAGGGGGATGCAGGAGTTCACCTACGCCATTTACGCCTGGAACGGCAGCCTGGCGCAGAGCGGCGTGGTGCGCGAGGGCTATGAGCTGAACTGCCCCGTCATGACGGCGCCCGGCGCGGCGGGCGAACTCTCCTTGTTCCGCGTCAGCGCGCCCAACGTCGTCATCGAGGCCGTCAAGCTCGCCGAGGACGGTTCGGGCGACCTGATCGTGAGGCTCTACGAGGCGATGCGCACGGCGACGCGCTGCACGCTGAGTACCCCGCTGCCGATCCGGCGCGCCGCCGAGACGGACATGCTGGAGGAGCAGCCGCGGCCCCTCCATGCCGCCGACGGCCGGGTCACGCTGGAGTTCCGCCCGTTCGAGATCAAGACCGTGCGGCTATCCGTCTGAGGCCCGCGCGCAAAGCAGAGGGGGCGCCCGCAACGGACGCCCCCTCTTGTCTGCCGCCGGTCGTCCAGGCGCGTCATGAGGCCGCTGCGCCTCAGCCCAGGATGGCGGCCAGGTCTTTCTGCGGCGTCGAGATGGGCATGATGTTGAACCTCTCGGCCAGCACCTTCAGCGCGGGCGGCGTGACGAACGCCGGCAGGCTCGGCCCCAGGCGGATGTTCCTGATGCCGAGGTGCAGCAGCGTCAGCAGTATGGCGACCGCCTTCTGTTCGTACCAGGACAGGATCAGCGACAGGGGCAGGCCGTTCACGTCCGTCTGGAACGCGTCGGCCAGCGCCAGGGCGATCTGCACGGCTGAGTAGGCGTCGTTGCACTGGCCGACGTCGAGCAGTCGCGGGATGCCGCCGATGTCGCCGAAGTCCAGCTTGTTGAAGCGGTACTTGCCGCAGGCGAGCGTGAGGATCACGCAGTCGTCCGGGACGGCCTGCGCGAGCTCGGTGTAGTAGTTCCGGCCGGGCCTGGCGCCGTCGCACCCGCCGATCAGGAAGAAGTGCCGCACGGCGCCTCCCTTGACGGCCTCGATCACCTTGCCCGCGACGCCCATCACGGCGTTGCGCCCGAAGCCGACCAGGATCTTCCTGTCCGGGCCGTCCTGGGCGAAGCCCTCCGCCGCAAGCGCCGCCTCGATGACGGGGGAGAAGTCGCGGTCGCTGATGTGCGTCACCCCGGGCCATCCGACCACGCCGCTGGTGAAGATGCGGCCCTTGTAGCTGTTTTCCGGCCTCTGCAGGCAGTTGGTGGTCATCAGGATGGCGCCTGGAAACTCGTCGAACTCCTTGCGCTGGTCCTGCCAGGCGCCCCCGTAGTTGCCGACCAGGTGCGCGTGCACCTTCAGCCCCGGGTAGCCGTGCGCGGGCAGCATCTCGCCGTGAGTGTAGACGTTGATGCCCTTGCTCTCGGTCTGCTTGAGCAGCTCGGCCAGGTCCTTCAGGTCATGGCCGGAAACGACTATGGCCTTGCCCTTGACGGGCGTGACGCGCACCGGCGTCGGCTCGGGGTGGCCGTAGGCGCCGGTGTTGGCGGCGTCCAGCAGCTCCATCGCCCTCAGGTTCAGTTCTCCCACGCGCAGGGCCCTGGCGAGGAGCTCGTCGGCGGCCGCGGGCGTGCCGGCCAGGTAATCGAGCGTCTCGTGGAAGCCGCCGTAGAGGGCGTCGTCCTCACGGCCGAGAATCTGCGCGTGGTCGGCGTAAGCGGCGGCGCCCTTGAGGCCGTACAGGATGAGTTCCTGCAATCCCGCCACGTCCTCGCCGAGCGCGGCGATGCGGTTCTGGACAGTGGCTGCCTGGCCCTGGCGGATCAATTCGTCCATGTCCTCCGCGGGCGCGAAGGCGGCCGGGCCGCCCAGCTTCTCGGGCCGCTTGCCTGCTTTCTTGCACGCTCCTTCATAGAGTGCCCTGGCCTTGTCGCGCAGCCGGGCGGCGCGCAGGACCATCCGGCGGAGCGCCTCGGCGTCGAAGTTCACGTTCGTGAGCGTGGCGAAGAGCGCCTGGACCGTGAAGACGTTGATCTCCCGGTCGGTCGCGCCCAACTGGCGCGCCCTGTGCGCGTACACCGAGAGCCCTTTCACGCTGTGAACCAGCAGGTCCTGGAGGGCGGCCGTCTCGGGGTCCTTTCCGCAGACGCCGTGGGCCGTGCAGCCCGTGCCTTTGGCCGTCTGCTCGCACTGATAACAGAACATGTTCATGCTGCTGCTCCCTGATAGGGTCGGTGGGGACGGGGAAGGGGGACTAATCGAGTGGTACCTTCGTTGCTTCTCCGAGTTCCCTGCCGAAGGCGCGGCAGGCTTCCAGGTCGTCCGCGCGGGGCTGCCACTTGCACCTGATCCCCTGGCGGACCAGGGGGATGCCGCACTTGCCGAGGTGCTCCTCGATGATCTTGACGGCCTCCCCGCTCCAGCCGTAGCTGCCGAACGCCGCGCCGATCTTGTTCTTGAGCTTCAGGCCCCTCATCGCCTCCAGCACGGGCATGATTGTGGGCAGCGGGCCGCCGTTGACGGTCGGGGAGCCGATCACCAGCGTCCGCGCCCTGAAGGCCTCCACCATGAGGTCGTTCCGATCCGTGATGCCGACGTGCACCACCTTGTTGTCGACGCCCTGGTCGCTCAGTCCCTGCCCGATGGCCTCGGCCATGCGGCGGGTTCCGTGCCACATGGTGTCGTAGAGGACGACGGCGCGGGGCTCGGGCTTCTGCGCGGCCCATTGCTGGTACTTCTTGACGATCTGGAGCGGATCGTCGCGCCAGATCACGCCGTGGCTTGGCGCGATGATGTCGACGGGCAGGTTCAGCGCGAGCACCTCGTCGATCTTGGTTGACACCAGCTTGCTGAAGGGCGTCAGGATGTTGACGTAGTACTTCAGCGCCTCCTCGTAGAGCTCTTTTTGGTCGACCTGGTCGCTGAAGTGGAAGGCGGAAGCGTAGTGCTGGCCGAACGCGTCATTCGGCATCAGGATGTTCTTGCCGGTCAGGTAGGTGAACATGCTGTCAGGCCAGTGGAGCATGGGGGCCTCGACGAAGACCAGCTCGTTGCGGCCGATGCTGATCCTGTCGCCGGTCTTGACCGCCCGGAAGTTCCACGGCTGGTGGTAGTGGCCCTCGACGCTCTCGGCGCCGTGCCTGGACACCACGACCGTGGCGTCGGGCGCATGGCGCATCACGGCCGGCAGGGCGCCCGAATGGTCCACCTCCGCGTGGTTGGCGACCACGATGTCGATCTGCGCCGGGTCGATGAGCTCGCGCAGGTTACCGATGAACTGGTCCTGGAAGGGCTCCCACACCGCGTCGACCAGCACCACCTTCTCGTCCAGGATCAGGTAAGAGTTGTAGGTCGATCCCCTGTGCGTTGACAGCTCGTGGCCGTGGAAGGTGCGGAGCTCCCAATCCGCCACGCCCACCCAGTAGACGCCCTCCTTCAGTTCCGTCGCCATCGCTTGCTCCTTGCCAATCGAGGCCCTCGTGACCGCAGTGTCAGGCCGCTTGAAGCACCATCCCTCTTGCGGGCGGGAACGCGGACCGCGCGGCTACAGACGCCCGGCGCAGATCCGCCTTCCGGCCTCCGTCAGTGCGTCTCGGGACGGCTCGCCCCGCGCGCCATCCCTGCCCGATTCCCTTAGGTTGACGATCAGGTCGGCGTCGAAGAGCGGGCCGGCGTTGCGCGTGTCCATTCTGCCGCGGTCGTGATGGTGCTCGATCAGGTCCAGGATCTCCTCCTCAACCGCCTCCGGCAGGCCGAGGTCGGATAGGATCTCGGCAGCCGCGGCGCGGCCCTGCACGCCGTGGTCCGTCGCTTCCCCGGCTGCTTGGGGGGCCGCCCTTCCGATGTCGTGCAGGATGGCGGCCGGCACCAACACCAGTAGATAGGCGCCCGCCTGGCGGCCTATCTCCTCCGCCAGTTCCAGGACGGCGAGGGCGTGCTCGATTGCGCCCGCGTCCCGGCCGAAGGCCGCCTTCATGCGCGCCATCAGTTCCTCGCGCAGGGGTCCGATCCAGTTGCCGTTGCCCTGCTGGAGCGCGCTCATGCACTGGGCGGCGTATCGGCACCAGCTCAGGCACTTCATCGAGTCCTCGGGGTTGGCGAAGCGGCGTCCGCACTCGGGGCACTTGCGCATAGGCTCGTCCGGCCAGAACTCGACGCGGTGCCCGCACGCAGGGCAGGGCGCCTCGGCGATGGCACCCGCCTTCATGAACATCGGATCCTGTCCCGGACACTTGGGACCGATCATCTCTTGCCCCTCTCCCTGGTTCCGGCGCGCTTAAGGACGTCGCTCAGCCTGATCCCGGCCAGTTCGGCGTTCAGCTCCACCTGCAGCTCGGCCAGCCTGGCGCGCACCGGGCAGGACTTCGTCCGGCTGCAGACCTCGGGCTCCGCGAAGCATTCGTTCATGACGAGCGGGCCCTGCACCGTTTCGATGACGTCCAGCAGAGAGATGCTCTTGGCGGGCACGGCCAGCCTGTAGCCGCCGAACGGTCCCTGGCGGCTCTCGACGATGCCGGCCTGGTTGAGCCGCTGCATGATCTTGCGCAGGAAGAACTCCGGCGCGTTCACGCCTTCCGCCAGAGCGCTGACCGGGAGGAAGCCCTCCGTCTCCGCCAGCCGCGAGATCGACCTGAGAGCGTAGTCCGTTTCCCGTTTGACGATGGCCATATCCGCCTTCTACCACCTGGTTAATCCTCTATAATGGGAGTATATCAGTCTCATACTCGCCTGTCAAGGGGGCTGCGCCTTTTTCTCTGTGGATTCGCACGACCCTACTGCAGAGCCGCCCGGCGCGGCCGGACCCGGCCGACCGCGACGGCCAGCGCCAGACCGATGGCGACGCCGATGCCGTCGGCCAGCATGTCCGTCAGCTCGAAGGTGCGGCCGGTCAGGGGCTGCACGACCTCCATGAGGATCCCGAAGGCAAGGGCGGCGGCGGCAACGGCAAGGCGCGATCGGGCGCTGTCGGTACGGACGGCTCTGGTGGCCAGCACGCAGAGGATGGCGTACGCACCGAGGTGGCCCAGGAAGTCCCGTGCCGGCAATCCGCCCAGCACGTCGGCGCCGGGCGGATGCCTCAGCAGGCTCACGGCCGCCACTGCCGCGGACCACAGGACCAGGCACGCCAGGTTCAAAGTGCGGCCTCCCGCGCTCGTGAGTTGCCGGCTCATTTCCCTGTCCCCCGTGCGCTTTCACAGCAGGGCGGCTGCCCGGAGGGGAACCGCCCATGCTTACGCGTCCCACCACTATACCGCATCGGCTGCCTGCAATCCTGCCTCCGTCTGCTATAATTGCCGGTGGGCCACGGCGCGTCGGCCGGGTGACCCAATCGCGCTGGGGGGCCGCATGGCTGAACGGAGCGGACACGGCTTCTTCCTGACCAGGTTCCTGCGGGGGCTGGCCTGCCCCATTCAGGCGTTCGGCATCATCTTCAGCAGCGGCAGGATGCTGCTTCTGGCGCTTGTGCCCTTCCTGCTGTGCCTGGCGCTCTACGCCGCGTTCTTCGTGGCGTTCCTGTTTCTGGTGGACAACGTGGCGGACCTGGTCATCGCCCCGGGGGCATGGTGGCGCACGGTGCTGCGGGCGCTCCTGATGGTCGCTCTTCCGCTTGCGTTCGTGGTCCTGTCGGTGCTCACGTACACGCTGTTGTGCCTTGTCGTGGCCGGGCCGCTCTACGACTGGCTCTCGGCCGCCGTGGAGCGCAGGCTCACCGGCCGCGTCGCGGAGGAGCCGTCCAGCTTTCGGACCGCGCTGGTGGGCCTCGGCCGCTCCATCTGGTTGGCCGCGCTGCTGCTCTTGGCGGAGCTGGGCGTCCTGCTCGTCGGGCTGCTCCTCGTGCCGGTGACGACCGTGCTCGCGGTGGCGGCGTCCGCGGTGTTGCTGGCGCTGGAGTATCTGGACTACCCGATGGGCCGCCGGCGGATGACGATCAGGCAACGCCTGGCGTTTGCCAGCCGCCATCGGTGGGAGCTTCTGGGGTTCGGGCTTCCGATGCTGCTCGGCCTGATGGTCCCGTTCGTGGGGGCTGTGTTCCTGCCGCTCGGCGTTGTGGGGGGCACGGTGCTCTTCCTCCAGCTGGACCACTGCGGAGCGGTCCCAGGCGACGGCGAGGCCTGAGGCCGACCTGTTGAACGCGTGGCCGGCATCTGCTACCATGCAGGGCGTAAGGCCGTTCAGGGGGACAGGCGATGAACCGGAGCGCGCTGAAGTGGTCGGTCGGGGGCCTCCTCCTGGCGGCGCTGGTCGCGCTGGCATTCCTGCTGCTGCCGGCGGGCAAAGCCGGGCTGGCCGCCGATGAGGCGAAGCCCGAAGCGGGCGCGCCGGCGGAGGCGGAAGCGCAGACGCCAGCGGCGCAAGGGGGCGAAGGTGAGGCCGGAACTGCCGAGAAGCCCCTCGAATGGGAGAGGCCGCGCTTCGAAGAGCGCCGGGCCGAGCGCGAAGAGATGGTCCGGGCGCAGATCGAGCGCCGCGACGTTGAGGACGAGAAAGTGCTCGCGGCCATGCGGAACGTCCCCCGGCACCGGTTCGTGCCAGCCCGCTCGACGCGGGTGGCTTATGCGGACCAGCCCCTCCCGATCGGCCAGGGGCAGACGATCTCCCAGCCCTACGTCGTAGCCTACATGACGGAGCTGCTCGAAGTGGAGCCGGGCGACCGGGTCCTGGAGATCGGCACGGGCAGCGGCTACCAGGCGGCGGTGCTGTCCGAACTGACGCCCTACGTCTTCACCATCGAGATCATCGAAGAGCTTACGAAGCAGGCCGAAGAGCGGCTCAAGGAGCTGGGCTACAAGACGATCGAGGTGAAACAGGGCGACGGCTACTACGGCTGGGAGGAGCACGCGCCCTTCGACGGCGTGATCGTGACGGCCGCGGCCGGCCACGTCCCTCCGCCGCTCGTGGCGCAGCTCAAGCCCGGCGGCAAGATGGTCATCCCCGTGGGCGGCGTTTACGAGACGCAGCAGCTTGTGGTCGTCAGCAAGGATGAGGACGGCAAGATCACGACGCGATCCGTGCTGCCCGTCGCGTTCGTCCCAATGACGGGACGCGTGGAGGAGGGCAGGTAGGCCGCCCGGGCCTGGCCCTTGGAGCCCCTAACAGGACTCCCTGCTGGCTTCGGCCGGCTGCAGCGCCGGGCTGCATCCAGCCTTCGCAGCCGAAGCTGCTTCGGCGGAGTAGGCTCGGCGATGCTGAGCCCCTGCATCGCCTGCTTGGCCCTCCTTGCATGATGGCGCTTCGCTCGGCCTCGGGCCGACGCATGGGGTCCTGTTAGGGGCTCTTAGCGCCGTCCCGCGCCGAATGCGCCCTTGCCCGGAAGGTCTCGGGGACACAGTGCCACACTCCACGATGAGCGACGCGTCTGGGGGGCACGGCGACCGGATTGCGCCCGGGGCGCTGGCCGTTTTCCTGATCTCGGCCGCCGTCATCGCCCTCGAGCTGGCCCTGATGCGCTGCCTCTCGATCGCCCAATGGCACCACTTCTCGTACCTTGTCATCAGCACCGCTCTGCTGGGATTCGGCGCCAGCGGCACGCTGCTCACCTTCGCAGGCGGCTGGCTCGGCAGGCGGTTCGGGGGGGCCGGCGCCGTGCTTGCGGTGCTGTTTGCGGCGTCGGTCACGCTCTGCTTCCGGGCGGCCGAGTGGCTGCCGCTGGATGCGCGCTACATCCTCTACAGCGGGCGCCAGGCGGCCCTGGCGTCCCTGTATCATCTGTTGCTCTTCGTGCCGTTCCTGCTGGCGGCGACGGTCATCGGGCTTTCGCTCGTTCACTGTGTCGGGCGGGTGCACCTTCTCTACGCGGCGAACCTGGTCGGCAGCGGCTTCGGCGGCGCGCTGGCCGTCGGCCTCATGTTCGTCCTGCCGCCCGAGCGGGTCCTGCACGTTGTGGCCGGGATGGGCGCGCTTGCGGCGCTGGTCTGGGCGGTCGGCGGCGCGTCGGCGCGGTGGCGCCTGCCGCTCGGGGCGCTCGTCGCCCTGGCCGGGGCGGGGCTCGCGCTGGAGGCGGGCCTGGCGCCCCTGACGCTGCGCGTGGACCAGTACAAGGCTCTGTCGGTGATGAGGCGGCTGGAGGCGCAGGGCGACGCCGTCCGCCTGTTCACCCGCTTCAGCCCTCGCGCCAGGCTGGACGTCTACGAGTCTCCCCTGCAGCACCAGGCGCTGTTCGTGAGCCTGATGGCGACGGAGCTGCCGCCGCCTCAGCTTTCGATACTGGCCGACGGCGACCCGGCCGGGACCGTGTTCGAGATTCGTTCAAGCGCTGAGGCCGCGATCCTCGACCACACGTTGATGTCCGTTCCGTACCGGCTCGTCCCCAAGCCGCGCGTTCTGCTGCTTGGCGAAGCGGGCGGCGTGAACGTCTGGCTGGCGCGCCGCATGGGCGCCGGGCACGTCACCGTGGTGCAGCCCGACCCGGAGATCGTACGTCTGATGCGCGGCCCCCTGGCGCCCATGGCAGGGGAGGTGCTGTCCGGCTCGGACGTGGAGGTCGTCACGACGGAGCCCCGGACGTTCCTGGAACGCAGCAGCGAGCGCTTCGACCTCATTCAGCTCGTCACTGCCGAGGGGATGGCCGCGGGCGTCAGCGGGCTGCTTTCGCTCCACGAGGACTTCCTGCTGACGCGCGAGGGCCTCGGCCAATGCCTTGCGCACCTCAGTGAGAGGGGCGTGGTCGCGGCCACGCGCGGACGCCAACTGCCCCCGCGCGACAACGTGAAGATGCTGGCGACGATGGCTGCCGCGCTGGAGGAGCTGGGGCTGGGTGACGCGGAGCGCCGCATCGTGCAGGTGCGCGATCACGAGGCCGTGACGACGATGGCCTTCCGGTCGCCGATCACCGAGCAGCAGTGCGCGTCCCTTCTTGCGGCCGCCTCTGAGCTGGCGTTCGACGTCGAGTGGGCCGCCTGCCCCCAAGTGCGCTACGACGAGCAGACCCACCAGGTCGAGGGCCCTGAAGGGAAGCCTTACTCCTACTTCCACTACGCCGCGCTGCAGATACTGGCGGGCGACCGGGAGCGCTTCTTCGATCGGTGGGTCTACAACGTCCGCCCGGCGACGGACGACAGCCCCTACTTCTACAACTTCTTCCGGTGGCGGTCGCTGCCGCGCTTCGTCGAGGCTTACGGCGACCAGTGGCTCAGGCGGGCGGAGCTCGGGTACGTGGTGCTGGTCTTTGCGCTCGTGCAGGTCGTCGTCGTGGGCGGGGCACTGATACTGCTGCCGCTCGTGTGGCTGCGGCGTCGAGGCGCCCCGGGCGGGCGGCTGGCGACCGGGGGCTACTTCGTGGTGCTCGGGCTCGCGTTCATGATGCTCGAGATGGCCTGCCTGCTGAAGTTCACCTACTTCCTGGGCGACCCCATCTACGCGGCGGCGGGCATTATCAGCTCGTTCCTTGTCTTCAGCGGGCTGGGCAGCGCGGCGAGCCGACGGCTCTGCCCCTCGCCGCTGCGCGCGATCTGCGCGGCGGCCCTGGGGATTGCGGCGCTGGTCGCCTTCTATGCCGTGGGGCTGGACGCCATGTTCCGCGCGGCGATCGGCTGGCCCCTGGCCGGGCGCATGGCGGCTTCGGCGGCCCTGACGGCGCCGGTGGCATTCCTGATGGGATGGCCCTTCCCGAACGGGCTGACGCTCGTGGCGCGGGCCCGTCCGGCTATGACGGCCTGGGCCTGGGGAGCGAACGGCTTTGCCTCCGTGGCGGCCTCGCCGCTGGCCGTCCTGATCGCCATCAGCGCGGGCTACAGCACGGTTCTCTGGCTGGTGGTCGTGCTCTACCTGCTGGCCGCCGTTCTTTCCTTCGCCCTGGCTGACCGCTGACCACTGGCCACTGTCGTCAGCCGCCTAACTCGCGGATCATGTCGCGGAGCAGGGCGGCGCGTTCGAAGTCCAGGTTCGCGGCGGCATTGTCGTTCTCTGGCCTGGATTCGCTACGGACGTTCTGGACTGGCATCCTTGCCCGGGTTATACTCCACCCAGTTGGCGCCTTGCTGCGCGCCGCGGAACTCGTGAGCCAGCGCCATGACGCAGGCCTCTGAAGAGTGGCTCAGGCAGTCAGACTACGATTTTGCGACTGCCCGAACGATGCAGGAAGCGGGGCGGCGCTTCTATGCTGTGTTCTTCTGTCACCTGTCGATAGAGAAGGCCCTGAAGGGTCTTTACTCTGGCCGCACGGGCCGGCGGCCGCACAGAACGCACAATCTCCTCTTTCTCGCTCGGCGAGCAGGCCTTGAGCTGCCGCCTTCGCGGTCCGAGTTCCTCTTTGAGTTGAACAGGGCGAGCGTGCTCACACGGTATCCGGAGGACATGGAGACGCTCGAGAGGCAGTTTGACGCAGCAAGGACGCAGGCGATCGTCGACCAGACGGCGGAGACGTTGGAATGGCTCGGGACACAGCTCAAGAACCAGTGAAGTTCCTGGAGCAGTGCCTGCGAGAGGCAGGCCTCTCGGACCTCCAGGTGGTCCTATTCGGTTCGCATGCACTCGGCGCTGAGGCGGATGAGAGCGACCTGGACGTGGCAATCGTCTCTTCGTCGTTCAGGGGCAAGGATGTTTTCGAAAGGGCGCGGTTGACGCGGGATGCCGAAATGCGCGCGATGGGGCGGTTCGATCTGCCCTTCGACATCGTGACCCTTACCCCGGAAGAGTACGAAGGCGACTCCCTCATGGCTTCTTTCATCAAGGCCGCCGCCTCCGACCGCTAGACCCCCTAGCGCCTGAGCGGAGCGGCGGACCCATGCGGATGCCCGCCCCCTCATCCGCTTAACTCGCGGATCATGTCGCGCAGCAGGGCGGCGCGTTCGAAGTCCAGGTTTGCGGCGGCGTCCTTCATCTCCTTCTCCAGCTCGTCCAGCCGGTTGGCCGTCACGTAATCGCCCTCGGCCTCGGCGACGACGGGCGTCTCGACGCGTCGCCTCCATGCCTGGACCTCGTAGGCGATCCCCTCCTGGATCTTCTTGCGGATGGTCTGCGGCTCGATGCCGTGCTCTTCGTTGAAGGCGGCCTGGATCTGGCGCCGCCGATCGGTCTCTTCGATGGCGCGGGCCATGGACTCGGTCACCTCGTCCGCGTAGAGGATCACCTCTGCGTTGACGTTCCGCGCGCAACGCCCCATCGTCTGGATGAGGGAGGTGTCCGAGCGCAGGAAGCCCTCCCGGTCGGCGTCCAGTATGGCGACCAGCGAGACCTCTGGCAGGTCGAGCCCTTCCCTGAGCAGGTTCACGCCCACGATCACGTCGTACTTGCCGCGCCGCAGGTCGTTCAGGATCTCGACCCGCTCGATGGTCTTGACCTCGCTGTGGAGGTAGCAGCCGTCGATGCCTTCCTCGCGCAGGTAGTCGGCCAGGTCCTCGGCGAGGCGCTTGGTCAGCGTGGTGACCAGCACGCGCTCGCGGCGCTCGGCGCGCCTGCGGATCTCCATGATGACGTCCTGGACCTGGCCGCGGGCGGGCCGCACCTCCACCTTCGGGTCGACCAGGCCCGTGGGGCGGATGATCTGCTCGACGACGCGTCCGCCGCACTTGTCCACCTCGTACTGGCTGGGCGTGGCGGACACGAAGATGACGCGGCGCGCGAGCCCCTCCCACTCGTCGAACGTGAGCGGACGGTTGTCCAGCGCCGAAGGAAGCCGGAAGCCGTAGTCCACGAGCGTCTGCTTGCGCGACCGGTCGCCGTGGTACATGGCGTGGAGCTGCGGCACGGTCTCGTGGCTTTCGTCCACGATGCAGAGGAACTCGTCGGGGAAGTAGTCGATCAGGCACGTGGGCCTCTCGCCGGGCTTGCGCCCGCTGATGTGGCGGGCGTAGTTCTCGATGCCGGGGCAGAAGCCGACCTCGGCCAGCAGCTCCATGTCGTAGCGCGTGCGGGCCTCCAGCCGCTGGGCCTCCAGGTTCTTGCCCCGGGCCCGCAGCTGCCGGAGCCTGTCCTCCAGTTCCGTCTCGATTCTGAGCAGGATGTCGTCGAGCCGTTCTCCGGGCGTGACGAAGTGCTTGGCCGGGTAGACGGCGATGGACTCGGCCTCCTCGAGCTTGCGTCCGCTCAAGGGGTCGATGACCACGATGCGGTCCACGAAGTCGCCGAAGAGGTCCACGCGGTAAGCGATCTCCTCGTAGGCGGGGTAGATCTCCAGCACGTCCCCCCGCGCGCGGAAGGTGCCGCGCCGCAGGTCGCTGTCGCTGCGCCGATACTGGATCTCGACGAGCTGCCCCAGCAACTCGTCCCGCTCGACCTGCTGGCCGACCTGGACGCCGACGAACATGGCCTGGTAGTCCTCCGGCGCGCCGATGCCGTAGATGCACGAGACGCTGGCCACGACGATGACGTCGTCCCGCTGCATCAGGCGCGTGGTGGCCGCCAGGCGCAGCCGGTCGATGTCCTGGTTGATGCTGGCGTCCTTGGCGATGTAGAGGTCGCGCGAGGGGATGTAGGCCTCCGGCTGGTAGTAATCGTAGTAGCTGACGAAATACCCGACGGCGTTGTCGGGGAAGAACTCCTTGAACTCGCTGTAGAGCTGGGCGGCCAGGGTCTTGTTATGGCTGATCACGAGCGTGGGCAGGCCGAGGCCGGCGATGACGTTCGCCATGGTGAATGTCTTGCCCGTGCCGGTGGCGCCGAGCAGCGTCTCGCACTGGCTGCCGGCACGGAAGCACCTGAGCAGCTCGGCGATTGCTTCGGGCTGGTCGCCCGCCGGTTCGAACGTGGCTTCGAGTTGAAACTGAGCCATGTCAGTCGGTGCCTTCCGAGTCGGCCTGCGGCGGCGCGCACATGGCGTGCGGCCGGATCGCCTCGATTGTCTGCTCCCCTATGCCGGGCACGTCGGCCAGGGCCTCCAGCGAGGCGAACGGTCCGTGCTCCTCCCGGTATTGGACGATGGCTTGAGCCGTCTTGGGTCCGATTCCCGGCAGCATCTCGAGTTCGTAGCCCGGCGCCGTGTTGACGTTCAGCCTGGTCGGCATCGGCAGGGCGTCGCCCCTTTCCACGATCTTTGTCGTGCCCCTTCGGCCGACGGCCTGAAGCGCCTGCGCGAGGCCGATGGCCAGCAGGAGCGCTCCGATACCTGCGGCGAGCATCAGCAGCTCCCTGCCGGAGAGGGCAAACCAACGCGTCCCCGTGATGGGTCGCCGGTCCATTACCGCCGGGGCTCCTGCCTAGTCGCTGGCGTCCATGATGGCCTGTCTCAGGTCGTCCGGGACCGTGTCCCGCACTTGCTCCTCCACCGTTACGGCAAGGGCGCCGGACTCCCTGGGCCTGTAGTAAGCCTTCATAATGACGCCCGGGTGATGGTTACAGACCAGCATCGGCATCTGCGTGGCCGTGTCCCGCACGACGACGTAGCTGATCCCAGTCTCCTCATGATAGGGGCAGCGGAACAGCTTTGCCACCTCCTCGGCCTGGTTCCACGTCAGCGTTTCTCCCGTGGCCCGGGTGATCTGCCAGCCGTAGCGCGGGTTGTGCACAAGGCGGTCGCGCAGGTCGGACACGCTGTTGAACTCGCGCGGGTCCTCGTAGACGAGGCTGGCCAGCAGCATCAACGCCTCCATGTTGTCCCGGCAGCGGAACTTGGGGCTCGGCCTCAGCGACATGACGTACTGGGCCCATGCCCTCTCGAATGCCTGCACGTCCGTCCCGAAGCTGACGCGGAACGCTTCGGCCTCGTCCTCCCGCTCGGACAGCTCTTTCAGGAACCGGTCGAGCATGCCGGCGTAACGCCCGCCCTCGGCGTGGATGACGAACTGGGCGACCGACCATGCCTGCGAGTAGTGCAGGTCGGCCCGATGGCTGTCGGTGCTCACGTTCTGAAGCCACCTGCCGGAACCCATGCTGAATAGCTCGGCCAGGGGGATGTAGTTCCCCCGCGCGATGGCGCTCTGCACCGTGTGAAGGCGCAGCGTGGGCACCTGGCCGGTCGTGAAGCCGTCCCCGTTCCACGTGGCCTCGGAGAAGTACTCGGCCAGTCCCTCGTTGAGCCAGATGGGGCACTTCTGCGAGACGAGGCTGTACATGAACTGGTGGAACCCCTCGTGGTAGAGGGTGCGCAGCACCTCCTCCGTCGTCCGCCCGTGCCTGTGCGCTGCCAGGAGTTGGTCGTAGGCGACGAAGACGCCCGTCGAGCCCTTCACCTGCGGCGGGGCCACGCGCCAGTACTCCTCCTCGTCGTCGAAGACCGCCACCCGGAACCTGAGCTTCATCTGCCCGTAGTTGCCGAAACGGCGCGAGTATTCCTTGAATATCTCCTCCATGTGCGCCCCCACCAGGTGGGCGAACTCGGGGCTGACGTCCGTCTCGATGGAGTAGTGCTCCGTCTGTTCCGTGAAAAGCTCCGGGCGTGCGCCCGCCGCGCCCGTGCAGAGCAGGGCCAGCAGCGCGGCGCCAAGAGCCGCGCAAAGCACGGTGCGAAGCGTCTTGCTCGATGGGCGTATCTGTCGCATCAGTGAGGAGTTAAGCGTTCAGGGACGCAGTCAGCTCATCGCCACAAACCGCCATTATCCATTCTACCCGTCCGCTCCGGGGGGATCAACACGGCGGGCGTGCGCGGGGCCCCGGCGACGCCTGGGGGCGGTTCTTGACTCCCCTCGGGCTCGCAGTTACCATCGCCCTCCCGCTCACCCAACCGGACCGGCGGCGGGACGCGGCCTTCATCCTTCAGCGGAGCGCAGAGACATGAAGATATCCATTATCGGGGCCGGCGGGTTCGTCTTCCCGCTCACGATCATCCGGGACGTCTGCTCTTTCGAGGCGCTGCGGGACTGCACGATCTCGCTGATGGACATCGCTCCCGACCGCCTGGCCCGCACCTCGAAGGGCGCCCGCGCCCTCATCGAGGAGTTCAAGCTCCCGACGACGATCGAGGCCACGACGGATCGCAGGGAGTCGCTGGACGGCGCGCACTTCGTTGTCGTCGCCTGGCAGGTGGGGGGCCTGGAGGCCTTCCGCACGGACGTGGAGATACCCCGACGGTACGGGGTCGACCAGCCTGTGGGCGACACGCTCGGGCCTGGCGGGGTGTTCCGGGGCCTGAGGACCATCGAGGCGCTCAAAGGCTTCTGCGCGGACGTGCTTGAGCTCTGCCCCGACGCGCTGGTGCTTAACTACGCCAACCCGATGGCCATCAACACGTGGGCCACTTACGAACTGGGCGTGGACGTGGTGGGGCTCTGCCACAGCGTGCAGGGGACGTCCGCGTTGCTGGCCGGCATCCTCGGCGTGCCCATCCAGGAGTGCAACTATCGGGCCGCCGGCGTCAACCACCAGGCGTGGTTCATCCAGTTCGAGCATGACGGCCGGGACCTCGTCCCCGAGATCCGGCGCAAGGTCATAGACAGGTACCTCCTGGGCAAGGACGAAGGCGACAGGAGCGACGACCTGTACGCCGGAGGCAACGAGGCCGTCCGCGCCGAGCTGACGCGCCTGACGGGCTACTTCCACTCTGAGTCCAGCCATCACGGCTCGGAGTACGTGCCGTGGTTCCGCAAGGATCCGCAGGCGGTGCTGGAATGCCTGCCGCGCCGCTGGGACTACTACGAGATATGCTGCGACCACGACGAGGAGGGGCAGAACGCGCGATTCCTGGCGGACGCGAGGGAGCGCGGCCTCAAGCCCGGACACGAATACGGCAGTTACATCATCCGCAGCATGGTGACCGGCGAGCCGTCCGTCATCCACGGATCGGTCAGGAACGACGGGATCATCACCAACCTGCCCCGGGGCTGCGCCGTGGAGGTCCCCTGCCTGGTGGACAGGAACGGCGTCCAGCCGACCGTCATTGGCGAGCTTCCGCCGGCCTGCGCGGCCGTCAACCGCGCCTGCGTCAACGTGCACGAGCTGACCGTGCGAGCCGGCCTGGCGGGCGACAGGGATCTGGCCTATGCCGCCGTCGCCATGGACCCGCTGGCCGGCGCCATCTGCACGCTGCCGCAGATCCGCGAGATGGTGGACCGGCTCTTCGAGGCGCAGGCGCAGTGGCTTCCGTCCTTTGCGTAGGGCGGCCGGGCGCCCTGGAGAGCGCGGGCCAAGAGGCTAGGTGTCTGCTTCGCCCTTCTCGACGGCCTCCTGGTGTTCGCGCTCCAGGCGGGCGCACATTCGGGCCGTGCCGGCCATCAGCCCCATCATCAGCGATATCGTGATCGCGATGTAAACAAACATGGCCGCAAGCACGCCCAGGTCGAAGAAGGCGCGCTGCTCGTCGAAGAGCGCTCGGCTGACGTCCGGCAGGAAGGCGCCGATGAAAGGCAACAGCACGCCCACGGCGTAGAGCCAGAAGCGCAGCTTCGCGCTCTGCCTCAGAGACGGGCTCTCAGCCCGCGCCGCCATGTCGGCTACAAGTTCGCAGAGCCGCCAGGCGAACACGAGAGCCACCGTCGCCCCGCCCGTCTGGAGAAGGCGATAGACGTACTCCCAGGGCTTTTCCGTTTCGTGGAACATGAGGACTCGGGGCGCGCAGACAACCAGCCCCACCACGGCAAGCCGGCGCAGCGCGCGAACGCCCGGGTGCAGGTCGCGCAGCATTCCGAGCGCAATGACCAGGATGAGCCAGCCGGCGGCGTCCGGCAGGAAGGACAGGGAAACGCTCGCCCCCACCTTCGCGGCCGGAAGGGGGAGCAGGAACAGGAACCCCCACATCATCGCGAGGAACGCCCGCTGACAGGCCCTTGAGCGCATCACCTCGATGCTGGGTCCGGCCATCGCTGCCTCACTCTGAGAGCCGACCGTGCAATTGGAGCATTTATTGTACCGTCCGGCGCTCGCGGAAGTAAAGGCTCAGGCCGGCGCATGACAGCGGGGGCCCCGTCCCAGCTATCGCCCGTCCGCCCCCCCGAAGGCTGCGGACCGGCCTGCCCCGTCACTCTCCGGCCGGGTTTTGCTGCCCTCGCTTTCTTCGTTTCTCGCCGTACATCAGCGCGTCCGCTCGCGCCATCAGCTCCTCCAGCGAACACGGGCTGTCGGGATCGTAGCCGGCGATGCCAACGCTGACGGACAACTGGTACTTGCGTTCTGGCTGGCGGTTGCGGGCCTCGATGCGCTCGTGGATGCGTTCCCTGATGCGCTGGGCGGTGGCGTCCGGCGCGGCCACCGCAAGCACGGCGAACTCATCGCCCCCGACGCGGCCCAGGATGTCCGACTCGCGGAAGGTTTCCCGCAGGACGTTGGCGGTCTCGATCAGAGCCAGGTCGCCCTCCTTGTGCCCGCGCGCGTCGTTGATGCTCTTCAGGCCGTCCAGGTCCGCAAACAGCAGCAGCAGGGCGCTCTTGGACCTGTTGGCGAACTTCAACTGCTGCTCGGCCAGGTGGAAGAAGCCTCGCCGGTTGTTCAGGCCGGTCAGCGCGTCGGCGACGGACAGCAGGCGCAGCTCCTCCCGCACTCGCACGCGATCGGTGATGTCCCGCAGCAGCGCCACGATGGACGTGACGTTGCCGTCGTCGTCGCGGATGGCGGCCGCGGAGCAGTCCACCGTGATCACGCTGCCGTCGTGGCAGGCTATCTCCGCCTCCTGGCGGTAGGAGCCCCTGTCCAGCAGCGTCGGGAAGTGTTGCTCGAACACGACCCGTGACTGGGGCGTGAAGAAGTCCGTGAGCCGCTGGCCGATCAAATCCTTGTCCGCATAGCCGAGCCTGTCCCTCGCCGCAGGATTGGCCGCCACGATCCTGCCTTCGGCGTCCAGGATCTGGATGAACTCCGTCGTGGCTTCAAACAGCGACCGGAACCGCTCCTCGCTCTCCTGGAGGGCGTCCTCGGTTTCCTTGCGGCCGGTTATGTCCCGGCTGAATATCAGTGCCACCGGCTGCCCGCCCTCGCCCGGCACGATCTTGCCCGTGGCGTCCAGCCACAGGTAGCTGCCGTCCGCCTTCCTGTAGCGGAACTCGGCCGAGGCCGTGCCCGCCTGAAGGCCTTTGCGGTAGGCCTCGAGCATGCGTTTCTTGTCCTCGGGGTGGATCAGGTCAATCCCGCTTGTGCCGATCAGCTCCTCCTCGGCATAGCCCAGCGTCCTCAGCGTGGCGGGGTTGGCATACAGGTACGACAGGTCGTCCAGCGTGTGGAGGGCGATCAGGTCGGTCGCGCTCTCCGATATCTGCCTGTAGCGCTCCTCCGCTTCGCGTCGGGCCGCCTCTGCCTCCTTGCGCTCCGTCACGTTGCGGGATATGGTGAGCGCCATCTGCCTGCCGGTCTCGGAGGGGAGGACTCGCCCCGTCTGTTCGAGCCAGATGTAGGTCCCATCCTTCCTTCTGTACCTCACCTCTGCCGAGCCCTCCCCCAGCGATAATCCCTTCTCAAAGGCCGCCAGGGCGCGGTTCATGTCGTCGGGGTGGACGAAGTCGGCCGGGTCCCTGCCGATCAGCTCTTCCTCCGAATAGCCGAGCGTCCTGACCGTCGCCGGGTTGACGTAGACGAACAGGAAGTCGTTCAGGCTGTGCAGCGCGATCAGGTCGGTGGCGTTCTCCAGTATGAGCCTTTGCCGGTCCTCGGTCTCGCGGAGGGCTTCCTCGGCCTGCTTCTGCTCGGTGACGTCACGGATAAACGCGACGACCGCATAGATCTCTCCGGAAGCGTCGCGCATGGGCGAAAGGGAGACCGAGTGCCAGAACTCCCCGGCAGGGAACCGGACGGGGTACTCAGCGCGCTGGGGCTCTCCCGTCTCGAAGACGCGCTGGGTGTCGGCCATCCTCTCCTCCGCCAACCCCGGGGGGAGCAGGTCGCTCAATGAGCGGCCGACCATGTCCCTGGGCTCGATGCCGTAGCGTTCCCGCAGCTCGGGATCGCCCCAGACTTCCGTATGCCTGCCCTCCCGGTCCAGGACCGTGATCAGCGACCGGTGAAGCGAGGACAGGACGCTGCGGAACCGTTCCTCGCTGGTGCGCAGCGCCTGCTCGGCCTGTATGCGCTCCGTGATGTCGGTGACCCCGCCCAGGATGGCCGGCTCGCCCTCGTACGTGATGAGCCTGGTGGTGATTATGGCCGGCATCTCTCTCCCGTCGCGCGTTCTCAACACGTACTCGTAGGGGAGCACGTCTCGGCCGCGCATATGCCTGGCGTAGTGCTCTCTCACGGTGTCCATGGACTGGGGCGCGACCAGAGCGAAGAAGTCGAAATCGGGGTCGAGAAATTCCCCCTGGCTGTAGCCCATCAGCTCTTCGCACTTCTTGTTCGCGTATACGACCCGGCCCCCCTTGTTGATGAAGATCATGTTGGGCGACTGCTCGGCCAGGGACCTGAATTTCTGCTCCGATTCGCGAAGCGCCCGCTCGGCCTCGACCCGTTCGGTGATGTCCGTGAAGATGCCGAACAGGCCGACCGTCTGCCCCTCGTCGTCTATGACGGGCGCTTTGACTACCTCCACCGTCCGCTCGAGGCCGCCGGCGACGTTCCTCTCTATCAGTGTTTCGGGCTGCCGGCTGTCCATGACGCGCCTGTCGTCCGCCCGGTACTTGCGCGCCAGTTCGTCCGGGTAGAGGTCGAAGTCCGTCTTGCCGACGACGTCTTCGCGCCGCATCCCGAGCTCCCGGGCGAACGCTTCGTTCACGAGCAGGAAGACGGAGTCGGGGTCTTTGAAGAAGATGCGCTGGGGCAGGCTGCCCAGCAAGATGCGCTGCTGCTCTTCGCTGCGGCGCAGCCGCCGATGGGTGGCGCTCTGGACGAAGGCGTAGAACAGGAAGTACCAGAGCGGCGGCTCGGCGAGCTCCAGGTAGTCCTCCAAGGGACTGGGGGCCAGCGCGGCGCCGCTCCATTGCAGGGCGTTGCTCAGGCTGCGAAAGACGGTCAGGGCTACGAGCAGCAGCAACGGCAGCCGGACGTCGCGGATCCACGTGCCTTTCGGGCCGGCCAGCACGAGCACGAAGGCCGTCAAGGCCGCCAGCAACGCGACGAGCTCAGCCGCCCCGATAAAGCCCATGGCCCTCCTCCCACCGGGTCGCGAAGAGCCGCCAGCACCACATCGCCAGGAGCAACGAGCTGGCCGCGTAGCAGGAGTGCTTGATCACGTTCAGGGCGTCCTGCCAGAGCACGCCCTTCAGGGCCGCAGCCGTCCACCCCAGCAGCACGACGCTGAAAGCCGCCACGAGCGTCCCCCAGCCCGGCAGCTTCCTGAGGGCCGGCCGGTGCAGCAGCACGAATACCAGTGCGCCTATGCCCAATGCGAGCCGGATGGTCTCAGGCTCCTGCACGGTCAACTCCCCAGCGGCTGTGAAAGCGCACGACCGCACGAGACGCTCACAGGTTAGCGAGCACGCGGGTTCCAGTCAAGGGGTCCGAGCGGGGCCGGCACGACGCCGCCCGCGACCTCGGCATGGCGGCCCGCAGCGCCCTTCGCCTGGTTGACTCCGTTTCCGCGCGCGCATATAATCGCGCGTGGGGGCGCGAGGGCGTTCTTCGCGCCGTCGGCGGCTCAGGGCAGGAGGGAGTTCCGAATGCAGCGTTTCGTCAGGGATCGAGCGATTGGCCTTTGTGTTGCGTTGCTGCTTTTGGCGGCTTTGTCCGTGTCCGCCCAGGATCAGGCGGAGCAGACGCCGTCCGTGGGTGAGATCGTGAAGCTGATGGTCGGCAGCTATAAGGGCCTGAAGAGCTACCAGCACTCGGGACAGTGGGCCACGGAGATGCAAATGGGGGGGACACCTCTCAAGCAGGAGATCCCCGTGGACGTCACCTACGCCGCAGGATCGAGATTCAAGATCGTGTCCTCAATGTGGCAGATCGTCTGTGACGGCAAGCTGGTGACCGTCTATGTGCCTGCGCTCGAGCAGTACACGGTGCGGGAGTTCGGACCGGACTTCTGGAAAGAGGAAGCTGCGATGACGGGCGTTCTGCCCGGCGGCGCGATGAGGCCGGACGAGTTCTTTGCCAGCGAGGACCCCGTGGCGGAATACGTCAAGCTCGTCCTCGAGGCGAAGGTGAAGGGCGGCGAGACCGCGGGCGACTACGACTGCTGGCTCGTCGAGGGCCACGCGAAGATACCCGAGGGCTCCCCCGTGCAGGGCGACATACCGCTGAAGGTGTGGCACAGGAAGCAGGACGGGCTGGTGGTGCAAGTGAGTGCCGACCTGACGGAGTTTGCCAAGGCTCAGATGGCGGCCATGGGGCAGGACGCCGGAACGCTCGACAGCGTGGCGCTGCGTTGCACGGCCGGCAAGATCATCCTCAACGCGGATCTGCCGGAGGACGCATTCGTCTTCCAGCCTCCAGCGGGCGCCCAGAAGGTGGACCAATTCGCGCCGCCCGAAACGGTGCCGGAGCAACAGGAGCAGGTCGAGCTGGAAGGCAAGCCGGCGCCCGACTCCGAGTAGAGCGCGCTGGACGGCAGCGCCGTCAAGCTCTCCGACCTGAAGGGGGGCATGCTCGGCGGGCAGTAGCCCCGAGCGGTTCAGAAGGTCGTCGTTATCTCCTGGCGGCGCCCGGTTCGGACTGAGGCGTAGCTCTGCTCCATGATGTCTATGACGTGCCGGGCGTGCTCGGCCGTCACCTCGGGCTTGCGGCCTTCGCGGATGCAGTCCACCAGGTGCAGGATGTCCGCGTAGACGTGCGCCTCCGGGATGTCTCTGTGGGGTCCTTGGACGAGGTCCGGAAGGCGCTCGGCGGGGCGCGCGGGGAAGCGGTCGGCGTTCCGTCCGTCCAGGATCACTTCGCCGCCGGCGATGGCGATGGCCCCCTCGCTGCCGTGCAGGCGGAGCTGACCCGCCTGCGAATGCCACGTGAAGCCGGCGTACACCACGCCGAATCCCATCGCGCCGAAGTCCAGCGTCAGGATGCTCATGTCGTCCATCTCGACCCGGATGGTACGGCCCTTGTAGGTGCGCTCGGGAAGCCCGATGCCCGAGGCGGCGAAGACGGCCTTCGCCGGCCCCAGGATGCCCGTGAGCGTGTGCAGGCAGTAGACGCCCATGTCCAGGAGCGGCCCGCCCCCGGGCTTGTAGTACCAGGCGGGGTCCACGTCCGTCAGAACGTCGCCCTCCCGGCGGAAGTCCTCGTATTCGTGCCCGGCGAAGCTCATGCCGTTGATGGCGAAGTAGGGGCGGCCGATTGCGCCGGCCTCCACCATCTCCTTGATGACCCGGTGCATCGGCCGGAGCATCTGCCCCGGCGAAGCGCATATCTTGACGCCCGCCTTACCGGCCGCCTCGATCAGCCGGTCGGCTTCCCGGACCGTCGTCGTCATGGCCTTGTTCAGGTGGACGTGCTTGCCGGCGCGCACGGCCGCCATCGCTTGATCGAAGTGCAGTCCGATGGGGGTGGCGAGCGCCACCAGGTCCACGTCCCCATGCGCCAGCATCTCGGCGTAGTCCTCGAACGCCTGCGGGACGCCGAACTTCTCCGCCGAGGCCTGCGCGCGCCCCGGCGCATTGTCGCAGACCGCCGTCAGCCTGCACCGCTCCCTCAGGTCCTCCTGCACAAGGTGGGGCAGCAGGCCCCTCTGTGACACGGAGCCGCACCCGACCAAGCCGATCTTCACCTCTGCTGCCATGGGGGGACCTCCCTGCGCTTCAGCCCCGCGCGGGCGCCGCTCAGCCGCGCTGCCCGCGGAGCGCCATGAACTGCTCGTACTGCTGCTCGGCCGCATCCCACTCGATCTCGAAAACCCAGTCTCCCTCGTAGCCGACGTCCCGGAACGCCTGGAACAGCTTCGCGTAGTCCGTCGTCTCCGGCGTCAGAAGCGACGAGTGGTAGCCGTAGAGGCGCCCGCCGATCTGCTCGACCTGCACGTGCGCGGGCTTGCCCATGCGGGGGTAGTGGCAGTGGTCGTAGGCGCCCATGGCCGGATGGTCGAGCTCGTCCAGCATTCTGAGCAGGTCGTCGAACTCGCCCAGGCCGGAGCGGCGGAACAGGCTGGCCTCGAAGCCGAAGAGCACGCCCTGCGCGGCGGCGGCGTCGGCCGCCCGGGCCAGGATCCCCTTGCCCTCTTCCCAGGTGCCGTGGCTCCTGCCGAGGTGCAGCAGGATCACCCTCGCGCCGAGCATCCGGGCCAGCTCAGCGTCTCTGCCCAGGCCCTCCACCCCTTCTTCCCAGTCCGACAGAGGACGTTGCTCCGTCGCGTAGTGCCATATCCAGTCCGAGGACAGGGAGCAGATGGGAACGCCCGCGCGCTCGCATTTCTTGCGGATGAAGTCTACGTCCTGGCCGGTCAACTCGTCCGCCCAGCCCCGGCCGCGCTCGTCGCCTGTGACGCACAGCTCGACGGCCTCGTAGCCGATCTCCCCGGCCCGGTCCAGGTCCCTGGTCAGCGCCTGGCGGATGCCGGTTGAGACGTAAGACGTGCGGATGGCCACCTTCATGGCGCGCCCTCCCTCGCTCGGGGTAGATGCTGCCTTGCTCCAAGTGCTGCGGCGCCCAACTCATATCGGCGCCGCAGCTTCGAGTCAAGTGCCCCGGACACCAGGGACGCCACGCGAGGCGGCGACTTGAGCGCGGGAACGACGCGCGTTATGATAATCCACAGCCCGACGGCCCGGGGGCGGATGTCGCGCAGGGGGCCCACGTCCGCCCGGCAGGCCGTTTCTGAATGCGCCGGTGGACCTGAAGTGGAGGACGAGCGATGGGAAAAGTGGAGGATGCGTTGCGGGACCTGATCCGTTACCACGGCAAACGCGCCGTTGTCGAGATGCTGGGCGACCTGCCAGCTCAGCTCCGCCAGGCCCGGCGCGACATCCGCGGGGTGCAGAAGGCTGTCGAAGAGCTTGCGGCTCAGGTGAGCACGCTGCTTGCGGCCAGGCGGCGTGGAATGGCCGTCCCGCCGGCTCCCCGGGAGGAGGCCGAGAAGGTCCGCTTCTCCAGGCGGACGCTGCGGGGCATCCGGCACCGGTTCGACCTGACCCAGCAGGAGCTGGCCAGGCTTCTGGAGGTCTCTCCCGTGACGGTCACGGCCTGGGAGACCGGCAAGTCCCGCCCCCGCAAGGCCAACCTGGCCCAGATCGTGACCCTCCGTGACATGGACCAGGCCCAGGTGGACAAAGCGCTCGGGCGGGAGTCCGTGCCGCAGCTCATCCGGCCGGACCGGCTGAAGAAGCTCCGCGACAGGCTCGCCCTGACACAGAGCGAGCTGGCCGACCTGATCGGCGTCTCCACCGCGTCCGTCACCTCCTGGGAGACCGGCAAGACGACGCCGAGCCGCGAGATGCGCCGCAAGATCGACGAAGTGAGGCACGTGTCCCGCAGCCAGGTTGACGAGCGCCTTGGCAGAGGAGGCGCCGCCCGTCCTCGCGGCGCACGCAGGGGCGCCCCTCCGTCCTCGGACGAGATCCGGCAGATGCGATTCCGGGTCGGCCTGAGCCAGCGCCGGATGGCTGAGAGGCTGGGCGTCTCGGCCAATACGATCTCGAATTGGGAGACGGGCCGCACCGCGCCCCGCGGCGCCACCCTGCAAAGGCTCACGAGCCTCCAAGCGGAGCTGGAGCGGACGGGCTGAGAGAATGTGGAGCAGCCGATGCAGAAAGACCTGAAAGACAAGATCATGAACCTGCCGCCGACGCGCACCGTCGCGGCCGATCCTGCGGCCCTGGCCGGCATCGAGGAGGGCGTGCCGGACCTGCTGGAGCGCGTGTTCCCCTTCACCGAGGTGCCGCAAACGGTCTTTGCCGGCAGGGCTTATGAGGAGATCGACGGCGAGCTGGTGGAGTTCGACTTCGAGGAGCGCAGGCGGGACCCCCTCGTCCTCAGCGACACGACGTTCCGCGACGGCCAGCAGGCCCGCCCGCCCTACACACGCCAGCAGATGGTTGACCTCTACCGGCTCCTGGGGAAGCTGTCCGGCCCCAGCCAGGTCATCAGCAACACGGAGTTCTTCCTCTATTCCAACAACGACGTCAGCACGGTCGAGGCTTGCCTGGATATATACGCGGACAACCCGCACTTCCCCCAGCCGACGGCCTGGATCCGCGGGCTGCGCGACGACGCCCTCTATCTGAAGCTCATGCAGCACATGGGCATCAAGGAGACGGGCCTTCTGTCCTCGTGCTCCGACTACCACGTCTTCCTCAAACTGAAGAAGAACTGGCGGACGGCGGCCGAAGAGTACCTGACGATGGGCAAGATGGCGGCCGAGCGCGACATCCGCGTGCGGTTCCACCTGGAGGATGTGACCAGGGCCAACATGGACGGCTTTGTCCTTCCCTTCCTGGGGATGGTGGCGCGGTTTGCGGAGGAGCTGCCCGAGGAGCTGAAGCCCAAGATCAGGCTCTGCGACACGATGGGGTTCGGACTGCCTTACCCGAGCGTGGAGCTGCCGCGTAGCGTGCCCAAGCTCATCCGCAAGACCATCCAGGCCGGCATCCCGTCTGGCCGGCTGGAGTGGCACGGCCACAATGACTTCCACCTGGTCATCGCAAATGCCGTGACTGCATGGCTTTACGGCTGCGACATCCTGAACGGCACGCTGCTGGGGTTCGGCGAACGGACCGGCAATCCGCCCCTGGAGGCGGCCGTCATCATGTACAGGTCGCTCAAGGGCGCCAACGGGACCGACACAGGCGCCATTACCGAGATAGCCGACTACTATCGGGCGATGGGCGTGATGATCCCCCCCGATCATCCGTTCGTGGGCGACGACGCCACCAGGACCCGGGCCGGCATACACGGCCACGGCCTGGCGATGGACGAGCGCATCTACCAGATCTTCGACACGTCCAACCTGCTGGGCATCCCCCCCTCGATCACCATCACGGACAAGTCGGGCCTACAGGGCATAGTCTACTGGGCCCAGTGCTACCTGGCCGAGACGGTGGCCGAGAGGACCGACATCGCCGTCAAGAAGACGCGCCTGGTGGAGATCGCCAAGTGGGTGGACTACCAGTACGACGACCTCGAACGCACTACGGGCATCTCCGACGCGGAGATGGTCTCGCAGATGCTGCTGCACGTGCCCGAGGCGGCCGTGCCCGCCTACGTCAACAAGGAGCACGGCCTGACGGGCGAGGCCCGCGTCAGCGCCGACGACTGCGGGCCCGTCATCGGCTGGATCCAGGACGAGAAGAAGCGCAGAAGGCGCCAGGCGAGGGCGCAAGGCTCCGTGCCCCCCGAGGGCATCAGCATCGAGACCATGCGTCGGCTGATGGTCGAATACGTGCCGCACCTGTACGAGTGAGTCTGGGGTGTCGGGCACGCAATTTGCACTCGCGCCTTGCAGCTGTCATACTGGGACAGTCACGGTCCCGTTTTGCCCAAGCAGGGCTGTCCCCGTCGATGCCTTCGACTCTCGAAGGGGAGGAACATGCGGTCTAGGCCCCAACTGAGCCGTCAGCTTGCCCTGCTGGCGTTGGGGTGCGTGGCGGTCCTGGCGGCGTCTGGGTGCGGACCGCAGTACGCCATCGAGTTCAGCCAGGATGGACAAACGTGGGTGTCCTCGCTGACCACGGAATCAAAGCCCGCGGGAGTAGACAATGAATTCTGGCTGTA
Organism: uncultured candidatus Brocadiaceae bacterium; assembly: GCA_964521715.1. Classification (GTDB taxonomy): domain Bacteria; phylum Planctomycetota; class Brocadiia; order SM23-32; family SM23-32; genus DAOVRD01. Next base: position 48,543 of record CAZFSS010000002.1, on the reverse strand, counting down.
CATAAGAGTGCGACACATTTCGGGGTTCCGAACGTGGGTGTGGTTCAAGTTTGAGACCTCTGACATGGACCCTGAATGGCAGCCCGTGTACTACCAGACCAGTCCGCCTGTGACGGATCCGGCCAACGCCGTCGAGGTCCAGGAGGGGCAGGAGCTCTGGTGGCCTTCCTGGGGTCCGGAGACCATGTATCTGGCGCTGAAGGTGACGGAGCCGGACGTTCCCGCTTCCCATCTTCTGCCCAGTTTTTCCGTGAGCGCGAGAAACTTCCTTCCGTGGAGCTCGTGGCACGATCTCGGCACGGTCTCCGCCCACATTCTGGTGACCGGCAATCTCATGTTCAAGCCCGGGGAAGCGGGGGTCGGGACCGATTGGGAAGCGGCGGACGTGGAGGAGGAGGACGTCGTCCTGAAGACGACGGACGTGGACGAGGCAATCGAGCGGGATTCCGATGACGACACGCTCAAGACGCGAGCCCAGACCTACACCATCAGGATTGTGAATCTGGACAACGCGACGTCCGGTTTCGTGTTCAAGACGCAGAGCAGCGAGTTCTCGGGCCTCACCAGGTATTACGCAGACACTCAGGAGGTAACGGAGGACGTCGAGGGCGCCGGCTACCATATCCCCGAGCTCGCCCCGGGGGAGGACTTCCTGATCCGGATGGAAGTGCTCCCCGTCGGCAGGACCTCGGACTACGAGACGATCACGCTCCTGTCCGCTCTGCGGAACGTCACCGGGCCCGTCGAGTGGACCGGTCCGTTTGGGAGGTTCGATGCGATGAACCTGGGGTTCCGGATCGTGCCGGACAAGACGGCCACGAGGGCGTGGCGCGAGACGCCGCCCGCAGAGCGAGTCGAGGATAACTGATTCCCCGCGGTGCGCCAGGGGGCTGCGGCGCTGCCGCCCATGCTGCCCGTTGCTTCGCCACAGCAGAACCCCCGCCCCATGGCTCGTCCGTCAGGATGGGCCTGCGGCCCCGGCCGCCCAGGAGCTTAGGCTTCCCCCGCGTCTGCGGCCTTTATGGCTTACCCCTCCGTCGGGCCGGCCGGTTGCGGCTCGGGCGCCGCTAACTGGCTCTCGTGCTTCCTTGCCATCTCCCGCGCCTTGCTGGCCGTGGCCTCGCCCGGCTCGGCGACGATGGAGGCGGACAGGAAGACGAGCAGCTCCACCTTGCCGGTATCGACCGTCGTCCTCTGGAAGAGCTTGCCGATCAGGGGGATGTGGCCCAGGATGGGCACGGAGAAGACGGACTTGGTGTCGGCGTCTTTGAACAGGCCGCCGATGACGATCGTCTCGCCGTCCTTTACCAGGATCTGCGTCTCCATCTCACGGATGTCGATGATGGGGTATTCGGCCAGTGTTATCCCGCCGGTGCTCTGGGCGAGGACGGAACCGGTCTGATCGCTGACGACGGGATGCACGATCATGTTCACGTAATCATTGTCCTGAACCTGAGGCAGGACGTTGAGCAGTATGCCGATGTTCTCGTAGTACTGCAGCGAGGTGGTGACCTGGACGAACTCCCCTCCCGAGACGTTGGTCTGCAGGATTGGGAACTTGGTGCCGACCAGGATCACGGCCTCCTGGTTGTCGAGCAGGAGCAGCTGCGGCGCGGACAGGATGTTGGCGCCGGCGTGCTCCTCCAAAGCGTGGATAACCATCTGGAACTCATTCCGGCCGAGCCGCTGCAGTTGCAGATCGCCCCCCGCGTCGAAGGGGCTCAGGCCGCGCATGAGGGCCTTCGGCCCGAAGTTGCCCGGCTCCACTTCCAGATTCAGCACGTCGGCCGTGTATCTGTACGTGCCCTCCGACTCGGACGCGCTCCAGTCGAAGCCGATGTCCCGCAGCTTGTCCCGGCTCACCTCGACTATGTTGGCCGAGATGAGCACCTGGTTCGGCCTGACGTCCATTTGCTCGATCAGGCTCTTCAGGAAGGCCACGTTCTGGGGCGTGTCGGAGATCAGCACCAGTTGAGAGTCGACCGGGCGCCTGTACTCCCCCTCCACCCTCTGGCGCGGCGCGAAGCCGGATCCGGACTTCCCGGCCTGGTCCTCGCCTCCGAACAGCCAACCGGTATGGCCCGACAGCTTCACTACGATGACGTGGCCCGCACTCGTGCAGAGCGGCTCCAGGGTCTCCTTCACGTCTTCGGCGACCAGGTACTTGAGCCGGACCAGCTCGCTTTGGATCTGGACAGCTTCCGCCGGGACGGGCCGCTTCTGCTTTGAGGAGACGAGCGCGATGCCGGGCGCGACCTCCGTCAGCTCCAGGTCGTGGGCCGTGAGGATGACCAGGAGCGCGTCGCTGAGAAGCACGTCGGGCAGGTAGGCCGTGATCGTCGTGTCCTTGACCTCGGGCCGAACGACGAACCGCCGTCCCGTCCTCTCCGACACCATTTGGAGCAAGTCCTGCAACGGGGCGTTCTTGAAGTTGACCGTGACTTTGCCGCCCTCTCCAGGCTGGATGCTCTGGGTGGACGTGGTCGCCGGGAACGCAACGGGCAGGGCCTCCTCTTCCTGTCCGGCTGCGGCCGGGGCCTCGGCGGCCGTCGCCTGCCGGAGGCGCGTAAGCGGCGCAAAGGAGCACAGAAGGGCCACAATGAGGGCCAGGGACAGCGCGCAGGATTTCCCGCTCATGTTCCTCACCTTGGTTCCAGGGGCAGGCTTACGTTGTTCTGTCTTCCCCAGTAGCGGAAGCTGATCGTCACGCTCGTCGGCTCTATCTTCGAGAGGGTTATGCCCGTTCCCACCAGGTCGCCCTCTTTGACGACCCTGCGGTTGATGACGGCCATGGGTCCCTTCGCGTCCCACAGGATTGCGCTGACGTTGAAGCGCAAGACGGGCTGCTCCTTGGGCTTCGCGGGGGGCGTTGCCTGCGCCGCCTCCGGTCCCGTCCCGGCCGCCTCAGCCACCGCAAAGGGATCCCTTAAGCCCTCGGGGACGGACTGCGGCCGGCTGCCGAGGAACGCCGTCACGTCCCGCAGCAACCCGTCGACCTCGTCGGCCGTAGGAATCTTTGCCGCTTCCTCGCCCTGCGTGCCGCTGCCGGCACCTTCCTCAGGCGCCTGCGTGACCACAACTTCCCGCCTGGGGCCGGCTTTGGAAGCGGAGAGTGGTCCGAGCAGCACCAGATACCACGCCGCCGCCAGGACGCCCAGTAGGACGAGCACTATGATGAGCTTCTTTTTCTGGTCAGGAGCCATAGGGTGTCGTGTTCACGTCGTGGGTCGGGGCGCCATCTGACGGGGTCTCTGCCTCGGCCTCTGTCGGACCGGCCTTCTGCTGGTTCGCCGGGGGCTCGGGCCCTCCGGCGCTGCCTCCCATGTTCGCAAGAACGTCCTCAGTAGGCATCGTCCTGAGCATTAAGCCGAACGTAGCCACCAGCGAGTAGTTGCTCGTCCCGGGGACGGGGCTGATCCGGGCTTTGTCCACGAAGGCGAAGCGTTCCTGGTTCTCCTCCAATTCCGTCAGGAAGGCCCGCAAGTTGGCAAAGGGGCCTCGCACGTCGAGTTCGGCCTTGAAGAAGGTGCAGTCGCTGACTCGCGCCGCGGTTGCCACCTCGAGCCTGGCCAGTGTCACCTGTGCGTTCTTGGCGATCCGGCCGATGAAGACCGGAACGCTCATCGTGGCGAACTGCTGGCTCTTGGCATGGAACCTGTTGATCGCCTCCTTCAGCCCGTCCAACTGCATGTCCCTGACCCGCGCGGTCTCGCTGATAGCCGTCCGGTGAGTCTCTGAGGCGATGATCTCGTCGATCTCCCTCTTGAGGGCTTCTGCCTGCCGGTAGGGCCCGTAGAGCAGGCCGAGGTACAAGAGGGCCGCCACCGGCAAGTACAAGGCCAGGAAGACTCTGACGATGGTCGTCTTCACGGAAGCCTGTCTCACTGACAAGGGCACGCGTTGCCGCGCACGAAGCCCGCGACGCGATGATCCGCTAGCCGGTCGGGCAGATGAGGACGAAGTAGAGCTTGCCGCCCTTGGCGGCCTCCTGAGGGTTCTCGATGCTTTTCAGTTGGACGTCCGTCAAGCCTTGCATGAAGGCTTCGCTCTTGCGCAGGTTCCGCATTGTCTCCTCTATGCGCTCCAGTCCCTTGCCGTCTGCGTCGGCGGCCTGCGCGCGCAGCGTCAGGGCGTTCTGCACGGACCCGTCGAACCACGTTATGGCCACGCCAACCGGCACGGACTGCTGCACTGCGACGAGCTTGGCGGCCCAGTGCCACTTGCGCGAGTAGAGGCCCAGTATGGCACGCACGACGTTGATGGCCTTCACGTCGGCCTCCTCATATGCGACCGCCCGCGCGCCGACGTCCTCCGCGATCTGCAGTTCGATCTCCAACCGCTTCTGACGCTGCTCGACGCTGTAGACGGCGGTGTCCCGCAGGCTCACGATAAGGAAGATGGTCAGGCCGTAGGCGATCAGCAGCAGAATGGGCAGCGCAGGGGCGAACTTCTCCGCGACCGTGGGCGGACGCTCGAGGCGGTCACGTATCAGGTTGATGCGGATCATGGCTCCTGTTCCCCCATCAGGGCGCTGCCCACGGCCACCGCGAAGCAGGAACGGAGCCCGACGTCATCCGGCAGCCCGCAGTGCACTTCCAGCTTCGCGAACGGATCGAAATGCTCCACGGGAGAATCTATGCCACTCGCTATCTCCTCGTTCAGCCCCGGCGCCAGGCTGCCCCCGCCGAAGAGGCAGACCCTCAGGTCCCCGGCCTCCTCGCGGCGACGCGCTTCGTAGCCTATCGTGCGAGAGACCTGCCTGAGGAGGGGCTCGACGGCGCGCTTGACGGACTCGACGAGGGAAGCCCTCCCGTCGCCGGCCTTCATCTTGATGGCCTCCGCCTCCTCGAAGCTGGCGTTGAAGTCCGTCATGACGGCTTCATTGATGTCGTTTCCGCCGAAGGCGACGTCCCGCAGCACCGTCAGTTGTCCAGCGTTCAACAGTACGATGTTGGTGGTCTCCGCCCCGATGTTCAGCAGCAGAACGCCGGCCTCCTTCTGAGCTCCGGTGGCCGAGTGCAGGAACGCGTTGGTCAGGGCCAGGGAGTCCACGGTCACGCCGCCGCAGAAGAGGCCGCTGGACTTGAAGCACTGGATTCGCTCGTTGCTCAGGTCGCGGGGGGCCGCGACGAACAGCACGCGCACCTTCCCGTCCGGCAGCTCTTCGACCACGTCGTAGTCAAAGTCCATCTGGGACCAGTTGCGGGAAACGAACTCCTCCGCCTCCAGAGCCACCGCCCCTCGGAGTTCGTCTTCCGGCATGGCGGGGAAGCTGGTCAGGCGCGGGATGATGGCCGTCCCTTTGATGCTCCCCCAAACCTGCTGTCCGCGCCACCGTTGCTCCTCCACGATCCGCCGGAGCAGCAGGCGGGAATCGTCTGGGGAGCGGGAAGGGAAGCCGGGGTACGTGACCTGGCGTGCTTCCTCGACGCCGCCGCGAGAAAGCCGGACGACCTTCATGGAGTGCGTGCCGAGGTCAGCGCCCAGCATGGGGTTCGCTCGATTGGCCGGGACATGGAACGAAACTAGCACACTGCAACATGCTACACGCTTGCTGCTTTGCTGTCAATCGGCACGTGCGGCGGGAATACCTTTGTGCGGTGAGGCGGCTCCGGTATAATACGGGGCGGCGTCTACGCCAACCGGCGGTGGAACCAAGTGGGGATGGGGCCTCAGTGGCCAGATGGGAGTGCATATGGCTTCCGACACGCAACTCGGCGGTGCGGGCCCACGTGTCAGGCTCGGCGAAGCCCTTGTGCGCAGGGGCGCCATAACCGAGAGCCAGCTCGGGGAAGCGCTCACGAAGCAGAAGGACACGGGCGCATACCTGGGCGAGACGTTGATCGATCTCGGCTACGCCACGCCCGACGTCATCTATGAGACCCTTTCGCGCCAGATCGACATCCCCTTCGTGAGCGTCCGTTCCATCGAGATCGACCCCTCGGTGCTGCAACTGGTCCCCCGGAAGCTCGCCCGCCGGTTCCACGTCCTGCCGCTTTCGGCGAGGGACGGCGTGCTGAAGGTCGCGGTAGCCGATCACCTGGACATAGTCGCCCTGGACACCATCGCCAGCAACACCGGCCTGGAAGTGCAGATGGCCCTGAGCCACAGGGCTGAGCTCAGGGACGCCATAGAGTACCACTACGGCGGCCTGACGGCCCTGGAGGACAGCCTTCAGGAGGCCCTGGACATTGAGGCCGGCGAGGACGAGCTCGAGCAGCCGGCGGTGGCCGAGCTCGAGATGGAGGCCGGCGACGCGCCCGTCGTCCGCTACGTGAACCTGCTGATCCACCAGGCCATCGAGAAACGCGCCAGCGACCTGCACATTGAGCCCCGAAAGAAGGCCGTCCAGGTCCGGGCCCGGATTGACGGCGTTCTGCATGACCTGACGCCGCCCAGCAAGGCCATGCTGGCGGCCGTCGTGTCGAGGGTCAAGATCCTGTCCGGCCTCGACATCGGCGAGCGCCGCCTCCCCCAGGACGGACGCTGCAAGGTGGAGGACAGGAACATAGACATCCGCGTCTCCACGCTGCCCACCATATACGGTGAGAAGGTGGTGATGCGCCTGCTGGACAAGAGCCAGCTCGTGCTCAGGCTGTCTGAGCTCGGCCTGGAACAGGACCAGCAGGAGCTCTACGAGTCCTGCCTCCAGCGGCCCCAGGGCGTCATCCTCGTCACGGGTCCGACCGGAAGCGGCAAGACGACCACCCTCTATTCGGGCCTGAACTTCATCAACAGCGAGGACAAGAACATCGTCACCGTCGAGGACCCCGTGGAGTACGAGCTGGCCGGGATCAATCAGGTCCAGATGAAGCCGTTGATCGGTCTGTCGTTCGCTAACGCGCTGCGCTCCATACTCAGGCAGGACCCCGACGTGATCATGGTGGGCGAGATCAGGGACCTGGAAACGGCCGAGATCGCCGTCCAGGCGGCCCTGACTGGCCATCTGGTGCTGTCCACCCTGCACACCAACGACGCCATAGCCACCGTCAACCGCCTGAGCAACATGGGCGTCAAGCCCTACCTTCTGGGCTCGTCGCTGACGCTGATCGTGGCGCAGCGGCTGGTCAGGAGGGTCTGCAGCCACTGCCGGGAGCCCTACGAGTGCTCCCCGGAGCTGCTGTCGAAGCTGGGGCTGGAGCCCGGCGGGACGCTCTACCACGGCACGGGATGCCGCAGGTGCAACCGAACGGGCTACTACGGCCGCATGGCCGTCTTCGAGATGCTGCCGATCGACAAGGAGTTCAGCCGCCTCATCTCCCGAGGCGTCTCGGAGGTCGAGTTGAGGAACGCGGCTGAGGAGAGGGGCATGGCTATGCTGCGCGAGGCCGGAATCGCTAAGGTCACGCAAGGCATGACAACCGTGGAGGAGGTCCTCGCCCGGACCATGCAGTGAGACATGGACGAGAGAGTGCTCAAACTGATGCTCGCGATGAGGTCCCTGAACGCCTCGGACCTCCACATCACCGTTGGGGTGCGGCCCCAGTACCGCGTCTTCGGGAAGATGCGGGCCGCCGACATGCCGACCCTCACTCCCGACGACTCGAAGACGATGATCTACTCGCTGCTCAACGATGAGCAGCGGCAGCGTCTGGAACAGCAGAAGGAGCTGGACTGCTCGGTCGGGATTGCGGGCGAGAGTCGCTACCGCATAAACGTCTTCTTTCAGAGGGACTCGGTCGCGGCCGCCATCAGGCGCCTGCCGTACGAGATCCCTTCGTTCGATGAGCTGGGGCTCCCCCCCAAAGCGCTCTGCGAGCTATGCGAGCGCAGCCGCGGCATGATCCTCGTGACCGGCCCCACCGGCAGCGGCAAGTCGACGACCCTGGCCGCGATGATCGATTACATCAACGACAACTTCCACAAGCACGTGATCTGCGTGGAAGATCCCATCGAATACCTCCACAGCCACAGGCAAAGCGTCGTCAACCAGCGCGAGGTCGGCCAGGACACGCGGGGCTTCGGAGAGGCCCTGCGGCACGTGCTGAGGCAGGATCCCGACGTGGTGCAGATAGGCGAGATGCGCGACCTGGAGACGATTCGCTCCATGTTGACCGTGGCCGAGACGGGGCATCTGGCCCTCTCGACGCTCCATACGAACGACGCCGTCACCACCATCAACCGCATCATCGACGTCTTCCCGCACGACCAGCAGGAGCAGACCCGGGTGCAGTTGTCCTTCGTGCTGGAAGCCGTTATCGCTCAGCTTCTGCTGCCGGTCTCGGACGGGCAGGGGCTGGTGCTGGCCTACGAGATCATGGTCGTCAACCCGGCCATGCGCAACCTGATAAGGGAGAACCAGATCGACCAGATCTACTCCCACCTGCAGATGGGCCGGGGAGCGGGCATGAAGACCATGAACGCTTCGCTGGCTGAGCTGGTGAGGGCGCGCAAGATCACGGAGGGGATGGCCTGGTCTAAGTGCACGAACGCCAAGGAGCTGGCGGCGCTTCTGGAAAGCATCTAGAGGGAGCCGGCCGAGCGATGCCCAAGTTCAGCATAGTCGCCAGGAACGGCAGCGGCGAGACCATCCGCGAGAGCAGGTTCGGCACGAGCAGGGAGGCCCTGGTCGCGCAGCTCCGGCGCAGCGGGCTGATACCGATCGCCGTCGAGTCCGCCGACGCGCGCGAGGAGGCCGGCCCGCCCAGGCCGGTGGCCGCGCGTCGCTTCATCTTTGGCGGGGTCAAGTTGCGCGAGGTGACGGTCGCCTGCCGGACGCTGGCCACCATGCTGAGCGGGGGGCTGCCCATCATAGACTCGCTGGTCGACGTGGCCGAGCAGTCGGAAAACTCGCGGTTCAGGTCCATGCTGCTCTCTGCGGCGACCGACGTGAGACAAGGCACGATGCTGTCGGACGCCCTCGGCGCCTATCCCGACGTCTTCAGCCCCCTCATGGTCGCCCTGGTCAAGGCGGGCGAAGAGAGCGGAAACCTGGCCGAGGTGCTCTCGGAGCTGTCCGACTACCTGGAGGCCCAGCTCGACCTGCGGCGCAGGATACGCGTCAGCACGATGTACCCGGCCTTCATCCTGGTCTTCTTCCTCTTTGCTCTCAGCGTGATCTTTCTGTTCATCCTGCCCAGGTTCCGCGACATCTTCGCGCGGGCCGGCGCCGAGCTGCCTCTCCTGACGCGGATCGTCATGGGGATCAGTGGCGCCTTTGTCCACTCCATCGTCTACGTGCTGCTCGCGCTTGTGGTAGGCGGGGTCGCCTTCTCGTTCTGGCGCAAGACCGCGGGCGGACGCAGGACGCTAGGCATTATACTTCTGCATCTGCCTGTGATCGGCAAGGTTGCCCGCGAGATGATCATGGCCAGACTGAGTCGTACCCTTGGCATGCTGATAGAGGGCGGCATCCCGATGGTCGAGGCCCTGACGCTCTCGGCGGCGGCGGCCGGCAATGTCCCGGTGGAGCAGCAGGTGGCACAGGTCAGGCAGAATGTCGTCCGCGGCGCTTCGCTTTCCGAGGAGTTGTCATCTCGACCGTACTTCCCGCGGCTTCTGGTCCGGATGGTGGCAGCGGGAGAGGCAAGCGGCAGGCTCGGGGAGATGCTCAGCCGGGCAGCGGAGCATTTCACGCGCGAATTCAGCGCCCGCGTCGACATCGCTATGGCCATGTTCGAGCCTGCGTTGCTCGTCGCCATCGGGGTCATGGTGGGCTTCGTTGTCGTTGCTATCTACTTCCCCATCTTCAGCCTGGCGAAGACCGTGACCTGAGCGGCGGTGCGCCCGGCCTGTCAGCCGGGAAAGGCTTTGTCGCAATCCCTTGCGAATGCACAAAGCTCGTGGTATAATTGAGCACGGATGCTGGGAACGCCGATTGCTGCGGTTGACGCCGCAGCACCAGTTCGCTGCACGGGCTGGACTGTGCGGGTCTCGCACCGATTCCCGTGATCCTTACACCTTTTTGGAGGGTAGGTGGCATGAGGCGAAGGAATGCCTTCACCTTGATCGAGCTCATGATCGTCGTCATCATCGTGGCGATCCTGGCTGCCTCTGCGGTTCCGATCTACCGGTCGATGGTGAGCCGGGCCTACGAGGCCGAGATCGTGTCAGGCCTGAGCATCTTCCGGGCCGCCGAGCGGATGTACCGGGCCGAGTACAAGGAGTACACGAACCTGGCGGGCCTGGAGAACAACGGGCTTGTCGGCTCGAATGACTTCCGGGACATGCGCTACGTCGCTTGGGCGGAGTACTCGATCCCCGCTTCCGCTGCGGATACGTACGCCATCCGCTGGACTCGCCCGGGCGTGGGGGACGTCGCAGACTATAAGTACTCTCAGGTCGACATGGACCAGGGCGGCCAGTTGGTGCGCACTCCGTAGCAGCGTAGAGAGCTTGGGCTTTGGGCACTGACCCGGCAGGCCGACGTCTGCCGGGTCGGCCCTTTATTGCGGCCGGAGAAGAGGCCGGGTCTCAGGCTTGGGCCGGGCGGCCGTGGGGCAGAGGAGCGCTATGGGAGCTTGCTGGCCCGCCGGGCGTTGTTCGCGACGGTCCTTCACGTTGCTCGAGGGGCTCATCGCCACCATCATAATCGGGGTGATCCTGGTGGGCGCGGCGCCTTTCTTCTACTACACCCGCCTGGCGATCCACCGCAGCAGGCTCCACAGGCAGGCCGTCGAGGAGGCCACCCAGCAACTCGAAGAGCTCGTCGGCCTGGCCTACGACGAAATCGCGCCGGGAATGGCGCCGCAGCAGGTGCAGCTTGACGGCGTGACGGCCACCGTTACGACGCAGGTGCAGACCGTGGCAAGCGACCCGGCCAGCGGCTATTCATACAAGCGCGTGACCGTCATGATCAGCTGGACCTCCGGTGATGAGGCCGCAGAGGAGCGCTTCGTCACCTACGTCAGCGGCCGTAGTGAGGCCCCGTGATAGATGAATGAGCGAGCCCGTCGGGCGGGCGTTACCCTTATCGAGCTCCTGCTTGGGATCGTCGTGCTCGGCATCGTCCTTCTGGGGATCTACAGCCTCTGGGCCTACTTCTTCGGGGAGGTTGGCAAGGGCGAGGAGAAGGTGGCGCTGCAGCGCGACGCCGACCTGGCCGCTTACTGGATCGAACTGGCCATCCGAGAAGGCAGTTGGGCCTACCTGGACACGGCCGGTGACGGCTCCCTGGTCGTGGAGAACCTTGTCGCCGGCGCGCCCTGGCAGCGCAAGACCATCTACGCGGACGACGGCAGGCTGATGATGGACACGGACGGAGACCAGGAGGAGGTCATTAATGACCTCCGCTCCCTCCACTGTCATCCGTACATGACTCACGTCGAGTACGAACTGGAGGTCCAGCAGGGAGACGACGTGGTCGCGATGAGTTCCAGCAAGGCGCTCCGGAACGTGCAGTACCGCGGTGCGTGGTACTTCTCGGAGGAGTCGGGGCCGTTCGCCTATGACGCCTCTCCGGCCAACAACAACGCCGGCGTCTTCGGCGATCCCTGGGCAGGCGGAGGAAGCGCGTGGCTCGGATCGCAGTCCGCGACCGACTACGTCCGCGTGCCCGACAATGACAGCCTCGACTCGGGCCTGCGCGTGGCGTTCGCCGCCCGGGTCAACGGGACCGGGACCGTCATCAACCGCAACACGTCGGCCGGACCGGGCGGCTTCTTCACGGTTTCCATCCAGGGCACGACGATCCGCTACCAGTTCAGCGGCGGAGACAGCAGCTTCGTTGCCGGCCCTCTGGCCAGTCCGGGCTGGCATGACGTTCTCGTGCAGCACGACGGCGTCACCGGCCGCATCCACTTCTACTGCGACGGCGTCAGGGTCGGCCAGGCGAACGGCGCGGGGACGGCCGTCACGTCGGGCGACCTCTACATCGGCTCGGAACAGGCAACGAGCAGTTTCTGGACGGGAAGCCTGGACGACGTCACGTTCGCGGATTTCGGGAGTTAGGCATGAAGCGGCATGTCCTGCGGATCGGACGGCTTCTCAGCCGGCGGGACGGGATGGCTCTTGGCGCCGCCATCATCATCCTCGTCGTCATACTCGTGCTGGGCCTCGCATACCTCTCGCTCGCCGTTCACGAATGGATCCTTGTCCGCAGAGAGGTCGACAACGCCAGGGCCTTCTTCCTGGCCGAGGCCGGCAGGCAGCGCGCGCTCTATGACCTGAACGTCAACCCCAGCGTTCTGCCCTCGTACACCGACGAGCCCCTGGGCGGCGGAACCTACAGCGTCCAGACTGCCGGGGACCCGAGCACGGGCGCGACCGTCACCAGCACGGGGGCTTTCAACGACATGCAGCGCCGCGTGCGGAGCACGGTGGTCGTGCAGTAGGGGCGCGTGAGCCGGCGCAAGGGCGCCAGTCCGTCGGGCTCTCCCATGGTTGACCTTCTGGGCGAACTGATCGAGCTGGACGAGCGGGGCTTCGTCCTGCCTCCAGACGTGGAACCTGACGCCTTCCGCGAGTCCGCCCGGCGGACGCTGGCATGGGCGGACGCCGTCCGCGACGAGCTCGAGCGCGAGGGGCGGACGCACCTGTTCGGCGAGACCTTCGCGGCCGAGCAACTCGTCCCCGGCCACCTCTTGCAGGAATGCCTGGAGCCGGTACGGGCCGCATATTCCATCAGCCCGCTCTGGGTCCCCGCTTTCTTCTGCGACAGGCACATGCCCGTCTACGTGGGTGCCAGTACCTTCTACGAGAGGGCGGAGGAGGGCTTCCGCGTCTGCCTCCTGCTCAGGACGCCGTTCCGCCAGAGGCGACGCTGGCTGATCTACGATCGGGATGAGCTTGTCTGCCACGAGGCCTGTCACGTGGCCAGGATGGCGCTGGCACAGGGGCGGTTCGAGGAGCCGCTGGCTTACGCGCTCTCGCCCAGCGCGCTGCGGCGGGCGGCCGGCGGCGCCTTCAGCGGGCGATGGGAGGCGCCGGCCGTGCTCGCCGGCGGGGCGCTGCTGGCCGCAGGGGCCGGGCTGGAGCTTGCAGGCATCAACCCGCGGTTCAGACTGCTCGCTGCTCTTCCGCTCGCCGGGGTGCTCGCCTTCCTGGGCGGGAGGGTGGTGCGCGCGGGCAGGACGTTGAGTGCCGCGCGCCGCTTCCTGGAGCCCGTCTTCGGCCCCAACGCGCAGGCTGCCCTGTTCAGGTGCACGGACGAGGAGATCCGGTCGCTGGGCGCGGCGTTCCGCCGGGGCATGCCGGCTGACGAGTGGCTTGGTCCGCGTCGAGAGGGGCTGAGGTGGCAGATCATCAGCCGGCGTTTCCTCGTCGAACCGGGCTGAGGGCGGGCAGTGGTCCCCGCTCTCTGGCGGGATGCTTTCCGCCAGCGTCTGCCCTACGCGCCCTCGCTCGTCCGGGCCTTCTGGATCCTGGCCCACTTGTCCCGCAGGGAGACGGTGCGGTTGAAGACGGGCCTGGCGGCCGAGGAGTCTGGATCGACGCAGAAGTAGCCCTGCCGCTCGAACTGGCACCGGGTGCCGGGCGCCGCCCCGGCCAGGCCCGGTTCGACGCGGCAGGACGTGAGCACCTGGAGCGATTCCGCGTTCAGGCGGGCCATCCAGTCCTCGTCGCCCGCCTTCTCGGCCGCCTCCGGCTCGTTCATAAGGTAGTCGTAGAAGCGCACTTCGGCCTCAAGCGCGTGGGGCGCGGAGACCCAGTGGAGCGTTGACTTCACCTTGCGGCCGTCCGGGGCGTCGCCGCCCCGCGTCGCGGGGTCATAGGTGCAGTGCACCTCGACGGCCTGGCCCGTCGCGGGGTCTTTGACTGCGCCCGTGCACTTGACGAAGTAGGCGTAGCGCAGGCGCACCTCGCGGCCGGGGGCCAGGCGGTAGAAGCTTCGGGGCGGGGCTTGCTGAAAATCCTCCCGCTCGATGTAGAGCTCGCGGGAGAAGGGGACCTTCCGCGTTCCGGCGCCGGGGTCTTCCGGGTTGTTGATGGCTTCCAGCTGCTCGACCTGGCCCTTCGGGTAGTTGTCTATGACCACCTTGAGCGGGCGGAGCACGCCCATGACGCGGAGCGAGTGCTTGTTCAGGTCTTCCCGAAGGCAATGCTCCAGCAGGGCCATGTCGATGACGCTGTTGGTCTTGGCCAAGCCGATGCGGTCGCAGAAGCTGCGGATGGCCTGAGGGCTGTAGCCGCGTCTGCGCAGTCCGCGCAGCGTGGGCAGGCGCGGGTCGTCCCAGCCCTTGACATGCCCTTCCTCGATGAGCCGCCGGAGCCTCCGCTTGCTCAGCACCGTGTTGGTCAGCTCGAGCCGGGCGAACTCGATCTGCTGCGGATGGGGGATGCCGAGCTGATCGAGGAACCAGTCGTAGAGCGGCCTGTGGTTCTCGAACTCCAGGTCGCACAGGGAGTGCGTGATCCCCTCGATGGAGTCGCACTGCCCGTGCGTCCAGTCGTAGGTGGGGTAGATGCACCACTCGTCGCCCGTGCGATGGTGCGTGGCGCGCAGGATGCGGTACATGACCGGATCCCGCATGTTGAGGTTCGCGTGGGCCATGTCTATTCTGGCCCGCAACGTGCGGGTCTCGTCGGGGAACTCCCCGGCCCGCATGCGCTCGAAGAGGTCCAGGTTACCTTCGATCGACCGGTCGCGGTACGGGCTGTTGCGCCCTGGCTCGGTCGGCGTTCCGCGGTAGTCCCTCACCTCGTCGGGGCTCAGGTCGCAGACGTAAGCCTTGCCTTTCTCGATGAGCTGCACAGCGTACTCGTAGAGCTGCCCGAAGTAATCGGAGGCGTAGTAGAGGCGGTCGCCCCAGTCGAAGCCGAGCCATCGGACGTCCTCGATGATGGCCTCGACGTATTCGGCCTCCTCCCTGGTCGGGTTTGTGTCGTCGAACCGCAGGTTGCAGAGGCCGCCGAACTCCTCCGCCACGCCGAAGCTGAGGCAGATGGCCTTGGCGTGCCCGATGTGCAGGTAGCCGTTCGGCTCCGGCGGGAACCGCGTCTGGACGCGCCCGCCGTGCTTGCCGGTTCGCTGGTCCTCGGCGATGACCTGGCGGATGAAGTCCAGCGCCGCCTCCGGCCGCTCCGCCCTTGCGTCCTCGTCTGTGTCTGGCCTGCTCATCGGGACCCCATGATGCGACGGTGTCTTCCAAAACAACCGATGGTATGGACAGCGGGGCGCTCTGTCAACTCACTGCGCCGGCTTCCGGGCGCCGCGTGGCCCGACCCATTGAGGCCGGTGATGACAATTCTGCCGCCAACGAACATGTGTCATTCTGAGGCCGCCCCAGGGCGGCCGAAGAATCTGGTCGTTCCCCATCTGGCAAGGCGAGATTCTTCGTCGCGGCTTCGCCGCTCCTCAGAATGACAGGGCGCGCGGGGTCGGTACGTCAACTGCGCAGTTGTCCATAGCCGCGCGGCGCGAGGCTGCTCGGGGTTGCGCCGCGTCACTGATAGCCCTCTGGCCGCGCTTGACAGCCCTTCGGGACCGGACTACCGTATCGCTCGGACGGGGGCCGGGGCAGGCCCCCGAGCCGGCAAGATCGGGCATCGAGTGGGAGGAATGCCGTCATGTACGACATCGGCGTCGCCGTGGTCGGGGCGGGATTCATCGGGCCCGTTCACGTGGAAGCGCTCAGGCGCCTGGGGATCCGGGTCACCGGCATCCTCGGCGTTGACGAGGACGAGTCGTGGGCGGCGGCTGAGTCCCTGGGCCTGTCGAAGGCCTACGGCGGATTCGATGAAGTGCTCGAGGACCCGGACGCCCAGTCCGTGCACCTCGCCGTGCCGAACCGCCTTCACTTCGAGATGGCGCGCGCGGCGCTCAACGCCGGCAAGCACGTCATGTGCGAGAAACCGCTGGCGATGAACTCGGCTGAGTCCGCCGAGCTGGTGAAGCTGGCCGGCAAGACCGACCTGGCCGCCGGCGTCAACTACAACATCCGCTTCTACCCGCTCAACCTCGAGGCGGCCGACATGGTCCGCCGCGGCGACGTCGGGGACGTCTACTCCGTCTGCGGCAGCTACGTGCAGGACTGGCTCTTCTACGAGACCGACTACAACTGGCGCGTGCTGGCCGAGCAGGGAGGCCAGTTGCGCGCCGTCGCGGACATCGGCACGCACTGGCTCGACCTCATGCACGCCATCACGGGCCTGGAGGCCGACGCCGTGCTGGCGGACCTGAAGACCGTCTTCCCGGTGCGCCGCCGTCCCAAGGGCGAGGTCGAAACGTTCAAGGCCAAGATGGAGAGGACGGTCGGGACGGAACCTGTGGAGATCGACACGGAGGACTACGGCTGCGTCGTGCTGCGCTTCAAGAGCGGCGCGCGCGGGTGCCTCTGGTGCTCCCAGGTCACGGCGGGGCGGAAGAACTGCCTCCGCTACGAGATCGCCGGCTCGAAGCGCGCCCTCGCGTGGGACAGCCAGCAGCCGAACGAGCTCTGGATCGGCCACCGCGACAGGCCGAACGAGAGCCTGCTGAGGGACCCCGCGCTCGTCAGCGAAGGCGTGGTCCCCTTCACCAACTTCCCGGGCGGGCACAACGAGGGATTCCCGGACTCGTTCAAGCAGTGCTTCCGCGCGTTCTACGACTACGTCGCGGCCGGTGACTTCTCGGCGCCGGCGACCTTCCCCACCTTCGCCGACGGCCACCGGGAGATCATCCTCTGCCAGGCGATCCTGAAGAGCCATCGCGAGGGCCGCTGGGTCGAGCTGTGAGGAGGCGTTCCATGAAACTCGGATTCTGCAGTGCGATCGTGCCGGACCTGTCGCTCGATGATGTGGTCAGGTTCGCGTCCCAGGAGGGATTCGCCTGCGTGGAGGTCATGTGCTGGCCGGTGGGCAAGGCCGAGCGGCGCTACGCGGGGGTCACCCACATCGACGTCGTGGGCCTCGGCAAAGGCCGGGCCGCGGACGTGAACGGTCTGCTGGCCGAGGCAGGCGTGCAGATCAGCGGTCTCGGCTACTACCCCAACCCTCTGGCGCCGGACGGCCGGGAAGCGCGCGTGTACATCAACCACATTAAGAAGGTGATCCGCGCCGCCGGTCTGCTCGGCGTCGGCGTGGTCAACACCTTCGTCGGTCGCGACTGGACCCGCTCGGTGGAGGATAACTGGCCCGTCTTCAAGAAGCGATGGCCGCCCATCGTCAAGTACGCCGAAGACCACGGCGTGCGCATCGCCATCGAGAACTGCCCGATGCTGTTCACCGCCGACGAGTGGCCGGGCGGCAAGAACCTGGCCTACTGCCCCGCTGTCTGGCGCAGGATGTTCGAGGAGATACCCAGCAAGAGCTTCGGCCTGAACTACGATCCCTCGCACCTGGTGTGGCAGCGGATGGACTACGTGAAGCCGCTGCGCGAGTTCGCCGACCGCATCTTCCACGTGCACGCGAAGGACGCGCGGGTGGACCGGGCCCGCCTCGACGAGGTGGGCATCCTGGCCGCGCCGCTGGAGTTCCACACGCCCAAGCTGCCCGGGCTCGGGGACGTGGACTGGGGCAGGTTCTTCTCCGTGCTGACGGACGTTGGCTACGACGGTCCCGTCTGCATCGAGGTCGAGGATCGCGCCTACGAGAAGTCGCGCAAGACCCGTCTGCAGGCAGTGCGGCAGAGCGCGGCGTTTCTCCGGCAGTTCATTGCCTGACGGCGGGCTGCTCGATGGCCAAGACCCTGTACGCAAGCGTCGACCTGGGGGGCACGAACATCAAGTGCGCCCTCGGCGACGGGGAGGGCCGGGTGCTCTGCGAGAGGAGCGTCCCCACGCTCTCGCACGAAGGTCCTGCCGCCGTCCTGGAGCGGATGGCGGGCCTGGTCAACGAACTGGCCGGGCGGGCCGGCGTCAGGCCGGAGGCCGTGGGCATCGGCGTCCCCGGCCTGGCTGACCTGAGGGCCGGGACGACCCGGTTCCTGCCCAACCTGCCGACGCAGTGGCGCGACGTGCCCGTGCGCGGGAGCCTTGAGCCGAAGCTCGGCTGCCCCGTCTACCTCCTGAACGACGTCCGCATGGCGACGCTGGGGGAGCTGACGTTCGGTCACGGCAGGGGACTCGACGCGCCGACGATGGCCTTCTTCGCGGTTGGCACGGGGATAGGCGGGGGCATCGCCGTCGACGGCAAGCTGCGTCTCGGTCCCCTTGGCGCCGCAGGCGAGCTGGGCCACCAGACGATCCTTCCGGACGGCCCGCGCTGCGGCTGCGGGAACCGCGGCTGCCTGGAGGCCCTGGCCAGCGGCCCCGCGATCACTGCCGAGGGAGTGCGGCTCGTCAGGGCGGGGCAGGCCCCCCGGCTCCACGAGCTGACGGAGGGGGACGTCTCCCGCATAACGGCCAAGGAAATGGCCGCGGCGGCCGAGGGCGGCGACGAGGCGGTGAGGGAAGCGATAGTCCGCGCGGCCGGCTACCTCGGCATCGGCGTCGCCAACGTCATCACGGCGCTCCACCCGGACCTGGTGGTCCTGGGCGGGGGCGTCGCGCAGATCGGGGCGCTGCTGTTCGATACGGTCAGGGAGACGGTGCACCTGCGGGTGCGGATGTTCCCCGCCGACGGTGTGCGGATCGAACCGTCCATGCTGGGCGACAAGGCCGGCACGCTGGGCGGCATCGCGCTCGCCATGAAGGGCGGCCTGATCGGGCGGTAGGACGGGCGTTCAGCCAAGGAGCAAGGTATGGATTACA
This sequence comes from uncultured candidatus Brocadiaceae bacterium, assembly GCA_964521715.1. Classification (GTDB taxonomy): domain Bacteria; phylum Planctomycetota; class Brocadiia; order SM23-32; family SM23-32; genus DAOVRD01. The sequence continues at coordinate 29,995 of CAZFSS010000002.1, read as the reverse complement.
CCTACGGACAGATAGCCAAGATGATAGACCATTCCCTCCTCAACCCCGTCATGACCGACGAGGACCTGGAGGAAGGCTGTCGGATCGCCGTCGAGTGCGACGTCGCCACCGTCTGCATCAAGCCGTACTACCTGAGGCGGTGCGTCGAGCTTCTGGCGGGCGGCACGGTCAAGGCCAGCATCACCGTCGGCTTTCCCCACGGCGGGCACACCACGGCCATGAAGGTGGCCGAGGCGCGGGAAGGCGTCCGCGGCGGCGCGCAGGAACTCGACATGGTGGTCAACGTCGGCAAGGTGCTCAGCAGGGACTGGGACTTCGTCCGGGAAGACATCGCGGCGGTCGTCGAGGCCGGACACGACGGTGGCGCGCTCGTCAAGGTCATCTTCGAGAACTGCTACCTGCAGGACGAGCACAAGGTCGAGCTGTGCACGATATGCGGCGAGATCGGCGCTGATTTCGTCAAGACGTCCACCGGCTACGGCACGGGCGGCGCCACGGACGAGGACCTGAAGCTGATGCGCAAGCACTCGCCCGCGCACGTTCAGGTCAAGGCGGCCGGCGGCGTGCGCACGCTGGACAGGCTGCTGGAGGTGCGCGCCCTGGGCGTCACGCGCGTCGGGGCCAGCCGCACCGTCGCCATCCTGGACGAGTGCAGGGAACGGCTTGGGACCTGAGCCGCCGGGCCGTCAGAGCACCGGGCGGCCCTGTCCCTGGCGCGTCGGCGCTGCTGCGCTATCGTCGCCTTGCACACGGCGCGCTTGCGGGAGTGCCGCCTTCTGCACGGAGTGGACGGGATGGGAAGCACCTTCGGAATCTGGCCCGGCCTGGCGCTGCGCGTGACTGCGGTCATTGCGCTTGCAGCGTCCCTTGCCCTGGCGGCGGAGGGGGACGTGGACGTTACGGACAACGTGGCCGAGCGGGACGGCGCCTACGTGCTGGCCGCCGGGCCGAACGTCGAGGGCGTCGTCCTGCTTCACCAGGGCCACTGGCCGCCGGGCGTCATCCGCGCCTTCCACGAAGTGCCCTGGCTCGACGCTGCCTCCGTTCGGATGCGGTGGGCCGAACTGGAGCCGGCCGACGAGCAGTTCGACTGGTCGGGCTTCGACAATGTGCTCGCGGAGGTCCGGAAGTACAACGCCGCCCACCCGGGCGCCAATCGCACGCTCCACATCCGCGTGCTCGGCGGCGAACACTGCTCCGCGTGGTTTGAGCAGGGCGGCGTGCGCCTGTACGACACGGAGCACAGGATCGGGCCCGGCAAGGGCTCGCTGCCCATCCGCGTGCCCGTCCCTTACGACAACGCCGAGTTCCTGAAGCAACTGCGGCAGGTCTACCGGGCGATGTACGAGCGCTACAAGGACGAGCCGCTCGTGACGGTCTACCATGGAACCTGGTCGGCCGGACCGTGGGACGAGATCTTCCATCCGCAGTCCGGCGCGCCGCTTCCGCCCGGCTACACGCCCGAGAAGTTCGTGCGCGGCATGGTGGACCAGCTTGACGTCCTGATCGAGGAGTTCTGCCTCAAAGGCAAGGTGGCCGAGCTGCCCTATTCGGGCAAGTACCCGCAGAAGCAGGAGATAGACATCACCGGTCCCCTGACCGCGCGGGCGGTGGAGCGGCTCGGCCGGCGCAGCCCGTTCCTCTACATCCAGTCCAACGGGTGGGGCCAGACCAACACCGGCGTTCAGACCGTGTCCTGGGGCCATGAGCTGGACGTCAACGCCGCTTACGGGCTGGTGAACCTGGCGTTTCAGGCGCTCGGCACCAACGCCGGCGGCGGCTGGCGACCCCAGGGGGACTGGATCGAGCTGATCCGCCTCGCCCAGCTCTATGACGCCGCCTACGTCGAGATCTACCCGCCCGACCTCATGCCGCTCGACGTCGAGCACCACATCGCGGAAGCCTTCACGGATGGGGATGGCGGAGACGGCTTCATCGGCTTCCGCCCGTGGCTGAAGCGGCGGGCGCGGACGCTCTACGTCCGGGACGGGGTCGTGCGGCGCACGTTCACGTGCGGCCCGCGCCCAAAGAGCATCGTGCGCCTGATAACGCTGGCGGACGCGCCATCCGGCACGTCGGTCGGATTCAGGGCCCGGACGCGGTCCGCCGGCGGCGAATGGAGCGAATGGCGCGATGAGGGCGACGTCGACCGACTGCCGCCCGGCGCCGAGGCGCAGGTGGAGGCCCGTCTCCACACGGACGACGGATGCTTCACGCCGGCCGTTAAGCTGATGTACCCGTCCAGCGAGGCCCCGTGGGAGACGCCGCTCTGGCGCCCGGCCGCGCCGGGCCGGCCGCTGCGATAGCCGGGCGGGGCCCTGCTCAGAAGCAGTGCACGGCGGAGCTCTTGAAGGTGCAGTAGAGCCCCTCTCCCTCCCGCACGCCCAGCGTCTCGAAGGACTCGTGGGTGATGAGGGCCGTCAGCCGGAGGCCGCTGGCTGCCACGTGCACGGCAAGCAGGGGGCCGACGTGCTCCCACTCCTTGACCTCGCAGCGGAACTGGTTCCGCGCGCTCGAGTCGAAGGGCTGTCGGGAGAGCAGCACATCCTCGGGCCGGATCCAGATGAAGGACGTCGCTTCGTCGGCGGCGACGGCGTGGACCTCGACGCCCTGCGCCGAGCAGACGCCGGGGCGGACGAACGCGACGGGCAGGATGTTCCGCATGCCCAGGAAGGCGGCGACGTCCGGGTCCGACGGCTTGTGAAAAAGGTCCTCGGGCACGCCGACCTGCCGGACCGTGCCGCCCAGCATCACGCCGACGCGGTCCGCCAGGTAGAGCGCCTCGTCCGTGTCGTGCGTCACGTGCAGGAACGTCGTGCCGCTTTCCCGGTGGATGCGCTTGAGCTCCTTGCGCAGGCGCGTGCGCAGGTGCGCGTCGACGGAGCAGAGGGGCTCGTCCAGCAGGAGCGCGTGGGGCCGGGTCGCGAGCGCCCGTGCGAGGGCCACGCGCTGCTGCTCCCCGCCGGACAGGCTCAGGGGGCGGCGCCCGAGCAGATCGGCGATGCCGACCTTCTCGGCGAGTTCACGCGTGCTGCGGGCGGCCTCGCGTCGGCCGCGCCCGCGGGCTCGCGGACCGTAGGCGATGTTCCGCGCCACGCTCATGTGGGGGAAAAGGGCGTAATCCTGGTAGACGACGGCGAAACCGCGGGCCTCGGGCGGCAGGTCGGTGATGTCCGCGTCCTGCCACAGGATGCGGCCCGAGTCCGGACGGATCAGGCCCGCCACGATCTCCAGGAGCACCGTCTTGCCCACCCCCGAGGGGCCGAGCAGGACGAAGTACTCGCCCGGTGCCAGGGACAGGTTCACGTCTGTCAGGCGGAAGGCTTCCAGCCGTTTCGAGATGCCGCGGAGCTCAAGCACTCTGCGAGACCTCCCTTCGGCGCACGCCGGCCACGAAACGCAGGACCGCGAAGATCGACACGCAGATGAGGATCAGGACCACCGCCGCCGACCTGGCGTAGGCGAGCCCGTAATCGTTGAACCGCTGGAAAACGAGCACGGGCGTCGTCATGGGATGGTAGGCGATGATGACGACGGCGCCGAACTCGCTGATGCCGCGCGCCCACATCAGGATCATGCCGGACAGGATGTCCCGCCACGCCATCGGCACGGATATGGTGAAGAAGGCCCGCGCGGGCGAAGCGCCGAGCGTGCGTGCAGCCTTCTCGAGCCTTTCTGGCACGGCCTCGAAGCCGGCGCGCGCCGCGTTGACCAGGAAAGGCATCGACACGAAGGCCATCGCCACGGCAATGCCCTGGAACGTCCCGACGAAACTGCCGAGCGCCGAACCGAGAAGCGACCGCCGCCCCACGAGCGCCAGCAGCGCTATGCCCGCCGCCGAGTGGGGGATGATGATCGGCAGGTCGATGACGGCCAGCAGCACCGACCGGCCGGGGAAACGCCTGCGGGCGAGCAGGTATGCCAGCGGGACGCCGGTCACCGTGCCCGCCGCAGCCGCAGCCAGCCCGGCCGCCAGCGTGAGCCGAATGGACGCCCTGACCTCTTCATCCTTCAGGGCGCCGAGCAGCTCGGGCGAGGATGACGACAGCACCAGCCCGAGCAAGGGCGCCACGACCAACAGCAGGACGCATGAACCCAGCGCCGCCATGGCCACGTGGAACCACGGGCTGCCGCGTCCCCGCACGCCGCCTTCGCTTGCGGACATGACGATTCCTCCCTACTGCTCGAAGCAGGGCTTGAGGCCCGCAGGCAGCCGGTCATGCTCCCCGGTCAAGGGTGGCACAATCGGCGCCTGACCGTTCCTGTCCATGATCTGCCGCCCCTCGGGTGACAGCAGCAGCGCGACGTATTGCTCCGCCAGGTCGGGACTGGGGGCGTTCTTCGGGATCGTCACCGAGTAGACGATCGGCTCACCGACGTGCGTGAGGAACTCCCCCGGTTCCTTGCCGGTCACCTTCACCTGCGCCGTCGCGTATGAGTCGGCCAGGTCCGCAGAGCCGAGGTTCACGTCGTCCGGCAGGTCGAGGAACTTGAGCCCGTGCTGCCGGGCCACCGAGCGGTAGATGAACATGTAGTCGATCTCGCCGGCCTCGAGCAGGGCCAGCAGGTCGGTCTCCTTGGGCCGGATGAACCTGGCGCCGTCCTTCTCCTCCAGCAGGGCGGCCAGTCCGGGCCTGCCGTAATGCCTCTCGGCAAGCTGGAAGACCATCACGGTGCGGTATCCGCAGGGATCGCTGTCCGGGTCCGAGCGGCCGAACGCCACCTCCGGCTCCAGCAGCACGTCCGGCCAGTTCTCCGGCCCGATCTCCTTTGCCTTGCGCGAGGCGTCTGTGTAGGCGATCCCCATGCGGTTGGTGGCGAAGCGGATGTTGAAGTCTGCCAACTCCGGCATCAGCAGGTTCTCGACGACCCTGTAGTCGGCCGACCCAAGCACGTCGCACCGGCGGCCCAGGTCGCTGACCTTGCGCGCGGTGTCGCGGCTGCCGGCCGCCTCCGCCTTGACCGTGACGCCCGGATGCTTCCGGCTGAACAGGTCGGACAGCTCGCCGAAGGGCACGGAGAGGCTGCCGGCGTGGAAGACGATCAGCTCGCGGGGCCCTTCCTTGCCCTTCGCTCCCGATGAGGGACGCCTGCCTGCGAGGAGAATGCCGGCCACTACGGTCAGCCCTGCGGCTCCTATCACTGCGACGATCAGCAGGCTGCGCATGTCGTTGCTCCTTGGCTCGGGCAACCGGCGCGGCAAGCGGCAGTCAGCCGCGGACGGGCTCCGGGGCCATCCTGTGGGGATGCGTGTAGACGGTGACGCGATCGCCCCTGACGAAGCCGCAGAGCGTGATCCCCGAGCGCTCCGCCGCTTCGACCGCCAGCGACGTGGGGGCCGAGACCGCCGCCGCGAGCTCGATCCCCGCTCGGGCGCACTTCGCGATCAGCTCAAAGCTCGCGCGGCCCGACAGCGCCACGCCGCAGCCCGCCGTCTTCTGGTCCGCCAGGAGGCACTTGCCGATGGCCTTGTCGAGGGCGTTGTGGCGTCCCACGTCCTCTGCGAACGCCACTATGCGGCCAGCAGCATCGAAGGCGGCGGCGGCGTGCGTGCCTCCCGTCCGGGCGAAGAGCTGCTGGCGCGCCCGCATCTCTTCGAAGACTCCCTGGAGGAGCTCCGCCGGCATCCGGAGCGTATCGCCCACGCGGGGAGCCGCACTCAGGAAAGCTTCGACGGCCTGACGGCTCCCGCAGATGCCGCAGGACGTCAGGACCGTCAGGTTCCTGTCCGGTCCCCGGGCGTTGCGGGCGTCCGCCAGTCGCATGCGCACGACGCCCGGCTCTTCCTCGCAGTCGGAGAGCAGGACCACGTCCGCCATGCCCTGGATGATGCCCTCGGTGAAGGCGAAGCCGAGGGCCAGGGCACGCGTGTCAGCCGGCGTGCACACCAGGCTGTAGCTGCCCACGTCCTGCACGTCGATCACGACGGGCGCTTCCACGGCGACCTCGTCGCGCTGACGGGCCGGCGGAGCGCCGCGCGAGAGGCGCCATGCCTCCACGCCTGCCGTCGGGGGTCGCAGAGCGCTCAGGCCTTCCTGTTCCGGTTTCTCGCCCACGTGCGCGCCCCTCGGAACGCAGTCAGTGCACGTCCAGTCCGTGCATGGTCAGGATCAGGTGCTCCATGGTGGCCAGTATCTCGCCCATGTACTCTTCGACAGCGCGGACGCTGCCCGGCAGGGCGTACATGACCGTCGCGCCCGCAACGCCTGCGACGCTCCGGCTGAGCAGCGCCCGCGGATTGCGCGCGCCGAACTTGACGCGTATCGCCTCCATGATCCCGGGGATCATCCTGTCGCAGACGCCGGCCACCGTCTCCGGCGTGACGTCGCGCGGGCCGACGCCCGTGCCGCCCGTGGTGAAGACGACGTCGACGCCCGAATCGCGCGCGTCCGTCAACGCCCTGCGAAGATCCTCCGCGTCGTCGGGCAGCACGGTTGTCTGGATCTCGGCATGCCAGCGCGTGCCCGCCAGGAACTCGTCCAGGAGCTGCCTGATTCGGGGTCCGCTGCGGTCGGCGTAGTCTCCCGAGGATGCCCGGTCGCTGAGCGTGATGATGTGGAACCGCAGGGGGCGCCGCACGTGCTCGATCACGTCGCCCGGCCTCACCGTTCCGCCCCGCACGACGCGGCAGAAGAGGCCCTCGCGCGGCATGGCGCACTGGCCCACCTCGCGGTAGATGGCGCACTCTTTGCCGTGGCACTCCTTGCCGATCTGGGTCACTTCCAGCTCGGCTGCGCCGACGCGGAAGCGGTCCATCGGCGCGGCGGCGCTCAGGTCGAGCCCCCGCACCGTGAGGTTCTCGGCGAACTCGCCCGGCGCGACGGCTCGCCCCGTGCGCTCGCCGAAAGCGTCAATGCTCTGCTGGCTGAGCAGGCTGACCTGCCGGTGCCACGGCCCGGCGTGGGCGTCGCCGACGACGCCCCGTCCGTCCAGCACGATCTCGTCGACGCGGACCTTCGGCGTGCCTCTCTGCGTCGAGGTGTTGACTGAGACGACCTCGCCCTTATTCGACATCGCCCTTGTGCTTCTCCACGAGCTGTATGTCCCCGATCTTCATGTCCTTGTCGACGGCCTTGCACATGTCATAGACGGTCAGGAGCGCGATGCTGACGGCGGTCAGGGCCTCCATCTCGGCGCCCGTGCGCGCGGTGCAGCGCACCTCGCTCTCGGCCTCGACGCCGTCGTCAAGCAGCCGGAGGTGCACGTCCACGCTGTCGAGGCCGAGGGGATGGCAGAGAGGGATGAGGGCGGCCGTCTGCTTGGCGGCCTGGATGCCGGCCACCTGAGCGACGGCCAGCACGTCCCCTTTCTTCAGCCGGTTCTCGGCGATGAGCCGGAGCGTCTCCGGCCCCACTCTGATGATCCCGGCGGCCCTGGCCGTTCGCCGCTGGACCGGCTTGGCGCCGACGTCCACCATCCTGGCCCGGCCGGCGTCATCGACGTGCGAGAGCCCATCCATGGTTGCTACCCTCCCACTGCGCGTATCCAATTGCGCGCGCACGGGCCGCCCGCGGCCGGTTTCTCCAGCACGGCGCGTTGAAGGGCGGCTTCCGCGCCCATCTCGCGGACGCTGAAGGCAAGATCCGACAGCAGGCACGGCTTCACGAGGCCCGTGCTGGAAAGCCGCAGGCGGTTGCAGCGGGGGCAGTCGCCTCCGCTTCCGCCTTCGACGACGGAGAACGTGCCCGCCTCCGGGTCCATCAAGTGGATGAAGCGCGCCTGCAGGCCGCTCTCGCGCGCGTAACGGGCCACCTCAAGCGCGTCCGGCTCCGACGAGGAGTCCCTCACCACGCAATTCAGCTTGATGGGCGCGAGGCCGGCCCGGCGGGCCGCCTCTGTGCCGGCGAAGACGCAGCGCACGTCCCCTCCACGCGTTATCTCGGCGTAGCGCTCCGGCCGGACGGCGTCCAGGCTCACGTTCACGCGCTGCAGCCCGGCTTCCGCGAGGGCGTCCGCGTGCTCGGCAAGCAGGATCCCGTTCGTGGTCATCGCCAGGTCGAGGATGCCGTCGATCTCGGCCAGCATGCGGACGAGCCCGACGACGCCGCGCCGCACGAGGGGCTCGCCGCCCGTCAGACGGACCTTCGTCACACCCAGCTCGACGGCCACGCGCACGACTTCGACGATCTCCTCGAACTTCAGAATCTCCCGGCGGGGCAGAAGCGGCACCCCGTCGGCCGGCATGCAGTACTGGCAGCGCAGGTTGCACCTGTCCGTCACCGATACCCTCAGGTAGTCGATCGTGCGCCCGTAGCGGTCCTTCATCGCCATCCTCTCACGCGCGGCGCGAACGCGACCGGCTCGCCGGCCACCATGGAGCCGACGCCGACCGGCACTATGAGGAACCCGTCGGCTTCGGTCAGGGCCGTCAGGTGCGCCGAGCCGTGGTACTCGATCGGCTCGACCCTGGCGCCGACCAGCCGGGCGGGCACGTACTCGACTCGTTCCGTGTTGCGGCGGCTGAAGTCCCGCCCCAGGCGCGCGCCGACCTCCCGGAGCGGCGGTTCGAGCCCCATCATCCGCGCCGCCGCCCGCAGCACGAACAGATGGAACGTCAGGTAGACCGAAACGGGGTTGCCCGGCAGGGCGAAGACGAGCTTGCCGCCGCGCGAGGCGTACGTCATCGGTTTGCCCGGCTTGACGGCCACGCGCGTGAAGTGGACCGTCAGGCCCGCGTCGGCCAGCGCCGGCGTCACGAAGTCGAACTCCCCGACCGAGACGCCGCCGGACAGGACCGCTACGTCGGCGGTTCCGAGGGCTTGTTGCAGCCCCCGGGCGATCGCTTCGCGGTCGTCCGGCAGGGACTGCTCGTCGGTCACTTCGAGGCCGAACTGCGCGGCCAGGCCGGCCAGCAAGGGCCCGTTAGCGTTCATGATCCGGCCGGGCCGCAGGAGCTCGGGCGAGTCCACGATCTCGTCTCCGGTCGAGATGACGGCCAGCCGGACGCGGCGGGCCGCCTCCACGTCCGTCACGCCGCAGGCGATCAGGTTGGCGGCGTCGACGGGGTCCAGCACCGTGCCCGCGCGGAGGATAACGTCCCCGCGGCGGACGTCCTCGCCCTTCCAGCAGATGTTGGCCGCCGAGCTGTGCTTATGCACCAGCAGCCTGTCCCCGCGTTCTTCCGCGTTCTCCACGATGATGACGCGTCCCGCCCCCTCGGGCACGGGGGCGCCCGTCATCACTTTCACGGTGGCGCCGGGCAGGAGTCGCTGCGTGGCCGTCTGCCCGGCGGGCACCGTCTCCAGCAATCGGTACTCGTCGCGTTCGTCGCCCTCGAGCACCGCGTAGCCGTCCATGGCGGACTTGTCGAAGGGCGGCAGGTCGAGCCGCGAGGACTGGTCGCTCAACAGCACGCGGCCGAGGGCGCGCCGGACCGGCACCTTCTCGCCCTCCGCTCGAACGCCGGCGAGCGTGCCGTCCACGATGCGCAGCGCGTCCTCAAGCGGGATCATCTGGTCCGTGACCTTCATGCTCCTCTCCGTCGGCGTAGCGCGCGAACCTAGCGTCCGCGAAGTCGGCCACCTCGGCGTTGATGCGCTGGAACAGCTCCATGAGCCGCCGGCCCTCGGGCGAAAGCTCCGAGCGCCCGCCCCCGGCGCCGCCGGCCTGGCGCAGGATGAGGCGCTTTCCGAGCCGCTTCTCCGCCGCCCTTATCTCGTCCCAGGCGTGCCGGTACGAGATGCCCTCGATGCGCGTGGCCTCGCGCAGCGTCCCGTGGCGGTCGATGCCTTCCAGCAGCCGTGCCAATCCCAGCCCGAAGACGTGCTCGCCATTGTGGAGGAACCATACCTTGCTGCGGACGGCCAGGCCTCCGCCGGCCAGGTAGCGCCGCTGCTCCGCGAACGCGTCGCAGACCGCCTCGTGCAGGTGTCGGTCACGGAGCTTTTGCCTGAGCGCCGTCTGCCACCCTCGCCTTGTGGCTGACGTGCTTATCCTCACGTGGGCGCTGTCCCGGAGCTTCGCGGCGTCGGGGCGCACGTCGGTCTGAGCGGGGGCGGCGTCCAGGAAGACGATCACGTCGCCCTGGCCGCGCCTGGCCAGGGCGTTCGATTCCACCACGACGTGTTCGCAGCGGCCGGCGCATTCGTCGAGGAATGCCTTCATCGCCACCGCGTTCGTGAAGTAATTGCCCGGCTTGCGCTCGTCGCGCCTCCCGTGCCCTTGCTTGGCGTAGACGGAGCAGGGGAGGACGGCGCAGAGCCTCTGCGCCAGGTGGGTCTTGCCCACGCCCTTGCCCGCCCCGCAGATGACCCACGTCATCGTCATTTGAAGCACCCCAGGCTACAGGCCCTCACCTTCACGTCCAGGAAGTCGAGCAACACCCCCAGTTGCAGGGGCTCGATGCCGAGCCTCCCGGCCATTGCGAGGGCGATGGGGCAGGCGATCCAGCCGCCTGATTCCAGTGTGGCACGACCGCTCTCGCGGCGTCCCGCGGACTGCGCCACGGTGACGGTTGCATTGCCGTCGGCCGTCACCTCGAGCGGGATCTTCCGCTCCCGCACGAAGGCCCTCACGTCCTCCAGCATCTCTTCGGGGACGCCTAGCGTCTCTGGCATGTCTTCTGCTCCGCCCCGGCGAGCCAGCGCGCGAGGTCATCGGGGGTGTTCACGTTGAAGAAGGGGGCCGGATCGTCGAAGCGGACCTCCGCAGCTCCGAGCTCCTGCCAGACCTGGCGCACCGTGCGCCGGCCTCCGTCGAGCGCGCGGGAGACGGCGGGCAGGGCGTCGTTATGCACGACTGCGCATAACGGCTGCCAAAAAGAAACTTCCGTCATGGCCACCGCCGCAAGCTCGGAGCCGTGCGCGAACGCGCCGACGAGCGCGGCGATCTCCGCTGCCGTTATGCCCGGCAGGTCGCAGGGGAGGAACAGGACGGCGTCCGCGCGGCGCCGGGACCACGCGAGCGCGGCCTCGATCCCTGCGAGCGGGCCCATGCCGCGCCTCAGGTCCGGAATAACGGCTGCGCCGGGCGTCCCGTATAGCTCGGGCTCATTCGCCACGATCACGACGTTCTCCACGCCGGCCGCGCGGATCTCCGCGAGCTCCCGTTCGATGACGGTCCGTCCGTCGGCGAGGCGGAGCAGCCCCTTGGGCCGGCCGCCGTAGCGGGCCGCCGAGCCTCCGGCCAGGATCGCGCCCGCGATGCGCGCCGCTTTGTGGCTCCGTGCATCCATCATCCGTACCTCTCCACCATTTCCCGTGCGACGGCCTTGATGCCGATCCCGGTGGGGCAGACGTCATCGCATCGCCCGCAGAGGAAGCAGGACACCTGCCCCCATCGCGCGGGGTCTGCGGCCAGCTTGTGATGGATCCTGCGCCGCGTGCGCAGCGCCTCGGTGCCGAGCGGAGTGTGGCCGCTCGCCTCCCGAGTGAACCCGGCCAGTTGGCACGAATCCCACACGCGGTATCGCTCGACGCGGCCGCCGAAGCTCCAGTCGAAGACGTCGAAGCAGGTGCACGTAGGGCAGACGATCGTGCAGCCCGTGCAGGCGATGCAGCGGTCGGCGATTCCGCTCCAGAACTCGTCGGGCACCTTGTCCGCCTGAAGGAGCTGGGAGGCGCGTTGGATCAGCTCCTCGTCCGTTCGGTCGAGCCGGTCCGACTCCGCCCGGAGCTCCGTCAGGAAGCCAGGCGCGTCCCGGCCGCCCTCGATCCGGTCGCAGAGCCCGCGTCCGGTCTCGCTGTAGGGAACGACGAGGAACCCCTGCCCGTCGCAGACGAGCTCAATGTCGCAGTTGCCCCCGGCGATCTTGAGGAATTCGCCGTTCTTGCCGCATCGTCCGGAGACGGCGATGACCACGGCATCGTCCCGCCTGTCGAAGTAGATGTCGTCGCGGTACTCCGCCGCGAAGAACCGGTCGATGAAGCCGAGGCACTCGACATCCTGGGCTGTGAACCCGACGACAAACAGAGGCCTGTGCGGCGGCTCCTGCATCCGGATGACGCCGTTCTCGTAGGTCAACTCCGTCTGGATCTGCGGGAAGAAGACGGCCGTCGGCGGCATCGGCAGTGCTCCGCCGCAGAGGGCAAGGCGTCCCTCGTCCAGCCGGCCCAGGCCGCGCGTGCCGTCGTGCAGCAGGACCGGCGCCCGCACGTCATACTCGGACGCGAGCGACCTGAGGGATGCCTCCAGCTCCTGCGACGACAGGGCCTTCATTCGGCGCTCCTTATCCTGGCGGCGCAGACCTTGAGCTCCGGGATCAGGGCCTTCATTCGGCGCTCCTTATCCTGGCGGCGCAGACCTTGAACTCCGGGATCAGGGCCTCGGGGTCGAGGGCGTTGTTGGTCAGGACGTTCGCCGCCCCTTCCTCGAAATGGAAGGCCATGAACAGGACGTTGCGGGGGACGACGTCCGTGAGGCGGGCGCGGACCTTCACTTCGCCGCGGCGCGTGCCGACGTGGACCCACTGCCTGTTCCGTATGCCCAGCTCCCGGGCGGCGTCCGTGTTGATCTCCACGTACGGCCCGGGCTCCTCGCGCTCCAGCAGTTGGGACCGGCGCGTCATCGTGCCGGTGTGGAATTGGAAGTAGTTGCGGCCGGTCGAGAGCACGAAGGGATACCGCTCGTCGGGGACCTCGTGGGGCGGCCGGAACTCGGCCGGGCTGAACATCCCCAACCCGCGGGTGAACCGGTCGGCATGCAGGACCGGCGTGCCGGGATGGCCTGCGTCGGGACACGGCCATTGCAGGCCCGCCTGGTCCATGCGGTCATACGAGACGCCGCCGTAGATGGGGGTCACTTCGGCGATCTCGCCCATGATCTGCGCGGGCGAGTCATACCGCATGCCGTCGTAGCCCGCGCGGCTCGCCACCTCGCACAGGATCTCCCAGTCGGAGCGGCTCCGGCCTATCGGCTCGACTGCCCTGCGGACGCGCTGCACTCGGCGCTCGGTGGAGGTGAAGGTGCCGTCCTTCTCCGCGTACGACGCGGCCGGCAGGATCACGTCCGCGAACTCGCTCGTCGGCGTCGGGAAGATGTCCTGCACCACCAGGAACTCCAGCCGCTCCAGGGCGCGGCGCACGTGGCCCTGGTCCGGGTCGGACATCATGGGGTTCTCGCCCATCACGTACAGGCCCTTGAGCTTTCCCTCAGCGGCCGCGTTGATGGCCGTCGTGACGGCCAGGCCCACATCGGCCGGCAGCTCCGTGCCCCATGTTTGCTCGAACTTCCGCCGGACATCGTCGTCCGTGACCTTCTGGTAACCGGTGTAGACGTCGGGCAGGGCGCCCATGTCGCAGGCGCCCTGCACGTTGTTCTGTCCTCGCAGCGGGTTGACGCCCGTCCCCGGCCGGCCGAGGTTGCCGGTAAGCATCGCCAGGTTGGCACACGACTTCACGTTGTCCACGCCGTGCGTATGCTGTGTGATGCCCATCGAGTAGACGATCATGGCCCGCCCGGCGCGGGCGAACATGCGGGCCGCGTCGGCGATCTGCCCGGCGGGGACGCCCGTGATCTCGGCGGCGCGTTCGGGCGGGTATGCGGCGACGACTTTCTTGAGCCCCTCGTAGTTCTCCGTGCGCGTCCTGATGAACTCCTCGTCCTGGAGTCCCTCGCTGATGATGACGTTCATCATCCCGTTCAGCAGGGCCACGTCCGTGCCGTTGCGCTGGCGGATGTGGATGTCGGCGAAGCGGGCGAGGCGTATCGTGCGGTTATCGGCCACTATGAGGCGGGCCCCGTTGCGCGCGGCCTGGATGATGCGGCTGCCGATCAGGGGGTGCTGCTCCGTGGTGTTGGAGCCGGTGACGAGTATCGCGTCCGCCTGCTCGACGCAGCCGATGGAGTTCGTCATGGCGCCGGAGCCGAACGTCGCGGCCAGCCCGACGACCGTGGAGGCGTGACAGAGCCTGGCGCAATGGTCCACATTGTTGGTGTGGAAGACGGCGCGCGCCAGCTTCATCATGAGGTAGTTCTCTTCGTTCGTCGTCTTGGCGGAGGAGAAGAAGGCGACGGCGTTGTTGCCGTCCCGCCTCTGGATGTCCCTGATGCGCCTGACCACCAGGTCCAGGGCCTCTTCCCACGACGCGGCCTCGAGCGTGCCGTTGCGGCGGATCAGCGGCTCGGTCAGCCTGTCGGGATGGTGGACGAAATGGAAGGCGTTCCAGCCCTTCACGCAGAGCTGCCCGCGGCTGACGGGGTGTTCGGCGCTCGGCTCGACGCCGGCGAGCCGGCCGTCGTCGCCGACGACCAGGTAGAACGCGCAGCCGGTCCCGCAGTACGGGCAGGTCGTCAGAACGCGTCTCACCCCAGCGCTCCTTTCAGGTGAGCCACCTGATCCAGTCGGAACACGGGCCCGTCCAGGCAGCAGTACAGGTGCTCGATGGCGCAGTGGCCGCACTTGCCGACGCCGCACTTCATGTGTCTTTCCAGTGACACGATGACGTTCTCGTCGCTCAGGCCCTTCTCATAGAGCTCGACGACCACGAACCTGTACATGACGGGCGGCCCGACGATGACGGCGACGGTCCTGTCCGGATCGATCTCAAGCGGCGGGATAAGGCCGGTCACGACTCCGACGTTGCCGTCCCAGTCGTCGCCCTCGGGGACTTCGTCCACGGTGCAGATGCAGGCGAGCTCGTCGGAGCCCTGCCAGGCCGCCAGCTCGTCCTTGAAGAGCATGTCCTGCGGCGTTCTTGCCCCGTACAGGACGGTTACGGCGCCGAACTCCTCGCGGCGGTCCTCGCAGTACTGGATCAGGGAGCGCGTGGGGGCCAGGCCCACTCCGCCGCTGATGAGCAGCAGATCCTTGCCCCGCATCGCCTCTACGTCGAACCACGTCCCGAACGGCCCGCGGATCCCGACCGCGTCCCCCGGAGCCAACTCGTGCATCGCCCCGGTCAGCCTTCCCGCCCTGCGCACGCCGAGCTCCAGGTAGTCGCCCCGCGTCGGCGAGGAAGAGACCGAGATCGGGGCTTCCCCTGACCCGAATACGGAGACCTGCACGAACTGGCCGGGCCTGTGGCCGAAGCCCGTCCCGTCCGGCCGCGCCAACCGGAAGAGCTTCTCGCTCGGCGTTAGGTCGCTCACCGCTTCCACCGTGCAGACGACGGGCCGGTAGAGCGAATCACGGGACGCGCCCTGTGAGCGTGTGCTGGCCGAGCCGCCCAATGCTTAGATGCCTTTCGACCTGGCGAGCCGTTCTCGTCCTGCGCTCGCGGAGTGAATCTGTCCGGAGCCCTGTGATTCTAGGTGAGGCCGTGCAGGCTGTCAACGCGACCGCCCGCGCCTCTGCTGTGCTCTCGAGGTCCGATGAGACCGGGGACGAGTCGGGACCGGCCGCTCACCAGTCGGCGACCGAGCCGTCCTCGTGCCAGAGGCGCGGCGTCTCCCACGATCCGTCGTAGAGCTGGCCCGCGAGGGCCTCCTCGTCCACCTCGATCCCGAGCCCCGGGCGCGTCGGCACGGCCACGTAGCCGTCCTTCACGACGAAGGGCTCCTTCAGATAGCCTTCGCCCAGGCAGACCTGCTCCTGGCAGAGGAAGTTGGGCGTGCAGGCGTCGAGCTGCAGGGACGCTGCCAGCGCAATGGGGCCGAGGGGGCAGTGGGGCGCGACGGCCGCGTAGTAGGCTTCGGCCATGGCGGCGATCTTGCGGACCTCCAGGATGCCGCCTGCGTGGGAGAGGTCCGGTTGCAGGATGGAGGCCGCCTGCTTCTCCAGCACCTCCCGGAAGGCCCACTTCGTGAAGAGGCGTTCCCCCGTTGCGATGGGCACGGCGGTGCTGCGCGCGATCCGGGCCATGGCGTCCACGTTCTCCGGCAGGCAGGGCTCCTCGACGAACATGGGGCGGAACGTTTCGAGCTCTTTGATGAGCTGCACAGCCATTGCCGGCCCCACTCGCCCGTGGAAGTCGATGCCGATGTCCACGCGGTCGCCCACGGCTTCGCGCAGGGCGGCCACCCGGGCGACGCACTCGTCTACGAACGCCACGTTCTCGACGAACCGGGCGGCGCCGAAGGGGCTTGTCTTGACGGCGGTGAAGCCTTCGGCCCTCCTGGTGCGTCCGCTCTGCGCGCAGGCGTCTAGGCTCTCGCCGCCGACGTGCGCGTAGACCCGGATCCTGTCCCGGACGGCGCCGCCGAGCAACTGGTGCACGGGGGCGTTCAGACACTTGCCCGTGATGTCCCACATTGCCTGTTCGATGCCGCTCAGGGCGCTGGCCAGCACGGGCCCCCCGCGATAGAAGCCGCCGCGGTAGATAGCCTGCCAGTGGTGCTCGATCCGGCGCGGGTCCTGTCCGATCAGGTATCGGCCCATCTCGTGCACGGCCGCCGCGACCGTGCGCGACCAGCCTTCGACGACGGGTTCGCCCCAGCCGGTTACCCCTTCGTCCGTGTGCACCTTCAGGAACACCCAGCGGGGGCGGACGAAGAACGTCTCCAGCTTCGTTATCTTCACAGGCTGTCTCCCAGGCTGCACAGGATGCCGCCGTCGGCGACAAGCGTGGCGCCGTTGATGAAGCCGGCCTCAACCGATGCCAGGAAGCAGATGGCCGCCGCGATCTCGTCGGGCGAGCCGAGCCTGCCCATGACCTGCGCGGGATTACCGCGCGGGCGCCAGGCTTCCCTGTCGACGGGCCGATCCTTGCGAGGGTAGAGGGTCACGTCGATCGTGCCGGGCAGGATGCAGTTGACGCGCACGCCGCGCGGGCCGAGCTCGAGGGCCAGCGCGCGCGTCAGCCCGCACAGCCCCGCCTTCGACGCGGCGTACGCGGCGAAGTGCGGATGCGTCTGCTCCGCGTGCACGGAGGAAACGTTCACTATGCTGCCGCAGCCGCGCTTGAGTATCTCGTCGGCCGCGAACCGGCTCATCATGTAGGCACTCTTCAGGTTGGTGTCGAGCACCTTGTCCCAGAACTCCTCGTCCATCTCCTGCAGGGCGCTTCGCCGCGTGATGCCGGCGTTGTTGACCAGCACGTCCACGCCGCCGAGGGCCTCGACCGCCGCCTCCACGACGCGGCGGCAGTCTGCGCCTGAGGACACGTCGGCCTGGACGAAGACGGCGCTCCCCCCCGAACTTCGGATCTCTTCGGCCGTGGCCTCGCCGCCGGCAACGTTAACGTCCGCCACGACGCAGACCGCCGCGCCCTCGCGCGCCATTCGGAGAGCCGTCGCTTTCCCGATCCCCGAAGAGGAGCCCGTAACGATCGCCGCCTTGCCCTTGAACCGCTCGCCCATGCCCTTCGTTCCCCGTCCCTGCATCGTAGAGGAGCCGCTGTTGGGTGCGCGTCCCTCGGCGCTGTTGCAGGACCCCATCCTGGCTTCGGCCGGCTGTGAGCGCCGATGATCTGTGTCGGCCTGCATCGGCGATGCTCTGCCGCTGCATCGCCTACTTCGGCCTCCTTGCCCTCGGCCCTCTCGCTCGGCCTCGGGCCGACGGAGCGGGTTCTGCAACAGCGCCTTATACCAGCCGCCCCTGTCGACGGCAAGTAGGGGAACCCCGCGCTCGCTTGCAGCCGGATGAGATGTGCGGTAACTTGCGCGCTCAGGAGATTAGCCCGCCCGACCGGCTCGGCTTGAGGGCACCAGATGAAACCAGAGATCGTCGCCGACTACGCCTGCGTGACGGGCGAGGGGCCGCTGTGGCACCCGGATGAGCAGAGGGTGTACTGGGTCGACATCCCGGCGGGGCGCATGTTCCGCTACGACCCGTCGACCGGCGCCCACGAGCAGTTCTACTCCGGCGAGGTCGTCGGCGGCTTCACGATCCAGCAAGACGGCGCGTTGCTCCTCTTCATGGCGAGAGGCGCCGTCGCCGTCTGGCGGGACGGGGACCTCGACTACGTGCTCCAGGAGATCCCCGACGAGCGCGCCAGCCGCTTCAACGACGTCATCGCCGACCCGGCCGGCCGGGTCTTCTGCGGCACCATGCCCACCCGGGAACGTCCCGGAAGGCTGTACCGCCTCGATACGGACGGCACGCTGACCGTGGTGCTCGAGGGCGTCGGGTGCAGCAACGGCATGGGCTTCACGCCGGACCGGAGGCGGATGTACCACACGGATTCGCGGGCGCGTGAGATCTACCTGTTCGACTACGACGGGGAGAGCGGAGTGATCGCGAACCGGCGGCTGTTCGTCCGAACGCCCGAAGGCGAAGGCGTGCCCGACGGCATGACGGTGGACGCCGACGGCTTCGTCTGGTCGGCGCGCTGGGACGGCGGCTGCCTCGTCCGCTACGCGCCGGACGGCACGGAGGAACGTCGCGTCCACTTCCCGGCCAGGAAGGTCTCCAGCGTGATCTTCGGCGGGGAGGACTACGCGGACATGTACGTCACGACGGCCGGCGGCGACAAGAAGGAACAGGAGGGAGCCGGCGCCGGGGCGCTCTTCCGCCTCGACGCCGGGGTGCGGGGCGTGCCGGAGTTCCGGTCTCGGATCGGGCTCTAGCCGCGGCGGCACGTTTGCTGAGGAGGGCGACGAGCGATGTTCGATGAAGAGTTGACGGCCAGGATTCGTGACTGCGGCGCCGTGGCCGTCCTGACGGTGGAGCGACCGGAGGACGCCGTGCCCCTGGCCCGTGCGCTGTTGGAGGGCGGCATCGACGCGATGGAGCTGACGCTGCGCACGCCCGCGGCGGTCGAGGCGCTGAAGGCGGTCGTGGACCAGGTGCCCGAGATGCTGGCGGGGGTGGGGACCATCCTGACGCCCGAGCAGGTGAAGCAGGTGAAGAAGGCGGGCGCGGCGTTCGGCGTCGCGCCGGGCACCAACCCGCGCGTCATCGAGGCCGCCCGCGAGGCCAGGCTGCCGTTCGCCCCGGGCGTGGCCACTCCGTCGGACGTCGAACTGGCGGTCGAGCTGGGCTGCCGCGTGCTCAAGTTCTTCCCGGCGGAGCCCATCGGCGGGCTGCCCTACCTGAAGAGCATGGCGGCGCCCTACGCGCACCTGGGGCTCTGTTTCATGCCCCTGGGCGGGATCGACGCGAAGAACATGGTCGCCTATCTGAAAGACCCCCTCATCCTGGCTGTGGGCGGCTCCTGGATCGCGGGCAAGGAGAAGATACGCGAGCGGGACTGGCCCGGCATCGCGGAGACCGCGCGGCAGGCCAGCAAACTGGCCGCCGACGCGAGGGAATCGGGCTGAGCGCGCATTGCTCCGCCGGCAATGCCGCTGCCGGCGCCTCTTCTGCTTGGATTTTCGGAAAGGTGTTGTCTCCATGGGCAAGCTGGTTACGTTCGGTGAGATCATGGGCAGGCTGGCGCCGCCGGGCCTCTTGAGGCTGCGCCAGGCCCTGCCGGGGCAGATGGACGTGACGTTCGCAGGCTCGGAGGCCAACGTGGCCGTCTCGTTCGTCCTGCTGGGCGGCCAGGCGTCGTTCGTCACGGCGCTGCCCGGCCACGCCATGGCGGACGCCTGCGTGGGCACGCTGCGCAACATCGGCGTCGACACGTCGCACGTGCTCCGCACGGACGAGGGCCGCCTGGGCCTCTACTTCCTGGAGACCGGCGCGAACCAGCGCCCGAGCCAGGTCATCTACGACCGGGAGGCATCCTCCATCTCCCGGACGCCGGCCGATGCTTATCCGTGGGAAGAGATCTTCGCGGGCGCGGACTGGTTCCACGTCAGCGGCATCACGCCGGCCATCTCCGAGTGCGCGGCGGGCGCGGCGCTGGCCGCCGTCAGGCAGGCGAAGGGGCGGGGCCTGACGGTCTCCTGCGACCTGAACTTCCGCAAGAAGCTCTGGCGATGGGAGCCCGGCACGCCACCCCGCGAGCTGGCGGAACGCACGATGAGGGAAATGCTCCGGCACGCCGACCTGGCGATCGCCAACGAGGAAGATGCGGCGAACGTGCTCTCCATCAGAGCAGAAGAGACCGACGTGGAGGCCGGCAAGCTCGCCGTTGACCGCTACCCCGACGTGGCCCGGCAGATCACCGCCCAGTTCGGCAACGTCACGAAGGTCGGCATCACCTTGCGGGAAAGCATCTCTGCGTCGCACAACAACTGGGGCGTCATGCTGTATGACGCACGCGCCGACGCGGCCCTCTTCGCGCCCAGCGCCGAGGGGCGCTACGAGCCCTACCAGATCCGCAACATCGTGGACCGCGTGGGGGCGGGGGATGCCTTCGCGGCGGCCCTGATCTGCGCGCTCACCACGCCCGAGCTGTCGGACCTGGAGACGGCCGCCTCGTTCGCGGCGGCGGCCTCGTGCCTGGCCCACTCTATACCGGGTGACTTCAACTTCTCCAGCCGCGCTGAGGTGGAAGCGCTCATGAAGGGCTCCGGCGCGGGGCGCGTCGTCCGCTGAGCCGCCACATCGGGAGGGCGTCGGCGCTTGAGCGACGCCCATGGGCCCGCGGACGCCTGAGTCTCAATGCGCCCTGCTCCCCGGACCCGACAGGAGGACGGCGTGAAGATAACGGGCATCAGCTCCTTCATCATCGGCAATCCGTGGAAGAACTGGGTCATCGTCCGCGTCGAGACGGACGAGGCCATCTGCGGGCTCGGAGAGGCCACGTCCCTGACCGCGCAGCCCCAGGCCGCCCAGGTCAGGGAGCTCAGCCGCTTCGTCGTCGGCATGGACCCGCGCGAGCCCCTGCGCGTCTACGAGGAGATCTTCAAGGGGCTCTTCCTCCGCAATACGGTCGCGGCGTGCGGCATCGAGATCGCGTGCTGGGACATCCTGGGCAAGAGCCTGGGCGCCCCGCTGTGGCGGCTGCTGGGCGGGAGGCTGCGCGAACGGCTCCGGGTCTACGCGAACGGATGGTACAAGTGCCCGCGCGACCCGTCGGCGTTCGCGGAGCAAGCGCTCCGGGTCAAGGAGATGGGCTACACCGCGCTGAAGTTCGACCCCTTCGGCGCGGCCTACCTGAACCTGGACCCCGCGGAGGAGAAGCTGTCGCTCTCCCTGGTCGAAGCGGTGCGGCAGGCCGTCGGCGACGAGGTGGACATCCTTATCGAGGGGCACGACCGGTTCACGGCCGGCACGGCCATACGCCTGGGCCGCGCGCTGGCGGAGTTCCGGCCCGCGTGGTTCGAAACGCCCGTCAACTCGCAGGACGTCAGGGCCACTGCTGAAGTGGCCCGGGCCATTCCGGTGCCCGTCGCCAGCGGCGAGCGCCTGAGCTACCTGAGCGAGTTTGCCGACCTGCTGGCCCCCCGGACGGTCTCCATCGTGCAGCCCGAGCCGCTGCGCTGCGGCGGGGTGGGCGGCGCGATGCGGGTCGCAGCGCTGGCCCAGGCCCACGGCGCCGTCGTCGCCTGTCACCAGGCCCAGAGCCCGCTCAACACGGCGCTGAACGCGCATCTGCACGCCGCCATGCCGAACTTCATGATCCAGGAGTGCTTCGACGACTTCCTGGTGCCCTGGGCGCGCGAGGTCTTCCGGGGAGTGCCTGCCGTAAGGGACGGCTACATCGAACCCTCCGACGCGCCCGGGATCGGCGTCGAGCTCGACGAGCAGCAGGCCGCTCGGCACCCATACGGCGAGGACAAGTTCATCCGCCTGTTTGAGCCGGGCTGGGAGGATCGGCGACGCTAGAGGGGGAGCCCGGTGGGCCCCCCAATGTTTGTGGAGTGAAGGCAGATGAAGCATTCGGCAAGGATGTGCGTCATGTTGCTCGCGGTCACGGTTCTGGTTCTCGGAACGCTTGCCGGCCGGGGCGCCGCACAGGCAGGCGCTGCCTCGATCGCCAACGGCTCCATGACCGAGGGGGCGGGCGCGCCGGCCGGATGGGACACGATCCACGCGCCGACCGGAACGCTCCGAGTCGTACGCGACACGCAGGATTTCGTCGCAGGCCCGGCGTCGCTGCGTCTGGAATCGGTGGGCGGCGCCGCCGACGGCAACTGCAACCAGTCCATCCAGGGAGCGGCGGGGCAGACCTTCACGGTCAAGGGCTATGCGAAGGCCGCCGGGCCGGGGCTCGAGTACGCGACCGTTGCCGTCATGGTCCAGGACCAGAACTGGCAGATGGCCAAGTGGCAGGATCTCATGCGCATTACGGACGTGCGCACCTGGACGCCGTTCGAAGCCGAGGTGACCGTGCCTCCCGACGCGGCCAACGTCATGCTGATGCTGCTCTTGCGCGGCGACGGGAAGGCCTGGCTCGATGAGGTGCAGATCGTGCAGACAGAACCCAGGCTGGATCTGTTGGACCTGTCGCAGTTCTCGGGCGATCAGCCGAAGGTCGTCAACGTGGCCACGGTCGCGCCGGACGTGCTGGCCATCCAGGTGCATGCCCGGGACGTGATCCCCGCCCGGTTCATCCCATACGAAGCGCAGCCCGGGGACGAGCTCGCACCACGCGAGGGCCGGGGCAGCGCAAAGGACCTCATCCGCAACGGGCAGAAGGTGGGACTCGTCGTCGGCGAGCGGTCGGACTGGCTCCACATCCCCCAGCGGGCGACGGGCGTCCCCCTTCAGCAAGCCTACGCAGACCAGGCGGAGAACTACCTGATCCTCTCCGACGACGACCCGGCCTACGCCGAAGGCAAGAGGCCGCTGGCCGTCCATCGCAAGAGCAAGGCGACGGACGAGTCGCCCGAGCTCCAGTTCCCCCAGGAGCACAACATCTATCTGGTCCTGCCCGAGCCCCTCACGGTCGGCAGGCACTACGAGATCCGCGTTGACAGGCTCAACCTGGCCGAGCCCGCCATCGCCTATCATCACGACCCGGCCCACGTGCGGAGCGAAGCCGTGCACGTCAGCCAGGTCGGCTTCCGGCCCGACGACCCGGCCAAGGTCGCGTTCCTCTCGCTCTGGATGGGCACGGGCGGCGGATACGGCGGCTACAAACCGGGCATGGAGTTCTCGCTGATCGACGACAAGACGGGCCGAGTCGCGTTCACGGGCAGGACCAGGCTCTCCAAGCCCGCCGACGAAGTCTCGCCCGGCCTGCACGCGAAGGGCAGGAACTTCAACAAGACGGACGTCTACGAGATGGACTTCTCCGCGTTCGACGCCCCGGGCACGTACCGCGTGTGCGTGGCCGGCATAGGGTGCAGCTATCCCTTCGCCATAGGCGAGCGGGCCTGGGAAGACGCGTTCAAGACCGCCGTGCGCGGCTACTACCACCAGCGGAGCGGCATCGCGCTGGAAGAGCCTTACACGGACTGGACGCGCCCGCGCGGCTTCCATCCGGACGACGGCAAGGTCGTCTACGAGACCACGTTCCGGCGCAACCAGTCGGGGGGGCAGGACGACACCTTCCGGCAGCTCGTCGCCCAGCGCACGGAGCGGACGCTGCCGAACGCGTGGGGCGGCTACTTCGACGCAGGCGACTGGGACCGCAACGTTGGCCACTTGAACCCCACGCGCAAGAAGCTGGAGCTGCTGGAGCTGTTCCCCGACTACTTCGCCGGCCTCGACCTGAACATCCCCGAGTCCGGCAACGACCTGCCCGACCTGCTGGACGAGGCGCTCTGGAACGTGGACTGCTACCGGCGGATGCAAACGCCCGAGGGCGGCATCCGCGGCGGCATCGAGTCCGAAGAGCATCCCGCCGAGGGGGAGACGAGCTGGACGGACACGCTGCTCCTGATGGCCTTCGCTCCCGACTACGAGGCGAGCTGGCTCTACGCGGGCGTGGCCGCGCGGGCCGCCCACTGGATGGAGACCCACGGCGCGGCCGGTCGGGCGGAGCCCTACCGCGAGAGCGCGCTGAAGGCCATGGCCTGGGCGGAGAGGGACTTCGCCGAGCAGCACCCCGACGGCAACTACGGATCCTGGGGTGAGAGGGACGAGCGCAATCTGGCTGCCCTGGAGCTGTACCGCCTGACCGGCGACCGCCGTTGGCACGAGCTGTTCCGCGAGACGTGCGGCTTTCTGGAGCAGCCGATCCTGTTCGCCTGGGGCCATCACGTGCAGCGGGACGCGGCATTCCTCTACGCCCGTCTGGACGAGAGCCTGGCCGACCCGGCGATCAAGGCGAACGCGGTCCAGGGCCTGATCGCGGACGGGGAGGACGAACTGGCGTTCGGCCGGCAGACGGCCTTCCATTGGGCCGTCCCGGACGTGGGAGCGCCCCTGGGCCTGGGGCGGCTGTCGGCGCCGCAGGCCGAGCGCCTGGTGCGTGCCCACGCAGTGACGGGAGAGGCGAAGTACCTGGCGGCGGCCGTCCTGGCGAGCCAGTACGGCGCCGGCGCCAACCCGATGAACATGGCCATGGTCAGCGGGATTGGCACTAAGGCCGTCGAGAACCTTCTGGTCGTGGACGCCCATCGAATGGGCCGCAAGGCGCCGCCGGGCATTACCGTCTACGGGCCGATGGACCTGGAGTTCTCCAAGCCGCCGGACTGGGTGATCC
This sequence comes from uncultured candidatus Brocadiaceae bacterium, assembly GCA_964521715.1. Lineage (GTDB taxonomy): Bacteria > Planctomycetota > Brocadiia > SM23-32 > SM23-32 > DAOVRD01. The sequence goes on along the minus strand of CAZFSS010000002.1, from coordinate 5,753 downwards.
GGTGGAAGCTCATCCCCAACGTGAACGTTACGCCGCCCATCGAGCAGTGGCCCGTCACGGAATCCTACTGGGACATCGACTCGTGGCCCACGATGTGCGAGTACACCGTGCACCAGGGCATGCCGGAGACGACGTTCGTATGGGGCTACCTGGCGGCCCGACCGTGAGGACGTTCGCGGTGCCGAAGCTCAGGCGATCAATGACTACGGCCGGACCGCCAGCACTCACGTGCCCAACGTGGCCGTCTTCGGCGGCCTGATCGCCTCGGTGGCTTGAAGGAACTCACGCGCGTCCTCGGGCGGCTGAAGGCGGCTGCCGCGAAACTGGACTTCGGCCTCGTCCTTTCCTTATGATGTGCACAGACCCGGTTCGCCCTAAGTGTGTCCTTCGGTTTGCGGGAGCCACGAGGATGCATCGCAAAGCGCTGGCCGTCGCTATCTGCCTTGCCGTACTAGTGTTAGGATGTAAGAAGAAGGAGCCGGAGAAAGAATCCCCTCCTGTCGTGACGCGCATTCCTCTCAAGGTGCCGGCCGGCATGGTGCAGCTTAGCGAAGGCGCGTCAGTTTTCATCGACCAAAAGCCGGTGGCCATCGGCGAGTACGTCGCTTGTCTGGAGGCGACAGCACAGCCGGTCGCGGACAAGTGGCAGCGGATCGAGCCCGGCACGCTGGCCGCCACCGCACCTGTCCTGGGCCTCACCAGGCGGCAGGCGGAATGGTACGCGACCTACGTGCTCAAGCGCGTGCCCACGCGGCAGGAGTGGGAGCAGGCGGCGATGGCCGTTGGCTCCCGGCCCTACCCATGGTCTGAAAACGCGGCGGAGGACGCAGCGGGCGGCGAGATCTTGCTGATCCGAGACTGGCTGCCCGGGTCCGACCGGGAGAAGATGGCGCAACAGGAGAAAGCCGTTCTGCCCCAGACCATTCTGGACGAGTACCGTGCCCAGGTTTCGCGGCTTAAAGGTCAGCTTGAGGAAGCTGTCCAGGGAAGCCAGACGCGGCAACAGGAGCTGTGGAAGCAGTTCAAGCCCGCCTTCTTCGCGCTGTTGGAGAAGAGGAAGAACGCCGCCGAACTGCGTGCCAGGCAGGGGGCGCTGTCCGATGTGCTCGAAATCCTGCGCAAGGTGGCCCAGGACAAGGGGCAGCTTGCCGTCAGACTCAAGACGGGTAACCTGACGAAGGAGCAGGCCGACGCCGAAGTCCAGTCCTACGAGCAGAGCGTGGCCGACGTGAGGGCGAAGGTCCAGCAAGTGCGACAGAGCCTTCAGGACAGGGCAAAGACGCTGCAGGAGGACGTGGTGGCTGCGACCCAGCGGTTCGAGGGGGCGGCTGCGGGCGAACCGCTGGCCCTTGCTCCGGCAAGGCGAGCCCTCGCCGACGCCTCCGTCCAGCCTCAGACGGTCGGCGACGCGCTCGGCCTGACGAGCGGGCTGCAATCTGCACTTGACGGTCTGACGGCTGCGGGCCCCGCGCTGGCGGGACTCCCGAGCCCGGACGATGTGGGCAAGGAGACGGCCGCGCTGGACCGCGAGATCGAGCAGCTCACTGCGGACCAACGGCTTGCCAACGAGGTCAAGGATTTCCGCGACAAGGTTGCGGCGCTTGACGAGAACATCGGGCGAGAGTTCCTTCAGGAGAAGCTGCTGTTGGGCGAGCTGGACGAGCTTGCAGAACTGCGGGCCCGCATGAAGGGCGTGGAGGCCAAGCTCACCGGGCTCCAGGAGGCGCTGGCAGGCCTGTCGGCGCCGTAGGGCTCCGCCGATCACTGTGTGCTTGGCGCGGGTCGCGGCCGGCGTCCTGCATGAACTCCGATCCCCACTTCGTCCCGGCGGGCTTTGCGTTAGGCGGGCGCCGGAACCACCATGGACACCATGCACGCCATCCTGCTCGGCCTGCTGCAAGGCATGACCGAGTTCCTCCCCGTCAGCAGCTCCGCGCACCTCGTGGCGGCCCAGGCGCTCCTTCGGGTCGACTCGCCGGGGGCCATGGTGGAAGTTGCCCTGCACTTTGGCACGCTGCTGTCCATCATGGTCGTCTTCGGGCGGCCGCTATGCCAGATCGTGCGCGACGGGGTGCTCGGCGGACTCGTCTTTCTTAAGAGCGGCAGCATCCGCGGCGCCGAGGAAAGGGCGCCGCTTTTCCCCACGGCGTTGGCGGTCGCGATCGGGACCATTCCGGTCGCCGTCGCGGGCGTGGCGTTCGAGGAAGCGGTGGAGCGCGTCTTCGACAGCCTGTGGGGTGCCGGGGCCTGCCTGTGCGTGACGGGCCTGATCCTGTTGGGCTCCCGCGCTGCGCCGGGGGCGCGGACGGACCGGGTCGGCCCAGGCCGGGGACTTGCGGTTGGGCTTGTGCAAGCGCTGGCCTTGCTGCCGGGGATCAGCCGGTCGGGGATCACGATCACGGCCGGCTGCCTGCTCGGCGTGGCGCGCGGAGAGGCCGCGCGGTTCTCGTTCCTGCTGGCCGTGCCGGCGCTGGCGGGAGCGCTGGTCTGGAAGCTGCGCCATGGGCTGCAAGGAGCGCTGGCGACGGCGTCGGCCGGCGAGAGGACGCTGGGGGCCGGAGTCCTGGCGTCCGGAACGCTCGTGGCGGCGCTGTCCGGCATCGTCTGCCTTCTGCTACTGCTGCGCGTGGTCGAAAGAGGGCGCCTGCACTGGTTCGCGGCCTACTGCCTGCCTGCCGGCGTGCTGATGATGATCGCCGGCGCTTTGTCCTGAGGCGAGGTAATGGGCGGTAAGAACAACAAGGCGGTCAGGGCGGAGGGACTCAGCTACTACCGCGAGTCCAGGTCTTTCGCCTTCGGCATCGTCAGCATGCTGCCCCTGATCGTGCTTTACCACTGCGGCATCGTGCAGGCGGGCTATTCGGTGCGCAACATTGCGGAAGTGTGGCTGACGGGGCCGCTGGGCTTGATCGGCCTGACGGCGGCGCACGTGCTGAATGTGGCCCTGGTCGTTGCGCTGGTGGCTGTGCTCTGGCGGGGCGACTGGTCGGCCTCGTCCGGTTTCCTCATCGTGGCGATGATGGTGGCCGAGGGCTGCCTGTATGCGGGGCTTCTCTACAAGGTCGCTCCTGCACTGGCGGGAATGGTGCACGAGCGCGCATCCCAGGTCCTCTTCGCCATCGACCTGAGGCGGTCGGGGCCGCTGCTGGTCGCGCTGGGAGCGGGCGTCTACGAGGAGCTGTTCTTTCGGGTGCTGCTGCTGGGCGGCGGGGCGTGGGTCCTGCACAAGGTGTTCATGTGGAACACGACGTGGAGCGTCGCCGTGGCAGTGGTGATATCGAGCCTGCTGTTCGCCGCTGCGCACCACATCGGCCCGCTCGGGGAACAGTTCCGGATCTACGACTTCGCGTTCCGTGCCATCTGCGGCGCGCTGTTGGGCATCATCTTCCTGGTGCGCGGGCTCGGGGTGGCGGCGTGGACGCATGCCATCTACAACGCGATGGCCATGCTCCACCACACGGGGGGCTGAGGGTCGCAAGAGGGATACGCCGACAGGCCCGGACCCCGGCCGCGGCAGCGCCCGGCGCCGGACCGACCGTCACTTCTTTTTCTTCTTCTTGAACTGCGGATCGGTCTCCCAGCTCGTCTCGGCCCAATCGCCCTTGAAGCTTGACGTGGCGCAGAGAGACCCGATCAGCTTGTCGTACTCCGCGCGGTTGATGGGAAGCTCGACGGGCTTGCCCTTCCTGGACGAGAGGATGATGGCGTTTGCCAGCTCGAGCGACTTGAGGCCGACCTCGCCGGGCGAGACGAGCGGCTCGTCGTAGAGGATGGCCCGCGCGAAGTTGCGCAGGACGACCTGGTGGCCGTTTTCGCACTCCTCGATGGCCAGGTCGACCTGTTCGGTTTTCGGCGAGCCCCACATCTCGGTGTTGGCGCGGTTGAACTCGCCGATCGGCGGCACGAAGCGCCAGAAGGAAAGCTTGCTGCCCTCCAGCCGCAGCCTGCCGCCGTCGCCCACGATCTCCAGCACGCGCGGGCCGACCTCGCACGTCGAGACGTAGAAGTAGCCGGCGGCGCCGTTGGGGTACTCAAGCATCGCCTCGGCGTGGTCCTCGACCTCGATGTCGTGGATGAGCGTGTCGCAGCGGCCGTGCACCTTGCTGGGCATTCCGCCGAGCGTGGCGAAGACGTCCATGATGTGCGGAGCCTGGTTGAGCAGGACGCCGCCGCCTTCGCCGGCCCACGTCGCGCGCCACGTGCCGGAGTCGTAGTAAGCCTGCGAGCGGAACTCGGGCGAGACCAGAAGCGTTCGCTTCAGCTCCCCGAGCTGGCCGGACTCGACGATCTCGATCGCCTTCTTGACGGCGGCCGTCGTTCGCATCTGGAACATCACGCAGAAGACTTTGTGGTGCTTCCTGGCCGCCTTCACCATCTTCTCCGCCATGCCGATCTGGACGCCGATCGGCTTCTCGCTCAGCACGTGCAGGCCGGCTTTGAACGCGTCGACGGCAATCGGCGGATGGAAGTAGTGCGGCGTGGCGATGACGACGGCGTCGGCCACGTCGGCGCCGATCAGGTCCTCGTGACTGCTGAAGTGCGGCACGTCGAACTGCTCGCCGATCTCTTTGGCGCGCGCCCCGTTGACGTCGGCCACGGCCGTCAGTTCGATCTCCTCGACGTCCTGGCAGCTCTTGCAGTGACCGGCTCCCATTCCGCCGACGCCGACTATGCCCACTCTGACCCTGTCAGTCCCCATCTGCGATCCCCGTCATTGGAGCTGGCGGCGCTTCGCCCTGGCGCCGCAGGCGAACAGGGGCACTTTCTAACCGCTGCCGGCGGGGAACGCAACCGAAAACGGCAAGCGGGCGCCCCGGGCGGCCGCCTGCACGGTTTGACAGCCCGGGGCCGACCTCACTACAATCCCGTGTGAGGCGTCTGACGCCCGTGATCGGACCTGCGGCTGACGGAAGGCGGTGTTCGCCATGAAGGCGATGGCTGTCGGGGCGCATCCCGATGACGTGGAGTTCATGTGCGCCGGCACGCTGTTCCTGCTCAAGCGGGCGGGCTTCGACGTGCACGTTACGGCGGTCTCGGCCGGCGACTGCGGGAGCGCCACCGAGTCCTCTGAGAGGATCATGGAGATCCGGCGCAAGGAGGCCGCGCAGGCCGCCTCTGTGCTCGGCGCCGGCTGCTCGTGCCTGGACGGGCGCGACTGCCGCATAGTCCTCACCGAAGATCTGCTGGCGAAGGTGGTGGAGGACGTGCGGAGGGCCGCTCCTGACGTGGTGTTCACGCATTTTCCGCAGGACTACATGGTCGACCACGAGGAGGTGAGCCGGACGGTGCGCGCCGCGGCCTTCGCCGCCCCCATGCCGAACTTCGCCACGGGATCCCCGGACGCCGCGCCGCCGCTGGCGCGCGTTCCCTACCTGTACTACTGGGCGCCGATGGAGCTGAAGGACATCCTCGGCCGGCCGATCAAGCCGCAGTTCTACGTGGACATCGGGGACGTGCTGGGGCGCAAGAAGGAGATGCTGGCCTGCCACCGGAGCCAGCGGGAGTGGCTGCGCAAGCAACACGGCGTGGACGAGTACATCAGGATGATGGTGGAGACCGCCCGCAAAGCCGGCCTTCTGGCAGGCGTCGCGTACGCCGAGGGATTCACCCAGCACCGGGGACATGCATATCCGGCGCAGAACGTGGTGGCCGAATACGTCCGGGCCATCCGACACTGAGGGAGGCAGCGCCGGGCTTAGAGCCTCTAACAGGATGCCGCGTGAGCCGCGTTGCGCCTCCGGCCGGATGGATGC
>CAZFSS010000001.1:0-265299 GCA_964521715.1 uncultured candidatus Brocadiaceae bacterium | reverse complement strand
TTCTTTACCCCCACTGCACGGGCACACGCCCGAAAAGTGCAAAACTATAGGCTAGAGTCTCTCTGCCTGACGAGTGGTCGCTTGCCGTCAGTCTTATCGAGCCCGGTCCTATCGCCGTCTGGTGGCCGGTTTCGGTATCGACAAGTACCACGTTTGCACGCCTCAGATTGATGACTGCTTCCCCCTTCTCTCCTCCTCCGACGATGTCCCAGTCAACAACCTCCGCCGCACGGAGGATCTTCGCAAGCGCATCGCCGGGGTGTTTGAGCAATGTCAAGAAGGCAACCCCAAGGAGTCCCACCGACACTCCCAGCCCGACCAGAACGGGCGCAAGTCTGGACTCGCCGAGCCAACTCAACTCATACGCGACGACCAGACCTGCGCCCGCGAGCGACACAACAGCCAGATTCTTGGCATTCACTCGTTGCCTCCTCTGCACTTCAAAGGGCCCAAGCACCGCACGCCCGCCAACCTGGCGCGAGACCGAAGGGGCTACGCCTCCTTCTTGGGAAGCCAATAGCGGAACAGGTCCTCCTCCGGCAGGCCCTCCCGGCCCCGCTCGACGTGCTCCCGGTACGCCCTGAGGAAGTTGCCCTGGCTCAGCTCGTCCAGCATCTGCGCGCGCAACGCGAGCGACAACGTTTCGGGCCGGACCAGGTATATCCTGTCGATCACGTTGCGGTGGATGACCTCCTCGCTGCCGTCCTCGTTCTTTCGCTTCTCGTCCGCCACGTGGTACTCGCATACGGAGACGTAGAGGCCGCAGGTGCCGTCCGGCCCCTCCGCCGCGCAGAGGGAGTACTCGCTCACCTTGCCGTCCGCGACCTCGATCGCAAAGGCGAATCGGCTGGCATGCGCCTGGTAGTAGCCGTAGCCCTCCGGGTTCCAGTCGCGGCAGTCTTCGGCGTAATGCGAAGCACGGAGGGGAACCCCGATCTCGCGGATCGCCTCGTCCACGGGCGCAAGGGCCTCTGCTATCAGACCGCCGGCGTCGTTGGCCAGACGCCGAAGACGGGCCAGCGGGTCGCTGCTCTCGTTGCCGTTCATCGCCACCTCTTTCCGGCCTCCTCTCTTACGCGTGTGGGCTCCGCCGGGAGCCCGCGTGATGGTTCCGCCACGAAGGCCCGCGATGATACGGCGGCGCGCTCGCCTTCTCAAGTGGAGCCGGAAGTTGCCCCAGGCAGGCTCAGCCCGTATCATAGCCGCCCATTTGGAGCGAGATGCCAGCATTCGGAGCCGTGAACGCCTTCAACCATCGATGGGGAGAGAGCCTGTGCCATCAGAACTGCCCGAAGGTCCGGGGATTGCCGCGAGGTACCCCGGGGACAAGGACATCGAGCGAGACCCTGCGGTCGTCTTCGCCGACGGCTTCGAGACCACGGAGCCCGGCCCGCTCCCGGGCGGCTACCGGAAGCGGGACGAGAAGAAGTGGGATACCTCCGGGGGTCTGTGCCGCATCACGGACCGACCCGAGGATGCGCACAACGGCGGCAAGGCCCTGGAGATGACGATCGTGCGGCCCGGCACCGGCCTGCCCGCTGGGGCCGCCGTGGGCAAGTACTTCGAAGAGGGATCCGACACGCTCTTTCTGCGCTACTACGCGAAGTTCGAGAAGAACGTCGAGCTCTACCACGGCGGGGCGCACAACGGCGGGGGCATCGCCGCAAGGGCCCCGGGCGTCCCGCAGGCCTGCCCCGGATTGCGCTCCGACGGCAGCAATAAGTTCACCACGGTCCTGGACACGTGGCGCCCCCGCGAGGAGATACCGTCGCCCGGCTACCTGGTCGTCTACTGCTACCACATGGACCAGGGGGGCCGGTGGGGCGACCAGTTCTTCCCAACCGGGAGGGTCTTCCCGGGGAGCAGGCAGATCTTCGGCGATGACTTCGTCTCCCGGCCCGATTACTTCCCCGAACGGGGCCGCTGGCTCTGCTACGAGCTGATGGTCAAAGCGAACGCGCCGGGCGACCGGGACGGGCGGATCGCCTTCTGGGTCGACGGCCAGCTCCTCGCCGACTTCCCCAATCTGCGCCTCAGGAACGTGGAGCGGCTCAAGTCGAATCGCATCGACCTCGGCATCTACACGCACAACCCCCGCGATGTGTCGGACATCAAGATGTGGTATGACGACGTGATCGCGGCCACCCAGTACATCGGGCCGCAGGTGCCCGCGTAGGTCCCGGCCCAGGGGGCCTGACCATGAACAGCATCCTCTCCCTTGCCGCCGCAGTCCTCGCCCTCGGCTCCTGCCCCGTTCTTCACGCGGCGGAGATCAAGGTCGACACGATGAGGGCCGTCCGGCAAGTCGACCGCCACATGTTCCTGGGTACGAACATCGCCATATGGAACTCGGCGGACACCTTCAAGGACGGGAGGATCGCTGCGCTCTTCCGCGACATCGCGCCCGGGATCATCCGGATGCCGGGCGGCGGCATGTCGGACATCTACTTCTGGAACGGCAACGGCGTGCGGCGCGGCAACAACACGCCTGACGCCGTGGACAGGTCGAAGTACAGGAACGGCGTCTGGCAGATCGACTACTCCGAATGGGCCCCCGGCTTCAACGGCTTCGAGGGGTATCCCAAGGACCCCGCCACCGCGAAGCTAGGCACCTGGCACGGCAACTGCGACGTGAAGGACCTCCATGACTTCATCAGGACCGTCAACGCGCAGCACATGGTCACCGTGAATGCGGGCACCGGCACTCCGCGGGACGCGGCCGAATGGGTCAAGTGGGCGAACGCGCAGATGGGGTATGGCGCGCGGTTCTGGGAGATAGGCAACGAGCTCGACCAGGCGGGCGAGGCGGGCGCCGTCCGGCCGGACGGCCGCGTGATGGACGGCAAAGTCTACGCCGAGCTGTTCCTCGCGTTCGCGCGCGCCATCCGCAAGGCGGATCCGACGGCGAAGATCGGCGGCCCGGCGGGTTACGGGTCGCCCGATGGCTTCATCCCCGACCTTCTGAAGATCGCCGGCGACGAGGTGGATTTCATCTCCTACCACGATTACTACACGGTCGGACCCGGCACTGCCGAAGAGATGTTCTCCAAGCTGCCCACCATCAAGGAAACGGCCCGGCAGATTAGAGAAATGGTCAGGCAGTATGCGCCTGAGCGCGCCGCAGAGATCCTCATCGGCCTGACGGAGTGGAACGTCAAGCTTCACGCCGACGTCGACACGGCCAACCTGTTCAGCGGGATCTGGACCGCGTGCGCGCTCGGCGAGATGCTCGGCTCGGAGCTGGACTACGCGTGCCGGTGGGACGGCTTCACGCAGAACCCGGACTATGGCGGAGGCCACGGGTTCATCCTCGAGCGCGAGGCGAACCCGAAGGCGCCATACTGGGCCTTCTACATGGTCAGCAACTACTTCGGCGATGAGATACTCGACGCGGCGAGCTCGTCGGCCGATCTGAGGGCATACGCGTCCCGCGACCGGGACGGCCGCATCTGCCTCATGGCCGTGAACACCTCGCCCACGGAAGACGTCGTCGGCACGATCGACCTGAACGGCTTCGAGATACCGGCGTGGTGCGAATGCTTCCGCCTGTCAACGACCGAGTACAGGTGGGACCCTCTGGCGTTCAACACGTTCTGGAACGCCGGGCCTTCGCGGTCCGTGCTTCGGGCGGGCGCGAACAAGGAGTTCGCGTTCCCCGCGTATTCCGTGACGATCCTGAGGTTCCCGGGCGCTGCCACAGGCGCGGCCGGCTCCCTGCACGTGCTCGGTGCGGAGGTGGGCACCTATGTCGCCGGCACCGGGTCGCAGCTCAGCGTCCTGGTCCTCGACAAGGACGGCAAACCGATGGCGGGCCAGGCCGTGACGGCACGTTTCCAGAACGGCAAGTTCACGCTCGACGAAAGCCGGGCGCAGACCTCTGCCGACGGAGTTGCGACGTTCGGATTGCGAGCCCCGGCCGGCCGGGCCGATGACAGGCTGGTGCTGTCAAGCGCCGGGCTTTCGAGCGAGTACCCCGTCCAGGCCGTCCAGCCGGAGGTCAGGCTCGTCCTGCCCGAGAAGGCGCCCGACGACGAGCCCGTGACCGCCGAAATCCACGTCCTGCGTGGAGGCGGCCGGGCCGAGCCGTTGGCCGGCTTCGACGGCGACTTCGTCCTGACCGGCCCAACGGGCGCGACCAGGGGCGCCATCAAGGGTGGCCTTGCCTCCGTGGACCTCGGCACGCTGAAGTCCGGCAGGCACACGTACAAAGCGGACGTCCCTTCCTTGGGGGTGTCCAGCAACGAGGAGGTGCTCTCGGTCTACGGCCCGGTGGAGAGGGCAAAGGTTGTCCTGACGTTCGACAGCGACGCCGACCTGGAGCACGTGACAGGGAAGGGAGAATCCGAGATCGACACGGGCGTCCGTGCCGGCGGGGGCGTTCTGGCCCTGAAGATGAAGGACTACGCCGGCTGGGCCAGCGGCTATCTGGACTTCGTCAAGCTCAACGGCATCGAGGGCATGGACCGGGGGAAGGTTATCGCCGTGACGGTCCAGATGAAACTCGGCGACGACTACGTCAACTCCGGCTCCTGGGCCCACATGGCCTTCGTCCTCATGAGCGAGGCGAACTACTGGATGCAGCTGGCAGAAGTCCCCATCGCCACGGAGAAGAAGGGCGAATGGGTCACGATCCGGATGGACGTCGACAAGGCGGACTGGCGAAAGGCGATGGCCGGGCTCTTCCGCATCGTCGTCGTCTACAACAGCGACGGCGAACAGAACGGCACGGTCTATCTGGACAACCTCGGCGTCATCGAGAAGGCGGAGCCGTAGCGTGGGCTGGGCAGCCGAAAGGATCACTCGGCAGGCGGGACGGAAGCTCCTGACCTGCATCCTTCATCTCATAGGCGGGCAACGATGACCAGGACCATCACCAGCATTCTGGCCGCGGCAGCGCTGTTCCTGATCGCGGCTCCGTCCGTTGCGGCGAAGGAGGAGTTCGCCATAAAGGAAGGGGACCGCGTCGTGTTCTGGGGGGATTCCATCTCGGACAACGCGGAATACCCCCGCACGATCGAGCAATACGTCCGGGGCCGCTATCCCCATCTCAACGCAGACTTCTATAACCTCGCCTGGGGCGGCGACAGCACGGCTACGCTCCAGCGGATGGAACGCGACGTCTTGCCCCTCGACCCGACGCTCGTGTTCATCATGCTTGGCATGAACGACGGCGGATACGCGCCGTACTCCGACGCGACCATGGAGCGTTACATCAGCGGCATGGACAAGCTCGTCGCGCTGCTGCGCGAGAGGACGAGGGCGCGCATCATCCTGATCACAACCGTTCCGTACGAGACGGGCGTCCAGACCGGCGAGAAGGGCAAGGCCCTCGACACGTTCTACCCGGAGGCACTCCGCAAGATGAGCGACGCGCTCATCGCCTGGGCGAAGACACAGGAGATACCGGTCATCGACCTCAACAGGATGTACGGGGAGGCGATGGCTTCCTGCAAGGAGGCCGACCCGGCGCTGAAGCTCTCCGGGGACGGCATCCACCCCAACGCTTCGGGTCAGGCGCTCATCGCTTACTGCATCCTCAAGGCCTTGGGCGCGGACGGGAACATCCTCCGCCTCGTCATCGACGCCGGTTCCGGGAGCGTCCTCGCCTCCGAGAATCAGACCGTGTCGGACTTCACCATGAAGGCGGACTCCTTCTCCTTCACGCGGAAGGTCGCCGCCTTCCCGTTCCTAACGCGCGGCGGGACGCTGACCATCGACCTGGCCCCCTGGCATGACTCGCTCAACCGCGACATGATCGCCGTGCAGAACCTGACGGCGCCGTACTACATCCTGGCGCTCAAGGGCGGCGACGCGCCGCTCGGGGTCTTCAAGAGAGAGGAGCTCGAGCAGGGCGTGAACCTCTCCGTCGCGGGCATCGATCTGCCCGAGTTCGAGACCGCGGCCTTCATCGCGGACTGCGTGGCCGAGAAGAACAGGAACCGCTACAGGCACTGGCGAGGAATGCTCCTGAAGGGCGTGGACAGCGCGTACAAATTCACGCCCTATCTCCCCGAGACGAGCGAGGGCCTCCTGCTCGCAGCGGAGGCGGACCTCATCGCGTCTTTCCTCACGAGCGACGGGCTTTTCTGTCCGGAATACACCCTCCAGTTCATCGCCTCCGAGACTGCCGTGGCCTCCTCCGACAGCCTGTTCAGCTCCGTTCTGGACCTCTGCGCCGGTGAACCCAACGCCGTCACGGGGACCTGGACCGCTGGCGGGGAGCTTCGCGAATCGGCCGACGACCTCGGCAGAACCTACGCCTTCACTTACGACTACACGGGCACCTGGTGGGCCGCATTCGGCCTGAACCTGGGCGACCCGGGCTCGGGCGCACCCCTCGACGCGGGCGCTTTCGACGCCGTACAGCTCTCCTACAAGGGGCTCGAGGACGGCCATAAGCTCATGGTCGCCCTGGCCTCTCCCGGAACCACGGACGACGTGAGAAGCAAGAGCATCGACGTGGGCGGCGCCGTGGGCAACTACACCACGGCCCTGCTCCCGCTCAGCGATTTCAGCAACGCCCGGTTCGACCCGACGAAGATATCGGCGATCACGTTCGGGATCACCGGCGCGGAGAGCGGCCAGGGCGTCGTGTCCGTCCGGTCGGTCAGGTTCGTCGCCCGGAAATAGGACGAGGAGCGGCGCAATTCCCAGGACCGTCCATCTTGACCGGGGGCGCCACCCGCGGTATACCTCGGGCCAGACAGCTGCTCAGAGGAGGTGCGAGGTGAGACCTGGGAACGCCTGGAGAACGCTGGAAGGAGTTGCCTTGATGATCTGCTTGCTGGCACTCGGGGCGGCCGGGGCTGCTCCGTCGCCCGAGGGGGAGCTTGCCGGCGCATATCTGACGAACGGACCGCTGCGGGCGCGGGTCACCGACAACGCCAGTCGCCTCTGCCCTGTCGGGGACTACGCGATGCCGGGCTATAACGGCCTGGCCTCCCTGATCCACGAGCGGCAGGGCCGCAACGTATTCGCGCCGGCCGGCCTGAACTACGAGTGCAGCGGCACGGTGCCGCCGATGGGCGAGCAGAAGGGCGCCTGGAACGCGCCGCGCGTGGCGCCGATGGCCCTGGAGCAACTGGACGCCCACACCGCCCGCCTCACGCAAAAGGGCGCCGATGCGGCCGGCCTGAACGCCGAGATCGTCTTCCAGCTGGGCGAGACGTACGTCGACCAGACCATCACGGTCTGGCCCGACGTGGACGTCGAGTCCTCGTCCACGTTCTGGGCCTCCTACATGAACCTCGTGCAGAACACCTCACTGTTCCTGCGCGGCGTCCTGAAGGAAGAGCAGGAGGCCCAATGGCTCGAGATGACGAGCGCGGGTCACAACGGCGGGCTCTTCTTCAGGGCGTTCGATCCCCACGGCAAGGCATGGCACGAGTTCCTCACCGACAACCCAGTGCTGCGGCAGGCCATCATCCAGACGCCGGAATCGGTGGCAGCGACGGAGCGCGCGGGATTCAGGGCCGGCGCCCTGACCTCGTTCGACGACTTTTTCTTCGGGTTCGTTGACGACTACGTGGCCCTCTGGATCTTCCGGCCGACAGACAAGGGCAGCTTCAGCTCCTTTGTGTCGGCAAGCGGCATGCAGGCCGTCCGCAGGCCGGCGTGGGACTTCGGCATCTGGTCAGGTCCGCAGAAGGCGGGCGAGCGGCGCACCTACCATGTGCGCCTCGTCTACAAGCCGTTCGCGGGCCTGGAGGACGTCCTGGAGGAAGTCCAGCGCTTCCAGGCGGAGGAGGACCGGCAATGATGCTCTCACGGCGAACCGTGCTGGGCGCTCTCGGCGCGCTGATTGGCGCCGGCGCGTCATTGAGTGAGTCTGCGGCAGCGGGCCCGGTGGCTGATCCGGCCACGGGGGAAAGGCACACCATGAAAGTGCTCGCGATCAACGGCAGCCCACGCGGCCGGGCAAGCAACACCCGGCGACTGCTCGGGCCTCTGCTGGAGGGCGCGCGAGAAGGTGGAGCAGAGGTGGAAGAGGTGTACCTGCAGGATCTGGACGTGCGGCCCTGCAAGGGATGCTTCACTTGCTGGGTGAAGACGCCCGGCAAGTGCGTGCAGCAGGACGACGTCGCCGGGCTGCACGAGAAGATGCTGGCCGCCGACGTGTTGGTGGTCGGGTTTGGGCTGTACATCTGCGGCGTGCCGGCCGGCGTTCAGGCGATGCTGGAACGCATGCTGCCTCTGGCCGAGCCGTGGCTGACGGAGAGCGGCGGGATGACGACCCATCCGCTCCGCCACGGCGGCAAAGGCTGGCGATGGGTAGCCGTCTCCAACTGCGGCTTCCCGGAGCAGGAGCACTTCGCTGCGCTGGAGGCCAGGTTCGGTCAGTTGGGCGTCAAGCCCATCGTGATGGCAGCGGGCGAGTTCCTGCCTCACATGGAGAGGGCCCCGGAGCTGGCCGGGCCGCTCGAGGCATTGCGATCCGCCCTCCGTGAGGCCGGCAAGGAGCTGGCCCGCACGGGCAGCATTCCCGACGAAATGCGCGCCAGGCTGAACCGGCCCGTGATCGAGTGGGCCGGGGTAACGGCCGAGCAGTACCGCCAGTTCGGCAACGAGGCGTTCCGGCAGACGATGGAGTCGCTCGGTGCGGCCGGCACGTAGGTGCGGTCCGAACTCATATCCTGAGGGGGAGGTCCCATGTCCGCCCTGGAGCTTTGCCGCTTGCCATTGGTCGTGGCCCTGATGTGCGTGGCGGTCCTGCCGCCGGCGCACGGCGCAGAGAGTCAATGGACCCCTGACAGAGTGGCCGAGGCCACCCGCCTGAACGAGATCGTGTTCTTCAAGGAGAGCACGATGCGGGGGACCGCAAGCGGGCCCCAGAAGTGGTTCCTCTGGAGCGAGGTCGTCTCAGGTGAGGTGGACGGCCTGGGCTCGCCCGCCACCAGCCTGCCCAGCCGCGAAGCCGCCAGGAGCGGGGAGCTGGGCCTGCGCCTCGACCTGGACATCCGGGGCGAGCAGCCCGTCTGGCACATCCAGATCGCAGCCGAGATCAACGAGCCCATTGGCTCCATGGCCCGCACGAAGGACCTGTTCGACGCCTACGCCTATCAGCCCAGGGGGACGCTGGAGTTCGACCTCCGCGGAGACGGCAGGGGCAAGGGGCTCGCCGTCGCGCTCTGCTCGCCCGACCAGCTCAGCGAGATGCCGCAGTGGACTCCGCTCGACCCCTACCTGCGCGCCGCGGACGACTGGCAGCACGTCGTCGTGCCCGTGGCCGACCTGGACCTGAGCAACCCGAGGAGCGACCTGCACATAGCCAGCCGCGTGCTGATCGGCGGCAGGGGCTACGCCGGCCGCCTCCAGATCGACCTGGACGACGTCGTCCTGCGCTCAGACGGCCCCGAACCCGAGCGCGGGCCCGTGCGGCTGAACCACGTCGGATACCTGCCCGCCGCGCGCAAGGTGGCCTTCGTGGCCGGCAGCCGGCTCTTCGACATCGGCGGGCAGCCCTTCTTCGTGCGCGCGGTCGGGGCCGACGGCCAGCCTGCGGGCGAGCCGCTGCTCGAGGGCGCGCTAAAGCTGCGCGCAGGGTTCGAGCCAACCGTCTACGGCGAGTGGGTCTACGAAGCGGACTTCAGCGCCCTGCGCCAGCCCGGGCGCTACGTGCTCGAAGTCCCCGGCGTCGGGCGCTCGGTCGGCTTCTTCGTCCACGAGGCCGTCTACGACTACCTCTTCTACCACCTGGCCCGCATGTGCATGTACCAGCGCAACGGCTGCGCGCTGCCTGAGAAGAACGCGTTCGAATGGCCCCGCGCGGCGTGCTACACGGACCCCACCCCCTTCGAGAGCGACAGGACGAAGACCAGGCGCATCCTGCACGGCTGGATCGACGCAGGGGACGCGCGCGTCTATCCGCACGACTTCGAGACGGCCCAGCTCATCCTGGCCTGGGAGATGACGCAGGACAAGCACTTCGACGGCCAGCTCAACCTGCCCGAGAGCGGCAACGGCGTGCCCGACTTCCTGGACGAGCTGCGCTGGAAGGCCGAGTACCTCCGCGAGATGCAACTCGACAGCGGGGCCTGCATCGGCTACGTCATGCCCTCCACGCGGAACGGGAGCAACCCGGACCTGGGGCGCGACAAGGGCTGGGCGAACGACCCCGACCCGCGCCTGATCCTGGACGAGCGGTTCGAGTTCGACCGCAGCGTGCGGCTCGGCACGTGCATGGCCGCGATGGCCCGCCTGCTGAAGCCCTACGATGCGCAGGGCTCCGAGGCCTTCGCCGCGGCAGCGCTGAAGGCATGGCAATGGGCCGAGCGTAACGCGCCGAAGGTCGAGCCGGGCCAGACCCCCGACTGGCAGGACGACGTGCTCTGGGCGGCCGTCGAGATGTGGCGCCTGACCGGGCAGGAGCAGTACCACAAGGTCGTGCGCGACCTGAAGGATACACCGGGCCGCTGGGACAGCAACGCCTGGAAGGAAGACAGCGCCCCCCTGGCCTGGGTCTCGTACGCCCTCGACGCCCGCGCGGACCCGGCGATCCGCAGCGACTTCGTCCGCCGCTTTGCAGGCCAGCTCGACGTGCTGTTCGACCTCTCCGCGAGCGACCCGTACGCCGTGGCCGTCTACCCGCACGGGTGGTACCATTGCCCGGGCAGGCTCGGGGAGACGGCCTTCCTCCTGCTGACGGCCCGGAACCTGACGGGCGAGGACAGGTACCGCGAGCTGGCGGAAGAGTACATCCACTACGTGTGCGGGCGAAACATCTACCGCCTGTGCGACATATCGAACGTGGCCGAAGAGACCTACAGCACGCCCTTCAACATGTACGAATGGATGCCCGGCCGCACCGCCTGGATGCCCGGCTACGTGGTCTACATGTCCGTCGACCAGGGCGCGAACCTGTCGCGCTTCGTCTCGCGCCGCATCCGCGTGACGCGGTGGAACTGGTACTTCGGAGAGCCCGCCATCGGGTTCAACTCCGGCATCATGGGCGCCGCCATGATGCTGATGGAAGGCACGCGCTACGACGACTTGATTAACCTGGGCGCGTTCCCTGGCGTGCCGCCCTACAGGCCGGGCCTGCCGTTCCCGCCCACGCCCGCCGGCGGACCCTGGGGCACCGAACCAGTAGTGCCGGGGCCGGCCCGCTAGGGTCGCGCACGGGACGGCGATCAACAGAAAGGAAGGACGACCATGCGCGCAAGCTGGATGCTGGCGGTGCTCCTGGCGTGTTTGGCCGGCCGGGCGGCCATCGCCGCCGGCGCCGGGACCGAATGGACGCCGGCGAAGGTGGCCGAGGCCACGCGCCTGAGCAAGCTCGTCTTCTTCCAGGAGAGCTCCGGCGCGGCCATCCCCAGGGCGAGCCGCGGGACCTGATGGGGAGCTACGTGCCGCGGGGCAACGTGACGGGCCTGCAGAACCCCTCACAGAACCTGCCTTCCAAGGACGCGGCCAAGGACGGCAAGCTCGGCCTCCGGCTCAGCCTGACCATCGAGGGGGATGACCCCGCCTGGCGGCTCGACATCACGCCCGAACTCGTGCCTCCCTACGGCGACACGAGCCGCCCCAGGGCCTTCTTCGACGCCTACGGCTACCGCCCGCAGGGCACCATCGAGTTCGACGTGCGCGGCGACGCAAAGGGCAAGGGCCTGGGCGTCGCGCTTCGCTGCACCTACGGCGCCGAAACGGCGTCGCCCCGGCCGACGCCGCTCGACCCCTACCTGAAGGACTCCTCTGACTGGCAGCACGTCGTGGTGCCCGCAGCGGACCTGGACTGGGAGACGCCCAACGCCAGCCTCATCACCGCCAACAGGCTCGTGCTGGCGGGCGACGGGTGGGCCGGGAAGCTCAGCATTGACCTGGACAACATCGTGCTGCGCTCGGACGGACCCGAGCCGGAGCGCGGGCCCGTGCGGGTGGATCACGTGGGCTATCTGCCGGGCAGCCGCAAGATCGCCCTGGTCTGCGGCAGCCGGCTCTTCGACCTGGGGGATCGGCCCTTCGCAGTCCACCGCGCCGGGCCGCAGGGCGAACCGGTCGGTGAGCCCGTCCTGCGCGGGAAGCTGGCGCTTCGCTCGCCGTTCGAGCCGGATGTGTACGGCGAGTGGGTCTACACGGCGGACTTCACGCCGCTGAGCCAGGAGGGCTGTTACGTGCTTGTCGTGCCCGGTGTCGGGCGCTCCGTGGCGTTCTTCGTCGACGACGCCATTTACGACTACGTTTACTACCATGCCGCGCGCTTCTTCATGTACCAGCGCGTCGGCTGCGACCTGCCGAAGAAGGACGCCTTCCGATGGGCCCGCCCCGCCTGCTACACGGACCCGGTTCCGCTGGCGAGCGACGAGGCAAACAAGCGGCCGGTCCGCCATCGCTGGGTCGACGCCGGGGACTCCCGCATGTTCCCCCACACGGACCGCCTGGCCCCCATGTTGCTGGCGTGGGAGATGAGCCAGGATAGGCACTTCGACGGCCAGCTCAACCTACCCGAGAGCGGCAACGGCGTGCCCGATTTCCTGGACGAAGCCCGTTGGCAGGGCGAGTATTACCGGGACATGCAGCTTGAGGACGGCCGGTGCATGGGCTACCTGTTGACGGGCAAGAGCGGCGGCGGCTCGCCCATCCAGGGCTACGGGAAGGGCTGGGCGAACGACACCGACCCGCGCTACATCCGCGACGACAGGTTCAGCTACGGCACGCACGTCGAGATATGCGCCTGCATGGCAATGATGGCTCGGGCGCTGAAGCCGTACGACGCGGAGGGCTCCGCCGCCTTCCAGGCTGCCGCGCTAAGGGCGTGGAAGTGGGCCGAGGAGAACCCACCCCAGCCCCGCGGGAGCAGAGCCGACGGCTCCGATGGCGACAGGTTCTGGGCGGCGGTCGAGCTCTGGCGCCTGACCCGCCAGGACCGGTTCCACGACATCGTGCGGGAGCTCTCCGGCCTGGCGGGCAGTTGGAGCGACGGGTGCTTCCATGGCTCCGTCCACCATGCGTGGCTCTCCTACATCCTTGACCCCGAGGGCGACCCGGCCCTGCGGGAGCAGTTCCGCAGCCGGTTCGTCGAGGGCATGGAGGCCGTCTTCGAGCTGGCGAACAGGTCGCCCTACGCCGTCTGCGTCTGCCCTCACGGCTGGTACATGAACCCGGCCGGCGTCAGCGGCGTGGCGGCGCAGTTGGCGATGGCCTGGAAGCTGTCCGGCCGGGAGCAGTTCCGCCAGCTGGCCGAGGAGCATCTGCACTACGTGCTGGGCCGCAACCCGTATCGCCTGTGCAGCGTCTCGAACATCGCGCCGGAGAGCTTCAGCGACATCTATCACGGCTACGAGTGGGTCCCGGGCCGCGACGTGTGGATGCCAGGTTTCATGGCCCACATGTCCTCGTGGGGCAACGCCACCATGTCGCGGTTCCTGGCCAGGCGCATGCGGCCGACGCGCGAGAACTGGTACTGGGGCGAGCCGTGCGTGGGGTTCAACTGGAGCCTGACGGCAGCCGCGATGCTGCTGATGCGGGGCGAACGCTACGAAGACCTGATCGGCCAGGGCGCCTTCCCCGGCCTGCCGCCGGTCCGGCCCGGGCTGCCCTTCCCGCCCACGCCCGTTGAAGGCCCGTGGGGGGCCGAGCCGGTCATCCCCGGCCCGCCCGAGTAGAGGGAGCGGCCGGCCGAGGGGAGCCTGGCTCTGCCGGCCCCGTCTGCGGCACGCACGCCGGCAGGTCGCGATGACATCTGTGCTCCCGGCCCTTTCCCGCGCGAGGTGCATGGTGTATGATCGTTCGGCGTTCCAGAGGCGCGGCGGGTCCCTACCGCGCGCTCCACACGAGTCGGCTGACTGCGGACAAGGGAGAGTCACGATGCATAGGCGCGTCTGTGGGTCCGTCGTGGTTGTGCTGGCTTCTCTGTTTGCTTCGCAGGCCGTCGGCCTGGGACAGGGCGTTCGCGGGGAGGAGGCCGTGCAGTTGCCGACCGGTGTGACAGCGGTCTGGGACCTGGGCAAGGCGTATCGCGAGACCACGAGCACCCAGGAACGAATGTGCATCAACGGCCTGTGGCGCTGGCAGCCGGCCCGTGAAGAGGCGGAGGCCGTCCCGACGGGCAACTGGGGCTGGTTCAAGGTCCCCGGGGCCTGGCCGGGGATCACCGACTACATGCAGAAGGACAGCCAGACGCTGTACCAGCACCCGAGCTGGCAGAACGCGAACCTGCGGGACGTGAACGCAGCCTGGTGCGAGCGCGAGATCAAGATCCCCGAAAGCTGGGCCGGAAGGCGCATCGCCGTCTACACGGAATACCTGAACTCCTATGCGGCGGTATTCGTCGACGGCAAGAAGGTGGGCGAGATCCTCTTCCCGGGTGGCGAGGTGGACGTCACGACGGCCTGCCGGCCCGGCGCGACGCACGTGCTGTCCATGTGCGTCAAGGCCATGCCGCTGGCCGACGTGGTGGCGGTCTTCAACGATACCGGCGCCCCTCGGCAAGCGCGCGGCAGCGTGGAGCGTCGCGGCCTCTGCGGGGACGTCTTCCTGGTGAGCACGCCGCCCGGGGCAAGGGTGAGCGACGTCAAGGTCGATCCGTCCGTTCGGAAGTGGCAGATCGCGTTCAACACGGCGCTCGACGGCATGCAGCCCGGCGCCCGCTATCTGCTGAAGGCCGTCGTCAAGGACGGCGCGCGCGTCGCGGCGGAGTTCGCAAGCGCGCCTTTCGGCGCGGCCGACCTGAAGGAGGGCCGCTTCGCGTTCACCGCCGATTGGAAGCCCGACAAGCTCTGGGACATCGACACGCCGCAGAACGTCTACGCCGTCCAGGTGTCCCTCCTGGACGACGCGGGCCAGGAGATCGATGTCTATCGTCCCGTGCGGTTCGGGTTCCGGGAGTTCTGGATCGAGGGACGCGACTTCTATCTGAACGGAACGCGCTTCTACAGCTTCATCGTGCCCTACGACAGCGGCCTGATTGGCGCGGCCTGGTCGACGTATGACGCCGCCCGCGAGACCCTGGAGCGGTACAAGTCCTGGGGAGTCAACACGATGTACACGCACAACTACGGGTGCCAGCCAGGCTCGCACCTGGGCTACGCCGACTTCCTGCGCGCAGCCGACGACGTGGGCATGCTGGTCTCCTTCTCCCAGCCGCACGTAGGCAACTACGAGTGGCGCGCGCCGGACGCCGAGAAGACCAACGGCTACGCCCGGCACGCCGAGTTCTACGTGCGGATGGCTCAGAACCATCCCTCGGTCGTGATGTACTCGATGAACCACAACGCGTTCGCCTACGGGGGCGGCAGCGATCCGGACCTCATAGACGGCCTTCGCAACGAGGAGGGCAAGATCGGCCCTCGCCTCTACGACGGCGCCAAGCGGGGGCTGCTCGGCCAGTCCATCGTCGAGAAGCTTGACCCGACGCGCGTGGTCTATCACCACTCGTCCGCCAATCTGGGCAACATGCACACCCTCAACCTCTACCTGAACTTCACGCCCATCCAGGAGGTCTCCGACTGGTTCGAGCACTGGGCCACCGAGGGCGGCAAGCCGTTGCTTCTGTGCGAGTACGACACGCCCTATGACCTGGACTGGGCCATGTACCGCGGCTGGTATCAGGGCCAGAGATCCTGGGGAAGCAGCCCGCTCCCCTGGGAGCTCTGCGTGGCCGAGTGGAATGCGCAGTTCCTCGGCGACAGGGCCTTCCAGCTCCGCGAAAGGGATAAGGTGAACCTGCGCTGGGAGGCCGACAAGTGGCGAACGGCCAAGGAGTGGTATCGCTGGGACTACCCCTACGCCATCGTCGGGCCCTCCTCAAGAGGCCATGAGGAGAAGCAAGAGGTGCGCTCCATGTATATCACCGACAACTGGCGCGCGTTCCGCACCTGGGGCGTGTCCTCGTTCAACGAGTTCGGCCATGGCGTGCTCTGGGACGTGCGGGGCGACGTGAAGCGGGACCGCGAGGACCTGAAGGTCGAGTGGGACAACATCCAGAGGCCCGGGTTCAGCGCCGACTACATCCAGGACCGCTACGAGGACATGGAGACGGCCTTCGCGCGATCCGATTGGATCCCGTACGGGGCGAAGGCGCTGTACCGCAACAA
Organism: uncultured candidatus Brocadiaceae bacterium; assembly: GCA_964521715.1. Classification (GTDB taxonomy): domain Bacteria; phylum Planctomycetota; class Brocadiia; order SM23-32; family SM23-32; genus DAOVRD01. The sequence goes on along the minus strand of CAZFSS010000001.1, from coordinate 249,268 downwards.
CATGCCGTTGCTGGCCTACGTTGCCGGCAAGCCCGAACGCTTCACCACCAAGGACCATAACTTCCTGCCCGGCGAGAGCTTCAGCAAGCAGCTCATCATCATCAACAACTCGCGCCGGCCGGTCGAGTGCGACTGCACCTGGTCGCTCGCCCTCCCGCAGCCGCAGGGCGGAAAGCAGACGGTCTCGATCGAGACAGGCCAGCAGGAGCGCATCCCGCTCCAGTTCGCGCTGCCGGCAGACCTCAAGCCGGGCGCGTATGAGCTGACTGCATCGGTCAAGTTCAGTTCGGGCGAGACCCAGGATGACTCGTTCCAGGTGAACGTGCTCGCCCCCGCCCCATCGGCCAAAGCGGGAGCGCGAATCGCGCTGTTCGACCCCAAAGGCGAGACGGCAAGCCTGCTCAAGGACATGGCGGTCGGCTGCGAGCCGGTCGCCGCGAACGCGGATCTGAGCGGCTACGACATGCTCATCGTCGGCAAGGAGGCCCTGACCCTTGACGGGCCGGCGCCCGACATTGGGCGCGTGCGCGACGGCCTCAAAGTGATCATGTTCGAGCAGACCACTGACGTGCTGGAGAAGCGCTTCGGCTTCCGGGTGGAGGAGTACGGCCTCAGGCGCGTGTTCCCGCGGGTGCCGGACCATCCGCTCCTGGCGGGCGTGGAGACCGCGAACCTGCACGACTGGCGGGGGGAGGCCAGCCTCCTGCCGCCCCGCCTGACCGGCTACGAGATCCGCCGCCAGACCGGGGAGAAGCTCAGGAAGTGGTGCGGCATCGAGGTGACACGGGGCGACCGCTGTGGCAACTGGGGCAACGTGGCGTCCGTCATCATCGAGAAGCCGGCGTGCGGCGACTTCCTGCCGCTGGTGGACGGGGGCTTCAGCCTCCAGTTCAGTCCCCTCATGGAGTACCGGGAAGGCAAGGGCGTCGTGCTGCTCTGCCAGATGGACGTGACCGGACGCTCCGAGGAAGACCCGGCCGCCCGGCGGCTCGTCACCAACATGATTGACTACACCGCCGCATACGTCGCCGCTCAGGGCCGCACCGCACTGTACGCGGGCGAGAGCGCCGGCCTCGAGCACCTGAAAGCGGCGGGATTCGCCCCGGCGACGTACGAGGGCGGGCAGCTAGGCGATGGCCAGGTCCTCGTCGTCGGGCCGGGCGGCGGAAAGGCCGTGGCTGCCAACGCCGACGCCGTGCGACAGTGGCTCAAGGCCGGCGGGCGTCTCTTCGCAATCGGGCTCGGCCAGGACGAGGCCAACGCCTTCCTGCCGTCTGCCATCCAGACGAAGAAGGCCGAGCACATCTGCGCGGTCTTCGATCCCCCCGCCCTGGAGTCCGTGCTGGCCGGAGTGGGCCCGGCGGACGTTCACAACCGTGACCCGAGAGAGATAGACCTTATCTCGGGCGGCGCCACCGTCCTCGGCAACGGCGTGCTGGCCGTCGCCAAGGACGCCAACGTGGCGTTCTCCCAGCTCGCCCCCTGGCAGTTCGACTACTCCGGCGACAAGATGAACATCAAGAAGACGTTCCGCCGCACGAGCTGCCTGGTCACGCGCGTGTTGGGCAACATGGGCTGCGAGAGCCGCGCGCCTCTGCTGGAGCGTTTCTCAAGTCCGGTGACAGCGGGCGAAACAGAGGGCCGCTGGCTCCAGGGGTTCTACCTGGACCAGCCGCAGGAGTTCGATGACCCCTATCGCTCCTTCGGCTGGTAGTTCGGAGTCACACGGGCCGCAGCGGGCGGCGCATCAGATCAACCGCCGAACGGTGGCCGCAGGCGCGCTGCGCGGCGCGCTACGCTCACCAGCGGAAGAAGCGGTACGGGTCGTCCCACTCCTCGGGATTGTCGAGGTAAAGGCCGTCCAGCCAGCGCGTCTCGCCCTCCGCGACCGGGCGGGAGAGATGGTCGAGCAGCGGCGTCTGCCCCGCCGTGCCCATGTTCGCCAGCAGACGGGCCACCAGGCAACTGACCCGCCGGAAGGTGCGCTTGACGTTCATCCTCTCCCCGGAGTAGTCGAACTGCCAGGGAGCGAGTTGACAGAAGACGACTGCCCCGTCCTGGGCCGTCGCCAGCACGCCGTCGCCGACGACTGTGGCTCCCGCTGAGACGAGGGGCAGTTCGCGCGGGTCGCGGTTGTGGACCTCCGCTGGAGAGACGCCCGCCAGCGCGGAGCCAGCGCCGAATGGCCCGAAGTACGCCGCGATGTGCTCCGCCTTCTGCATGCCCACGTCGAAGGCCAGGAACGCATCCGCGTCCCTCTCGTCAAGGCCGAGGGCCAGCACGTGCCCGCCCGCCTCGAGCCAGTCGAGGATCGTCCCCTCGTCGTCGCGGAGTTCCTGCCTGCCGCCGGGCCCGACGATGAGGACCTGGTCGCCTGAGAGCTTCCCGGCCTCGTAGGGCGCCAGCGAGAGGCCAGCGGACTCAAGGTAGCTCCGCCCGGCCGGATCGCCGACGTAGACGGCCTTGCGCCGCGGAGCCGGCTTCCAGTCCGAAACGTACCGCAGTATGTTCCGGGCCAGCGCGTCCGCCGCAGGATCGGCCTCCGTTCGCCCGGTCACGTCCGCCTGGCAGAAGAGCACCATGCCTTTCCCTTCGCGGTGCTCCATGAGCGCGCTGTACTGGAGGGCGTAGCCGCCGTCGAGAATGGGCAGGAAGTCGCCGCAGGCCGGCTTCTCGATGAGGGCGGAAGCCACGTTACCCCGGTTGCCGCAGCGCCAGAGCCGCGTGACGGGGATGCCGCACCACTTGACCGTCGGCACGTAGTTGAACTGCGGGGCCCGCTCGTACTCCAGGCGCCCCGGCAGGATCGTGGCCTCGCCGCGCCAGTTGCGCAGGTGCTCGTCCGCCAGCCCCGCCAGCAGAGGATGGTCCGGCACGCGCTTGAAGACCCAGCGCAGCCCGTACTCGGCCACGCGGAACCCAAGCCGCTTCTCCAGCACGTCCCCCGTCTGCTCGAACACGACGACCTTCAGGCCGTCGCCGACGCCGGAAAGATCCGGCGCCGGGCCGTCGAGCGTCAGGGCGCCCTTGCCGATCAGGAGGACGCCGTACGCCGACAGGTCGGCGTCTCCCTCCACTGGGTCGAAGCGAACGTCCAGCCCCTTCAGCAGCTCGGCGGTCTCGCCCTTGGGGTCGAACAGCGCGATCTTCGCGCCGGCCTGCACCGGTTCCGGCTGCGGCAGGACGTCGACGGTGAAGGAGTCCTCCTGCGTCTCGCCGTTGCTGAAATGCACGGCTGCCTTCAGCTCGTACTGCCCGGGCGCCAGGTCCGCCGGCAGCTCGAAGGTCAGGGGGATGCGCTGCTGCTGCCCCGTGGGCAACGCCGTGGTCGTGCTTCCGGTCACGGGGCGGGGCAGGCCGAAGGACCACTCGCAGTCGCACGTGACGGTCTGGCGCGAGTTGTTGATGACGATGAGCTGCTTCTCGACCTTCTCGCCCGGCAGGTAATTGTGGTCCTTGCTCGTGAAGGCCGCGGGCTTGCCGGCGACGTAGGCCAGCAGCGCCATGTTGTTCCGGTATAGGGCCTCCGCGGCGGCGGTGGGCTCCAGGTCTGCCGGATCGAAGGCGAGCTGCTGCTCCGCCTCCTTCTCCCGAACGTAAGGCGGCCTCGGCCCGGGCCGCTGCAGGTGCTCCCAATCGACGTCGAGCTCGAGGTCGCCCCTGTCCCTTTCGCCGCCGGCGGGCCGTTTCCAGTAGCTCCCGTATTCCCACGGGGAGTTCGCCGACATCCCCCACGTGCGGAACGCGCGCCAATTATCGGTCAGGTACATGGCGATGACCAGGAAGCGGTCGTCAAACTCCTGCGAACTGAGCCGGTGAGGATAATCCCACCGCTGCCACGCGCGGCCCTGTCGGAACTGCTCGGCTTCCCAGCGGATGTTCTCCTTCTCCTCCTCGGTGATGTCGTAGGCCCTGGCGCCGAAGAACTGGGCGTCCCACTCGGCGAGGCAGAACTCCCACGGCGCGACGGCGCTGCCGAACTCCCGCTTGCCCTTGTACCACCCTCGGTACATCGCCCAGTCCCACAGGAACGGCGCGCTGAACTCGCAGGTGAAGACGGGCTTGACGCCGAACGTGGCCCAATGCTCGAACCAGTCGGACATCTCCTGGATCGGCACCCAGTTCGGGTAGAAGTTGCTCGTGTGCATCGAGCTCAGGCTGCCCGAGGAGTGGTGATAGACGAACCGGCTCGGGTCCAGCCGCCTGATGATGCCTTCCGCGCGCAGGGCCCGTGCGGCGCCCCGCAGGGACCACTGGTCCCGCGGGTTCAGAATGCCGTCGATCATGTCCGGGTTCATGTCCTCCGCGTACCCGGTCGCGTTGTGGCTCGTGGAGTAGCAGACCACCGACGGGTGGTTCTGCGCGACGTGCACGTAGAACGCGGCGTGCAGCGCGTAGCCGTTGGTCTCATCCGCGTCGGGAGCGTCCCACTCGTAGTGCCCGAAATGCGGCTGGGAGAAGGACAAGAGCATCCCTTCGTCGTCGGCGGCCCGCAGCACCTCCTCGAAGCTCAGGTGGGCTCCCGGCTGACAGCCGTAGTTATGCGTGTAGACGAAGTTGATCCCGAAGCTCTTGTAGCGTTGCAGGGTCGCCCTGACCGCCGCGTAGCTCGCCATCGTCGGGCTCATCTGGCCGTTGTCCAGCGGGATGGCGGACAGGAAGAACCGCGTGCCGTTCAGGTAGAAGTCCCGCCCCTCGATCCAGAACTCGCGAAACCCGAAGCGAACGGGCAGGGCCCCGTCCAGCAATGCCCCGTCGGCATCCAGGAGGGAGAGGTCCGCCTCGTACTGGTTCTGGGGAGTGTTCACGTCCCAGAGCTTCTCGGGCCGCCAGTGCTCCGTGATCAGTATGTGGCCGTCTGCCAGCTCGCTCCCCTTGAAGGGCTCGCCCGTGAACTCCTCCACCGTCCGGTCCCCATCCCTTATCCGGGTGCGCAGGACGTAGCGGGCCTCGGGGTCCACGCCGTCAAGCTTCGCGTCGAACGTGATCTGCCACCTGCGCACCGAGGTGTCCACCCTGGCGTCCGCAATGCGAGGGCCGGCCGGCTCGCCCACCAGGTACACATCGCCGCACAGGCCGCGTCGCGCCACACTGCCCTGGACCTCCCGGGCGGAAGCCGTGTCGTTGTATGACAGCATGACGGCATTCAACGGCATGGCTACAACGAGCATGCTTAGCACGTGCGTTCGCCCGGGGAGACACGCCGACGTCAGGTCCACCTCGCCCCACGGGTAGCGCATCTCGCCGACCTTCGCGCCGTCCACGTACACGGCCGCGTAGGAATTCAGGTACTCCGTCGTCAGGACGATGCGACGGCCCGCCCATTGAGCAGGGATGGTGATCTCCCGCTGGTGCCAGGCCGCCGTCACGTCGCTCAGCCTCTGCTCGCCCCAGCCGGGATCCGCGAAGAGCATCCGGGACCCGCCCCGTCCGCCGCCTCCCGGCCACGGCTCGGGCACCCTGAAGAGGCCCCAGCCGTCGGCGGGCACGGCGTCCTCCGCCCCTTCGGCCGGCTGCCAGCGCCACAGCGCGTTGATGCAGATGCGCTCCCGCGTTCCGGTCGACTCGCGCCAGGCTTTCCTCACGTCCCACACTGCCTTCACTCCTTCGGGCAACTGCATCTTCGCACCCTCCTCACCCGCCGCCTGTGCAAACGCGCTGCAGCCAGAGACCATCAGAACCCACGCCGCAATCACGCACGTCCGACATGAGAGACGCATCGCTCTTCTCCTGTGCGCACGCCGCAATCCAGCCGACCGGGCATTGCGTCGGCCGGCCCATCACACCATGAACGGCGCGCCATGGTACACGTGGCCGCCCGCTCGGGCAACGCCCGAAGCCACTGCAGCCAGCAAGCCCTGCGGGCGCCCCGCGGCGTCACGGCTGCGGGTCCATCTCGGCCACGGTCCGCGCCAGGGGGCCGTCCGGGTCGCAGGCAAGGCCGATCTCGCGGGCCAGGCCGCGCCAGAGCCAGCCCCAATGGCCGCCGCCGTAGTCGATCCGGCCGCCCCGGAAGAGCAGCACGTCCAGGTTCCAGGTAAAGACGTAGACCGCGCCCGCCCCGAGCCGATGCCTGTAGAGCAGCGGGCCGGTGCCCGCGCGGACGAGCACCTCCGCGCCGGCCGCCGGTTCAACACGCGTGAAGGTGGCGGGTTCGTCCATCGCCAGCTCCCACGACGGGGTCGCCGACGCGTCGAACGCCGCGTGGGCGGACGCAACGCGGTCGATCCGGGCCGTCTCCTCGCGGCCGAGCACGCGCGCGGCCCCCGCCAGCTTCGCCAGGGCCGGAGCACCGCGCCACTTCACGTACGGGTCCTGCAGGCGGTCCCTTTCGGCCAGCGGCAGGAGCAGCGTGCCGCCCCCTTCCACGTACTGCACGAGCAGCTCGGGCACCCGCTCGTGGTCGCGCGTATACTCCGGCGCGCCGATTATCACGAGCCGGAACGGCGTCAGGTGGTCCAGTCTCACGACGTCCTCGCCAGCCGACGTCATGGCCACGTCGCCGGCGATGCCCTCCCGCGCAAGCGACGTCAGGATCGCGAAGCCCGTCAGGTTCGAACGGTAGCGGTGCACGCTCTGGAACATGGGGCACGGGAAGAGCACCAGGACCTCCCGGCGCGGCTCCTCGGCCGGCCTGCCCCGCATTCGGCGGGACAACTCGCGGACGTCCTCGCAGGCGGGCCGCTGCGAGCCGTCGTAACGCACCAGCCCCATCGTCTCGCCTGCCTGCTGGTAGTCCTTCTTCTGCGCCGGCGTATCGACCGTGAACTCGACGCCGAACTGCCGCGTGTAGGTCTTCGAGAGCTCGTCGTCGTTCCAGCACCAGTAGTTGATGCCATGGGCGCCGGAGGCCACCGCGAACGCGTTGTAACGGCTGATCAGAAGCCGCTGGTCGTCCTCGGTGTAGGTGCCGCGACGCTTCTCGCCGATGTCGACGCCGTGGCAGATGATGACGGGCTTGCCCGAGCGCCGGCACCAGCGCGTGAGCATCTGGACGTAACCGGCGGCGCAGAGGATCTCGACGGCCGGCTTGTCGGCCACGGGCTCCTTCATCCAGCGCGGCGGCCCGTCGCCGAAGTGGAAGCTGCGCAGGCCCTCCCAGTTGTAGCACTCGTGCCAGAGCGCGTCGGCCGCCAGCATCTCGGGCACCAGTGCCGTCAGGTGCCCCATAGAGAAGCAGCAGCCCTCCACGTCGTTGATGATGAGGTGGTTCGGCACGGCCGGGCGGACGGCTTGGGTGATGCGGGCGCTGGATCGGCAGCAGAGCACCTGCTGCATCAGCGCGAACTCGAAGGAGCGCGGGTTGTCCTCGTTGAAGTAGGGCTCCATCTCGGTGGGCATGAGGACCTCTTCCCACGTGCCTTCGGCCGGCCCGAGGTCGAACAGCTCCCGCAGGCGGCCGAAGTCGCCGTCGAAGCGCTCGCGCAGCCATGCAGCCCACGCGTCACGCACGGGCGGCGCGCTGAAGTCGTAGCGGAAGAAGCGCCCCACGCTCGTGGCCCAGCCCAGTATCTCCGCCCGGCCGGCGAAGCGCTCGCGGAACGCCTTACACTCGTCGATGCTGTACTGCTCGGCGTGCGGGTTCACGGCCGGATGCCACATCCCCTGCGCGGGGTCGACTCCGTGCTCGGCGCACCAGGCCTCGCGCCCCAGCGCCCGGCGCGCATAGAGGATCGCGCGCAGGCCGAACTCGCCCAGCCTGTCCAGCACGGCGTGAAGCTGCTCGAACCGCTTTTCGGCCGGATCCAGGCCGACGAAGAACGCCCGGGCCGGCACGAAGATGGACGCCGTGTTAAGCCCCAGCTCGCGCATGGTGCCGAAGTCGCGCTCGAAGAACCGGGCGTTGTGCGCGAAGTTCTCGCCCATCCAGTCCGCGCCGCAGGTGCCCGGCCGGTGGCCGAAGTACGTCGCCCCGTGGAGAAACCAGGGCCGGCCGTCCAGGACGAAGTTCCCCCGGTCGTCCGTCGTCACGAAGGAAGCCATTACGCCTCCCGGTTTGCCGAGTGAGGTGGTGGGCCGGCGAGCATAGCCCGCCGCGCCGCGCCCGTCAAGGTGACCGGAGCCGATGCAGGCCTGCGCCGCCCCACGGCGCCGAGCCCAGGATGTCCCCCGCCTCTACGGAGAGGGCTCGACCCGTATGAGGACCCGGCTCGAGAAGGGCTGCAGTTCAATGCTGCCCTCAACGGGACTGCCATCCAGGTCGCGATAAACCTCATCGAGCTCGATCCGCTTCACGGATGCGCCGTCGTTGATGAAGAGCTGCGAGCGGTCGGCGGCGCCGCGATCTGCGGGCGCCTCCGGGTCGGTCCGCGCTTCGCGGTCGGCCCACGCGTAGTCCTTCTGCCAGGAGGCCAGCGTGAGGGCGGTCTCCCGTCCGGCCCCGGGCCATCCGAGGCCGGCCACGATCGGCTCGTCCGTGTGGGGGCTGAAGTAGGAGTTGGCCTTCAGGATGCCGTAGTCGAAGCGCGGGTCGAAGTAGAGGACCTTCTGCGGCGGGCGGGTGGCGTAGAGCACGTTGCCCGCGATCACGTGGTCCTGAGTGACGTCCTCCGATTCGCTCTCCCCCCGGCCGGTCAAGAGCAGTTGGTACCGCTCGTTGCCGTAGAGGACGTTATCCCGCACGACGCACTCGTAGTTGTTGGTCAGGAAGAGGCCGTCGGCGCCGCACCCCGCGCAAGTGTTTCCTTCGACGATGCTTTCGCGGTATTCGCCCAGGAACTCCAGCCAGATGCCGTGGGATATGTTGGGCCAGGTGCCGGAGGATTCCATGCCGCCCTTGGCGTCCAGGATGACGTTGTGGCGGATGATGCTGCGCGAGCAGTTGGTGTAGATTCCGGCCCCGTCGTTGAGCGTGGACATGGCGTTGCGGATGGCGTTGTACTCGGCGGCGTTGCCGTCGCTGCCCAGCAGGATGCCGGCGTAGCCGGTCCCGTCGATCCGGTTGTGGCGCACGTGCACGTTCGCTCCCCTGCCGATCAGGATGCCGACGGCGTGCCAGGAGCCGCTGCCGCCGTAGCCGGGGACGGTCCCGCTGTTGACTATGACGTTGTGCTCGATGACGGACGAGCCCGGGCCCTGCGGGTTCTGCCACCAGGCGATGCTGTGATTGAGGTTGTCCCGGAACTCGTTGTGCCGCACGCGGGCGTCCCGTACGCCCGACGCCGCATGCAGGCCCGCGCCGCCGGCGCCGCGCTCGCTCAGCGTGGCGTCGCGTCCGATGCCCTCGAACAGGCAGCGCTCGACGACGCAACAGCCGTCGATCTCCAGCCCGACGTCCCTCTGGTGCCGGAAGCAGACGTCCCTGACCGCCGAGTTCTGCACTTTGAGGCCCGTGCTGAGGACGGAGCCCTCGACCAGGAGCACGCCGGGGTCGGCGCCGTCGGGCGGGTAGAGGTAGACCTTGCCCGCCTCCGCGTCGAAGTACCACTCGCCGGGAGCGTCCAGCTCGTCCAGCTTCCCGTCCAGGTAGAAGCCCCAGCCCTTCTCGTCCCCATCGAACGGCCCCATGTCTTCGAAGCTTCGGTCGCCCAGGGTCAGGACGCCGGCCGGGTCGTACTCGAGCACGGGTCGCGTCTCGTACCACCAGCTATGATGGCGCCAGCGGATGTTCGCGCCGACCCAGTAGCCCTGCGCGTTGCGCGGGTGGTCCGCCAGCTCGGGGCAGGTGACGAACGTCTTCCCCAAGCGGCGGCGCCGGCGGCCGCCGCCCTCGTCCGGCAGTTGCTCCTCGCGCCAGGCCTTCGTCCGCAGCCAGCCGGCGTTCGGGTACCGGGCGATGGTCATGAGACGGCCGTTGACGAACAGGTATCCCACGTCGGCATCCGTCTCCGCGACGTAGATGGACCCTTTGTACGGCTGCCAGCCGGTTATGGGCACGCTGCCGCTGACGACCGGCCGCTCCCGGTCCGCCGGACCGTAGGCACCGATCTCCACGTCCGGCACGGCGATCTCAACCGACTCGCGGAACACGTCACCGCGCCGGAGCAGGATCGTGTCTCCGCGCTCCACTCGCTTCGCGGCCTCCGTCAGGGTGCGCAGCGCCGTGCCCGGCGTCCGCCCGTCGTTACTGTCGTCGCCGTCGTTGGACACGTGGTAGGCGGACGCGAAGGCCGACTGCGGCAGAGCCGCCAGGCCCGCCACGACCAGCACGAGCCACGCCAGGAGAGTGGTGTTCATCCGGCGTCCCTCCTCAAGATGATTGCCAATGCCCCTGCCGGGCGGCACCGCTCCCTGCGTCAGCCCTGGCTGCCGGACACAAGGTCGCCGAAGGGTCCCAGCAGCCCGTACTTCCGCTGCCACGAGGTGAACATGATGCCCGCCGCGTTGGGCGTCGCCCTCAGCAGTTCCAACCACTGCCTGGAGTTCGTCAGGTCGTCAGCATCGTAGAAGCACGCGCCCATCGTGCGGAACCCCTGGCCGGAGAAGAAGGCCAGGGACTTCTCCTTCATCTCGTTCCACCAGCAGACGATGATCAGGTCCCTGGGCACGTAGTTCCAGGAGCCGGTGAAGTCGCCGACGACGCGGTAGTAGTTGTCGTGCGCGTTATGGTTCGGGTCGAGCATGTCCGACCAGATGAGGACCTCGATCTCGGGGTCGATGCTCTTGAAGATGGCACGCTGCTTCGTGATGCAGTCGCCCAGTATCTCGGCCATGGAGATGTCCCTGCTGCGGCACGAGAGGCAGCCGCCGCCGTTGCGGATCTCGTCCATCGAGAGCAGGAACTTCTTGTAGCCGAGCACCTCGTGCAGCCGGCGGGCCTGGGCCTCCCAGTAGTCGTAGAGGGCCGGGTTCGACATGCAGAGGCTGATCTGCCTGCCCCACGAGTGCCCGACGAAAGGCATCTTGTAGCACGCGAGCATCAGCCGCTCGCCCTCCCTGATCGAGGTGCCGGGCGTGAGCGCGACCGCGTCCAGGTCGCGGCGGTTCTCGATCCTCTCGAAGTCCGCCCCTTCGACGAACGTCACCGCTCGGTCCTGGCTGCTCAGTTCAAGCGGCGTGCCCTCGCGGCGAACGATGTCGGCTGGCGAGCCGTACTGGCGAACCTGCAAGTCGTCCACCCAGAATCTGCCCGCCTTGCCGCCCCAGATGCCGGCGTAGACGTTGACCTCCGTCTCGTCGACCGTGATGAAGTCGACCGTCACGTCGGTCCAGTCCTGCGTGGGCTCCAGCCGGGGGCTGACGTTCGCGACCGTGCGGTCCTTGCAGAGCACCACGGCCTGGAGGCCGGAGACGGGCTCCAGGTCCTGCGTCCTGATTTTGAGCGTGAACCGGTACGCGCGGCCCGGCTCCACGGCGATCGTCTGCATGATCCTGCCATGGCCGTGCTCGTTCGCGGTCAGGTTCTCGAAGCGTATCGACGTCCTGCCCGAGCTCGCCACCGCCGTGTCCGGGAAGGAGACCTCGCCCGGCTGGTCGTGAAAGGCGTAGGCAGCGAAGCGCCCGTTCTCACGCTGCTCCAGGTCGCCGTTGACGAGCAGGTTCTCCCCGGCGACGGGCACGGCCCTGCCGCCTGCGGCCTTCAGCGAGATCGAAACCGGCAGGGCAGCCGCGAAGTTGATGTCGTGCCCGAGCGCCCCGCCGCCATAGCCGACTGAGAACCCCGTAGGGATGAGCTCGATGCCCTCCTCCCGGCACAGGTCGGCGATCTCCTTCAGGAGGGCGAAGTCCTCCTCCCGCCACCGCGTAATGCCGTCCAGGTCGAACGACGACAGGACCATGCCGTTCAGCCCGCGGTCCGCGGCGGTGCGGATGAGCGACTTGATCTGGTCCACGTCCTGCCGGTTGCGCCCGTAGCCGAAGCAGAAGACCCACCTGTTCTGGAGCACGTCGCTCCCCTGCGCAGCGGGCGCCGCGCAGATGGACGAACACGCGACCACAAGGACCGTGGCCAGAACCACAAATGTCGCTCCCCGTTCCATGCTTTCCACCTCCGTGCTCGTCTCGCACCTGGCGAAGCGCCGCCAGGCCGGCCCATCCTATGCCCGATCCCGAGTCCTGTCAAACCAGGGGGCAGGGGCATATTGCTGCCGTCGGCCTCCCGTGGTAGAATCCGGCCGGCGTCCGCGCTGCCCGTGTGCGGCGCCCCATCATGGCAGGGCCGATCCCCACTCGGCACAGAAAGACGCCTGCCAAACGTCAGGTCACCTGGAGGCCGTTCTCATGGACTGCGCGCATACCTTCCTGTTGCTGATGGCGTTGGCGCTCTGGCTGGCGCCGCAGAGGCTGGCCTTCGCGTCCAACCACCCGATCCGCACGTTCACGTTCGAGGACAGGGGGCCGGAGGTCGCCCGCCTCTACCGCCTCGGGCTGGAGAACGAGCCGCGGCACATCCCCACCTTCTGCGCCGCCCTGAAGGACGACGACCCGCACGTGCGCAGCGCCGCCATCGCGCAGCTCGTCTTCACGCATGACGAGTCGGCGTTCGGCCCCGTGCTGGAGGCGATGCAGGACCAGTCCACGTGGGTGCGCCGCGGCGCCATAGCCGTGCTGGAGAAGCTGGGCGACCCGAGGGCCATCCCCGCCCTCAAGGAAGCGCTCGCGTTCACGCCCGCTGAGCCCCAGAGCGAGGAAGGACCCGGCCGGGCCGGCGGCCCGGCCCCGCAGAGCGCAGCGCCCGGCACGCGGACGGGGCCCTGGATGGGCGGCGGGCCCGAGCAGGTCGGCGCCCTGCGGCAGGAGGAGTACTTCAACCGCATGGCGGCCGCGCTGGCCCTGCACCGCCTGGGCAGCGATGCGGGCGTGCCGACCGTGCTGGACATCCTGAAGGGCTCGCACAGCAAGCCGGTCCTCCAGATGGCCGCCAAGTGCGCAATCCTGATGGACCTGAAGAAGGCCACGCCCGACCTGCTGCAAATAGCGCGCGAGTGCGAGGCATTCGGCGAGGACAGCCCGGGCCTGTTCGCCGCCCGCGCGCTGCGGATCATGGGCGATCCGGTATACGCCGAACAGATGGTCCAGCTCGCCACGGACAAGTTCGACTATCCGGGCGGCTTCATCCGGATGGAGGCGCTGAACCTCCTGGTGCTGCACGGCGGCCGGGACGTCGCTCCCCTCCTGCGCGACGCGATCGAGTCCAGCACCTGGCGCGAGCAGAGGCGCCTGATCGTGGCCGGCCTGCGGAAGCTTCGCCCGCCCGACGCCGCCCGGCTGCTGACCGACCACTTCCTGATGCCGCGCGAGATTGAGGCAGAAACCGGCCACGTCGCCGCCTTCGACAACCATCGCGTCTTCCACCTGGCGGCCGAGGCCGTGGCCGAACTGGGCGATCCGAGCGTGCTGCCGGATCTGAAGGCCGCCTACGCCCGATTCGCCGGGCCGCCGGACTACTTCCACCTGCGCCTGCATCTGGCCTTCGCCATCGCCGCGCTGGGGGACGGCCTCGGGCTGGACAGGCTGCACGAGGCGCTCGGGCACGAAGACGCCGCCGTGCGGCGGCTGGCCGCCAAGCTGTTGGGCAGGCTCGGCTCAGCGGACTCCCTGGCGCCGCTGACGGCTGCCTTCGAGACAGAAGGGGAATCCGCCACGTTCCAGGCCATGAAGGCCGCCCTGGCGAAGCTCGGGGCGGCGCCCGCCGTGCTGGCGCGTCCCGCGCCGGCCCCCCCTCCCCCGCCGGCCGATACGTACGGCAAGCCCCGCTACCTGCACGTCTCGTTCGACGACTGCACGACCATCGAGTCCCTGGAGCGGTTCGTCGGGCTGATCGAGGAGCTGGCCGCGCAGGACGTGCGGTGGGCGCCGCGCATGTACGTCGCGGCCCTGTCGCGGCACGACTTCCAGTACGCCACGATGCTGCTGCAACGCTGCTTCGACCGCGGCTGCGAGTTCGAGAATCACTCCTTACACCACAACCCCGACGGCCAGGCTCTCTGGAGCCGCACGGCCGACGAGGTGCGCCTGGACTGCGGCGGCTGCACCAACTGGCTGCACGCCAACATCATGGGCTGCGACCGGATCTACCACTGGAAAAGCGGCGGGGGCGGCTTCCGCAGGGAAGGCGATCCCCTCATCAGCCGGCAGGAACTGCGCGAGGTCACGCGCGAGGCGTTCTGGGCCAGCAACGTCGATTACGACTGGCGGGCCGTGGAGAAGGCCAGCGCCGACTATTACGCACCGCCCTATCACTTCCTCGGCGACAGCCCCGTCGCAAGCTGGGACGTGCGCGGCGACCTGGGCTACGAGTACGAGGCGGACACCGTAGAGGAAGGAGTGAATGCCTTCGTCGAGTCGCTCGACTCCTGGTACTTCCACCAGCCCGAGAAGGTCTTCGAGCTGAACGGGCATGATTGGCCGAGCAGCACGGTCCCCATCCGCATCGCCCACGACATGCACTGGGACATCCTGAGCGGATTCCTGCGGGAGGTGCTGCTGCACCGGCGCGAGCGCTATCCGCTGCTCTACAGCGTGACCGCGCTGGAAGTGCTGCACATGCGCCAGCGGGGCCTCACGCCGGAAGAGGTCCTGACGCAGCAGACGCACCTCCAAAACTCGCCGGAGTTCTGAGCGCCCCGCGGCCTCCGGTGGCTCCACAGCCCTGACGGTCGAATGGCGAAGCCCCGCGCCGGATCAGCGCAGCGGCCTATTCCTCCCTCTCCACGGTCTTGATCTTCCAGCCCCCGTCAGACCGGGAGAGCACGTAGGTCGACCGCATCTCCCACTGTCCCATGTGGCTCACCACGCCGGAGACACGGGCGGCATCGCCCTCAACGGTCACGACTGCACTGCTCAGGTCAAGCTCCATCACCGAGTCGCGCTCCTTCATCATGTCCACCAGGCGGGTGATGCCCTCCCTGCCGCTGCCGCGCCAGCCCACGTAGTCGTCCGCCAGCAGGGCCATGGCCGCATCGGCGTCGTAGGCCGAAATGGCCGCCTCGTAGTCCCTCAGCAGCTGAAGGGCCAGCTCCTCGTCACTCGGCCCCCCGGATCCCAGATGGGCGCATCCGGTCAGAAGGGCCGCAGCCAGCAGCATCCCCAACGCAACAAACAACATTCTCCTCGTCATGCTTGCTCTCCTTGCGGGGCATGTTTCCGCACAGACGATGGCCCGCAGCCTACCTTACGCCTGCGCCGGAGTCAAGCCAAAGCGGCCCTCTTCCCGGGCCGCCCGCAGGCTTGCCGGCGTCGGCGCCGTCCGCGCTTCGGCCTTTCGGAGGCACCGGTCCAGGCCGTCCGTTCGTCCGGAATGGGCTTGACGCCATGGGCGCGGAGCGCTTATCCTCGGCCGCCGGTCATGCACCCGCGGGACGATGCCGGCGGGCCGCATGGGCATACCCGAGCATGGACGGAGGAGCAGATGAGTATCAGCCGAACCTGGACGCAGTCTCGACGAGGAGCACAAGCCGCAGCATTGGCGGCCGGCCTGCTCCTGAGCACGCTCCTTCTGGGCGGTTGTGTGGATGGCGGCGCCCGGTCCGATGCCGCCGCCAGGATCGAGGCCCTCAGGCACCCGCCCATCACGTACGTCGTCATCGACACGACTCAAGAAGCGGCCGAGCCCGCCCCCACCATAGAGCCGCTCGAGGACCGATCGGCGCTCCAGCCGCCGGGCACGCCGCCGCCCCTGCGCACGCAGGGCAATCGCATCGTCGGACCGGACGGGCGGCCCGTCCGGCTGCGCGGCGTCAACATCGCCAGCCTTGAGTGGACGGACGAGGGAGAGAACGTCCTGCGCTCCCTCGAAGTCGCGATCGACGACTGGGGCTGCAACATCGTCCGCGTCCCGCTCAGCCAGGACCGCTGGTTCGGCCGGTCGCCCACGCAGACGGACGGCGGCGCGCGCTACCGCGAGATCGTCGACGCCATGGTCGTCGGCGCCGCCAAACGCGGGGCCTACATCCTGCTCGACCTGCACTGGAACAACCTCGCCGTCTGGGGCCAGTACATCGGCCAGCACCGGATGCCCGATCCCGGTTCACTCCTGTTCTGGCGCGCCCTCGGCCAGCGCTACGCCAACCACCCGGCCGTGCTCATGGGCCTCTACAACGAACCGTACGACGTGTCCTGGGACGTCTGGCTCAACGGCGGCGTGCTCGAGGAATAGGTCCCGCCTCAGGGAAGGCACGACCCCACCCAGCCCATCCAGCGGATCAGGACCACCGTGCGCTGCCGCGCCGTCGGCCACCAGGAGCTCTACGACGCCGTGCGGGCCGCCGGCGCGACAGAGAACCTGATCGTCATCGGCGGCCTCGACTGGGGCTACGACCTGGCCGGCGTCCTCGAGGGCTATGCCATAAAGGGCGAGAACATCGTCTATGACAGCCACGTCTACTCCGGCAAGGATTGGAAGCCGGAGCTGAGCTGGGAGAACGCGTTCCTCACGCCCAGCCGTCAGGTGCCCGTCCTGATAGGCGAATGGGGCGGCGGCGGCCCGGGCCGCGGCCAGGACGATTTCCTCCCCAGGATGGTGCGCTGCCTGCGCGAGAACAAGCAGTTGTCCTGGACAGCGTGGGACCTGCATCCTGCCGCCGGTCCGACGCTCATCCGCAACTGGGACTACGAACCCACCGAGTTCGGCCAGGTCGTGTTCGATGAGCTGAAGCGCAGCGACGAATAGGGCCGTTTGACGGCTGCGGCCCCCGGCTGTAGCATGGGACTGACCGGTCGGTGCTACCAGAACCGACCGGTCGCTTCTATTCGGTCCCTCCGGCGGGGGCCGAACGACGCCGAGAGGGCTCAGACGGCAGCAGACCACACAAGCCGCCAGAGCTGTGCAGACGGAGCGTGCGCGCATGGTGTGGCGTAAGGGCAGGCGCGTCCGCATTGGAGGAGTATGGGCGTGAAAAGGGGCTTCGCGATACTCGTGGCACTGGGGATTCTTGGCGCCTTCGGCTGGCACGTCTACCGGAAGGTCACCGCTGCGGCGGAGGGTCCTGGCGCCCCGCGGCGTCAGGCGGCCGTGGCAGTCGAAGTGACGCCCGTTCGGAAGATGACCATCCGCGACGTGGGGGAGTTCACGGGCTCGCTGCTGCCCCGGTCTCAGTTCACGGTGGCGCCGAAGGTGCCCGGTCGTCTGGAGAAGCTGCTCGTCAACATCGGAGACAGCGTCCAGAGGGATGACCTGATTGCGGTGCTGGACAGCCAGGAATACGCCCAACAGGTCGAGGAGGCGCGGGCGGCGCTGGAGGTCGCAAAGGCGAACGTGGCCGAGTCCAGCAGCGCGCTGGACGTCGCCAAGCGGGAGTTCGAGAGAGCAACGGCCCTGCGCGAGAAGAAGATCGCTTCCGAGTCCGAACTGGACGAGGCCGAGGCGCGCTACAAGGCCTGCGACGCCAAGTACAACGTCTCCCTGGCCCAGGTGGCGCAGAACGATGCCGGCCTGAAAGCGGCTGAGGTCCGGCTGTCTTATACCCAGATCCGGGCATCGTGGGAAGACGGACAGGGAGCGAGGGTAATCGGCGAACGGTTCATGGACGAAGGCACCATGCTCCGTGCCAACGACGCGATCGTCTCCGTGCTGGACGTGGACTCGCTCATCGCCGTGATGCACGTGATCGAGCGCGACTATGTCAAAGTGCATGTCGGGCAGAAGGCCGCGATCGCCACGGATGCATACCCCGACAGGCAGTTCTCCGGAACGGTCGCACGCATCGCGCCCCTCTTGAGGGAGACATCCCGGCAGGCACGCGTCGAGCTGGATGTCCCGAATGCAGACCACGCCCTCAAGCCGGGCATGTTCGTCCGGGTCCAGATCGAGTTGGAGCGGCGCGATGACGCCACCGTGGTTCCTGCTTCCGCGCTGGCGAGGCGCAACGGGCAGCAGGGGGTCTTCGTTGCGAACACTCAGCGGATGGACGTCCAGTTTGTGCCCACCACGGTGGGCATCGTGAACGGCGAACTGGCGGAAGTGGTCGAGCCTCCGCTGGAGGGGCCCGTTGTGATCCTGGGCCATCACCTTCTGGAGGACGGCTCAGCCATCATCCTGGCCCCCGCATCGCCTGAGGCGTCCCCCGCCGGCGCGGCAGGTCCGCAGACGGCGGCAGGTGCGCAGGCGGCGCCTGCTCCGCAGCAGGTGGCAACTCCGCAGACGGGCGCGGCGGAAGGCGGCCCGGGCCAAACCGGAGCGCGGCCATGAGCGTCTTGAAGTTCTCCGTCCGCCGGCCTGTCTTCACGGTCATGGTCACTCTCATCGCGCTCATCATCGGCGCCGTGTCCCTGAGCCGCCTGCCGATAGACCTGATGCCGGACATCACGTATCCCACGTTGAGCATCTCGACGTCCTACGAGAACGCCAGCCCCCAGGAGATCGAGGAGCTGGTGACCCGTCCTATCGAAGAGGCGATGAGCGCCGTGCCCGGCGTGGAGACCGTCTCGTCCACATCCTCGGAAGGAGCGAGCAACGTCCGCGTGATGTTCTCGTGGGGCACGGACCTCGACGCGGCGACGAACGACGTCCGGGACCGCCTGGACCGCGTGATCCCGCGCCTGCCGGAGGACGTGGACCGGCCGGCGCTGCGGAAGTTCGATCCTGCAAGCTTCCCCATCCTCATTCTGGGGGCCTCCAGCCGCCTCGACCCCGTGCAGATGCGGCGCACCATTGACGACGTCGTCAAGTACCGCATGGAGCGCGTGCCCGGCGTGGCAGCGCTGGACGTGTGGGGAGGGCTGGAGAGGGAGATCCACGTCGACCTCGATCCGGACAAGCTCAAGGCGCTGGGAATCCCGCTCGACCAGTTGATCGCCGCCGTCGAGAGCGCGAACATCGCGCTTCCCGCCGGCGTCATCGAAGCGGGCAATTACGAGCTCATCCTCCGCACGCCGGGCGAGTACACGAACCTGGATGAACTGCGCGACACGACGGTTGCCGTGCGCAGCGGGGCGAACGTGCGCCTGGGCGACGTGGCCGACGTCGCGGACAAGTGGCAGAAGGTCACGCGCATCGTGCGGGTGAACGGCCAGCCCGGCATTCACCTCTCAGTGAACAAGCAGTCCGGCACCAACACCGTGGAGGTGGCGCGGCGCGTGCTCCAGGAGATAGCCAGGATCAACGAAGACATCCCCCAGATCCGCATCACGCCGATCATCGACACATCCGACTACATCCAGCGCTCGATCTCGAACGTGGCTTCGGCCGCGCTCTACGGCGGCCTGTTCGCCATTCTCGTGCTGCTCTTGTTCCTGCGCAGCATCCGCTCCACGGCGATCGTCGGCGCCGCGATACCGATCTCCATAATTGCCACCTTTGGATTGGTCTATTTCGGCGGGTTCACGCTGAACATCATGACCCTTGGCGGCCTGGCGCTCGGGGTCGGAATGCTGGTCGATAACTCCATCGTCGTGGTGGAGAACATCTACCGGATGCGGGAGGCGGGCGAGGACGCTGAAGCGGCCGCCGTGAACGGCGCCGAGGAGGTCACTGCGGCCATCGTTGCCAGCACGCTGACCACGCTTGTCGTCTTCCTCCCCCTGTTCTTCGTTCGCGGGATGGCGGGGGTCATGTTCAGACAACTGGCCTACGTGGTCAGTTTCGCCCTGCTCTGCTCCCTGGGCGTGGCGCTCACCCTGGTTCCCATGCTGGCCTCGCGCTTCCTGCACGTCACCGGCCTGGCGCGCACGGAGCACGAGAGCCTGGGCCACAAGGTCTTCCGCATCAGCGGCGCCTTTGTTGCAAGCATCGAGAACAGCTACAAACGCATCCTGCACCTCGCCCTCGCCCACCGAGCGCTCGTAGTGGTCCTTGCCGCAATGCTGTTCGCGGGCAGTCTCGCCCTGATCCCGCTCATCGGCGTCGAACTGATGCCGCAAAGCGACGAGGGCCAGGTGCGCGTTGACGTGGAAATGGAGGTCGGCACGCGGCTGGCGGTCGTGGATCGGACTTTCGGCCCGATCGAGGCCATCGTCTCGCGCGAAGTGCCGGAGCTCTCCAGCGTGGTGACGAGCATCGGCGGCTCAGGGTGGGGCGGCGGCGGGTCCTACACCGGCAGCCTGCGCATCGCCCTGAAGCCGCAGCGCGAGCGGACGCGCTCGAGCGAGGACATCGCCCAGGTCCTGCGGCAGAAGCTGGCGGCCATTCCCGGCGCGACGATCCGCACGCGGGCGGGCCAGGGCCTGTTCCTGCTGCGTCAGATCAGCTCCGGGACCGAGCGCGTGGAAGTGGAGATACGGGGCTTCGACCTGGAGACGGCGGACGCCATGGCACAGAGGGTGGAGCAGATCGTGGAGGGCGTCCCCGGCGTCACCGACGCCGACATCAGCCGGGACGTGGGCGCGCCCGAGCGCCTCATCGCCGTTGACCGCCTCAAGGCCGAAGCGATGAAGGTGAGCGTGCGCCAGGTGGGCGACGCGCTCCAGACCCTGGTTTCCGGGACGCGCGCCGGCTATTACCGCGAGGGAGGCGACGAATTCCCCATCCTCGTGAAGCTCAAGGAGGCCGAGCAGCGAGCGCTGCGCGAGATCCTCGACCTGACGATCACGAACGCCGAAGGTCAACCCGTCGTGCTGCGCAACATCGTGTCCGTGCAACCGCGATCCGGCCCCGTCCGCATCGAGCGCAAGGATCAGGAACGCATCGTCACGGTGCGGGCAAACATCCATGGCCGCGACATAGGGTCCATCATCGCGGACGTCCGCCAGAGGCTTCGCTCCGTGCCCACGCCGAGGGATTTCACGGTGGGTTTCGGCGGCGAGTATGAGGAACAACAGAAGGCGTTTCGCGAACTGGCACTGGGCTTCGTCCTGGCGCTCGTGCTCGTCTACATGGTCATGGCGTGCCTGTATGAATCGCTACGCGACCCGTTCGTGGTGATGTTCTCCGTGCCGCTCGCCGCCATCGGCGTCACCCTCATGCTCTTCCTCACCAACACGACCTTCAACATCCAGTCCTTCATCGGCTGCGTCATGCTGGCGGGGATAGTCGTCAACAACGCCATTCTCCTGGTGGACTATACCAACCTCCTGCGCCGCCGCGACAAGATGCCGCTGCGCGAGGCGATCGAGGAGGCGGGACGACGGCGCCTGCGTCCGATTCTGATGACAGCCCTGACGACCGTGTGCGGCCTCATCCCATTGGCGCTGGGGCTCGGTGAAGGCGGAGAGGCCCAGGCCCCTCTGGCGCGGGCCGTCATCGGCGGGCTGCTGAGCGCAACGCTGATCACGCTGGTCTTCGTGCCGGTAGTCTATTCCATCTTTGAACGCAGGATGACGAAGCAGGCGGGGCCGCAGACGCCTGACGCTCCGTGAGCTCTGCTCACTACCTCGAGAAGGCGGGCCGGGAAGCCGCACATGGTGCCGAGAGAGTCTCTCAGGAGACTGGGAAGCCTGTTGGCCCTGGGCGCCTTCTGCGCCTTTGTGGCGTCGTGCACGCTCGACCGGCGGGCGGCGTTGGAGACCTACGTCGGGCCGTCCGCCCCTCCATCTCAGGGCCAGCCGGCCGAGCCGACAGGGCAGGTCTTGCCGGCCGAGCCCTCCGCTCCGGCGACGGAAACGCCAAGGGCCCTCCCCGGCGGTCCCCTGCAGGTAACGGTCGGCGACGCCATCCTCCTGGCGCTCGAGAACAACCGGGCCCTGCGCGTCCAGCGACTCGGTCCGCCGATTCGCGAGACCTATGAGGAACGGGAGCGCGCACGGTTTGACCCGGTCCTCGGAGCGGACCTGTCCGCCTTCCGTGAACGGGCCGAACAGCAACCGGGCGCGACGGGCCCGGCAACCGACACGACGAGCGGCGTCGATGCCGACGCCACAATCTCCCAGTTCCTGCCGGCCGGCACCGAGCTCTCCGCAGGGCTGACCGCCAGCGGGCGGTGGTCCGACCTGTACAGCGATCAGCACGCGACCCGTCTGGGCCTGTCGGTCACGCAGGCCCTTCTGAGAGGCGCGGGGCTGGGAGTCAACCTGGCCAGCCTTCGGCAGGCAAGGCTGGACACATTGTCCTCGCAGTATGAGCTGCGCGGTTTCGCGGAGAGCCTGGTCGCCGACGTCGAGCTCACTTACTGGAACTGCGCGCTCGCCCAGCGGCAGATCGACATCTTCCAGCAATCTCTGGACCTGGCCGAGCAGCAGCTCAGCGAGACTCAGGAGAGGATCAACGTCGGCAGGCTGGCGGAGACGGAACTCGCCGCGGCCCAGGCCGAGGTGGCGCTGCGGCAGGAAGCCTTGATCAACGCGCGCAGCAACCTGGCGACCATCCACCTTCGGATGCTCCAATTGCTCAACCCCCCGGGCGGCGACCTCTGGTCGCGCGACATAGTCCTCGCAAACCTGCCCGCCGTGCCCGACGCGAAGCTGGACGACGTGGAATCCCACGTTGCCGTGGCCCTGCGGATGCGGCCCGACCTGAACCAGGCGCGCCTGGAGGTGCAACGCGGCGACCTGGAGATCGTCAAGACCAAGAACGGCCTGCTGCCGAGAATGGACCTCTTCATCTCCCTCGGTAAGACGGGCTACGCGGACTCCTTCGGCAGCTCAGCAAGCGACATTGCCGGAAAGGGCTACGACGTCTCCGCGGGCATCGGCTTCGAGCTCCCGATCGGCAACCGGGACGCGCAGTCCGGCCATCGCCGCGCCGTCCTCACACGCAGACAGGCCGAAGAGGCGCTCGACAACCTGGCCCAACTGGCGCAACTGGACGTGCGATCCGGCTACATCGAGGGCAATCGCGCCTTGCAGCAGATAGCGGCGACTGCGGCCACCCGACGGTTCCAGGAGGAGAAGCTCCGGGCAGAGACCGAGAAGTTCCGTGTCGGGAAATCGACCTCTCTGCTCGTCGCGCAGACCCAGCGCGACCTCGTCGCGAGTCAGATATCCGAGGTCCAGGCCATCGTGAACTATCTCAACGCCCTGGTCGAGCTGTTCCGCCTGGAGGGCTCACTGCTGGAGAGGCGGGGCATCTCGGCCCCGGGCCGTGAGCCGGTGGACATGTCGGCCGGGACGACGGGGAATCGCGGGACGCCCGGCGGCGGGCGGTGAAGGACTGACGCCGTCACGATGTGAGCCGGCGGTCTGTTTCGTAGGAGGAAGCCATGACTTCAGTGTCAGCGGGAACCCTGTGTGCCGTCTGCCTTGCGTGCTCGGTCTTGCTCTGCGGATGGTGCGCGGCGGCCCACGCGCAAGAGCAGCGAGACGGGCTCTGTCCCTTCGTGCTGCCCTGGGACGACGCGACGCCGAGCGTCACGAACCTGAGCGGCTGGAACCACGCGCCCGCCGGCAAGTTCGGGCCCGTACGGGTCGGCGAGGACGGGCACCTCTACGTCGGCCAACAGCGCATCCGCTTCTTCGGCGTGGACTTGACCTTCGGCGCCACCGTGCCGCAGAAGGCGAACGCCGAGAAGATCGCCGCCCGCTCGGCGAAGTTCGGCATCAACATCGTCCGGTTCCACATCATGGACATGGCGCGCTACCCCCGGGGCATCATCGCGGCCGGTCCTGCGCACACCCGCGACCTGGATCCCGAAGGCCTCGACCGGCTGGACTACTTCATCGCTCAGCTCAAGAAGAACGGCATCTACGTCAACATGAACACGCTCTGCTATCGTTATATCAACAAGGACGACGGACTCCCGGCCGAGATCGACCAGATTCCCGAGGCGCCGGACCGCAACATCATGGGGTTCTTCTACGAGCCGGCGCTGGAGCTGCAGAAGGATTACGCACGCAAGCTGCTGACGCACCGCAACGCCTACACCGGCCTGACCTACGCCGAAGACCCGGCCGTCGCGTTCGTCGAGATCCACAACGAGAACGGCCTCCTGCATGCCTGGCTCGGCGGCCGGCTCGACAGTCTGCCGGAGGTCTTCCTCGCCGATCTGCAGCGCCAGTGGAACGAATGGCTCAAGGAACGATATGGCACGACGGACCGGCTGCGCCAGGCTTGGGACAGGACGGCCGAGCCGCTCGGCCGCGAGCTGCTGGTCGACGGCGACTTTGCTTCGGGGCTCGACCAATGGCTCATCGAGCTGCATCACAACGCCCAGGGAGGGATGGACGTAGTGAAGGACGTCCCCAACGCGCCACAGGGCGGGCAGGCGGTGCGCGTGACGGTGACCAAGCCGCCGGAGAGCGGATGGCCGATCCGCTTCGAGCAGCAGCATCTGGCCGTCCGCGAGGGCAAGGCCTACACGCTGTCCTTCCGGGCCAGGGCGGAGGAGCCGCTCGGCATCCAGGTCGGCTTCGAGGAGGCGCATCCGCCGTGGCAACGCCTCGCGTCCCCGGCCCCCGCAGAACTGACGACCGAATGGCAGGAGTTCCGCTACGGCTTCATCTCCGGCGCGGACGACGACAACGCGCGGGTGCTCTTCGACTTCGATCTGCCGGCCGGCGTCTTCTACCTGGCGGACGTCTCGTTCCGCGAGGGCGGGCTGATCGGCCTGAGCGAGGGCGAGAGTGCCGAGGGCGGTACCGTTCCGCTTCTGCTGTCCCGCACCGGGGGTCGGCGCACGGCCGACGCCAGCCGCGACTGGGTCCGCTTCCTCTGGGAGACCGAGAACGACTACTGGCAAACGATGTACCGCTACTACAAGGACGACCTGAAGGTGAAAGGGCTGGTGATCGGGACCGTCATCGGATGCAGCACGCCCAACCTGATGGCCGGCATGGACTGCTCGGATGCGCACGCGTACTGGACGCACCCCGAATTCCCCAACCGCCCGTGGGACCCCAGAGACTGGTTCGTCAGGAACATCCCCATGGTGAACCAACTGGGCGGGAACCTGTCCGACATTGCCCTTCGCCATGTCCTGGGCAAGCCCCAATGCGTGACCGAGTACGGCCACGCCGCGCCCAACAGCTACGGCGCAGAAGCCGACATCCTCTACGCGGCCTATGCTTCCCTGCAGGACTGGGACTACCTGTCGCTCTCGCGCTACGGCAGCGAAGACGGCTGGGGCCAACGCCGCTTCGTGGAATGGTTCAACATCCACCAGGATCCGGTGCGGATGGCCGGCTTGGTTCCCGCGATGGCGATCTTCCGGCGCGGCGACGTGCGGCCAGCCGAACAGCAGGTCGTCGCTGAGGTCGGCATAGAGAAGGAACTGGAGCGGCTCCCGTCGAGTTGGCCCTGGGAGCTGGTGCACGCCGGCACCGCCGGAGTTGCGGCGGAAGCGGCCCTGGTGCATCGGATCGCCATCGCCACCGAGGGCCAGAGCCTGCCTGCGGATGCCCTGCGGCCCGAGCAGGCCCCCGCGACGGGCGACCGATTCGTCTCCGACACGGGCGAACTGGTCTGGGACGTGAGCTCCAAAGGGCGCGGCGTGGTGACCGTGGACACCCCGGACAGCAAAGCCGTCGTCGGCTTTGGCGCCGGCAAGCGGTTCGATCTGGGGGGCGTGACCATCGAGCCCGGCGACACGCTCGAGAAGGGCTTCAGCGCGATCACCGTGACGGTGATGGAAGGCGGCTTGCCCCCCCTCGCGCCCACCTCTTCGCCAGGGGCCTGCCGGCTGCTGATCACGGCGGCGGGACGCACGGAGAACACGAATTGGGGCTGGGAGGAACTGGGCGACAACCGCGTGACGCTGCGCGACAAGTGGGGCGAACCGCCGACGCTGGTGGAAGTCATCCCGGCCCGCATCACCTTGCCCCTGCCCGCGGGAAGCGTCAAGGCCTGGGCGCTGGACGAACGCGGGCAGCGGCGTGAGCCGGTGCCCCTCAGCCCGGACCAGGACGGGCACGCGGTGCTCCTGATCGGCCCGCCTCATCGGACACTGTGGTATGAGGTCGTCGCCGAGTGACGGGCGCCCGATCATCCATCCGGGTGTTCACTCCTTGACAAGGGACGGGCCCGGCTGTAGGTTGGCCGCCCCAAGACCTGTAACGGAGGTGCGCAAGATGCAAGCCCCGGGATTCTGCACGGCACTGGCTGCCTGTTTCGTCCTCGCGCTGTCCTTGCCCGCTCTGGCAACTGCACAGGAGTGGACGCCCGAGCGCGTCGCCGAGGCGACCCGCCTCCAGGAAATCGTCTTCCTGCGTGAGCAGGTCACGCGCCAGAATCCCTGGGGCCCGAGCGACAACTGCGCCTGGGGCGAGGTGCTCGGCGGCAAGGTGTCGGGGCTCGGCAGCTCCGGCGACCTGCTCTCGGCTGCTGCGGCGAAGGAGGGCGAGTGCGGCTTGCGGCTGGCCCTCAGCGCGGAAACGCCGGACAGCGCGTGGCGCGTGACGCTGCAGCCCGAGCTGATCGGGCCTCTCGGTTCCCGTGACCGCTGCAAGCCGTACCTCGACGTCTACGGATATCGGCCGCAGGGCGCGCTCGAGTTCGACCTGCGCGGCAACGCCAGGGGCCGGGGGCTCGGCGTCACGTTTGCCTGCACTGATAGATCCGCAAAGCCCGCGCCCCTGACGCCGATGGATCCCTACCTCGCAGACGGCGACGGCTGGCAGCACGTCGTCATCCCCATCGCCGACATGGACCTGGGCGGGCCGGAGGCGCTGCTCTACGTGGCCGAAAGGCTCGTGATCGGCTCGGACAAGTTCTCCGGCAGCCTACAGGCGGACCTGGACAACATCGTGCTCCGCTCGGACGGCCCGGAGCCGGAGCGCGGACCGGTCCGCGTCGACCACGTCGGCTACGCGCCGCAGGGCCGCAAGGTCGGCCTTGTGGCCGGCAGCCGGCTGCTCGGGCTGGACGGCGCGCGGTTCGTCGTTCGCCCGGTCGATGCAGCCGGCCTATGGGTGGCCGGCGATCCTGTCTACACAGGCCAACTGACGCTCCGTGCGCCGTTCGAGCCGATCGTCTACGGCGAGTGGGTGTACGAGGCGGACTTCACGCCGGTCGCGCAGCCGGGCCGGTACGTGCTGGAGGTCCCCGGCGTGGGCGCGTCCGTTCCCTTCTTTGTCAACGAGGGTATCTACGACTACCTCTTCTACCACCTGGGTCGGTTCTTCTTCTTCCAGCGGAACGGCTGCGCGCTGCCGCCGGCGAACGCGTTCGAATGGGCGCGAGGCGAGATCTACACGAACCCGATCCCCTTCGCGAGCGACGAGTCCAAGACGCGCCTCGTCCGCCACGGCTGGATCGACGCCGGTGACTCACGGATCTTCCCGCACACCAGCCGCATCGGGCCGCTGCTGCTGGCCTGGGAGATGTCGCGTGAGAAGCAATTCGACGGACAGCTCAACATCCCCGAGAGCGGCAACGGCGTGCCCGACCTGCTGGACGAGGTGCGGTGGCACGTCGAGTTCCTGCGCGAGGTGCAGCTCGACAACGGCGCCTGCCTCGGATACCTGATGACGGGCAAGCGCGGCGGAAACCCGGAGGAGGGCTACGACGTCGGATACGAGAACGACCCCGATCCGCGCTTCATCCGGGACGATCGGTTCAGCTACGACGAGAGCGTGCGCATCTGCGCCTGCTTCGCCATGATGGCGCGATGTCTCCAGGCGTACGACGCCCAAGCGGCCCAGACGTACCAGGACTGCGCGATGCGCGCCTGGAACTGGGCCCGGGCGAACGAAGCCCAGGCGGCCGGCCGGCGCGGAGCGAACTGGCAGGACGACGTGCTCTGGGCGGCCGTCGAGCTGTGGCGCCTCACCAAGGACCCGTCCTTCCACGCCGTCGTCGCCGAGCTGGCGGGACTGGAGCCGCAGTGGGACAGCAACGCCTGGAAGGACGACTGCACGCCCTTCGCCTGGATCTCCTACTCGCTCGATCCCGCCGCGGACGCGGGACTGCGCGACTCCTTCCTCAAGCGCTTCATCGGCCAGCTCGACGTGCTCTTCGATCTGTCCGCTGCGGACCCCTACGGCGTGGCCGTCTACCCGCACGGATGGTTCCACAGTCCCGCGCGAATGGGCGAGACGGCGTGGCTGCTGCTGACGGCCTGGCGGTTCTCAGGGCAGGAGCGCTACCGCGCGCTGGCCGAGGAGTATCTGCACTACATCGGCGGGCGCAACTGCTACCGGCTCTGCACCATTACCAATGTGGCGCCGGAGAGCGTCAGCACGCCGTTCCACATGCTGGAGTGGACGCCGCGGCGCAAGGCGTGGTTCCCCGGCTGCATGCCCTACATGGCGGTGGACCAGTCGGGCAACCTGTCGCGGTTCGTGGCGAGGCGCTGGCGGGACACGCGCATCAACTGGTACTTCTCGGAGCCATGCATCGGCTTCAACCACGGCGCGACGGCGGCGGTGATGCTGCTGATGGACGGCCGCCGTTACGATGATATGCTCCGGACGGGCGCCTTCCCCGGCACGCAGCCCTACCGGCCCGGCCTGCCCTGCGCCCCGTCCCACAACGTCCCCTGGGGTGCGGAGCCCGTCGTGCCCCGGCTGTCCGGCTGACGCACCGTTATTGGCCTCTCAGGTAGCGCGTATGCCCGACGCGTGACGTCACGCCGATGCGGTCGAAGTAGTCGAGCAACGGGATGGCAAACTTGCGGGTCGTGTCCAGAAGATACTTGAACTTCACGCTCTCGAGCTTGCCCTCCCGGCGGATGAAGTCCACCAGGATCTGCCTCGCCCGGTCGACGGCGTCCCGATGGAATAGCAGGTCCTCCCCCACTTCCACGAGCCGGCCGCTCTCCTTCAGCACCCGGAGCGCCCATTCCGCCCGGTCCCTGGGCAGGCCGCTCCTCTCCACAGCCTCCGCCGGGCGCGGAGGGCTGAGGCCCGCCGCGCAGAAGGCGGACTCCAGGGCCTCCAGGTGCCCTTGTTCTTCGGGGCTGAACGCAACGCGGTGCCCGGGCAGCGCCAGCCTGCCATCCTGGAGGCTCAGTTTCCCCTGCCCTGTCAGGGTCCGCACGACGTATTCCTGCACCGCCGACGCCAGGCCCGTCCCTTCGCGAAGCCCGTCTAGCGCGATGCCCGGGCTCTGAGGCATGGTTTCGTGGTGGGCGGCCACGGCGTGCGAGACGAGCTTCGCCGCCTCCGCCGCGCTCTCGGCGTGCAGACACAGGTCCTCCCCCAACGCGATGATCTTGCCCTCCCGGGCCAGCGCGCCGAGGAAGCCTTCGAGCGCACGCCGAGGCAGCTTGGCGCGGATGGCCAGGTCGCCGGGGCCGACGCCCTGCAGACCGGCGTCGCGGACGCAGTACTCGACGAAGTCCGCATCGGCCTGGACCGCCTCCGCCCGCCTGCGCAGGTCCTCCAGCAGGCCCGGGCGGTTCCTGCGCAGCCGCCCGGGGATACACTCGATTATCGTCCCCCCGCCGATCGTATGAGCAGGCGAGAGAGACCGCACGATGAACCTGTCGCGCGGACCGGCCACGAGCGGTTCGGCCGTCCTTACCTGCGCCAGGCATCGCCCGCCCTCGCCGAGCCGATTGCCCTCCATGAAGTAGAGGGAAGCCACCACCTCCGACGTGCCGGTATGGAACCTGACGCGCTGGCCCGTCTTCAGCAGGAGCCCCGGGCGGGGCAGCAGCTCCAGCGTGCACGCGAACCACTGCCCGGCCTCGAAGTACCCGGGGCTGGCGACGGTGTTGCCCCGCTGGACGGCCTTGCTGTCCCACTGCTTCACGTTCAGGCCGGCGCACTGGCCGGCGATCACCGCGTCCGCCTGCCGGCCGTAGACCTCGATCCTGCGGATCCGCCCCGCCACGCCATGTGGCAGAAGGACCACCTCATCGCCGACACGTGCCGAACCCGAGACCGGGACGCCCGCCACCACGGTGCCGTATCCCGCGATGGAGAACGCCCTCTCGACGGGCAAGCGGAACACCCCCTCCGTGCTCCTGGGCGATATGCTCCCGACCAGGTCCGCCAGCGCCGTGTAGAACTCGGTGAACCCGTCGCCCGTCAGGTTGCACATGCCCAGGATGGGCGCCCCTTCAAGGAAGGTGCCCCGCAGGAACTCGGCCACTTCCTCTCGCACCAGCTCCAGCCCGCCCGAGTCCACGCGATCTATCTTGGTCAGCGCGACCAGGCCGTAGCGCACGCCCAGCAGCGTGAGGATCTCCAGGTGCTCTCGCGTCTGGGGCATCACCCCGTCGTCGGCGGCCACGACGAAGATCACGCCGTCCATCGCGCTCGCGCCGGCCACCATCGTCTTGATAAAATCCTCGTGACCCGGCACGTCCACGATCCCCACCTGCATCCCCCCGATGGTGCACGGGGCGAAGCCGAGGTCTATGGACATGCCGCGTTCCTTCTCGGCAGGCAGCCGATCCGTGTCGCAGCCCGTCAGGAACTTCACCAGGGCGGTCTTGCCGTGGTCAATGTGCCCGGCCGTGCCGAGCGTGATGTTGGGATGCTCGAGGGCCATCACAGCCTCACCTACGCTGCGTCAGCGCCAGCGCGGCGGCCTCGACGACGGTCCGCTCCTCGCCCTCCTGGAGCGTCCGGGGGTCGATGAGGACCTTCTCGTCCTGGATGCGGGTGAAGACGGGCGGCTCGTTCTGGCGCAGGCGCAGGGCCAGTTCGCCGGGCGTGGTGGCGCAAGGGCTGATGGCAACCAGGCAGGTGGGCAGGTCCTGCTCCGGCAGGGAGCCGCTGCCCATCTGCGAGGCGCCGTCCTGGACGGAGATCTCAGCCAGCCCGGAGGCGCGCTCAATCAGGGCGGCGGCCATCCGCTCGGCCTGCTCGGCGATCTCGGCGCGGCTGCGCAGGGCCATCCGCAGCGTCGGCACCTCCTGCAACGCCCGCCCTTCGTCCAGGAACAACGTCAGCGTGGCCTCCAGGGCGGCCAGATTGAGCTTGCCCACGCGGACGGCCCGCGCCAGCGGATTGCGGCGGGCCGCTTCGACCAGGTCTCGTCGGCCCAGTATGATCCCTCCCTGGCAGGCCCCGATCAGCTTGTCAGCGCTGGAGGTCACCAGGTCGGCGCCCGCGGCAATGGAGGCGGGCAGGTTGGGTTCCGGGGCGAAGCCGAGCCGCGAGAAGTCGATCAGCGAGCCGGCGCCCACGTCGTCCATGAGCACGAGGCCGGCCTCATGCGCGACCCGCACGAGGTCCGGCAGGGATACCTCGGACGTGAAGCCCACGATCCTGTAGTTGCTCGGATGCACGCGCAGGATGGCGGCCGTGTTCTCGCATATGGCGTTCTCGTAGTCGCGCAAGTGTGTCCGGTTGGTCGTGCCCACTTCGACGAGCCGCGCGCCGCTTGCCGCCATCACCTCGGGAAGGCGGAACGAGCCGCCGATCTCAACGAGCTGCCCGCGGGAGACGATCACCTCCTTGCCCGCGGCGATGGCGCTCAGCACCAGCAACGTGGCCGCGGCGTTGTTGTTGACAACCGTGGCCGCTTCTGCGCCGGTCAACTGCTGCAGAAGCCACTCGATGCGTTCGTCGCGCCGGCTGCGCTTGCCGCTATGGATCCCCAGCTGGAGCAGCGAATAGCCCGATAACTCCCGCTCGATCTGCTGCAAGGCCGGTCGCGGCAGAACGGCGCGCCCTAGGCCGGTGTGCAGGATTATGCCCGTGGCGTTGATGACCCGGCGGTAGTGAGGGCCCGAGAGCGCCCGCAGCCGTTCCCTGGCCCGCGCCACGACAGCCGCTGCGACCTCCTCCTCGCCGGCGTCCATCTGTTGCCCCGCGAGCAGGAGCTCCCGCGTCTGCTCCACGGCGGCGCGCACCGCCTCGACGACGAGTCGCCTCGGCGCCCCTGCGGCCCAGCCCTGCCGTTCGAACTCCGCCAGGAGGCTGTCAACCGACGGTATGCATCGCAGCATGTCCGATCTGCGCGCGTCCACGGGCACCCTCTGCCATTAGCGGTTGCAGACAAGTCACTTACGGCGGCCCCGGCGCCGTGCGCGCATTCTACTCGCCTGCCCAACGCCGGTCAAGCCCGCCTTGGGGATCCGCGGCGCGCTGCGTGCGATTTCTATGTTGACTAACCAACGCGAAAGGGAGTAGAATCCCAGCGTTCCTCAAGAGGGGAGGCAGCTATGAAGGGGTGGGCGGCTATGGTTGTGGTCGCAGCGCTGACATTCTCGGCGGCTGCGGTGAACGCCGAAGGGCGGTCTCCGCTGGAGCACGGAAAGCCTGGGCAGGGGCTGCCGTCCCAGTTTGAGTTCCTGCAGGACTACGTCCCGGCTCTGCCGGGGCAGCCGTTCCAACTGAAATCCCCGAAGATCGAGGGTACGGCCTACTACTACGTGTGGGATCTCGGGGGCAAGCAGCGCGCAATGCTGCTGGACGACGCCAAGACGCCCAGGCTTTACGTGGACACGGACGCCGACAACGACCTGACGGACGAGGAGGCCGTCGTCGGGCAGGTCAAGGCGCAGACGCGCGGCTTCGTGGAAGCGCTTGCCATGGCCCTCGCAGGTGAGCGTGCGGAGCAGGAGACCGTCTTCGGCCTCGTCCGTGTGGCCCAGGCCGGCCCGGGGGGAGACATCGAGTTCGTCGTCCGGACGTCTTCCGGCGGCGGGTACCATTACCTGCTCATGGAGCCCGCAGGCATTGTCGCCGGCGCAGTGGAACTGGCGGGACGAAAGCGCGAAGTGCAGATCGTAGACGGCGACCTCAATGGACGTTACGACCAGGTCTTCGATCCGAAGCTGGGATACCGCGCCGACTGGCTGAGAATGGACCAGGACGGCAGCGGCCAGCTCGAAGGAGGCCCCTGGGGCGGCGACGTGATCCCCCTGCCCCGGATGCTGAAGGTCGCGGATCGCTGGTACTCCATCAAGGTCTTGCCCGACGGGTCTGCCATCGAAGTGGCGGAGGCAGCGCCGGCCTTCGGCACGCTGGACGTCGGCACAGCCGGGGCGCAGCTATCGCTGCTGTCCGACACCGGAGTCCACCGGTTGGGAGGCCCCGAAGGCAAGTGGCAGTTGCCCGAGGGGCGCTACAGGGCGTGGCAGATCGAGCTCAGCGCGGTGGACGAAAAGCGCAACCGGTGGCAGATGGAGGCGTACAGCGATACGGGCAAGCTGAGCGACTTCACGATCCGGGGCGGCGAGACGTTCTCGATGCCCATCGGGCCGCCTCTGACCGTCAAGACGGAAGTGACGAACTACGAAGGCATGCCGGAGGTCTCGATCGGCCTGGTCTTGGAGGGCCAGGCCGGCGAGCAGTATTCACCCGGGGCGACCCGGAACGGCAGCACCGTCCCCGCGCCGGAGTTGAAGATCCTCGACGAGGGGGGCAAGGTCCTGCTGTCCAGCCGCTTCGAGTATGGGTGAGGCGGCACCTGCAGGCGCTCGTGGCGGGCGCCGAACGACTTCAAGGGCAGATTCCGCATAGAGGTGAAAACCGATCTCGGACCGTTCGAAGTGCGATCCGAAGAGCAGTGGCACTCGCTCGAGCAGCCGTCGGCTGGCTGAGAGCATTCGATCCGACATCAAGCGGGGACGCGCGCCAGGGCGGCGCCGTCCCCTTTCCTTTGGGGCGTCCGCCGGGCCCGAGGGACCGCCGTGACAGAGCACACGGAACTGCTCGCAGAGCTGTGCCTGGACGTGGAGCTCCATGAGGAGCTGCTCGCATCGCTGGGGACAGCCTATCGCAGCGCCATCCTGTCACAGCCCCGCCGGCCGGGCGGCATGGCCTACTTCGACGACGCGGTGCATGAATCGCACGGCCGCCGAGTCGCGGAGATCGTCCAGGCACGCCGCCAAGGCACGAGGATGGTGGGCACCTTCTGCATCTATGTGCCCGATGAGATCATCCTCGCCGCCGGCGCCGTGCCGGTCGCCCTTTGTGGCGGGACGGCGTTCTCGATTCCCTACGCCGAGAGGAAGTACCCGCGCGACATCTGCCCACTGGTCAAGTCCACGCTCGGCCTGGCGCTCGCCGACATCTGCCCCTATGGCCCCATCAAGGACATGGCCGTGGGCGAGACGACCTGCGACGTCAAGAAGAAGGTCTGGGATCGGTTGGCGCGCGGCGGCAACTTCCACGTGCTCGAGCTGCCCCAGAAGAAGAC
Organism: uncultured candidatus Brocadiaceae bacterium; assembly: GCA_964521715.1. Classification (GTDB taxonomy): domain Bacteria; phylum Planctomycetota; class Brocadiia; order SM23-32; family SM23-32; genus DAOVRD01. Next base: position 215,544 of record CAZFSS010000001.1, on the reverse strand, counting down.
CGAGCGGGCGAGGGCGCTCTGGCGCGAGGAAGTGCAGGAGTTCGCCGAGCGCGTGGAGGAGCTGACCGGCAAGCCGCTGGATGACGCCGCGCTCGCCGACAGCATCAAGCTGATGAACCGCAAGCGGCGCCTCCTGGAGCGGCTTGCCGAACTGCGCGGCTCGATTCCGCCACCCATCAGCGGCAGGGACGCACTCGTGATCATGCAGGTGGCCCTGGTGGACGAGCCACAGCGGTTCTGCCACGCGCTCGAGGGCCTGGTTGAAGAGCTTGAGGAACGCGTCGAAGGGGGCATCTCGCCCTTCGACCCGGGCGCGCCGCGGGTCATCGTCGCCGGCTGCCCGTCCGTGATGGGCAACTGGAAGATCCATCACCTGATAGAGACCGCCGGCGGCGCGGTGGTGTGCGACGAAAGCTGCACAGGCACTCGTTACTTCGAACACCTGGTGGACGAGAGGCCCGGCAGCCGCCGGGAGATGCTCGAGGCAATCGCCGACCGGTACTTCCGCATCGATTGCGCGTGCTTCACCCCGAATACCGAGCGCATCGAACACATCCTGGAGCTTGCACGCCTGCACCGGGCCGACGCCGTCGTGCAGTACGTCCTCCAGTACTGCCACACCTTTAATGTCGAGGCCATGCGCGTCGAAGAGGCACTGCGGGAGGCGGGAATCGCAACGCTCAAGGTCGAGACGGATTACTCCCAGGAGGATGAAGGGCAGCTCAGGACGCGCATCGAAGCGCTCCTGGAGAGCCTTACGGGCGATAGATGAGTGCGCTAATGCCGATAGCGGTCGGCGTCGACGTTGGTTCGCGCATGACCAAAGTCGTGAGGCTGACGGACGGCGAACTGACCGACGCCGAGGTTTTCGAGACAGGCCACGATCCGATGGGGCGGATCGCACTGAGCCTGGAACGCCTGGCGGGCGACGTGATGGTGGCCACGGGCTACGGCCGTCACCTGGCGAAGACGCACCTGGGCTGCCCGACCGTGACCGAGATCCGGGCCTGTGCGCGCGGCGCGCGGCACCTGGCGCCCGACTGCGACAGCGCCGTCGACGTGGGAGGGCAGGACTCCAAGGCCATCGAGCTCCCACAGGACGGCGGCTTCGGCCGGTTCGAGATGAACGACCGATGCGCGGCCGGAACGGGGCGTTTCCTGGAGGTGATGGCGGATGCCCTGGGGTTCGCCCTGGAGGAATTCGGGCCCCAGGCGTGTCAGGCGGACTACGCCGTGACCATCAACAGCATGTGCACCGTGTTCGCCGAGTCGGAAGCGGTCTCGCTCATAGCCAGGGGAGAGGACCGGCGCCGCATCGCGTTGGGTCTGCACGCGGCGGCGGCGCGGCGCGTGGCGGCCATGGCTTCACGGATCGAACTGGGCAGGCAGGCGCTCTTCGTCGGCGGAGTGGCCAGGAACAGCGCCATGGTGCGCCTGCTCGGCGAAGAGCTGCCCTGCAAGGTGAGCGTGCCGGACCGCCCCGAGTTGGTCGTTGCCATCGGCGCGGCCCTCATCGGACTGGATGGCGCCACGGCAGGATAGGGGCACGGCGCCGCCTCGAGGGAGGCGCGCAAGCACGTCTCCAGAGCGCTGCCGGCCGCAGGCCGGCGCAGCAGCCCGCCGAAGCCTGCAAGGGCGCCCTGGGGAGCGCCCGGCCCGAGTGCTTGCGCCCCGGCGCGCCCGGCGTGTAGAATCGCGATGCGCCCGAGCTCTCAACAGGGGAAGCAGCTTGAAAGACCTGGAGAAACGCAGGCGCGTGATGCAGCGCTCCATGCGACTGGGGCATTGCATATGTGACCCGAAGAAGCCGTGCCCGTGCGACATGCTCCGCCGCAAGGACGTCTGCCTCTGCGCGGGCGAGCGGCTGGAGGCGCCGGCCGGGCCGATACGCCTCACTCAGCTGGTCGAGAGCGCCGGGTGCGCCTCCAAGATCGACCAGGCCGCGCTCAGGGATCTGCTGGCCGGCCTGCCCTCCTCCGACGACCCCCGCGTGCTCGTGGGCGTGCCGGCGGGCGACGACGCGGGCGTGTTCAGCCTGGGGAACGGGCTGGCACTGGTCCAGACGGTGGACGTGTTCTCGCCTTCGGTGGATGACCCTTACGTGTTCGGCCAGGTGGCCGCCGCGAACTCCGTCAGCGACATCTACGCGATGGGCGGCTCGCCCCTCACGGCGCTCTCGATCGTGGGATTCCCCATCCGCACAATCCCCGACGAAGTGCTCCGCGCGATACTCCGTGGCGGCATCGACAAGATGCAAGAGGCGGGCGTGGCCGTCATCGGTGGACACAGCATCAAGGATCAGGAGCTCAAAGCCGGCTTCGCCGTCACCGGGATCATTGACCCGGCGCATATCATCACGAACGCCGGGGCCAGGCCCGGGGACCTGCTGGTGCTGACGAAGCCGATCGGCACCGGCATCATCGCCTTTGCGGCTCAGATAGGCCGCGCCCCGGATTCAGCGGTGCAGGCAGCGGCCGCCTCGATGACGGCCCTCAACAAGGCCGCAGCCGAGGCGATGCTCGAAGTGGACGCCCACGCCTGCACGGACGTGACGGGGTTCGGCCTCATGGGGCACCTGGCGGAAATGGCGGGATCGAGCGGCGTCGACGTTGAAGTGGTCTGGGACGACGTCCCGCTGCTCCCGGGCGTCATGGAGTGCGCCTCGCAAGGCATCTTCTCCGGCGCCGTGGAGCGCAACCGGGAATCCTCGGGCGGCCGCGTGACCGCGGCAGAAGGCGTCGAGGCCGCCATGCTGGACGTGTGCTTCGACGCGCAGACGTCGGGCGGCCTGTTGATCGCCGTGCCGGAGGACAGGGCGCGCGCCCTCATCGAGCGATTGCACGAGCGGGGCGTGCGCGAGGCGGCCGTCATCGGCAAGGTGCTGGCCGGCGGGCCGGGCCGCATAACGGTGCGAACGAGAGGCAGCCGCCCAATCCCTCAGGCGCTCGAGCAGGAGGCGCGTGCCGTGGCGGCCGTCGCTCAGGCACAGGAGGAATGCTGCATGGAACCGCAGGGCGAAGACGAGAGCTGCTGCGCCGAAGGCCTTCCCTCCGGTGCAATGGCGGCGCCAGATGAAGCGGGCGGCTCCGAGTGCGAGACCGCGTTTCGCGACTTCATGAAGGCGGTCAGCGCCCCTGGCGCGCTCGACGCATACACCAAGCGCGTGGTCTCCATAGCGCTGTCCGTCCTGGCCAAGTGCGAGCCCTGCGTGAATCTCCACGTGCGCAAGGCCAGGGAAGAGGGCATGTCCCAGGAGGAGATAGACGAGGCGGCCTGGATGGCCATAGCCTTCGGCGGGTCGCCAGTCAAGATGTTCTACAGCCGGATCAGGGAAGGATGAGGTGGAGGTGACTGGTGCCTGGTGGTGCCCCTGGTCTTCAAAACCAGTGTGGGGCCCGACGGGTCCCGGGTGGGTTCGATTCCCATTCACCTCCGCCACGCTCTGAGCGGGATTCGCCCTGAGCTCCAGAGCGGTGCCCTGAAGGAGCCACTCACAACATGCGCGAAGCGATGCCAGCGAAGGCGAGCCGACTGGGCCGGGAGCCAGGCGTTGCTCGCCTGCTCTGCCCCTTCCTTCTTTTGGCAGGGGCGGTCGCCCTTGTTACCTGCGGAGCGGTCCTGCACGCGCGGCCCGTTCTGGTCGAGCAGGACTTCACGCCCCCTGCGGCGCTGAGTGCCGGACGGCCGCCCGGCCTGCCGTGGGGCCTGCCGGCGCCGCCGCCGAGCCAGACGGCCCAACTCGTCCCCATACGCGAGTCCGAGGCCGAGCTGGTCCGCGACGTGACCTTCGGCGGGGTCATCCGTTTGGAGAGCGGCGAACTAAAGCGCACGTACTCCGGCGAGGCGCCCTCTCTGTGCCCGACGTGACTGGGCTAAGAGCGGGCCATGGTGGCCATGGCCGAAAGCAAACCCAGCCGCGTCGTCCCAAAGCTCCACAAGTGGAGAATGTGGGTGCAGGCAGGCTTCCTGCTGGTCTGGCTGGACCCGCTGGTGCTTCGGCTCCACTGGATCTGCGGCCCGGTCTTCCACTGCTACTCCTGCCCGCTCGCCACGTTTGCGTGTCCCATCGGCGTGATGGCGAACTTCAGCGCGCTGCACGTTCTGCCTCTCCTCGCCGTCGGCACAGTGCTGGCGGTCGGTGCTCTGCTGGGCAGCATCGTGTGCGGCTGGGTCTGCCCGTTCGGATTCCTTCAGGACCTGTTGGGCCGCGTGCCGGCGCCGAAGGTGAACCTTCCCGCCTGGAGCGGGCACTTCCGCTACGTCGTGCTCGGCGGCCTGGTGGCGGCCATCCCCTTCCTGGCCGGGGAAAGCCATCCGCTCTTCATCTGCCGCGTCTGCCCCGCCGGCGCCCTGGAGGCGGCCGTGCCGACCATGGCCAGGACGGCGCTGGCCGGCGGCGAAGTGCTCTGGCCGAATGCCGTCAAGGTCATCGTCACCGTCCTCATCGTCACGGGCGCGTTCTTTACGTGGCGTCCGTGGTGCAGGCTGTTCTGCCCCTTGGGCGCCGTGTACGGCCTGCTCAACCGCGCCTCGCTCGTCATGCTGAGGCGCAGGTCAGACCGTTGCGACGGCTGCGGGCTCTGCGGCAGTCCCTGTCGCTACGGCGTTGTCCCCGCCAGGCAGCTCAACGGCCCGCGCTGCATCCGCTGCCTTGAGTGCACGCAGTGTGGCGCCATCGCCCTTGACACGCCCCTTGGCCGCCGGCGGAGCCCAGACGCAGGAGCCGGCGCGCCCACAGGCATGCCGGCCGAGCTCAAGGAGGATAAGACAAGTTGATCCCGATGATAGACCTCAAAGCGCAGTACCAGCGCATCAAGGATGAGATCGCGCCTGCCATCGCCGGCGTGTTGGAGAGCTGCCAGTTTGCGCTGGGCGACGAGGTGGCTGCTTTCGAGACGGAATTCGCCGCATACTGCGGCGCGGCGGCGGGCGTTGCCGTCAACTCCGGCACGAGCGCCCTGCATCTGGCCCTGCTGGCTGCGGGCGTCGGCCCGGGCGACGAGGTCATAACGGTGCCGTTCACGTTCGTCGCGACAGTCGCAGCCATCGTGTATACGGGCGCAAAGCCGGTCTTCGTGGACATCGACCCGCGCTCTTACACCATGGACGCGTCGCAGCTCGAGGGCGCCGTCACCAAACGGACCAAGGGCGTCATCCCGGTGCACCTGTACGGCCAGGCGGCCGACATGGACCCCATCATGGCCTTCGCCCGTCGGCACGGCCTGACCGTGATCGAGGACGCAGCGCAGGCGCACGGCGGCGAATACAAGGGCCGCCGGCTGGGCGGCATCGGCGACATGGGCTGCTTTAGCTTCTACCCCACCAAGAACCTGGGGGCCTACGGCGAAGGCGGCATGGTCGTGACCAACGACCGGGCCTGCGAGCGCACCGTGCGCATGCTGCGGGACTGGGGGCAGGAGCGCAAGTACTACCACGTGCTGAAGGGCTTCAACTACCGCATGGAAGGCATCCAGGGCGCCGTCCTGCGCGTGAAGCTGCGGCACCTGGAGGAGTGGAACGACGCGCGCAGGGCGCACGCCGCACGGTACGACGACCTGCTGCGCGGGTGCGCGGTGAGCACGCCTTCCGTCATGCCGTACGCGCGGCACGTCTACCACGTCTACGCCGTCCGCACGCCCGCGCGGGACGCCCTGCAGCAGGCGCTTCAGTCCTCGGGCATCCAGACGGCCATCCACTACCCGATCCCCATCCACCTCCTGCCGGCCTACGCGGACCTGGGCCTGGGGCCGGGCGACTTCCCGCAGTCCGAGAAGGCGGCGGCCGAGGTGCTGTCGCTGCCCATGTACCCGGAGCTGAGCGACCAGCAGGTCGAGACCGTGAGCGAGGCCGTGCGGGACGGCTCGGCGTGACAGCGTACGAGGCAGGCCGCCGCACATGGACGGAGCACGCATGACACCCGTCCGATGAACGGCTCAACGATCCCATACTGCTCAGCGCATCCGCGGGGCCTCGATCGGCCTGCCCATCGTGGCCGGCTCCGGCTCTGCAGCTCGGCCCCCCAGCGGGGTCCGGAAGGGCATGGCCGCCCGCGTTGACTTGCCCGACGCCATGAAGTACGATGCGGCGCCTGCGATGCGGCGCCACTTGACGCTTCGCTGTCCTCTCGAGAACAGGATTGGTGCAATGGCTGTCCTGGTGACCGGCGGCGCGGGCTTTATCGGCTCGCATCTCATCGAGCAGTTGCTCGAGGAGGGGCGAGATGTAGTCTGCCTCGACAACCTCAGTCCGTATTATGACCCGCGCATCAAACGAGCCAACCTGGCGCGGCTGCTCAAGATCGGCGGATTCCCCGTCTACGAGGCAGACGTGCGCGACAGGGACGCCTGCGAACCCGCCTTCCGAGACCAGCGCATCGAGGCCGTCGCCCATCTGGCTGCCAGCGTCGGCGTGCGGCATTCGGTGGAAGAGCCCGCATCCTACGATGACGTCAACTGCCGCGGCACCATCAACCTGCTCGAGCTGGCCAGGCGTTACGAGGTAGGCAAGTTCGTTTTCGGCTCGACGTCGTCCATCTACGGAGCGACCAAGCGCATCCCGTTCGTCGAGGATGATCCTGTGGCGTGCCCCATCTCGCCCTACGCGGCGTCGAAGCGGGCGGCGGAACTGTTCTGCTACACCTACCACCACCTCCACGGCCTCCAGGTAGCCTGCGTGCGGTTCTTCACGGTTTACGGTCCGTGGGGGCGGCCGGACATGGCCGTCTACAAGTTCACGCAACTGATCGACGAGGGCAAGCCGATACCGGTTTACGGCGACGGCACGGCCAGGCGTGACTACACCTACTGCAAGGACATCGTGCAGGGCGTGGTCAAGGCCGTTGACCTTCCGGTCGGTTACGAGATCTTCAACCTGGGCGAGTCGCAGACGGTCGAGTTAGACCACATGATCTCCCTCATCGAACAGGGCCTGGGCAGGAAGGCGAAACGACAGGTTCTGCCGGAGCAACCTGGTGACGTCCCGATCACCTACGCGGACCTGAGCAAGTCCCGGCGTCTTCTGGGTTACGAGCCCCGGTATCCGTTCGAGGAGGGGCTGCGGCTGTTCCTCGAATGGTACCGTCACGAAAGGCCCAGGTTCGGCTGACGGGGAGCGCCGTGGCAACGCGGTGCAGCATCAGTTCAGCCTGCGGCAGCGAGGGCATGGAACCGGGTCCCCTGCCGAAGCTCCCCGTCGGATTCTGATGGGAGATAGGGCCCATGAAAGTCTGCGTAGTCGGCGCCGGCAAGATGGGGCTCCCACTGGCATGCGCCCTGGCCAACAACGGGGCGGCGGTCGTCGCATGTGATGTCAACCCCAAGCTCGTGGAGAGCATCAACAAGGGCGTCTGCCCGATTGATGAGCCGGGCCTGCCAGAGCTTGTGAGTGATCTGGTCGGCCGCGGCCGGCTGCGCGCCACAATGGAGACTGTCGGTGCGGTGGCCGAAAGCGAAGTCGTGATCGTGATAGTGCCCGTAATCCTGACGGCCGCCAAAGAGGCGGAACTGTCCGCCATAGAGAGCGTCTCGCACCAGATCGCCGAGGGGATGGTGCCCGGAACCATGGTCGTCTACGAGACAACGCTCCCCCTGGGCACCACGCGCGGGCTGCTTCCCATCCTCCAGGGCCGTGGCCTCATGGGAGGCAGGGACTTCGACCTGGTCTTCTCGCCCGAGCGCGGCAAGAGCCGGCTGGTGCTCCGGCAGCTGGTGGAGTTCCCAAAGATCGTCGGCGGCCTCACGCCGGAGGGCGCTGCGCGCGCCACGGACTTCTACCGCAAGTACCTGGACTGCGAGGTCATCAACGTCGGCTCCCTTGAGACGGCCGAGCTGGTCAAGCTGGTGGGCATGGTCTGCCGGGACGTGAACATCGCCCTTGTCAACGAGCTGTCCGCATACGCCGAACGAGCGGGGGTCGACCTGCAGGCGGTCGTGAAGGCGGCCAACACCGACGATGAGACCTTCCTGCTGGAGCCGGGCATCGGCGTCGGCGGGCACTGCACGCCGGTCTACCCCCATTTCCTGCTCCAGGAGAGGCGCGCAAGGAGGGCATTCCCCTGCCGATGGTGGAGCTTTCGCGCCGCGTCAACGACGCGCAGCCAGCGCGCGTCTTGCGCCACCTGGAGGAGACATGGGGCCCCCTGCGCGGCCGGCGCGTCCTCATCCTGGGCCTGGGGTTCCGTCCGCAAGTGAAGGAGCACATCTGCTCGCCGGCCTTCCAACTGCGCCACGAACTGCTGCGCCTGGGAGCGCATGTGCAGCTCCACGATCCCGTCTACACGGAAGAGGAGTTGAGGGGATTCGGGGTCGAGCCCGGCGCGGCCGACGATTCCCCGGCGCCGGACGTCATCGTTCTGAATACGGCGCACCCCGAGTACGCCGCCCTCGACTTCCCGGAGCTGGCCGCCCGCGGCCTCCAGGCCGCGGTGGACGGGCGGAACGCGTGGGATCCGCAGCAGATCCGCGCGGCCGGCATGGTCTATGTCGGCGTCGGCAAGCCCTGAGCCTGCCGCCCGATCAGGGCGCGATCGCCAGAACGGTTGCCACGATCCCGCCCTTCCCCCCCAGGGGCCACCTGCCCACCTGCCTGATGGGCCTGGTCGACATCCGAGCCAGGAAAGGGATGTCTCCAACCCTGGCGATGAGGTAGCGCTCGCCGGGCTCATCCAGGAAGGCGCGCAGCTCCGCCAGGTCGTGCAGGAAGACTACCCGCCGGTTCATCTTCAGGTAGAGGAGCTCGTCACGGACGTTGCACTCGCCCACCGGCGCGTCCTTGGGAATTGCCCGAGCGATCTCCGTGATCGCGCCCAGGTCGAGGGGTTTGAGGTAGAAGTGCGTTGCGAGAGGGTGCGCCGTGACGGTCACGAATACGGCGGTCGCCAGCAGCGCCCCCACGGCGCGCGCGGAATCGCCGCGCCAGGACGCCGCGAAGCCGTAAGCGGCCGGCACCGCCGCAGCGATCAGTAACGCCACGCCGATGGCCTTGCCGGAGCGCACGTGCGAGGGCCAGTAGAAGGACGCCACCAGCGTCAGGGCCACGATGCACAACAGGACGGCCCTGAGCGGCCAGTCGAAGGACCAGCGGAAGAGCTGCCCGCCCTCCGGGGCTTCCCCTCCCTCCCCCGCGGGCCGGACCGCGCTGGCGCGCGCTGCCCCCGCGTCCATGAAGGCCGACAGGAGGAGCGCCCACATGGGAAGCACGGGCAGGGCGTAGTGCGCGCGCTTGTTCGGCGTGAGGGTCAGGATCACAAAGCAGAGGCCGAACGTCAGGGCGGGGACGGCCCAGACGCCGTATCCCGCGCGGCGGAGCCGCCGGACCGTGTATGCGACCGCGCCGACGGCAAAGACGCTCCAGGGCAGCGTCGTCAACACGATCTGGTCGAAGTAGAGGCCGAGCCGCCTGGGGTGCTCGTTCAACCCCTTGCCGAACTCGTACTGCAACAGCTCTCTCATGTGGCCGGGGTGGCGGACCTCGGCCGCCCAGCTCCAGCCGGCCACCGCGGCCATAACCATCAGGGCCGTGACCAGCACAAACGGGCCCGGCGGAACCCAGCGACTCCGCCGCGCCCGCCATATGCCTGCCACAGGGATGGCAAAGAAGATCAGCGCCTGAAGCCCCTTCGACATCACGGCCCCACATATGAGAAGCGACGCCCCGCACCAGAGCACGGCAGAGGCCCGCGGCCTGGTCGCCGCCGCCGAGAGATCGGCAAGCAGGATGGCCCCGAAGGTCAGAGCGGCCATCAGCATGTCCCCCCGCGACATTCCCGCCCACTCGCCTGCCAGCAGAAAAGTAGACCACATCAACGCGCCCCAGAGCCCTGCGCGCGCGCCGAACCACCGCTTGCCCAGGATGTAGATGCCGCCCATGATGGCCAGCGCCGACAGGGCGGCCGGCAAACGGGCCACCCCGAAATCCGACCGGCCCGTCAGCTCGAACAGGATTGCGACGATCCAGTTGAACAGCGGCGGCTTGTCAATGTAGGGTGCCCCAAGCCGGCACGGCACGGCGTAATTGCCCGTCTCGGCCATCTCGCGCGAGATCTCCGCGTGTATGATCTCGCGGCCGTCCAGGCGCACCTCCTGGCCGAGGTCGATGAAGAAGGCCGGCAGCCCGACCCCGAGGATGACCACGACCGCAAGGAACCTCCTGTCCAGCATGGTCACAAGGGTTCCCTCCGAGCCTACGCGATGCCCGACCGCCTGCCCATTCTCCCACCTCGACGCGGCGCGTTTCAACCGCTCGTCGGACGCTTCCAGGCCGGGCGGGCCAGCTATCGCACGGGGCGAGGCCCGACCTTTGCGCCGCCGGCATGTCCGGCCTATACTGGACATTTCGCGGCCCGTTCTTGGGTAGTTGAAGCCAGCGGGGGCGCGCGCATCGTCTTCGGCCGGAGGAATCGCGTTTGATGCTGCCTGCCGTGGCCGAACTGCTGGCCCGTCTGCCCGACGAGCCGGCTGCGTTCCAGGACAGCGACTACACGCTCCCCCTTTGCCAGGCGGTCCTGGGCAAGGTCCCGTCGACGGCGGAGGTGCGCCGCCTCGTCGAGGCAGCCGATCCGGAAGAGCTCGGCCACATGGCGGTCCACGCTGCTCTCGCGGCGGAGTGCTGCGAGGCGGACCTGGAGGACGCGCAGGAGCGCTTCGTGACCGATGACGAGCTGCGCGGACTGGTCTTCTCGGGCGCCAAGTGGCGCGCAGGCTGGGCCTTCTTGCTCGGCCGCGGAACTGCCGCCCTGCAGAAGAAGCTGGAGGAACGCGGGTTCATGGTGTTCCCCGGCGGACCGCGGGAGACGCAGGCGGTCTACTGGCTCCAGATGATGGTACGGTACGCCATGATCTGGGGCCGCATTCCTCCGGGCGAAGACCACGAAATGGGCCACTTCCTGGAGGATGACCTGCCGGGCGTACTGATCGTAAGGGACGGAGCCACCGAGCTGGAATCGTTGTTGGCCCTGGCCATGATGAAGATGGGCTGCCCGGCGGTCGTGCCGCCGGACTTCCCCTTCGAGCAGGGACGTCAGTGCCGGGCTCGCGAGGACGACGAAGTGCTGGACGCCATCGCCACGCTGCCCAACCTGCGCGTGTTGGAAGCCGCCGGCGAGAGGATAGTCCTGCCTGCGTACTGTGATCCCGCCTACGCCAACGAGGAGTTCGAACCCGACCGCGAGCTTGGGGGCGACGAAAACAGCTTCTTTGTGCTGCGCCTGTTGGCCGTTGAGGACGGCGTGACCGTCAACGGCACCCCGAGGAAGTCGGTGGGGATCGAGATCGGCATCGGCGACGAACGGGTCGACGTCGAGGTATCACAGCATCTGGAGAGGACCGCCCTGACGCTGCCGGCTTACCTGCCGGGCGTTCGCGTGGCGAGCGAGGAGCCGTTCGCTCTGGCGCTGGCGGCCGGTGCCGATCTCGTTCCTGAGCAACTGGCCGGGGTGCTTCGGGAGGGGCTGAAGTGGCACTTCCCACGGTTGAGGCGGGTTCACGTGCGGCTGATGTTCGAAGAAGGCGAGCTGAGACAGGCAGCGCCCGAGGCCATGGCGTTCCGGCAGCATCGGGCCGAGAGACTGGCACTGGTTAGCGAGAAGACGGCGAGCGGCTTCGTTGCTTGCATCGAGTGCCAGTCCTTTTCGAACGGCCACGTCTGCATCGTCACCCCTTCGCGGGCTCCTATGTGCGGTCGCGATCCGGGTCGGGTCAAGGCCGCCGCGCTCTTCGGCGCGACCTGGCATCCTTACAAGCGGCGGGGCCTGGAGGGCCAGGAACTCCGCGAGGTCATACCGAAGGGAAGGTGCCTCGACCCGCGGAGGGGCGAATACGAGGGCGTCAACGAGGCCGTCCGGCGGCTCTCGCGAGGCGTCATGCAGCGCGTGTTCCCGCACAGCCTGGACGGGTTCCCGCACAGCTCCTGCGGCTGCTTCCACTATCTGGCGTTCCGCGTCGGCGACCTGGGCATCGGCGTGATGAACCGCGGCTACGAAGGCAGGGCGCCGAACGGCGAGACGTGGAGCTCGCTGGCCAACCGCGCCGGGGGGAAGCAAGCCGATGGCGTGACGGGCTTGAGCCTCGGCTATCTACGCTCTGCCGAGTTCCTGCAGGGCGACGGCGGCCTGGCGGCCGTAGTCTGGATGCCGCGCAAGGTCCTGGAGCAGGTGCGTGACCTTCTGCCCGAGGACCGGCTACCGGCCACAGAGGACGATGCGCGGTCCCTGGATGAACTCGAGCGCTACCTGGGCGGCCCTGGTTCGAGGTCCTGTAGGCGGGAGCGCCGGTTGCAGTCCAGGCGCCGGTTGCCAGATGGCTATGGAGAACTGCGTAGCTAATGTACCGACCCCGTGCGCGCTGTCATTCTGAGGAGCGGCGAAGCCGCGACGAAGAATCTCGCCTTGCTGCACAGGGGAGAACAAGATTCTTCGGCCGCCCTGCGGCGGCCTCAGAATGACAACTCCTCGTTGGCGGCGACATTGTCATTACCGGCCTCAATAATGCCAGGCAGGCGGTCCACCTGGCGCAGCACGGAGGGATGCCATGTTCCGTTGCGCGGCCTGCGTTGCGGGGTCGGTTACTGCGGCTCTGCTGCTGACGGCGTGCGGGGCGGCACCGCTGGGGCAAGCAGACGCCCGTGGTGCCGCGGAGACGGGCAGTGAGCGGACGGTCTCCTCGGCGCCGTCTCCGTCTGCCGAGGGGGGAGCAGGCGCCGGGACGGCTCGAGGCGAAGATGCAAGCGCGCGGCGCCGCCAGTGGCGTCGGCGCCCGGACGCCGGTGACCTGACAGCCGAGGCCCTGGCACCGGTGGACGAGATGATCCGAGACAACGGATGCTCGTTCCGTGCGTCGCACTTCGCCGAGGATTGCCGCGACTGGCCCGCCGGGGCGTATGCCTACTACCAGGCGCACGCGAGCCGGTTCGCCTTCGCCCTGGAGGTCGCGGACGGAAGGCTTGCCGAGTATTGCCTCTGCGCGGCGCGCGGCCCGGACGGCGTCCACGGCCTCTACGTGTCGGTTTGCGAGTCCCACGCCGAGGACGAGTCGCGCGATGGCGGCGGCGTGACCCATAAGGTGGTGATCGACCGGATCTACCTGGTGAAGCCCGACGCGCTGTCGCTGGCGCTCCGAGCCCAGATGCTGGACGAGCTGAGCCAGGGGAACTTCCTGCAGGCCTACAGCAGGCACGTCGAGGAGCATCCGCAGGGCGCGCCGGAAGAGACGGTCGTCCGTCCCTGGCTGCCGAGCGGAGGCGCGTAGTCCGCCGCCTCCGCGCCGACCCCCTGCGCAGCGGCTACTCGGCGGGCACTCGGGGCCCGATGTAGGACGTGGCCGTCACCACGTCATCGTACCACATCGTGACGTCCTTCCTGACCCGGCGGTTCTCGGTGCCAAGGCCGAGGTCGACGCGGTTCGACTTGAGACTCGCAACGTTTCGGAGCCGCAGGTTCGGGAAGTCTGCCGCCAGCCTGCCGTCCACCCAGAAGGCAATCCGCCCGTCCCGCTCGCCCGGCGTGTTCGCCTTGACCATGAGCTCGTAGCAATACCAGCGGCCCCGTTCCGGGATGAAGTCGGGCCGCGGGACGAAGTGCTCTCCGAAGAGCTGCCTTCCAGGGGGATTGACTCTGCCGGAGGGGAAGAACTGATCGCCCCACCGGCCTCCCTGATCCATGTGGTAGACGTAGACAACCAGATCGCCCGGCGAGGGCACCTCCTCCCTGGGCCGCCAGGTGTCCAGCACCACCGTGAACTCGTTGCTGCCGTCAGCGCGCAGGCCAGGACATGATTGGGGCACGCCCGGCGCCCTCGCCGCGATGCAGGCGCCGTTGTGGGCTCCGCCGTGATACAGCTCGACGTCCTTCTCGAACTTCGCGTAATACCGCAGAAAGAGGGTGTCGAATCCCGCTTCGAAGAACTTCTGGACGGCCAGGCCGCCGCCCGGCTGCGAGGGATCCCACACGACGGTAAGCTCCAACGCCTTCCTGCCCCCGTGAACGTCCTCGGCCTGCTCCGTGATGAGGCACGGGCCCCAGGAGTTGTCCCACTTCTTCTCATCTCTCGTCCGGTAACCGGACGGCAGTTGGCCGGTCGCAGTGGTCTCAAAGCCGTCTGCGAAGACGACCGCCGGGTCGCTTTCGATCCCCCGGTCACCGGGATACTGCGCGGCGATGCCGTCGCCTTCGCGCAATTCGGGCAGTGTGGTCGCCGCCTCCCATCGATGGCTGGCCGCCGACAGCAGGAGAAGCACCGCGACAAGCACGACCGACTTGCCCATTCTCCAGCGCACAGTCACTCCTCCTCCGCTCGTTGAGACGGCTGCCGGGCAACCGGCCAGGCTACCGGATCGGCGCTCGCATCAACCGCTGTCCTACCAGCGGAAGAAGCAGTAAGGGTCGTCCCAATCCTCCGGCACGTCCACGTAGAGGCCGTCCAGCCAGCGCGTCTCGCCCTCCTGGACCGGACGGGAGACGTGCTCGAGCAGCCGCGTCTCGCCGGCCGCGCCCATGTTGGCCAGCAGGCGCGTGACGAGGCAGCTTGCGCGGCGGTACGTCCGCTTGACGTTGCGCTGCTGGGTGAACTCGAACTGCCACGGCTCCTGTCCCGCCGAGAAGTCACCATTCTCGAACAGGTTCTCCGCGGCCGGGCCCGCCGATGCGGGCTGCGGAGTCGGGACGTAGTCCCCTTCGTAGAGCCGGAAGGCGCCGAGCCAGAGCCGCGCGCCCGGCTCCGAGCAACCCAGGTAGGCGAGCAGGTCCGCCTCGTCCAGCTCATCGACGGAGAACGTGAGATGCAGTTCCGTCCACTCGTCGCCCTTGAGCAGAACGTCCTCGCCTCGAGCGACCTGCTCCGTCGACGGGGCGGAGCGGCCGAACCCGCCGCCGGGGAACCGGCCCGCGGAGCGCGCGGCACGCTCGACCTCCAGGTGCCCGGCCACGTCCCGCTCCAGGGCCCTGGCGAGGACTGCGAACGTGTAGGTCTTGCCGGCCTGCGCCGCCTGCACCCGCTGGCCCAGCCTCGCCCCGCGCCCGGTCACCGGGCCCAGTGTCAGGAGGGCGCCCGGGCTGCCCGCCGCGTCCTTGCCCGGTGCAAACGCCGTCGGGGTCCCGAGGGCAGGATTGACCTCCTGCGGCACAAGCTGACAGAAGACGACGCTCAGGTCCTCCGCCTCGGCCAGGACGCCGTCCCCGACGGGCGCGGCGCCTCCCGTGACGAGGGGCAACTCCCGGGGCGCGCGGTTGTGCACGTCCGCAGGCCCGACGCCTGACAGCAGCGAGCCGGCCGCAGGCGGGTCGAAGTACGACGCAATGTGCTCCTTCCGCTCGGTCGTGACCTTAAGCGGCAGGACGCCGCTCGCCTCGTCCCCGTCGAGCCCGAGCGCCAGCACGTGGCCGCCCGCCCTGAGCCAATCGGCAATGGCCGTCGCGTCGCCTGCGAGCTCCTTGCCGCCGCCCGGCCCCACGACGAGCACCTCGTCAGCGGACAGCTTGCCTCTCTCATACGGCGCCAGCGCGAGGCCCGTCGCCTCCAGATGGCTCCGCCCAAGGGGATCGCCGCAGTAGACGGCCCTCCGTCTTGGCGTGGGTTGCCAATCCGAAACGTACTGGAAGACATTGCGCGCGAGGGTCTCCGCCGCCGGGTCCGACTCCGTGCGCCCGGTCACGTCCACCTGGCAGAAGAGCACCATGCCCGTGCCCTCGCGGTACTCCACGAGCGGCGTGTACTGGAGGCTGTAGCCGCCGTCGAGGATGGACAGGAAGTCGCCCGAGGCCGGCTTCTCGATGAGGGCGGAGGCAACGTTGCCCCGGTTGCCGCAGCGCCAGACCCTCTTGACCGGGATGCCACACCATTCGACGGTCGGAGAGTAGTCGAGCTCGTACGTCAGCCGTGGCGGAAGGATCGTCGCCTCACCCCGCCAATTCCAGAGGTGCTTGTCGTCAAGCCCACGCAGCAGCGGGTGGTCGGGCACCCGCTTGAAGGCCCAGCGCAGGCCGTACTCGGCGATGCGAAAGCCGAAGCGCTTCTCCAGCACCTCCCCCGTCTGTTCGAAAACGACCACCTTCAGACCGTCGCGCACGCGGGCGATGTCGGGCGCCGGGGCCCCCGGAGTCAGGGCCCCCTTGCCGATGACCAGCGTATCGTAGGCCGACAGGTCGGCCTGCGCATCCACCGGCTCGCACGGGATGTCCATGCCCTTCAGCAGCTCGGCGGTCTCGCCCACGGGGTCGAAGAGCGCAATTCGCCCGTGCAAATGAACCGGGTCGGGCTGGGGCAGCACGTCGACGGCGAAGGAGTCCTCCTGAGTCTCGCCGCTGCTGAACTTCGCGGTCGCCTCGAGCGCGTAGCGGCCGGCGGCGAGCGAGGCCGGCAGCTCGAAGCGGAGCGGAATGCGCTCCAGCTCCCCCGTGGCCACCGTGACCCTCTTGCTCCCGCCAACCGGCTGAGGCAGGCCGAAGGTCCATTCGCAGTCGCACGTCACCGTTTGCCGGGAGTTGTTGATGATGATGAGCTGCTTCTCGACTGCCTCGCCCGGCAGGAAGTTGTGGTCCTTGCTCGTGAACGCCGCCGCCTTGCCCCCGATGTAGGCCAGCAGCGGCATGTTGTTGCGGTAGAGGGCCTGCGCCGCCGGCGTGGCGACCCAGTCCGTGCGCTCGAAGGCCGAGTCCATCCGCTCGTAGCGCTCCGCCACGTAGTCGGGACTCAGGCCCGGTCGCTGCAGGTGCTCCCAGTCAACAGGCAACTCCTGGCGGCCCCTATCAACGCCCTCGCGAGGCCGCCAGTAATGCCCGGCCTCCCACGGCGAGTTCGCCG
The DNA here is from genome assembly GCA_964521715.1 of uncultured candidatus Brocadiaceae bacterium. Lineage (GTDB taxonomy): Bacteria > Planctomycetota > Brocadiia > SM23-32 > SM23-32 > DAOVRD01. The sequence goes on along the minus strand of CAZFSS010000001.1, from coordinate 198,754 downwards.
ACATCCCCCACGTGCGGAAGGCACGCCAGTTGTCCGTCAGGTACATGGCGATGACGGGATAGTGCTCGTCGAAGTCCCGAGAGCCTAGCTGGTTGGGGTAATCCCACCGATGCCAGAGGTTGCCGGCCCTGAACTGCTCGGCCTCCCAGCGCAGGTTCGCCTTCTCCAGGTCGCTGATCTGGAAAGCCTCATCCCCCAGGAACTGCGCGTTCCACTCGGCCATGCAGAACTCCCACGGCACCACTGCGCTCCCAAACTCCCGCCTGCCCTTGTACCACCCGCGGTACATCGCCCAGTCCCACGTGAACGGCACGCTGTACTCGCAGGTGAAGACCGGCTTTGTGCCGGCCGTCGCCCAGTGCTCGAACCAGTCGGACATTTCCTGGATCGGCGCGAAGTTCGCGTAGAAGTTGCTCGTGTGCATCGGGCCCAGGTTGCCGGAGGAGTGGTGATAGGTGACGCGGCTCGGATCGAGCCGGTTGATGATCGCCTGCGCCCGCAGGGCGTTGTTGGCGTTCGTCAGCGCATCCCCGGTCCGCGGATCCTGGATTCCGTCGATCATGTCCGGGCTCATGTCCTCGCTGTAGCCCGTCCCGTTGTGGCTCGTGGAGTAGAACACGACCGACGGGTGGTTTCCTGCCACGCGGACGTAGAACTTCGCAAGGTCCGCGTAGCCGTTGGTCTGCTCGGCGTCGGGCTCGTCCCACTCATAGCGGCGGAAGTGCGGCTGCGACAGCGCCACGAGCATCCCGACGTCATCGGCCGCCCGGAGCTCCTCCGTGAAACTCAGGTGATCTCCCGGCGCGCAACCGTAGTTGTGCGTGTAGACGAAGTTGATCCCGTAGCTCCGGAGGCGGAGCAGGCTCTCCCTGGCCGGCCCGTAGCTCGCCAGGGCCGCCCCTAGCTGCGCGTTGTCCAGCGGCACGGAGGACAGGAAGATGCGCGTGCCGTTCAGGTAGAAATCCCGCCCGTCGATCCAGAACTCCCGGAAGCCAAAACGTTGCGGCAGGGCCTCGTCGAGGACCTTACCGTCCGGGTCGAGCAGCGACAGGCTGACGTCATACTGGTTCTCGGGTGTGTGCGTGTCCCAAAGCTTGTCCGGCTTCCAGCCCTCCGTGAACGCGATGCGCCCGTCGCTCAGGTCGCTGCCGCTGAAAGCCTTGCTGGTGAACCGCCCCACGCTGCGGCCGTCTTCCGTCACCTCGGCGAGGAGGGCGTACCGGACGTCAGGTGCGAGGCCGTCGAGCGCAGCGCCAAACGTGATCTCCCACTTTCGCACGGACGTATCCACCTTCACGTCCGTGATGCGGGGCCCCGCAGGCTCGCCGACCAGGTACACGTCGCCGCACAGACCGCGTCGCGCGACGCTGCCCCGCACTTCTCTGGGCTCGTTGGTATCGCCGAACGAAAGCGTGACAGCCCTCAGCGGAAGGGCCACGAAATACATGCTGAGGACGTGCGTGCCGCCCGGCCGGCACGCTGACGTGAGGTCCACTTCGCCCGCAGGGAACCAGATCTCGCCCACCTTGTTGCCATCGAGGTACACGGCGGCCGCGGAGTTCACGTACTCCGCGTACAGAGCGATCCGCCGGCCGGCCCATTCCCGCGGGATCGTGATCTCGCGCTGATACCAGGCGGTGCCGACGCTGCCAAGGCTCCGGTCGGCCCAGCTCGGATGGGCGTACAGAGTCTGGCAGTCCTTCTGCATGTAGTCGGTGATCCCCGGCCAGCACCCGGGCACCTTGAAGTAACCCCAGCCGCCCCCTGGGACTGTCTCCGTCAACTCAGCGGCCGGCTGCCAGCGCCAGAGGCCATTGATGCAGACGCGCTCGCGGGTCGGCGTGCCCTCTCGGTACGCCTTGTCCAGGTCCCACACGGCCCTCACGCCTTCCGGGAGCGCCATAGCTGCATCCTCCTGACCGATCGCCAGCCCTGCAGCGCCGCACGCAAGCGCTGCCACCGCGCATAGCGCAACTCCGAACCTCCGCGACTCCGGACGCATCGCACCTCTCCCCTCATCTGACCTTGCCAGCACCTCGAATCGAACGCACCACGTCGGCAGCTTCGGCCCTGAGACCAGGCTGCCACCGATCTTCCTCTCGTCCTCAACGCAACGCGCACGAGTGCGCGGCGCCCACCGGCCTTCGGCGGACCCCACACCTACTTGCCCGTTACCTGAAGCCCGATGTACGAGGTGGCCACCACCACGTCGTCGTACCACATCGTAACGTCCTTCTGCACCCGGCGGTTCTGGGTGTAGAGGGCGAGTTGCACTCGGTCTGACTTCAGGGCCGCCACGTTCCGCAGCCGGAGGTCGGGGAAATCGCCGACCAACCTGCCGTCCACCCAGAAGGCAACGCGCCCGTCGCGCCTGCCCGGCGTGTTGGCCTGAACCATCAGTTCGTAGCAGTACCACCGGTCCCGCTCCGGGATGAAATCCGGCCGGGGGACGAAGTCCTCGCCGAACAGCCGCCTGCCAGGCGGAATGACTCTGCCGGAAGGGAAGAACTGGTCCCCCCAGCGCCCCGCCTGATCCATGTGGTAGACGTAAAGGACGAGGTGGCCCGGGGAGGGGATCTCCTCTTCGGGGCGCCAGCTGTCCAGCCGCACAATGAACTGGTTGCTGCCGTCGGCGCGCAGGCCGGGGGATGTCGGCGGCGCCCCAACGGCCACTGCGGCGATGCGCCCGCCATTGTGCGCCCCGCCATGGTAGAGCTCGGTGTCCTTCCCGAACTTGGCATAATAGCGCAGAAAGAGGGTGTCGAATCCCCCTTCGAAGTACTTCTCCAGGGCCAGGCCGCCGGCTTCCCCGGAGCCCGGCCGCACGATCGTCATCTGCACGGCCTTCTTGCCGCTGTGGACGTTCTCGGCCTGCTCCGTCACGAGGCACCCGCCCCAGGTGTTATCCCACTTCGTGTTGCCCCCCTTGTGGTAGCCGTCCGGGAGCCGGCCGGTGTCAGTGGTCTCGAAGCCGTCCGCGAACACAACGGCCGCGTCTTGCTCGATTCCATGATCCCCGGGGTAATCCGCAGCGATGCCACGGCCTTCGGGCAGTTCGGGCAACGTGGTCCCTGCCGCCCAGCGATGGCCCGTCACTGCCAGGAGCACCAAGGCGAGAACAGCGGCAGCCGCCACGCTCATCCCTCCGTACATGCGCATTCCTCCAGGGCCGACCCGCCCGCCTCGCCCTTCCCGGCGGAGCGGCGCCGTTCGGCCGGCCTGCTGCGGAGAACCCTTGAAGCTGTCACAGCCCGAAGTCGTCCCGGAACCGCCTGAGCAGCGCCGCCGGGTCGCCCTTCAGGAAGTAGAGAAGCTGCCGCGTCGTCTTCCGACCCCTTGCAGGGACCTCCACGGTGCTGTCCGTGTGGAAGCAGGTGAAGAGCGTGTTCGTCGACACGGAGAAGGCGCTTCCCTCGCCGGCCCGCCCCGTGGCGATGACGGCGTCGCCGTCCCGCGAGGAGACGGCCAGCAGCGCCCAGCGCAGGTCCGCGCCCAGCTCCGCCGGGTCCATCCCCGTGATCCAGCGCACACAGTCGCCCCTGCGCGAGAAGCCCCGCATCGGGACCAGCTTGCCCTCGGCGTCCAACACCTGCATGCGGAACAGCTCGCAGTCGTAGAACAGAGGCTGGCCCTGGAGGTTGAGGCACGAGCTCGTGCGGAGCGCGGCCGGCTTGTCCGTGCCGTTCACCGCGGTGAAGCGCTGCTCCACGGTGTCCTCGCGCGCGATGAACTCGGCCTGGAGGGTGAACTCCGGGAACCGCATCGTGTACGCGGCGCGCGTGGGCGACGATTCGGTCCAGGTGATGTCGGGCGTCTGGCGCCAGGTGAGCGCCGCTTGCCCGCCCCAGTGGACGCCTTCGGGCGCGTAGAACATCATCGTCCCCGCGCCTAGCGCAGGCGCGCTGATGTCGACCCGGCGCTGTATGCCGCCGGCGGCCGCGATGCTGACCGGGCCGGCCGGCGGGACCTCTGCCGCTGCCGCGCGGAACTCTTCAAGCGACGGCGCGCGGACCGGCAGCGCGGATTGGACCGACGGCGGGGCGCTCTTCCCGTCGAGCGCGCAGCGGAAGCCCGTCATACCGGAGCTCCAGCGCTCGACGGCGTAGGCGCCCGACGCGGTCCGGAAGTTCACAGGATCCTCGTGGAGCCAGCTCGCGCCCTTCAGGAGCTGGAACTGAGTGGTGTGGTGGGAGATGACGCGTCCGACCCATTCCAGGCACTGCCCCGCGAAGTCCCTCACTCCGCTCCGTGCCACGCCGCACTCCGCGGTGCCAACGGGGCGCGTTGCCGGCAGCACCCACGAGGGGCGCGTGACGCGCGCGAGCTTCAGCGGCCCCGGCCAGGCATCGCCCCATGGGAAGACCGTTCTGCTGCCGCCGAGGGCGGCCTCCCACTCCTCGGCCGTCGGCAGGCGCTTGCCCGCCCATTCGGCGTAGGCGCAGGCATCCTGACCGCTCACGCCCACGACCGGATGGTCCGCGTACTCGGCGGGGAAGCTCAGGCCGTCGCGCCACCACGCCGGCCCCTTGCGCTCCGTGGCCCGGCAGAACGCAAGGTACTGCGCGTTCGTGACGGGGCTCCTGTCCATCCACAAGGCGTCGAGCTCGACGCGCTGGTGGGGCAGGTCGTCATTCAGCCACGTTGGGTGACAGTTGAAACGCCCGGCCAGAGCGGCGCGCGTCTCGGGCGTCGTGCCGACAACGACCTCGCCGCCGGGGATGAGTACCATGCCGCCTTGCTCTCTGGCTGCTTTCTTTGAGCGGGCCCCGCCTCCCGCCCCACCGAATGCCGCCATCATCGTTATCCTCGCAATGACGCCTTGTTCACGCCGATTCGATGACGAGGGCACAGTGGATGTGCACCTGCCCTATCGTCGCGATGACCGTGCCGCCCCGCCTGCCGGCGACGTACTTCGACGCGAGCCTTCCATCCTCGAACGCCAGGCTCACCTTGCGCGGCTTCTGCGCGACCTGCACCTCCACCCTCACGGGCCCGACCGGCGGGATCTCGTCGATTGCGCCGTCGTTCGGCCTGTTCGGGATGCCCGAGGCCCGGTTGATCAGGTGGATTATAGACTTGCGGTCCTTCCTGCGCAGCACCACGTCCACACACACGGGCCCCTCCACGTGGATGGCCTGCTTGCCCGCCAGGGCGCGCGTCAGTTCGCCCACGAATGCCCGCAGCAGAGGGTAACGCTGCGCGTCGAGGAAGCGAAACACGTTGAAAGGCACGTAGGCGACGGCCCCTTTGCCGACCTTATTGATGGTCGCGGCCGGGTGGGCGAGCAGCCGATCGTCCAGCAGCGGCGTGGTGCCGAGCCGTCCGAAGGCCTTCGCCTTCGTCGGCTTGACCAGTCGCCACTGCGCGCTGAAGACCGGCACCGAGCCGTCCGCGGCGGGCACGTGGTGAACGACGTCTTGCTCGACCGTGCCGGAGCTGACACCGAGGAAGCGCTGGCCGAACCGCTCAAGCGCCGCTGCGCCGGAAACCAGAAGCCTTCCTCCGCCCTCGACGTAGCGCGTGACGGCGTCCACCATCGCGTCCGACATGTTGTCCTGCTCGGGCACCACCACGAGCGGGAAGTCGCCCAGGCGGGGCGTCAACGCCCACTCGTCCATGATGTCCACGCCGTAGTGGTTCTCGAGGAGGCCGTAGACCGCCCCCTGCACGGGAGCGGTGTCCACGTCCCACAGGTCCTTTGCCCGTTGGCTGCGGATGTGGTGCTCCGAGTGCAGGACAACGACCTGGGGGATGGTCTCGGACTCCTGGCAGAGGGTCCGGCGGGCCTTGACGAACTTGCCGACCTCCCGCAGCCGCTTCATCCGCCACGGGATGAGCCGGCCGTCGCGCAGGCCGCCCGAGCTGTCATAGACCTGGTACGCGCCGCCAAAGGCCAGGACGACGGCCGCTTCCTGCTCGATCATCTGCGGGGGCTTGAACGTCGAGGGGGCCCTGCGGCCGCCCATCTCCCCGGATGTGTAGAAGGCCCACGTCATCAGGTCCCACGGCTTGCCCCGCGTGGAGATGAATCGGGATTGGAGGCGACAGCTGTCCAGGCCGAACACGGACGAGTTATCCCCGCTGATCCAGTCCGTGGGCACGGCGGGCTCGCCCGGATTCCTAAAGGTCTGGAGCCAGTTCGAGCAGACCAGCACGCCCGGCTTGTGCGCGTGGACGGCGTCGCAGTAGCGCGTGACGTACTCCTCGAAGCTCCGGCGGGTGAAGTCAAGCCACGCCAGCCAGTTGGGGTCGTCCGTCTCCGTGGGCGGCTCCTTGATGCCCGTGGCCTGTTCGAAGGCCCGGCGACAGCGGGCGCAGTAGCAGGGCTCGACGGCCCAGTTTTCCCCGTCCACCCAGAAGCCGTCCACGCCGTAGTCGTCTATGAGCTCGAACATCTGGGGGATCATGAGTTCGTCCAGATATGGTCCCCGCGGGCACATCCTTTCATTGGTCGGCCCCGCCGGCTTCGACCAGCGGCCGCCGCCCACTGACTCGCCGTGCTTCCCCACGATGCACCAGTCCCCGTGCCTGGCCCCCGCTGCGGCGTCCCAGACGCCGGAGTAGTGGCAGTGCAGCGGCAGTCCGAGCTTCCTGGTCGCCGCGCGCCAACCCTTCAGGGCGTCCTTCTTCACTCCCGGACTGACCGATGCGCCTGGTGTCTTGCTGAACCAGCTCGTGTACCCGGGATGCCCTTTGCAGTCGGTCTGCACGAACTGGCATCCCATCAGCTTGAGCATCGGCACCAGCCTGTCCGGCGTGGCGCGCAGCCCGAGTTCCGTGTCGCGCACGTTGGCGTGCAGGTCATAGTGCAAGCCGTAATACCGGCTCCTGCCATGCCATCGTCCCCTGTACGCAGCCATCTTCGCCTCCTCGGCCTTCTATGGAGAGACCGCCATTGCGGGACGGCGATGATATGGCCATCGCACGAAGCAATCAAGGGCCGGCGGGCGTTCCCGGACTCGCAGAGAACCACGTTGAGCCACCCGCGGGGCCCGGCTACAATGAAGCGCTCACGGCCGGAGCGCCGGGCCGGCCATGGCAGCGACCCGGACTGATGACAGGAGGTAGAACGTGGCCGTCCAGAAGAGAGCAGCCATCATCATCGACGCCGAAGACGGAATCAGCGCTCAACGGCCTGTGCATTGGGCGATCGACGAGCTTCGGCAATCGCTGGTGCGACAAGGGGTTGCCGTTGAACTGCGCGACAGGATCGACGAGAGGGATGCGACCAGCTCCCGGATTGCCGTCGCGTCCGCAAGCTCGCCTGCGGCTCGCGGCATGCTGTCGAAGGGCAAGCTCACGGTGCCGAGGACTCCCGAGGCACTGGCCCTCGTGCCGCTGAGCGTCCGGGGGCAGTCCGCCTTGCTGGCGTGCGGTGCAGACGTGCGCGGCCTGGTCTATGCGCTGCTTGAACTCAAGGATCGCGTGGATCATGCGGACGATCCGCTGGCGGCTCTGGACCTTGCTGCCCCTGTCGTGGAGCGACCAGCCAATGCCATCCGCAGCGTGATGCGCCTTTTTGCCAGCGATGTGGAGGACAAGCTCTGGTTCTATGACCGGCGGTTCTGGCGCGAGTATCTCTCGATGCTCGTTGCCCAGCGCTTCAACCGTTTCAACCTGGCCCTCGGGATCGGCTATGACTTCCCAAGGGGCATCGCGGATGCCTACTTCTACTTCGCTTACCCGTTCTTCCTGTCAGTGCCCGGTTACGACGTCCGGGTGCGCGGACTGCCGGGGGCCGAGCGCGACAGGAATCTGGAGATGCTGGAGTTCATCAGCGGAGAGGCCGCGGCCCGGGGGCTCCACTTTCAGTTGGGCCTCTGGACGCACAGTTACGAACTGATCGATAGCCCGGGAGTCAACTACACCATTGAGGGCCTGACAGCGGAGGCCCACGCGCCCTACTGCCGCGACGCTCTGCGGCTGCTTCTCCAGGCCTGCCCGGCCATCGCGGGCGTGACCATGCGCGTGCACGGCGAGAGCGGAATCCGTGAGGGGAGCTACGACTTCTGGAAAACGGTGTTCGATGGCGTGGCGCAGTGCGGGCGGCCGGTCGAGATCGACATGCACGCAAAGGGGATCGACCAGACGATGATCGACATCGCGCTGGCGACGGGCTCGCGCGTGATCGTGTCGCCCAAGTTCTGGGCCGAGCACATGGGACTGCCCTACCAGCAGGCGTCGGTGCGCGAGCTGGAGCGGGTGCCCGAGGAGCGGGATGGCTACATGGCGTTCAGCGCAGGTTCCCGGAAGTTCACTCGCTACGGCTACGCAGACCTGCTCAGGGAGGACCGTCGCTACGGCGTGCTCTTCCGGATGTGGCCGGGCACGCAGCGGCTCCTGCTCTGGGGCGACGCGGCCATGGCCGCGGGATTCGGCCGCGCGGCGGGCTTCTGCGGCTGTCAGGGCGTGGAGTTCTTCGAGCCGCTCTCGTTCAAGGGGCGCAAAGGGTCGGGCTTGCCCGGCTCGCGCGACGGCTATGCCGACCTTTCGTTTCGCAGCACGTATGACTGGCAGAAGTACCTCTACACGTACCGCCTGTGGGGCCGTCTGACGTACGACCCCGATGCAGACCCTGAAACGTGGCGCCGCTTCCTGAGGAAGCAGTATGGAACCGATGCGCCATCGGTGGAAGGCGCGTTGAGCAATGCAAGCCGCCTCTTGCCGCTGGTAACCACAGCCCACCATCCTTCGGCGGCGAATAACTCATACTGGCCGGAGATGTACACGAACATGCCGATCGTGGATGAGGACAGGCCGCATCCCTACTACGATACGGTCACCCCGAAGCGCTTCGGGACAGTGAGCCCGCTCGATCCCGTGCTGTTCGCCGGCGTCGACGAGTTCGCCGAGGAACTGGCAACCGGTGAGCGGAGCGGCAAGGCCTCGCCGTATGACGTTGCATCCTGGCTTGACGGGCTGGCGGATGCCGCCGCAGCCCACCTTGCGCAGATGCAGGGGCAGGCCCGGTCTCCGGACAGTCACGGGCTCAGGCGTGTGGCCGTTGACGTGGCCATCCTGATCGGCCTGGGGCGGTTCTTCGCGCGCAAGCTGCGGGCCGGCGTCCTGTATGGCCTGCACGAACGGACGCACAGCAGGACTGCGCTGGAGGACGCCCTGAAGGCCTATCGCGGGGCGCGCGATGCCTGGGAAGAGCTTGCGCGTCGGGCGGACGTGTACGTGGACGACCTGACTTTCGGGGCCGTCGCGAACCTGCGCGGGCATTGGAAGGACCGCCGCGCCGCGATAGACCTCGACATCGGCGACATGGAAGCCGCCCTGCGCGAGGCGGACCCGACGGCGCGCGAGGGAACTCCGCCGTATCCGGCCGCCGCCTGTCAGCCAATGGCACGGCCCCATTGCGAGCACGTGCCGGGGAGCTCATTCCGACCCGGGCAGCCGATCGCCATCGACCTGCGGTTCCCCGGCGATGATCCTTCCGGCCGCCCGACCGCCGTGCGCCTCCACTATCGGCACGTCAACCAGGCAGAGGCGTATCTGTCCGCTGACATGGAGGCCCATGCCGGGCGCTTCGTCGCGAAGATTCCCGGCGACTACACGGACTCGCCGTACGCATTGCAGTACTTCTTCGAGTTGCGCCGCGCTAGGACGCAGGTGTGTCTGTACCCGGGCCTGGACCTGGACACCTTCAGCCAGCCTTACTTCTTGATCCACCAACGGCGACCCGGGTAACCGGAGCGTCTTCGCGGCCGGCGGGTCCGCTCAGAACCGCACGGTGTGCACGCCGGAGCTCGTGCGGATTCCGTGGCCTCCGAGGTCGATCTCCACGGTCACCGGGACCTCCGTGCCAGGGGCCGGCGCCTTGTCAGGCTGGAAGGCCGCCGTGCGCGTCTCCCCGGGCGCAAGGTCGGCCATGCCCACCGGCTGGGGGGGCGTTGCGAAGAGGTCGGCGGCCACCACACGCAGCCGCAGGTCGACGTTCTGAACGTCCTCGTTGCTCAGAGCTACCTCAAGCTTGCCATCGGCGGCGCGGGTCGCTGCCACTGCCACCGGCATGCGCGGGGTCACGTCGGCGCGCCCGAGCATCTCCGTCAGCAGTTCGGCCCCAGGTTTGTTCGTAAGAACGTACACCGGCCGGCCGAGCCGCAGCTCGACCGGGCCCGCCGGGGCCTCGGCCGCCATCGGATTGCCGAGCATGTCGGCCCAGGTCACCGTGGTCCCTGCCGGCAGACGGACCGTCATCGTCTCGTCCAGGTTCCACAGTGCGGCGGCTGCTCCGGCCTCGCCGTCCATCAGGACGCAGGCCACCTTCCCGTCGCCCAGCTCCGTCCTGCCGGTGACGCGCCGGCCCTTGAGCACGCGCGCCAGGCCGTTCAGCGCGACCAGCCTGGGGCGTGGCACATAGTCCTCATAGAACACGGCCCAGCCGTACGTAGGAGTGGTCTGCGCACTGAACCAGAAGAACTTCTCCGCCCCGGTCGACAAGGCCGACAGGTAGCCCTGGACCAGGTTGACGGCGCACTGCTCTTCGCTCTGGTCGGAGGCCCGGTAGCCCGCGCCGTCGGCCCCGGAGCCCTGCTCGGTGTGCCAGACGCGGCTGGCGGAGCCGAACTTCCCGGCGAGGTCGCTGACGGCCGCCGCCAGCTCGGACATCTGCTTGAAGGGCTCGGTCAACTGCGCGTAGCTGTGCACAGAAATGGCATCCATGCACTTCACGCTGCCGCCCTCGAAAACCTGCCGGATGTAGTCCGGGTCCGATCCGCCGAAGCCGACGACCAAGGCGTCCGGATCGGCAGCCTTGACCTGGTCATAGGTGACCTTGAGAAGCCGGGTGTAGTAATCGGCCTCCATGGTGTAACCAGGTTCGTTCCATACCTCCCAGACCTTGACGCGTCCGCGGTAATGGTCGGCAGTGGTGTAGACGAACTTGCCCCACTGATCCAGGTCGTACGGGATCTGCTGGATTCGTTCGACCTCGCCGGCCCACTTCTGCTCGTACTGGGGGTAGTAGCGCAGCAGGATCGGCATGATCTCCATCCCGGCCCGGTGCACGGCCTCGAGCTGGCGGTCATACTCGGCCCAGTCGAACTGCCCGGGCTCCTTCTCGGCCATGCCCCAGCCCCACCAGCCCCGGATCCACTTGACCCCACACAGGGACAGCATGTTCAGGTTGTCATTCAGATGTTCGGTTGGCTCGCGCTCCATGTGGGTGTTCATGCCGAGGGACGAGTCCATGATTCCACCCACGCCCTTCAGGCGCTCAACCACGTTGAACATCCGGTCCGTCTGGCCGATGACGTTCCCGGCCTGGCGGAAGGTGAAGTGGGCGACAAACCAGCCCGCCTGCCCGTCCGGAAGGTCTACCTGCGCGCGCACCACCTCCCCGGCCGGCACGCGGCCCAGGGGAAGCTGCTGCCGGTGGACTTCCCGGCCGAGCCAGTCAGTCACGACGCACTCCAGAGCCAGGTCCCGCTCCTGCTCGGCCGTGTTGGTCACCTCCAGCGGAAGCGCGGCGCCCTCGCCGAGCATGTACGTGCGATACGGAGGCAGGGCTGCGGCAAGGCCCACGGACTGGGCGTCCGTCTGGGTGTACTCGACCTGCTCGCCCGCCACGACGCTGACTGCGTCTATGTCCACCGGCACGTCGTCCCGGGTGCCGACCTCCACGTAGGCAGTGTCGGCAGGCCAGTCCTCAGGGATGCTGAAACTCGCTGAGAACCGCTGCCAGTCCTGGGCGATGCTGAAGGGCTCTGCGTTGACGGGTTGCGGGCGGCCCCTGCTCTCGCCGGCGAGTTGGAGCTGAAGCAGGCCGCGGCAGGAAGCGTCTGCCCGCATTGCGGCGGAGACGGTGTAGGTCCTGCCGGCCGCGATGCGGAAGGGGTATGAGATGATGGAGTTGGCTCCAGGTTCGCTGGCGCGAAGGAAGGCCCGCCCGTGTGCGGCGTCACCGGACTCCACGTGCCACAGCAGCCTGGTGTTCCCCTCACGCGTTATCCGCCACCCATACATGCCGGACTCGAAGCTGGGATTGGCCACCAGGTTCGTGTTCTCGGGAATCGGCGCCGCCTGGGTGGGATACAGAGGAGCGTAGGTCCGTGCCACAGAGGAGACGCGGACCTCATCGAGCTTGCCGTCCAGCACGGCGCTGGATTCATTCCACGTGTTGCTGCCTAGGCGGAGCTCGGGAGCTCCTGCATCCAGGACGCCTGCGGTCGTCCCACGGGGCTCCGCAGCCACGTCGAGCTTGCCGTCGATGTAGATGCGGCCCTCCTTGGTCTCGCGGTCATAGGTTATGGCCAGGTGCGTCCAGCGGCCGATGGGGACGGCCGTGGCGCCCGATACAATGCGCCACGCCCCGTCAATGCCGAAGTAGGCCTGTATTGTGCCGGACATCCGGATCATGTAGCCCACGTTCCGACAGATGATGTCGCCAGTGGCCCTCTCGCGGAACTTGACCCAGCATTCCACCGTTATCCCGCGCTCCGGCGCCGTGGCCGGCTGGTTCGGGACGTCGATCCACCCGCCTGTGCCGTTGCAGCTCAGGGCGCCGCCGAACCTGCCCACGGTCGCCACGGCCCCCTCGGCCGTGCCGGCGCTGCCGCCGGCAGCGTCCTGCACCTGTTGCTCGGCCACGTCATCCAGATGGAACAGGCAGATGGTATGCTCGTCCACGGTGAACGGCTGCCTCAGGTCGACCTGCGCCTGCGCCTGCGCAAGACGCGACACGGACAGCAACACAACGAGAGACGCCAGACTCAATGCATTCATGCCTTCGTTCCCTCCGGATTCCGGCCCGAGACCGATTTGCAGCCTGCGGCGGCTCTGCCCGCTGTCGCCAGGGCCCGCCGATGACAGGACGTGAGTGTAGGCAGGCGGGCCCATGATGTCAAGACGAGTCCTTGGCGAGTTACCTGGTTACGCCCCTCCCGCGGCGTCCGCGTGAAGGGCGGCATGCTGACGCTGCCGGGGCCCCCGCTCAGGATCGCGCTGCCCGTGCCCCATCACATCGCCGGAGGAACGAGCCGCTTACAAGCGTCAGGTGTCGGTTGGATCGCGCGTGGCACGTGAGAGCAGTTCCAGCTCCTCGTCGATGCCAGTGCGCTTCTTCTTCCGCCCCGCGAGGTCGATTCGGAAGAGAAGCTCCCCCAACATGTATGACACCAGCGGGATCCAAAGCAGCATGACTACGACCGGCAGCAGTCTAGCCAGCCATGCCCAGCCCCCTTCCCCGCTGCCTGGGCCCGGGGCCAGCAGCCACAGGGGGAAGAGGGGAAGCCACAGTATGAGCTGCCACAAGATGACCTGGAAGCAACTCATGATAAAGTTCTTCCAGCCGACGAAGTACACCCGGAACGCCCGCGCTAGATTCATCTCCCCTCTCCCGATCGCTCGCCATAGACCGCGTATGCGTCTCAGCCGATCCGTCCCATATGCGCGTCTTGATTCCGGCTCGGTCCTTCGTGGCCAAGTGTAATCCCTCACGCCTGGGCTGTCAATCCCGATCCTCGCCGAGTCGTGCCCCATTGCCCGGCAGCGGCCGGCCGGTGCGGGTATTTGCGAAGAGAGCCGCAAATCGTATCATGGGGCTTGCCAATCCGCAGGGCAGGGCTATACTGCGTGTCCTCGGAGCGCTTTTGCTCCTGCAACGGAACGGAGACGTCGCACATGGCCATGAAGAAGCTCATAAACGATCCCCTTGATGTTGTTGAAGAGCTCGTGGAAGGCTTTGTCCTGGCGAACGAACGCCTTGTGCACAAGCACCCGTCTGTAAACGCGGTCATCCGGAACGACGCGCCCGTGCCCGGTAAGGTCGGCGTGGTGATCGGGGGCGGAGCCGGGCATGAGCCGCTGTTCCTCGAATACGTGGGGCCGGGGATGGCCGATGCCGAGGCCCACGGCCAGATATTCGCCTCCCCGAGCCCTGACGTAGTACTGGCAGCCATCAGGGCCGTGTCCTCCAACAGGGGAGTCATGCTGCTCTACAACAACTATGAAGGCGACCGACTCAACTTCGACATGGCGCAAGACATGGCGAGGGACGAGGGAATCGAAGTGGTGACTGTCCTCATCAACGATGAAGTCGCGTCGGCCCCACGAGGCGAAGAGGCCCAGAGACGGGGCACAACGGCCGATCACGTGGTGATCAAGATCGCCGGCGCGGTAGCAGAGACGAAGGCTCCCCTGGATGAGGTGGTCCGGGTCACGAGAAAGGCTGTCTCCTGGGCCAGGTCCCTTGGCGTGGGCCTCAGCTCGTGCACGTTGCCGGCCACCGGCAAGGAGATCTTCGAGATCGCCGACGACCAGATGGAGATCGGAATGGGCCTTCACGGCGAGCCAGGGGTCGAGCGCATAGGGCTTCTGACGGCGGATGAGACGGCCGAGAGAATCCTTCCACGCATCATTGAGGACCTGCCGTACAAGGATGGCGATGAGGTGATCCTCGTGATCAACGGCTACGGCGGCTCGACCCGCATGGAGATGTTCATTGTCAACCGGAAGCTGCGGAAGATGCTGTCCGAAGCCGGCATCAAGGTGTACGCCACAGAGGTCGGCGAGTTCTGCACGTCGCAGGAGATGAAGGGGATGTCCGTCACTCTCGTGAAGGTTGACGACGAACTGAAGGGATACTTCGACATGCCCTGCTTGTCTCCCTTCTACGTCAGGCCTTGATGCACCTCCGGGCAGCCTGACCATGGAAACACTGAACATCCACTACTGGCGGCGAGCGCTGCACGACCTTGCGCAGGTGGTCGAACGGGAGAAGGAGCGCCTGTGCGAGCTGGACGGCGCGATCGGCGATGGGGACCATGGCACCAGCATGGCCATGGGTTTCAGGCTGGTCGGGGCCAGGCTCGCGTCAGAGGACTTCGCCGACATAGGGGCCCTCCTGCGCATGACGGGGACCACGCTCGTCAGTTCAGTCGGTGGGGTCACGGGGATCGTGTTCGGCACGCTCTTCACGAGTGCAGCGAAGGCGGCGGAGGGCAAGGCGGAAACGGGCACTGCGGAACTCGCCGAGATGTTCGCGGCCGGGCTGCGGGACGTGCAGCTCAGAGGGAAGGCGAAGCCGGGCGACAAGAGCATGGTGGATGCGCTCGCCCCCGCGGCAGAGGCGCTCCGAGAGGCGGCCGAAAAGGGCCTGAGCGCGCAAGAGGCACTCGACCTGGCCGAGAGATCGGCCCGCGAGGGGATGGAGCGGACGCGTGGAATGAAGGCAAGGGTGGGCCGCGCGCGATACCAGGGAGAGAAGGCCGTCGGGCACGTCGACGCGGGGGCCGCTTCCGTAGCCGTCATCATGGCAAGTCTGGCGAGGACCGCTGCCGAGCCGCCTGAAGGCTAGCCAGACAAGCCGGCACAGGCTCTCTGAGGGGGGTCCTATTCCGCGGCCCGGCGCTTCCGCATCGCCCATCCAGAGGCGGCTCGCAGGCATGGGGGACGGAGGCTACGCCTTACCGGCGCAGCCGAAAACGCGCATAAGCCGCCCAGCCTCCGCGGCAACGGCCTGGTGCGCTGACAGGAGCAGCTCAGGGTAGTTGAGCGACTCGGGGTTCCGCTTGAGCAGGCTCGCGACGCGTTCTCCGGCCGCGGCGATCAGGCTCGTGTTGATGTTGACCTTCCTCATGCCCCGTTCGATGGCGTTGCGGAAGTCCTGATCGGAAAGGCCGGAGCCCCCGTGAAGCACGAGAGGAATGCCTGTCCGCTCCGCTATCGCTTCTATCCGCTCCAGGTCCAGCTTCGGCCTCCCCTTGTACAAACCGTGCGTGTTGCCGACGGATACGGCCAGGGCATCCACTTCAGTCTCCCGCGCGAACCTCTCGGCTTCCTCGATCTGCGTGAAGTAACGGGGGTCTGCCTCCGAGCTGACGAGCGTGGCGCTCCCAATCGCCTCGGAACCTTTCACGGAACCGATCTCCGATTCGACGCTGACGTTGAAGGGCCGGCAGAGCCGGGCCACTTCTCGCGTCTGCGCCACATTCTCCTCGTAAGGGTCACCCGAACGGTCGAGCATGACGGACGTGCAGCCGGCCTTCACAGCCCTTGCCACAGTCTCCCAACTCGTGGCATGGTCCAGATGCACTGCCACCGGCACGGAGGAACGCTCGGCCAACCGGCACAGCGAAGGGATGAGCAACTCCATGTCGACGTAGCGGAGGTACCCTTCCAGCACCATGAGGATGAGGGGCGACTTCTCCTCCTCGGCCGCGCCCGTGATGGCCATCGCATACTCGACGTTGACGACATCAAAGGCACCTACTGCGTAAGCCCCTTCCTGCGCAGCGCTTAAGAGCTCGGCCAGATTCACCAGTGCCAATTCCCGTTCTCCTTCCCCGTCGCAAAGCCGGCACCACCGAACGCGTTGCCCGCCCTGCGCACACCGCCATCATCCGAAGGGCGGCCGCGCACAGCCTGATGTGGCTTGATGCTCCTGTCCACGTCCCGGCAATTCTAACACGACAACGAAGCGAAATCAGCGGCGGCGCTTGGCAGCGGCGCATGCCGGACCGTGGCGCGTTGACGGGGAGCGCACGGCGTCGTACACTTCCGCCCGTCAACGTTTCGATCAGTGCGAAGCAAGCAAAGGGGAGTTCCCTTGAGAGCCGCCTTTTTCGACCTGCCGGGGCGGGTGGCCTTGCGGGACGTGCCCGACGTGGAGCCCGAGGGGCGGCAGGTGCTCGTGCGCATTGACGCGTCGGGCATCTGCGGGTCGGACGATTATGCCTACCGCACGGGCCGGGAGCTGTCGGGCCTCAGGCGCGCCTCCTGGCACCGGCGGGGGCACGAGTACGCCGGGAGGGTCATCAAGGCCGGCGCCCAAGTCAGGAACCTGCGCCCCGGCGATCTGGTCAGCGGGATCGGCTCGCTTGCCTGCGGCGCGTGCGCTGCATGCAGGCGCGGCGAGCCGGCGTACTGCGCCAGCTCGCGTTGGTGCGGAGGCGAGGGGTTCTGCGAGCAGTTGTGCAAGGAGGAGGAGTGGTTCCACCCCATCCCCGGCCTGACCGCCGAGCAAGGGGCACTCATGGAGCCGTTGACCGTGGCCATGGAAATGGTGAGGGATGGGGGCGTCGGGCCGGGCAGCAAGGTGCTCATCATCGGTGCGGGGCCAATCGGGCTGATGGCGATCCCCCTCTGCCGCCTTGCGGGAGCAAGCCGCGTGTACGTTTCGCATCCCTCGCATAGCACAGCCCGCCGGGAAGTGGCGACGGCGCTCGGCGCTGACCGCGTCTTCCTTTCGGACAAGGACGACGTAGTCGCCCGCATCAAGGAAGAGCACCCGGAGGGCCTGGAGGCCGTGCTCCTGACCGTCCGCCCCGGCGCAGGCGTCCCGCTGGCAAGTGCAGCCTGCGGCCTCGGCGGCCGGATATCGCTCATCGGCATGGCCAACGAGCCAACCGACACAATCACGCTGGACATCGACGACTTCCACTTCAAGAAGCTGTCGCTGGTGGGATCAAATCACAACCCCTGCGGCCGGCTATACCCGGCGGCTGCGGACCTGCTGCGGAGCGGCGCCGTCGACGCCGGCAAGCTCATCAGCCACAGGTTCCACCTGACGGAGATCGCCCGGGCGTTCGAGTTCGTCGCAGTGGAACGGGACAAGGTAGTCAAGGTCATCCTCTACCAGGGAGAGTGCGGTGAGCGATAAGACGCTGGCCCTCAAGGGCGGGAAGAAGGCAGTGCCGGATGGGATGATCGAGTACTGGCCATGGGTCACTGCAGAGGACCGCAAGGCCATGATCGACGTGATCGACTCCGGCCGGTACTGGCTCGGGATGACGCCGCCCTACGGGCCGCAGATCCACGGCTTGGAGCGGGAATGGGCGCAGTACGTCGGGGCCAGGTACTGCATAGCCGTAAGCAGCGGCACCTCGGCGATCCACACCGCCGTCGTGGCGGCCGGCATCGAGGCGGGCGACGAGGTGATCGTCCCGGCCTACACGTACATCGCCTCCGCGAGCCCCGTGCTCTATCACAACGGCATTCCCATCTTCGTGGACGTCGACCCCGAGACCTACAACATCGATCCCGGGCAGGTCGAGGAGAGGATCACGGAGAAGACGAAGGCCATCGTGGCGGTGGACCTGCACGGCTTGCCGGCGGAGTACGATGCCCTTCGAACCATCGCGAGGAAGCACCATCTCAAGATCATCGAGGACGGATCCCAGGCTCAGGGCGCCACGTACAAGGGCGTGCGAGTCGGCAATCTCGGCGACGTGGCCGGCGTGAGCCTCAACGGTGGAAAGAACCTCTCCGGCGGCGAAGGCGGCCTGTTCACGACCAACGACGAGGAAGCCTTCGACCGCGCCCACAAGCTGCACCAGTGCGGCGAGGTCGCAAAGCCGGGCGAGAAGTGGCAGCGCAGGTACGTCGCCCTGGGCTGGAACTACCGCTACAACGAGGTCATGGCCGCCTTCGTGCGGAGCGAACTGCGCCGGCTCGATTCCATGAACGAGGCCCGCCGGCAGAACTGCGAGTACCTCAAGAAGCACCTGAAGGACATCCCGGTTCTGAAGATCCAGAAGGTCCCCGCTGACTGCACGCACGTCTACTTCTTCCTCGCCGGCTGCCTCGATCCAGAGGCGGT
The DNA here is from genome assembly GCA_964521715.1 of uncultured candidatus Brocadiaceae bacterium. Taxonomy (GTDB): domain Bacteria; phylum Planctomycetota; class Brocadiia; order SM23-32; family SM23-32; genus DAOVRD01. The sequence continues at coordinate 180,210 of CAZFSS010000001.1, read as the reverse complement.
CGGGCTGAAGGTGGACCGCCGCAAGTTCCGGGACACGGTCCTGGAGGCGCTGACGGCCGAGGGCATCCCCATGATGGGCGGCGAGGGCATCTCCGGCCCGATGCCCCTGCCCGGCCACACCGTCTTTCAGTCGCGCAACGCCTACGGCCATGGCTGTCCCTGGAGCTGCCCGTACGCCCGCCCCGGGATCGAGTACCGCCCCGAGGATTACCCCGTCTCGATGCGGATAGTCGAGAGCAAGATCTGTCTGGGCCACGAGCACGGCGGCATCGCCCCACCCAACGGGCTGGACCTGATGGAGCATTACGTCCACGCCTTCCGGAAGGTGCTCGTGGACAACCTGGACGAAGTGGCGGACCTTGCCGCGCAGAGCTGAGGGGCCGCGTGGGAATGCGTGGCCCGAAGGACGTTCCTGCGCTTCTGCGGGGCCTGGCCTCCCTCTCGCGCACCTGCTACAAGGAGACACAAGTGGGCGCCTCCGAGCCCCTAGTCGTCCACATGATCGGCAACGCGCATCTGGACCCGGCCTGGCTGTGGGAATGGCAGCGGGGCTCGGACGAGGCGCTCGCCACCTGCCGGACCGCCTGCGACCTGCTCGATGAGGTGCCCGAGGCCACCTTCACGCGGGGGGAGTCCTGGGTCTACGAGCAGGTCCGCCAGTTGGACGGCGCCCTGTTCTCGCGTGTCCGCGACCACGTTGAAGCCGGACGATGGGCGGTAGTGGGCGGATGGTACGTCCAGGCGGACACCAACCTGCCGACCGAAGAGGCCCTGGTCCGGAACATCGAGATCGGTCACGCATGGTTTCGGCGCCACCTGGGCGTTCCCTCGGTTCCCGTGGCGTATCTGGTGGACTCCTTCGGCCACGGCGCCTACTTGCCGCGCATCCTCCAGCGCGCCGGCCAGGCTTACTTCGCGTTCACGCGGCCGGGGCCTTCGGAGATGGAACTGCCCTGCTCGCCCTTCCGCTGGCAGAGCCCGGACGGAGCGGAGGTGCTGGCCGCCAGAGTGCCGCAGTACCTGGCTGCGGGTCCTGACCTCTCGGCCAACGTCACGTCGGCGGTCGAGGCGGCCGGCAGCGGCGCAGGTCATGCGCTGTGTTTCTACGGAGTGGGAGACCATGGAGGCGGCCCGACGCGCGCAGCCGTCCGGTGGATCCTCGCTCACCGGGGCTTCGCGCCCGGGGTCCGGCTCGAGTTCTCCTCAGTCCGCAGGTACTTCGAGGCCGTCGAGCCCCGGCGGGAGGCCCTGCCGGTGGTCGTGGGCGAGCTGGGGCGGCACGCGGTGGGCTGCTACTTCGTCTGCGGTCATCTGAAGCGCGAGATCCGCGCCGCCGAGCAAGCCGCCGCGGACGCGCAGGCCCTGCTTCGGGCGGCGGGCAGCCCAGCCGCGGCGTGCGCGGAGCTCGATGCCGCCTGGGAGGTGATCTGCTTCAACCAGTTCCACGACGTCGTTACCGGGAGCGCCATCTGCGATGTCGTCGAAGCCGCCCGAAGGGAGGTAGACGGAGCACACAGCCGCATCGAACGGGTGTTGCATGGCCTGCTGCGCAAGCATCCGCACCTTTCGGCGGCGCGCAATCTCATCGGCCATCGGCTGCACGTGGCCAATCGCTCGCCACGCGCGTGGAAGGGCCTCGCCGACTGCGAGGTCTGGTTCGACTGGCAGCCCTGGGATCATCATCTCGAGGACGCCACCGGGAATGCGGCCCCCTTCCAGTTGGCTTCGCCGCGATGCGTGGTCCTGGAGGGCGGAGCCGAGAACCAACTGATCCTGAGGCTGCTCTGGCCCGTGGAACTCGGACCTCACGAGATCAAGAGCTTCAGGATACTGCCGGGCGCGGGCGAGTGGACGCTGCCGGGGGCGGACCCACGCTTCGAGGGAGGCGTCCTGGACAACGGGTGCGTGCGCGTGGCTCTGAGCGACCGGGGCGTCGAGCAGATCCAGGACCTCCGGTCCGGGGCCTGCGGCCTGCTCGCTGCGCCCCTGGAGCTCCTCGTCTTCGAGGATCACACGGACACCTGGGGACACGGCGTGGACCGGTTCGCGGGGCCCGTAGTGGACCGGGCGCGGTTCGGCCCGCCGGAGCTGATTGAGAGCGGCCCGTTGCGAACGACCGTGAGGATGATGGGCCGCCTCGCCAACAGCCGACTGGCGCTCCTCGCCAGCATCCTGCGCGGTCAACCTGTCCTGCACCTTACGCTCATGCTCAACTACGCCGAGCCGCTGAGCGTGCTGAAGGCCTCCATCCCCCTCGCCGCCCCCGTGCGCGTCATGAAGCACCGCGTCGCGGGCGGGTGGATCGAGAGGCCCGCCGACGGGCGCGAGTACGTTCTGCACCACGCCCTGTCCGCGCAAGGTGACGCCGGCCCGATCGGCCTGATCCTGCCGGACTCGTTCGCCTTCAGCGCTGAAGCGCAGTCGCTCCTGCCGACGCTGATCCGCAATAACATCAACGGCGCGCACGTCAGCAAGGGGATCTCCAGCGGCGACGCCGAACGCGTGCGCCACAGGTTCGGCACGGACGAGGGGCCCCAGACGATCCGGCTCTCGATCGCCGCCGGCGAGGCCGATCTTGAGGGCCTCCTGGATGCCCTTCAGCGCCCGCCGATCGTGTGGGACGACTTCCAGGGCATCTCGCGCGTGCAGCGGCTGGAGCCGAAGTGAGCGGCCGAGTCCGGGGCGGACACCGGCGGCGGGCGTCAGGCCAGCGTCCAGCCTGTGCCCATGCGCTGGCTCAGCTTCGACTTGCCTTCGAGCTTGATGACCGCCACGCCGGCCGTCCGGTCGGGACATCGCGCGGGCAGGTCCTTCAGCACCAGGCGTTCGCGCGTCTGTTCGAACTCGACCGCTCGCCCCGTCGAGAGGATCGAGGCGCGCTCGACCGCGCCATGAACCCGCCCGATGGCCAGCTCGCGTCCCGGCCAGGATGTGCACCAGAAGTAGGCGGTGCGGCCCTTCTGCGTCCAGGCGCCCGAGTGCATCGCGGTGGTCCACCAGTCCGCCCGCGTCACGTCGCCATAGACCGCCTCGCCGTTCTTCTTCAGCCACTTGCCCACGGCCGCGAGGCGTTGGACTGCCTCCTCCGGCACCGAGCCGTCCGCCCTGGGACCGATGTTCAGCAGCAGGTTGCCCCCGCCCGCCGTGACCCTTCGCAGCATCCCCAGCACTGCCCGCACGGAGCACCAGTCCTCCGGCGGCGCAGGCTGGTAGCCCCAGACGCCGGCGCCGTTGAACGTCATGCATGCCTCCCAGGCCCGTCCCCCCGCCGCTGCCCTGATGCTCTCCTCCGGCGTTCCGAAGTCCTCGGGCATTCGCGAACGGTCGTTGATGATGACGTCCGGCTGGAGCCTCCGCACCATCCGGTTCATCTTCTCGCTTTCCCACAGAGCCGCTGTCTCCAGGGGAGCGGGGACGTCATACCAGAGCACGTCTACCTTCCCGTAGTTGGAGCAGAGCTCCCGCACGCAGCCATGCGTGAAGTCAACGAAGCGGCGCCTGGCTTTCTCGCTCCGGGCGCAACGCCAGCCATCCGGATGGTGCCAGTCCATAAGCGAGTAGTAGAACCCGACCTTGAGGCCGGATCGGCGGCAGGCCTCCACGTATTCCCGGACCAGGTCCCGCCCGGGCCCGCGCCTGACGGCGTTGTAGTCCGTCTGCTGCGTATCCCACAGGCAGAAGCCTTCGTGGTGTTTCGTGGTCATCACCATGTACTTCATGCCGGCCGCCCTGGCGAGCCGGGCCCAATCGCCTGCCGCACGCGGTTTGGGCTGCCACGTGTCCGCCAGCTTCTCGTACTCGTGCAGGGGGAAGCGTTCCCTGTGCATCACCCATTCGCCGCGCTCGACCTGGGAATACAGCCCCCAGTGAACGAACATGCCGAACCGGGCACGGCGCCACCACTTCATCCTGCGCACGCGATCGCGCTCCTCCTCGGTCCTTCGCCTGCCCTTGGCCATCGCCTGTCGATCCTCCCGCAGTCAGCGAGCTGCTCCGCCGAGCGCTGCGCCACGCCGGCTGAAGCGACTACTCTTACCATGACCGCGGCGCGCCCGCAACGGGACAACGCCGCGCCTTCCTGCCAAACAGGAGCGTCACGGCACGTCACAAGCACCTTGGTGATGTCGCCCCCCGAGGCCAGAGCCGCCGGGGGCTACCGACAGGTTGACGCGGGAGCAGGCAAGCTGTAGATTGCGGCCGGCAGGTGTCGGCCTCGGGCGCCGGAAGCGATCGAGCCTGAGCTGGTAGGAAGCACGCATCGAGAGCCCGTGGCGTATGAGGGGATCCTCTGACCGTGAGGCACCGGTGGACTCGGGCAAACAGGAATCGGCTGAGCATGGCAGGCGGGGCCCCAAAGGGAACCTGTTCAAGATCGTTGGCGGATTGATCGGCCTTGCCGTTGCTGGTGGCCTGGGCTACGGCGTGCTGGCTGCGGTGCACGGCGGGCGGGATGTCAGCTCCCTGCGAACCGCGGTGGTCAAGCGCGGTGACCTTATCGTGACGGTCATCGAAGGCGGCGCCCTCCAGGCGATGCAGTCGCTTGCCGTGAGGAACGAGGCACAGCCCCCCTGGGACCCTCAGAGCGAGTACAAGAGAGCCATCATCGCGATAGTCGAGGAGGGCACCGTCATCACCGAGAAGGACGTTGAAGATGGCATGGTGCTTGTAAGGTTCGAATCCTCCGATCTGGAGGAAAGGGAAGCCCAGGGGCAGGTCTGGTTCTACATGTCGGAGTCTGGCTACGTCTCAGCCAGAGAGAACCATGAGATCCAGAGAAAGCAGAACGAAAGCGACATCGCGATTGCGAAGCTAAACGTGAAGTTCGCCCGTATGGAACTCGATCGCTACCTTGGCGCAGAGCTGGCAGCAGCGCTGATCAAGGAAAAGAGCGACTTCGCCGACGTGGCCGAACACCCCGACTTGGGCGGGACCGCCGGGCAAGAGCTGGCCCAGGACAGCGCACAGGTGAGACTCGCCGCCGCAGAGCTATCTCAAGCCGAGGAAAGGCTTCGCTGGACGAGGCAGCTGCGCGATGGGAACTGGATCAGCCCTACAGAGCTGACGGCGGACGAGCTGTCGGTCAATCGTGCCAGAAGGGAACTGGAAGCGGCCGAGGAAGAACTGCGGCTTCTCAAGCGCTACGGCCTCCCAAAGGAAGCCAAGAAGCGATACAGCGACTACGAGGAAAGCGTGCGCAACCTGGAGCGGACCGAGGCACGGGCGCGTGGACGGCTCGCCCAGGCCGAGGCGAATCTGAAATCTAGCAAGGCTATGTTCGAGCTCAATCAAAGGGAACTGGCGAAGGTCAGGGACAGTATCGACAAGTGCACGATCCGGGCCCCCGAGCCCGGCCGGGTCGTATACGCCTCTACCACTGACCCGTGGCGTCGAATGGAAGCGCCTGTGCAGGCGGGCCAGAGACTGTGGCCGCAGCAGTCGATTATCCTCATTCCAGACCTGTCCACCCTTGCCGCCCGCGTGAACGTTCACGAGACCGACATAGAGAAGATCAAGCTCGGCCAGCCGGCGCTGATCGGCGTCGAGGCGATGCCGGGTAGGCAGTTTACTGGCAAAGTGGCCCGGATAAGCCCTGTGGCAAGCCTTGCCCAGGCCTATACCAACCCCGAGTTACGTGTCTATGAGGTCGATGTCGCTCTGGACCAGGTCTGCGAAGGCCTTACTCCCGGGATGTCTGCCACTGCTGAGATCGTTGTCGCCGACCTCAACGACGTGCTGTACCTCCCGGCTGAGGCACTCGTCGCTCACGAGGGGCGCTGGGCCTGCTTCGTTGAGGGGCCCAAAGGCCCGGAACTGCGCGATGTCGACATAGGCCAGACCACAGGGAACCTCGTGGAAGTCAAGCGAGGGCTGAGCGAGGGAGAGGTCGTGTACCTGAACCTGCGCATGGAGCTGCCGGATGTGTTGGCTGCTGACAGCGCTGCTGAGCTCATCCCGACGGTTGCCGTCGCGCGCGGCGACTTCACGGTCAGCGTGACGGAACGGGGCGCTGTATACAGCATGGAACCGCTCGAACTGAAAAGCGAAGTCGAAAGCTGGAACACCCTGTTAGAGATCGTGGACGAAGGAACGGTTGTCACCGAGAAGGATGTCGAAAAGGGGATGATCCTGGCAAGGCTCGATTCATCCGCCCTTGAGCAACAGGAATCCAACAGGCTGACCAGCCTCTACGGAGCAGAGGCCGCCTACGCCCAGGCCCAAGCAGACTGTGAGATCCAGGGGCTACAGAATGAAAGCGACATGGCCGCGGCGGAGCTGAACGCGGAGTTCGCCCACATGGAACTCGAGCATTACCTTGGCGCAGATCTGGCGGCAGAGGCACTGAAGGGAGGGGGCGACCTTGCCGATCTGCCGGATGATCCAAGGCTGGGCGGCAAGGCCGAGCAGAAGCTGCGCCAGTACAGCTCATGGGTGGAACTGGCCAAGGAACAGTTGCTGCGCGCGCAGGAAAGGCTAAGGTGGACGAAAGAGCTGTACCAGAAGGGATACACCAGCCGCAACGAGTTGATGGCCGATGAACTGGCCGTGGCCACGCGCACATCTGAAGTGCAGGCGGCCGAAGAAGGCCTCCAGCTGTTCAACCGCTACGACCTTCCCAAAGAAGCCGAGCAGCGCTGCAGCGATTGCGTCGAGTCAGCGCGAGAGCTGGAACGGGTCCAGGCCCGCGCGTCCAGCCGACTTGGCCAGGCTGAAGCCCAGCTCAGATCGGCTGAAGCCGCACTCGGACTTGAGAGGGAGGGCCTCCAGAAGGTCAGGGACAATATCGGGAAGTGCATCATCCGTGCGCCCAGACCAGGCCAGGTCGTCTATGGCGCCAGGTCCGACCCGATCTGGTACCGGACGGGAGACATGGCCATTCGTCCTGGCGTGATGATCGAAGAGAACCGAATCATCGTCCGCATGCCGGACCCCTCATCGCTTGTTGCTCTGGTCAACATCCCGGAGGGAGACATACAGAAAGTCGAAGTGGGACAGCCGGCGCTCATCACTCTGGAGGCAGTGCCGGACAGGACGTTCGCCGGCCGGGTGACCAAAGTGAGTCCGGTTGCCAGCTCTGAGGAGGCCTCGATCAATCCAGAGGCAAAAGTCTATCCGACCGAGGTTGCGCTCGAAGAGAGCCCTGAGCACTTCATCCCCGGGATGTCCGCAACGATAGAGATCATCGCCGCCCGGCTCACGGACGTGCTCTATGTGCCCGCGCAGGCGGTTACCCGCTACCAGGACTACTCGATTTGCTGGGTCCAGGGGGCTGAAGGTCCCGAGCTCCGCGAGGTGCAAGTCGGCCATCGCTCGGACGTTTTCGTGGAGATAGAGGGCGGGCTGAACGCAGGCGAGCGAGTATACCTGGCACCGCCTGGGGAGATGGCCGGGGAATCCCTGACACAGATCCACCGTGCGGCGGGCTGAAGGGTTCGGTGTCTGACGACCCAGTTCGCCGTACGGGCAACTGGCGTCACAGCCGGGCACAGGTCATCCGAACGGATAGGCATCATGTCCTTTGGCACGGCGCCATATGGGCAATGCCGCGTTAGCCCCGTATGTACGGGGGAGGAGGTCTGCGGTGTTCCAGATCGGTGTCGCGGACAGGGCATACGACCTGCATCGTCCCAGAGGTTGCACGGTTCTGACCATCGAAGTCGAGTGCTGGCCGGGGAACGAGTTCGGCCTCTGGCTGCCGGAGACCGTCTACAGGGGAGACGAGATCATCTGGTGCAACTGGCAAGGCAACGCCCATCAGTCCTGGCAGAGGACCGGTGACACGCTCCGATGGTCCAAGTCCCTGGAAGGGGTCCAACTGCTGTCAACGCTGGACGCCGACCCGGAGAACTCGCGCATCTGGTACACGCATTCCTTTGAGAACACATCGAGCGACGCAATCGCGGGCCTGAACAGCCAGACGTGTTTTCATCTCGTCAACGCGCCCCAGTTCATATCTATCCGCGGCGAGCGCATATGGGCATGCCTCGACGGACAGTGGAGGACGACGGATACCGTGCCCCGGGCCGAGTCTCCCGATCCGCGTCGGGTCTCCTTCCTCAGAGAAGGGATACGCACCGAGCGGACGGTGATACCGTCGAAAGGCTTTCCCTCCGCGACGATGCCCGAGCAGGCGTGTCATCCGTTGATGATCGCGGAGATGTTCGGGGGGAAAGGCTCCGTGGGCATCGCGTGCAGGAACTACAGGAGCCTCTTCAACAACAACGATAGCATTCTCCGTTGCATCCACAGCGGGCCGTTTCCGATAGAGTCCCTCCAGCCTGGCGAGAGACGGGATCAGGAGGCGGTTCTCGTGTTCTGCGAGGGAGACCACGAGGACCTCCTGAGTCACTTTGAGGCAATCGTGCCCGGCGGATGGGCGGAAGTAAGGGAGTGAGCACGTCTTGACGGTCCGGTCTTGCCACCCGTAGCGGCGGACAGCCCTGCCCATTTCCCCGCCGGAGCAGATGCCACTCCAGCTCCGCCCCGGAGGGGTCCTGACAGCATCGGAGAGCAGGAATCGAATGAGCCCTGGCGTGCTCATCAAGAACAGGTCAGGTGGTGAGGGCGGTGAGGATCGAGCCGGAGGCGGCGTGGCGCCTCGACGCCAACCCTGAGCCTACGGGTTGAAAGGCTGTTGCCCCAGGGGCTTAGCCCACATTATTCGTGAGGGCACTGGGAAGGGCAGGAATGCGGCGCCTGAGAGCGCACAGCTGGTCAGAGATCGCAGTATGAGGTAGGGGTGCAGCGGGATGAGCTGTTCAGAGCCGTGCCGGCAGGCTGTTGAGAGGTGGAGTGTTGCGTTTCAGGGCGCCGACATGCGCACCTTCGACCGGGCGCAAAGAGAAAACGGCGACAGGATGGGGTACCGACGCCATTCAGGCCGGCCGCGGGGATTGCCTGCTCGCTAGGCGCTTGAACCCATCGGCAGCGCCGAGTATCATTCTACGGAGGAGCCCGGCGGCGTGCCGTGTGCCCGTCATAGTTCACTCCCGCCGCGGAGGACACCCGGCAGCGCTTCTCGCGAATCCCCTTTCACGTTGCGGGAGGGCGCACGCCGTCACCGCAAGCAGCCGCGCTTCATTAGCGGTCCCAATCGTATAGGCCGCGGGATGGAGCCCTCCTCTTCAAGCACGGGCCGTGTTCCGTCTTCCGAGGACTGGCGGCAGACGGAAACCGACCGGCCGGGCTGAACGCCTGGAGCAGGCTGCGTTCAGCGCCGGGGGCCAAAGAGGTGATGGAAGTGAGAGAGCAACTCCGCACAGGCGTTTCGTTCGGGCTGACGTCGGCGGTGATCACTACGCTGGGTCTCATGGTCGGCCTGCACTCAGGCACGCATTCCAGGATCGTTGTGCTGGGAGGAATCCTGACGATTGCCATCGCGGACGCGTTTTCCGATGCGCTGGGGATTCACGTGTCAGAGGAGTCGGAGAATGCCCACACGCCCAGGGAGATCTGGGGAGCCACGCTAGTAACGTTCGCGGCGAAGCTCCTCTTCGCCATGACCTTCGTCGTGCCCGTGCTTCTGCTGCCCCTTTCCGCGGCTATCGTCGTAAGCGTGGCCTGGGGGCTTTCCATCCTGGCCGTCCTCAGCTACATCATGGCGACGACCCAAGGCGAGCGGCCCTTGAAGGTGGTTGGCGAACACCTCCTGATCGCCATCGTGGTCGTCGCCATCACGCACTGGGTCGGAGACCTGGTCGGACGGATTGGCGCGTGAAGCCCCCCCTCAGGCAACCGTGAAGCCAACGGCCTACTGGCACGCAAGGAGTTTCTCGAAGGCGAAGGCCGTTGGCACTTCCCCAAGGCAGAAAGCAGAGGGTAGATAGGAGACGGCAGGAGAGAGCGCCTGTCGGCATCTGCAAGGAGTGTGGCCGTCGTAGGCCGTTTGGCCTTCTGCTCTCTTCTCTACTTTCCCCTTTCTCGTGCTCTACCATTCTTGCGCTGGCTGCGAAGGCGCTCGAGATCGCCGAAGACATCCTCCGGACGGACAAGCAGTCTCGTCGGAGCAAGTATGAGGCGCTGGGCCTCGATCTTGACGAGAGCGTGCTCTGAGTGGGTTGCAGGCGTGCCTAACGGGATGCCTGTGGCGAAGGTCGTTGAAAGCACAGCCGGTGCGGGTGGAGGTGTGGGAAGAGAAGAGCACAGCGCGCGACCCACGTCAGAGTGAGGGAACGGGGGCCGACCGGGAGCCGGCCCCCGTGTGTCTTGTCAATCCACAACGCCCGAATCCGGGGGCCAGTAGAAATAGGCCGGCTCAGAGTACCTGTCCTTCCCCTTCCCCGGAGTGAGTGCCTTCACCCTGGCCGTGCCGTCGACGGTCACTATGAGGCCAACGGGCACCCCTAGCTGATCGGCGATGTCCTCCAGGAGCGTGTAGGTGAGCACCGTCAGGCACGGGTCAGCCACCTGCCCGCCGTGAGCTCGACCGGCGGTCGCATAGCTGAGCTCGACGTCAGCTACAGCGAGGGAGAGGCCATCGGGCGACAACACGACGGTTGCCCAGATGTCGACAGCGTAATGATCCGCACCCTTCACTGCGTCCCAGGTGAAATACACGTTGTCCCACGTGGCTTCTGCGATGAAGTTCTCCGGAGCCTGCAGGGCCAGCACCGGCACGGCCAACAGGCATAGCAAGACCCCCGCGAGCAGCCAGGACGAGCGTCTCATTGCATTCCTCCCACTCTAAGGATTCGGCGAACACAGATCGGTCATAGAGGGCCTAGCTCCGGCTCCAACCGGGACCGACCCTTTCAGTAGCGTCCATCCGGAGTGAGAGAGCAACCCGCGTGCCGTCTGGGAGTCAACTGGCCGACGTCACACAAGTGGTAAACCAGGAACAAGTTACAGAGCACAAGGCCACCAAGAGGCGTCTCAGGAAGCGACGTGGTGCATGGATAGCCGCTGGCGGACCGCTGCGCCGGATCTCCCCGTTGTTCGTGATGGAGAGACCGACGACCGTCTGCCCCGTTGAGTGGCTTTCTGGCAGGAGCGTGGCCCCCCGACCGGCCTTTCAGCACAAGGCTACGCATCCCTCAGGCCCAGCGTGGCCTCGAGCCTGCGGCGCACGTCCTCGATCGTGTCGTTCAGCGAAGCGTACGTGACCCCGTGCTGACTGCACAGCCCGAAGAGGCGGCGTGCCAGGGGCCGCATGCGTGCGGCCAGACCCGGGTCAACGTCCTCAGACCTTTCGGCATGCCAGACGGGCTCCAGAGCAGCCCGCACGGCGGCCATGGACGCCTTCTCAACACGCGTGCGCACCACGCTGCTCTTCGCGAGCGTCAGCGCCTCCGCGTAGGCGTCCAGTCCTGCACTGGCCACGCGCTCGTCGATCCCGTAGTCGGCCGCTCGGCCGAAGCAATTGCGGTGCAGTCCCTTCGCTTCGGCGTTGTCATGCACAAGCTCGATGAAGCGGCGAATGGGCGGCGCAGCCTCGGCGTAGTGGAGATCCAGGAACTCGTCCATCAGCTCCCGACCGCTACGCGACGGGTCCCACAGCAGATTGGCGATGACATAGTTGCGCAGGTCGCAGAGCTCTGCTCCACGCACGCTGCCCTCGGGGCTGGCGATGGCGCTTGCCTCCCACGGTGTCGACCGAGCCCATTGCTCGTTGCCAGCAACCTGGAGGAACACTCCCCGGACTCTGTTCTGCACGAAGTAGCGCACGTTCGGCTCTATCACCCGCAAGTTGGGACACGGCAGCAGGTAGTCGGCGAAGTTCGTGTCGTAGTTCCAGACGCGCACGTCATCGCAGACCTGGCCCCACGCGGCCAGGTCGCGGCAGAACTCGACGTTGAGCGGGCACGCGGGGTCGTCGATGGAATGCATCATGCAGCACTCTATGCTGCAGAGCTGAACCTGCACATTGGGGCGCGGGCGGGTCAGCTTCGGCGGCCTGCGCGTGCGCTGATAGGCCAGCGTGCCGACCTTCACATCCGGATGATGCTTCGCCACCTCGTCCGCCACGGCGTTCACAAATGTCAACACCGACCCCATTGCGCTGCCCTCGCGCTCATCAATGGCCCGACAGGCGTCGCACTGGCAGTGCTTCACGTTGTCGTTCTGGCTGACCGATACGTTGCTCCGGGTCGGATTGGCCTCGATCTCCGCGAGCACCTTCTGCGTGACGATGCGCAACACATCCGGGTTCGCGAGGCAAGGCTGGGTGGTGGCGAAGTCGTTATGGAAGGGGGCCAACCGGCGACCAGAGTGCAGCGCGTAGTAGTCGGGGTGGTCAGTGCCGTAGACGCTTGAGGGCAGGTGGCGGTGGAACGTGTGGCTGATGAGGCCCATCGGCGTCCTGCCGCCCAAGCGCGGGTCGTCCGTGATGGTATTGATGCGCAGCCGCGTGGAAAAGCCGGGCGCAATGACGTTCTCGCCGAAGTACGGCCAACGGAACGACAGCGGCGGCCTGTATGTGCGCTGAAGCGGCACGACAGTGCGCGGGCCAGCCAGCAGTGGCACGTGCGTATGGTCCGCAGTGAGAAACCGCACGCCCAGGTAGTCTTCCAGAAACGTGTAGACGCCATAGAGCGTCCCACGCGGCCGCCCGCCGCAAATGGCGATGCGCCCCTTGTCGACCGAAATGAAGAGGTCCTCCGGGCCGAATGCGGCCGGGTCCCTACCGGCGGCCCCAGGCCCGATCAGCACGTGCCCCGCAGGGCCCTGGGCAGAGCCCGTCAAGGGCAGCCGGATGCCTGTCGCACGACCGAAGTGGTCGCGAAACTCCTCCCCGGCGTAGACTTCGCTGGGGCTGGCACCGCTCGCAACCACGATGTCCCACGCCTGCATGGCATGCAGGTCAACGCCTTCGCGTGCGTCGGCCAGGTTGGCGGCGAGCACCGTAGTCAGCAGAAGTCCGACCAACACGGCAGTCCACAGCATTGCTTGTCCTCCTGGACCAGGCTCCAAGAGCGCGATGGCCTGCATCCGGGTCCTTTCCCCCGCCATGCAGCGGTTGCCCTGATGGCCAGCAGGTCCCTTGACTCACTCGAAGACGCGCCCCCACAGCGGACCTGCTCCTCCTGGCAGCGTCAGTCGACAATCGGCGTCCCGGGCAGCCACTGCCGGCGGACGGAATGTAGCACGACCCCGCCTACCCGTCACTGCCGACAGCCGAGCCGATCCCTCCTGCCTCGGCGGCCGCAATGTATCCCTCCACCCGCCCTGCGTCAACTCGCCCGAGGCTGTCAACAGGCCGCCGATGTCCAACTGGAGCGAGCAGAAGCTGGCCTGTAGCCAAGAACTGGACCAGCTGAGCGGGAAGCCCGTGCCCTTGCGGCTGCCGCATGACGAGCCGCTCTTCGCTGTCCCCCGCGACATGATAAAGACCTTCGGCCGCGACCTCCAGGCGGCCCGCATACCGAAGAAGGACAAGCGCGGGCGCACTGTGGACCTCCACGCGCTACGCCACACCTTCGGCACCCGCCCTCCTTCCCAGGTCATGGCCTGCTTCGGCGGGCGGAGGCCTGAGCAAGAACGGCGGAGCGCCCCGCACCGCGCAGGCGGCGATCCAGCCTTCGCAGCCAAGGACTGCTTCGGCAGAGTAGGCTGCGCCACTCATCCCTCCACCTTACTATGAACGTGTACACCGATCCGACTTTCCTCGACGTGGCCGGCGCGCTGAAAGCGTTGCCGAGCTTGGCGATGGAGGACCGGAAGCAAGGGGAAGCGGCAAAGCGCCCTTTATCGCCTCACCGCGCAGGTTGCGGGCGATGGCTCTGTCCCCCGGAGCGATTGATCTTTTGGTATTAAGGTAACAAGCATCAGAACAGCCCGCAGTGCCGCAGAAACTGGTTGCCGCTGTTGTGCTTGCGCCGCAACCGCTGGATTCCCCTTTTCACCGTGCGGGCCAGATCGTCGAGCCCCTCGGCGCCGTAGTTCGCCAGATCGGTGGCCGAAAGATACGCCCAGACCAACTCGACCGGATTGAGCTCCGGCGCATAGGCGGGCAGATACTCGACGCTCAACCAGCGACGCTGCGAGTGGAGGAACTGCGCAACGGTTTTGCTGCGGTGCGCCGGCAGACGGTCCCTAAGGAGCACGACGTTACGCCGGATGTGCCGTCTGAGGTTGCGTAAAAACTCGATGACGATCTCGCTGTTGACATTGCCGCTTTTGGGCGACAAAAACAGCCGCGCCCTGCGGCCGCCCGGCCCGGCAGCCAGGGCACGAGCGTCGAAAGGCGCTTCCAGTTGAACGGGGGCCTCAGCACAGGTGCCTTTCCCCTTGGAGCCCATGTGCGCCGGACGCTGGGACGCTCAGAGAAGCCGCTTTCGTCCAGGAACACTATGATGGCCCTGTTGCGGTGCGCCCCTTTTTTACCTGGGGCCAGCGCTCCTTCAGCCACCTCTGCACGGCTCGCTCATCCCTTTCCCTGGCCCTGGTGGCCGGCCGTTGGCAGCTCCAGCCCAACTTGCGCAGAATGGCCCAGACATGCGAGGGATGGTAGCGCACCCCGAACAGACGCCGGACTGCCTCGGCGATCTGCTCCAACGTTCACAGCTCGGTCGAGTAGCCCAACCGCACGGGCCCGTCCAGACTGAGGCCGATCCGACGAAGTGCTTGTCTCGGGCTCGGGATCTGCAGTGGGGCTCCCAGAAGAACAGTTGTAGCTCTGCGGCTCCAGCGTGATCCAGGACTGTTCCCTGCCCTGCAAGCCCGCGGTTTCAGTACCGGAACCGGTGGCCGAACAGGAGCGGCCCCGGCTCCTCGGGCACGAGGCGGAAGCTCAACTTCGGAATGCGCCGCTGAGCTCCGGGGCCCCGGTTGGCTTCCCCCTCGCGATCGGCCGCCGTCTCCAGATGCGTCCGCTTCACGCCCTGCACCATCTTGTAGCGGATCTTGACGCCTTTGGGATCCCCTGTGAAGCCGGCCGTCTGGAAGATGCCCATCCCGCTCTCGCCGGTCTCGACAACCATCCGGCCCCCGCTTCTCCGACGGCAACCCGCCCCCCGGGGAGGTCATGATCTCCTGGGAGGATTTGTGGCCATGTTCAGCCCTGCCCCTCGGAGGCGAAGTGCCCTCGGGTCCAGCCCCGGTTCCACAGAAACTCTTTGAGCCAGCAGTAGCAGACGGGCGTCGTATAGAGGGTGATGAGCTCGATGGTCATACCGCACAGGAGCGGCAGCGCGAGGGGGATCATCACGTCGGCCCCCTTTCCCGAAGAGGTCAGCACGGGCAGCAGCGCAAGGACGGTCGTCGCTGTCGTCATCAAGCACGGCCTTACGCGCTTGCGGGCTCCCTCGACGACCAAGCGGTGGATGTCCTCGCGCGATCTCACACCATGTGTGGCGAACATCTGGTTCAGGTACGTAGTGATGAGCACTGCGTCGTCAGTAGCCAGGCCGAACAAGGCGATGAACCCGACCCAGACAGACACGCTCAGGTTGTATTCGCGGAAATGGAACACGCCACGCAGGGAATGTCCCCAGACGGTGAAGTCGAGGAACCAGGGCTTGGCAATCAGCCAGATGCCGAGGAATGCTCCTCCCCAGAGGACGAAAGTTTGTATGAACACCAGGAGTGTGATGGGCACAGAGCGGAACTGGAAGTAGAGGATGAGGAAGATCAAGAACAGGCTGACGGGCAGCACGACGAAGAGGGTCTTCTGGAAGTGTAGCTGGTTCTGGTAGGTTCCGGCGAAGACATAGTGCGTGCCGCCCGGAATGGTCAGTTCCTTGCTGTCGATCTTGCTCTGCAGGTAGCGCTGGGCTTCTTCGACGACGTCCACTTCGGCGCGCCCGGGCCGCTTGTCGAACAGGACGTACGACACGAGGAATGTGTCCTCGCTCTTGATTTCCTGAGGCCCCGAAACGTACTGGATGGAGGCGAGCTGCGCCAGCGGCACCTGCACCCCGTCGCTGTTCGGCACGAGGATGCGCTCGATGGCCTCCACGCTGTCGCGTAGCTCGCGGGCGTAGCGCACCCTAACCGGGTAACGTTCCCGCCCCTCGACGGTGGTTGTGGCGCTTATGCCTCCAATGGCGATCTCGATTACATCCTGCACGTCTCGGATGCTCACCTTGTAGCGCGCTATCCTCTCCCGATCGATCTCGATCTCGAGGTACGGTCTGGCAATGACCCGGTCCGGAACGACCGTGTCGGGGTTGACGCCGGGCACGTCCTTCAGGAGCCGAGCGATGTCGTATCCGACCTGCTCAATCTCCTGGAGATCCTTTCCGCGCACCTTGACTCCCATGGGCGCCCGCATGCCCGACTGCAACATGACGATCCGGGCGGCAATGGGTTGGAGCTTGGGCGCCGAGGTGCTGCCCAGGATGTCGCCCGCCCGCACGATCTCGTTCCAGATGTCGTCGGTGGTGCGGATGTGGTCCCGCCAGAGGCGCGGTCGCTTGCCCGTCTCGGGGTCCGGCGGCCCGTATTCCGGCTTGTACGAGACGAGCGTCTCGATCATGGAAATCGGGGCGGGGTCTACCGCCGTCTCTGCACGCCCGATCTTGCCGACCACCAGGTCCACTTCTGGTACGGCCTGGATCGCCATGTCCTGCTTCTGGAGGACGTCGAAGGCCTGGCCGATCGAGGCGTGCGGCATCGTCGTGGGCATGAAGAGGAACGCCCCCTCGTCGAGGGACGGCATGAACTCACGCCCGAGGCCGGGAAACTCGTGCTGGCCACCCACCCAGAGCGTCGTGGAGCGGGTCTTCTCCTGCGGGATCCCCACTTTCTCCAGGCCGCGGGGGATCCAGCCAAAAGCTTTGCCAAACCCGATCCAGACGACGAGCCCAAACAGGGAGATCGCGACGGGCAGCGCAAGGAAAGCGACTTTGTGGCGGAGGAATGCGCTGAGGAACGGTCGGTAGAGCCGGACCACGATCAGGCGCGCCGCGAGAATCCACGCGATGCAGATGACCAACACAAAGATCAGGTTCCTGAGCACGCCCGTTCCCAAGCCGAGAGGCATCCAGTGGACAGTCAGCAGGACGAGCACATAGACGCCGGCCACGGCGCCGGTGATCAGCGGCATGTGCCTCCTGGCTCGCTGCGGGATCATCGGCTCTGCGATCAGGTAACCTACGAACACTACCAGTGGCACGCCAACCCAGGGCGAGACCCAAAGGCTTGTCGCAATGCCCAAGAGCAGAAGCCCAACCCGCGACGCGATCCGGGCGCTCGTGCTCCAGCGTCTCGGGCGGAACATCAGGTGAGCAAAGGCAGGAAGAACCGTCAGAGCGCAAGCGACCGACGCAAACAGGGCGAACGTCTTGGTGTAGGCCAGAGGCTTGAACAGCCTGCCTTCGGGTCCGGTGAGCGCGAAGACCGGCAGGAACGAGACGAGTGTCGTCGAAATCGCGGTGACGACGGCGCTGCCCACCTCCGAGGAGGCGCGGTAGACCACCTCCAGCGAGTCCTCATCCGGCCGCGCCTCGCCGAAGTGTCGGACCATGTTCTCGCAAAGGATGATGCCCATATCGACCATGGAGCCGATCGCGATGGCGATGCCGCCGAGCGTCATCAGGTTCGATTCCACGTGGAAGATCTTCATCAGCACGAAGGCGAGCATCACTGCGAGCGGAAGATTGGCGCAGATGAGCAGGTTCGACCGGAAGTGGCTCAACAGCAGAAAGACGACGAAACACGTGATGAGCACTTCCTCGACAAGGGCGTCCCTGAGCGTGCCGAGGGTCTCTTGGATCAGCTGTGTCCGGTCATAGAAGGGGACGATTTGTACCTGCGACACCGTGCCGTCCGGCAGGACCTTCTGGGGCAAACCGGCCTGGATCTCCCGGATCTTGTCCTTGACCTGCGCGATGACGGACATCGGATTCTCCCCGTATCTGACGAGGACGACTCCCCCGACCACCTCCGCACCCGCTTTGTCCAGGATGCCCCGCCGGACAGCCGGGCCAAGGGTCACGTTCGCGACGTTCCTCACGTAGATGGGGACGCCTTCTGTCGCCTTGAGCAGGATGTTCTCGATGTCGGCGACTCTCTTGATGAACCCTTTTCCCCGGATGGTATACTCAACGCCGTTGAACTCAATGGTCTCTGCACCTACGTCGATGTTGGCGTTCTGTGCAGCCATGAAGACGTCCTGCAGCATCACGCCGTGCGCCCGCATGGCGTCCGGATCGACATCGATCTGATACTCCTTGACGTACCCGCCCACGGACGCGACTTCGCTGACGCCTTCGGTCGACTGGAGGGCGTATCGCACGTACCAGTCCTGGATGGAGCGCAGTTCCTGGAGGTCGAAGCCCTTGCCCTCCAGGGTGTACCAGTAGACCTGACTCAGCGCCGTAGCATCGGGCCCCAGCGATGGGATCACGCCCATGGGCAGGCGCTGTTGGGCGACGCTGAGACGTTCCAGCAGGCGCGAACGCGCCCAGTAGAAATCCACGTCGTCCCGGAATATGACGAACACCGACGAGAAACCGAGCATCGAGTAGCTGCGGATCGCCTTGACCCCGGGCGTCCCCTGGAGCGCAATCGTCAGGGGATAGGTGACCTGGTCTTCGACGTCCTGCGGAGACCGCCCCTGCCATTCGGTGAAGACGATCTGCTGCTTCTCGCCGATGTTGGGTATCGCGTCCACAGCAATGGGGTCGCTGGGGAACTTCATCGCATGAGGGAAAGGCATGACGTACAGCCCCCAGCCCACGATGAGCAGAACGAGGAGAAAGACGACGAGCTTGTTTTCCAGGCAGAAGCGGATTACCCGGTTGACGGGACCGCGGATTTCGGGCCTGGGCGCGCCGGCGACAGGTTCACTCATGGCGCCGCTCCCGCCGGAACGGCTGGCAGTTCCTGTCGGACCTCTCCGCACTTCGGCATTGCCTGGCCAAGGTAGGGGTTGCGTATGTCCTTGCCCTCCTGGAGCCACAGTGCCCCCCGCCTGTTGAAGGCCATCGGGCAGAACACCTGATAGAGTGGCTCCTTGAGACCGGTGCCGAACGCGCCGACGTATTCGCCGATGGGCCCTGCAAGTGCGCCCAGGAGGACGCGTTGGTCCCCGATCTCGGCAGGCGGCGCCTCGGGGAGCGCGTCGCGCAAGGCCGCGACGATGCGCATGAACTCATGATGCGCTTCGCCCGTTGGCGCGGGCCCCTCCACCTCGTCCAGACTCTCCGTGAGCTGCCCGATGGCTTGCTTCGCTGCGGCAGCGTCATCGGCCGCCAGGGCGTCCGCCAGCGCGAGGTAAGCCTCCACGACGGGCCTCGTCGAGGCTGGCGCCGCAACCAGCACGGGCAGAGGTGCCGCAGCAGCCTGCGCGGCCGGCTCTGCTGGCGCCCGGGGCGCCGGCGGAGGAACCGGTGCGCCGTGCTGGTGCCCCGGCGGCATCACGCCGCCTTCGGGCTTCATCATGCTCGGCTTGGCCTGGATTTGGAGGGCGGCATCGATCTTGAAGTTGCCCCTCGTGACCACCTGCTCCCCCTCACTGAGGCCGGAAAGGACCAGGTAGTAGTCTCCGGCGCGCGGCCCGAGCTTGACCTGCCGGCCAGTATACTCGACCTC
Source organism: uncultured candidatus Brocadiaceae bacterium (assembly GCA_964521715.1). GTDB lineage: Bacteria > Planctomycetota > Brocadiia > SM23-32 > SM23-32 > DAOVRD01. Next base: position 160,740 of record CAZFSS010000001.1, on the reverse strand, counting down.
GTCTCCCTGGCGCTCCTCGACATAGACGACGGCCCGCGTGCCCGTCAGGAGCGGCGCAGTGGCCGGTATGCTCAGAGCCATCTTATCAGGGACTTCGGGCTGGCCGAATCCCAGGGACGTCGCCTCTACGAGATCCATGCCGCAGATGTCGCAGCTTCCGGCGCCGTCCTTGATCACGTTGGGATGCATCGGGCAGATCCACTTGCCCCCCAGCGCCGGCTCCTTCACGTGGCCAGCTTCATCCAGTGTCACTTCGACCCGGGCACGGACGAAGATGCCCGGCTTGAGACGTTCGCCAGGATTGGAGATGTCCGCGCGCACCTTAACGGTCCGCGTCATTTCGTTGAGGACCGGCTGGATGAACGAGATGCGCCCCTTGAACGTCTGGCCCGGAAATGCGTCCGCCTCGAACTCAACTTCTTGCCCGTAGCGCAGCCAGTCAATGTCCATCTCGTACGCATCAAGGACGGCCCAGACAGAACTCAGGTCAGCGATCGTGAAGAGGCGGCCTCCCGCTTCGAAGTACTGCCCCTCGAAGGCTTCGCGAGAGATGACCGTGCCGCCGACGGGGGCGTAGACGGTCATGTGATCGTCGACACGGCCCTTTTGCTCTAGCTGTTCGATCTGTGCGGGGAGGATCCCCCAGAGCTCCAGTTTCTTTCGCGTGGCTTCTTTGACGGCGAGGGCCGATGCGATCTCTTCCTCGTCGTGGGTTGTCTGTGCCGCCAGCCAGTGCCGGTGAGCAATCAGAAACTCCTCTTGGGCCGTCCGCAGTTCAGGGCTGTAGATGTACGTCAGGTGCTCGCCCTTCTTGACGGGGAGACCCACATAGTTGACATACAACTTGTCGATGCGGCCAGGCACCCAGGCCGACACGTAAGCCAGCCGGGTCTCATCGTATTCGATCTTGCCGACCATGCGCACGGTCACGTGCAGCGGGCGGTACACGACGGGGCTGGTCTCGATCTCGGCCAGTTCACGGGCCGCCTTCGACAGGACCAGCCGGGGCCCTTCAGTCTCACCGCCGCGCGCCGTCTCGTAGACGGGGACGAGATCCATGAAGCAGATGGGGCACTTGCCTTTCTGGGGCATATTGATTTGGGGGTGCATGGAGCAGGTCCAGTAGCGGATCTGCGCAGTCGGGGCGGGCGCTTCCTCTTCCTCCGTCGGCGCGGCTGGGCGACGTGCTCCCGCCACGTAATAGCCCAGGAGGAACGTAGCTGCCGCCAAGACGATGGCGCCCAGAAGGTATGCCGTCCGCGGGGACCGCATTGGACGGAGCGTCCGGCTGGACACTGACTCCTCAGTGCCCCGTCCCGGCTCAGGGACTCCGGTGGTGCTCATGGATATGCTCGCTTTCGTCGATTGGTGCTTTTTGTCGCGGGGCTTCCGGCGACTGCTCCTCGGCCAGTATGTCCGGGACGCCCTGCGGCCAGCGGTTGAGAATCAACAGGGATATCTCTGCCAGAACCAGCTCGCGTCGGCCGAGGGCCGCTGCGTGGCTTGTGCGATAGTCCAACAGCGTCCGTTCCGCTTCCAGAAGGTCGAAGAAGTCGGACATGCCCGCCACGTATCCGGCGCGTGCTGCCTCGAGAGCCGCGCCGGCCTTCGGCAGCAGGCGTTCGCCGTAAAGCCTGACTTCCCGGTCCGCCTCTCGCCAGCCAAACGCCGTCTCCGCAAAGCGAACCGCCAAGTCCAGCTCCTCGCTGGAGAGCCGGGCCCGGGCGGCGTCCGCCCCCGCGCCCGAGCTTGCTATCTCGGCGCGGATCTTGTCGCGCCATATGGGCAGCGTCACACCGACGGACGGCATCCAAGGCGTGGGCGATTGCTTCACCTCGGCCTCCAGCCCGAAGGCGAAGTCCGGGACGGAACTCGTGCGGGCGAGCTGGTAAAGTGCGACGGCCTGGAGCACTTCGCCGCGCATCCGCTTGAGTTGCGGGTTTCTTTCGAAGGCAGTCTCCAGGAGCGAAGCTTCATCGAGGTCAAAGGCGGTCGGCTCAAAGTGCAGGACGAGGGCCGGCAAAGCCTGTTGCGGGGACATGCCGAGCGCTGACCGCAGGCGAGCACACAAAGGTCCTCGAGAGTCTTCCCAATTGGCAAGCTCATTCTTGACCCGGTCACGCTCCATTTGTGCGCGCAGAACGTCTTGCTGGGTCGCTTTGCCGACAGCAAGGTTCTCGCGGGCGAGCCTCTCCATCTCATCGACTATCGTCAGCGCCTCGTGCGTCCACCGTATCTGCTGCTCCAGGACCCACATCTGATAGTAAGCCTGCTTGACTGCCAGAGCCGTGGCGAGCAGCTCTGCTTCGAAAGCGGCCCGCCTCTTGAGGGTCTCCCCGTATGCTGCTTCGGCCCGCAAAGAGAGCTTGGCCGGCACGGGCCAGTTGCTCATAGGGTCAGTCATCAGGCCAGGCGTCAGCGCCGCGATGGCGCCGCTCATGACTTCGGCGTTGAGGGTGAACATAGGATCTGGAAGGGATCGGGCCACTGTAACGTCTTCTACCGCCGCGCTCCATTCGTAGAAAGCCGATTCAATGCGGGGATTGTTGAAGAGCGCGTATTCGATGAGCTGAGCGAGGTCGGAGCTGGGTGTCAGAGAAGGCAAGGCAGGCCTGACGCGCTGGGGGCGGTACACGGATGCTGCGGACTCCAGGTCGGTCTTCGCCGCCGTCTCGCTGCGTGTGGGCAGACCTGAACAGCCGCTCACAAGTAACAGCGCGAACGCGACAAAGGAACGGAGCAGACGAGCGTGACGCGCAACAATACTTCCCTGCACCATAGGCGGTCCTCCGCAACGCGCTTTTCCCGAACCAACGCCCGCAACGCGAGGGCGAGCTACCTCCTTTTGGTTCATTATAGCCGGCTGTCGGGCGGGGGCCAAGTCTGGGAGATGCGGAGGGCTGATCTGCCCGTCCCGTTCAAGGGCCTTGAATGCAGTTCGGCTGGCTGCTTCCCATCAGAGAATGCTTAGTCCCGCCGGCAGAGCATCGGAGACCGTTGCATTGTTCACCCGACGGGCCCGGCCAAGGGGGCCAAAGATAGGCTGGCTTCCCGGGGACATCAGAGATGCGCGGAGTGTTCTTCCGTTGCTCACCTGCCGCAATGCTGGAAGCGGCGGGTCAGCAGGACACGATTAGAAACGCATAGAGCTTTGTGGAGAAAGCGCCTGCAACCTTCGCCAAGGCAAGTCAAGCTTGATCAACTGCCAGCGCATCCGTGCGGGGCCCGCTGTCGCGTTCGTGGTATGGCGGGTCAGGAACCGAAGTCATAAGTATTCGTGACAAAGACGTTTGGGGTGGTGAGGGCGGAGGGAATCGAACCCTCGGCCTACGGATTAAAAGTCCGTTGCTCTGCCTAGCTGAGCTACGCCCTCATGAACATAGAACCGGGTAGGATCGCCAGGCGCCCGCGCCTCCGACGGCCCGTGCCGCCGCCGGATCTTTCGGACTCCTGCGCCGTTGCAACTCACCCGCGACTATAGCCCAGACGCCCGCCCGGCGTCAAGCTGCGCGCCATGCCGCCCAGCGGCCTGCTCACTCCTCCAGCGCCCGGGCGAAGCGCCAGGCAGTCCGACTGGCCCAACAAGTGTCGTGGGGGCCGGGGCAAGCGGAGACGAGAGCGGCTGCGTTGACTGCCCGGAGTCTCGCGCTAGAATGGTGCGGTTGTTCGGTGCGCGTTGCGCGTGGGCCCCAGAGCGGAGCTTCGCAGGCACAGGAGGAGGTGTGAGACATGGCTCAGCAACTGAAGGTGAAGGTGCTCGGCCTGGACGGCGGGCCGATGGACGAGAGCGCGCTGAAGTCGCTCTACGCGGCGGACCTGCACTTCGAGCCCGTCCGCAGGAAGAGCGAGATCGCCACGGACGGCACGGTCAGGATCGAAGCCCCCGACGGCCCGGCCGCGTTGCACGCCCGCGTGGCGGTGCCCGATTTCGGGACGCTGTGGGTAACGGCCGATGACTACGGCGAGGGCTACACGAAGGGCGCCGGGACGCTGGACTTCATCCGCGAAGCGGCTGCCAGCCGGCTGGCCGAAGTCCGGGCGCTCATGGCCGACACAGACGTGGCCTGGTCTGTGGAGTGCAGCGGCCACGCCGAGGCGGCCGCGGACTTCCTCGAGACGTCCGCGAGTGCCTCCGGTGCGAAGCGCGCCGCGCTGCACTTGCTGTCGCTTTCGCACGGCCTGTGGGCGGGGGAGATGGCCGTCGTGGAACGAGCCCGGCACCTGATCGCGCGGCAGCCCACGCGAGACAGTTTCCTGTTCGGCTGCAACACGTTCGCGCGCGGCGAGCACCTGCAGGCCATACGCGAACGGTTCAGCCGCGTGCTCAACTTCGGCACGCTGCCGTTCTACCTGAAGCGCCTCGAGCCTGAGGAAGGAAAGCCGGACTACAGTCGGGTGGACGAGACCCTGGCCTGGTGCGAGCGCGACGGCATCCGGCCCAAAGGCCATCCGCTGTGGTGGGGACATCAGGCCGGCATCCCGCCGTGGCTGGAGGGGGCCGATTGGGAGAGCGCGCAGCGTCACTGCCGCCGCGTCGTTGGCCGCAGCGTGAAGCGCTACCGCGACCGGATCAGGGTGTGGGACGCCATCAACGAGGCGCACGACTGGGCGAACGGGCTGAACCTGACGCAGGCCCAGGAAGTGGAGATCACCGGCGTCGCCTGCGACTCGATCCGCCGCGAGGACCCCGACGCGACGGTCATCGTCAACAACTGCTGCCCGTTCGGCGAGTACGCCGCCGACGGAACCGTGCACCTGGGACCGGTCTACGAGCAGGTGATGACGCCGCTGGCCTACCTGGACAGGGTCCAGGAGGCCGGGATCGACTTCGACGTGGTCGGCGTGCAAATCTACTTCCCGGCGCGCGACATGCTGGCGATCGCGAAGCTCCTGGACGAGTACGCGCGGTTCGGCAAGCCCGTGCACATCACCGAGCTGGGCGTCGCGACCGGCGAGCGCGTGGCGCCGGCCGACGAGGGCCAGCAGCTTCAGCGCACGCACGGCGAATGGCATCAGCCCTGGTGCGAGAAGGTCCAGGCCGACTGGGTCGAATGGTTCTACACGATGGCCTATGCCCGTCCGGAGGTCGAGGCCATCACGTGGTGGGACTTCAGCGACCCGGCCTTCATCCCGACGGGCGGTTTCGTCCGGGAAGACGCCACGCCGAAGGAGAGCTACCACCGGCTGCGGGCGCTGTTGAGCCAGTGGGGCTTCGTCCAGTAGCGGGCTGATGCGACAGCGTCCGGCGCGCCGAGCGATGGTCAGACGCTTGAGTTCTCCTTGGTGTACTGAATGAGCTCGTCGACCTGCGTGAAGGCCAGGCAGACCACCGTGTCGGCGCCGCCGTAGTAGAAGGCAATCCTCCCGGTCGGCGCGTCGCAGACGGCCGCGCAGGGGAAGGCGACGTTCGGCACGTCGCCCACGCATTCGTAGATCGTCTGCGGGGACATGATGTATGGCGCAGTGCGGTACATGACCTTCCACGGCTCGTCGATGTCCAGAAGGGCCGCCCCGGCGCTGTAGACGAAGCCGTTGCACGACGTGAGCACGCCGTGGTAGACGAGCAGCCATCCTTCCGTGGTCTCAATGGGGACGGGGCCGGCGCCGACCTTCGTCGACTCCCAGCCGCCCCTGGTGCCCATCACGAAGCGATGGCAGCCCCAGTGGACCATGTCCGGGCTCTGGCTCAGGTAGATGTCGCCGAACGGCGTATGGCCCCGGTCGCTGGGCCGGCTGAGCATGTAGTACTTCCCGTTGATCCTGCGCGGGAAGAGCACGCCGTTGCGGTTGTAGGGCAGGAAGGCGTTCTCGAGCTGATGGTATTGCTCGAAGTCCTTCGTCCAGGCGATGCCGATGGTCGGGCCGTGGTAGCCGTTGCACCAGGTCACGTAGTAGCGGTCCTCAAGCCAGAGCACGCGGGGATCGTAACCGTACTGGAAACGCGCGATCTCCGGGATGTCACACTCGAACTGGATGGGCTGCGGCTCCAGCTCCCAGCCGTAGCCGTCCTCGCTTCGGCCGGTGTGAAGCTGCATGTGCCGGCGCTTGTCGTCGACGCGGAACACGCCTGCGAACTCCCCCGCGTGCGTGACGACGGCGCTGTTGAAGATGCTGTTCGACGTGGGCAGCAGATCGCGCGGGATGATGGGATTGCGCTCCGAGCGCCACACCACGTCCTTGCAGCCTTCCGGCTTCTCCTCCCAGGGCACATTCGGCACGGCCTCTCCGATGATCGTCTGCCCAGCCATTCCGGCCTCCTTGAGGGGTGTTGCGAGTGCGGGGCGCCAACTGCGCGCGCCCATTTAGCCATGCGGCGCGGGGTCGCGTCAAGTCACACGCCGGCACGCCACACGCACCATGCCCCCCCCTGCTGCTGCCATCGGGACGGGCATCATTTGGTCCCGGACCTGTCCGACGCCCCGCCCCGGGAGGGGGCAGGCCCGGAGAACAGGCTTCTGACTCGCGCGAGGGCGCTAGCGCCGACGGGCGCCTTCTGCTCCTGCCTTTCGTGATAGAAGACGACGATCCGGTCGGCAGGCAACTCGATGCCCGCGGCCTTGAGCACTTCGCGTATGCGTGGGACAAGCTGCTGCTCGATCACCCACTGCTGCTGCGGCCAGAAGGCAAGGTGCATGCGCACGAAATGCTCGCCCGTAGCCAGAGAGATGACGCCCGACATCTGCGGCGGGCCGACGATGGCGCCTTTGAACTGGCGGGCAAGCTCCTCAGCGACCTGCTGGAGGAGCTCGACTTCCTGCTCGGCTGCCTGGCGGCTGGCCGCTGCCACGTCGATGCCCGCATGCTGGGCGCCCCTGCTGAAATTGCCGACGAGGGCGATGTTCCGGTTCGGAATGACGATCATCTCCCCCAGGTAATTGCGCAGCTTGGTCATGCGCAGGCCCAGTTCCTGAACCACGCCAACCTGGCCGGAGATCTCCACCATGTCCCCCACATCGAACTGGCCCTCGAAAACCACAAAGAAGCCCGTCACGATGTCTTGCACCAGGCCCTGAGAGCCAAACCCGATCGCCAGGCCAATAACGGAGAGAGAAGCAAGGTAGGCCGTGTAGTTGACCCCCAGCTCCCCCAGGATGAACCCGAGAGCCGTGAAGTAGACGACGTATTTCACGCCGTTGAGCACAAGCGAGTGGATAGTGAGAGCCCGGTTCTTGTGATAGCGGTAGAAGAACCGCAGAGGACCCCAATCGGAGTAGACCAGCAGACGGCTGACCGCGCTCAACGCCGCAATGATCAGGCGACAGACTAGGACGGCACCCAGGATGGTCAGGACCCGGTAGAGCTTCCGCGTCAAGTTCTCGGCCGACAGGTCAAAAAGCCACTGGACTGACGCCGCGGCCTCCGGCTGGCGGGAGAACTTCAGCGCCTGAGACAGGTCCCCGCCGGAGAGCGTAAGCTGGTTCTTGTCCCCATCAAACTGGTAGGTCACGTCCTCAACGTCGGTCGACAGCTTCAGGTTGTTCCCCGCCACCACGTAATCCCCCGTGAGACCGTCCAGGGAGAAGCGGCCCTCCGCTGAAAGCGTCAACGTCAGGTGCCCTCTGCCAACGGGAGCCACCCATGTCCCCGCGAGGGTCTCCTCTGCGGCGCGCTGCATCCGGGCGCCGACGAACTCCGCCGCACTCGCAGAGCCGGCCGCACACGCCGTCAGGAAACAACAGCACGCAAGGGCCACGCTGCCCCACTGCACAGCAGGACTCCGCCGTCGGTTTGAGTGACCGCTTCCCACCTTCTGGCCCCCCGAAAGGGATCACAAGACATCTCAGAGCCACGCCGTCCCGGCCTCGCCGCCTCCGAGTCCGGAGCGAGCGCAGGCCGGCGACGCGCCGCACCGGCAGCCCCCGCTCGCCGCACGGCCGGACTGCGAGCGGGTCCCGTGATGATAAGCGTCGCCAGGCTCTTTCGCAACCCAGTGCCTGAGTGTGCCTGGGCCGCGCCGCGCTCAGCAGCCTGACGGAGGACGGAATTGCCGACTCGGGAAGGCTGCTCCTGACGGCCGTCACGCGGGCCGAGAACACCGGCGTGGCGGCCAACCTGGCCCGCAACGCCCTCGTGGAGAACGGCGGCCCGCCCGTCATCGCCGAGCCGGTCGTGGGCAGCATCCGGCTGCGGACGTCCGAGGACTCCCTGGTCATGTACCCCATCGGGCCGGACGGCGCGCGCAGGGAGCGTCTCCGCGGCCTCACTCCGCCAGGCGCACCCCGCGGCTTCGGCAGAACTCCAGGGTCTCCTCGAAGGAGCCGACCCCGGCTCGCCCGCCCACTCTGGTGCACGTCATGGCCGCCGCCGCGCTGGCGAACGCCGCTATGCGCCCGGCATCCCAGCCCTTGATCAGCCCCACGATGTAGGCGCCATGGAAGACGTCGCCCGCGCCCGTCGTGTCCACCACGTCCACCTGGAAGGCCGGGGTGTGGAACTCGCCGTCCGGGCAGACGGTGTAGCTGCCGCCGGCGCCTTCGGTCTGGACGACGGTCCGGGGGCCCAGGCGAGTCGCCGCCCGGCACGCGTCCGCGACTTCCGTCTCGCCCGTGAGCGCCTGCGCGAAGCCGCTGCCGCAGACGAGCACGTCCACCTGCTCGACCAGCTTGCGGATGCGGCCCCGCGCGATGCCGTGCGTGGCCGGACCGTCCAGGACGACCGTGCCGCCGGCTTCGTGCATCCACCGGGCCGCTGCCAGCGCCGCCTCGCCGTGGCAGCCGTCAAGGTGGAGGTGACCGGCCGAGGTGATGTACGCCCGATCGAGCTCGTCCGGCCGGAGTGCGTCATCCATCGCGCCCGACAGGCCGCTGAAGCTCCGCTCCCCCGTGTCGGCGTCCACCCAGACGAGCACGACCTGTGCCTCCGGCCCCGGGCGCACGATGACGCGCGAGACATCCACGCCGTATCGGCTCAGCGAGAGGAGCTTGCACTCGCCGGCGAAGTCGCTGCCGGCCGTGCCGACGAAACCCGTCCGCGCGCCGAGCCGCGAAGCCGCCGCCATCGCCGTCGCCACCGGGCCCCCGCCCTCCAGGCGGAATTCCCGGAACGCGGGGCGCCCGGATGCGTCCGCCGCCGGCTCGCAACGCACAAGCACGTCAAGGGTCGCAAGGCCGAGCCCAACAACGTCCAGCCGTCCGGGATCCGTGCCGCCCATGCTCAGGTGACCTCGAAAGTGGCCCGCCGCTCCGGGCTCTCGGCGTAGCCGATGCGGATCGCCCGCGCGCGGACCGTCGCGGTTCCCTGCGGCAGGCGTATCGGCTCGTGGTACAGCAGCCAGTGGGGGTCGTCGCCGCCTTCGAAGGTATAGGCAATCGACGCCCCCTGCGTGGCGCAGTGAAGCTGAAGCAGGACCGGCCCGGCAAACGCGCCGCCCGACGACGTCTCCGTGCCGTCCGCCTCCGCCGACAGCGGCACGAACACCACGGGCGCGGTCGTCGGCTGCTCGCCGTCCGGATACCAGAGGCGCTTCATGGTCGCCTCGTCCATTTCGCCCATGTCCCCCACTTGCCCGCGCCAGTCCGCCAGCGCCCGCCGCATGCGGTCCAGCGCATCGCGGTGCGCGCGATCGCCTGCAAGATTGTCCAGCTCGCAGGGATCGCTCTGGAGGTCGTAGAGCTCCTCGTTGGGCCGGTTCGTCTCGGCGAACCAGCGCTGCGGGCCCTCCAGCGTGCCGGCCACGTAGCGGCGCCGTATCTCCCGCATGATGGGATGGCGGTTGCGGTACGGTATCCACAGCATCCGCGGCAGCTCGGGACGGAAGTTACGTATGTACTTGTAGCAGCGGCTGCGGACGGCGCGCACCATGTCATAGGACTCGTCGTAACGGTCGCGCGTGGCGTAGACGAACTCGCGTTCCACGGCGTCGGGCCCGAGCAACGGCTGCCCCTGCATGTGGGCCGGGACGGGCAGGCCCAGCATGGAGAGCACGGTGGGTCCGAGGTCGATCATGCTCACCAGACGCTCGTCGACTGAGCCCGGCTCGATGGTTCCGGGCCATCGGACGATGAGGGGCACGCGGATGCCGCCGTCATAGGGCCAGCGCTTCGAGCGCGGCAGGCCCTCCCCGTGATCGCTCCAGATGAAGGCCGCCGTATCGTCCGCGACGCCGTCCTCCTCGAGTTGCCGAAGCAGCTCGCCGACGATGCCGTCGTTATGCGCGATGTGGTCGTACTGCCGCGCGAGCGCCTTGCGGCACTCCGGCGTGTCCGGCAGGTAAGGGGGCAGCCGCACGGCGGCCGGGTCGGTCGTGGGCTCGCCTCCCTTCTCCTCCCACATGCCGCTCTCGTGCGTGGCGTCCAGGTTGAAGACGGCGAAGAAGGGCTGCCCCTCGGCCCGTCCGCGCCAGTGAGCCCCGTCGCGACACCAGTCCCAGGCGGTCCGGGGCGCCGCGAACTGGTAGTCGGTCTTCGAGTTGTTCGTGCAGTAGTAGCCGGCGGCGCGCAGGTATTCGCTGAAGCACTTCACGTAGTGGGGGATGACGGCGTCGTACGGCGTGGCCATCTCGGGCGTGGCGCGATTCCGATGCGTGGTGCGCATGTGGTGCGTGCCGATGCTCGTCGGGTACATGCCCGTGATGACGGCCGAGCGGCTCGGCGCGCAGACGGGGGCGGTGCTGAAAGCGTTGGGAAAGCGGCAGCCCCCCGCGGCCAGACGGTCCAGGTTCGGCGTGCGCGCCAGCGGGTCGCCGTAGCAGCCGAAGCGCGGCGTCGTGTCCTCAAACGATATCCACAGAACGTTCAAGCGGCCGGCCATTTCGGCCCTCCGGAAAGCGAGATCCTCAGCCCGCCCATTATGCGGAGCGGCACGCGCCAGTCAAGGACCCGTCCCCCGCCTCGCGTGCCCGTCATCGCACGAGCAGGCGCGCGAAGGCGCATGGGCCGAGGCGGGCGCTGCCGTCCGCACAGGGACGCTCCGCGCGTTCCAGCATGTCGGTCAGCGCCACCCTTCGGCCCTCGACGGCACTCCCTCTGAAGCGGACCGTCACCGGATGCCGTGCCGTGTTGTAGAGATCAATGGACAGGCCGTCCCGCGTCCGGCCGGCGCCCAGCACGAGCACGTCGTCCTTGTCCAGCACAAGCCAGGGCTCGGAGACTGGCTTTGCGGCGCGGACGCTGACGAGTTCGCCGGGACGGCAGAATCCGGCGGCAAACCTGTAGAGGGCAACGTCGTCGAAGCCGCCGGCCCGTCTCCTGAACGCGCACTGGAACCGCCAGGCCCGCGCCCCGCCCTGGTCGGCGAACGCCTCATGCGCAAGCGGGTCCGTGCAGAGCAGATACCATTCGAGGACGCCCGGGGTGGTCTTGCGGCGCATGACGCCGTTGGGCGCGTAGGCACTGCCGAGCCGGCCGCCGGGATCGCCCTTCGACAGCTCCGTCATCGGCCCTCCGAGGCCGCATATCCCGGACTCGTCGAAGGCGAAGTCGACCGAGGACCGTCCGCCGGGCGGCGCGGCACTCAGGCCCTCTCCCACGGCGATGCAACATCCCGCGACGCCGGCGAGCAGGTCCCCGCCCGCCCGGGCGGGCGCCGAAGTGCGGAAGCCGCCCCCGCTCTCCGCCCGCCACGTGCACCGCTTCCACGGCAGGCCGAACCGCCAGCGCAGGGCGTAGGAGCCCTCGGGCGGCTTCCCCGCCACGGACAGCTCCAGCTCAGTCCCGTCCACGACGGCTGACCGGCACACGGACGCCCGAACGGAGAACGGCCCGACCTGCCATCGGCCTCGGCCGTCCGCCGTCCAGCCTCCGCGTGGAGCCGCCTCCCGCCCGTTGTCAAGCAGCACGGGACCCATAGCGTCAAGCGCAAGCGGGACCGGCTCAGACGAGCCCCGTCCCCGGCTGCCCGCCGCGCGCACCAGCTTCAGAACCCGTGCGCCGAAACCCGGAACGCCAGGCACGGCCGCCGTCATGGCGCCCTCCCTGCCGGGCGCGTTCGACCCCGCAAATGGATACTCCTCGCCCGTCTCAGGATCGGCGAGGGCAAGCCGCCGCCCCGCCTCGGGCGCGACCACAAGGCACGCGCGGCGCCAGCCGAGCGTGTTGACGAGGGCCATCCTTGCGCCTTCCTTCAACTCGACGCCCCGTGCCGGCCCGCTTCGCGCCTTTGCCAGCGCTCGGGCCAGTCTCGCGAGACGCCCCCGGCGGATGCTCAGGTTCAGCTCCTTGGAGCCGGGGGAGGAGCCGCTCCACGCGTGATCGCCCAGGTTGACCAGCTCCGCGGCGGCGTCGTCCAGGGCTCGCCGGGTCGCGGCGTCTTTCCGCCCGAGCATGGCGCACAGCGTGCGCAGAGACACCACGTCGCGCTGCGCCTTCCTGAACCGGGCGGCCTCGTCCTCGATCCGCAGGAGCCATGCCTCCCAGGCCGCGCCCGTGTCGCCCCGCACGGTGCGCAGGCCGCGCCGCCTGGGCCTCTCAGGCGGACCGACCTCCGCCACGATGTGGTCGAAGAAATCGGACCAGGTGGCGTTGACGAGCTTCGGGTAGTCCCACCACTGCGCGTTGTAGCTGCGGACCACGTCCACCTTCGCCCGGACCCACGAACGCGCCTCCGGACACAGGTCGCTGTAGGCGCCGACGAGGGGAATGGCGGAGGTCGGGTAGGCCGCGCCGAGCGCCTCGTGCTCGGGGATGACGCGCTCGTGGAGGTAGCCGTTCGCGTGCGGCAGGCCGGGCAGCAGGGGCATGGCCTCACTGTAGTCCCCGCACCGCAGCAGCAGGTAGACGTAACGGCCGGGAGCCGCCTCCAGGCGCGTCAGCCTGGGCAACCTGCGCAGGGCATCGATCCAGGGCGCGCCGGACTGAAGCAGGCTCTTGCCGAACGAGCGGAAGCCCGCACAGGCGAGCAGGTTGGCCAGACCGTTCGTCCAGGTCGGGGCCTCCATGTGGTAGGCATCCAGCGGGAGGCCGGCGGGCATCCCCCCTGCCCTCGCCCAGTGCTTCCGGTAAGGCTCCAGCAGCAGCGGATAGCTGGCCAGGTTGAAGGCGCCGCAGAGGAGCTGGTTGGGGACGGGGGTCATGTAGAAGCGCCCTTCGCGCAGCGCATCGCTGAGGCGCCGCCTGTCGCGCGCGCCCGCCTGGCGCCGGAAGCGTTCGACCTGGTAGGCCGAGGCGAAGTTGTAACGGTTGTCCCGCCCCGCGTTCAGCTCGGCGAGCGTGGTCAGGTAGTCGTCGCGGTCGTGCGCCTCGAGGTCCGAGTAGGCCCACGTGTCGTCCGCGCAGAGGTCGCTCAGGAGGTAGACGGTCCAGGGCCGGTGGCTGCCGACGATGAGGATGCCTTCGGCCGTCCGCTCGCCGCGCCGGATGACCAGGCGCGCGTCCGTGCAGGGCGGCTCGGGCCAGACCGCCGGCGCAGGGCAGCGCACCGTGATCCGGTCGCGGCCGTAGACCATCACGTCCCTCGTGGCGCGCGTCCCCCGCGCGCTGATCTCCACCTGGAGCTGCCCGCGCCAGCCTCTCCACGAGAGGTCCAGCTCGACCCACTGGCAGAGGCGCCCGGCCACCTTGGAGAAGAAGATCGTCTCACGCGCGTCGTGCACGGTCAGCTCGTCGATGGCGTTCCTGTCCAGCACGCGTCTGGCCATCCATTGGTCCTCTCTGAGATCGCCCGGTCCGTGAGGCGCTGGTGCTTCGCAGAGCGCCATCGTATATTGGGACACCCGCGCAGACAATTCAAGTCCTTCTCGGCTCGGCTCAGGGAGCTGTGCACATGGCAAAGCGGAAGGCACGAAGGACCAAGCCGCACGTGCTGTATCTGGGCGACTGGGTCTTCCACATGGGACCGACGTTCGTCGAGACGCCCTTCAACGTCGTCGAGACGAAAGACTGCGACCTGCACTTCTACGGGCGCCGGCTGGCCGACGCGCTTGCGCCGAGGGCTGCGCTGACGTGCCTGTCGAACTGGGAGTTGTACCGGCTGAGGCCCGGGGAGTTCGAGTCCCTGGTCGGCAAGTCGAAGGCCGTCATCGTGAGCGACGTCGAGGCGAAGTGCTTCCAGCTCTACCCCGACTTCTTCAACCGGTCCGCCCGCACCGGCCAGGTCGAGACGTACCCCGATCGCCTCGACTTCCTGAAAGGCTGGATGGCCGAGGGCGGAGGGCTGATGATGCTCGGCGGCTGGCTGTCCTTCTCCGGCGCCCGCGAGACGGCCGGCTGGCGCCGAAGCCGTCTGGCCGGAGCCCTGCCCGTCGAGTGCCTGCCCGGAGACGATCTGGTCGAGTCCTCGTCCGGCTTCGCCGCCGAGGTCGTCGACGCCCGGCATCCGGTCGTCCGGGGCCTGCCCTGGGACACGTTCCCTCCGATCTTCGGGTACAACGAGCTCGTGCCGAAGGCCGAGGCCGACGTGCCGGTGCGCGTGCGCCAGACGGGGCACCCGCTGATTGTGACGGGCCGGCACGGCAAGGGGCGCGTGCTCGTCTACGCCTCCGACCCCGCGCCGCACTGGGGCATCAACTTCGAGCTGTGGGAGGGCTACGACGCCTTCTGGCAGAAGGCCCTTCGTTGGATCACGTCAGCATAGACGGGGGACGCCGATGCCACACGTCAGCTACATTGCCAACGGCTTCTGCAGACGCGCCGGGCAGCCCGGCGAGATGGACGGGATGTGCGAGTTGCGGTTCTGGAATCCGACTCCGCATCCGACCCACGTCCGGATGACGGTCTACTACTGCGACCGGCCCCCGGTCGAGCTGCCGAAGTACGAGATCGGTCCGGAGGCGAACCCGCTGCTCGTCTTCCCCCACCACTATCCCGAGCAGTTCGAAGGCTGCGGCCCGTGGGGCATGAAGATCGTCAGCGATATGGTGCTCATGGCGGATCACATCCTGGTCGCGCGGCGGCTCGGCCCGCCGGACAACGTCAGGTACCGGGGCGGAGTAGGCGACACGCTCACCAAGACGCGCCTCTCGCGCCTGTGGTACTTCTCCGACGGCATCCGCATCATCCAGGACGTGCAGAATCCTTCGTTCCCGTTCCACGAGTTCGAGTGGTATCACATCCTCAATCCCGGGAAGCGGGACGCCCACGTCACGATGCGGTGCGTCCTCGGGGAGGGCAGCTACCGGGAGTTCGAGCACACCGTGGGCGCAGAGCGCGTCCTGATGTTCGACAACTTCCAGATGAGCACGACCGAGACGATAGCCTACGGCATCAGGTTCATCAGCGACGAGCCCATCATCGTCGAAAGCGAGCGGATCATCTACGGGCTGCGCGGCCTGGACGAATGGGGCGCTAACATCCACTGCCAGCGCCCCGGCCTGCCGGCACCCCTCGAATGGAACGAGGACGGCCTCGCTCCGTAGCGGCCGCGACCCTGTAGGGGCACGGCGCGCCGTGCCCCTACGCATCAGTCCGCACACGACACCGGCTGCAGAACGCAAGGTTGTTTGTTGAGAAGGCCACGAGATGGCGAAGATCCCGACCGCCCGCGGAGAGATGGAATCCTCCGAGCTCGGCATGACCCTCGTGCACGAGCACCTCTGCTTCCGGGCGCCGGAGCAGTGGCGGCAGAAGGCGATGGACTATCAGGCGACGCTGCTGGAGAGGGCCGCGGAAGCGGGCATCGACACCATGGTCGACGTGACCCCGGTGCCCGACCTGGCCAGCGTGATGGAGGCGAACGCGCGCGTGCCGGGCCTCAACCTGGTGCTGGCGACCGGAGCGTACCTCGAGAACGCCGAATGGACGCGGCCCGTGCGCGACCTGACCGGGGACCAGATGCTCGAGCACATGGTCAAGAACCTGACCGAGGGCTACGACGGCTTCGAGGGCACGGGCATTCGGGCCGGCGTCATCAAGGTGGCGTCCAACACGTCCCAGCTTACGGAGTGGGAGAAGAAGAACTTCCGCGCGGCCGCGCGCGCGCAGCAGGCGGCCCGCGTGCCGATCTGCTTCCATTCCTGCTCGGGATGCAGGACGCAGATGGAATACGCGCGCGAGCACGGCGCCAGGATCGACGCAACCTACTACTGCCACATCGAGGCCGAGTTCGGCTGGGAAGGACGCTCCCGCGAGGAGGAGGCGCGCTACCTGGCGGAAGTGGCGGAGGCCGGAGGCTACCTCCAGTTCAACAACTTCGACTTCGAGTTCGACACGCCCCTGGATGACATGGTCTACCTGCTCGACTTCCTGGAGGAAGAAAGTTTCGGCGACCGCGTGCTGATCAGCATCGACGCCAACTGGGAGTTCGACGAGGACGGGCGCGCCTGGCACGAGGCCGAACGCGAGCACCCGGAAACCGGCAAGCGAACGTATGCCTACTGCATCACCAACGCCGTGCCGATGCTCATGGGCGCGGGAGTCTCACTTCAGAGGATCAACCGCTACCTGGTCGAGAATCCCAGGCGCCTCTTCGAGGCATTCGACCGGGGCTCCCAGGGAGATGCCAGACGATGACACGCAACGCCATCCGCGGCCCGCTGCGCAGGAATCCCGCCAACCCCCGCTACTTCACGGACGATTCGGGCAGGGCGGTCTACCTGACCGCAGCGGACGCCTGAGAGCCGCTCTCCGAGGGGCGGGCTTCCGCGCAGTGCTCATACGCGCCGATGTCCACCCCCTGCCCGCACGGACGCGGATCGCCCTCTAGATCGAACTCCGGAGCGCCGTCCCCGGAACCGCGGTCTATGGCCGGCGAGCCCTCCCGCAGGTGGAAGTCGCCCTCCTCCGGATTCGCAAACAGGGGGTCGGCCGCGACACAGTCGTCGCCGGCGGCGCCGCTCGTCCCATGGATCAGGTTATGATCTATGGTGGCCTCGGCGGGCTCCTGGTTCACGAGGATCTGGACGGAGTTGCCGCTCAGGATGTTGTTGCGGACCACGATGGCGCGCGCGTCGTCATTCTCAAGGACGACTCCGCCGCCCCAGCCATGCCCGTTGTTGTGCACGGTGTTGTTGACGAACCACACGTCGTCCACCGGGCAGACCTCGGCGCGCGTCCAGTGGGAGAAGATCATGCCGGGGCCGGCGTTGCTGTAAATGAGATTGTTGTAGATCCTGATGCCGTGGAGCCGGCCGCCCTGCTCGGAACAGACGGCGATCCCGAAGCCGCAGTCGTGCACGACGTTGTTGAAGAACTCGATGTTGCACGTCTCCCGGTCCCAGGCGTCGGCGTACAGCCCCTGGCGCTCCGCGTGGTGAATGTGGTTATTGAAGACCCGGACGTTGCGCGAGCCTTCCTTGACGTCGATCCCCTCATGACCCGTGTGGTGGATGTGGTTGTTGCTGACCTGCACCGTGTCCGAGCTGAACTTGACGGTGACGCTCTCCTCGCCGCCCCGCTGGCAGGCGCGCTCGACCTCGTTGCCGTCGATGATCACGTGGTCGCATTCCCAGACGAGGATCCCTGACGCGCCCGTGTTGAACGTCCGGCAGTTCCTGATCTGGATGTGGCTGCAACCCCGGGCTACCACGCCGCCCTGCCCGCGGTCGGCGTTGCACAGCTCCAGCCCCACGATGCGGACGTGGCTCTTGCCGTGCATCTCGAAGATGCCCCAGGACCTCTCCAGCCCGGTGGCGTCGAGCGCCGGCTTCTCGCCCGGGCACGCCTGGAAGGTGATGGGCCCGTCCTCCGTGCCGGAGTTGGCAACGACGACGTGCTCCGCGTAGACGCCCTGCCTGATGAGCGCGGTTTCGCCTGCCTTGAGCGTCTCGGCCGCTTTCTGCACGGTGCGCCATGGGCGCCCCTCAGTGCCGGGATTCCCGTCATCGCCGTCCGGTGAGACCCAGTAGACGGCGCCCGCTTCAGGCTCCGCAAGGCCGGTCGAGGCCATCGCCGCGCCGGGGCCACGCCAGGTCAGGCCAAACCCGACGGCCGCGCATGTCAGCAAGCCCACGCGCAGCATCCGGGCTCCGGAGGACGACCGCGGAGCGAGCCAAAGGCGTCGCCGCCGGCTTGCGCGGCCATCCAGGCCGCCACCTGCGCCGGTCGCTACCGTCGAAGCACTCGTCACGATAGCACCTCCCTTCCGCACGGAGCCGTCATGAGGGGGGCCCGCCGCTGCCCTGGGCCGGAGGCTCCGGGAAAGCCTTCTCATGCGGCTCGGGTCCGTGGTAGTCCAGATGCACGCTCCCGTCGGGCCCGACCGTCACTTCGTAGCTGACCTCGCCCATGTCGGTTGGCATGCGGCTCACTCCGAAACGCGCCCCGGCCGCCATCCATGCTGCGGGGACGCCGAGGCCGAGAACGAGCCGGCCGTCCCGCTCGACCACGAACATATCGCGGATGAGGGCGATGATCTCCGCCGACGTCCAGTTGTGAGGCATGTTGCCGCCCATGGCGCGCTCGGGGCTCAGCCAGCCGCGCCGGCCGCGATCGTTGCGGAAGGGCAGGCACTCGCCCCCGCCGGGCGCGCCCTCGGCGTATGCCGACACGTCCCAGGCCCCGACGGGTTCGAGCATGCCGTCCAGGCTGACCCACGCCTCATCGCGGAGTCCGAGCAGGACGGCGTTGTGGGCCTGCGCCGCCTCGAAGTAAGTCCACTCTTCCTCGGGCCTTCGCGACCCGTCGGGCACCAGGCGGTTCTGTCGGTACCACGCTGCGAACGCCCGGCGCAGCTCCGCGCGGAAGTCTGCCAGGGCGCCCGTGGGATGCGGCGTAACGATCGCATCGCGCGGGTTCCCGTACGTCGGCAGGAGACGCTCGGCGATCCGTTCGTCGAGCCGGGCGGCCTCCTTGCCCCACCGGTCGGCGAGTCCAGGCCGGCCCAGTTCGCGCGCCGCGTCCGCCGCCAGCCGCAGGCCGCATTGCGCCCAGCAGTTGACGTAGAAGTCGGGAGAATGCCAGTCCATCCGCCCGTGGATCAGCCCCTCCTGGGCCGGCAGGCAGAGCAGGTTGACGCTGGGCGCGTTGATGTGCCGGGGGTCCCGGTTCTCGCTCAGGGCGTGGATCGGCTCGGCGGCGTGGAGCATGCGTTCGAGCCACGCCACGCGCTCGCGGACGTGGCCGAAGCGCCGCGCCAGCCAGCCGAGGTCGCCGCTCAACCTGGCGTGCGCCACCATGGCCCAGATTCCCTCGCCCGGGGCATCCGATTCCGCCCCGAATCCGCCGCCGAAGTAGAGTGGCGCCAGGTATTCGTTTCCGATTCGGGCCAGGTCGTGCCGGCCCGTCAGGTCGAGCGCCCTGAGCACGATCACGCAGTCCCGGATCCAGAACACCGGGTAGTTCACGGCGCCGATGCGGGGCAGGCAGCATTCCATCGCCGCCTGTATGTGGTAGGCGCAGCGTTCCCACGCCAGCGCGATCCGCGGGTCGGGCGCGAAGACGCCGGCCGGCAGCGCCGCCTGCCAGCGACGCTCGGCCTCGGCGAAGCCGTCGCGCACGCTCAGGATGCTCGGCGGCTCGCATCGGGCCAGCTCCGCCGAGAACGGCGGATCGCTGAAGCCGTGCACGGTCTTGAACCGGACGGAATGCGTCTCCCCTTCGGCCAGCTCGACGTGCATGTGCACCGCCGCCGCTGGGGAGTCCCACTGCCCTTCTGCCGGAGCGATGACGCAGCCGTCCACGACGTCCTCAACGACGAGGCGCAGGGCGCCGTTGACCGTCAACGTCCGGCTGTCCGCGTCCCACTCGAGCCCGCCGATCTTCCCTCCCGCAGGGCCGACGTCCTTGACGACGATGGCCAGCGTCGCGTCGCAGGCCGCCGATGCCGTGACCTCGAGCAGGCTGTAATCCACGCCTCTGGCGCCCTCGGCTCCGACGTGGCACAGGCGATGCGTGACGGCCAGCGGGCCGGCCCGGTAGCTCGCCTCCGCCACCGGGGCCCCGCCGGGCTCCCGGATGAACGACCAGGCCACGTCATCGTCGCCCAGAAGGTCCGGCGTGAGCCATGCGTCGCCTGTCCGGACCCATGCCGAGACTCCGCAGGTCCACACGCCGGGAGAGTACGCATTGCCGGGCTCGACCGTGGTCTTGTCACAGCCGTCCGAGCGCGGGTCACCCAGGAAGATGTGCGTGCGGCCGCGGTTCGGCGCCTGCCTGGCCTGCCGGATAAGGGCACCTGCATCGAACATGGCGCGTGCCGATCGGTGAACGGCGTGGCGAAGTCAGTCTGTGCGGCAGAGCTTACATGCCGCGGCTGCCCTTATCAACCGGAACACGAAAGGCGTTGACACCCGACACGTGATGGGTGTATCATGTCGGCGGTCGGCAGGCATGAGGTACGTCCCCGGACGGCGTTCTGGCCCGAGCGCATTCGCCATGGAAACGGACGAAAAGCTGGCGGTCCTGGCCGACGCGTCGCGTTACGACCTGTCCTGTGCGTGCGGCACGCGGCGAGGCACGGACCACCGGCATCGCAGCAAGGGAGGCCTCTGGCTCTACCCCGCCTCCGTCCCCCGGGGCGGCGACTCCGTGATGCTGAAGACGCTGCTCTCGAACGCCTGCGTGAACGACTGCCGCTACTGCCCCTTCCGCAGCGAGCGGGACTTCCGCCGCTGCACGCTTCAGCCCGAGGAGATTGCCCGCGCGTTCATGGGCTACGTGCGGCAGAGGAAGGTCTTCGGCCTCTTCCTCTCGTCGGGCGTCGTCGGCAGCCCCGACTACACGATGGACCGGATGGTCGCGGTGGCCCGCCTACTGCGCGCCAAGCACGGCTACGACGGCTACGTGCATCTGAAGATCATCCCCGGCGCGTCGGACGCGGCGATCCAGGAGGCGATGTCCCTCGCGGACGCGGTCTCGCTCAACGTGGAGGTCCCGACGCGGGCCGCGTTCCGGACGCTTTCGGCCAGCAAAGACTACGACCGCGACATCGTGCGGCCGATCCGGCTCATCAGCCGGCTGACGGCCAGGGGCGGCCCGCACGAGCGCGTCAGGCAGATGACCCAATTCGTCGTGGGCGCGGCCGGCGAGACTGACGCCGAGATCGTCGGCGCCATTTTCGGCCTGTACAGACGCCTCGGACTCAGCCGCGTCTACTTCAGCGCGTACCAGCGAGGGCTTGGCGATCCGGCCCTGCCCGGCGAACGCGCCGCGCCGGCACGCCCGCAGGACCCGCTCACGCGCGAGCACCGCCTCTACCAGGCGGACTGGCTGATCCGCAAGTACGGCTTGACGGACGAGGATATCCCCTTCGAGCCGGACGGCAGCCTGTCGCTCGACGCCGACCCGAAGGAGGTCTGGGCCGGGCGCCACCCGGAGATGTTCCCGCTGGACGTCAACCGGGCCAGCCGACTGGAGCTGCTCCGCGTCCCCGGGCTCGGCCCAGTCACGGTGAACCGCATCCTCGACCTGCGCAGGAGCCTGGGCAGGATCCGCTCCATCGAGCAACTGAGCAGGGCCGGCAAGCGACTGAGCAAGGCCGCCCGCTACGTCAAGTTCGGCCAGGCCCCGAGGGCGGCCGGCCGGCCAGCGCACAAAACACAAGCCCCAGACACCCGAAGACGAGGAAGCCCGCAGCGGCCGGCGTCATGGCCCACGCGGCCGCCTGCGTGTGCTGGCGCACGAGGCCGAGCAGGTTGATCAGCACCGCTCCGGCGAACGGTAGGATCATGAACGTCGTCGTGAGCAGCGCCCGGAAGCTGCGCGGGTAGCGGACGGCAAGCTCACTGACCAGGACAGGATACTCGAGGCACCAGATCAGGCCGGCCAGCGGGTAGCCGACGGGGAGCGCCCACGGACTGTCGGACCAGGCACAGACAAGCATGATGCCCCCGCCCAACAGCCCCGGCAGCACAAGCAGCAGGCGGCGCCCAAAGCCCTCGGGCAGCGCCGCCAGCGCCAGCCGCCCGGCCACGTAGGCAAGCGAGTAGAGCACGAGCAGCGTGCCCGGAGCGACGGGCCGGACGCTGTGCGCCTCGGCGTAGAGCGTGGGCATCCACGTATAGAGGGCGATGTCGCTGCTCCCGTGCAGTACAGCCATCGCGATCAGCAGCCACGCAACGGGATCGGTCAGGATCACCCGTACGCCGCCGGGAGCCTTCGGCACCGGCACTTCGCCCATGCCCCGGGACAGCGCGCGCAGCCCCACGAGCAGTGCCGCCAGCAGGCAGGCCACGACGAGATAGGGAATGTGCAGGGCCGGACCGAACCGGCCGGGCGCGCCGGCCGAGGCCCTTATCAGCCCCTCGGCTACGAACGGCAAGACCAGGCCGGGCACGGATTCGGCCAGTGTCCCGAGCGAGAGCACGCGGCGCGGGGACTCCGGGAACAGCTCGACCGTGAACACGGGTGACGCGATCCCGACCACGCCCAGGAATACGCCCAACAGCCCGACGCCAACCGCGAAGACGGCGAAACTGAAGCCAGCGGCCAGTACGAGGTAAGAGACGATCACGCCGGCCAGGGCCAGCAGGATCATCCGGCGCACGGGCGTCCGGCCGAAGAGCAGTTGCACCAGCGCCAGGCCCACGAAGGACCCCAGCACCGGGCAGCTCAGCAGGAAGCCGAGTTGGGTGTCGGAAATGCCGAAGTAGCCCTGGGCCTTGCGCGCGAGCACGGGGAACGCGGTGCCGTGGTAGCCGCGCACAAAGGCGAGCACGACCAGCAGTCCCAGCAGTTGCAGCCTCGCCTTGCGAGGCGCGTCGGACGCCCGAAGATCGAGACTGTGATCCCTCATGCCGACTGAGTGTATTGCCGCCGGCCACGTTGCTCAAGCTTCAGACCCTAAACCTGCAAGCCGGATGCATGGAGCCGCGCGTTCCGCACGGTGAAGCGCCGGAATGCAAGGAGGGCGAAGCAGACGATGCACGGGTCAGGATCGCCGGTGCAGCCCGACGCGGCAGGCCGGCGCAGACAGAGGCTGGCGCGCGCGTCCTGTGTCGGGTATGCTGACCCGCTGCCCGTGCTCGGCGGAGCAGCGTAAGCCGACGTGCTCGAAGGGGCGCGTCGTCTTGAGCAGGCGGCCATGATGTCAATCGAGGAAGCAATTGGAGGAATCGAGACGGAGTGAGCGGAGGCGCCAGGTGGTGGAGAGGATCCATCTTCTAGTCTGTCTGACGGCCGGCTTGTCGGCGCTCAGCGGCTGCGCGTTCGCCCGCGGGGGCGAGCCCGTCCAGACCGGGCAACACGCACAGTCGTTCGAGACCCAGATACTCAAGACCGTGCGGGTCAACTACCTGCTCTACCTGCCTCCGGAGTATGGAAAGGCCGGACGAAAGTGGCCCCTGATGGTGTTCCTGCACGGGGCGGGAGAACGCGGGGACGACCTGGAGCTGGTGGCACTCCACGGCCCGCCGAAGCTCATCGCACAGGGCCGGCAATTCCCCTTCATCGTCGTCTCGCCTCAGTGCCCCAAGGATGCGTGGTGGCCGGGCGAGCTCGACGCGCTGAAGGCCCTGCTGGGCCACCTCATCGCGACGCACGCGGTGGACGAGGACCGGATCTACCTGACCGGCCTGAGCATGGGCGGGTTCGGCGCGTGGGCCTGGGCGGTGGACGAACCCGACAGGTTCGCGGCGCTCGTGCCGATCTGTGGACGCGGCGACCCCGAGAAGGTGTCGCGGATCACGCACTTGCCTGTGTGGGTCTTCCACGGCGCCAAGGACCAGACCGTGCCGCTCGAAGCCTCTCAGGAGATGGTAGACGCACTGAAGGCGGCCGGCGCCGAGCCGAAGTTTACCGTCTACCCCGAGGCGGGCCACGACTCGTGGACGGCGACCTACGAGAGCCAGGAGCTCTACGACTGGCTCCTGGAGCAACGCCGGGGCCGGTGACGCGGCGGCCCAGCCGTCCGCAAACGTAGCCGCTGCCCGTGCGGCGGCCCGGCCGGGCGGGGAGGGCGAAACCTTTGGACTTCGCGACGCTCATCCGCACCCGCCGGACAGCCCTGCTGGACGGCGCGATGGGGACCGAACTAGACAGGCGCGGCGTGGCAGGCCGCGCCTGCGCCAACCTTACCTCGCCCGACGCAGTGCTGCAGGTCCACCGCGAGTACGCCCGGTGCGGGTGCGACGCCCTCATCACGAACACGCTGACGATGAACCGCGTCTACGTCGAGACGCACCACGTGGCCGTGGACGTGCGCGAGGTGAAGCAGGCCGGCGCGCGCCTGGTGGCCGGATGCTGCGGAACCACGCCCGATCACATCGGAGCCGTCGCGTGCTTGCTGGAGGGACGCTGAGGCACGGGCGGAGTTGACGCTCCGAGCGCAGTTTGCGTATATTCGCACCGGCCGCTTAACGAAAGGATCGCATGAGGCCAATGAAGTTCGTCAAGTACCACGGGCTGGGCAACGATTACATCATCCTGGACCCGGCGGACCTGGGGCGGGAACTCACCGAGCAACAGATACGCCTCATCTGCCACCGGAACTACGGGGTGGGTTCGGACGGGATACTGCTCGGGCCCCTGTCGACGGATGAGTGCGACTTCGCGCTGCGCATCTTCAACCCCGACGCCAGCGAGGCAGAGAAGAGCGGCAACGGGCTGCGCATCTTCTGCCGCTGGCTCTGGGACACGGGGCGCGTCGGAAGCGAGGAGTTCACGGTGCTGACCGCCGGCGGCAAGGTGCGGGCCCAGGTGCACGAGGGCGGCAGAACGGTCACCGTCGAGATGGGCCGCGTGAGCTTCGACAGCACGCGCATCCCGGTCGCAGGCCCGCCGCGCGAGGTGCTCCGGGAGCGGATCGAGGTCGGGCAGGAGGCCCTGACCTACTGCGCCGCCACCGTCGGCAACCCGCACTGCGTCATCCTGCGCGATGAACCGACGGAAGCGGACGCCCGAGCGCTGGGGCCGGCGATCGAGACCGACCCCCGCTTCCCCAACAGGACCAACGTCCAGTTCATGAAGGTGCTCGACCGCGCGAACATCCGCATCGAGATATGGGAGCGCGGGGCCGGCTACACGCTGGCGTCCGGCAGCAGCGCCTGCGCGGCCGCCGCCGTGGCCCACAAACTCGACCTGTGCGACGCCCGCGTCACGGTGCACATGCCCGGCGGCTGCCTCGACATCGTCGTCGCCGAGGACTTCGGGATAACCATGACCGGACCGGTCGTGAGAGTGGCGGAAGGCACCATCAGCGAGGAAGCATTCGGCCAGGAAGTCTGAACGTCCCGAAGGGGCGACCATGCAGCCGCACCACACCCCTGCTCCGCTCGACCGCCATCCGCGCGACGTCCTGCAGGAGCGCGGCATCCGGGCCAGGAAGCGGCTCGGGCAGAACTTCCTGGTCTCGCTGGAGAACCTGCGGCGCGTCGCCGACGCAGCGGACCTCACGGAACGCGACGTTGTGCTCGAGATCGGCACCGGCCTGGGCCGGTTGACGGCGCTGCTCGCCGCGCGGGCCGGACGCGTCCTGTCCGTGGAGATCGATCGGGGCCTGTTCCAGATCGCCTCGGAGAACCTCCAGGGGGCCGGCAACGTGCGCCTCCTCTGCTGCGACTTCCTGGAGAGTAAGCACCGCATACACCCGCGCGTGACCGAAGCGGCCGAGGAGGCCCTGCGCGGCCGCGAAGGCCCGCTCAAAGTCGTCAGCAACCTGCCCTACAGCATCAGCTCCCCCGCCATCGTGGATCTGCTCGAATGGCAGGTCCTGGTCGGACAGCTGTGCCTGATGCTCCAGAAAGAGGTAGCCGACAGGCTGATGGCCGAGCCCGGCCGGAAGGAATACGGCCCCCTGACGGTGTATGTGGCCTACTGGGCAACCGTGAAAAGGCTCTTCGCCGTGCCCCGTCGGGCGTTCTGGCCCGTGCCCGAAGTCTCATCCACCCTGGTCAGGATAACGCGCCGGCCGGAGCGACGGCGCACGGCGGCCTACCCCGCCTTCTCTCAGGTCGTGATGAGGCTGCTCGGCAATCGGCGCAAGACCCTGGCCAGCGTGCTGCGAACCAATTGGGACGACCGAACGGCGCGGCAGGTCACCGAGCAGCTCGGCGTTGATCCCAGGGCGCGCCCCGAGACGCTGACGGTCGCCGACTTCGAGGCCATAGCATCGCTCGTGGGCCCCCCCACTCGCGACTAGCAAGGCAGACAGGCGCGCAGCGCCCACGCCCCCCCGGCGGCGGCTCAGTCTTCCCGAAGATCGTCGTCGAATCTGTCGGGCGGCTCTTCCTCGGTCGGCGTGTCCATCTCGGCGGGGTAATGCTCTTCGCTCTCTTTTGTCTCAATGGGCACGGCCTGCAGCGTCTCGCGCTCGTCTTCGTCCGGCTCGTCGCTCTCGGCCATCTCCTTGGCCTGCTGCTCCCACTCTTCGAAGTCCTCCTGGTCCCGGGCGGCAGCCCCGGGGAGCACGACCTCGTCCGGGACGCCCAGCAGCGACCGCTCTGCCCGCTCCCTGCTGCGAACCATGCTCTCTATGCTCTCGATGCGGCTGATGCCCATCCGCAATTCGGCCTTCATCTGCTCCAGTATGCCGGACACGGAGCTGTCGAAGGCACTCAAGACGCTTCCCAGCTCGGCCTGGAAGGTCTTGGCCAGGACGCCGCGGAACTCGTCAAGCCTGTCGAAGAGGCCCGGTATCCGGTTCTCCACCTCGGAGACTCGCCCGCGGAACCTGTCGATCTCCTCATCGGCGTAGCTGATCCGGGAGTCCAGCTTGCTCATGGCTTCGGAGAGCGAGGCGCTGCGCTGCTCGATCCGCTCCTCGAGCAGGTCGGCCTTCGAGTCGATCTTGCGCGTCACGCGCGCGTCGAGCTGCGCGTCGCGCTCGTCGAGCCGTCGCCCGATGTGGCTTTCCAGTTCGTCCAGCCGATCCTGAAGCGCCCTGACGTCGTCCAGAAGGTCGCGCACGGCGGCCAGCGCCCTGCCCGCCTTCTGCCGCCCCCTGGCGAACAGCAGTTGCAGAAGCACGAAGAAGACAACGGCGAGCACGCCGAGGTAGAAGAGCACCACCGGCCCCCAATCGACGCTCCGGTGGATGCTCACTATCCAGTCCCAGATCCCCATCACGTGTTCTCCTGTCTGAGGCACGCGCAGGGTAGCCTTCCCCGACGACGCAATACTAGCAGAAAAGGGCGGGCCGACGCAACGCGGCAGGCGGCTCGCTGAGGGCCGCGTCAGGCCTCAACGCCCAGCACGTAGCAGCTGTAGAGCATGATCGCCTCGGACGCCTTTTTGAGCCTGGCGAGATGGTCCAGTTCGCTGCGATTGAGGCGCTGCTGCTGGCTCTCCAGCGACTTGAGCTGCTGCTGCAGAGCTGTCAGGCGGCTCTGCACCAGCTTCTGCACCTCTTCGCGGCGATGCTGGGCGGCGTCCTTGATCTGCTCGTGGCGGTCCTCCTTGGTCAGCTCCCCGCCGCGGTAGACGCGCTGGATCTGGCCCATGACGTCCTGATCCACCTTGGCGACTCCGGCAGCCAGTTGGTCCAACTCCTGTATGCGGCCGAAAGCGGCCTGCGCGCTCCAGCCCTCGCGGCGGATGGTCGGCGCCGCGCCCGCGGAGCCCGGACCCTCCGCCTTCTCGCCCTCCGAAGCGAGGCGTTTCCTGAGCAGTTCAGGGTCGATGTGCAGCCGGCCGGGCTCGCCCGTCTCGGCCATCTCCGTCCCCTTGGCAATCGCCTCGAGGTTGGACAGAGGCACGTTGACCATCTCGCCGCACTTGGGGCAGGGCATCACGTCGCCCCCTTCCCGGCTCCTCTTGACCTTCAGCCTCTGACCGCACGCTTTGCAGCGCCAGCGAATGTAACCGTCATCTTTCTCAGCCATGGCACCCCATGTCCTTTCCCTGTCTGCGCCGCTGCACATTGTAAGGAGGCGCGTGCAGCGAGTCCAGCCCGTTCCGCAGGGCCAGCCGCGCCATGTCCAGCGCGTGCTTCGCTGCACGGTCCCTCACCCGCTGCCGATCGCCGCGCAGGTCCAGCCTGGCCACGGCGGCGTCCCCGTGCAGACACAGGCCCACGTAGACGAGGCCGACCGGCTTCCGTGCGGTCCCGCCCGTGGGCCCCGCTATGCCCGTGGTGCTCAGGCCGAGTTGCGAGCCCGTCACCGAGCAAACGCCGCGCGCCATGCACTCGGCGACCTGCGGGCTGACCGCCCCGTGGCGTTCGATCTCGCCCGGCGGCACGCGCAGCAGGTTCACCTTCGCATCGTCGTCGTAAGCCACCACGTCGGCCAGGAAGAAACGGGAGATGCCCGGCACGCTGACGAGCATGTCGCCGACCAATCCCCCAGTAACGGACTCCGCAACGGCGATCGTGCCCCCCGTGCGCTCGAGCTGCTCGCTGAGCGCCGTGGCCAGCGTCGCGCGCCCCCGGCCGAACACCAGAGCGCCGAAGCGCTGCTCCAGCACGCGCAGGTCCCTGTCGATCAACTCCCGCGCTTCGACCCCGTCGGGCGCGCACGCACGCAGGCTGACGGAGATGACGCCGTCCCGGACCGTGATGCCCAGCAACGGATTCCGGTCGGCGGCGCTCAGGTCGCGGACCCGCTCGTCCACCTCGGACTCGGAAGCCGGGAACATGTTCACCGTCTCGACGGCCATCGCCCCGATCGGCGGGGCCTCGTGCAGAAGGAACGGAAGGACGCTGTCCGTGAACATCGCCTTCATCTCGTCCGGCACGCCCGGCATGGCGACCACCCAGCTATCCCCCAGGCGGCAGGCGAATCCCCTGGCCGTCCCCCGGGGATTGGGGAAGACGGTCGAGCCGGCCGGGAAGAGCGCCTGCGCCAGATGGTGTTCGGTGACGTCGCGGCCGAAGCTGCGCAGACGCTCCTCCACGTGGCGACGCGAGTCCACGTCCTCAACCAGCTCTTCCCCCACGGCCTCGGCAACGGCCCCGCGGGTGCGGTCGTCAGCGGTCGGCCCGAGCCCCCCGCTGACGAGGACCACCGAGCTGTCCCGCGCGCAACGCAGGATCTCCTCCTTCAGCGGCGCCGGATCGTCCCCGAGCGCCAGCAGGCGGCGCACGTCGAAGCCGCACCGCCCCAGCTCAGCCGCCAGGAAGGAGGCGTTCGTGTCGGGGATGCGGCCGCTGACGATCTCCTCGCCCGTGGAGATGACGGTGGCCCTCAATGGAACGGTCCCGGATGCGATGGGTCTACCCCCTGCCGTGACGCGCCGCCACGCGGAAGAAGGCCAACTGCCCCGAAGGGGCATGTAGGGAAGCCGGCGATGAAGCGCTCGGACCGAGGCTGCGCTAGCGCCGCATATGCTAGCGCCGCATGCGCTCGACCAGCTCGCCCAGGTCCCAGTGCAGCTTCTGGATGCGGCGCACGACCTCCGCGCCGCCTCCCGGCTCGGCCGTCGCGCACGCCACGTTAGTGACGCTCGGACCGACCTTCAGCGTGTACACGAACTCGTTGTCCTTACGCATGTAGGCGTAGGGAGCCATCCTGGTGTATCTCATCTCGGCCGCGAAGTCGTCCACCTTCGCCTCGGCATCCGGGGCGGCCGTCCGCCCGACGTCGGCCGTAAGGACGACGTAGTTTTCCCCCGCCGCGCTGGCTAGCTTGACGTTCACTTCGTGGGCGTCGAGCTTGTAGTACGCGAGATTCACCCTCTCCTCTCGCGGAGTGTACCGCACTTTCAGCTTGCCGCTCCGGATGGCCTGGCAAAGCTCGTCGACGTCCGCAAACCGCTGCGCCACGCGCCTGGGAAGCTCCACGTCCTCGGTGAGCACGGGCGCCGGCGGCTCCTCCGCGGCCTCCGCCAGCCCCAGCCGCGCCAGCAACTGCCGTGACCGCGCATCGGCAGCCTGCCGCGCCAGCTCCCGCTCGGCGGCGCCCCTGTCCTGCTCCTTCTTGCCCTCCAGCAGCTTCTCGTAGGCAGCGAAGTCCTGGGGCGAGAGCTCTTTCTTCCACACGGGCAGCACCTTCTGCCGGAACTCCGCGACCCTCTGCTCGCCCCTCCCTTGCGTGTCCGAAACGCCGAGGCTCACGGCCATGCAGGCGGCGCGGAAGTACTCGCGCAGGGCATCAGTCGGCTCCCAGGGGATCACCTGGCGCTCATCCTTGAGCAACTCGTTGAAAACGCGAATGAAGGTCCCGTAAGGCACAGGGCGGGTACCGCCGTCGTAAAGCTCCTGGACCTTGGCGATGACGTCTGCCCTTGGTGTCATGACGGACCCTCCAGCCCCCGAGCGTGCGAGACGTGGCGCGCCGCCCGCGACGCGCGGGTCGGGCGCACTGCCTACCTCACCTCCTCGACGAGCGCCATGAGCCGCCGGCCGTACTCGACGTAGCGCTCGTACGCACTCTCCGCCTGCGAGGCGGCTTTGCCTTCGTGAACCACGGCCGCCAGGTGCGGCTCGATGGAGAACCCGCCCGCGAAACCGCGCTCGAGCAGGTCCTTCACCACGTCCCTCACCCGCCCGTCGCCCTCGCCGGGGTAGGTGTAAGTCATCGAGCCGTCCGTCCCCTTGCCGTCCTTGATGTGGACGTAGACGACGTGGTCCTTGACGGCGTCATAGTACTGCCAGGCGTCCTGACCGTGGGCGACCGGATTGCCCGTGTCCCAGACCAGCTCCAGATTTGGGGATCCGACGCTCTCGAGCAGTTCGAGCGTCTGCTCGGGCCCCAGGCCGCCCCACCCGTCGCAGTTCTCGTGGACGAGGGTGACGCCGCCGTCCTCGGCCATCTCTGCCAGCACCTTGAGCCGGTCGATGACCTCTGCCTTCCATTCCTCCAGCGGCCAACCGGCGTTCGGGTAGCTCATCGTGCGGATGAACTCGCAGCCGACGCGCCGCATGCGCGGCATGGCGCGGGCCAGCTCGTGGCGGTCGATGTCGGGATGCTTCGAGATGGGGCGCGCCCAGTTGCAGAGCTG
Organism: uncultured candidatus Brocadiaceae bacterium; assembly: GCA_964521715.1. Taxonomy (GTDB): domain Bacteria; phylum Planctomycetota; class Brocadiia; order SM23-32; family SM23-32; genus DAOVRD01. The sequence continues at coordinate 130,117 of CAZFSS010000001.1, read as the reverse complement.
GGACGCGAAGCACGAGATGCCGATGCCCGCGTCGCTCACCTTCTCGACGACTTCATCGAAGGCGCGGTCACACAGGTCGGTCAGGTTCACGCCGCTGACGTTTCGCAGCTCGACATGCTTCCACCCAAGTTCCTTCTGCGCCTTAAGTTGCGTGTCGAGATCGTCTGCGGATTCGTCGGCAATGCCCGAGAAGAACATCGGTACCTCCTGTTCTGGCTTCCGGCCGGACGGGGCAAGCGGCACTCCGGCCGCAGAAAGGTCAAGGTACGCCGAAGGCGCCGGGCTGTCAAGTCAATTCGGCGCCATCCTGCACGTGGGCACTGGCCGCCGCGACCCGCCCCAGAAACGTGGATCGCTTCGTGGACTCGGAGGCGGCGCAGGCCATAGCAACGCTTGCGGACTGGGAGGACAGCATCGCCGAGGAGACCGATCCGGAGGCCAGAGACGCCTTCATTGCGAAGATCAAGGCGTGGGCGAGCGAGGCGGGGCAAGGAGGAGACAGCGGCAAGCTACGTTAGGTAGGCCAGCAGGCGGGCAAGGGTGCGCTTCATGGCCTTGCGCTCGACGATGATGTCGATGAAGCCGTGCTCCAGCAGGAACTCCGCCGTCTGGAAGTCCTTCGGCAGCTCCTGCTTGATGGTCTGCTCGATGACGCGCCGCCCCGCAAAGCCAATCAGCGCCCCCGGCTCGGCGATGATCACGTCGCCCATCGAGGCCCAACTGGCCGTCACGCCCCCCGTAGTCGGGTGCGTCATCACGCTGATGTAGCAGCCGCCCGCCCGGTGGAACCGGTTCAGTGCGGCGCACGTCTTGGCCATCTGCATGAGGGAGAACGCACTCTCCTGCATGCGGGCCCCGCCCGACGCGGCCAGGGTCACCAGCGGCAGCTCGCGCTCCATGGCCAGCTCGACCGCGCGCGTCAGCTTCTCCCCCACCACACTGCCCATGCTGGCGCCGCGGAAGCGGAAGTCCATGGCGGCGAAGACGGCCGACCGTCCCTCGATGCTGCATGTCCCGCAAATGACGGCCTCGTTCAGGCCCGTGCTCTCGGTGTCCTTCTTCAGGTCGTCCACGTAGGCTTTCTTGGCCACGAAGTTCAGCGGGTCGCAGGGCAGCAGGTCCCCGTCGAACTCCTGGAAGGTTCCCTCGTCGGTGTGCAGTCGGACGCGGTCCCAGGCACCGATCCTGAAGTGGTAGTTGCACTCCGGGCAGATCTGGAGGAGGTCCTCGACGTTCTTGCGGTAGACCATCGCCCCGCACCCTTCGCACTTGACGAAGAGCCCGTCGGGCACCTCCTTCTTCTTACCGAAGCGCAGCATGGGGATCCGTCCACGGCCAGAGATGTAGAACCCGTCCGCCAGAGGCCGGCGACCCTACTTCGCCGCACGCAGAGCCGCTTCCTTCAGGCGTCTGATCGACTCGCCCGGGGGCAGCCCCGAGTGGAAGACGGCATATCCCGCGACCATCACGTTCGCGCCGTATCGCACGGCCACGCCGACCGTTTCGGGCCCGATGCCGCCGTCGACGTATACATCTATACCCGAACCGAACATCTCGCGCAATGCGGGTATCTTGCGGCAGCCGTCCTCCATGAAGCCCTGGCCGCTGAAGCCGGGCTCAACCGTCATGGCCATGAGGCAATCGGCCCGGCCGGCGGCCGCCCGGATGCTTTCGGCGGGCGTCCGGGGCTTAACGGCGATGCCGACGCGCACGCCAAGCCCCCGGATGGCCTCCATGGCGCCGAGCAGGTCCGCCACCGCCTCCTGATGGAAAAAGATGGTGTCGCAGCCCGCTTCGGCGAACGCGGGGGCGTAGCGCACGGGGTCGGTCACCATCAAGTGCGCGCCGACCGGGACGGTGGCGCACTTCACGATCGCGGCGGCAAGGTAGGGCCCCACCATGATGTTGGGGACGAAGTGGCCGTCCGCCACGTCCACGTGGAGCAGCTCGACGCCGGCCTGCTCGAGCTCTGCGACGGCCGCCCGCACGTCAGTCAGGTCCGACTCCACCATCGAGGGAGCGATCTTGATTCGCATTGCGCTTGCTGTCGGGCTTCACTCGAGCACGGCGATGCCCGGAAGCTCCTCTCCGCCCAAGAAGGCAAGGGAGGCACCGCCGCCCGTGGAGACGTGGCTGATCTTATCCTGGAGTCCGAGTTCCTCGACGGCCTCGGCCGTCTCGCCGCCACCCACGATCGTCGTCGCGCCGGAAGCGGCCATGGCTTGGGCGATGGCCTTCGTGCCGGCAGCGAACTTGTCGATCTCGAAGTAGCCGACCGGCCCGTTCCAGGTCACCAGGGCGGCGCCCTTGATCTTCTCCTTGTACCGGGCCACCGTCTTGGGGCCGATGTCGAGGCCGATCCAGCCGTCGGGGATCTGCTTGTCGAACGTCCTGGCCTCCGCCTCCGCGTCGATCTTCTGCGCGCAGACGTGGTCCACGGGCAGCATGATCTTTTTCCCGCCGAGCTTGAGGAGTTCGGCCGCCACGTCCAGCCGGTCCTCTTCGACCAGGGAAGCGCCCACGCCGACGCCCTGCTGCTTGAGGAACGTGTAGGCCATCGCGCCGCCGATCAGCATGGCGTCGACCTTGTCCAGCAGGTTGCGCAGGACCGGGATCTTGTCCGAGACCTTCGCGCCGCCCATCACGGCCACGTAGGGGTGATCCGGGTTCTTGGTGGCCCTGGACAGGTAGTCGACCTCCTTCTCGATCAGGAATCCGGCGGCCGAGGGCAGGCAATGGGCGACGCCTTCCGTGCTGGCGTGCGCCCGGTGCGCCGTGCCGAAGGCGTCGTTCACGTAGAAGTCCGCGAGCGCGGCCAGCCTGGCGGAGAAGTCCGGATCGTTCTCCTCCTCTTCGGCGTGGAAGCGCGTGTTCTCAAGCATCAGCACCTGGCCGTTTGCGAGCCGGTCCACGGCTGACTTAGCCTTGGGGCCGACGCAGTCGGACGCGAACGCCACCGGCGCGCCCATCAGCTCGGCCAGCCTGTCAGCCACCTTCTTGAGGCTGTACTGCGGCTCGGGCTTGGCCTTCGGCCTGCCGAAGTGGCTCATCAGGATGACCTTCGCGCCCTTCTCGGCCGCGAACTGGATGGTGGGGAGGGCCATGCGGATGCGCAGGTCGTTGGTGATCTCGCCCGTTTGCTTGTCCACGGGCACGTTGAAGTCCACCCTGACCAGCACCCTCTTGCCGGCGAGCTGGTCCGCAAGGTCGCGAATGGTCTTCACCGAGGCGTCCTCTACCCTATGGTCTGGAAAACCGGGGTGCGACCTCAGCGGGCGCACCCCGGTCTGTCAGCCCTGCTCACTTGCCGATGGCGACGCCTCACATGCCGGCCGCCTTCTCCATCAGGTCGACGACGCGGCAGGAGTAGCCCCACTCGTTGTCGTACCAGCCCACGGCCTTCACCATCGTGCCGTCGATCACCATCGTCTCGGTGGCGGCGAAGATGGAACTGTGGGTGTCGTGGATAACGTCGCTGCTGACTATGGGGTCTTCGACGTAGTCCAGGATGCCCTTCATCGGGCCTTTGGCCGCGGCCTTCATGGCGGCGTTGACGGCCTCGACGCTGGCCTTCTTCCCGACCTCCACGACGAGGTCAACAATGGAACCGTCCACCACGGGCACGCGCAGGGCCAGCCCGTTCAGCTTCCCGGCCAGGTCGGGGATGACCTCGCCGATGGCCTTGGCCGCGCCGGTCGTGGTGGGGATGATGTTCATGGCGGCCGCGCGCCCGCGCGCGGGGTCGCTGTGGATCTGGTCGCAGACCACCTGGTCGTTGGTGTAGCCGTGGCAGGTCGTCATCAGCCCGTGCCTAATCTTGAACTCGTCGTGCAGCACCTTGGCGATGGGGGCCAGGCAGTTCGTGGTGCAGGAGGCGTTGGAGATGCACGTGTGCTCGGGCTTGAGCATCTCGTCGTTGACGCCAAGGACGATCGTCGCGTCCACCTTGTCCTTGGCCGGCACGGTGAGCAGGACCTTCTGCGCGCCGGCTGCGAGGTGGTCTCCGTAGCCGCCCTTCTCGCCGCTGCGCGAGCGGAAGACGCCCGTCGACTCGACGGCGAAGTAGACGTCCATCTCCGCCCACGGCAGTTCCTTGGGATTGCGCACGGACAGGACAGGGATCTTCTTGCCGTCCACGACCAGGTTCTCGCCATCCGCCGAGACCTTGCCCGGATAGCGGCCGTGCACGGTGTCATACTTGAGCAAGTAGGCCAGGGCCTCGGCGTCCGCCAGGTCGTTGACGGCCGCCACCTCGAAGTTGTCCCTCTCGGCCATGACGCGGAAGACCAGACGCCCTATCCTGCCGAATCCGTTGATGCCGACTCTAATGGCCATCCGTCAGAACTCCTTTCCGAGGGCCGGAATGCGAAGGCGGCTGCCACGCCGCCGTCGCTCTCAGTCACCGGGCACGAAACGGCGAGAAGACGCTCGCCCCCGTCGCGAGGCCTCGACTATACTGCCCTCGCCCCGCGCTGTCAAGCCAAGGGCCGGCGTCCGTCCGGCCCGGGCCGGCGGGGACGGCAGAGGGAGTCCCGCCTGCCGGGGCGCGGGCAGCGACCTCAAGACAGCAGTTGACCGCGAACGTTTTCGCGATAGGATATCGGCCGCGCGCGACGGACGGTACTCCCGTATCTCGCATCGTTCGGGCGCGTCGCGGTGCCACGCGGCACCGGGGAGAGTTGAGGGCAGTCATGGACGCCCTGGTCCTGGAGAACGTCACGAAGGGCTTCGACGGAGTGCGCGCCGTCGACGCGCTCAGCGCGCGCGTGCCCGTCGGCTGCATCTACGGCCTGCTCGGGCCGAACGGCGCGGGCAAGACAACGGCGCTGCGGATGATCATGGACATCTTCCGCCCCGACGAGGGACGGATTCAGGTCCTGGGACGGGACTCCGTCGGGGAGGCCAAGGACCGCATCGGTTACATGCCCGAGGACCGCGGGCTCTACCCGCACGCCAGGGTGCTGGAGGTCCTCGTGTATATGGGCAGCCTGAAGGGCATGACGAAGGCCCAGGCGCGGTCCTGCGCGACCGAGTGGCTGGAGCGCGTCCAGCTCACCGAGTGGGCCGAGCGCAAGGTGCGGGACCTCTCGCGCGGGATGCAGCAGCGCCTCCAGTTCGTGGCCACGATCTTGCACGGACCTGAGCTCGTGATCCTGGACGAGCCCTTCGCCGGCCTGGACCCGGTCAACCAGAACGCCATCGACGAGTTCATCCTGCAGCTCCGAGCGGCGGGCAGCACCGTCCTCCTGTCCACGCACATGATGGAACAGGCCGAGTTCCTTTGCGACCGCATCCTCCTGATAAACGAGGGCCGGAAGGTGCTGGACGGCACACTGGATGAGGTGAAGAAGGAGCGGGAGACGTGCGCCGTCGCGGCCGTGCTGGAAGGCCAGACCGACTTCATTGCCGACCTCCCCATGGTCGCGGACGTGGCCCCTTCCGGGAAGGAGCTGCATATCACGCTCGTCCAGGCAGGCCTGGAGCAAGAATTGCTGAAGGAACTGGTCGGCCGGGTTCGGGTCCGCTCGTTCCGCATCAGGACCCCGACCTTGCGGGAAGTGTTCGTCAACGCCGTGAGCCAGCGAAATGCGTAGGATCCTTCTGGTTGCAGAGCGGGAGTTCGCCGTCCACGCGCGGAGCCGGTTCTTCCTGCTCGGCGTGTTGATCCCGACGGTCCTCATGGTCGTAGGAATCCTCGTCATGGGCGGCGAGGTGAAGAAAGTCGCACACTCCGGATGGGGGCCGTCGGGCGACATGCGGTGGACCCGGCACGGGAACGACCTCCAGGAGCTCTTGCGGCCGAAGGACGTGGAGCTTGCCGTCACCGACCTCAGCGACGGGCTGGCCAGCGAGATGTCGCAGATCGCCGAGCGGGCCGCCGTCGAGGGGCAGCCGAGACTCACGGTCCGGCCGGTTCCGATGCCGGAGGGACGCGAACCGGAGGCGGCGATCAGGCAGGAGCTTGCGCGCGGAGCGGCTGACGGATGGCTCGTCATCCCGCGGGACGTCATGGAGGGCGGAACGGCCGCTTTCTACTCGGCGGACTTCCTCGATAGCAGCGCGCAGGACGCGGCCTTCGCCCTGCTCGACCAGGCGGTGTTCGAGGTCCGGCTGCGAGAGTCGGGCCTGCCGGCGGATGAGGTGAGGGAGCTGAGGAAGAGCCCGTCCATGGCGGTCATCGTTTTCAAGCCGCAGGGGCCGGACGCCGGGATGGCGCGCCTCGACTTCGCAGCCATGGGCTACGCGTGGTTCTTCATGTTCTTCATGTTCATGGGGATATTCGGCCTGGGGCAACACATGCTGACGGGGCTGATCGAGGAGAAGAACTCGCGCGTGATCGAGGTCCTGCTGTCGGCCGTCAGCCCGGACGAGCTGATGGCCGGCAAGGTGCTGGGGCTTGCGGCTGCAGGGCTCGTGGCCCTCGGCGCCTGCGCGGCCATCGTCATCTCGGCGGCCTACATGCGCGGGCTCGTCGAGTCCATCAACTTGTCCATCTTCACGCTCTTCGTGGTCTACTACGTCCTGGGCTTCCTGCTCGCATCCTCCGTCTTCGCCGCCGTGGGTTCCGTGTGCAGCCAGTTGAAGGACATGCAAGGCTTCATGCTGCCCATCTCCCTCATCTTCATCCTGCCGGTGATGGCATGGGGGTACCTGGCCGCGCGGCCGGATGGCCTTTTGGCCGTGGTCCTGTCCCTCTTCCCGCCGACGGCGCCGATGGCGATGGTTCTGAGGGTGGCGGTCACGCACGTCCCTGCCGTCCAGATAGTTGCGTCCCTGATCCTGCTTGCCGCGGCGGACGCAGTGGTGCTGAAAGGAGCGGGCAGGATCTTCCGCACGGGGATCCTCATGTACGGCAAGCCGCCCAGGCTCCGCGAAATGCTTCGATGGGCGAGATCTGACTGACGCCCCCCCGTGATGAGTCCCGTTGCCGCGCCAATGAGGGAGACCTGCGATGGACTACGAGCGAATGCTGGCCGGAGCGCTCCGCGATCCCCGGCGTTACGCCGAGAGGCATCGGCCGCAGTTCCACTTCTCCCCGCCTGAAGGGTGGATGAACGACCCGAACGGGCTCGTCTGCCACGACGGCGAGTGTCATCTCTTCCACCAGCACGCGCACGAGCTCCTGCCGCCCGGCAAGAACTGGGGCCATGCCGTAAGCACGGACCTGGTGCACTGGCGGCATCTGCCCGTGGCCCTCCGCGCGGACGAGCTCGGCGAGATCTTCTCCGGCAGCGCGGTCGTGGACTGGCACGACACCAGCGGCTTCTTCGCCGGCGGATCGGGCCTGGTGGCGGCCTTCACGCATCACGGCGACGTGGAGCAGCAGAGCATCGCCTGCAGCCGCGACCGGGGCAGAACGTGGACCAAGTACGGAGGCAACCCGGTCATCCCGAACGTGGGCGAGAGGGACTTCCGAGACCCCAAGGTGTTCTGGCACGATCCGACGCAGCGCTGGGTCATGATCGTGGCCGGCGGCACGGTCCGCATCTACTCGTCGCCGAACCTGAGGGACTGGACCTTGGAGAGCGTGAACGAGGACATCCAGACCGAGTGTCCGGACCTCTTCCCCCTGGCGGTCGACGGCGATCCGGACGAGATCAAATGGGTCCTCAACCGGGCCGGGCGTTCTTACGTCGTCGGCGGCTTCGACGGCCACGCGTTCGTCCCCGACCCCGGATGGGTCGAGAGGGGGGAGCCCCTCAACTACGGCCCCGACGTCTATGCGGCACAGACCTTCGCCGACATCCCGCCCGAGGACGGCCGGCGCATCATGGTCAACTGGATGGCCGACTGGTCTTACGCCGGCGACCTGCCCACCGCGCCCTGGCAGGGCGCGATGACGTTCCCCTGCGCACTGGAGATGAAGACCGGCCCCGACGGTGTCCGGCTGAGGCAGACGCCGGTCAGGGAACTCGAGGTCTTGCGCCATGAGGGACGGCATTGGCGGGACGTCGAGGCGTCGCCGGGCACGGACCTGCTGGCGGACCTGCGCGGCCGCGCCCTCGAGATCGTCGCCGAGTTCGCGCTGGGGACGGCGTCCGAGTTCGGATTCAGGCTGCGGAAAGGCGGCGGCCAGCAGACGGCGCTCGGCTACAACGCCGACCGCAAGGAGCTGTTCCTGGATCGGACGAACTCCGGCGGCCCGGACCTCGGAGCGTTCGCCAGGACCTTCGTCGCGCCGCTCGAGCCGGTCGACGGCAGGATCAAGCTGCATGTGTTCCTCGACTGGTCCTCGGTCGAGGTCTTCGCGAACGAGGGTGCGCGCGTCATCACGGCCTGCATATTCCCGGAGCCGGACAATGACGGCGTGGAACTCTACGCGCAGGGCGGCGCGGTCCGCGTGGCCTCGCTCGAGGTCTACCGCCTCTCCAGCATCTGGAGGGATGATGCGTAGCCGGCATGAAGCACATCGCCAGGAGAAAATGTGATGACCAAGACGCAAGAGAGGCGCGAGGAGCTCTATGCGCTGCTGGGAGATCTGCCGGAGAGGGACCGGCCCATCTCGGCTGAGCTTGTGGCCGAGGAGGAGCGCGAAGGCTACGTACTGGAACGGCTGGTGCTGGACCTGAACGGGCTGGAGCGCGTGCCCGCGTTCTTCGTCCGCCCGGCCGCGACCGCAGGCCCGTGGCCCGCCGTCCTCTACAACCACGCCCACGGCGGCAGGTACGAGATCGGCAAGAACGAGTTGATCGGCGGACGCGGCGGCCCGCTCCCCCCCTACGCCGGCGTCCTTGCGGCGCGCGGCATCTGCGCCCTGTGCATCGACACATGGGCGTTCGGCGAGCGTCAGGGCAGAAGCGAGAGCGAAGTCTTCAAGGAGATGCTGTGGCGCGGGCGGGTCATGTGGGGCATGATGGTCTACGACAACCTGCGCGCGCTCGACTACCTTGCCAGCCGCGCCGACGTCCAGGCCGACCGCATCGCCACCACAGGCATCTCCATGGGCAGCACCATGGCCTGGTGGACGGCGGCCCTCGACGAGCGCATCAAGGTCACCATCGACATATGCTGCCTGACCGAGTTCGAGGACCTGGTGCAGGCGCGCGGCCTGGATGGGCACGGCATCTACTACTACGTGCCCGATCTGCTGAACCACTTCTCGTGCGCGGACATCAACGCCCTCATTGCGCCGCGCCCGCACCTGGGCATCGCGGGCGAGTACGACCGCCTGACGCCGCCGTCCGGGCTCGACAAGATCGACGCCCGCCTGAAGAGGGTCTACGCTGACGCGGGCGCGCCGGACGCGTGGCGCATGTCGCGCTACGAGTGCGGGCACATGGAGACGGGCGCCATGCGGGCGGAGGTGCTGGCCTGGCTCGAGAGGTGGCTGTGAACCGCGCCGACGAGGCGCGCGGCAAAGCGCCGGACGCCCCGCGGCGCGCGCGGACGGGCTCATGCCCCCAGTTCCTCGGCGATGCGGGCGGCGAGGTGATCGACGATCAGGGCGATGGCCTCTTCGCCCAGCTCCGCAGACGCGACCTCCCGCAGGTCCTCGTTGAACCGCCAGGTCCCGGTCGGCGAGCGGAACTGCCAGGCATTCTCGCGGCAGGCATAGTCGGCCGGTATCTCCAGCTCCTGTCGGAACCGGTCCATGCGCACAAGCTCGGGGAAGAGCGCCAGCGCCATGGAGGTCTCGTACTTGCCCGCGTGGTCCGCAGGGGTATCGCCGTTCGGCATGGTCACCCCCTCGTACTCGGGCTGGGCGATGATGCGCACGTCGTGCTCGGCCATGTACTCCGCGGCGGCCTCCTTGACCGTGCCCACCTGGTACGGCCCGTAGTGCCCGGTAACGAACACGATGACCTTCGCGCCCATCTTCTCGATGTTGGCAAAGAACTCCTTGGCCACGCGCTTCACCAGTTCCTTGCTGAACGTGATCGTGCCGCGCATCTCATCGAAGCCCACGACGCCGAACCACTGGAGCGGCAGCAGGATGGCGCCCGTCTTCCGGGCGAGCCGCTCGGCGATGCCGTACATCTTGAGCGCGTCGAGCCCGAGGGGCAGGTGGTCGGCGTGCCACTCCATGATGCCGGTCGGCAGGATCACGACCGGGAAGCGGTCCATCGCCTCCTTGAATTCCGCAGGCGTCATCTGTTCGGCTCGGTACTTCATCGTGCTTCCTCTCGGCAGGCTGGGGCTACTGGAGGAGCTTGAACAGCCCCACTCCGCCGGCCCAGAGCTCGCCGGTGGACGCGTCGAACCGCAGGAGCGTGGGCTTGCAGTAAGGCAGGTCGCCCGTGATCTCGCTCCAGGTCTTGCCGCCGTCGGCGGTCTTGTAGACCCCGCCTGCGGCCCCTGCCCCCCAGGACACCTTCGAGAACCAGATCGTGTCCTCGTCCGCCGGATGGAGCTCGAGGCCGACGATGACGAGGTCGTCGCTGAATTCGGTGATGCGCTGCCACGTCGCGCCGTGGTCGGCGCTCCGCCACAGGTTCTTGCCCGGGCAGTAGATGACGCCGCTCGGCGAGACGGCTGCGTTGAACACCCACGTTTCGCGGTCGAAGACCTTCTGCCAGGTCCCGCCGCCGTCCTCGCTGCGATACAGGCCGCCGCCCTCCGCGCAGGCGCCCCAGTAGAGCCGCTCCGAATCCGTCGGATCCACGACGAGGCCGTAGAACATGCGGCGGGAGCCCGGCTGGTTGGGCAGTTGGCGCCACGTGTAGCCGCCGTCGACGGACTTGAAGACGCCTCCGCCCGTCCGGCCTTCGGCGGGCTCAGGATCTCCGTCCATGCCGAGGTAGAAGACGTTCGGATCCGCCGGGTCGGCGGCGAGGGCGCGCGGGTACGACTGGCCCCACATGCAGTTGACCGACGGACGGTAATCGGGCAGGCCTTCGCGTGCGATGGCGAACGTCTTGCCGCCGTCCTCGCTGATCAGCACGCGGTTCGGCGGCTCGGCCCAGGGCGAGCAGGTGGACAGAATCCTGGTCGTCCCGCCCCCCTCCCGGACGTGGACGCGCCACTGGTGGCCGCTCAGCGCCGTGTCATACTTCAGCGGGCAGAGCTGGCGCCACGCGCCGCCGCCGTCGTCGCTGACGAGCAGCCCCTCGTCCATCGCCGTGACGTAGGTCCTCCCGCCGCAGAAACGGATGTCCGTGACGCAGGTGATGTCGGCGCCCCGGTCGCGCTCCTCCCAGGACTTGCCGCCGTCCTGGCTGAAGCAGAGGCGCCAGTTGCCCGAGATGAACAGCTCCTCCGGCCTCAGCGGGTTGACCGCCACGTTGGTGGGCCGGCTGAGCGAACACATCCCCTCAGGCAGGTAAGCGAAGTCCGCCGGCAGCGTCGGGTCGGCGTCCAGGTCTCTCTTCATCAGCCTGACCGACTCCCACGTCGCGCCGCCATTGTCCGACCTGTAGAAGAGCCCGTCCCAACCCACCTCGCCCGCGCAGAAGACCGTGCCGGGGTCCCGTGGATCCGTTGCGACGTCCGTGATGGCTGCTCCTCCCGTGAGGCCGCCGCTGACGGACGCCCAGCTCTTGCCCCTGTCGGTCGACTTCCAGACGCCGTCCTTGGCGCAGGCGGCGTACATCACGTCCGGGTCGCCCTTCGCAACGGCCACGCTCCTGGCGTCGCCCGGCGTCCCGACGGCCGTCCACGTCTGGCCGGCGTCCTCGCTCTTGAGCACCCCGGCGGCCGTGCTTGCGGCCAGCAGGAGGCTCGCGTCGGAGTCGGCCACGACGATGGCCGATACGCTGCTCCGCTCACCGGCCGTGTACACCACGGTCCACGAGCCGCCCCCGTCGCGGCTCTTGAGGACTCGTCCGTCGGGCGTGCCGGCGTAGAGCGTGCTGCTGTCCGTCGGATCGACGGCGATGTTGCGCACGCTCACGCCCCTCTCGGACGTGATTGCGAGGGCGCCCTTTGAGGTTTGCTCCAGGAACTGCCAGTGCTCGCCGGCGTCCGTGCTCTTGCAGAGGCCGCTGACGGTGCCCGCGTAGACGGTGTCCGGGCTCGCCCTGTCGACGGCGAGCGCGTAGACGGCGTAGTCCGCCAGGCCGTTGTTGATGAAGCGCCAGTGTCGTCCTTTGTCCTCGGTCTTGTAGACGCCCCCCACGTCGCCGCCGACGTAGATCACGCCGTCCCTCGACGGGTGGAAGGCGCAGGCCCAGAAGAATCCGCCGCCTCCCCAGCCGCACTGCTCCCAGTGGGGCACCGTCGCACCGGCGGCCGAGGCGGGCCGGCCCCCGAGCGAACCGGCCAACCAGAACGCGCACATCCCGGCAAGCAGCAGCGTGGACAAGCGGGCCATCGCATCTCCCCTTCTCTCTGCGCAATCGGCTTCGGCTCGTGGGCCGTACACTACGTGCGCCCGCGCGGCGTGTCAAACGCCGCGTGTTTGACAATGCTGGCCCAGGGCATAGAATGTCCGGTCTGACGCAGGAGCAGCCGCCACGATCACCCGGAGGCAGAGATGGCCCAGAAGACGCGCGTCGGTGCATTGGGGCTGGTGCACGATCACGTGTGGAGCCAGTTCTCCGCGTTGCAGGAGATGGAGGATGCCGAGCTGGTCGGCGCTGCCGACCCCAACGAGCCGCTGCTCGACAGGTTCCGCGAGCGAACCGGCGTCGAGACCGTCTACACGGACTACGCCGAATTGCTGGACAACGAGGAGCTGGACGCGGTCTTCGCCTACGGCACGAACCGGAGCACGGGCGACCTGGTCGAACTGGCGGCCGAACGCGGCCTCCACGTCATGAGCGAGAAGCCGATGGCCAGCGGGCTGGACGTGGCCGACCGCATGCTGGTGGCCGCCCGCAAGGCCGGCGTGCTGCTGATGGTCAACTGGCCCACCGCCTGGAGCGCGCGCATCCACTTCGCCCACAGGCTCGCGCAGGAAGGCGCCATCGGCCGCATCTGGCAGCTCAAGTGGCGCGGCGGACACTGCGGACCGAAGGAGCTCGGCTGCGACCCCTACTTCTACAACTGGCTCTACGACCCAGTCGAGAACGGCGGGGGCGCCATGTACGACTACCTGGGCTACGGCGCCAGCCTGGCCCGGCTCTTCATCGGAAGGCCCACCGGCGTCATCGCCATCGCCGGCCGGCTGGTCAAGCAGGACATCCCCGTGGACGACAACGCCATCGTCGCCCTCCAATACCACGACGCCAACGCCGTGCTCGAAACGACCTGGACCGAACCGGTCGCCCACAAGCCGCCCCACGACCTGATCCTCTACGGAACCGAGGGCGTCGTGGTGGTCGGAGGCAAGGGCGTGACCGTCTACACGAAGGACGACCCCGATGGCACGCTGCACGAGCCGGAGCCCATGCGGGCGCCCTGCCGCAGCGGACCCGAGTACTTCATCCACTGCATCCGGAACGACAAGCCCATTGAAGGGATGTGCAGCCCGGAGAACTCCCACGACGCACAGGAAGTGATGGAGGCCGCGCGCCTGTCCGTGCTGACGGGACAGCGCATCGACCTGCCGCTCGTGGATCACCTGTACGCCGTCTAGCCTCTTGCTCCTGCTCTTGCTCTTGCTCTTACTCTTACTCTTGCTCTTGCTCCTGCTCTTACTCTTACTCCTGCTCACGTCGCACGAGGGCGGGCCGGCCCGCGGGACGCAACAGGCAAGACGGAGAGCGCGAGGTCCGTGCAAGGCTACGACTGCATCCGAACCCTGGCTGACATTCTGCCCGTGCGCGCCCACGTCTCGCCCCGCAAGACGGCGCTCCTGGAGCTGGACGACCGGGGCAAGCTGGTGGGCACGTCGTTCGCCGGACTCAAGGGACAGGCCGACGCCTTCGCGGCCCGGCTGGCCGAAGGCGGCGCCGGACCGAGGCGCACAGTGGCCCTCCTGATGCCCAACTCCCGCCGCTGGGTCGTCGCCTACTACGGGATCTTCCGGGTCGGCGCCACCGCCGTCCCGCTCGAGTACGACACGCTCCGCGACCGGCCGGACCTCATCCGCTATGCCCTCGACCACGCCGAAGCCCGCGTCGTAGTCTGCGAGCCGGGCGACGCGGATCGCGTGCGGTCCCTCGCCCCGCCGGGCAGCGAGGTGGTGGCGGCGCCGGTGGCCGCGATGGAAGAGGCGGCAGCAGCGCCGCCTCCCCAACCGCCCATCGAGCCCGGTGACCTCGCCCAGATACTCTACACCTCCGGCACCACCGGCCCGAAGAAGGGCGTGGAGCTGACGCACGGCAACATCATCTTCAACGTGCGCCAGTCCTGCGAGCGCCTTCGCGTGGCGCGGAACGATTGCCTGCCGGCCTTGCTGCCGTATCACCACGCCTACCCTTTGACAGCGACGGTCGTCCTGCCGCTCTACGCCGGCGCCCGGATGGTGGTCGGCGACGTCAAGGACCGGCGCTCACGCGAGCTGCTGCAGAAGTGCCGTCCCACCGTCTTCGTGGGCGTGCCGCGCGTCTTCGAGGCGATGCTCCAGTCCATCCGCACCACCGCCGCGCGCACGGGCCGGTCGGCCGCGCTTGAGCGGGCGCTCAGTCTCTCCGCGCTGGCGAAGAGTCTGACGGGCGTCAACATCGGCAAGGTGCTCTTCCGCAGGCTGCACCGCGAGCTGTTCGGCGGGACGCAGCTCCGCTTCTGCGTGAGCGGGGGCGCCAGGATCGCCACGGGACTGCTTCGCGAGTACTTCCTGATGGGCATCCCCATCGTGCAGGGCTGGGGGATGAGCGAGCTTTCCCCGGTGGGCGCCGCGCAACGCTTCCTGCCCGCCAGGTTCTATTTCACGCGTCATTACGAGCGCAAGGCGGGCTCCGTCGGCACCCCGCTGGACGGCACGGACATCGCCCTCGTGCAGAGCCCGCGGGAGTCAGTCTCGTTCGACGTGCAGGAACGCGGGGAGATGGTGATCCGGGGGCCGCACGTCATGCGCGGCTACCACAAGGACCCCGAGCGCACGTCTCAGCAGATGGCGGCGGGCGCTCTGCGAAGCGGCGACATCGCCCGGCGAGACGAGGACGGCGACCTCTACGTGGTCGGCCGCCTCAAGCACGTCATCGTCCTGGCCAGCGGCAAGAAGGTCTTCCCCGAGGACGACCTGGAGGAGGAGCTCTCCCAATGCGCCACGCTCCAGGAGTTTGCCGTCCGGCCGATCGCGGATGAAGGCGGCGCGGAGCAGATCGGCATCGTCGTGCGCCCGAACCTGGAGGGGCTGAGAAGGCGCCGCCTCCGGACGCTGGCGGACCTCTACGGCGCCGTCAAGCAGGACATAGACGCGGCGTTACAGCACAAGCCGGACTACATGAGGCGTTACGACTTCTGCCTGACGGCATGGACCGGAGACGGCTTCGCCGAGCTTGTCAAGAGCGCCCTGGGCGACCCCTGCCCCCTGAAGAACCCCTTCACCCCCGAGACCTCCTACAGCCGCGTGAAGGGGAGCACGGAAGGCCTGCCGTGGCAGGCGGGCACTCCTTGAACGCCGCGAAGGGTCCCGCTAGAATGGCGTCTTCCCCTCCGTGCCTGGTTGATGCCATGACCGTGGAACCCCAAACAGCCATCGCCCTGCGCGACGCCTTCGTGCGCGGCGATAGGACCGCCGAAAGCATCGTCGAGGAATGCCTGGCGCTGATCCGTGAGCGCGAGCCGGCGGTGGACGCCTTCCTGACGGTCGCCGAGCCGGAGGCGCTCGAACGCGCGCGGGCCCTCGATGAGAAGCGCGCCGCAGGCGGCGAGATGGGCCTGCTGGCCGGCGTCCCGGTCGCGCTGAAGGACATCATCTGCACGCGCGGTATGCGCACCACCTGCGCCTCGAAGATACTGAGTGACTTCATCCCCCCCTACGACGCGCACGTGGTGGAACGCCTGCTGGCCGAGGACGCCATCATCATAGGCAAGACGAACATGGACGAGTTCGCCATGGGCTCCTCGACGGAGAACAGCGGCTTCAAGGTCACGCGGAACCCGTGGGACGCGACGCGCATTCCGGGCGGCTCCAGCGGCGGGAGCGCGGCGGCCGTCGCGGCCGGCATGGTGCCCGCGTCGCTGGGCAGCGACACGGGCGGGTCGATCCGCCAGCCGGCGGCGTTCTGCGGCGTCGTCGGCCTCAAGCCTACCTACGGCCGAGTGAGCCGCTACGGGCTGATCGCGTTCGCCAGCTCGCTGGATCAGATCGGGCCGTTCGCCCGCACCGTCGAGGACGCCGCCCTGGTGCTCCAGGTCATCTCCGAGCCGGACGAGAGGGATTCGACCTGCACGCGCCGGCCGCCGGATGATTACCTGGAGGCCCTGAGAGGCAGCGTCGAGGGCATGACGTTCGGCCTGCCGGTCGAGTACTTCATCGAGGAGGGGGTGGACGCCGAGGTCGCGGCCGCCCTGGAGGAGGCGCGCAGGACGTTCGAGCGGCTCGGCGTCCGGTTCCGCGACATATCGCTGCCGCACAGCCGCATCGACATGGAGGGCGGCAAGCTGTCCAGCTTCGCCGTCGCCTGCTATTACGTGCTGTGCACGGCCGAGGCGAGCTCGAACCTGGCCCGTTACGACGGGGTCAAGTACGGGCATCGCAGCGAAGACCACCGCGACATGATCGACATGTACGCCATGAGCCGGGGCGAGGGCTTCGGCGAGGAGGTCAAGCGGCGGATCATGCTCGGCACGTATGCGCTCAGCAGCGGCTATTACGACGCTTACTTCCTGAAGGCGGCGCGGGTGCGGCGCCTCATCAAGGAGGACTTCGACAGGGCGTTCCAGGAGGTCGACCTGATCTTCGCGCCGGCCACGCCGACTGCCGCGTTCAAGATCGGCGAGAAGACGGGCGATCCTCTGGCGATGTACCTGAGCGACATCTTCACGATAGCCTGCAACCTGGCGGGTAGCTGTGGCGTTTCGCTCCCGTGCGGGTTCACTTCGGAGGGCTTGCCGGTGGGGCTTCAGCTCATGGCCAGGCACTGGGGCGAACGCGACCTGCTCTGCGCCGGCGCCGCGTATCAGCGCCAGACGGACTGGCATGCCCGCCTGCCCTACGCGCGTCCGTGACGCAGCCGGGCCCGGCGCCCCGCCTGCCTTCGTGTTATACTTGGGTGCCCATCGTTCCACGCAGCAGGACAGGCCCCGCATGAACAGCGCCGCGGTCCAGAGCGAGCAGGAGATTCGCAGCATACGCCGCGTCACCTGGATCGGCCTTGTGATAAACGTCGTCCTTGCGGGCTTCAAGCTGGCGGCCGGCATCCTCGGTTCCAGCCAGGTCATCGTCGCGGATGCGGTCCACACCCTCTCGGACTTGACGACCGACGTGTTGGTGCTCGTCGGCGTGAGTTACTGGTCCAGGCCTCCGGACGAGCGCCATCCGCACGGCCACGGGCGCATCGAGGCCCTGGTGACGGCGGCCATCGGTCTGGCGCTGGCGGCCGTCGCCGTCGGCCTGACCTGGAATGCGGTGAGTACGCTCCGGCAGCCGCACGCCCGTGTGCCCGGCCTCATCGCCCTCGTCGCCGCCCTTGTCTCGGTTGCCTCCAAGGAAGCCCTCTACCGCTGGACGGTCAGCGTGGGGCGGCGCGTGCATTCCACGGCGGTGGTGGCCAACGCCTGGCACCACCGTTCGGACGCGCTCAGCTCCATTCCGGCGGCGCTGGCCGTCCTGACCGTCAGGCTGTATCCGGACTGGCTCTTCCTCGACCACCTGGGCGCCGTGGTCGTCTCCGTCTTCATATTCCAGGCGGCCGTCATGGTCACGTGGCCGGCGCTCGGGGAGCTCATCGACGTCGGCGCGTCGCGGAGGGAACTGACGCGGATCGAGCAGGTCGCCATGTCCGTCCAGAACGTGCGGGACGTCCATGCCATCCGCACGCGCATCGTCGGCGGCCGCGTCCACGTGGATCTGCACGTCCTGGTGGACAGCGCGATGACGGTGGGCGAAGGACACGCCATCTCCGAGGAGGTAAAGCGCCGCCTGCTGGAGGAAGGGCCGCGCATGGCGGACGTGGTCGTGCACCTGGAGCCGGACGAGGAGGCCTCCCGGTCCGCTCCTTGACACCCGCCCGGAGCGCGTGCATACTTCCCGGCGTTTCCCTTGTGACAGACCGGGAGCAGCCGAATGAAGCTTGGATACCTGACGAACCTGACGGAAGAAGAGTGCGGGATCGCCGCCGAGATCGGCTACGACTGCCTGGAGGTGGCCGGGGCGTGGGACCTGGCGCGACTGCCGGACAGAGGCTACCGCAAGGACGAAGCTGCCAAGGTCCGCAAGATGCTCGATGAGCACGGGCTGAGCATCTCCGCCATCGCCGTCTACTGGTCGATGCCGAAGCCCATCGGCGAGCGCGCCGAAGCCTACAAGTCCTACGTCCAGTTCTGCCAGGAGCTGGGCGTGGACTGCATCACGGCCCTCACCCAGTGTGACCCGGCCAAAAGCCTGGACAAGAACCTGGACGACTGGGAGTCGGTCTTCTGGGACGTCGCGCCCGCTGCCGAGGCCGCCGGCGTGAACATCGCCTTCGAGAACTGGCCCGGCCTCCAGGGCTCGTTCCCGCCCGTGGGCACCATCAACTTCGCCTTCAACCCCGCGGCGTGGGAGAAGATGTTCGAGCGCGTGGACTCGCCGGCGCTGGGGCTGGAGTTCGACCCGTCCCACCTGGTCTGGCAGGGCATCGACTGGGCCGCACAGCTCGTGCGCTGGGCGGACCGCATCCACCACGTCCACGCGAAGGACACGGAGGTGTTCGAGGACAGGCTGACGGCCGGCGGCTTCTTCAGCGGCGGATGGTGGCGCTACCGCCTGCCGGGCTACGGCCGCGTTGACTGGCACAAGTTCACCTCACTGCTTAAGGAGAGCGGCTACGACGGCGCGATCTGCGTCGAGCACGAGGACCCGGTCTTCTCGGGGGAGCGCCGCGTCGAGGGGCTTCGCAAGGCGCACGACTTCCTGCGCCCGCTCGTGTAGGCCACCCGCCCAAAGGCATTCTCACCACGGAGTCAGCCTACTCCGCCGAAGTCGCCGACGCTCCATAGCTATGGCGACGGAGCGTGCCTTCGGCTACGAAGGCCGGACGGAGAACGCGGAGAACGGCAACGAACCGACAATCTAACCACAACGGCACAACGAACACCACGTTACAGCCCTGATTACTTCGTTGTGTTCGTCGTGTCGTAGTGGTCAGGTCTCTGCCGCTCTCCGTGGTTTCCCGTGGTGCGTCGTCGTGGCCGTGATTGACCCCGGCCGCCGCTTCTGTTACCTTTCACGGGGCTGCCCGGCGCGAGGAGGGCACAATCCGCCATGGACCCGGTCCGGTTCATCCAGAAGTGGCGCAACGCCGATCTCTCGGAGCGCTCCGCCTCCCAGCAGCACTTCCTCGACCTGTGCGAGCTTGTCGACCACCCCAAGCCCGCCGAAGCCGATCCGACCGGCGAGTGGTTCACCTTCGAGAAGGGCGCCGCCAAGCACGGCGGCGGCGAGGGCTGGGCGGACGTGTGGAAGAAGGGCTTCTTCGCCTGGGAATACAAGGGCAAGCACAAGGACCTCGAGGCCGCCTACGATCAGCTCCTCAAGTACCGCGAGGCCCTCGAGAACCCGCCCCTCCTCGTCGTCTCCGACATGGACCGCATCATCGTCCGCACCAACTTCACCGCCACGCAGACGGTGAAGCACGAGATAGCGCTCTCGGGTCTGGCCGAGCCGCGCAACCTGGAGATCCTCCGCGCCGTCTTCCACGATTACGACAGGCTCCGCCCGGGGCGCACCAGCCAGGCCATCACGGCCGAGGCCGCCGAGCGCATCGCCGAGATCGCCCAGGGCATGAGGGGCCGCGGCCTCGACCCCCAGAAGGTCGCCCACTTCCTCGACCGGATCGTCTTCTGCCTCTTCGCGGAGGACATCGACCTCCTGCCCGCAGGGCTCTTCAGCAAGCTCGTGGACAAGACCCGCCGCGAGCCCGGGCGCTTCGGCAGGATGCTGGGCCAGCTCTTCGACGCCATGGCCGAGGGCGGCGACTTCGGCCTGGACACCATCCGGAACTTCAACGGGAACCTCTTCGCCAGAGGGCCCGTGCTGGAGATGACGGACGACGAGATCGCCCGCATCTACGAGGCATCGCGCCTCGACTGGGGCGCCGTCGACCCCTCCATCTTCGGCACCCTCTTCGAGCGCGGCATGGACCCCGACAAGCGCTCCCAGATCGGCGCCCACTACACTAGCCGCGAGGACATCGAGACGCTCGTCGAGCCCGTCGTCATGTGGCCCCTCAGGCGCGAGTGGGACCAGACCAGGCAGACCGTGGAGAACCTGCTGGCCACGGGCCGCAAGAGCTTGCCCCGAGGCCCCGCCCGAGGGGATGGACGAGAGGCGAAGGAACCGCCGAGCAAGGCCGTCCTCACCAAGAGCCGCAACGAGTCCGAGCGCCTCGTCCGCCGCTTCCACGAGAAACTGACGATGCTCAAGGTGCTCGACCCCGCCTGCGGCTCAGGCAACTTCCTCTACGTCACCCTCCAGAAGCTCAAGGATCTGGAGAAGGAGGTCATCGTCTTCCTCCAGGACCGGCTCGGCGCCCAGGCCATCCCCATGGTCGGCCCGTGGCAGCTATTCGGCATCGAGATCAGCCCCTACGCCCACGACCTGGCGCAGATGGTCGTCTGGATCGGCTACCTCCAGTGGGTGAAGGCGAACGGGTTCAGGATCGACAGGGACCCCGTCCTGAGGCCGATGGCGGGCAACTTCGAGTGCAAGGACGCCATCCTCGACCCGAGCGATCCGGAGGACCCAAAGGAGCCGGACTGGCCGCGCGTGGACTGCATCGTCGGCAACCCGCCGTTCCTGGGTGGCAACAAGGTTCGGCAGGCGCTTGGCGACGAGTACACTGACAGGCTGTTCAAACTGTACGAGGGGCGAGTTCCGGCGTTGGCCGACCTCTGCTGTTACTGGTTCGAGAAGGCGCGGGCGCAGATCGAGAAGCACCGGTGCCATCGGGCCGGCCTGCTCGCCACGCAGGGGATCAGGGGCGGGGCCAACCGCAGGGTGCTCGAACGCATCAAGGAGACGGGCGACATCTTCTTCGCCGAGAGCGACCGGCCTTGGATCCTCGAGGGTGCCAACGTCCACGTGTCGATGGTCGGGTTCGACCACGGGGAAGAGCTGACTCGGGTACTCGATAGGAGGGCCATTCGTGAGATCAACGCGAACCTAACCGGAGCCACTGATGTCACCCCCGCGAGGCGGCTCTGCGTGCACCCCGCGATTTCCTTCATGGGCCCTTCTGCCAAAGCTCCCTTCGACATAGATGAGACCGTGGCACTACAGATGCTCGTCATGCCCAACCCGTCTGGCCGGCCCAACTCAGACGTCTTGCGGCGCGTCCAGAGCGCAGTGGACTTGGTCAAGAATGATCGCAAGAGATGGACCGTTGACTTCGGTCGACTCCCTCACCAAGATGCGGCTCTATACGAAAGCCCTTTCGAGTACACCAACCGCGTAGTGCGCCCAGTTCGGCTCGGCAGGTTCAGCCAAACGAACGAAGCGTGGTGGCAGTACGAGCGCCCTAGGGACGAGATGCGCCAGGCCCTGACGGGACTGCGCCGATTTGCTGCCACACCGGGCGTAGCGAAGCACAGGATATTCGTGTGGCGCGAGCCCTTGCACTTGTGCAACCAGGGCACTTTGGTCTTCGCGCGGGAGGACGACTACTTCTTCGGCGTGCTGCATTCGCGCCTGCACGAGGTCTGGGCGCGCGCCCAGGGGACGCAATTGCGCGAGCGCGAGAGCGGGTTCCGCTACACCCCCACCACCTGCTTCGAGACCTTCCCCTTCCCCTGGCCGCCCTGTCCCGAGCGAAGTCGAGGGGCCGGAAGCGAGCCGGCTGACGACCCGCTCGTCCGGGCCGTCGCCGAGGCCGCGCGCGAACTGAACGAGCTGCGCGAGCGCTGGCTCAATCCCCCCGAGTGGACCGTCACGGAGGTGCTGGAATTCCCCGGCTCCGCCGACGGGCCCTGGGCCCGCTACGTCCACGACCCGGATCAGAACGGCATCGGCGCCGTCCGCTACCCGCGCACCGTGGACAACGGCGTGGCGCCGTCCAAGCTGAAGAAGCGCACGCTCACCAACCTCTACAACGAGATGCCGACCTGGCTGCGCAACGCGCACGCCGTGCTGGACGAGGCCGTCTGCGCGGCCTACGCGGCGACCACGGGCGACCCGGCCTGGAGGCCAGAGATGACGGACGAGGAGATACTGGAGAAGCTGCTGGAGCTCAACCTGGCCCGCGCGGCCGCAACCTGACGACGCCTCACCACGGAGACACGGAGGACACGGAGAACGGCAGAGACGGCAGGGACCTCGGCGAACGACAAACAGCAGAAACACGGCGCACCAGAGAGAGCCAACCACAACGGCACAACGAACACCACGTTACAGCCCTGATTACTTCGTTGTGTTCGTCGTGTCGTAGTGGTCAGGTCTCTGCCGCTCTCCGTGCCCTCCGTGTCTCAGTCGTGGAAGCCTGAAATGTGTGCGTGTTGACAGGACGGGAACGGGGGTCTAGAATCGGGGGCGTGGGAGGAAGATTCCGGCATCATCCTGGCGAACGGAGGGTGCGATCATGGCAGGACGGATTGGCGCATTCGTGCTGATGGCGGCAACGCTGTGCGCCTGTGGCTGCTCAAGCGGCGAGAGCTACAGGAGGCCCGATTTCCAGTTCAGTTCCCTTGAGTCCGTGGCCGTCGTGTCGGTGGAGGGCGAGGTGCCCGGCGAGGCGGCCGAGGGCCAGATCGCCGACTTCTTCGCCATGGAGTTGCTCAAGAAGGGCTACAGAGTGGTTGAGCGGGCCCAGGTCAAGGCCGTGTTGACGGAGCAGGAGTTCCAGGCGTCCGAGTTCACCAGGCCGGAGGGCGCGGCCCGGGCGGGGCAGATACTTAACGTGAGCGGCATAGTCCTGGTGAACGTCCCCCGCCTGAACGAGCGGATCGAGATGACGGCCAAGATGCTGGACGTCGAGGACGGCAGCATCCTGTGGATAGGGTCCGGCTCGGGCACCACCGGGCGGACCATGGCGACCATAGGCGGGGCCATTCTGGGAGCGGGGGCCGGCGTCGCCGCCGGCAGCAACCGGGCCGGCAAGGTGGCTGCGGGCGCTGCGGGAGCCGTCGTGGGCGGCGTCGCGGGCTACGCGTTGAGCCCCGAGCAGTCTACCCAGGTCCGCAAGATCATAACGAAGATGTGCGAGTCCCTGCCGCCCCGCTACTGATCGGCGCTGTGCCGGTCCGGCGGGTCGCAGGGCGACCGGACGATCGGCCGGGAGCCCCGGCGCAGGGGGGAGAGAGCAAAGTGATGCGCAAAGCATCGTTGGCGTGCGGCGTTATGCTGCTGATGCTCGCCGGAGGCCTGGCGACGGCGCAGGAGGCAGTCCAGAAACCGACCGTAGCCGTGTTCGACTTCGGCCTTGCCGGCACGGCGGTCCAGAGGGTTACGGCCGAGCTGCGGCCCCAGCGGGGCGAGCGAGTTACACTTGAGGTCAGCAGGGGCGCCGAAACGGACCTGCTGACCAGCAAGCTGATCACGGCCCTCGCGAAATCCGAGAAGGTCCAGGTCGTCGAGCGCGAGAAAATGGCGGCCATCATGGACGAAATCGAGCTGACGCAGACCGGCTTCACCGACCCCAAGAGGTCCGTCGAGGCGGGCAAGTTGCTCGGCGTCGACTACCTGACCTTCGGGTCCGTAAACCTGCTCGACCCCGAAGTCGAGTACAGACAGTTGCCTTACGATGCCGGCACGCAGAGGATCATGCGGCTCACCGTCGCCGCCGACATACGCATCGTCGAGGCGGAGACCGGCAGGATCATCACCGCCGAGACCAAGAAGGTGGTGGGAATCGCCAAGGAGCTCAACCCGCCCGAGAGGGTGCGCGAGCTGCCCGCCGAGTTCCAACATGAGGTCTACGACAAGCTGGTTGAGCAGCTCGTGGACAGCGTCCTGGACGCGCTGTTCCCCATAAAGGTGGCCGCCTTCACCGACAATGTGGCCTACCTGAACCGGGGCGGGCTGGAGCCGGGCGCGCTCTACCTGGTGGTCGAGCCCGGCCAGATCATCGCCGATCCCGACACCGGCGAGATCCTGGGCCAGACGGAGACGCGCATCGCCACCCTCCAGGTGACCGAGGGCCTGCAGAAACTCTCCAAGGCCGAGGTCACGAGCTGGGAGGCAGGCCAGACTACGATCGCCAAAGGCGCCGTCTGCCGCCGCCTCCGCCCCCAGGAGCAGGAGGAAGGCGCGGCGGGGGATGCCGGTTAGGTTGTTCTGCCGAGGCCCACTACGGCGTCCGGCCGCGCTCGCCGAATGCCCTTCCTGACGAGGGGAGTCGCTTCTCTGTGGCACCGGAGGACGCTGCCGCCAGGCAGCGCGCTGTTCGCACCGTGAGGTTATGTCGCCCCTCTGGAGCCCCGCGCCGATCCGGCCCGTGCGCGGCGCCGCCGTTCGGGCTATAATGGATTGGTGCTTGCCTTGTCTCGATTCCGCCGCCTTCGCAGGCGATCGAGATGCCGGACGTACTGAAGAAGATCGGCAGGCTGCCCGGCGTTCGGCAACTGCCGGACCTTCTCCGCGCCAGCGGGAAGGTGAACGTCGTCGGCGCGGCCGGCAGCGGACCAGCCCTGGTAGCTGCCTGGCTCACGGGGGAGGTGTGTACCTCGGCGCTGGCCATCTGCCCCACCGGTGAGGAGGCCGAGGAGTTCGCAGAGGACGCCAACCTGCTCCGCGAGGGCCTGGCCTGCCACTTCCCCGCCCTGGAGGTCCTGCCCGGGGACGTCGAGGAGCCCAGCGAACCCATCCTCAGGGCGCGCCTGAGCGTGCTGCGCCACATGGCGTTCGGCGCCGAGGCCGGCCTGACGCCCCTGCCCGATCAGTTCGGCTACCTGGAGCCCGGCCCCGACACGCGGGTGGTCGTCACGAGCGCCAACGCGCTGCTTCAGCCGACCTGCTCGGTTCAGGAGCTAAGGGCGGGCTGCCGCACCGTAGCCCTCCGAGACGAGGCCGGCCCGCACGAACTGGTCACGTGGCTGGTGGACAACGGCTACGCGCCCGCCCATCAGGTGCAGTTTCCGGGCCATTACTGCCTGCGCGGCGGGATCCTCGACGTCTACTCCCACGGGGCTCCGCTGCCGGTGCGCATGGAGTTCTTCGGGGACCAGGTCGACTCCATACGCACCTTCGACCCGTTCACGCAGCTCTCGACGGAGCGCGTGCCCCGCTGTCTGCTGGCCATCGCCGAGCACGCCGCCGGGGATCAGCCTGCCGCTGCGGACAGCCTGCTCTCGTACCTTGCGCCGGACGCCGTGATCCTTCTGGTCGAGCCCGAACGCGTGTGGGGCCGGGCGGAGGAGTCCTTCGACCGGGCCGAGCAGAAGGATCTGCTCGCCGCGCCGGACGGAGTGCGGGCGCGGCTGTCGGACCGGGCTTGCGTGCTGTTCGGCGCCGAAGAGCCGGACGCCGTGAACGTAGAGGTCCCCATCGAGCGGCGGGACACGTTCGGTCCCGACCTGGACTCCATGCTGGCGGAGCTGAGCCGTATCTGCCGCGACCACGAGGACGCGATCGTCTACTGCATCAGCGACGCGGAGGCGGAACGGTTCCGGAACCTTCTGCGCGACCGCGAGTTCGAACACCTGGCGAAGCTGCGGCTCGAGGTCGGGCGCCTTAACCACGGCGCCCTCTCCACGCAGGCGGGACTGGCCCTCGTGCCGCACCACAGGCTCTTTCACCGCTACCGCCAGCGGCGGCTGACCCCGTACGCACAGGAGGGCCGGGCCGTCAGCTCGGCACAGGAGCTGTCCCCCGGCGACATGGTCGTGCACGTCAACCACGGCATTGGCCGCTTCGTCGGGACCAGCGTCCTGGACCGTGACGGGCGCAAGCGCGAGCACCTGGAGATCGAGTTCGCCGACAACGTGCACATCCACGTCCCGTGCGACCGCATCGAACTGGTGCATCGCTACATCGGCGTCGGCGGGCGGCAGCCCGAGCTGAGCCGCATCCGGGGCGCGAGCTGGTGGCACGCCAGGAAACGCGCCCAGCAGGCCGTCGAAGACCTGGCCGCAGAGCTCCTGGAGATGCAGGCCGTCCGCGAGACGCAGCAGGGCATCGCCGCACCCGCCGACAACGAGTGGCAGCAGCAGTTCGAATCCGAGTTCCCCTACG
This sequence comes from uncultured candidatus Brocadiaceae bacterium, assembly GCA_964521715.1. GTDB lineage: Bacteria > Planctomycetota > Brocadiia > SM23-32 > SM23-32 > DAOVRD01. The sequence continues at coordinate 104,043 of CAZFSS010000001.1, read as the reverse complement.
AGGAAACCGAGGACCAACTGGCCGTAGCGGCCGACGTGAAGCGGGACATGTGCTCGCAACGCCCCATGGACCGCCTGCTGTGCGGGGACGTCGGCTACGGCAAGACGGAGCTCGCCATGCGGGCGGCCTTCAGGGCGGTGATGGGCGGGCGTCAGGTCGCCATGCTCGTGCCGACCACGGTCCTCGCCCAGCAGCACTTGCGCACCTTCTCCGAACGCATGGCCGACTACCCCGTCCGCATCGAGATGCTCAGCCGCTTCCTGACCGGCGCGCAGACGCGCGCCGTGGTCAAGGGCATGGCGGACGGCACGGTCGACGTCGCCATCGGCACGCACCGCCTGCTCCAGGACGACGTCTCCTTCAAGGACCTGGGGCTGGTGATCATCGACGAGGAGCAGCGTTTCGGCGTCGAGCACAAGGAGAAGCTCAAGAAGGTGCGCGCCACCGTGGACGTGCTGACCATGACGGCAACGCCCATCCCGCGCACGCTGCACATGGCGCTGATGGGGCTGCGGGAGATCTCGTCCCTCCAGACGCCGCCCCGCGACCGGCAGGCGATCCAAACGAAGGTCGGCGAGTTCAACCCCGACATGCTGCGCCATGCCGTGCTGCGGGAACTCAACCGCGAAGGCCAGGTCTTCGTCATCCACAACCGCGTCATCACCATCGACCGCTTCGCAGCGAAGCTCAGGCAGACCGTGCCCGAGGCGACGGTTGCGGTGGCGCACGGCCAGATGCCGGAGCGGCAACTCGCCGAGACCATGGACCGATTCCTGGACGGCGAAGTGGACGTGCTGGTCAGCACGACGATCGTCGAGAGCGGGCTGGACATCCCGAACGCCAACACCATCATCCTGGACCGGGCGGAGCTGCTGGGGCTGGCCGAGATGCACCAGCTCCGGGGCCGCGTCGGCCGCTATATCCACAAGGCGTACGCCTACTTCTTCACGCCTCCCGGCCGGCCGGTCACGCCCGAAGCGAGGAGCCGGCTGGAGGCCATCCAGCGCTACTCGCAGCTCGGCGCCGGCTTCGACATCGCGCTGCGCGACCTGGAGATCCGCGGGGCCGGCAACATCCTGGGGCCCGCCCAGTCCGGCCACATCGCCGCCGTCGGCTATAACCTTTACTGCCGGCTCCTGGGCCGCGCCGCCGCCAAGCTCAAAGGCGAGCCGACCAAAGAGCCGCCCGACGTCACGATCAACATCGGCCTGGACAGCCTGCTGCCCGACCTCTACGTGCCCACGCCGGGCCAGAGGATGGAGATCCACCGGCAGGTGAATCGCGCCGTCGAGGTCCAGGAACTCCGCGAGGTGGAGCGGGCGCTGCGCGACAGGTTCGGCCCGCCCCCGCAGGAGGCGCTGAACCTGCTGTACGAGGCGGAGATCCGCATCCTGGCCGACCGGGCCAGCATCGCCTCCATCCACCTGCAAGACGGCAGGCTTCACTTCGGCGTGAGAGACCTGGCCACGATGCAACGGCACTTCGAGGACGCCCGGGAGCGGCCGCGGCCCATCACGGAGGACCTGGCCGTGCTGGACGACGGCTTCCCGACAGACGATCCGGTCGCGCTGGCCGGTTTCCTGAAGCGCTTCCTGGCCGCCGCTTGAGCCCGCGGACGGGCGCCTGGGCAAGCCGGCGGCCGGCAGCCCAGTTGCACTCGCGCCGGCGGACGCTTATGATATCCTGAGGGACGAAGGGCCCGCCGCGCGCGGTCGGCGGGCCATTGTGCCTTTTGCAGGGCCTCACGAACGCCAAGGGCGATGGATCACCTCAGCGAACTCGAGAACCGCAGCATCTACGTCATCCGCGAGTCCTACTATCAGTTCCGCAAGATCGCGGCCCTGTGGTCGATCGGCAAGGACTCCACGACCCTGGTATGGCTCTGCAAGAAGGCGTTCTTCGGACGCGTGCCCTTCCCCGTCATCCACATCGACACCGGCTGCAAGCTGGCACCCATCTACGAATTCCGCGACGAGTGGGCCCCCAAGTGGGGGCTGGACCTGATCGTGGCCCGCAATGAGGCGGCGCTGGCGGCCGGCCTCGGACCCGATACCGCGAAGAGCAAGCTCGAATGCTGCACGCAGCTCAAGACGCAGGCACTCAGGGACTGCATTGCCGAGCACGGATTCGAGGCGCTGCTTCTGGGAATACGGCGGGACGAGCACGGCATCCGGGCCAAGGAGCGGTACTTCTCGCCGCGCGACCACCAGTTCCGCTGGGACTACGAGAACCAGCCTCCCGAGCTGTGGGATCAGTACACCAGCCGGGCCGACGAGGAGACCCACATCCGCATCCACCCGTTGCTGCACTGGCGGGAGCTGGACATCTGGCGTTATGTCCAGCGGGAGAAACTGCCAATCAACAGGCTCTACTTCGCGCGCGACGGCAAGCGTTACCGGAGCCTGGGCTGCCGGCCCTGTTGCGACCCGATCGAGTCCCAAGCCGCCACGGTGGAGGACATCATCGAAGAGCTGAGGACGTCGACCACGGCCGAGCGTGCCGGCAGGGCCCAGGACAAGGAGGACGCTTACACCATGCAGAAGCTCCGCGCGCTCGGCTACATGTGAGACCGCCATGGAGCGCGAAAGCCTGGCGCTGGTTCTGGTGGGGCACGTCGACCACGGCAAGTCCACGCTGATCGGCCGCCTGCTGTGCGACACGGGCTCCCTGCCGGACGGGAAGATGGCCGAGATCGAAGCCGCCGCCAGGGCCGAGGGCAAGGAGTTCGAATTCGGCTTCATCCTCGACCACCTGCACGAGGAGCGCGAACGCGGCATCACGATCGACACGGCCCAGACGTTCTTCAGCAGTCCCACGCGCGACTACGTCATCATCGACGCGCCCGGCCACAAGGAGTTCATGAAGAACATGATCACCGGCGCCTCCCAGGCGGAGGCCGCCGTCCTGATGTGCAGCGTCGCCGACGGCGTGCAGGAGCAGACGAAGCGGCACGCCTACCTGGTCAAGCTCCTCGGCCTCGACCAGGTCATCGTGGCGTACAACAAGATGGACCTGGCCGGCTTCGACCGCGCCCGCTTCGTGCGGGTCAAGCGGGACATGGATGCCTTCCTCGGCCGTATCGGCGTGAAACCGAGCATCGAAGTGCCGATCAGCGCCAAACATGGCGACAACGTGGCCATGCGTTCCGAGAACATGCCGTGGTACGACGGGCCGACCGTCGTGGACGCGCTTGACGTCTTCCGGAAGGTTCCCGCGCCGAGCGAGAAGCCGTTGCGCTTCCCCGTGCAGGACGTGTACGAGGACCCCGAGGACCCGGCGCAACGCATCGCGGTCGGGCGCGTCGAGAGCGGCACGCTGCGCAGCGGGCAGCGGCTGCGCTTCCTGCCCGATGGCGGCGTCCGGACCGTGCTGGCCGTCAGGCAGTACGCCAGAGAGGACCTGAGCCGGGCCGAGGCCGGCGAATGCATCGGCATCCTGTGCGACGGCGCCCCGGCCGAGCGCGGCCAGGTGGGCTGCCCGGCGGTGGCCCAGGGGCAAGAGGACGAAGCCAACGTGACGGACCGCTTCCGTGCGAGCGTCTTCTGGCTTTCCGCGACGCCGCTCGATCTTGGCGGCGCGGGCTGGCCGCTCACGTTCAAGTGCGCCACGCAGGCGCGGCCGTGCCGCGCGGCCGCCCTCCGCGAACGCGTCGACTCCGCCACTCTCCAGCACCTGCCGACCGACGCGGGAAGGCTGGAAGAGACCGAAGTGGGCGAAGTCGTCCTTGAAACGGCGCGGCCCGTCGTGCTGGAATCCTTCTACGACGTGCAGGAACTCGGTCGCTTCGTGTTGGTCAGGGGCCGGGACGTGGTGGCCGGCGGCATCGTGACGCACGTCCGCGACTGAACGCGCAACGAACTTCAGAGGCAAAACCATGATCTTCCGCTTCGGCAAGTCCAGACGCATCGTCGGCATCGGGCTGGACGGCTTCCCCTTCTCCCTCGCCGAGAAGCTGATGGACCAGGGCATCATGGCCAACCTGCACAGGTTGGCCGAGCGGGGGACATTCAAGAAGATAAAGAGCGTCTACCCCACCGTGAGCAACGTCGCCTGGGCCGCTTTCCTGACCGGCAAGAACCCGGCCGAGTTCGGCGTCTTCGGGTTCGCCGAGCTGCGTCCGGACTTCGAGATGCACGTCCCGAGCTACGAAGACCTCAAGTGCGAAACGCTCCTGGACCGGCTTGCCAAGGCGGGCAAGAGGTTCGCCGCCCTGAGCATACCGATGACCTACCCCGCGCCCAAGTCCAACGGGTTCGTGGTGAGCGGCTTCCTGGCGCCGGCCCTCGACGAGAGAGCCGCCTCCAGCCCGGGAGTGCTCGAGCAGCTCAAAGGTTTCAACTACGAGATAGACGTCGATCCGGGGCTCGCGGCCGAGTCGCCGGAACGTTTCAGGGACGCGCTGACGCGCGTGACCGAGGCGAGACGCAAGACGGCCCTCTCCCTGCTCGGACAGGACGAACCGTGGGACTTCTTCTTCCTGCACATGATGGACACCGATCGGCTCCACCATTTCATGTGGAAAGACCAGGACGCGGGCGGCGAGAGCGCCGACTTCTTCTGGGATTTCTACAAGAAGCTGGACGACTTCCTCGGCCAGGTGCTCAAGACCATGAGGGACGACGCAACGCTCATGATATGCAGCGACCACGGCTTCTGCGACCTGAAGTGGGAGGTGCAGCTCAACCGCTGGCTCAAGAACCAGGGCTACCTGGACTACGAGAACGATCCCGACAAGCAGTACAAAGCCGTCAAGGACGGCTCCCGCGCCGTTGCGCTGGTGCCGGGCCGCATCTACATCCTGACCGAGGAGAAGTGGGACCGCGGCACCGTCACTCGCAAGGAGTACGAGCCCCTGCGCAAGGAGCTGATGAACAAGCTGCGCGCGGTCACCCATCCCGAGACAGGCGAAGTGGTCTGCAAACAGGTGATGAAGAAGGAGGAGGTCTTCACGGGCCCCCACGCGGACGCGGCCCCCGACATCATCGTAGACCCCTGCAACGGCTATGACCTGAAGGCCAAGCTCGGCGCGGGGCACCTGTTCGAAAAGGGCCCCCGAAGCGGCATGCACACGTACGACGACGCCATGCTCCTGGTCGGCAAGGACCTGTCCAGCATCGGCGACGCTGGCAACATCGCGGACGTCGGCCGGCTGGCCGCAAAGCACGTCCTGTAGGCTTGCGCGCGGCCCGAATGCCGGGGCGGGACGCAGGCCGTCGATTCCCACGCGAGAGGAGGCGCTTTGTCTCCGCAGAGAAACCCACGGAAGGTCCTCGCCCCCACGCCGCCGATGGGATGGAATAGCTGGGACTGCTACGGTTCGGCCGTCACCGAGCAGCAGGTCAAGGCCACCGCCGACTACATGGCCGAGCACCTGGCTCCGTACGGATGGCAGTACGTCGTCGTGGACATCCAGTGGTACGAACCGGAGCCGTCGGCCAGCTTCTACCCGGAGAGCGACAGCCTCGTGCTGGACGAGTACGGACGGTTCCTGCCCGCGCCGAACCGCTTTCCGTCCTCGGCGGGCGGGCGCGGCTTCAGGCCCCTGGCGGACTACGTGCACGGCAAGGGCCTGAAGTTCGGGCTGCACATCGTTCGCGGCGTGCCGCGCCTGGCCGTCAAACGGAACCTGCCCGTCCTCGGCGCCTCGGCGCGTGCCGCCGACATCGCCGACCGGCAGCGGCCCGTCGTCTGGTGCGAGAACACGTGGGGCATTGACATGTCCAGGCCCGGCGCGCAGGCATACTACGACTCCATCCTCCGGCTCTACGCCGATTGGGGCGCGGACTACATCAAGGCGGACGATGCGTGCGCCCCCGAGCATGCCGAGGAAGTCGAGGGCCTGAGCAAGGCGATTGAAAAGTGCGGCCGGCCGATCGTACTGAGCCTGTCCGGCGTCACGCCGCCGGAGCATGCCGAGTTCGTCAAGCGGCACGCCCAGCTCTGGCGCATCTCCAACGACCTGTGGGACATCTGGGAGGTGCACGACCCCGGCCACGAGTGGACCGCGACTCTGAAGGGCCAGTTCGAGGTCTGCGCCCGATGGGCGCCCCACATCGGCCCCGGCAACTGGCCGGACCCCGACATGCTGCCCCTGGGCCGGATCGCCATGCAGAACCAGCAGGGCCCGGACCGGCAGACTCGCCTGACCCGTGACGAGCAGGTCACGATGATGACCCTCTGGTGCATCAGCCGCGCGCCCCTCATGTTCGGCGGCGACCTTCTGAGCATGGACCCGTTCACGCTCTCGCTCATCGCCAACGAAGAGGTGCTGGCTGTCAACCAGAGCAGCGCCAATAACCGCGAGCTATACCGCCGCGGCGGGTCGATCGTGTGGCTCGCCGACGCCCCCCGCGCCAATGCGAAGTACGCGGCGGCCTTCAACATTAGCGACGACGGGCCGGCCGAGGTCGAGGTGGAATTCGACGAGGCCGGCGTCGGCCACTCCTGCGCCGTGCGCGACCTGTGGAAGAAGGAAGACCTGGGCAAGTTCGACGGCAGGTTCGCGCCGGCCATCGAACCGCATGGCGCAGGCCTGTACCGCCTCACGCCTTCGAGAAGCAGGTGAGCACCACGGATTCCGCCCCTTCGGCCGCCGGCAGAAAGGCCACCCTTGGGCATAGGCGCAAGAGACAGGCGAACGCTGCGGGAGCTGGCTGAACGGGTCAAGGGAATCGCGTCCCTGCCCGTTCAGGCCGAGCGCGCCTGCCTGTGGGAGGGCTTCAACGCCCTTCGCCCCCGCCGTCCCATGGTGCTGGCCTTTCCTGAGGGGGGCTGGCGCGATCTGCTGACGGAGGCGGACGCCGAGTGCGAGGACCCGACTGCCCGGGACTGGGAAATGGGCCTGCGCCAGACGATCTACCGCCACGAGCACCTTCGCGATGATTGGCCGATCACGGACCGCTTCAGCGTGCCTCCGGCCGTGAGCCTGGGCGACTACGGGCTGAGGGAAACCATCATCCGCACCGAAGCCCTCGGCTCCTACAGGTGGGACGCGCCGCTGAAGGCGCCCGAGGATTTCGAGAAGCTCCACTTCCGCAGCGTCACGGTCGACCACGAGGCGACCGCCCGCCGCGCCGGACTGGCCGAGGAGGTGCTCGGCGACATCCTGCGCGTGCGCGTCCAGGGCTCCCTCTTCTGGACCTGCGGCATGACGTGGACGCTCATCAACCTGCGGGGCCTTCAGCAGGTGATGCTCGACATGTACGAAGACCCCGGCCTGCTGCACCGGCTGATGGCGTTCCTGCGGGACGCAACCATGCACGAGCTGGAGACGTATGAACGCGAAGGCGTCCTGTCCCTCAACAACGGGCCGGACGACTACGCCGGATCGGGCGGCGTCGGCGCGACGAGCGAGCTGCCCGCCCCGGACTTCGGCGGCCGCGTGCGCACGAAGGACATGTGGGTGCTGGGCGAGAGCCAGGAGTTCGTCGGCGTCGGGCCGGATCAGTTCTACGAGTTCGCGCTCCAGTACCAACTGCCGCTGCTGAACCGGTTCGGGCTGGTCTGCTACGGCTGCTGCGAGCCGCTGGACCACAAGTTCGACCTCATCATCGAGCACATCCCCAGGCTGCGCCGGGTCTCCGTGTCGCCGTGGTGCGACCGGAAGCTGGCCGCCGAGAAGCTGGGCGACAGGTACATCTATTCCTGGAAGCCGAATCCTGCCATCATCTGCGGCGGCGCCCCGGACTACGACGCCGTCCAGAGGAACATCCGCGAGACCATCCGGATTGCCGACGGCTGCTGCCTGGAGATCGTGATGAAGGACACGCACACGTTCCAGGGCGAGCCGGAGCGGATCAGCCGCTGGACGGAGATCGCGTCGCGACTGGCGACGGAGGCGGCCTGAGCCCGGCGAGCGCCGGATGGGCATTGCAGCAGGAAAGGAGCCGCGCATAGTGGCACGTCAACGCGCCGTCGTCGTGGGGGCGGGCGGCATCTCGGGCGCCTGGTTCCCGGCCCTCGCCCACGAGCGAGTCCGGGTATGCGCCGTCGTGGACCTGAACTTGACGGCCGCCGAGCGCCGCATCCGGCAGTTCGAGCTCGACGCCGAGGCCACGACGGACCTGAAGGCCGCCCTCGGCAAGCACAAGCCCGACTTCGTGGTGGACCTGACGGTCCCCGAAGCTCACTGCTCGGTCACCTGCGCGGCGCTCGAGGCCGGGTGCCACGTCATCGGCGAAAAACCGATGGCCGCCAGCATGGCCGAGGCCCGAAGGATGGTGCGCGCGTCCGAACGGACCGGCAAGCTCTACATGGTCAGCCAGTCGCGGCGCTGGCATCCGTGGCACGAGGTCGTCAGGCGCATGATCGCGGGGCGCAAGGCCGGCCCGCTGACCACGGCCGACTGCGACTTCTACATCGGCGCGCATTTCGGCGGATTCCGCGACGAGATGGAGAGCCCCCTCATCCTGGACATGGCCATCCACCACTTCGACCTCGCCCGCTTCATGACCGCCGCCGACCCGGTCGCCGTCTACGCACACGAGTTCAACCCGAAGGGCTCCTGGTACAGGGGCGACGCGGCCGCGAGCTGCATATTCGAGATGACCGACGGCGTGGTGTTCACCTACCGCGGGAGCTGGTGCGCCGAGGGCTGCCACACGAGCTGGAACGGCGACTGGCGCTTCATCGGCGAGAAAGGTACGCTGCTGCTGGAGCATGATGGGCCGCCGCGCGGCCAAGTCGTGGCCGGCGACGCCGGCTTCCACCGGCCGCTCAGAGACCTGAAGGTCCTGAAGCCGCGCCTGAAGTACGGCGACATGCACGGCGCGCTGCGCGAGATGCTGCGTTTCCTGCGGGACGGCAGGACGCCGCAGACCGAATGCCACGATAACATCAAGTCCCTGGCGATGGTCTTCGCGGCCATGGAAAGCTCCAGGAAGGGCAAACGCGTGCCGGTGCGCGCCTGAGGCGCCCGGCGACGCCGCTCTCCCTGCGCTCGATCTTGCCCGGGGAAGGTGCCATGACGCAGACCGCCGACTTCAGCGACGCGCTGAACAAGTGCCTCGATGACCTGGAGGCGCGCATCGTTCCCGAAGAGGAGGAACGCATCCTCAAGGAGTGGATCGACTTCTCGGACGGACGCTTCAAGGCGGACATATTCTCGCCGCGCCGGAGCCGGCCGGCGCCGCCCGCCCTCGAGTGGCCGCACGTCACGGTGAATGCCGCGCTGGATGACTTCGACGCCATGGCGCTCCAGCAGTTCGGGCAGTGCTCGCAGCAACTGGCGGATGCCGGCGGATCGCTGCTCTGCGTCCGCTGCAACTACGGCACGGGCATCCTGCCGTCGCTGTTCGGCGTCGAGCCCTTCGTGATGGACGAGGAGCTGGACACGTTGCCCACGTGCCGCCCACTGCCCGGCGTCGAAGCGATCAAGAGCGTCCTCGATCGGGGCATGCCCGACCTGAGCGGCGGCTGCGGCGGCAAGGTCATGGAGATGGGCGTCGAGTTCGCCGCCATCGCGCGCGTCTACCCGAACATCGGGCGGCACGTCCATGTCTACCATCCCGACATGCAGGGGCCGATGGACGTCGTGGAGCTGCTCTGGGGGTCGTCGCTCTTCTACGCCCTCTACGACGCACCGGACCTCGTCCATGACCTGCTGGGTCTCGTGACGGATACCTACGTCGCCTTCATGCGCGAGTGGGAGGAGATCGTCCCGCGGCCCGACGCGTATGCGCCGCACTGGGGCTTGCTGCACAAAGGCCGCATCATGCTGCGCGACGACTCGGCCATGAACCTGTCGCCGGAGATGTTCGACGAGTTCGTCCGGCCCTACGATCAGTGCCTGCTCGACGAGTTCGGCGGCGGCGCCATCCATTTCTGCGGACGCGGCGATCACTACGTCGAGAGCATGTCGCGGATGCGGGGCCTGCACGCCGTCAACCTGTCCCAGCCCGAGTGCAACGACATGGACGCCATCTTCGCGCACACTGTGGACAGGGGCATCAACCTGATCGGCCTGCGGCGCGACGCCGCCGAGGCGGCCGTTGCGAAGGGCCGTTCCCTCCACGGCCGCGTCCATTGCCTCTAGCGGACGGGCCGGCCGGACAGCCGCGCCCCTACTCCTGCTCGCCCCGCCGTTCCGCGGGCAAGCGTGGGTGTCTCTGGCAACTGGCCACCGGCCACTGCCGTCACTGCTCCTACTCCTGCTCGCCGTTCGTCCTTCCTCGGTGCCCCCGCCCCGCCAGTCGGCGGGCAAGCGTGGGTGTCTCTGGCAACTGGCCACTGGCAACTGGCCACTGCCATCACCGCAGGTTGTCACCCTTCCGCCCACCCGCTATAATCCCAGGTGGCGTTCGTTGACCGCTGTCCCAGGGAGGCCATACGGGGTACCGCGCGCATGGACATAGAGGAGCTCGGCCGGCGGCTGAAGAAGGTGGCGCTCCTGGAGGGCGAGTTCACATTGCGCAGCGGCCGCAAGAGCCACTACTACTTCGATAAGTACAGGTTCGAGACCTGTCCCGATCTACTGCGTGACGTTGCTGCCGAACTGGCCGCCATGCTTCCGGAAGACGCGGGGAGGCTGGCCGGCGCGGAGCTGGGCGGCGTGCCCCTGGCCACCGCCGTGGCCCTGGAGACCGGCATCCCGTTCGTCATCGTCCGCAAGGAAAGCAAGGGGTACGGCACGAACGAACGCATCGAGGGAGAGATGAAGCCCGGCGAGCACGTCGTGCTGCTCGAAGACGTGGCGACAACGGCGGGGGCGGCCCTCCAGGCCGTCAAAGCCCTTCGCGAGGCAGGCGCCGGCAAGGTGTCCGTCCTGCTCGTCCTTGACCGGCAGGAGGGGGCCGAGGCGGCCTTCCGGGAGGCGCAGGTCCCCTTCCGCGCCCTGTTCACCAGCGAATCCCTCGGCATCAAGGGGAAGCCATGACGGCCGACGAGCCGAGCAGGCGGATCTACACCTCGCCCTTCGCGACCCGGTGGGCCAGCCGGGAGATGCTGGAGAACTGGGGCGACCTGAAGAAGTACCGGACTTGGCGCCAGCTCTGGATTGCGCTGGCCGAGGCAGAGAAGGAGCTCGGCCTGAGCATCTCCGACGAGCAGATCGCCGAGCTGAGAGAGCACTCCGACGAGGTGGACTTCGACAGGGTCGCGGCCATCGAGCGCGAGACGCGCCACGACGTGATGGCCCACTTGCGGGCCTACGGAGAGCAGTGCCCGGCGGCGCGCCCCATCATCCACCTGGGCGCGACGAGCGCATTCGTCACGGACAACACGGACCTGATCCAGATGCGCGACGGGCTGCGGCTGCTCGTGGCGCCGCTGGCGTCCGCGTGCCGCAGCCTGGCCGGGTTCGCCCGCACCTACAGGGACCTTCCCTGCCTGGCCTACACGCACTTCCAGCCGGCGCAGTTGACGACGGTAGGCAAGAGGGCCTGCCTCTGGCTGGCCGACCTGATCGGAGCCCTCAGGACCACGTCCGACCTGGCCGAGAGCATGCCCCTGCGCGGGGCGAAGGGGACCACCGGCACACAGGCCAGCTACCTGGCCCTGTTCGACGGCGATCACGAGAAGGTCGACAGGCTCGACGAGCTGGTCGCCGAGAAGATGGGTTCCCCGCGCGTCTTCGCCATCACCGGCCAGACGTACCCGCGTGCGTTCGATTACAAGGTGCTCTCCTCGCTCGGCGGGCTGGCGCTGGCGTGCCACAAGATGGCGACAGACATCCGGCTGCTGGCCGGCCTTAAGGAGCTGGAGGAGCCCTTCGGCCAGGCTCAGGTGGGCTCCTCCGCCATGCCCTACAAGCGCAACCCCGTTCGGTGCGAGCGCATGGTCTCGCTGAGCCGCTTCCTGCTCAATAACGTGCAGAACGCCGCAATGACGGCCGCCGACCAGTGGCTCGAACGCACGCTGGACGATTCGGCCATTCGCCGGCTCTCCCTGCCCGAGGGATTCCTCGCCGCCGATGCCATCGCGCGCCTCGCCGCGAACATAACGGACGGGCTCGTCGTGAACGAACGCGTGATCGCCCGGCGCGTGCAGGCCGAGCTGCCCTTCGTGGCCACAGAGAACATACTGATGGAGGCAGTGAAGGCGGGAGGCGACCGGCAGGACCTCCACGAGCGCATCCGCGTGCATTCGCTGGCGGCGGCCGAGAGGGTGAACGGAGGCGACGGCGTCAACGACCTGCTGGACCGCATCCGGCAGGACGAGCAATTCGCCGCAGTGCGCCGGCGGCTCGACGCTCTGGCCGAACCGGCGGCCTTCGTCGGGCGCGCTCCTCAGCAGGTGGACGGGTTTCTGCGCGACATTGCGGAGCCGCTGCTGGTCCGGTTCCCTCGAGGGGACCTGCCGGCTGCGGCCCTGGAAGTCTAGGGCGCCTTCAACAGCACGAGTCCAGGCGGAATGAGAGCGGTAACGCCGGAACAGAAAAGGCGCAGAAAATGGATCTGGGGCTGCACGGGCGGCTGCCTCGGCTTCCTCGTGGCGGTCACCGTCGTGGCGCTCGTCGGCGCGCGCGTGGTCAAGAAAGCCCTGGAGCGCCCTCAGCCCCTCGTAGCCCCCGAGTTACTTGTGACCGCCGACACGGACGCACTCGTCTTCGCCACGGTCGAGCCCGATGACCCCCTCATGGTCGACGCAGCCGTCCAGCTGTTGATGATGCCGAGCATCCGCGAGAAGGCGCCCACCCGCGAAGGCCGACGCCTGACCATGGACGCCGACACCACGCGGGTCAACCTGGAGAGGATCGCGCCCATCCAGGCCGTTTTGCTCCTCGAGCGCCTGGGCGAGCCCGGGCCCACGGGCAAGGGCCTGATCGTATCCGTCCAGAGGTACGCGCCGCTGCTGGCGCTGCTGGCCCGCAGCGTCCTCAAAGCCCAGAAAGACAAAGGCTCCACCACCGAGTACAAGGGAGCCACGCTGTTGATCACACAGGATGGCACAGCCGTAGCCGTCAGGGACAACAGCCTGATGGCCGCCAACCGCGAGGACCTCGCGCGGGCCTGGATTGACAGCCTGGAGCTGCACACGCCCTCCGATGAGGGGCCAGAGCAGGCGCTCCCGCTGGCCGAGCTGCAGGCAGGCCCCCTGCTGAAGTCCGCCTACGGGATGTTGAGCCGGACGGCACCCATCCGGTTCGCCTGCGGCAACGCGCACGGCGAGCTGCAGGCCCTCCTGTCCGTGATCCCGGAGGACCAGGGCCGGGAGGAGCTGGCTGCAACGGGCGTCGCCTCGCCCAAGGTGCTCAGCCTGAGCGGGCAGTTCGAGAGCCTGAACAACCTGGACGCGATGCTTGCGCTCTTCGTGGCGTGCGCCGACGCCGAGTCGGCCGGGGAGCTGCGGCAGAAGCTCCAGCAGTTCGCCGACGCGGCCGGCGATTCGGCGTCACTGAAGGAAGTGGCGATAGAACAGGTGTCAGACGCCGCGCTGCGGATCGTGGCGCGCGTGCCGAACCTACCGGACAAGGTCGTCTCGGTGGCCGAGCACCTTGCCACGCTGAAGGAGAAGCCCGCCGGGGAGGGCGAGGCGGCCCCTACTCCCCCATCACCTTCACAATGAGGCGCTTGGGGCGCTGGCCGTCGAACTCGGCGTAGTAGATCTGCTGCCACGGCCCCAGGTCCATCTTCCCGCCCGTGACCGGCACGATCACCTCGTGCCCGATGAGCAGGTTCTTCAGGTGGGCGTCGCCGTTGACCTCGCCCGTCCGGTGGTGGCGGTAGTCCGGACCCTCAGGCGCGAGTTTCTGGAGCCAATCGTCAATGTCCTGGATAAGTCCGGACTCCGCGTCGTTGACGTAGACGCCGGCCGTGATGTGCATCGCCGAGACCAGCGCCATCCCGTCCTGAACTCCGCTGGCCGCGACGACGTCCGCGACGCGGTCGGTGACGTTGATGTACTCCCGATGCCGCCGGGTATTGAACGTGAAGTACTCCGTGTGCGCCTTCATGGGCGTCCCTCCCTCCATGCGCGGCGTGGGAAGAAGCTGATGTTACGGGCGGGCGGCGGCCGACGCAATCGCCGGCCGATTGACACTCCGGGGACGCACGCTTACAATCCGGACCTCCGCCGTGTCGGGCGGCCGCGCTAACGCAGCGCGCCGTTCCGCCAAACGCATCGGAGGCCCGAATGCGCGTCCTGTACTACGACATCGACACGCTCAGGCCGGATCACCTCGGCTGCTATGGGTATGAGCGCAACACGTCGCCGAACATCGACCGCGTCGCGCGCCAAGGGACCGTCTTCACGAACTGCTACGCGACGGACGCGCCGTGCCTGCCCTCGCGCGCGGCGTTGTTCCTGGGCCGGTTCGGCATCCACACGGGCGTGGTGGGCCACGGCGGCAGCGCGGCTGACCCCTACATCGTCGGGCACGAGCGCGGGTTCAGGCTCCCGCAGGAGTGGCACTCATGGCCGATGGCGATGCGGCACTGTGGCCTCTACCCCGTCAGCGTCAGCCCCTTTGCCGAGCGGCACTCGGCGTGGTGGTTCTACCACGGCTGGCGCGAGATGCACAACCCGGGCAAAGGCGGCATGGAGCGTGCCGACGAGGTCGTCCCCATCGCACTGGACTGGATAGAGCGGCACGGCGGGGAGGACAACTGGTTCCTGCACGTGAACGTCTGGGACCCCCACACGCCCTACCGCACGCCGGAGGAGTACGGCAATCCGTTCGAAGGAGAGCCAATCCCCGGCTGGATCAGCGATGAACTGATCGAACGGCATTACAACGGTTTCGGCCCCCACAGCGCCCACGAACCGTGGGGCTTCGGGTCCGACCGCGACCTGCCGCGCCAGCCGGCCCAGATCCGCAACCTTCAGGACTTCCGGCGCTGGATCGACGGCTACGACGTCGGCGTCCGCTACGCGGACGACCACTTCGGCCGGATACTGGAGGCCCTCGAGCGCAAGGGCGTTCTGGACGACACCGCCGTCATCATCAGCTCCGACCACGGGGAGAACCAGGGAGAGCTGAACATCTACGGGGACCACCACACGGCCGACCACATCACCAGCCGCGTACCCCTCATCATCCGCTGGCCGGGCAAGGAAGGCAGACGCGCCGACGACGGGCTGCATTACAATCTGGACCTGCCGCCCACCATGATGGAGCTGCTGGGCGGGCAGTGTCCGGCGCGATGGGACGGCCGGAGCTTCGCCGCCGCCCTGGACGGGCGGGATCGCGGCCGCGAGTGCCTGGTCGTCAGCCAGTGCGCCTGGAGCTGCCAGCGCAGCGTCCGGTTCGGCCCGTGGATCGTCATCCGGACCTACCACACCGGCATGAAGGACTTCCCCCAGGTCATGGCCTTCAACCTGGAGGAGGATCCCCACGAGACCCATAACCTGGCCAAGGAGCGCCAGGACATCGCGGACAGGGGCCTGGCGCTCCTGGAAAAGTGGCACGCGGACATGATGGCAACGTCAACGAGCCGGATCGACCCGCTCTGGACCGTCATGGACGAAGGCGGCCCGTTCCACACCCGCGGCAGGCTGGAGACCTACGCCCGGCGCCTGCGCGAGACGGAACGCGGGCAGCACGCCGAGACGCTCGAAAAGCTCAACGGCGGCCTTCTCCCCGGCCGTTGCTCCTGAGGGTCCCTGCGCCAGGGCGCGTTCACGTCCGCCGGTGCGGAACGAGGGCAGAACCAGCGGCACGGCCGAGCCCTGCCACCCTAGCCGTCATGGTCGCCCGGGTGGCGCGACGCCTTTGACTGGCCGTCCCCACGCATTACAATGGAGCCCTGGCGGGAGTCCCTGCTGCATCCCTCGTGGACCTCTCAGGACCCGCCCGCAGTCAACAGGGAAATGATGAGCGACAGTTACGACTTCGACATGGCCGTCATCGGCGCCGGGCCGGCCGGGTACGTGGCCGCGATACGCGCGGCCCAGCTCGGGGCGCGAACATGCATCGTCGAGAAGTCCGAACTCGGCGGCGTCTGCACGAACGTAGGCTGCATCCCCACCAAGGCGTTGTCGCACTCGGCCCACATGCTGCGACAGCTCGAGCGTGCCGCCGAGTACGGCCTCAACGTCGGGGGATGCGAGCTGAACTACGCCGCCGTGGCAGCGCGGCGCGACGCCATCGTGGCGAGGCTGCGCGGCGGCGTCAGGGCCCTGCTGGGCGGCAATGGCGTGGAGCTGATCCAGGCCGTCGCCCGATTCAAGGACCCCCATACGCTCCACGTGGAGGGCCAGGAAGGCGAGCGCGACGTAACCGCCCGCAACGTCATCATCGCCACGGGCTCCAGGCCTGTCGAGCTTCCGGAAGTCCCGTTCGACCACGAGATCGTGATGGACAGCGCGGACGCCGTCCTCTCGAACGAGCTTCCCGAGTCCGTCGTCATCGTCGGCGGCGGCTACATCGGGATCGAATTCGCCGGGATCTTCGCCGCCTTCGGCGTCGAGGTGGTGGTCATCGAAGCCATGGACCGCATCCTGCCCGGGATGGACGAGGACTGCGGCCGTGAGGTAGCGAAGAGCCTGAAGAAGCTCGGCGTCTCCATGCTCACGGGCGTCCGGCTGGAGAGCGTCAACAAGGACAAAGGGGGCGTGCGAGCGAAGCTGACCGGTGGAGATGAGGTGGCGGCGCGGCGCATGCTCGTCTGCGTCGGCCGCCGGGCAGACTGCACCGGGCTGGAGGTCGAGCGGGCGGGCCTCGAGCCGGCCGGAGAGGGCCAGTTGGTCGTCAACGAACACATGCAGACCGCGCAGCCCCACATCTACGCCGCGGGCGACGTGGTCGGCCACCTCATGCTGGCCCATGTGGGCAGCCGGGAAGGCATCGTAGCGGCCACGCACGCCACCGGCTCGCTCACGGCGGCGATGGACCGCCGCGTCGTGCCGGCCTGCGTCTTCACGTTGCCGGAGGTCGCGACGGTGGGCCTGACCGAGGACGAAGCGCGGCGCGCCGTCACGGAGGTGAGCGTGAAGAGGTTCCCCCTGCGCGCCCTGGGCAGGGCCCACATCCTGGGCGAGACGGACGGCTTCGTCAAGATGCTGGCCGACGCGAGGACCGGAGAGCTGCTGGGCGTGCACATCTGCGGGCCCGAGGCGAGCTCCTTGATCGGAGAGGCAGCCCTGGCCATGCAGTTGGAGTGCACCGCCGAGGAGCTGGCCGACACGATTCACGCCCATCCGACGCTGCCCGAGGCGCTTCGGGAGGCCGCCGAAGGGCTCATCGGCCTGCCCGTCAACTGGAGGGGTTGACCGCGATGGCAGCCGCCGAACGACCGAGGCTGTTCCGCACTGACCTGCTCCATTTGGGCTACCAGGAAGCGGTACAGCTTCAGGAGCGACTGCGGGACGCCTGCATCGCCTCCGAGGGCGCAGCCAACTACCTGCTCTGCATCGAACACCCTGCGACGATCACGCTCGGCCGCCGAGGCCGGCGTTCCGACGTGCTGGCGGGCGAGTCGCGGCTGGCGGAGCTCGGCGTCTCGGTGGCCGAGACGAACCGCGGCGGGGAGGTCACCTTCCACGGCCCCGGCCAGTTGGTGGTCTATCCCATCGTCCACCTGAAGCCGCGCGGCTGCGACCTGCATCGCTACCTGCGCGACCTGGAGGGCTGGCTGGTCAGGCTCTGCCGCAGCTACGGCGTGCCCGCTCACGCCGACTCCCCGCATACGGGCGTCTGGGTGGAAAACAGGAAGATCGCGTCGATCGGCATCGCGGTGCGTCGCTGGGTCAGCTACCACGGCGTGGCCCTGAACGTCTCGACCGACCTGTCCAGGTTCGACCTGATCGTCCCGTGCGGGCTGCGCCGGGCCGAGATCACGTCCCTGGAGCGCGAGCTGGGATCAGCACCTGCCCTGGAAGACGTGGCCGAGCGGGCGGCGCGATACTTCGCCGAGCACTTCGAGATGTCCCTTGCGAAGGCGGCTGCGCAGACGGTGGCGACGGCATGAAGGCAACCGGCAAGAGACTGGCCCCCTGGCTGAAGAGGCGCCTGCCCCCCCGCGGCAGCACCGAACCGGTCCTGGCATTGCTGAAGGAGCTCGACCTGCACACAATCTGCCAGGAGGCGCACTGCCCGAACATCGGGGAATGCTTCGCCCGAGGGACCGCCACATTCATGATACTGGGCTCGGTGTGCACGAGGGGCTGCACGTTCTGCGCCGTTTCGAGCGGCATCCCCCGGCCCCCCGACGCCGATGAACCGGCCCGCATCGCCGAGGCGGTGCGCCGCATGGCATTGCGGCACGTCGTTATCACGAGCGTGACCCGCGACGACCTGCCGGATGGCGGAAGCGAGCAGTTCGCGCGGACGGTCCGGGCCGTTCACGAGGCCGCGACGGCGGCCGTGGAGGTCCTGGTGCCCGACTTCAGGGGCAATCCCAATGACGTGGAGCGCGTCCTGAAGGCCGGGCCGGAGGTCTTCAACCACAACGTGGAGACTGTCCCCAGGCTGTATCCGGAGGTCAGGCCGCAGGCGGACTACGGCCGGTCGCTGGCCGTCCTTGCCCAGGCGGCGCAATCCTGCCCGCCCCCCGTCGTCAAGAGCGGACTGATGCTCGGCCTCGGCGAGACGGAGGACGAGCTGGCCGCTGCGTTGGCCGACCTGCTGGAGGCAGGCTGCCGCGTCCTGACGCTGGGGCAGTATCTGGCGCCCTCTCAGGCGCACCATCCCGTCGTGGAGTTCGTGCCGCCCGAGCGCTTCGATGGGCTGAAGGCCCGGGCGCTGGAGATGGGGTTCGCAGCGGTCGCCAGCGGCCCCTTCGTGCGAAGCAGCTACCACGCCGAGGCCGTGGCCGCCGCCCTGCTGGGCCGGGCCGGCGCGGGATCAGGAAACGCAACCGGAGGATGACATGGCATTCGAGGTCAGGCTGCCATCCCTGGGCGACGACGCCCCCGACGAGGCCGAGGTCTCCTTCTGGTACGTGGAGGAAGGCGAAGCGCTGCAACAGGGACAGGACATGGTGGAGATGCTGACGGACAAGGCGGCGTTCACCGTGCCCGCCCCGGTCAGCGGAACGCTGAAGAGCATCCTCGCCATGGAAGGGGACAAGGTCAAAGTCAGCGAAGTGCTCGCCATCGTGGAGGAGTGACCGAGGGCACCATGTCGCTTGATGACATCCCGGGACAGGAGACCGCGGCGCGCCTGATCCGTGCGGCGCTCAGGAGCGACAGGCTGCCGCACGCCCTTCTCTTCGTAGGCTCTGCTGGCACCGGACGCTTGGCAATGGCGCGGGAGCTCGCCCGCATCCTTCTGTGCGACGAGCCTCCGCAGCCGGACGCCGCGTGCGGGGCCTGCCGGAGCTGCCGGCTTATGGGCGCCGGCGGACACCCCGACTACCGGGAGGAGGCCGTGCCCGAGAGCAGGCAGCTCATCCCGATCGACGCGGTGCGCGAGATGCAGCGCGTGGCCGCCCTGAAGCCGGTGACCGCCTCGCGACGCGTCTTCGTCATCCGCGACGCCGAACGCCTGTCCATCGAGGCGGCGAACTGCTTCCTGAAGACGCTGGAAGAGCCGCCGGGGGGCTGCGTGTTCCTGCTCATCGCGTCGAGCCTCCGCCCGATCCCGGAGACGGTCATCAGCCGCTGCCGCGTCGTCAGGCTCCGGAACCTCAGGCCCGAGGTCCTGGGCGCCCGCCTCGAGGCGGACGGCGCGGCGCCGGAAGACGCGCATTGGCTGGCCGGCCGCGCCTGGGGCAGCCCCGGCCTGGCCGAGCAGCTCCGCCGGGGGGGGCTGCACGCGTTCAACAAGGAGTTGATCGAGCAGCTCCGGGCAGTCTCCGTCGAGGACAACTTCCGCCTCTCCGACTGGCTGGACGGCCTGGCCAGGCAGGCCGGCGGCTCCGCCGCTGCAAGCCGCGTCGAGCTCCAGGAGCTGCTTGAGTGCGCGCTCCTCTACTACCGCGACCTCGCCGTGACGGCGGCTGACCCCAAAGGTGAGCCGCCCCTCCTCAACAGGGCCGGGCGGGACGCAATCCGGAAGGCGGCGGCCGACGCCGGGCCCGACGGCTTCCTCGAGCAGGCCGATCTCGTGCTCGACGCCATCGAGGCAGTCGGCAACAACGCCAACCGCCGCCTAGCGCTCGATCATCTGTTCACCGAACTGGGGAGTCGCCGCACCGGCGCCGACTGAAGGAGCGTATGCAAGGGACCGTCACGAAGATACAAGCGGTGCTGTGCGAGGTGAACGCGGGCGGCAGGACCTACGAGTGCAAGGTCCGCGGGCGTCTGGTAGGGAGCGACACGGGGGAATCGAAGCCGCTGGCCGTCGGCGACGGCGTTGTCTTCGCGCCCACCGAGGAGGGCGAGGGCATCATCGGGGAGGTGCTTCCCCGCCGCACCAAGCTTTCCCGCCGATCGCCCCGCGATCCCAGGATCGAACACGTCATCGTGGCCAACGTCGACCAGATCCTCATCGTCGCCTCCGTCCGCAGGCCGTCGCTGACTCCCGGCATCATCGACCGCTACGTCATCGCCGGCGAGGCCGGCGGCATCGAGCCGGTCGTCTGCATCAACAAGACCGACCTGGCAAAGGACGAATCGGATTACCTGGACGCCGCAGAGCTCTACCGCGAGATGGGCTACGAGGTGCTCCTGACCAGCGCCACGAAGCGCACGGGCCTGGGGGCCCTGATAAACGTCCTCCGCAACAAGAGCACGGTTCTGGCCGGCCACAGCGGCGTCGGCAAATCGGCTCTGATCAATGCCATCCAGCCCGGCCTGAGGCTCAAGACCGGACCGGTCATGGCGAAGGGGCGGCACACGACCAGCAGCGTCTCGCTGCTGGCCCTGGACTTCGGCGGCTACGTCGTGGACACGCCCGGCATACGCGAGTTCACGCTGTGGGAGATCGAGAAGCGGGACGTGGCGCAGTTCTTCCCCCGCATATGGGAGCTGTCCGCGGATTGCCGCATGCCCGATTGCCTCCACATGCACGAGCCCGGTTGTGCCGTCAAAGAAGCGGTCGAAACGGGCGAACTGCCGCCGGCCCACTACGGCAGGTACGTCAGAATCGTCGAGACAACCGAGGAGCAGCGGGTGCCGCGGGAGACCGACGTCGAGGAGCCAACGCAGCAGATCGCCAAGGCAAGGCGCAGCCCGAGCCGGCGCAAGCGAAGGCAGGACCTGCGCCGCATAGCCGGCCGCGACCTGGAAGACACGGAGGACGTCGAGCCCGAGTGAATGCCGCCGCGCGCCGACCGGCCCCAACGGCTCATCGGGCGCTGCGGTAGAGGCCGTTGTCGATGATGTAGCGGTGCACCGCGTCGGGCACCAGGTAGCGGACGGACTTGCCCTCGCCAACCCGGCAGCGAACGTCCGTGGCGGACATGTCCAGCAGGGGAGCCTCGACCTTCAGTTCGCGGACCCGCTCCGCCCATGCCTCGCCGAAGACGCCCGTCAGCCTTGAAAGCGCTGCCTCGACCGTGCTGCCGGGCCGGTCGAAGGCGATGATGTCCACTTCTCGGACCAGCTCCTCGGCGCGCCACCAGGTCGGGATGTCGTGCAGGCTGTCCCCCCCAAGAACGAGGTACAGATCCGCCCCGCCCTTCTCCTGGCGAAGCTGCCTGACCGTAGTGAGCGTGTAGGACGGCCCCTCGCGTTCTATCTCGAGCGGCAGAGCCGTGAAGGCCGGGTTGCCCTCGATGGCCAGCTCCACCATGCGCATGCGATGCCGGGCCGCAATCAGCGGGCGATCCGACTTGTGCGGGGGCCGCGGGGCGGGCACGAAGAGGACCTCGTCCAGGGAACGTTCCGAACGGGCCCGTTCGGCCAGGATCAGGTGCCCGACGTGGACGGGATTGAACGAACCCCCGAAGATGCCCGTTCCGGCCATCACCTTATTCCCGGAAGAGTCGAGATGGCCTTCAACTGCGCCAGCAAGGCCGGAGCCGCATTGATGTGCAGCATGCTGGCGCCGTCGGAGAGGGCCGTGTCTGGGTCGGGATGGACTTCCAGGAACACGCCGTCGACGCCGACGGCCACGGCCGCCTGGGCCAACGCGGGGATCATCTGCCGCTCCCCGTCGCTCTGGAAGCCGAGGCCTCCCGGCCGCTGCGTCGAATGCGTGGCATCGAACAGGACCGGGTGCCCGATGGACTTCATGCGCACGATGGAACGCATGTCCACCACCAAGTCGTGGTAACCGAAGCACGTGCCCCGCTCGCACAGCATCACGCGGTCGTTGCCCATCAGGGTGACCTTCTCCGCCGCGCGCTTCATCTCATCCGGAGCCATGAACTGGCCCTTCTTGATGTTGATCGCGGCGCCCGTGCGGGCGGCGGCCACCAGCAGGTCTGTCTGCCGGCACAGGAAGGCGGGGATCTGGAGCACGTCGACGACCTGCGCGACGGGCGCGGCCTGGTCGGGCGTGTGGATGTCCGTCAGGACGGGCACATGCACCTGCTCCTTCACCTGGCCCAGGATGCGCAGCCCCTCCTCGAGCCCCACGCCGCGGAAGGACGCGATGCTGGTCCGATTGGCCTTGTCGAAGGACGCCTTGAAGACGTAGGGCAGCTCCAGCTCGTCGCAGGCCTCCTTCATGCGGCCCGCAATGTCGATGCACAACTGCCTGCTCTCGATGACGCAGGGCCCGGCCACCACGAACAGGGGCAGGCCATCGCCGACGGCGACGGAGTCCGTTATGTTGACTCTTCCCATCGGACGGGCTTTCCTTCCGAGCCCACCATGGTCCTTGCAGCAGTCGCGCCCCCAGAGCAAGCAGCATACCAGATAGCTTGACACTGGTCAAACTTTCTGGTACCCTGAGACAAAAGCGCGTGCTGTCGCATGTCGCTTGTATGGCCCTCCTTCCATGCCCTAAGTCATTTGCTAAAGGACCATTATGACGACTGCTGCCACGAAGCAGAAGTTGGACGAGCTGCTGGCCGGAGTGCTCGACCGCACGAACTTCGATGAGCTGGTTCAGCGCATCTACGAGAGCTACTCGAACGTCGACTTCACCGACAGCCGGATCAGAGACGTGCAAGCGCAGCTCGAAGGAGCTTCCGAGGACCAGCAGCGCGACGTGCTGGAGAAGGTCGGCATACTGCACTTCGCGAGGGGCGACTACGGCGCCGCAGCGCGGGAGCTCGAGAAGATCCGTACGCGCAAGACGGCTTCCCATTTCCTCGGTCGCGCATACCTGAAGATGGGCCGGGAACGGGAAGCCATCGAGTACCTGGACAAGGGCCGACTCAGCGAGGACGACCGGGAAACCGACGTCCTGATGATCGAGGCCCACTGCAACCTGCGCGACTACGAACCGGCGGAGAAGCTGCTGAAGGGCCTGCCCGACGATGGGGGGGCGTCGGCCGACGTCCTCTACGCGAGGGGCCGCGTGGCCGAGACCGAGGGGGAGTACGGCCAGGCCATCGAGTTCTTCGAGGCGGCTCTGACCAAGGACCCGAAGCATACCCGCAGCCTGTTCCGCCTGGCGCTGAACTGCGACCTGAACGGCGAAGACGACCGCGCCAGGGGGCTCTACGAGCGCTGCGTCAGGCTCCAGCCCACGTACGTGGGCGCGCTGATCAACCTGGGCGTCCTCTACGAAGACCACGGAGAATACGAGGAGGCGATCAACTGCTACAAGCGTGTGCTGGCCATCGAGCCGACGCACAAGCAGGCGCAGTTGTACCTGAAGGACGCCGAGTCGTCATTGACGATGTACGTCGACGTGAGCAAGCCGCAGCGCCTGAGGACGATGGACGAGATATTCGGCCTGCCCGAGGGAGGCCTGGGAGAGATCGGCGCCTCGATGCCCGGCCCCGCCGTGCGGGACAACATGCTCAACGAGCACGAAGTGCAGGATCTGTTGGCCCGCTACGAGGCCACAGGCGCCAGGACGGGCCGCGCGATCAGCGCGCTCGAGGCCGGCGAGGACATACCGGTCCAGGAAAGGCTGAACATGTCGGTCGAGGAGCTTGAGCTCTCGACCCGGTCCCGCAAGTGTATGGAACGGTTGGGAGTGACGACGGTCGGCCAGTTGATCCAACTGACCAGGAAGCACTTGCTGGGCGTCCCTAACTTCGGCGCGACCAGCCTGAAGGAGATCGAGACCAAACTGGGCGCGCTGGGGCTCTCCCTCAAGAGCGACTGATTCGGGATGATCGACTTCCTCCAGGGCGAGCTTGCCTCCAAGAGCCCTGGCGTCGCCATCGTTCGGACGGCCGGGGTCGGTTTGCGCCTGCACGTTTCTCTGGCCACCTATGAGTCCCTCCCCAAGGTCGGCCAAGAGGTCCGGCTCCTGACCTGCCTGCACGTGCGCGAGGACGAGCTGCGGCTGTACGGGTTCGCCACCGAGGTCGAACGCCAGCTCTTCCACATGCTGCTGGGCGTCAGCCAGATCGGGCCGATGGTGGCCATGCGGATCCTGAGCGGATGCACGCCCGGGCAGCTCAAGCGCTACGTCCTGGACGAGGACGTCGACGCGCTCAAGAGCATGGTGAAGGGCATCGGAGCCAAGACGGCCAGGAGGCTGGTGGCCGAGCTTCAGGGGCCCGTCGAGGGACTGGCCGTCGAGCCCTGGGAGGGGCCGGCCGGCCAGGTCGCCCGCGACGCCGTCGCAGCTCTGATCGCCCTGGGCGAATCGCGGGCGGCGGCCGAGAGGGCCGTGAAGGCGGCCGTGAAGAAGCTCGGCGCCGATGCGGACAGACAGAGCCTGGTTGAAGAAGCGCTCTCCCATTGAGAGCATTGATCTCGCAGCGACGTGCGGCAAATGGCTGCCACGAGAGACCGGAGCGTATACTCGGGGTTTCCCCAGGACGACGAGCGCGCGCTGGACGGCATGCTGCGGCCTCGTTCGTTCAGGGACTTCGTGGGCCGGCCCAAGACCATCGAGAACCTGAAGACGTGGATCCAGGGAGCCAGAATGCGGGGCGAGGCCCTGGACCACATCCTCTTCAGCGGGCCGCCCGGCCTGGGCAAGACGACCCTGGCCTACATCATCGCCAATGAGCTCCAAGTGGACATCAAGCCGACCAGCGGGCCCGCGCTCACCAAGGCGCGCGACCTGGTCGGCCTGCTGACGAACCGGCAGGCGGGCGACATCCTCTTCATCGACGAGATACATCGTCTCGACGTGCGCGTCGAGGAGTTCCTCTACACGGCGATGGAGGACTTCTTCATCTCGATCATGATCGACTCCGGGCCTCACAGCCGCTCGGTCAGGATGGACCTGAAGCCCTTCACCTTGATCGGCGCGACGACGCGGGAAGGCCTGCTCTCCCCGCCTCTGCGGGGCCGGTTCCAGATAATGGAGAGACTCGACTTCTACACGCCGGACGAGCTCACCTGCATCCTGAAGAACAGCGCCCGCGTCCTCAACATAGGCATTGACGAAGAGGCGGCGACGCTGATCGCCCGGCGCGCCCGCGGCACCCCTCGGGTCGCCAATCGCCTCCTGCGACGGATCCGGGACGTGGCCCAGGCACAGGGCCGCTCCGCGGTCACGTGCGAACTGGCCCTGGAGGGACTCGCCCGACTGGGAGTCGACCAGATGGGCCTCGCCGAGATGGACCGCAGGATCCTCCTGGTGCTGGCCCGCAACGCCGGTCAGGCCGTCGGCCTCAAGACCATAGCCGCCGTCGTCGGCGAAGAGGAAGACACCATTGAGGACGTCTACGAGCCCTTCCTGATCAGGGAGGGCCTGATGGAGCGGACGGCGCGCGGACGCGTCCTCACCGCCGACGGGGCAAAGATGGTCCGCGAACACCTGGGCGAGGGACAGGACGGCGAGGGACAAGGCGCCCTGTTCTGAAGCTCCTCCGCGCGCCCGGTCCGCGCCCCAGCACGCCATGCGAATCCTCCTGCACATCTGCTGCGCTCCCTGCGCCATCGGCCCGTATGAGAATCTGGTGGACCTGGGGCACGACGTGACCGGGCATTTCTACAACCCCAACATCCACCCGTTGATCGAGTTCCGCCGGCGCAAGAAGGCCCTGAAGGTGCTGCAGGAGCGCCTGCCGATCGGTGTCCTCTGCGAGGAGGACTACGGGCTGGAAGAGTACCTGAGGTCCGTGCGCTGGTCCGGCGTTGAACGCCGGGAACGCTGCGCGGACTGCTACCGCTTCCGCCTGAAGCGCACGGCGCAGGAGGCGGCCCGGCGCGGGTTCAGCGCGTTTACCACAACGCTGCTGGCCAGCCATCACCAGTACCATGACCTGGCCCGGAGCATTGGCGAGCAATGCGCCGACCTGGCGGGGGTCCCGTTCCTGTACCTCGACTGGCGGCCGCTGGCCGAGGAGAGCCACCGCCGGGCCGGGGAGATGAGGCTCTACCTGCAGAGCTACTGCGGCTGCGTCTTCAGCGAGTGGGAGAGATTCAGGGACACGACGCGCCACGTCTACCAGGGCCCTGGCCCGATGGAGAAAGGCTGACCCGGCGAGGCATGAGCGCCAGCGCAACCCGAGCGAGGAGGCCGTGAGGAAGCGGACCCATCTAAAGGCCGCATGCGGTGTGGGCGGGGCACTGCTCCTTGTCCTGATGGTGGCGGGCCCGGCGCTGTTGCTTCTCTCCTGCCGGCCGGCCAGGCCGCAGTGGCCGCTCGCATACCCGCCGGCTCCGCCGGCCGTGGCCGAGCCGCCCCTCATGCGAGCCCAACTGGCCAGATCGGACGGGGAGCTGCTCGCGGGGTGCGCCGAGGGCGGCACCTGGTACGGCGTGGCCGACGGGACGCGGGAGGCCCTGACCGGCGGCATCGGGCCGTGGCGGTTGGCCGTTGCGGAGGGGCATCTGGTGCTGGACGACGAGCAGCAGCCCTGGGCCAAGCTGGAACTGCAGCCTTCCTCCGGCCCGTTCAGGCTCGGCGGGCGCAAGTACAGGGGCGTGCTCGCCGTCGAAGCCGGCTCTGACGGCCGCATCGTCGCGGTGGACCTCGTCAGGCCGGACGACTACCTGCGCAGCGTCGTCGGCACCGAGGTGTACCGAACCTGGCCGCTCGACGCCCTCATGGCCCAGGCCGTGGCGGCCAGGACCTTCATGCTCTACGCCCTGCAGGACAAGGGCTATCTGAGCCCGTACGACATGGCCTACGGCGGCAGCGCCGAGGAGAACGCCTCCGCCGACCTGGCCGTGGGGCTGACGGCCGGAGTGGTGCTCACCTACGGGTCGAAGGCACTGCCTGCCTACTTCCACAGCACGTGCGGAGGGCACACGGCCGCAGTCGACAAGGCGTTCGCCATGGACCCCATTCCTCCTTTGCAGGGGGTACCGTGCGAGTGGTGCCGGCAGAGCCCCACCTACGAATGGCGCGCGGAAATCCCGGGCTACCGGATCTCCCAGGCGCTCGGTCGCGACGACGCAGAGCCCGTGCGCACGATATCGCCCGTGGGCGTCGAAGGGGACGGGTACGCGCGCTACGTTGAGGTCAACGGCACGTTGCGGGTCAGCGCGAACGCCTTCCGGTCCAGCGTGGGCTCGAACCTGCTCAAGAGCGCCCGCTTCACCGTGGAGGCAGGCGACGGCCGGTTCCTCTTCAAGGGACACGGTCACGGTCACGGCGTCGGCCTGTGCCAGTGGGGCGCACGCGGGCTGGCGGCGGCCGGCAGGGATTGGTGGGAGATCCTGCGGTACTACTATCCGGGGGCGGAGCTGAGCAGGATCTACTGAAGCCCGTCCGGCTCCGGGCGGGCCGCAGGACGCGTGGCTCACGCTCAAAGGGGCGGCTGCGCCCGGCTCAATCCTCCTCCAGCGCGCCGCGGAGGCTGGCCTCTACGCCGCCTTCGGCGTCGCCTCCGATGGAGCCCACCTGGATGTCCAGGTCCTCGCGGCGTTCGATCTTCGCGAGTGTGCCGTCCCGCACCCAGATGATGCGGTCGGAGGCGCTGAGCATCTTGATGTCGTGCGTGGCGGTGATGATGGTCACGTGCTGCTTCTTGTTCATCTCGCCCAGCAGCTGGATGATCTCCTTGCCGGTGGCCAGGTCGAGGTTGCCGGTCGGCTCGTCGGCCAGGATGATGCTGGGGGAGTTGGCCATTGCGCGGGCGATGGCGACGCGCTGCTGCTGGCCGCCGGAAAGCTCGAACGGCTTGTGGTCGTAGCGCTCGGCCAGCCCCACCTGGTCCAGGAGGTCCATGCCCTTGTCGCGCGCCTCGTCGGTGGTCAGTCCGGCGAACGTCATGGGCAGCGTCACGTTCTCCAGGGCGGACATGACGGGGATGAGGTTGAAGGTCTGGAAGATGTAGCCGATCTTGCGGCAGCGCAGCCAGGCCAGTTCATAGGCGTCCAGCTGGGCCACGTCCACCTCGTCGATGTAGACCTGGCCGCTGCTCGGCTTGTCAAGGGCGCCGATCATGTTGAACAGGGTCGTCTTGCCGCTCCCGCTCGGGCCCATGATGCTGATGTATTCGCCGATCGAGACCTCCAGCGTTACGCCTTTGAGGGCGTGGACCTCGACTTTGCCCATCTTGTAGACCTTCTTGACGTCCTTGGTGCGGACCACGATCTGCTGGCCCACGCCGGTTTCCACAGCCGTTGCTTCCGCCAAGGTTTACCCCTCCTCTCATTTCCCGACACGGCCGGCGTCCCGCTCCGGCAGCACCTACGCCTCAGCGCGCATGGCCTGCACGGGCTCCATCCGGGCAGCCCGTATGGCGGGGTAAATGGCGGCGACCACGCTCAGCACGATCCCCGTGCCCATGGCCACCGCCCCCCAGCCCAGCAGGCCGAGGCCGGGGAAGTACCGCAGGGCGAGCCAGTAGCCCTCCCCCGTCTGCACGTCCTTGACGTGGAAGGTGAACAGCGCGCGGCCGAAGGACAGCATGAACCCGATCACGGCTCCGAGCAACGAGCCGGCCACGCCCTGCAGCGACGACTCTATCAGGAACAGCTTGACGACGAACCTATCGAGCGCGCCCAGGCACTTCATCGTCCCGATCTCCCGGAAGCGCTCGGTCACGCTCATCAGCATGGCGTTGGTGATGCCGACGACGCAGACCATGAGGCTCAGAGTGACCAGCCAGACGCCTCGCATGTCTCGCTGCTCACCGGCCTTTCCGGCGCCTCTTGCCAGCAGCCGCACCAGCGGACCGCTCCTGCCGCCCGGTTCTGCCGTGGCCTCCGCCATCTGACCCCGCAGGAACCAGGACACGACGTCCGGGTCAGCAGCGGAAACATCGGCCACGGCGTACCACGCCACGGAGCCCTTACCCACGTCTTGCCGCCAGCCCAGGGCCCGTCCGTCCGCCGTCGCGAGGGCCTCCGCGCCCGGCTTGCCGGAGGTCTGCACAAAGGTAGCCCGGGGATGGTTCTGCCACAGCACCTGCGCCAGGAGTTCGCCGGGCCGGATCTGGGCTCCCTCCGTCGAGAAGGTCCCGCCCGCAGGCACGCCCGGCAGCAGCTCGGCCAGGGCGTTCTCCCCGGCCGACGGCGGCGCCTGAAGCCCTTCGGTGCCGTAGACCAGGAGGAAGCCGCCTTGCTCGACGTAGCTCCCGAGGGCGTTCTTCACGGCGAGGGCGGAGGCCGCGTCCGGCAGCCCCGCAAGGATCACCGCGCCGGGCGCTTCGTCTCCGGCGAGCAATTCCCCGATCGCTTGGGCGTCCAACGGGACGGATACGGCGCGGAACGCCTCCACAGCATCCAGGAAACCGCGGATGCTCGCCGCCGGAGTAACGCGTTCAACCGTGACCGCCTCGTTCTCCCTCTCCACCACGGCGCAGCGTATGCTGACTCCGCCGCTGGCGATGGCTTCCGCCTCCAGAGAGTCCTGCACCAGCGCGTACATCGGGTCGGTCGGCTTAACGCTGCGCAGCGCCCGCGTGAACACGCTTGTGGTCCAGACCGACATCAGGAAGGCGATGGCCAGGATGATGCCGCTCATCGTGATGAGCGAACGCCAGATGCGGATCCTTATGCCCTTCCAGGCGATCTCGAAGGCCTTGCTCAGAGGCAGCACGATCTGTCTTCCGATCCCGTGCCGTCCACGTGGCGCCACGCCATGCTTGTCTGCCACGGACATCCTCCGCAATCAGAAGCCCACTGCCGCCCCGGACAGGCTAACGCCCGGACCGGTCGGTCTCCTCGATGAGCAGGCCGACTATCGAACGCCCGGCGAGGGTCCGCAGGAAAGCACTTGTCGAAACCTCCGCCTCTCGGCGGTTCAGTCTAAACCTTTCCGCGAACTTATCAACTATATCCCGCACGGCATGCGTTCCATCGCAAAGTTCTATTACGAAGGTGCCGAGCTCGTCAAGTGCCACCTGCCTGTAAGGAGGGATCCGGAAGAACCGCGAGACGGTCCTCATCATCGCCGTATTGCGGCGAGGGACCTGGAGGATGACGGTCCCGTCATCGGTCCTCTCCA
Source organism: uncultured candidatus Brocadiaceae bacterium (assembly GCA_964521715.1). Taxonomy (GTDB): domain Bacteria; phylum Planctomycetota; class Brocadiia; order SM23-32; family SM23-32; genus DAOVRD01. The sequence goes on along the minus strand of CAZFSS010000001.1, from coordinate 73,853 downwards.
CCTTGACCCGCCGGTTCAGGAAGGGCTTCGCCGAGAGGGACTGGTCCCGGTCCAGTTCGGGGCCCTTCTGCCTTTTGCCGCCGAACAGTCTCATTGCGTGGCGATCGCACTCCTCAGGCGCCTTCGCAGCACCGAAAGCCGTCCACGGCATCCGACAGGACGCCGGCGTCCGCCTCGGGCCCGTCGAAGCAGCAGGCGAGGAGCCTGTTCGAGTCCTGGCAGTGCCAGACGGCGACACGGACGGCCCGGCCACGCCCGACAAGCCGCAGCGGGTTGACCAGCAGCCACGGGCGCCCCTCCACGATGATGCCCGGGTGCCCTTTCACGTCGGTGCCGCGAATCGAGTAGGAACGGCGCTTCAAAGCCTTGGCGTAGAAGCGGGGGAACCACTCCGCCAGGCCCTCGCCCCCCAACACGACCTGGGCCAGGCTGACCCGGATGAACTCGAGCCTCGTCCGCCCCTGCCCGAACAGCATGCGAATGCAGCCCGCTTGCAGGTTGGGCCTCAACAAGCGGAGACCCACGGGGCTCCTGAATTCCACGTCGAAGAAGCGCCACAGGTGCCAGTCCCCGTCCGGGTGGTCCTTCAGAGACCCGAACACGGTCCGGGCCAGGCCTCTGAGCGATTCGTCCGCCACGCCCAGCAGTTGCAGATGCACGGCCCGGCCGCAGGCGGCGCATCGGCTCATCATCCCGATGCCCTGCCCGTCGGCCGCCCAGCGATAGCACTCGACCTCCTTCTGAGGCGGCGAGGCCAGCTTCAGGCTGCGCTGGCAGGAGAACTCATCTCCCCGCTTGCGGGCTTTCTTCGCGAGCTTGTCCAGGTAGGCGCTCACCGTGTCGGCAGGCGGCAGGGCCTCTCGCGAGGCGTCCCAGCGCACCTCCAGACGCGTCCTGTCCTCGTCGGCGAGTCTGAAGTAGCCGCTCTGGTGCCCGCCCTGAGTGAAGACAAGCTCCCACGCCGGGGGGACCGTCAGGTTGATGCCTTGCCACCCGAATGTCTTATACCCGTCGCTGCCGGGCGGGACCCGATCGGGAACCATGCGACTCAGTCCATCAGGTCGATCACCGCGTCGTCTTCATTCTGCGCGATGTCGAACATCTTGTCGAACCGCATGATCTCGAAGATCTCATAGATGCTGTCTTCGATACTGCAGAGCTTCAACCGGCCGCCGGCGGTCTTGACCTTCTTCAGGAGGCTGACCAGCTTGCCCATGACGGCGCTGCTCATGTAGGTGACGCCGGCGAAGTTCAGCACGATCTTGTCGAGCTTGTGCTCGTCCACGAGGGCGTCGAGCTCCTCGCCGAGCTGCTGGACGTTCGTCTGATCCAGTATCCGGGAGGTCGAGAAGCTGACGACAGCCACCTGATTCTGCTTCTGTATCCTCAGCAGGGCGTCCTTGCGGGTGGCGACTTCGTCCACCTCCACGACCTGCTGCTCGCTGCCGTCCGCTTTGCCCTCGCCGCTCTTCTGGAACCGGATCACGGACCCGCATTTCGGGCACCGCCCCTTGCGCCCGATATAACGGCTGTCGGTCAGCTTCAGCTTCTGTCCGCACTTCTGGCACTTTATGACGATTTCCTCTGCCATGTCCCCGAGTCTCCCACAGAACCGGTCGGAGTCTATCCGTGCGCTATTTTACGTATCTTCCAATGATGATGTCCAGTCTACTTCTGGTCTCCGCCGGGATGTGTTCGCGCGAGGTAACGATGGCGTCTCGGAGGGCGTCCCGACAGGGGCAGGCGCGTTCGGGAGGAACCGTCTGCACGAGCGCCCTCAGGATCTGCCGGGCCGTGCCGGCGTTGCTCTGCAGGTTATCCAGCAGCATCTCCACGGAGACCTCCTCCTCGGCTTCGTGCCAGCAATCGAAGTCTGTCACGAGGGCGAGCGTAGCGTAACACATCTCCGCCTCGCGGGCAAGCTTTGCCTCGGGCAGGTTCGTCATGCCGATCACGCTGACTTCCCAGGAACGGTAGAGTCGGGATTCGGCCCGCGTGGAGAAGGCCGGCCCCTCGATGCAGACGTACGTCCCCCCCGGCCAGACGGTGGCGCCGGAGGATTCCGCCGCCCGCAGGAGCGCGCCATGCAGCTCGGGGCAGACCGGCTGCGCGAAGGAAACGTGGGCCACGACGCCGCGGCCGAAGAATGTGTCCGCCCGCCCGCGCGTCCGATCAATGAACTGATCGGGCAACACGATGTGCAGCGGATGGATTTCCTCCCTCATGCTGCCGACGGCAGAGACGGCCACCAGGCGCTGGACTCCCAGCTTCTTGAAGCCGTAGACGTTGGCCCGGTAATTCACCTCGCCGGGCATGAGGGTATGCCCGCGCCCGTGCCTGGCCAGGAACGCGACGGGCCGCCCGTCCAGCCGGCCCAGCACGTAACGGTCCGACGGTTCGCCGAAGGGCGTCCGGACCTCCGCCTCCTGCTCGACCTCGAGCCCCTCCATTCGGTAGAGGCCACTGCCCCCGACGATGCCCAGCGGAGTGTCCATCTGCGCTGCCCTCAAATGCGGGACGCACCAACGAATCGCGGGAGAAGCCGCACGCGGTGGAGGCTCGGAAGGCGTCGCAGGCGCATTGTAATCCTTCTTCGGTCGCAGTCAAGCCCCGGCTGCCCCCCATCCTGGGAGCGCTCGCCGCCGGGCGTGGGGCTCCCGACGGGCTTTGCAGAGGGGGCCGTTAGGACTTGAAGGCGAGATTTCCTGCGGTTATAATGCGGCCCACGTTGGGATCAGATTCCATTGTGGCTTCAGGGCCTGGGCCCGGCATGGGATTACCGGCGAAGGGAGGCGAGGCACTTAGCGCTTATGGGTTCTGTACCGCTGCCGCGTCCCGCGGTGCGGCGAGTCACTGAGGCTTGAGGTTGTTTCTCGACGCAAGGCACGTTCTTGTCCGGAGGGAGTAGATGAAGAAGGGGCTGATAGCCGTAATAGTGGTCGTAGTGATCGTAGTGGTGATCATCCTGTTTTCGGGCGGCAAGAAGCCGGCGCCTGCACCCGTTGTGCCGGCCACCGGTGCGGCGGGCGCAGCGGCAGCCAAGGCCCCGCAGCAGCAGCAACAGCAGGCCGCTGTGCCGGAAACGGCGCGCCAGGAGCAGCAGACAGCGCAGACGCAAGCGGCAGCTGAGCGGCAGAAGGCCATTGAGGAAGCCCGCAAAGCTCAAGAAGCAGCCACCGGCGGCAAGTAGCAGGGCCGTGCTGCGAAGTTGCGTGCCGGACGGGGCTGGCACGTGCGTGAGAGTACTCTTCCCACGTGCTGTCCGCCTGTCGCTGTGGCGGGCGGTTGGGTGCGGATGAGGGCCGCGCTGGTGTGTCCCTGGTACGCGTCCGCGGCCCGAGGAGCGGCTTGTGCCTGCGAGGGGAGCGTTCTCTGGCACGCACCCTTGCTCCGGCTGGCCGCATGCGGCGGGCGTCGCCGCGCCAGGTGCGGCGCGATCGGAAGGGAGAAGACGCTGATGAGGAACCGTTTGCTTGGCTGGTTCGTGGGCGTGTTGGTCATCGCAGGCATGGCGTTGTCGACCGGTTGTTCCAACGCGTTCTCGGCGGAGCGCACCCGTCAACGCGACTACGTTGTGAACAGAGACCTGGACGGCATCGTGGACGACATGGACTGGGCGCTCGGCCTGGACGAACCCAGCATGATCTACGAGGAAAGCGTGACGCCGTACCGGTCCGGGCGGCTTGCCCACTGAGGGCTCGCCCTGCCTATATGCCGTCTCATGCTCCGTCACCCAGGGCGGTATGCTTGTGTCTGGCTCTGGCGGCAGTCGCGGCCTGCACGGCTTTGTTTCCTTCCTCTGCCCTCAGTCCCTGAGGCGTATCTGTCGGCTTTAGGCTCTGCGGGCCCATAGCGAGCGGAGCCATCGGCTTTCAGTCGGCAGCCCATCCCCCGGGGGGGGACTCCTCGGAGCGGGGCGGCTCGCGCCCGGCTTCAGGACGTCTCTTTTTCCAGGCCCTTTCGGTCCTCGGCGCACCTGACCCCCGTTGGACGGTCCCAGGCGCGCCATGTCTCGAGGGAAGCCCATGAGTTCGCAGTTCGTGGAAGAACTCAAGTCCAGAGCGACGAAGGTGCGTCGCACGATTGTCTATCCCGAGCCCGCCGATCCCCGCATCCGCCAGGCCGCCGAGCACGTGGCCGAAGAAGGCATCGCGGACCCCTTGCTCATCGGACCTTCGGCTGACCTGCCGGAGCGCCTGAGTCCGGGCGTCAGGGCCCTGCCGATCGAGGACCCCGAGCGGCTCGAGCGCTTCGCGCTGCACTACGCAGGCCGGCGTCACGTGAGCGAGAAGCTTGCGGCACGGATGGTCCGCAGGCCGCTGATCCACGGCGCGATGATGGTGGCCCTGGGTTGCGCCGACGGCATGGTAGCGGGCATCGCTCACCTGACCGGCAGCGTCATCCAGGCGGCGCAACTGGTCGTCGGCCTCCGAGAGGGGATCCGCAGGCCATCCAGTTCCTTCATCATGGTGCTGCCCCGCCTGGGCGACCGGCGGGACGTGCCACTCGTGTTCGCCGACTGCGCGGTCAACGTCGAGCCCGATGCCGAGGACCTGGCGGACACCGCGCTGGCCAGCGCTGAGACGGCCCGCGTCTTCTTGCGCCAGGTTCCCCGCATCGCTATGCTCTCCTTCTCCACCGGGGGAGGCGTGAGCCATCCCAAGGTCGACCTGGTCCGCCGTGCCGTCGAGCTGGCCCGCGCCAGGCTGAAAGAAGGCTTCGTGGAGGGAGACATGCAGTTCGACGCGGCCCTCGTGCCGGAAGTGGCTCGCCTCAAGCTGAAGGGCAAAAGCGAAGTGGCGGGCCAGGCCAACGTCCTGATCTTCCCCGACCTGAACTCGGGCAACATCGCCTACAAAGCCGTCCAGTACACAGGCGGCGCGCACGCCATAGGACCGATCCTTCAGGGCTTCGCCAAGCCGGTCAACGACCTGTCCCGCGGCGCCAGCGTGGAGGACGTAGTAGCCCTGACCGCCGTGACGGCGCTGCAGGTCTGAGCCATGAAGGTACTGGTCATCAACGCGGGCAGCTCTTCGCTGAAGTGCACCCTGTTCGAGATGCCGCAGAGGCGCGCCCTGGCGAACGGCCTGGTCGAGAAGATCGGCGAGGGGGACGCCGTCATGTCCTTCTCCGCCGGCCGGACGGACGTTGAGGAGGCCTGCCACGCGGACGAGCACGGCGAAGCCCTGCGGATACTGATGGATCGCTTCCTGGACGCGAGGCTGCGGATTCTGAGCGGCGCGGACGAGATCGGCGCCGTCGGGCATCGGGTCGTGCACGGCGGGGAGATGTCGGACAGTGCGCTGGTGGACGAGGAGACGCTCCGGCTGATCCGCGACAACGCAGTTCTCGCCCCCTTGCACAATCCTCCGAACTTGGCGGGCATAGAGGCCGCCCTCCGCATGCTGCCGGACAGGCCGCAGGTGGCCGTCTTCGACACGGCCTTCCACACGTCCATGGCCCCCGAGGCCTACCTCTACGCCCTCCCCTACTCCCTCTACAGGGAGCGCCACGTGAGGGTCTACGGATTCCACGGCACGTCGCACCGTTACGTGACCTCGCGCGCCGCCGACATCCTGGGCATACCGCCCGGCAGGATAAACGCCGTGACCCTCCACCTGGGCAACGGCTGCTCGGCCACAGCCGTGAGGAACGGCCGCTCCGTGGACACCAGCATGGGCATGACGCCGCTTCAGGGCCTGGTGATGGGGACCCGCAGCGGGGACGTGGACCCCGGGCTCTTCTACTTCCTGGCGCAGTGGCTGAGCTTGAGTCCGACCGAGGTCTACGACTTGCTCAACCGGCGGAGCGGCTTGCTCGGCCTCAGCGGCGTGAGCAACGATGTGCGCGAGATACTCGAGGCGGCCTCCGCGGGCAACGCGCAGGCGGACATCGCCCTGGACGTCTTTGCCTACCGGGCGCGCAAGTACATAGGCGCCTACTTCGCCGTGCTGGGCCGCGTGGACGGCGTGGTCTTCACGGCCGGCATCGGCGAGAACTGCGCCGAACTGCGTCGCCGCATCTGCATCGGCCTTCAGGACCTGGGCGTCGTATTGGATAAGAGCAGGAACGCCGAGGCAGTCGGGCGCGAGGCCGTGATCAGCGCCGAAGGCTCGCGGACCGCCGTCCTGGTCGTCCCGACGAACGAAGAGCTCCAGATAGCCATCGAGACCTACGAGATCGCCGCGAGGCAAGACCCGCAATGAAGATCATCCTTTTCGAAGACGAAGGCTTCGACCGCCTCTATCCCCTCACCTACTTGCGGCCGGTCTTCGAGCTGCGTTGCGGGGCATTCAGCCTTCGCGAGAAGGTGCAGATGAAGTTCCCGGGATGCAAGCTCCACCTGGAGACGCGGGACGTCCTGGATGCCGTCGCCAGGGAGACCTGCGGCGCTGACGCCGTCAATGCCGAGGAGCGCCTGGCCGCCGACGATGACGTCCTGCTGGTCAACGCGGGTGCGATCCTGAAGGGGCCGGCGGACTCCTACGCGGCCGAGCGCAGGGTGGCGGGCACGGCGGAGGGCGCGGTCGTCTGGGCCTACCTGGACAGGGACGTTGTGGCCAGGCTGTCCGCCCGCTCCGCGCGCGAGTTGGCCGCCCTGGCCGCGAACGAACTGGGCACGGAGACCTGCGACGACGTCCTCATAGGGTACCCCTGGGACCTCGTCGGGCGGAACGCCGACGAGATCGAGGCGGACTTCGCGGCCGCCTACGGCGCCGCCACCGAGGGCCACGTCGACGAGGGCGCCGGCGTCTGGGGCGCCACGTCCGACCTCCACGTGGGCAGGGGAGCCGAAGTCGAGCCCTGTGCCTTCATCGACTGCCGCAAGGGTCCGGTCGTCATCGACGAGGGCGCCGTCGTGCACGCCCATTCGAGCATACACGGCCCCGCCTTCATTGGGGCGCGGACGCATCTGTTCGAGGCGCTCATTCGCGAGGGCACCTCTCTGGGGCCTGTGTGCCGCGTCGGCGGGGAGGTGGAGGAGAGCATCATCCACGGCTATGCGAACAAGTACCACACGGGCTTTCTGGGGCACAGCTACGTGGGCGAATGGGTCAACCTCGGCGCGTTGACGACCAACAGCGACCTGAAAAACGACTACGGCAACGTGACCGTCTACCTGAACGGGCAGCCGACCGACACGGGCTCGATGAAGGTGGGCTCCTTCATCGGGGATCACACCAAAACCAGCATCGGCACGCTCTTGAACACGGGATCGGTCGTGGGCATAATGTGCAATCTTGTCGGCGGCTCCAGGATCCTGCCGAAGTACGTCCCCTCCTTCTGCTGGTTCCTGGAAGGCAGGATCGGCAAGGGAATTGGGCTGACGGCGAGCCTGGACACGGCCCGGGCGGCAATGGACCGGCGCGGCGTCGAGCTGACTGACGCGGCGGTCAAGCTGATCGAGTACACCGAGGAGCTCACCCGCCCCCAGAAGATGGAGATCGTCAAGAGGGAAAGACGGAAGGCGTTCCGCTGACGCATCCTCTGCAAGAGGTCCAGCATGGAAAAAGAGGAGATACTGGAGAGGGTCCGCGAGGTAGTCAGCGAAGTGCTGGGCGTGAACGTCGAGGACATTACGCCCGACTCGCGGTTCGTTCAGGATCTGGGAGCTGAGTCCATCCAGAGCGTCGAACTCGTCGCCGCCTTCGAGGAGGAGTTCGAAATCGAGATGGACGAGGAGGCCGCCCTGCAGGTCCAGACCGTGGGGACGGCCGTCGACTTCATCGCGCGCGTCGTCGAGGAGCAAGGCGAGTAACACCCGCACGGGCCGACGGCGCGTCAACGCCTGCCGCCCGCGTGCTGCTTCGAGCTCCTCGCCCCGGACGCGCCGCCATTTCACCGCAGCCAGGGAGAGCAAATGGACGTCATCATCGTCAAGGACTACGAGGAAATGAGTGAGCGCGCCGCCGACATCATCGTCCGCGCCATGAGGGAGAAGCCGGACCTGGTGCTCGGCCTGGCCACGGGCAGCACGCCCGAGGGCCTCTACCGGAGCCTGATCAAGGCGCACAGAAGAAACGGCGTCGACTTCTCGCCCGTCGTCTCGTTCAACCTGGACGAGTACGTCGGCCTGGGGCCGGATCACCCCCAGAGCTACCGCTACTTCATGAACGAGAAGCTGTTCAACCACATCAACATCAGACCCGAGAACACGCACGTGCCCGACGGCATGGCCGAGAGCCTGCGCCGCTGCTGCGCCGAGTACGAGAACATGATAGACGAGGCCGGCGGCATCGACCTCCAGGTGCTGGGCGTAGGACGCGACGGCCACGTCGCCTTCAACGAGCCAGGCACCTCGCTGGGCTCCCGCACTCACGTGACCGCGCTGACCCGAGAGACCATCGAGGACAACTCGCGCTTCTTCGACAGCCCGGACGAGGTGCCCCGCTTCGCCGTGACCATGGGAATTGGCAGCATCCTGGAGGCACGCAAGTGCCTTCTGCTCGCCAGCGGGGCCAACAAGGCGGACGCCGTCAGGGCCGCCATCGAGGGCCCGCTCACGAGCGCCATCACCGCCTCGGCCCTCCAGTTGCATCCGGACACCGTGGCCATCGTGGACGAGGCGGCCGCCGCGAAGCTCAAGCGGGCGGACTTCTACCGGTGGCAGCAGGAGAACTGGAAGCTGATCGCCGACAGGCTCTGAGTCAGTCCCCGGGCTCAAGGGGCGCACGAGATGCGGCCGCGCACGAGATGCGGCCGCCCCCCTCGTCCACGTCGAATCGGACGGGCAGGAACTGCTCGATCACCCACACGTTCGTGCGGCAGTGGTCCGTAACGCCGGCCGTGCTCACGCAGGACGCTCCCCCGGCCAGCGCCAGGTAGGGCAGGACCTGGTCGGCCATGTGCTCGTCCAGGCAGGCGCCGCCGTCCATAGCGCGTTCCAGGAGCTGCGCCGCCTCCCGGCCCACCTTTTCGGCGCGCTTGCCTCGCTCGCCCAGCGACGACGCCCCCAGGCGGCAGCCCGCGTACTCCGCCGTCAGTTGGATGGCGCTGCCGATGGAGGCTGACTGCACGTAGTCGAAGTCGGGGGCGTCCACCGGGACGAGTTCGGCCGCCCCCTCCAGTTGCCTCTCGGCGACTCGCGCCCCGGCCAGCTCTCTGGCGGCGATGCTGCGCGCGTGGACGCGCTGCAGCTCGCCGCGCTCCGTCAGCACGAGCGGCGTGAGCGTCCCCGGGTTGGTCCGGACGCGCACGCGGCCCGCGCCCTTGGGGTAGAAGCCGGGCTCGGCCGCCAGCACCTCGATCCGGACGCCCATTCGGCCCAGCCAGTAGCAGAACACGCGCTGGAAGTAGTCGACGGTGGGCGACCATTTGACGTGCGTGCCGCCGCTCACGACCACCTCAACGCGGCGTCCGGCGACGGCGAGCGGGATCATCATCCCCTGGAGGACAAGGGCGACGGAGCCCGCCGTGCCCACGTTCACCGAGATGGTCTCGGGCGGATCGAGCGGGCCGGGGACGAACTCCAGTTCCTGGGAGCCGATCCGTGCGCCCTCCACCCGGGCCGCGCAGAGCTGCGCCACGCCGCCGACCCCGCTCAGATGCTGCGCGGCCAGGCCCAGTTCGCGCCTGCCCTTGCGGATGTTGAACACGCGGCAGGGAGTGGCCGTGGCGGCGGCCAGGCCGATGGCCGTGCGCAGGATCTGCCCTCCCCCTTCCAGGTAGCTGCCGTCGATCTCGACCGGCCCCATGCGATCCCCTCCCACTGAGAGCGGACGCATTATAGGAACACGCCCTCCCGCCGGGCAACGCCGCCCGTGCGTTTTGCAGCGGGGGCTCCGGCTGCTAGAATCCTGCTGCGGGAGAATGGGCCATGAAATACGTCACGCTCGGCAGAACGGGCGCAAAGGTATCGCGGATAGGGTTCGGCGGCTACCCGATCTGCGCCAGGAACCTGGCGAGGGGATGGGATCCCTACACCGACGAAGGACGCGCCGCGGCCCGGCGCACGGTCAGGCGCGCCGTCGAGCTGGGTATCAACTACATCGACACGGCGGCCGCCTACGGCGACGGGCACAGCGAGAGCATCATCGGGGAGGCCGTCACCGGACAGCGCGATGAACTGTTCATCGCCACGAAGGTCGTCCTGGGCCTGGACCGGGAGGGCACGGTCAAGAGCGTCCACGACTCGCTGCGCCGCCTCGGGTGCGAGCGACTCGACCTGATCCAGTTTCACGGCGGCGTCTACACAGACGAGGTCACGCGCCGGGTCCTCGAGGACGGCCCGATGGATGCCCTCATGGAGCTGCGCAAGCAGGGGAAGGTCCGCTTCATCGGCGCCACCACGGAGGAGCCGTTCAGCCTGCTCGCGCTGATGGACACGGGCCTGCTGGACGTCGTGCAGTTGCGCTACAACTTGATCTACCAGTCGGCCGCCCATCACGCGCTCGACAAGGCCCGGGAGATGGACCTGGGCGTGACGTTGATGCGGCCGCTCACTTCCGGCATCCTCCAACACCTGGCGCGCAGACTGCTGCCCGAGCTCGAGTCCGGCTGCGATCTCTACGAGGCATGCCTGAAGTACGTGCTGGCGGATTCGCGCGTGCACGTGGCGAACGTCGGAATGCGATGGCCGGAGGAAGTCGAACGGAACGTGCGGCTCGTCGACGAGTTCGAGCCGCCCTTCGACGTGGCCGACCTGCCCCGCGGCACGAACAAGGTCTACGATGCCCAGGACGCCGAGCGGGATCAGCCCGCTCCGTGAGCCGGCGCATCTCTTCCATCCGAGAGGCCGTGCAATGACCAGCCCGAATCGGCTGCGCAGAGTACTGATGGGCCCCGGGCCGAGCAACTGCCACCCGAGCGTGCTGGAAGCGATGTCCCGGCCGCTTCTCGGCCACCTGGATCCGGACTTCCTGGCCATCATGGACGAAACGCAGGACCTCCTGCGCCGCGTCATGAAGACGAGCAACCGCCTGACGCTGCCGGTCTCCGGCACCGGCAGCGCCGGCATGGAAGCGTGCCTGTGCAACCTCATCGAGCCCGGTGACCGCGTCCTGGTCTGCGTCAACGGCGTCTTCGGCACCCGCATGGCCGACATCGTGGAGCGGCTGCACGGCGAGCTGCATACGGTGGAAGCGGAATGGGGCGAACCGCTCGATCCGGCCGCAATCGAGGACGCGGTCCGCCGCTGCGACCCGAAGGTGGTCGCCATCGTGCACGCCGAGACCTCGACCGGGGTGCTTCAGCCGCTGCAAGACGTGAGCCGCATCGTCCATGACGCCGGGGGCCTCCTGCTCGTCGACGCGGTCACCTCCCTGGGAGGATGCGACGTGGACACCGACGGGTGGGGGATCGAGGCCATCTACAGCGGCACGCAGAAATGCCTGAGCTGCCCGCCCGGCCTGGCGCCGGTTTCGTTTAGCCAGCGCGCGCTGGAGGTCCTCGACGCCCGGAAGGAGAAAGTCCCGAGCTGGTATCTCGACATGAGCATGGTCAAGAAGTACTGGGGCTCCGAGCGGACGTACCATCACACGGCGCCGATCTCGATGATCTATGCCCTGAACCAGGCCCTCAAAGTGGTGCTGGAGGAAGGCCTGGACGCCCGCTTCCGGCGCCACCGCCGCAACCATGAGGCGCTCGTCGCCGGGCTGGAGGCCATGGGGCTCGAGATGCTCGTCGCCGAGCCCTACCGGCTGACGATGCTCAACGCCGTGTTCATCCCCGAGGGCGCTGAGGACAAGGCCGTGCGACGCGCCCTGCTCGAGGGACACAAGATTGAGATCGGCGGCGGGCTCGGCCCCCTGGCCGGGCGCGTCTGGCGCATCGGCCTGATGGGCCACTCCAGCACCGAAGAGAACGTGTTTCTCCTGCTCGGCGCGCTGGAGGAGATACTGAAGGCCGAGGGAGCGAAAGTGCGAACGGGCGCGGTCCAGGCGGCCCGGGCCGTGCTGGACTGCTCCTGACCCGAACGGCACGGAGGCGGCATGCGCATAATCGTAGAGCGTGTCAGGCAGCAAGGGCATGAGGATAACATGCGGCGCGTGGGCGTCGTCTTCCCCGCCTACAACGAGGAACGCAACGTGGCGGAGGCCGTCCGGGCCGCGCTTTCGGTCGGCGTCGGTCGCGTTGTGTGCGTGAACGACTGCTCCAGGGACGCCACGGGAGAGATCCTGGACGCCCTGGCGGCCGACGGGGCCGCCGAAGCCGTCCACCACGCCGTCAACCAGGGCAAGCAGGCGGCGGTCAAGCACGGGCTGGAGGCAATCCTTCGCCACGCCGACGCCGAGAAGATCGCCGTGCTCGACGCCGACATGCAGGACGATCCCGCTCACCTGCCCGCCATGTGCTGCCTCGTCGGCGACTACGACCTGGCGATCGGACACCGGTGGCGCGGCGACATGCCGGCCATCAGGCGCCTGGCCAACGCCCTCGCCAACGCGCCCTACCAGCTCGTGGCCGTCCGGATCCACGACGTGCAGAGCGGCTACCGCGTCTACACGCGGGAGGTCGCCGGATACCTGGCCCGGCACCTGGCGACCCGCGGGCGCTACACGCTCGAGCACACGTCCATGCTCCTGTTCGGGAGGCTGGCCGCGGAGCGAGGGCGCGACTTCCGGATCGCCGAGGTCACCGTCCCCTACACCTACGAGGGCGCCCAAAGCAGCATCAGGCCGAGGGACAATCTGCAGCTCACATGGGCGGCCGTCTACCACGCCGCCGCCCTGGCCAGACTCCAGCGCTAGGAATGCACAGCATGGGCAGACGCACCTTCCTCTGGACGGGCATAAACGCGTTGGCCGTGCTCGCGGTGGTGGGCCTCCTCTGGGTCGTCCTCACCCACATCGGGTTCGGCAGGATCATCGAGGCCATGCGGCGCGTCAGCCCGCGGGCGATCCTGGCGGCGGCCTCACTGCATCTGACTGTCTTCGTGCTCTGGACGTTCCGGTGGCAGCAGTTGATGAAGCCGGAAGACCGCAAGAGCATCGTCGCGCTCTGGCCGATCTACATGGCCGGCGTCTTCGGCAACGTGGTTACCCCCGGCGCCCGCGTCGGCGGCGAACCCATCCGGGCCTTCTACATGAGCAGGGCCTTTGGAGGAGAGAAGACCGTACACCTGGGCACGGTGCTGGTGGACAAGCTCGGCAACAGCGCCGTCTTCATGGTGTTCCTTCTGGGGTCACTGGTCTTCATCCTGTTCTCAGTCCCCCTGGCGATAGGCATCAAGGCAGCGCTCGGCGGAATCCTCTTGCTGGCCGTCGGGGCCGTGACCGGCGGCCTGATCGTCCAGAAGAAGGCCCGGCTCAAGTCGCGGCTGCTGGCCCGCGCCTTGCCGGCCCTGTACAACAGCACTACGCTGACGTCCCTGCGCCGGTTGTTTCCCCACTACGAGCACTTCGAGATCTACGTCATCCGCAAGCTCGACAACGTGCTCACGCCGATGGCCCGCGCGGCCGGCAGCCCGAAGGCCCTCGCCAAGATCATCCTCATCTCGGGCGCTTCGTGGCTGCTCTTCTACATGGCGCATTTCGTGTTGTTCGCCGCCCTCGGCGTCAACGTGAGCTTCCTGAAGGTGCTGGTCATAGTGACGATCTCCGATTTCGTGGCGGACATCTCGTTCGTGCCGGGAGGGATGGGATTCGCGGAGACGACCATGATCGGCCTGTGCGCGGCCTTCGGCCTGGAAGCGCACGCAGCGGCCGCAGTAGCCCTGATCAGCCGGGGCCTGCTCTACGTCTACGGGCTGGGGCTGGGCGGCCTCTGTCTGGGAGTGCTGACCGCGCTCTACGGCCGGCGCGCGCGGCAGTAGCTCCGCCGGCTGCTCGCCCTTGCCCGCAACGGCCAGGAGCCCAGCATTGAACGGCGGGAAGGCACCGGGCGCGTCGCCATAGGCCTCGCCGCGCGGCCGGGATCAGGTCCCGCCATCGGCCGCCGCGACCGCCGCCCGGCTCACCTCCCGCAGCGGGACGCCGTGGGCATCGGCCAGGGCCCGGCAATCCTCGTACTCCGGCTCACGGCGGACGGCCTCGTCCCCCAGGTAGGCGACCTTGACCCTCACGTCTCCCCAGGCCGTCTGCACTGTCACGGTCTCCCGGCGCAGCTTGGAGCGCTGCCACAGGCAACGGCGCACGCCGAGCGTCGAAGTGTGCCTCCACAGGAGGCCCTCCATGGCCGCCAGCGCCTCGGGCGCGCAAAGGACGGTGAGCAGCACGCCCGGGCGGTTCTTCTTCATCTGCACCGGCGCCGTGAAGACGTCCAGCGCGCCGGCGGCCATCAGCTTCTCGGTGCAATAGCCGATCTCCTCGCCCGTCATGTCATCCAGGTTTGTGTCGAGCACCCAGATGCAGTCGGCTTCCGTCCCCTCCGCCGGCTCGGCAGTGCCGAGCGCCAGCCGCAGCACGTTGGGCAGCGCCCCGATCTCGCGGCTTCCCGCGCCGTATCCCACGGCGTCGATCGTCATCCGGGGCCATCGAGGCGACGGCTCGCCCAGGGCCTTCAGTATGGCCGCGCCGGTCGGCGTAGTGAGCTCGAAGTCGACCGGGCCTCCCGCCGAGGGCAGCCCTTTGAGCAGCTCCGCCGTGGCTGGGGCCGGCACGGGCAGGAAGCCGTGGGCTGACCGCGCCGTGCCGCCGCCCAACATGACGGTGGAGAACTTCAGCGCCCCCACCCCGAGCTCCCGCAGGCCGACGACCGTGCCCACGACGTCGCAGATGGCGTCGACGGCCCCGACCTCGTGGAAATGAACGCTGTCGACGTCCGTGCCGTGGACCTTCGCTTCGGCTTCAGCCAGGTTGCGGAAAACGGCCGCGCTCCGCTCGGCCACGTCGTCCGGCAGGGCGCCGCCTTGGACGATGTCCAGCACGTCGGCCAGGCCGCGATGGGGATGATGCTCGTGATCGTCCAGCTTCACCTGCACCTGCGTGGCGGCGATGCCGCCCCGGACGACGGGCTCGGCCTCCAGCGAGTAGCCAGAGACCGGCAGGCCCGCCAGCGCGTCCCGTATCGTCTGGAGCGGCACGCCGGCGTCGACGATTGCCCCCAGGCACATGTCGCCGCTGATGCCACTGAAGCAGTCGAAGTAGCCTATCGTGTGTGCAGCTGCCGGGCTGCGCCTACGCTTCGGCATGCGGGCCCCTCCAGAGAGTGGTCCCCCGATTAGAGCACATCCGCGCGGGAGCCGCAACGAAGGGATGCCCTTGAAAAACCGGCGCCGGCGGGACAGAATGGCCTTCCGCGGCCGCAGCGGCGCTGCGCGGCCGAAACCGCGTCGCGCGGCCTAAACCGCGTCGGGCGGCCGCAGCGGGGGTGTGGCCTGACCAGGACTTCCGCCCAAACCCGTGCCTCTTGCCGAGGGAGCGAGACAATGGCCAAGATCGACTTCGGAGGCGTCGTCGAAGATGTCGTGACACGCGAGGAGTTCACGATGGAGAGGGCCCACGAGGTCCTCGACGATGAGGTCATCTGCGTCATCGGCTACGGCGTCCAGGGCCCGGCGCAATCGCTGAACATGCGCGACAACGGCTTCAGCGTCATCATCGGCCAGGCGCCCGAGTTCAAGAGGGACTGGGACCGCGCCCTGGCCGACGGCTGGGAGCCGGACGAGACGCTCTTCCCCATCGAGGAGGCTGCCGAGAAGGGAACGATCGTCCAGTACCTCGTCAGCGACGCGGCGCAGATGATCTGCTGGCCGAGGGTGAAGCCGTGCCTGAAGGCCGGCGACGCCCTCTACTTCTCCCACGGCTTCTCCATCGTCTACCGGGACCGTACCGGGGTGGAGCCGCCCGAGGACGTGGACGTCATCCTGGTCGCCCCGAAGGGCGCGGGCCGGTCGGTGCGACAGAACTTCCTCAAAGGCAGCGGCATCAACTCCAGCTACGCCGTCTTCCAGGACGCCACGGGGCGCGCCCAAGAGCGCTGCCTGGCCATCGGCATCGCCGTCGGGTCCGGCTACCTGTTCCGCACCACGTTCGAGAAGGAAGTCTGGAGCGACCTGACGGGAGAGCGAGGCGTGCTGATGGGCGCCCTGGCCGGCATCATGGAGGCCCAGTACAACCTGCTGCGCAAGCGCGGCCACACGCCCAGCGAGGCGTTCAACGAGACGGTCGAAGAGGCCACGCAGAGCTTGATCCCCCTCATCGCGCAGAACGGCATGGACTGGATGTACGCCAACTGCAGCACGACGGCGCAGCGCGGGGCCCTCGACTGGCGGCACAAGTTCCGCAAGGCCGTCGAGCCGGTCTTCAACGAGCTCTACAAGAGAGTCCAGGACGGCACCGAGACCCAGATCGTCCTCGACGCCAATAGCGCTCCGGACTACGCCGAGAAGCTGCGGGCCGAACTGGACCAAATGAAAAACTCCGAAATGTGGCAGGCGGGCGCCGCAGTCCGCGGCCTCAGGCCCGAGAACTGGTCAAAGGGCCAGGGCTGAAGTCCGGGAGGCACGGGAGTCCGGCGGGCGCGTTCCCTGCTGGCTTCAACCTCGGTCGGACGAAGCCGCGCGGCGTTCGAAGCGCAGGCTGTCCCCCACCTGCAGCCCCACCTCACGGGCACGGCCGGCCGCGATCTCCAGGACCGAGCGCGCACCCAGACACGCCGAAAGCCGCCACGGCTTGATGCCGTCCACGATCTTCACCACCCGATCCTCACGGTCCAGGTAGACGAGGTCGATCGGGAACCGCATGAAGAACATGTGGACGCTGCCGCAGCCCGGGATCAGGAGCCCCTCGCCCGCAGCAAGCTCCTTGCGGAGCATCAGCCCCCTGACGCGCTGCCAGCCGACTTCGGCGACCTCTACGCGCTCCAGGAGCGCCCGGCCGGTGCGTGCGACCACGGCCCGCAAGGCTCTCATCTCGGACCCCTCGTTATCGGCTTCGTCTCGGCGCCCGCATCCGGCGGGCGTTCACGCCTCGCCAGCTTCCTCTGGCATTCCTCAAGCGGCATGGCTGGGCTCGGGTGGGGCGGCCACGGGCGGATTATACGCCCCGGCCGCAGGGGCGAACAAGCCGCCCGGGCAGGGCGGGCGGCGCCGGCGTCCGCCGCGCACTTTGCGCCGGGCAATCCGTGCTGTATAATGCTGCTGGCAATACCGTATCGGAAGGAAGCCCACCGGTGAACGTCACGGACCGGCCCGTCACGGGTCCAGGGATTATGCTCCCGCCCGTGCTGCGCAAGAAGAAGCCCCCACCGTACGGCCCATAGCCGCTCGACCCCCATCCGTCCGTCCCAACCCGTCGCAGCGACTCGCCAATAGAAAGGGCGGAACATGTCGGGGCATTCACACTGGGCTACCATAAAGCACAAGAAGGCCAAGGAAGACAAGAGGCGCGGCAAGGTCTTCAGCCGGGTCGCCAAACAGATCATGAGCGCCGCCAGAAGGGCAGGCAAGGACCCGGACCTCAACCTGGAGCTCAAGTACGCCATCGAGGAGGCCAGGGCCGCCAACATGCCCAAGGACACGGTCGAACGGGCGATCCTGAAGGGGGTTGGCGAGCTGGAAGGAACCAAGCTGGAGGGCGTGCGCTACGAAGGCTACGGCGCGGGCGGAGCGGCCGTCATGGTGGACGTGCTGACCGACAATCGCAACCGCACCACCTCCGAAGTGCGCAAGATACTCAGCAGCCACGGCGGCGAGCTCGGCGCCAGCGGCTGCGTCGCCTGGAGCTTCGAGACGAAGGGTCTGGTCCTCCTGCCTCTCAACGACAGGAGCGAGGACGAGCTGTTCGACATCGCAATCGAGGCGGGGGCCGATGACTTCCAGAGGGAGGGGGACCTCTATGAACTGAGCTGCGACGTCAGGCAGCTCCAGCGCGTCAAGGTCGCCCTGAGCGCCGCAAACGTGAAGTGGGAATCGGCCCAGGTGACGATGGTGCCGAAGTCCTACGTCGACCTCTCGCGCGATGACGGCCTCAAAGCCCTCAAGCTGATGGAGGAACTGGAAGACAACGAGGACGTGACGAACGTCCACTCGAACTTCAGCCTGCCCCCCGAACTCGTCGCGGAACTGGAGGCCGAATAGGCCGCAGGCCGAGCCGTACAAAGCCATGGGCGTCCGGCGGGAGACATCTCGCCGGGC
Organism: uncultured candidatus Brocadiaceae bacterium; assembly: GCA_964521715.1. Taxonomy (GTDB): domain Bacteria; phylum Planctomycetota; class Brocadiia; order SM23-32; family SM23-32; genus DAOVRD01. Next base: position 55,837 of record CAZFSS010000001.1, on the reverse strand, counting down.
GCCCGTTTCATTCGGCAGTCGGGACCCTCGCGGCGTTCAGCGCTTGCTGTACTGCGGGGCACGGCGCGCGCCGCGCAAGCCGTACTTCTTGCGTTCGACGCGTCGGCTGTCGCGCGTCAGCAGCCCCTCCTCCCTCAGCGAGCCGTGCAGGGACGAATCGCTCTTAAGGAGGGCGCGCGCCACGCCGAGGCGGACGGCGCCGGCCTGGCCGGTGATCCCGCCGCCCCGGACGCGCACGAAGATGTCGTAACGTCCCTGGTTGTGCGTCACGCGCAGGGGCTCGCGGATGGTGTGCTGATGGTCCTCGCGCGTGAAGTACCCCTCCATGTCCTTGCCGTTGACTTTGATGACGCCCGTGCCCGGCTTGATCCGCACGGCGGCCACGGCGCTCTTCCTGCGTCCCGTTCCCCAGTCATAAATGCCCGGCATAGCCCTTGTCTTTCTCGGCTTCGACGGCAGGCTGCCCGGAACGACAAAGCGGCACTCCGGGCCTCAGACCTCCAGCTCCTCCGGCTTGTGGTACGTATGCGGATGCGCCGGTCCGGCGTAGACCTTGAGCTTCTTGAGCATCTTCGCGCCGAGCTTGCTCTTCGGCAGCATCCGTCTGACGGACTCGCGCACGACGAAGTCGGGCCGCCTCTCCAGCAGCTCGCCGACGGACCTCTCCTTCAGACCGCCCGGATAGCCCGAGTAGTGCCTGTAGACCTTCTGGGACCGCTTTGAGCCCGTCAGCGCCACCTTCTCCGCGTTGGTGACCACGACGAATGCGCCGGTGTCCACGTGCCGGGTGAAGTCGGGCCTGTCCTTGCCCATCAGGACCGTCGCCACGCGCGTGGCCAGGCGGCCCAGCACCTTGCCGCTCGCATCGACATGGTACCAGCGACGGTTGTTCTCGAAGTCTTCTTTTCTGGCAGATGGCGTCTTCATCGCACATGACCCGCAGGGAACAACAACCAGACCCGCGCCCCCGTAGCAGGCAAAAGGCCAAGTATAAGCCACGGGCGCCCGCATGTCAACGACATTCGGCGAGTCAGCATTCGGCGCCCTACGGCCCCCCGCCCCCAATCAGGGCCAGGCCGATCGCTATGGGCGCCAATGCCAGCAGCAGGAAGGCGACCCACCTCTTGCCGTCGAAATCGGCCAGCGCCTCGGACGGCGCCGCCAGGTCGCCGTAGATCATCCAGGCCACCGCCGTGGAGTAGATCACCAGGGCGAAACCGGCGATGAGCATGCCCGCGATCACCGCCCCAAGGCCGGTGATGAACAGGCCCAGCACACCGACCGCCGCCGCCACGGGCACCGCCAGTATCGAGAGGATGAGCACCTTGGGCCTCATTAGGCCCGGAAAGAGGTCCAGGAACCAGTAGAGCAGCAGCACAGGGCCGCTGGGCTCCTCCTGCTCCTCGTACTCGACCCTCAGCCGTTCCGCAAGCCCTGCGGCAAGCCTGGCGCCGCAGGCCGTGCAGAAGCGCGCCCTGCCCTCGCACTCGGCGCCGCATTGCGGGCATCGTCTCGGACTCAATCCAGCCGCCTCCGGCCGCCTGTCTCACCTGTCCCGCGTCCGGACCGCATGCTAACACGGCCACAGGCGGCTTTCCAACCGTCCTGCCGGGCCCCGTCCCCCGCCGGTCGGGGACAGCTCGCGAGCGGGCCGATTGACAAGGTGAGAAGCTCCCTATATCTTTGCAGCCGGCGTCCCCGGAATTCACCTCGGCGGGCCCTCCTTACATGGCGAAACCGGCCCATACACCCGTGATGAAGCAGTACCTGGCCTTCAAGAAAAGGCACCAGGACGCCATCCTGCTCTTCCGCATGGGGGATTTCTACGAGGTGTTCTTCGACGACGCGCAGGTCTGCGCGCGCGACCTCGGCCTGGCCCTGACCAGCCGCGAGAAAGGCGAGAACGCCGTGCCCATGGCCGGCTTCCCTCACCACGCAGCCGAGAACTACATCAAGCGCCTGATCCGGGCCGGACACCGCGTCGCCATCTGCGAGCAGGTGCAGGATCCGGCGGAGGCCACCGGGCTCGTGGAGCGGGACGTCACGCGCGTTATCACCGCCGGCACGCTGACCGAAGATCACCTGCTGGACAGCCGCTCGAATAACTTCCTGGCGGCCGTCGCGCTCGGCGACGCCAGGGCCGGACTGGCCTGGGTCGACCTTTCGACCGGCAAGTTCGAGGTTGAAGAAGTGCCCCCCGAGGCGGTCGGCGACAGCCTGCAGCGCGTCTCGCCCGCTGAGTGCCTCCTGCCCCGCGTCGAGCGCGAGGACGAGGGCGACGGCCTCTCCCCCCGGGCGCGCCTGCCGGAGGGCTGCCTCATCACGCGCCGCCCGCCGTGGGAGTTCAACCAGGAAGACGGGCGGCGGCGGCTGAACGGGCACTTCGGCACGCGCAGCCTGGACGGCTTCGGATGCGAAGGCATGGGCCCGGCGCTCGGGGCCGCGGGCGCCCTGCTCTGCTACCTGCAGGAGACCCAGAAGACCACGCTCGGGCACATCCGCAAGATAGAGCCCTTCGCCAGCGAGCGTTACCTGATCCTCGACAGCACGACGCAACGCAGCCTGGAGCTCATCCATACCATACGCGGCGCCGGCCAGGAGGGCAGCCTCCTGCAAATGCTGGACAGGACGTCCACGCCGATGGGCGCGCGGCTCCTGAGGCGCTGGCTCCTTACGCCCCTGCGCCAGGCCGACGAGATCGAGCGGCGCCTGGACGCCGTGGCCGAACTGCACGGCAACCGCCCTCGCCGCCATGCGCTAAGCAACGAGCTCAAAAGCATTTACGACATCGAGCGGCTGACGACGAAGATCTACTGCGCCCGCGCCGGCGCCCGGGACCTGGTCGCCCTGGGGCGATCCCTGTCGCGCCTGCCCAAGCTGAAGGAGCAGTCGGCCGGCGTCGGCTCGCAGATGCTGGCGGACCTGGTCGCCGCCATTGACCCCATCCCCGAAGTCGAAGGGCTGATCGCCTCCGCCATCAAGGCGGACCCGCCCGCCGTCATCACGGAAGGCGGCATCATCCGGGACGGATTCAACCCGGAGCTCGACGAGCTCCGCGGCACCGGGCGCCAGGGCCGCACCTGGATCGCCGACCTCCAGGCAAAGGAGGCCGAACGGACCGGCATCCCCTCGCTCAAGGTCGGCTTCAACAAGGTGTTCGGCTACTACATCGAGGTGACCAACACCCACCGGGACAAGGTGCCCGCGCACTACATCCGCAAGCAGACGCTGAAGAACGCCGAGCGCTACATCACGCCCGAGCTGAAGGATCGCGAGTCCGCCGTGCTGGGCGCGGGCGAGCGGGCCAAGGAGCTGGAATACGAGCTGTTCCAGCAGGTCCGCCAGCAAGTCAGCTCGCACACCGAAAGGCTCCAGAGGACGGCGGAAGCCCTGGCCGCCCTGGACGTGCTCGTCTCGCTGGCGACGGTTGCGGACGAGAACGGCTACGTCCGTCCCACGCTGACCGCGGACCGCACGCTGCGCATCAGGGACGGGCGCCATCCCGTGCTGGAGCGGATCCTGGACGAGCAGTTCGTGCCCAACGACATCGAGATGGACGGCGAGCAGGTGCGCCTTCTCGTCATCACCGGCCCGAACATGTCCGGCAAGAGCGTCTACATCCGGCAGACGGCCCTCATCGTCCTGATGGCCCAGATTGGCTCCTTCGTGCCGGCGGCCGAGGCGACCGTCGGCCTGGTCGACCGCATCTTCACCCGCGTCGGCGCCAGCGACGAGCAGCGCCGGGGCCAGAGCACCTTCATGGTCGAGATGATCGAGGTCGCCAACATCCTCAACAGCGCCACCGACCGCAGCCTCATCATCCTCGACGAGGTCGGCCGCGGCACGAGCACCTTCGACGGCGTCAGCATCGCCTGGGCCACCGGCGAATACGTCCACGATCGCATCGGCGCCAGAACGCTCTTCGCCACCCACTACCACGAGCTGGCCCAACTCGCACAGGTCTGCGAGGGCGTGCGCAACCTGAACGTGGCCGTGCGCGAGTGGCAGAACGAGGTCGTCTTCCTGCACCGCGTCGTCCCTGGCGCAACGGACCGCAGCTACGGCATCCACGTGGCCAGGCTGGCGGGAGTGCCGGCCGAAGTGCTCGAGCGCTCGCGGGACATCCTTCAGCACCTGGAGGAGAACGCCGTCGGGCCCAACGACGAGCCGCGCTTCGCCCCCAGGCAGCCGTCGACCGCCGACAGGAGGGCTGGCGGCCCCGAGCCCCGCCACCTCCAGATGCCGCTGTTCAAGCCGCTCGACGCGGAGGTCAGGGACGAGCTCCTCGCGCTCGACACGAGCGGCATGACGCCGCTGGAAGCGCTCAACAAGCTCAACGACATCATCGAGCGGCTCAAGCAGAACCGCGAAAGCCGTTAGTCCCCCCCAACAACATCCCACCACGGAGACAGCCTACTCCGCCGAAGTGGCTTCGGCTACGAAGGCCGGACGGAGCACACGGAGAACGGCAGAGACGGAAGATACCTGGGGCAACGACGAACAACAGAGAGACGGCCCACCAGAATGAGCTAACCACAACGGCACAACGAGCACGGCGTTACAGCCTGCATTACTTCGTTGTGTTCGTCGTGTCGTAGTGGTTAACCCCATCGTTGCCGTTCTCCGTGTCCTCCGTGTCTCAGTGGTGTGCCGTCCTGGCCGTGATTGACCCCGGCCGCCGGTTCTGTTACCTTTCACGGGGTTGCCCGGAGTGAGGAGGGCACAATCCGCATGGACGCCGTCCGGTTCATCCAGAAGTGGGGCACCGCCGATCTCTCGGAGCGCTCCGCCTCCCAGCAGCACTTCCTCGACCTCTGCGAGCTCGTCGACCACCCCAAGCCCGCCGAGGCCGACCCGACCGGCGAGTAGTTCACCTTCGAGAAGGGGGCCGCCAAGCACGGCGGCGGCGACGACTGGGCCGACGTATGGAAGAAGGGCTTCTTCGCCTGGGAACACAAGGGCAAGCACAAGGACCTCGACGCCGCCTACGATCAGCTCCTCCAGTACCGCGAGGACCTCGAGAACCCGCCCCTCCTCGTCGTGTCCGACATGGACCGCATCATCGTCCGCACGAACTTCACCGCCACGCCCGTCGAGGTCCACGAGATACGCCTCTCCAAGCTGCCCGATCCGCGCTCAGCATCCTGGCCTGCGCCGGCGTTGGGCAGGTTGCTTTCGCCGACGGGAACGGTAGAATGGACGCCGATCCGTTTGCAGAACGCCGAGCGCTCGGAGGTGCCGGAATGCTCAGGCAAGTCGAGATAGCTCAGTCGTTCCACGTCGACAACGTTGTCACTCTGTACCACGGGGACTGCCTGGAGATGCTCTCCACCATGCCGACGGAGTGCATCCAGCTTGTGGTTACTTCGCCCCCGTACAACATCGGCAAAGAGTACGAGAGCAGGATCGACCCCGACAGCTACGCCGACCAGCAGCGCCAGGTCATCTCGGAGTGCGTGCGCGTGCTGCGCCCGAACGGCAGCCTGTGCTGGCAGGTCGGCAACTATGTGAAGAACGGCGCGATCGTCCCGGTGGACTCCCTGCTGTACCCGGTCTTCGCGGACTTAGGTCTGAAGATGCGCAACCGCATTGTGTGGCGCTTCGGTCACGGACTGCACTGCAAGAACCGCTTCTCCGGCCGGTACGAGACCATCGTGTGGTACACGAAGACCGACGATTACTTCTTCGATCTCGACCCCGTGCGCGTCCCGCAGAAGTACCCTGGCAAGAAGTACTTCAAGGGCTCGAAGGCAGGCGAGTACTCCTGCGACCCGCGGGGGAAGAACCCCGGCGACGTGTGGGACATTCCGAACGTCAAGAGCAACCATGTGGAGAAGACTGCGCATCCGTGCCAGTTCCCCGTGGGCCTCGTAGAGCGGCTCGTGCTGTCCATGACTCGTCCGGGGGATGCCGTCTTCGATCCGTTTGCTGGGGTCGGGACGACGATCGTTGCGGCTGTGCGCCATGCGCGCAGCGGCCACGGTGCGGAGATAGTGAAGGAGTACATCGACATCGCGGAGGAACGCATAAGGGCCGCGGCTGCGGGCAGACTTCGCGTTCGGCCGATGAATAAGCCCATATACAAGCCGAAAGAGCCCGCCAGCAACACGCGGACGTCTTCTCTGTTCGACACATAAACATCATAGACGAAGCCAGGCCGCCGGGGAGGGACCCCAACAGTGAGGATAGTCGAAGTATACTCGCACCTGAACGGCGAGGAGTTCCTTCTCGTACACCATCGGAGTCTCTACGGGGAAATCAACTGCGTGATCGCGCAGGTACACGCCGACCAGTGCCGCACGAAGGTAAGCGAAGAGAAAACGATGAAGGGGAAGAGGCTGTACAGCCCGCACATGTTGAACGCCGGCTTCGCAAGTCGGGCCCGAGGCCGCTGGCTGGCAGGGCGTCCGGTACGAGTACTACGTGACGACTGACCGCAAGCTGTTAGAGCAAGTTGTGAACCTGTCCCTTGACGACCAGAAGAGGTTCCTTGAGGAGCACGGCGTAACGAAGCCGATCCTGTCGTATAAACAGACCGACTTCGTCAAGGACCAAATCGCCATCGAGGTACAGTTCGGCAAGTACGCGTTTGTCGCCTACGACCTGTTCGTCAAGCATCTGCTATTCTACGCCGGCGGCATCATCGACGTCGGCATAGAGATTCTCCCGGTGAAAGCGATGATGAGCGATCCCGAGGGCGGCCGCCTGATGTCCACCGGCATCGCGTACTTCGAGGGGGAGGTCTACAACATAATGCGCCACGGGCGCAACAACCCTCCCGTCCCACTCGTCATCATCGGCATTGGGCCGTAGACACTCGCCGCACGGGAACTGAACGAGCTGCGCGAGCGCTGGCTCAACCCGCCCGAGTGGACCGTCGCGGAAGTGCTCCAATTCCCCGGCTCCGTAGACGGCCCCTGGGCCCGGTACGTCTATGACGCGGACCAGAACGGCATCGGCACGGTCCGCTATCCCCGCACCGTCCCGGACCCGCCGTTCGCGAAGGCCCTCAAGAAGCGGACCCTCACCAACCTCTACAACGAGACGCCCACCTGGCTGCGCAACGCACACGCGAAGCTGGACGGGGCCGTCTGCGCGGCCTACGCGGCGACGACGGGCGACCCGGCCTGGAAGCCCGACACCACGGACGAGGAGATACTGGAGAAGCTGCTGGAGCTCAACCTGGCGCGCGCGGCCGAAGCCTGACAACATCTCACCACGGAGACACGGAGAGCACCGAGAACGGCAGAGACGGCAGGGACCTCGGCGAACGACAAACAGCAGAAACACGGCGCACCAGAGAGAGCCAACCACAACGGCACAACGAGCACGGCGTTACAGCCTGTATTACTGCGTTGTGCTCGTCGTGTCGTAGTGGTTTATCCTGGTGTTGCCGTTCTCCGTGTTCTCAGTGTCTCCGTGGTGGATGGCCGTGGCGGGGACGGGGGCCGCGTCAGAGCGCCACGGAGCGGCCCGTCTCGATGGATTCCCTCTCCGCCTCGATCAGCCTGACGGAGAAGGCGCTTGACTCGGGCGTAACGACGGCCGGGACCTCGTCGTTCTGGATGCATCTCACGAAGTAGGCGATCTCCTCCTGGTAGCCGTTCTTCTCGGGCAGGCCGGGATGACTGGTGCCCTCGTCGGTGATCTCCATCAGCCCGTCGTGCTCGGCGGTGCTGAACCGCAGGCACCCCTTCTCAAAGGCCGCCAGGAAGTGTGCCTCGAAGCCGAAGCCGGTCGGCAGCGCCAGGTTGGCCCCGGCGCGCACGGCCATCTTGTCCTCGTAGACGTACTGGGTGTCCACTGCGTCGTAGCCCCCGCTGGGTCCCACGGCTCCCGTGGAGCAGACGGCGCGCGGCCTGCCCAGCACGTGGTGGACGAAGTCCGCGTCGTGCACGTGCAGGTCCAGCATGCCGCCGCCGCTGCGCACGTGGTTCAGGAGCCAGTTCTCCCACGACCAGCGCGGCGGCGAGCCCCCCCGCCACATGGACAGCTCAAGCAGCCGGCCGAACCGACCGGACTCGATCGCCTCGTTCAGGTACTCGTAGGCCGGGAAGAACCGCACGCAATGGGCGATCATCAGCTTGCCGGGGGCGTCCTGGACCACCTTCAGCACGTCTTCGCACTCGCGGTGCGTGAGCGCCATCGGCTTCTCGCATAGGACGTGCTTGCCGGCTTGCAGCCCTTTCTTGCAGTGCTCGGCGTGCAGGAACGTCGGCAGGCAGATGTCCAGCATGTCGATGTCCGGATCGTCAATGAGCTCGTCGGCGTTCGTGGTGAGCTTCTGCTTCTCGGGATCGAGCCTGCCGCCGCCCGCGCCGATGTTGATCTGCTGGGAGGTCTGGCCGGCGTGGAGCCTCTCCTCCCGTATGTCCGCCACGGCCACGACCTCGGCGCCCTGGACCGCGGCGTAGCAGCCCAGATGCATGTTGCCCATGCCCCCCAGCCCTATGATTCCGACCCTGATCATCGTCGTGTCCTCCGCCAGAGGTTCGGCTGCCCCTGGTCTTGCCGCAGGAGCACGCCTGCTGTATTGTATGCAAACAGTGCAGTCATGCAAGAGACGCCGCCGGGACGCCCGGCGTTCGGCCCGGTCACGCGGCGGGCTGGTCATGGAGGGGGCGCACAGGATGGGCGCAGGCCTTTTCCGGTTCCACAGAGCAGTGATCTCCCCCCGCCGGCGGGGTCCGCTGCTTGCCGCCGCCCGCGTGTCCCTGGGCATAGCGGCCTGCGCTTACGGGCTCGGCGTAAGGGCGAGGAACGGCCTCTACCGCGCCGGCTGGCTCAAGACGCATCGGGCCGCCGCGCCCGTCGTGAGCGTGGGCAACATAACGGCCGGCGGCACGGGCAAGACGCCCTTCGCCGCGTGGCTGGCCCGGCTGATGGTCATCCACAGGCTGCGGCCGGCCATCCTGTCCCGGGGCTACGGACGGCACGAGGGGCTCGGGCTCGACGACGAGAACGCCATGCTGTCCCGGCTGGCGGACGGCGTGCCCGTGGTCGTGAACCCCGACAGGCTGAAGGGCGCCGAGACGGCCGTCCGCGAGCACGGCGCCGACGTGCTGATACTGGATGACGGCTTCCAGCACCGGCGCCTCGCCCGGGACCTGGACGTCGTCCTCATTGACGCCGTCTGGCCGTTCGGGGCGGGCCGTCTGCTGCCGCGGGGCCTGCTGCGGGAGCCGCTGGGGGGGCTGAAGCGGGCCGACTTCCTCGTCATGACGCGGACGGAGCTCGTCGCCCCCGAGCACGTCCAGGAGGTCAAGAGGAGGCTGAATCAAGCCGCCCCGGGCGTGCCGGTCGCGCTCTGCAAGACGATGGTCGAGGGGCTCCGGCCGCTGGGGCGCGCGCCCGACAGGGCGCTGCCCCCGGATGCCCTCGCGGAGGGCCGGTGGGGCGCTTTCTGCGGGATCGGCAACCCCGAGGGATTCCGCCTGACGCTCCGGCGGGCGGGCTGCAATCCGGCCCTCTTCCGCGTGTTCTCGGACCACGAACGTTACAGCGCGCGGCAGATCGAGAGGCTGCTGCGGCAGGCGCACGCGCATGGCTGCGACCGCATCGTGACCACCGAGAAGGACGCCGTCAAGGTGGAAGCCCTGGCGGCGCGGGATGGCTTCCCTGCGGCGTGCCCGGCCTACGCGCTCCAGACGGAAATGGACATGACCGAGGGCTCGACGGCCTTCACTGCCGCCGTCCTCGGGGCCGTCGGCAGGCGCACCTGAACGCAATGCCAGGTTCCCGCTGGAACTTCAACACCGAGCTTCCGGGCAGGCCGCCTTTGGCTCCGTGAGGTAGGGGCACGGCGCGCCGTGCCCCTACGAAAGCGGATCGCACTTGCCAGCATGGCGGGACGCGCCTACGCGTCTCTGAACACGGCCGTCACGCTGAAGTAATGATCGAAGAACCGCGCGGCGTCGACGTCCCTGGCCACGCGGTGCGGCCCGTCGGGCTCCTCCTCGAACAGCGTGACCCCGTACGTGGCCCCCTTCGTGAGGTCCATGGTGACGCGGCCGGTCCGGTACGTGCAGAGATCGGGCTCGAAGACGCAGGCGGCGGCCAGCGGATCGTGAAACGTAATGTGCTCCGCGCGGCGGTACCACACTTCGGCCATCTGGTGTACCACGTCGAACGGCCCGCCCCGGAAACGCCGGCGGCACTCGTCGGCGGAGAGCTTGCACCTCAGCGTCACGTCGAGCCCGAAGGCCACGAGCTCCGGCACGTCCGCGTCAAAGACCAGGGCGCTGGCGATCGGATCGCCCGAGGTATTCCACTCGTTCGCGCCCGGCTCGAAGTAGTAGCCGCCCATCATCACCAGTCGCTTCAGCATTCCGGCCGCCTCGGGGTCCACGGCGAAGAGCAGGCCGGCGTTGGTGAGCGGGCCGATGGTCAGCAGCGTCACCTCGCCGGGCCGCGCACGGATGGTCCGCCGGAGGAAATCCACCGCCTCGTACTGCTCGAAGTCCTCGCGGTGGTCCCAGTCCGGCAGCACTTCGGCCTGGGGCGCCTTCGGCTGCTTCTGCTGGTAGAGGATCGGCCGGTCGCAGCCACTCATGATGGGCACGTCGCGGCGGCCGGCGGCCCGGCAGACGGCGTCCGCCAGCATGGCGCGCTCGCGCGGCTGTCCCGTCACGGTCGTCACCCCCAGCAGCTCGCACCGCGGCTCGGCCAGCAGGTAGGTCAAACATATGGCGTCGTCAATGTCCGAACCGATGTCCGTGTCCAGAAGCAACGGCACCGTCTCGCTCATCTCCACTGCGCCTCCATGCTTGCAGGCCAGGAGCGGCGCAGGAGCGCTTCGCGAAGCGCCCCTACTCCATTGTCGGCAACCGGCCGGGCCGTTGACATTACCACGGCGCAGCCGAAGAATAAAGCACAGCAACCAAGGGAGGCCGTCGGCATGCCGCGAAACGTCGAGGTGAAGGCGTCCGTCCGCGACCTGGAGGCCGTCCGCGAGCGGGCCGAGCAGTTGAGCGGCGGGCCGGGCATCCTGCTGAAGCACGAAGACATCTTCTTCCGCGTGCCGACGGGCAGGCTGAAGCTGCGCCTGGAGGACGAGGGCCGCGGGCAGCTCATCTTCTACGAACGACCGGACTCCCCGGGCCCCAGGCAGTCCACGTACTGGCTGGCCGGGACGGAGGCTCCAGAAGCGCTCAAAGAAGTGCTGCGCCGCGCCCTGGGCGTCATCGGGGCGGTCCGCAAGCAAAGGACGCTCCACATGGTCGGCCAGACGCGCGTGCACCTGGACGAGGTCGAGGGACTGGGCTGCTTCGTGGAGATCGAAGTCGTCGTGCGCGAGGACCAGTCTCCGGAGGAGGGGGCCGCCGTTGCGCGCAAGCTCATGCAGGCGATGGGGATCGGGAAGGACGACCTGGTAGAGGGCGCCTATCTGGACCTGCTGAACGCGCGCCGGTGCGACCGGCAGGACACGCCCCAACCGCACGGTGATTGACAACCAGCGCGGCGGCCCTTATCATTACGGTGCAGCGGGTTGCGCTTCCCTTACCAGGCGAGTCGGAGGATCTGCACCAGTGATCAGCGATACCCGCCAGCATGACGGCATCACGGTGGTTGACATTGAGGGGCGTTTCGACGCCCTGTCGGCGTCTGAGATCAAGTCCGAACTGCACGGCCTGATCGAGGGCGGCGCAAAGAACCTGATACTGAACCTGGAGAAGATGGACTTCATCGACAGCGCGGGCCTGGGAGCGCTCGTGAGCTGCCTTCGGAGGGCGGCGGCAGAGGGCGGCGAACTGCGCCTGGCCGAAGTGCCCGCCTTCTGTCGCTCCATCTTCGAGCTGACCCGGTTGACTCGCGTCTTCGACGTAAACGAAACCGAAGAACAAGCTATCCAGTCCATAAAGGAGCGAGAGGGCGGCTGACGCGCCAGAGGGTCGCCACTCCTCTATGGCCGGTCGGGACGGGCGGCATGCCGGACGCAAAGAAGGTCCTCATCGTCGACGACGAACCGCACATTCTCCGTTCCCTCGGGTTTGTCCTGAAGAAGGCCGGCTACGGCGTCCTGGAGGCGCGCAGCGGAGTCGAAGCGCTTGACGTGATCCAGCAGGAACGTCCGGACCTCGTCTTCCTGGACATCATGATGCCCGAACTGGACGGTTACGACGTGTGCCGCAGGATCAAGTCGAGGGATGACCTGGCCCGCACGTACGTGATCATACTCACCGCCAAGGGCCAGCAGGCCGATCGCGAGCAAGGCCTGGCCGCAGGCGCGGACGAGTACATGACCAAGCCCTTCAGCCCCAGCCGAGCCCTGGAGCGCGTTCAGGCCGCGCTGCAAGGGGCAGACTGAAATGGCCGAACAGGAAATCCAGCCCGGGCTTCGCGTCTACACGGTCGGAAACAGCGCCGTGGCCAAGCTCGTTCCGCCGGAGATAGACGGCTCCTCCGTCCAGAACGTATCGTGCAAGGACTGCGAGGCCCTCCTGCGCCAGATGACCAAGGAAGTGCCCGACGTCGTGGTGGTCGACGCGAAGTGCTCCACCGGCAAGGACGGCTGCCTGGAACGCTTCCGCGAGGAGTACCCCGACCTGCCCATGATCGTCGTGGGGAAAGAGCCGGCTGCGCGGACCATCGTCGAGTGCATGAAGAAAGGGGCGGAGGACTTCGTGGACGTCGGCGATGGGGACAACCAGTTGGCCCGGGCTCTGCTCGATGCGGCGCAGAAGCACCGCCTCGTCGTCCAGGTCAAGCGGCTGACTGCGGTGTACGAACGCGGCGCGCTCGGCGACCTGGTGGGCGTAAGCCCCTCAATGCACGAGATTTACGCACGGATCAAGAGCATCTCCAACACGGACGCCACGGTCCTGGTCTGGGGCGAAAGCGGCACGGGCAAGGAACTGGTCGCCCGCGCCATCCATCAACTGAGCAGCCGGGTGGACGGCGCGTTCGTGACCGTCAACTGCGCCGCCATCCCCAAGGACTTGCTGGAAAGCGAGCTGTTCGGGCACGAGAAGGGCGCCTTCACCAGCGCCGACCGCCAGCACATCGGCTGCTGCGAGCGGGCGCACCGGGGCACGTTGTTCCTGGACGAGATCTGCGAGATGGACCTGGGGTTGCAGTCGAAGCTGCTCCGCTTCCTGCAGAACCAGATCTTCACGCGCGTCGGCGGCACCGAGGACATCGAAGTGAACGCGCGCGTCATAGCCGCCACGAACAAGGACCCGCTGGCAGAGGTCGAGAAGGGCCGGCTGCGCGACGACCTTTACTACCGCCTCAACATCGTGCCCATCTTCATCCCGCCCCTCCGGGAGAGGCCCGAGGACATCCCCGTGCTGGCCCAGCACTTCCTGATCCTGATGCGCGAGAAGTACAACAAGTACTTCTGGGACTTCTCACCGGAAGCCGTGCGCGTGCTGCTCTGCCATCCCTGGCCGGGCAACGTGCGCGAGCTGGCCAACACGATCGAACGGATCGTGCTTCTGGCCACCAGCGACAGGGTGACCGCCGACCTGTTTCCCGAGCGCATCCGGGAGGAAGCCGCCAAGCGCAAGACGCCCCCCCTGGCGGTCGAAGAGGCCCTGGCGTGCATCAAACAGGCGCTGCAAGCCCCCCCCGCCGAACCGGAGGAAACCGACGAAGTGGTCCCCATCGCCGAATTGGAGAAGCGCGCCATCCTGGCGGCCGTCAAGAAGTGCGACGGGGATATCAGCAAGGCCGCCCGCAAGCTCGGCGTCAGCCGCGCCACGCTGTACCGCAAGCTGGATAAGTACGGCGTCAGGTAGGCCTTCAGCGCCCCCTCAGACGAGCGAGCAGAGCGCCCGGACCCCCTCCTGGATCACCGCGTCCTCTGCGGCGAACGAGAGCCGGAAGTGCGTCGCCCTCTCGCTGAACACGCTGCCCGGGATGACGAGCACGCTGCGCCCGATGGCCCTCTGGCAGAATCCGTCGCCGTCGCCCCCCGGCGCCCTTACGAAGGCGTAGAAGGCCCCCTGAGGCTCCTGAAGGTCGAACTTCCCCTGCAGCCCCTGGTAGACCAGATCGCGCTTGGCCCTGTACGCGCGCACGTAGTCCTCCGTCGAGAGCCCCAGCGCGACGACGCCGGCATGCTGCGCAATCGAGGGAGCGCACACGAAGCTGAACTGCTGCAGCTTCACCATCTCCTCGATGATGGGGCCGGGCCCGACCGCGTACCCGAGGCGCCAGCCCGTCATGGCCGCCGTCTTGCTGAACCCGTTCATAAGCAGCACGTCGTCCGTCATGCCGGCGATGCTCGGGCATTCCCCGTCGTAGCAGAAGGCCCGGTAGATCTCATCGCTGACGACGAAGACCTCGTTGCGCCGCGCCCAGTCCGCCACGCCGCGCAGCTCGCCCTCGGACAGCACGCGGCCCGTCGGGTTGCACGGGCTGTTGACCATCAGGAGCTTGGCCTCGGCGGCCCCGGCCGCGTCGAGCCGCTCGGCCGTAAGCCCGAAGTCGGGATAGGTGTCCACGTAGAGCGGCACGCCGCCCAGCAGCCGGCACAGGTGCTTGTACATCACGAAGTAGGGATCGGGGATGGCGACCCTGTCGCCGGGGTCGATCAACGCCATGAACGCCAGCAGCATCGCCCCGCTGACGCCGCTGGTTATCAGGACGCTGTCATGCCGGATGCCCGTCGCGCGCCGCTCGAACTCAAGGACCGCGTCCCGCAGTTCCTGTATGCCCTGAGTAACGGTGTACTTGTTCTGGCCCGACTCAATGGCACGGATGGCGCTGGCCTTGACCGGCGCGGGCACGTCGAAGTCGGGCTGGCCGATGCTCAGGTTGATGGGATTCTTGAGCGTCTTGGCCAGATCGAAGACCTTGCGGATGCCCGACGAGTCTATCCGGCCCATCCGCGCTGCGATAAGTGCGGAAGCGTCCACGGGGTCTCTCCTGGCAGCAGGTCGGGATCGGCGGTCGGGGGACGGACTACTCCTCGGCTTGCTCGCCTTCGGGCGCGGCGCTCTTGGCTCCCGCGGCGCCTTCCGCTTTCTCCTCGGCAGGCCGTCGCGCACTGGGGGCCTCGACCACCTCCGGCAGGATCTTCGGCAGGCCGAACACGGAGTCCTGCTCCGGGTTCCACTTCTCGTCCTTCTTGAGCCGCTCGATGCGCTCGGCTCGGGTCAGGACGTTGCGCCGCCTGGTCAGGTGGTCCTTCCGTTTCAAGCTCTTGTGCATTGACATGGTGTTTCTTCCCTGTATGTGCGGTGATCTGATGCAAAGCCAGGAGGACGGCTACGGCACGCGGTGGACCGCGGCGTCTCCAAACAGCTTCCTATCCTGCGCAGTGAAACTCCGGAACCTGCGCAACAGCTCGTCCATCTCGGGCGAGCTCTCGCTCTCAAAACTCCCGACGCAGAGGGCCATCTGCCCGTCGCCGAGTGGCAGACAACGGAACTCCTCCTGCCCCGCCAGCTCCCTGACGGCCTGCGCCTCCGCCAGGCGCCTGGCCTCGTCCTCCCTGGCGGCCGGGAAGGTCAGCAGCCTGATCGTGTAGCGCCCCTGCTCCGGCAGATAGGCGGCCGGCGCGATAAGCGCCGGCGTCTGCCCGGGAGCGCTCCGCACGGTGGTCACCAGGAACCAGAAGCCTATACACACCACCACGACGACGAGAACAGAGAAGAGAACCCTACGCAGGAAGAAGTCCTCCTCTTCCTCAGCCGTCAGACCCCACCCGATGTCCCGCACTTCGGTGCCGCCGTCCCCCTGGGGGCGGGACCCCGCGCCGGCGTCTGCCTTACGCGAGCCCCTGTTCCGCGCCGCCATCTCCCGTTACCCTCGCCGCGCCTCCAGATTGCGATTGGGAACTCAAAGAGCTTACCCACGCGAGCTACGCATTATATGGAAAAGGTAAGCAGCAGTCAAATTCGGGGCCGACATGCGGGCTTTATGGGAAACATTGTGCACCACGTGGACGCTCTTCCGGGGCCTCGACTTGCGCACTGCGCCCCAGGCCGTGTAGACTCCGGCCCGCCACTGGCTCTGACAGCGCCGACCGGAACGGCAGCATGGTCTTCGACACCACCACGATATCCCGGGAGTCCGCCACGGAGCTTGTCCGCGCCCTCGTCGGCCGCCCCCTCACCGTGACGGCCATAGACCGGCTCCACGGCGGGATGGTCAACAGCGTGCTGGAGCTGACCACCGACGGAGAGCCGCGCAAGATCGTCGCGAAGCTCTCTTCCGAGCCGGGACACGCCGGCTTCGAGTGGGAATGCCGCGTGCTGCGGTGGTATCGGGCCAACACCGGCTTCCCTGTGCCTGAGCCGTACGGCGCTGACACGTCCGGGCGTATCTTTCGCGGCAGTTGCCTGCTGATGGAGCGCCTGCCCGGCACCAACCTGGGGCACGCCCGGCTCGCGGCCGGCGAGCGGGCGGCGGTCGAGCGCGAGATGGCCGGCATACTGGCGGACTTGCACGAGCACCGCCGCGCCACCTACGGCAGCGCCCTGGAGCCGGAGGACCGGGGCACACCGCGATGGCTCGACCGTTTCGGCCCGCGGATCCGCAGGGAGTTCGACTCGGTGGCGGGGCGCCTCACCGCCCAAGCCCGGACCGCCATAACGGACGTGCTGGAGCACCTGGACCAATGGCTGCCCGAGTCCGGCGAGCCGACGCTCGTCCACGGCGACCTCTGGGCAACGAACATCATCGTCGAGCCGGCGGGCCCGGGCGGGGCGCGGATCAGCGGCTTCGTGGACGGCGGCGCCGACTGCTGCGACGTCGAGTACGAGCTGGCCTACCTGCTGGTGTTCAACACGGCGGGGGCGCCCTTCTTCCGCGAGTACGCCCGCTGCCACGCCCTTCGCGACGGGTTCGACGTGCGCTGCCGCGTCTACTGGCTCAATACGATGCTGCTGCACGTGCGGGTCTTTGGCGACGCGCACTACGTGCGGGCCTGCGAGGGTCTGGCCGGCGAGCTGGCCCGCCTTCGGCCTGATCCGAAGTGGGCCGTTTGAGCCCGCCTGCTCTGGAGAGCGCAGATCACATCAGGAGGAACCGTCATGTCAACGCCCTTGGAGAAGCCTGGGAGTCCCCTCTTCCCGGCGTCCGGTTCGGTCAAAGGCATGCGGCTGAGAGTCAGCTCCAACGGCCGGCACTTCGTCACCGACAGTGGCAGGCCGTTCCTCTATCTCGCCGATACCGGCTGGCAGTTGTTCAAGCGCCTGAACCATGAGGAAGTGGACGCGTACCTGACGAACCGCGCGGCCAAGGGCTTTACGGTCATCCAGGCCTACATGCTGCGCGGCCTGAAGGCGCCGAACCTTTACGGCGACCTTACGCTCGTGGACGGCGACCCCGCCCGGCCGAACGAGGCGTTCTTCGAGAACGTGGACTACATCGTCAGCCGCGCGAACGAGCTCGGCCTGGTGATGGGCATCGTGACCAACTCCGGCGAGCATGTGCGCAAGGGCGGCCTCGACGAGCAGGTCCTGACCGAGTCCAACGCATCCGCCTTCGGCAGGTTCCTGGGCAGTCGCTACAGGCAGAACGCCGTCGTCTGGTTCCTTGGCGGCGACCGGTCGCCCGCCGGATACGAGGCGGTGTGGGCCGCCATTGCCGGGGGCCTCAAGGAGGGAAGCGCGGGCGCCCACCTTGTCTCCTACCACGGGCCCGGCCCCGCGCCGGGCGTGGTCGGGTATTCCTCTTCGTTCTGGTTCCACGAGGCCGACTGGCTCGACTTCAACGCGATCCAGTCCAGCCACGCGTGGGGCACCCTCAACTACGAGTTCATCACGCACGACTACAACCTCACGCCCGCCAAGCCCACGCTGGACATGGAGACCCGCTATGAGAACCATCCGCCCATCTTCTCCTGGACGGCGGGCAAGAAGCGCATAGACGCACACCAGGTCCGGGAAGCGGCCTACTGGAACATGCTGGCCGGCGCCGCCGGCAACGGGTACGGCGCGTGGGAGATGTGGCAATTCTACGAGGCCGATAATCCCCGGCTCTCATCCGTTGACTACTCGTACCTCCAGGGGGATCTGTCGCCCAGCATGAACTGGCGCGAGGCCATGGACTGCGCGGGCGCCTTCGGCATCGGCTACATGCGCAGGCTCCTGGAGTTGCGGCCCTGGCACCGCATGGTTCCGGATCAGGGCATCGTCGCGTCAATCCAGGGGCCCCTGGAGGATCACGTCCAGTCCGCCCGTGCCGAGGATGGCAGCTTCGCCCTTGCGTACTCTCCGTTCGGGAACCCGTTCAGCGCCCGCCTGGACAGGATCTCCGGCGGCCGGGTCGTCGCTCACTGGTACGATCCGCGCACGGGCGGCTGGGACCGCATCGGCGAGTACGCGAACACGGGCGTGCAGGAGTTCACCCCGCCTTCCTGCGGCGAGCAGGACGACTGGGTGCTGGTCCTCGACGACGCGGCGAAGAGGCTGCCGACCGTCTCCGGCTCAACCGCCAGGCAGTCGCTCAAATAACAGCAGGGCGTCCTCCCATCCGCTCGGAGTCGAGAAGGGCGCGACCCCCGTGCTCGGGACGCCGCCGATTCCCGTCCTTGCGCCGGTCGTGGGGTCGATCCACGACGCGGCGATCGGGGCTCCGGCAGCGACCCGCTCCAGCCGGACCGACACCGTCGTGCTGCTGCTCAGGTAGACGAGCGCCCACTCGCCTGTCGGAGAACGCGCCGCCATGTTGACCGTCGCCCCGCTGCCTTCTCCGGCGGCGAAGACCGACTGATCCGGGATGAGGCCCCACCACTCGCTCAATCCCATCAGCACCTGCCGGCAAACGCCGACGTGGCGCGCTCCCGGGGAGTCGATCCAGGACCGCCAGGTGCCGGGCGAGTCGCAGTTGCCCCCGTTGCCGTAGGTGTGGTGGCCCCCCGCCAGATAGGACCAATACGCCTGCTGGCGGATCAGCAGAGGGGTGTTAACCCTTCCGTGGCGGACGCCTTCGTAAGATGCTTCCGCCATGACGACGGGCTTGACCGGCGTGCGCGCGTAGTCCGCCCTCACCATGCTGTAGACCAGGTCGGGCCGCTGCCACGGCTGGATCATGTTGAAGTCCAGCCACTCCTCATCGTGGATGAAGCTCGAGGACGCAGGCGAGGGATCGGGATGCACGGTGATGGGATGAGTGCCGCCATCCCCTTCCTGCAGGCCCGCCGCCAGCTCGCGAAGGACGGGGATGAACTCGTCCTGGGCCGCAGGGTACATCGTCCACACGATGTTGGGCACTTCAGCGTAGCGCTCTGCCACCCATCCGGCGTACCGCCTGGCGTTGGCTGTGGTTATCGAGGCACGCTGCAACTGGTGGAACACGCCCGGGACCAGGATCAGGCCCAGCTCACATGCCGCTTCGACCACGCGGTCGACGTTGCGGAAATAGGCCTCGTTGGGGGAGGACGGATCGTCCCCGAGCCACGGCCGCTCGCCTGCCACGTTCGGCAGCTTCCCCTCGCCTACGCCGGTGATCATGATCTGTATGGCCGTGAACCCCTGCTGCCTCCTGCGTTCCAGCACGGTCCTGGCGTCTTCGGGCGTGAAGGCACGGAACAACTCCCACTGGGTATCGCCCAGCCAGAAGAAAGGCTCCCCCTGATCGTCCACGAAGTAACGCCCGTTCGGGCTGACTTGGATCGCTGCCATGTGGCCCTCGCCTGCTCGCACGGAAGGGGAATGAGCCCGGTCCACAGAGAGGCTCCGAGATTACCGCCGGGCGGCGGAAGCGTCAACGGCGCGCAAAACGCTGCGGCGAGATCGGGACCTGCGGCACCTACTGCGACCCGCCTGCGGAACTCCACGTCACCTGGCCTCCCGCGTCCTTGGTCACGACCGGGCCGCTGCTGCCTGCGCGTCACGGCGCTTGTGCTTCGCCCGACGGCGCGGCTGCCGGACCAGGCGCGGCGAACGCGTCCCGCGCCAGCACCCAGCAGTCGAAGGCGAAGCCGAGCGCGTCCTCCGTGCATTCGATTTCCAGCGTGTGTTCGCCCTCAGGCAGCGTGACCTGCCCGAGCGGCGTCCAGCCGACGGTGATCGCCGGCAGGCCCCAGGCCTCGGCATCGATGTCCCGGTAATGGACCGCGTTCACGATCTTCCGGTCCGGGCCGGACGTCTGCCACTCGCCCCCGTCCACGCGCCAGCGGAACCCGCCGCGGAACCAGAACCCGCGCGCCCACAGCGCGTAGCGGCCGGCGTCGGCGACGCTGAACTGCCATGCGGCCACCGCGCCGGGCACCTCCGCTGACTGAAGCCACGCGCCGTTGCTCAGCAGCCTCTGCTCGTCGGCGTAGTCCGGCAGGTAGGCGCTGCCGGGAGGGAACGGGTCCTTGGCAATGTTCTCGCCCTCGATCAGGACCAGCCCGGGCGCGTTGATCTGGGCGCCCGGCAGGGGCCTGACGCGGCGGGCGGGCGCCGGCATGGGCTTGTCCTTCACCGGCCCACTGACGACGACGGCCTCGATGCGGTCGACGTAGGTCGTGTGGGCGATGTCCCAGCCCTCCCTCGGGCGCAGCCAGATGAAGGCGGCAGTCGGCACTGTCTCTGCAGCGGCCACGTCATACTCCGTGCCCTTCTTGAGGAGCCCCTTCGCGAGGTGCCAGCGGTCGTCGGCGATCAGCCGGCCGGCCTCGCCGCCTCCGTCAAGCTCGGCCGTCAGCATCTGCACGGGCCGGCCGGCCGACGGAACGTAGAGCCAGACCTCCAGCGCCATCTTGCCGTTCCACTTGTCGGTTCGGTACCAGAGCCTGGCCTCCGTGTCATCCGGCGGCAGGTCGGCTGGCCGCACGGTGGCCGCGTTGCGGAAACGCACGTTAGGTGCGCCGGTCGTGTTCTCCAGCTTCGCGCTGAAGTAGCCAGCCACGGCCTGTGTGGGGTCGCCGGTCGCCTCGGTGTCGACCTCCGTCATCTTCACGTCGTTCACCATGATCTCGGGCGACCAGTACTCGTCCAGCAGCACGACGCTAGCCCTGGCGGGCACAGCCGTCCCTGCGAGTGCGGCCACCGCTACGCCAACCAACACCCTCCATCCGCACCTGGACATCTCCATCCCCTCCTTTCGCCGGTCAAGGGTCAGCCCGTCGCTGGCCCACGGGAACAACCTGTGAGGCTCTGCGGTGTCAACCGCGCGGGAGTCTATACTTAAGACGGCCTATTGTCAAGGCCTGTTCAACCGCCCGGCAGCCACGCCTCAGGCGCTTCGAGCCGGCGGTTAAGGTATCTCCGCGCCTGAGGCCTCCAGCGCCGCCTCGATCTCGGCCATAGCCCCGCGCTCGAGGCCGAGGGCCTCGGCCAGGATCTGCTGCTCGCGCTCCCGGACCGCCGGGGTCCAACCGCCGAACCCCTTTCCGCTCCAGGGGCCGAAGAGCGCCCGCGGCGATCCCACTCCGCTCAAGCTCCGAAGGACAGGCGTGGGCGAGGTCGAGCAGCACTCGCTCACGGAGCAGATCGGGCCCATCCCCCGCTGCCTTGCGCAGGCGGACGGCGATGCTTAGAATGCGCTCAGGCGGCTTGCCACTGGCCTACTCCCTCATGGAAGCGAAGGGCCCCCATGCTGCGCGTCCTCGCCCTGGAGCCCTACTACGGCGGCTCGCATCAGGCATTCCTGGACGGCTATCGCGGGCACAGCCGCCACAGGCTCGATCTGCTCACGATGCCGGCGCGCAAATGGAAGTGGCGGATGCGGGGCGCGGCGCTGGCCATGGGGGAGCTCCTGAGCGAACGGCGCGGCACGTTCGACGCGCTGCTGGTCAGCGACTACCTTGACCTGGCCGCCCTCCTCGGCACGCGGGCGGAACTGCTGGGCGGCGTGCCCTGTGTGGCCTACTTCCACGAGAACCAGCTCACCTATCCCCTGCCGAGCGAGGACGAGCGAGACTATCAGTTCGGCTTCACGAACATCACGACGTGCCTGGCCGCCGACCGCGTGCTCTTCAACTCGCGCTACCACATGGAGAGCTTCCTCGCGGCGGCGGGGCATCTGCTGGCACGCATGCCGGATTACGCGCCGGACTGGGCGGCGGAGCGGATCAGGCAGCGTTCGGAAGTCGTGCCCGTGGGCGTGGACCTCGCGTCCATCGACGCCCAGCGCGGCTCGGCCAAAGCGCCGGACGGCCCGCTCTGCATCCTGTGGAACCACCGGTGGGAGTACGACAAGGGGGCCGAGACGTTCTTCGACCTGATGATGGAACTCCAGGACGAGGGCCGCGAGTTCCGGCTCGTCGTCACGGGCCAGACGTTCCGCACGGCGCCGGCGATCTTCGAGGAGGCCCGTCGGCGCCTTGCGCCCCGCATCAGGAGTTTCGGCTACGTGCAGTCCCGCGCCGAGTACTGCCGGCTCCTGCTGGAAAGCGACGTCGTCGTGTCGACCGCCGTGCAGGAGTTCTTCGGCATCTCGGTGGTGGAAGCCGTCTATGCGGGCTGCGCGCCTCTTCTGCCGGACGATCTGAGCTATCCGGAGCTGCTGCCGGCTGGCCGGCACGATGCGTGCCTCTACGGGGACAGGGACGGCTTGAAGGCCCGGCTCGTCCGCTGGATCGAGCGTCCGGGCGAGGCGAGATCCGTGGACCTGAGCGCCGAGATGCGCCGGTTCGGGTGGGACCGCGTCGCCCCCCTGCTCGACGCCGCCGTGGAACGCGCGTGCGGAGGCGGCCCCCATGGTTGACTTCGCCCGCCCGGAGTTCCTCTGGGCCCTGCCGGCCGCCGCCGTCCCCGTCCTGATCCACATCCTCAACAGGCGGCGCTATCGCCGCGTCCCGTGGGCGGCGATGGAACACCTGGTCCGCGCCGAAAGGCAGAGCCGCCGGCGCATCCAGTGGCAGAATCTGCTGGTGCTGCTGCTGCGGGTGAGCGCCGTTATCCTGCTCGTTCTCGTGTTCGCCCGCCCGCGCTCGGCCCGGCCCCTGTCCGCGTTGATGGAATCGGGGTCCCGCGTGGTCGTGCTGCTGGATGACTCCGCAAGCATGGCGCAGCAAGAGGCCGGCATCAGCGCCTTCGATAGGGCAAAGGATTTCACGCTCGCGGCGGCCCGTCAGGTCGCGGGTCGCGACGTCGCGTTCGCCGGGTACGTGGCGAGCGAGGGCGAGCCCTTCTTCGCGGCGTCTCGTTTGCTCGCGGGGGACCTCGACCGGGTGGCAAACGAGCTAGACGGACTGCGGCCGGGCGCCCTCGTCTTCGAGCCCGGCGACGCCCTTGCCACGCTGGCCGCAGCGGCCGCAGCCGGCGCCGGCAAGACGGCGTTCCTCGTGCTGACCGACCTGCGCGCGGCAGACTGGGGAGAGCACCAACTGCGACCCGACGCCCGGCGGGGCCTCGAGGCGCTCCAAGAGCGCGGCTCCGTCGTCATCATCGACTTCGGTACCCCGGGGACCAACAACGCGGGGGTCACGGACGTGGCCGGCGCCGACCAGTTGGCGTACGCGCAGAGCGCGTCGGTCCTGCAAGGCGTCATTCAGAACGACGGCGCGGACGGGCTGCCGGCATCACGGATGGACGTCCGGCTGGACGGAGAGGCGCTTCCGCCGGTCGCGACTCCAGCGGTGCCGGCCGGGGAGCGACGCGAGGTGCCGCTGGAAGTCTACCTGGAGTCGCCCGGCCCCCACGCGCTCGAGGTGGCGCTGTCCGATGCGGACTCTTTTCCTCCCGACGACCGGCGGTTCGTCGCCCTCGACGCGGTCCGGGAGGTGCCCGTGCTCATCGCCGCGGGCGACGCGCGACCGGACAGGCCGGACGGGGCGGCCTACTACCTCAGGCGCGCGCTCCGGCCGGAGCACGCGGCGCCCGTGGGAATCAGGCCGGAACTCAGCCCCGCCGGCTTGACGCGGCCGGACGACCTGCGGCGATACGCCGCCGTCTTCCTGTGCAACGTCCGTTCGCCTGCCGCCTGGCAGGAACCGCTTGCCCGCTACGTCGAATCCGGCGGTCGCCTCGTCGTCTTTCTCGGCGATCAAGTGGACGCCGAGGCATGGAACGCCACGCTCTTCAGGGCGCAGGACGGGCTGCTGCCATGCCGCATCGAAACTCGATTCGACCTGGAGCCGGCCGAGGCCGCGCACCTGGCCGAACTGGACGTCTCCGATCCGCTGCTCGCGCCGTTCGCGGACTGGCAGACGCTCTTCGGCCTGGTGCGCGTCACCCGCTTCTTCTCCGTCCAGCCGCTCGGCGACACGAAGGTGCTCGCGCGTTTGGGCGATGCTCGGTCCTCGCCCGCAATCCTGGCTGGACGGGCCGGACGGGGATCGGTGGTGCTGTTCGCCAGCAGCGCCGATGATGCCTGGACGGACTGGCCGCGCTCCGAGGCCGGGCGCGTGACGTACGTTGCCCTGATGCATCGGCTGGTCGAGAGCGCAGCGGCCGCCGGCAGGCCCGAGGTCAACCTGGCCGGGGGTTCCCGCATCGAGTACCCGCTGGACCCCTCGCGCTTCCGCCCGGAGGCCATGCTGCGCCATGCGGAGGGAGCCGGCGGTCCGGTCACCGCCGGGGGAGCCACGCTTCGCGCGGGCTCGATCGAGCACAGGGAGGGGCTCTGGTTCGTCAGCGAGCCCCTGACGCGGGCGGGCATATGGCAGCTCGAGCTGACGGGCGAGGACGGCGCACGCCAGGAAGCCCTCTTCGCCGTCAACGTCCCCGACCGGGAGCGCCTGCTCGCCAGGACCGACCCGGCCGTCGTGCGGGCTGCCGCGGCCGGCGGGATGCTGACGGTCCTCCAGTTCAGCGACGATCTGCTGGAGTCGGCGTTCGGGGGCGCGATCGGCGGCCGCCGGTACTGGCCGGCTCTTGCCGCCGCGGCGATCGTCGTCCTCCTGCTGGACAGCCTGCTCGCCTGGACCTTCGGGCGCCCGGGCAGGCCGCTCGACGCCGGAGCGCGACGCACGGGGAGGGAGCCATGAACTGGGCGCCGTCCCTACTGCTCGCAGCCGCGGGGCCCCCGGCCGCCGCCGAGCACCTGCGCACCCGCGTCGAGTGGCTGGGCATGCCCGCTGGGACGGCGGCATTGGTGGCACTCGCCATCGCCGCCGGCATTGTCGCCTTCGTCGCGATCCTGTACCGCCGGGAACGACCGGCGCATGACGCCCGCTTTCGCTGGGCATGCTGCGGCCTGCGCCTGCTGTGCCTGGCCGCGGCGGCCATCATCCTCCTGGAGCCCTCCCTTGCGCACGACGCCGAGCGCCTTCTGGCCGGGCGACTGCTTATCCTGGCCGATCGCTCTGCCAGCATGTCTATCCGCGATCCGCAGCTTCCGGGCGAACTGAAGGCCGACTGGGCGGCAGCGCTCGGCCTCGGAGGGCCGGAGCGGCTGGCGGACCTCACCAGGCACGAAGTCCTGCGCGGCCTCCTGCAGGCCTCGGGCATCCTAGAGGACCGCGACCGCAGGAACCAGGTGGAGCTGGCCACGTTCGCAGAGAACGTGCAGTCGGTGCTGGGACTCCCCCCGGCGCCCGCGAAGGCAACCGCAGCGGGCGGTCCGGCCGCGGAAGGAGCCATGCCGCCCGAGTGGGCCCCCACGGGCCTTCGCACCGACCTGGTCGGCGCCCTGACCTGGGCGCTCAGGCAGCCCGACCCGGACCGGACGGCCGGGATCGTCGTCCTGACGGACGGGCGTGACACGGAGGGAGGCGATCTGGCCTCGCTGGCCGTCGACGCCGCAGAGCTCGGCGTGCCGGTGCATTTCGTGGGCCTGGGCAGCCCCGAGATGCCGCGGAACGTCGCCGTCGTCGAGCTTGCCGCCGCTGCCAGAGCCCTGAAGGGGCTGCCGCTCGAGATGCGGGCCTTCGTCAGGTCACAGGGGTACGAAGGACAGACCGTCCGCGTCACGCTGACGGCGACGGACGGCGAGACCAAGGAGGAGCAGCAGGCCCTGGAACGGTCCGTCGAGCTGGCGGCAGGAGGCGCCCGCCAGGAGGTGGACCTGAGTCACGTGCCCGAGGCCGCGGGCAGGTTCACGTACACGGCCCGAGCCGAGCCGCTCGAAGGCGAAGCGCGAACCGACGACAACAGCGCGTCCACGGAGGTCACCGTGGCGGACGAGAAGATCCGCGTGCTCCTCGTGGCCGGCGAGCCCTCCCACGAGTACCGGTTCCTCAGGGCCCTGATCGAGCGCGATCCGGCCTTCGAGGCGACGGTGCGCCTGTACGGGGCGACGGGGCCCGAAGGCGGAGTCGCCCTCCCCCGTCAGCGGGAGGAGCTGCTCGCCTACGACGTCGTTCTTGCCTGCGACCCCGCGCCCGACGATTTCGCGGCGGACTGGATCGGCATGCTGGCGGAAGCCGTGGACAGCCAGGGGCTCGGCCTCGCCTTCTCGGCCGGACCGATGCATGCTCCAGAGTTGCTGGCCGATCCTGCCCTCGGGCGCCTGCGGGACTTGCTGCCGGTCGTCGTGGACGCCGCCGCGAACCAGGCCCTGATCGGCGGAGCGGGTTACGCTACGGAAAGCCGAGCCGTGGCGCTGGACGAGGAGGCCGCAGGCCATCCGATCACCGGTCCGGCGGGCGGCGTCGACGCCGTCGCGTTCTGGCAGTCCATGCCGGGGCTGTATTGGGTCCTGCCGGCCCGCACTGCGAAGTCGGGCGCCACCGTGCTGCTGCGCTGCGCGGACCGGCGCGCCGGCATGGCGGCGGCACAGGGCATTCCCCTGGCGGCGGTTCACAGCTACGGCCTCGGGCGCGTCTTCTACTGCGGCAGCCCGGAGACGTGGCGTTGGCGCCGGCGCGGCATCGGCCATTACGACCGGTTCTGGCTGCAGGCCCTGCGCTACTGCGCGTCCGGCCGGCCGACCGGGCTGGAGAAGCGCGCGCGCATCGAGCTCGACAGCTCGGCCTACGAGCTCGGCCAGGCCGTCCGAATCCGCGCCCGTCTGCTGGACGCCGAGTTCAGGCCGGTGCAGGCCGGCACGGTCGAGCTGAGCGTCCGCCGCGATGGCGAGGACGAAGAGCCGGTCCGCCTGCAGCCGATCCAGGCGACGCCGGGCGGCTACGGCGGCGTCCTCTACCCGCAGCAGTTCGGCCGGTTCGAGCTGGCCTACTCGGCGCCGGACGGCTTGCGCATCACGCAATCTTTCGAAGTGAAGCGGCCGAACGTCGAGTTCGATGATCCGCGCACGGCGCGCGACGTCATGCAGAGGCTGGCGCACATGACGGGCGGGCGCTACGTGAGGCCGTCGGAGTTCGCCCGGTTCATCCGCAGCATCCCGGACCGGAGCCGCACGGTCGTCGAGCCCGGCCCGCTCAAGCCGCTGTGGGACACGCCTTACCTGCTGGCGCTGCTCGTGGCGGCGCTGGCGGCGGAATGGGCGCTGCGCAAGAGGATGGGGCTGCTCTGACGGCGGGCTCAGACGGTTTCCTCGTCCTCCTCGGGATACTTCAACCGGCGGACCTCCGTGTCGTACTTCTGGAGGATCCCCGCGAGGCACGTGTTGTCGCGGCGAGTCAGGGCGAGCTCGACCACAACCATGCCGACTATAAGGGCCAGCAGCAGGTAGACCGGCTGGACGTTCAGGAGCCTGAGGAACGCCGCCACCAGAGCCCCGGCGCAGATCGCCGCGCCCACGACCGCGCCGACGATCCAGCCCCTGTAATCCGCGTTCATCTTGAGATAGGACTCCAGCAACTCGCGCTCTTCCCGCGTGAGCTCCATCTGCCGCTCCTCCAGAGAAGCGATCGGCACGCGCCGCCGCAGCGGCCCGCCATGCTACGCCGCACGGCATGACGAAGTCAAACCTGGACACGGCCACGTGCGTGGCAGCGTCGCAAAGCTCATGCCGGTGCGGCGACCCGAGCGCCCGCCGCTCACCGCTGGCCGTAACGGTCCCGGTACAAGATCTCGGCAAGAGGCTTCTTGCCTGCCTGGGAGGGCTCCACCGCCGCTTCGCCTATGGGCAATATGGCCAGCAGGCGCCTGTCGTCCGGCACGCCGAGCACCTCCTTGCCGTAGGCCTCGTGCCGCAGCACGTAGCCCTCGACCCAGAGGGACGCGTAGCCAAGCGCCACGGCGGCTAGGAGCATGTTCTCGATGGCGGCCGCCGCATCCTCTTTCCAATACTGGCTGGCCTCCTCGTCCATCACCACTGCGATGGCGACGGACGCCTGCCCGATGCAGCCCTGTATCGTCCCGAGCGCCCCGAGCGTCTCCTCGTGGCGCACAAGGATGAACTCCCAGGGCTGCCGGTTGTAGCCCGACGGCGCGCGTCGCCCGGCGTCCAGGATCCGCATCAGGTCCTCTTCCGGCACCTCGCACTTCTTGAAGGCCCGCACGCTGGCCCTCCGCTCAATCACTTCGAAGAACTCCATGGCGTGTCCTTTCGACTAAACCGGCTCCCTTGCCTCCCGGGTCGAACGCTCAGCCCAGCGGCCGGAGGAGCACCTGCTCGAACAAGCAGCTCAGAAGCAGGAAGGCGCAGCCGAAGGCGAGGAAGAACAGGGCCCGAAGGTTGCGCTCCCGGTTGTCGGCGGCAGGCCGGGTGAACACGGCGATGGCCAGGCCCACGAGGGTCAGCATGTTCCAAAGGCCCATCAGGGCCTTGCGCCTCCACGACCGGTAGACGACCAGGGACGCAAGCCCGGCCGAGACATAGGACAGCCCGGCCAGGCAGAGCGCCCAGGGGTAGAGCCAGGACCACGGGGCGTACTCGCGCGAGAGGATGGAGTCGATGGCTGCGCCGTAGGCCATGCTCGGCACCTTGACCGGCAAGAACCAGAGGTCCTCGGTGAGATTCCTCGCCGCCGTCTGGAACCAGACGCGCGTGTATGGCATGTGACCGCCCGATGTCCCTTGCGGGAAGCCCTTGGGCGCGCCTTCGAGGCGACTCCCGTGCCGGTAGTAGCGGACACCCGCTTCGTGACCTAATGACTCTTTGTTCGCGACATCGAAGTAGCCGATCAGGAACAGGCGTATCCTCATCTCGGCACTTCCGTAAGACGACGTCGGCCGAAGCGGGTAGAACGGGCGCTCCGTTGGGAACCGGACGTGCACGCACGGCCACCGCGCCATGTCCCAGGCCGTCCCGTAGCCCGGGAACTTCTTCATGACCTCCTCGCGCGAACCTATCCAGACGAGCACCAGCACGTAGTCCTTGCTCAGGTAATCGCCAAACGCGGACAGCTCGCCTTGCGGCATCGCGACTCCCTGCTCTTCCAGGTAACGCGCCAGTTCCTCCTCCGAAGTGGCCGTCACCGTCTCGCCGTGGATGCCCCACTTCTCCACGGTCTCGTGCACGGAGACGGCGCCCGTGGTCCACGCATACTCACGCTCGTGGGCGAGCTCTGCAAACCGGAGCACCGCCGGGTATATCTGCGTCGCCCTGAGCGCGATGCCAAGCTTCCCGATCTCGTCGCGGGCATCCTCGCGCGGGTCATAGCCGCTGAAGCGCGGGAACGTGTCCACCACGTCCAGCTTGACCTGGTCGGGCGTGCCGGGCACCGGGAACATCCAGAGCGCCTTGTCTTGATCCCCCAGGTCAGCGCTGACGGCGATGACCATCCTTTCGATCCCGCCTTCGTGCGCAATGGCCGCCATCTGATCGTTCTCGGTCAATGGCGCCAGGGCCGCGTAGTCGTGGCCCGCCCACACCTTTCCATCCGCGTGCGCCGCGCGCGGCGTCAGCAGGCACACGGCCGCAAGAACCAGCCCTATCCCCTTGACCTTCATTCCCCACCCCTTTCTGCACTTGGTGATCCCGCCGTCGGCCAGCAACGGCGCTCACACAGCACACTTTCAGTTCACGTCGCCCAGGTAGACGGGGCCCCGCGCCTCCGGGTCGGCCAGCAGCGGCACCAGCGCCTTCGGCCAGAGGCCGTAGCTCCCCAGCCGGTCCAGTTCGAGCCACTCGACCCCGATCTGGCCCGAGTCGGGCTCCGTCTGGCGCGAGGCGTCGGGCCGACTGGACAGCCGGCACTCGAAGAAGAAGATAACGCCGTGCACGTCGGCATGCCGGTCGGCGAATTCGTGATGCTTGCCGATGTACTCGCGCACGTGCCGCAGCCGTCCGACCTCGGCGTCGGCGCCGATCTCCTCGCGGACCTCCCGCTGGAGGGTCTCGACGAGCGTCTCGCCCGGCCTCTGCGCGCCGCCGGGCAGGACGTAGTAGGCGCCGTCCACGTCCTGTTTCTTGACGGCCAGGAGCTTGCGGCCCTCGACGATGATGGCCCGAACGCCGTTGCGCAGCTTCATTGTTTCACCGTCCTGCCTCCGATTGCACCTGATAGGCTGTCACGGAAATCGCCCTGCCTTTTCGCAGCCACCGCTCGACAGCGGCCGCGACCTTGTAGGGGCACGGCGCGCCGTGCCCCTACGTATCAGTCCGCACACGACATCGGCTGCAGAACGCAAGGCCGTCTGTTGAGGAGGCCACTACCTGTGTGATCGCCGCCGGCCTCAAGTCACCCGAGCGGAGCAAGCAGCGCCGCCCTGACCGCAAACACCAAAGCCGTATAGATCACGGTGAAGGCCAGCAGGAAGGGCACCAAGTCCAGCTTCCCGCCGACCTCTCTCTTTCGGTATTTCGCGACGGCATAGCCCAGCCCGATCAGCGTCAGCACGTTCCACACTCCGAGCCGCGAGTACGGATTCCACTTGCCGTACACGAGCCCCGCCGAGACGCCCGCCGAAACGTACGACAGCGCGGCGACGAGCAACGCGCAGAGCGGCACGAGGATGTACGGACTCAAGAGGACCGCAATGACACAAGCATATGCGACCGAAGCCGGCTCATGGGGCGTAAACCACAGGTCGCTGGTGAGCTGGTCGGCCGTAAGCGAACGATCATAGACGACAGTGTACGCCACGGACCCCTCGGCTAAGCCGTCGGTGAACACCTCGGGGGCGTTCGGCCCGAAGCCCTCCTGCTTGCAATACGCCACCCCGAAGTGCTCCTCGGCCCATTTCGGGTCGTCCACGTCCAGACGAACGAACCCCAAGACAAAAAGCGAGATGAGGATCCACTTCTGGCCGTACGCACTGGTCGGTCGGAGCGGGTAGAACGCCCGCTCCGTCGGAAACTCAACGTAGAGGCACGGCCAGCGATGCGACGGCTCCATCCAACCATCCCGCAGATGCGGAAACTGCCTGAGCAGCTCTTCGCGGGAGGCTATCCAGGCCAGCACCAGAACGTACTCGTCCGACAGATAGGGCTCGAATGCCTGCAGATGCGCTCTGGCAATGTGAGCTCCTCTGCCTTCCAAGTACTCCGAGAGGGCGTCTAGCGAATGGGTCCTGATCGCCTCCGCGTGAACACCGTACTTGTCGACCTCCTGGTGCACGGAAACGCTGCCGAAGCCCGACGGACCGCCGGCACGAACGATAAGGGGCAGCGCCAAGACGAGGGGGTAGATCTGCGTGACAGTCATCAAAGCGGTGCTGTCATATATGGCCGATCCTGCCTGGGCGCGTACGTCCTCACCTGAGAACTCCGGGAAGGTGTCCAGCACGTCCAGCCGAATCCGGTCCGGCGTCCCAGGCACCGGGAAGATCCAGAGCGCTTCCTCGTCGTCGGCCATGTCGATGTTGATGGCGATTATGAGTTTCTCAATGCCGTTCCGATGGGCGATGGCCGCCATCTGTTGGTGTTGTGGCAACCAGTCCAACGGTGAAAGGGCCTCTCCGCCGAACGCCACGCCGTCCGCGCGCGCCTGCCCGGCGAGTGCCAGGGACAGGCCCCACACGGCTACCCACAACGCAATCCGGCCCCTCATGTTTCACCCCTCCTCCCCTCTGTGTGCCGCGCTGCAGCTACCTGCTGCGGCGCGGGTCGTCCGGATACCGGACTTCCACCAGCGTCAGGCCCCGGGCGGGGGCCGTCGGGCCCGCCGCATCCCTCCTGCACGCTTCCAGGGCGCGGGCGAACTCGCCCGCCGCCATCTTCCCCCGCCCCACCTCCAGCAGCGTCCCCACGATGATGCGGACCATATTGTAAAGGAAACCGTCGGCCTCGACCAGATAGCAAATCTCGTCGGCGGCTTCCACGAGTTCGCTACGCGCGACGCGCCGCACGTTGCTCTCCGCCTCGGTGTGCTCGCTGGCGAAGCTGGTGAAGTCGTGCTCGCCGACCAGCATGGCGGCGCACTCACGCATGGCCCTCACGTCCAGTCTCCGCCATTCCCGCAGCGTGAAGCGTTCCCTCAGGGGGCGCCGCGCCGCGCTGCGCAGAACGCGGTAGCGGTAGAGCTTGGAAGAAGCGGAGTAACGCGCGTCGAAGTTGGCGGGCGCTTCACGGCAGTCGAGAACGGCCGCGTCGGCCGGCAGCCAGTAGTTGAGGGCCGGCACGAAGCGCTCCGAGGCAAGGTCGGACCCCGTGTCGAAATGCGCGACCTGCCCCTCGGCGTGCACGCCCGAATCCGTGCGGCTGGCCCCGGTGACGCGGACGGCTTCGCCGGTCGTCCGGCGGATGGCGTCCTCAAGCTCCCCCTGCACGGTCCGCCCCTGGGCCTGGACCTGCCAGCCGAGGAAGTCCGTCCCATCGTACTCGAGCGTAAGCATGAGCCTGCGCATGCCGTGAATGTAGTTTACGGCAGCCGACAGTTTCCAGTTCCCAGTTCCCAGTTACAGCAGTTGCCTGTGTCCACAGATCAGCCAAGCCAGCCGCCGTAACTGGTTACTGACAACTGGCAACTGCCGCGGCCGGCCGGTTGAAAGGGCGCCGACCCGCGTCTATAATGCCCCGTGTCCCTCGTCCCGGCAGGCGTCCCGCGTGTCGCCGGGCCCCTGCCCTCCCCTCAGCGATCGAGCAGGGATTCCCATGCGCTGGTCGGCCACCCTTATCCCCACGCTGCGGGAGACCCCGGCGGAAGCAGTCGCCCCGAGCCACCGGCTGATGCTTCGCGCCGGGATGATCCGGCAGGTGGGCAGCGGCCTCTACGCCTACCTGCCGCTCGGCGCGCGGGTGCTCAACAAGGTGGTGGCCGTCGTCCGCGAGGAGATGGACCGGGCCGGCGCGATCGAGGTGCTGATGCCGGCCCTCTGGCCGATAGAGCTCCTTCAGGAGAGCGGACGGCTCGAGGCGTTCGGCCACGACCTGATCAAGTTCCACGACCGCCACGGCCGCCCGCACGCGCTTGCGCCGACGCACGAGGAGCTGATCACCTGCATCGTTCGCGACGCCGTGGCCAGCTACAAGCAGCTCCCCATCGTCCTCTACCAGATCCAGACGAAGTTCCGCGACGAGGCCCGGCCCCGGTTCGGCGTGCTGCGCACGCGCGAATTCATCATGAAGGACGCCTACAGCTTCAGCGCGGACGAAGACGGATTGGCCCGATGCTACGGCGCCATGCGGGAGGCGTATGGCCGCATCTTTGGCCGCTGCGGCCTGGACTGCATCGTCGCGCAGGCCGACCCGGGCGCCATGGGCGGCGGTGGCTCCGAGGAGTTCGTGGTGCCAAGTCCTTTCGGGGAGAGCAGTTATGTCCGGTGCGCTGACTGCGGCCGTGCGGCGAACGTCGAGGCCGCAGCGGCGCCGCCGCGCCGCCGGGAGCCGCACGGCGAGGCGCCCGAGCTGCGCGAGGTGGAGACGCCGGGCATGACGTCCATCGAGGCCGTCAGCCGGTTCCTCGGCGTCGGGCCGGAGGGGATGATCAAGACGATCGTCTACGTCGCCGACGGGGAGCCGGTGGCTGCGCTCGTGCGCGGCGACCACGACGTGAACGAGATCAAGCTGCGGCGCGCGCTGGGCGCGGAATCCCTCGAGATGGCCGGCGCCGACGTGATCGAGAAGGTGACGGGCGCTCCCGTCGGCTTCGCCGGGCCCGTCGGGCTGGAGGGCCGGCAGATCATCGCCGATCACGCGGCCGCCACCGTCGACGCGGCAGTGACGGGGGCCAACAGGAAAGACGCACACCTGGTGGGAGTCGTCCCTGGGCGTGACTTCGAGCCCGACCTGGTGGCCGACATACGCTACGTCACCGCCCAGGACCGCTGCGCCTCATGCGGCGGGCCCGTCCGCATCTTCGAAGGCATCGAGCTGGGACATCTGTTCAGGCTCGGCACGAAGTACAGCGAGGCGCTGGGCGCGACCTACCTGGGCGGGGACGGGAACCAGAAGCCCTACGTGATGGGCTGCTACGGCATCGGCGTCAACCGCATCGTGGCCGCCCTTATCGAAAGCGCCGCCGACGAGAGGGGGATCGTGTGGCCGCCCGGCGTGGCCCCCTATGACGTCCTCGTGCTGCCGCTGGACATGAGCGACGGACGGATCGCGTCCGCCGCGGAGGCCGCCTACGCGCAGCTCCGCCAGGCAGGGGAGGACGCGCTGCTCGACGATCGGGACG
The DNA here is from genome assembly GCA_964521715.1 of uncultured candidatus Brocadiaceae bacterium. GTDB lineage: Bacteria > Planctomycetota > Brocadiia > SM23-32 > SM23-32 > DAOVRD01. The sequence continues at coordinate 21,660 of CAZFSS010000001.1, read as the reverse complement.
AGCGGCCGGGCGTGAAGTTCCACGACGCGGACCTGATCGGCATTCCATTGCGGATTGTCGTTGGCAAAAGCTACCTTCGGAATGGTAGCCTTGAGTTGCAGGTGCGGCGGGACGAGTCGCGCACGGAGGCGCCTTTGGGCGAGATCGCCGAAGCCGCGCGCCGGAAGCTGGCGGAGCTGTCCGCCGCCCATGAGCAGAGGAGCTGACGAGCCCGACATGGCCGAGGCACGTCGTCCGGAGCAGGTCAACCTCATGTGCGCCGTGCTGGCCGGCGACGAGTCCTGGTTCGCCGAGGCCAGGGAGCGCATGGAGAAGCTGTTCGGCCCGACGGACCTTGAGAGCGAGCTCCGACCGTTCGATTTCACGGATTACTACGCGGAAGAGATGGGGAGCCCGCTGCTGCGAGGGTTCTACAGTTTCCAGGAGCTGATCGCCCCCGACGATCTGCCGACCATCAAGCACACGACGAACAGGCTGGAGACGGAGCTGGCCCGCGCGCTGCCGCAGGCGCCGGCGCGCCCCGTGAACCTGGACCCAGGATACGTCTGCCTGAGCAAGCTGGTGCTGGCGACGACGAAGGACTACGCGCATCGCGTCTACATCGGCGCGGGCATCTACGCGGAGTCCGCCCTGCGCTGGCGAGACGGCGCCTTCGAGCCCTGGGAGTGGACCTATCCGGACTACAGACAGGAGGAGTGCCGCGAGTTCTTCGCCCGCGTGCGCGAGCTCTACCGCGAGAAGCTGCGGCGGCCGCAGGTGCGTTAGCGCAGGGCCGCGCGGCGCGTGACAGGAGGCAGGCCAACGCAATGGAACGAACGCTGGCGTTCCTGAAGCCGGACGCCGTCAGACGATCTCTGGTGGGCCACGTGATCTCGCGGTTCGAGCGCAGGGGCTTCAGCATCGTCGGCCTCAAGTTGATGCAGTTGAGCGAGGAGTTTGTGCGCGAGCACTACGCCCAGCACCGCGGCAAGGACTTCTACGAGCCTCTCGTCCGCTACGTCACGAGCGGTCCGGTCGTCGCCATGGTGCTGGAGGGCAGGAACGCCGTCGCGGTGGTCAGGAAGATGATGGGCGAGACGTTCGGCAGCGACTCCCCGCCCGGCACGATCCGCGGCGACCTGGCGCTCAGCAACCGCTTCAACCTCATCCACGGGAGCGACACCGCCGAAGTCGCCGAACGGGAGATACGCGCGTTCTTCAGCGAGGATGAGCTAGTCCACTACCCGGCCGAGGCCACGCGCTGGGTCTATGACCAGAGCGGACCCGAGCCGGTATAGAGCCAAAGGAGAATGGGCAATGCTGGCCGGGAACAGAACGGAACCGTCGGACGCCGCCAGCCTGCAGCGCTTCGCGGGCATGACGGTCCTCTCGCTGCTGGCGTTGGCGGCAGTTGCAGGGGCAATGGGCTGCGCTGGGACGCCGGAGCCGGTGACTCCGCTGAGCCGGGCGGAGCGCGTGCCTTATCGCAGTCTCGACCTGCTCAAAGAGAACATCGTCGCCAACTCGCAGTGGCAGACCCTGGAGGCAAGCTGCGACCTGACCATCCTCAATCCGAGCATCCCCACTCCGGGCAACACGCTGATCCTCAGAGGTGGGCGGATCGCGATCGACCGCGGCAGCCACAGGATCAGCCTGACGGCCGCAGGGCAGGATGGCAGCCTGAGGCTGGTCGGAGACGGCTCCATCTACGAAAGCGCTCTCCTGGGCCAGGTCTACCGGGGCAAGTACGGCGACTCCCTGTCGGCCGAGCCGGCGGTCATTCACCTCATGCCCGACGACCTGGCCGACGCATTCGATCCGGCCGGCCTGTTCTGGGAGCAGGCGGTGACGCTGACCCAAGGGCCCCTGTTTTCGCAGATCCACACGGTGGATTTCATCGAAGAGCCCGTCCCGCAGCTCAAGATGACCAGCACCATCACGATTGACAGGCGGCGTGAGAGCAACCTGACGATACTGAAGTACGACCCTGACGGCTCGGTGCGCGTGCAGGTCGGCTACCTGACCGTCCGTCCCTTCACAACGGGCGGGGATGAGTCCGTGCCGGCGGAGATCGCGACCCGCCTGCGCATAGATTACCCGCAGGATCCCACCGCCATCCTCATGCAGCTCACGAACGTGCAGCTCGACGTGAAGCTCGATCAGGATCAGTTCACAGTCAACGAGTGAGAGGTCGGGCGGGGCCGCGGCGCTCACAGGATGTAGCGCGTCAGGTCTTCGTCCTTGACGAGTTCGGCCAGCTTCTCGTCCACGTAGGCGCGGTCGATCACGAGGTCGTTTTGCTCGACGTCCGGCGCCTCGAAGCTGACCGCTTCCAGCAGCTTCTCCATCACGGTGTGCAGCCTGCGCGCGCCGATGCTCTGCGCGCGGCCGTTGATCTGCTCGGCCAGCTCGGCGATCCGTTCGATCCCGTCATCCGTGAATTCCAGCCGGACGCCTTCCGTCGCCAGGAGGGCCCGATACTGTCTGGTGAGCGCGTTGCGCGGCTCGGTCAGGATGCGGACGAAGTCCTCCTTGGTCAGGTCGTCCAGCTCCACGCGGATGGGGAACCGGCCCTGCATCTCGGGTATCAGGTCGCTGGGTTTGGCGACGTTGAACGCGCCGGCCGCCATGAAGAGGATGTGGTCGGTCCTGACCGTGCCGTATCGCGTCGGCACGGTGCATCCTTCCACGATGGGAAGCAGGTCGCGCTGCACGCCCTCGCGGCTCACGTCGGGCCCGTACGTCTCCCCGCCCGAGCTGGCTATCTTGTCCAGCTCGTCGATGAAGATGATGCCGTGGTTCTCGGCGTGCCACACGGCCTTCCTGGCCACCGACTCGCGGTCGACGAGCTTCTCGGACTCCTGGCGGATGAGCACCCCGCGGGCCTCGGACACCGTCATGCGGCGCCGCTCCGTGCGGCTCGGCATCATCTCCTCCAGGAATCCCTGCATGTCGAAGCCCATCTCCTCGCTGCCGACGGACAGCCCCTGGATGAGGACCGGCTTCTCGGTCACCTCCACCTCGACGCTTCGTTCGTCCAGCTTGCCTTCCGTCAGGAGCTTGCGAAGCCGCTCCCTGGCGCGCCTTTGCTGTTCCAGGCGGTCGGCGTCGGCCGGTCCGGGCGCCAGGGGCTCATACAACGCGTCCAGCAGGCGCTCCTCTGCGTTCCTCTCGGCCTGGGAACGGACCTGCTCCCACGCCTCAGCGCGGACCATGGTGGCCGAGAGCTCCACCAGCTCGCGCACCATGCTGTCGACGTCGCGGCCGTGGTAACCGACCTCGGTGTAGTGGGACGCCTCCACCTTGATGAAGGGCGCGTTGGCCAGGTTGGCCAGCCGGCGGGCGATCTCGGTCTTGCCCACGCCGGTCGGGCCGATCATGATGATGTTTTTGGGCAGCACCTCCTGGCGCAACTCTTCGGAAAGCTGCTGGCGGCGCCACCGGTTCCTGAGGGCTATGGCGACCGCGCGCTTCGCCGCGTCCTGGCCGATGATGTACTGGTCGAGCTCCCGGACGATGGCGCGGGGGGTCAGCCCCATCATGGCAGCGTCTCGACCACTATCTGGTTGTTCGTGTAGACGCATATCTCCGCCGCGATCTCGAGTGACTTGCGGACGACGTCCGCGGGCTCCAGGTCCGTGTTGCGGATCAGGGCGCGCGCTGCCGCCAGCGCCTGCGGCCCGCCGGAACCGATGCCGATCACGCCGTCGTCCGGTTCGATGACCTCGCCGCCACCGCTGATGAGCAGGCTGTGCTGGGCGTCGGCCGCCACCAGCACGCTCTGGAGCGGGCGGAGCGCCCTGTCCGTCCGCCACTCCTTGGCCAGCTCAATGGCGCTGCGCAGGAGGCTGCCCTGGTACTCCTCCAGCTTCCCGCTCAAGCGGTCCAGCAGGGCCAGTGAGTCCCCGGCCGCCCCCGCGAATCCGACGATCACCCTGTCCTGATGCAGGCGCCGTATCTTGATCGCGGAGGCCTTCACGATGGTATCGTTCAGCGTGATCTGCCCGTCGCCTCCCAGGGCTACCTTCGATCCCGACCGCACGGTCAGGATCGTCGTGCTCCGGAACCGGCAGACCTTGCTCTGGTGGCTGTCCATCGCTCTACTCCTCCCTGCCCACGCGCATTGTAATCGCTACGCGCGGACCTGCATAGTGCAGCCCGCCCAGCCCCCCCCTGCAGGCACGGCCGGCGGGCCGGGGCCAAGCGCCCGCGAGCCGCAACCAGCACCGCTGCTGCCATTCTACTCGATGCTGCCGCCCGCGTGTCGGCCGCGCGGCTCTTTCCGATCCAAGGGAGCTGAGTCACACGGACGGAGAAAACGGTATTGACAAAGCGGCAGGGATCGTGTAAGTTTCCGTTGGAGTGCTATATGAGTGCAAAAGCATCCGGCCACGACAAGGTGACCCTCAAGATCCCGCGTCCGCTTTACAACCGCTTGCGTGAGCTGATAGCCGGGACGGGCTTCAACTCCGTCACGGAGTTCGCCGTCTTCGTGCTCAGGGACATCGCAAGCCCCTCGGAGAGGCCCCAGAGGCCAGGGGACGCTCTGACGCGGGAGGAGACCGAGGCCGTCCGCAGACGGCTGAGGAAGCTGGGCTACCTGTAGAGCGCCGCTGGCGGCCAGGGGGCTTTTTTGTGTCAGCATGACACTCCTATAGGAGTGCAAGTTCAGGCGCCTCGTTCGAGGAGGAACACATTGAAAACCCTAGCCAAAGCAGTGGTGGTATCGGCGAGTTGGACGACGGCGTTGCTCCTGCTTTCCCTCCTGGCCGCTGCCCATCTGGGGCTGAGCGCCTCTGTGGCACACTGGTCCCACGCGGACGCAATCGGGCTGGCCACGTTGGCACTGTGCTGCGAGTACGTTGACTCGACGCTCGGCATGGGCTACGGCACCGCCCTCACGCCGCTGCTCATGCTCCTCTGGGGGCTCGAACCGCTGGTCATCGTCCCGTGCGTTCTCATCAGTGAACTCGCCACGGGCCTGGCTGCCGGCGCAGCCCACCACGCCGCCGGCAACGTCTCGTTCCGCCGCCGGTCCGCCGCCACCAAGATCGCCGCCGTCCTCTCGGCCTGCAGCGTGCTCGGCGCGAGCACCGCCGTAGTCGTGGCCATCCACATCCCCACCTTCTGGCTCAAGCTGGTGATCGGCGTGATCGTGCTCAGCATGGGCGTCTTCCTCCTCGGAACGCGAAATCGCCGCTTCCCCTTCGCGTGGTGGAAGGTCACGGCGCTCGGCCTGGTGGCAGCGTTCAACAAGGGCATGAGCGGCGGAGGTTACGGACCGCTCGTCACGGGCGGCCAGATTGTGAGCGGCGTCGGCGAGAAGAGCGCGATCGGGATCACCAGCGTCGCCGAGGGCATCACCTGCATCGTGGGCGTGACCGCATACCTGGTGGCCGGCCAGAGCATACGTTGGGATCTGGCCCTTCCCCTGACGCTCGGGGCGCTGGCCTCCATCCCCTTCTGCGCCCTGACGGTCAACCGGATGAGCACGAAGCTCCTGCGCGCACTCATCGGAGTGCTGGCCAGCATCCTGGGCCTGTTCACGCTCGTCCGGCTCTTCTGAGGGCCCCTAACAAAACCCCCTGCTAGCCTCGGGCCGACGCGTGGGGTTCTGTCAGGAGCTCCAAGGCCGCCGTTCAGCGCGGCCAGCGGCCCCTGGCCGGCGGCAGCTCCGGGAACTCGGCGTGCGGCTCTTCCTGATACCAGTACGCCACGGAGCTTATGTCATCGGTCAGCGGCTCGTAGCCCGTCGGCTGAGGCGTAAACCCGAGGTCCTGCATGGTCACGCGCAGGTCCCTCTTGAACCGGATGGGGTCAAGGATGTGCCACCGGTAGAGGCCGTGCCTGATGATCTGGCCCGGCTCCGCGTGCCGCAGCGGGTAGCCCAGGAACGCCTTCGAATAGGTGCGGTCCGCAAAGCACCAGGCGCCGCCCACGTAGTCCTCGGTGCCCGTGCCGCAGATCGTCGGATGCGGGTCGTCGCCGTCGATGTAGAACTTGATCTCCCCCTCTCCCCACCAGCCGCTGGAGAGCTGGGTCCAGGCCAGGTAGGTCCCGACGTAATGCCCCCGGCCTCCCACGCCGTCCAGGATGGTGTACTCCTTGTGGTAGGTCACGGTGTTCTCCCGGCGCCACTGGGCGTGGAACCGGCCGGCCTGCGCCGACACGTCCGTCAGGGAGTAGGTGATCTGGTAGAAGAACCCGCCGACGGCATCCCCGTGCTCGTTGGCGACCGCGATGCGGGCCGAGCCGGAGAACGGCATCGGCCAGTAGCTGTTCATTCCCCCGTTGGGGTTGACGCAGACGGGGATCGAGTCGATGTCGCACCGCATGGCGTGGCCGTTGGCGAAGAAATCGCCGACGGGCACCTCCACGGACGGCGCCTGTTCGCCGTCCCACCAGATGCGCAGCACCAGGTCGCGCAGCACCGTGCGTCCACGCGGGCCGTGGTCCGTAACGGTGAACCAGATGTGCTGGATCACGCCAGGCCCGTCGATCTCGGCCAGCGTGACCGTCCCGTCCTTGGGCAGCGTGATGCAGGGCCGGCCCTTCCAGCCGACGCCCAGGTGGTTCTTCACAGTGGCGCCTGCGCCCCTTTCGCCCTTGGGGTTCTCGGCGCTGATGCTTCGGGTCTCCGCCTCGCTGAGAAGCGGCAGGCCAGCCATGCCGAAACCCATGCCGAACGCTTCGGACATCTGGAGGCTCCTTCCTGCAAAGTGGCCGAATTTCTGGGGGGATTCTACAGATTCGCGGGCCGTCCCGCAAAGCCCAGGGGGCCACGCTTCGTGGACGCCACGGCCCCTGAGGAGGCCCTCCGGCCCGCGAGCGCAGCGAAGGTGCGACGCCGCGCTCCGGGTGGGCCGAGGAGGGGGCTCTCGCGCTGCCCCGACCCGGAGCGCCCGACACCCGTCGGCCGGCTGAACTTGACTTGCCGCAGCCCAATCGGGTACGCTCTTTTGGAGAGGGACTTGGGTCCCTCGTTTTTATCTCGGGGCTTCTGGGACATCAGCAGTTCGCCTTACCCGGGTATCGCCCATGCCGGACCCTGAAGACATCAGCGTAGAGAGCGACTCCGAAGAGGAGCGGGCCGAAGCCGCCCCCGACGAGCAGGAATCCGAGCAGTCGGAAGAGAAAGCGCCGCGCGCGACGGTGGAGCGGACGGGCCCGTGCGAGTGTGTCATCCGCATAGAGGCGGACGCCGATTACCTGCGCGAGAGGTACCAGAACGAGCTGACCTCGCTGCAGCACGAGATCAAGCTGCCCGGCTTCCGCAGGGGCCGCGCCCCGGTCGGACTGGTGGAGCGCCGGATGGGAAGCACGCTCAGGAGCGACCTGATCTCCTCCGTGGTCTCCGAGGCCTACGACAAGGCGCTGGAGGAGAACGAGCTGAACGTCGTGGCGCAGGTGGAAGCACCGGACCTGGAGGAGACCCAGTGGGAGCTGGGCCAGCCGGCGCAGTTCGAGTTCAGGTGCGAGGTCATGCCCGAAGTGCAGTTGCAGGAGTCCCAATACAAGGGACTTCGGGTCGAGGCCCCGATCCTCGAAGTCGACGATGAACTGCTCGAACACGAGATGAAGCGCTTCGCCCAGCAGTTCGCAACCTGGGAAGAGATCAAGGACGCCGGCATAGACTGGGACGATTACGTCGAGGCGGAGGTGAGCCTGTCTGACGGAGCGCAATGGAGGGAGACGATCGGCTTCTACCCGCGCGCCGAGAAGGTCGGGCCCTTCTCGGTCCAAGGCGTGAAGGCTGCCCTGGTCGGCGCGCAGGTCGGACAGGAAGTCCAGCTGGAGGCCGAGCTGCTGAAGGACGGAACTGCCGGCCGGGAAGAGCTGGAGCCCCTGGCCGGCAAGAAGGTCAACGTCCGGCTGAACCTGTCCCGCGTGATGCGCCGCCGCGTGCCCGAGCTCGACGACGACTTGGCCAGGAAGATCGGCCTGTCCTCCGCCGGCGAGATAGAGCCGCTCGTGCGGGAAAGGCTCGAGAGCAGCCTCTCGGAACGGCGCGACGACATCGCGCGGCAGATGCTGGTCAACCAGTTGCTCGACAAGGTGGACTGCGAGCTGCCCCCCAGCCTGGTGGAAAGGGCCCTCGAGGAGTACCAGATCAGGACCCTCGTGCGCTTGCTCCGCCAGGGCGTCCCGCGCCACGAGGCCGAGCGCAGGGCCGTCGACCGGCCCCACGAGACCCAGGAGCAGATACGCCGAAGGCTCAAGGCCCGATACCTGCTGCGCTTGATAGCCGAGAAGGAACGCATACTGGTCACCGAGTCGGAGGTGGACAGCCAGATACGCGCATTCGCGGCGCGCCAAGGCTGGCGCGAAGAGAGGGCCCGGACTTACATGGAGGAGCGGGGGATGGTCAGGGCGCTGCGCGACGACATGCGCGAGAGCAAGACCATCGATTCCCTCATGGAGAGCGCCGACGTTGCGGAGATCCCCTCCGACGAGTTCCTCAGGCGACACGGCGGCGCGGTCGAACCCGCAGAGCAGCAAGCTGCTCCCACAGACGATCAGTGACGCAGGGAGGCGCAGGCGGCAATGGCAAAGGACTCCTATCCTGAGTGGCTGACGGAGGCATGGATCGCTGCTCAGACGTTCGACAGCACGATCGTGCCGACCGTTATCAAAAAGACCAGCTACGGCGAACGCGGATATGACATCTTCTCCCGGCTGCTGGAGGACCGCATCATATTCATCGGCAGCGTCATCAACGACGTGGTGGCCAACCTGACCGTAGCGCAGATGCTCTACCTTCAGAGCGAGAACAAGAAGCAGGACATCAACCTGTACATCCACTGCAACGGCGGCCTGATTACGAGCGGACTGGCCATCTATGACACCATGCAGTTGGTGCAGTGCGACGTGGCGACCTACGTGGTCGGCCACGCCTTCAGCATGGCGGCGATGTTGCTGGCCGGCGGGGCGAAGGGCAAGCGGTATGCGCTGGCGCACTCGCGCGTGATGCTGCATCAGCCGTGGAGCTCCGACCGCGAAGGCACCGCTGCGGAGATCAGCATCCACGCGGAAGAGATGGTCAAGCTCAAGCGGTGGATCAACGAGATCCTGGCCACGCATACCGGCCAGTCCGTCGAACGCATTGAGAAGGACGCGGACCACGAGTTCTACATGTCGGCCGACGACGCCAAGCAGTACGGTCTGGTGGACGAGGTGCTGACCTCGGCGTCCAGGGACTGAGGCGCCGATGCGCCCGGCCGGCGGAGAGCGAGCGGGAGGCCCGGCGAAAGATGGCATACGGCAACGACGGCCCCAGAGAAGCGTGTTCCTTCTGCGGCAAGAGCTTCGGTTCGGTCGAGAGGCTGATCCAGGGCGAGCACAACACGTTCATCTGCGCCGACTGCGTCGAGCTCTGCTACTCCATCATCAAGCAGGAGACGCTGCGGCCGACCCGGCCGACCGGCGTCCTGCGCGTACCCCCGCCCGTCGAGATAAAGCATAGGCTGGACGAGTACATCATCGGCCAGGAACACGCCAAGAAGACCGTCGCCGTCGCCGTGCACAACCATTACAAGCGCCTGCTCTACGGGGAGTCCGGCGACGTCGAGCTGGAGAAGAGCAACGTGCTGCTGATCGGCCCGTCCGGCGTCGGCAAGACGTTGATCGCCCGCGTGCTGGCGCAGACGCTCGACGTGCCCTTTGCCATTGCGGACGCGACGACCCTGACGGAGGCGGGCTACGTGGGCGAGGACGTCGAGAACGTACTGCTCAAGCTGATCCAGGCCGCCGACTTCGACATCGAACGCGCCCAGCAGGGCATCGTCTACATCGACGAGATAGACAAGATCGGCAAGACCTACCACAACATCAGCATCACCCGCGACGTCGGGGGCGAAGGCGTCCAGCAGGCGCTGCTGAAGATCCTGGAGGGCACCATCTCCAACGTGCCCCCCCACGGCGGCAGGAAACACCCCGAGGAGAAGTACATCCAGATAGACACGAACAGGATCCTCTTCATCTGCGGCGGCTCCTTCACCGGCATCAACGAACTGGTGGCCAAGCGGACCAACCAGCAGAGCATCGGCTTCGGCCGAGAAGGCAAGGGCGAGGAGGACAACCTGGGCAATCTGCTCGAACACGTCACCGAGGAGGACCTGATCAAGTTCGGCATGATCCCCGAGATCGTTGGCCGGCTGCCCATCGTCGCCCCCCTGATGCCGCTGAGCGAGGACGACTTGGTGAGGATACTGGTCGAACCGAAGAACGCCCTGATCGGTCAGTACCAGAAGTACTTCGAGCTCGAAGGCTCGCAGCTTGAGTTCACGCAAGCCGGGCTTCGCGAGATCGCCCACGCGGCCTTCGAGAAGGACACGGGGGCGCGTGGCCTGCGCTCCGTCATGGAGAAGCTTATGCTCGACCCCCTCTTCGACCTGCCGTCCATGCCCAAGGATCAGACCTACGTCGTCGGGTCGGACGTGGTGCGGGGCGAGAGGTCGCTGCTCGAGCGACGCAAGAGGAAGGGCGCCTGACGGGGGCAAGCGCCGCCGCCCACCTCAGACGATAAACGGCAGGCACCGACACACCGGGCGTTGCCCGCCTGCGCCGTTCAGACGCGCTGCACCGGGCCGGCAGCCAGCACCGGGAACCTTTCTCCGACCGGAGGCCACCTCGTGGTTCGTGAGATATCCGTTCTGCCCGAGTTCGAGCCGACCGAGCTCGAGTTCCCCAGGATACCCGTCTTCCAGTACGCAGGCACCGTCAGGGACGAGCTGGAGCGGGGCAGCCTGACCGCCCGGGACGCCCTCGACCTGCTCGAATGGATGCTGAGCGTCCGCGCCTTCGAGGAGATGATTGTCGCCCTGCGCATGCAGTCCTTCGAGCCCCTGCGCGAGAAGGGATTCCGCTACCGCGGCCCGACGCATCTGTCCGTCGGACAGGAGGCCGCCAGCGTGGGCGCCTGCTCCGCCGTGCAGGCCACGGACTACATCACCAGCTCCCACCGCGGCCACGGCGACGCCATCGCCAAAGGCTACGTCGCCATCAAGAGCCGCAGCGACGCGGAGCTCCGGGACTGGATCGGCTCCGCCGAAGCCCGCGGCCTCTCCGGGCAGGAGCTCAAAGACCTGGCCAAGGCCGAGCACATCTACCGAACGGCCGCGGAGCTCTTCGGCAAGGAGGACGGCTATTGCCGCGGCCGGGGCGGAGGCATGCACATCGCCGACTTCTCCAGCGGGCACCTCGGCGCGAACGCCATCGTCGGCGGCTCGGTGGGCATCGCCACCGGCGCGGCGCTGAGCTGCCGGCACCTGGAAAACGGGCGACTCGTGCTCTGCTTCGCCGGGGACGGCGCTTACTCCAACGGCGTGGTGCTGGAGTCCTTGAACTTCTCGTGCATGGCGCAGTTCACCAGCCAGGCGCTCGCCGACCGGCCGTTCGGCCTGCCCATCATCTACGCAATCGTCAACAACCAGTACGGCATGACCGGCCAGCAGCGCGGTGAGGTCACGGGCGTGGACTTCCTCGCCCGACGCGCGGCCGCCTTCGGCATGGACGCGATGCACGCCGAGGTCATCAACGGCATGGACGCTCTCGCCGTCCGCGACGGCATCGCGCGGGCGGCGCAACTGGCCCGCAGCGGCAAAGGACCCGTCCTGTGCGAGCTGATCTGCTACCGCTACTATGGCCACAGCCTCAGCGATCCGCGCAACGAGTACCGCCGCAAGGAGGAGGAACAGGCCTGGCGCGAGTGCGACCCCATCCGCCGGCTCACCGCGCAGATCATCGAGGCAGGGGTCGCCCCAGAAGAAGAGCTGACGGAACTCAGGCAGGCCGTCGAGAAACGCCACGAACAAGCCGCCGTGCGCGCAGCCGAGGCCGCCGACCCGGACGCCGCCGACGTCGCGCGATACGTCTTCACGGACTCGGCCTGCACGTCCGTGCCCGCGCAGTATGCCCGGGTGCGGCCCCTCAACAGCCCCCCACTGCCGCAGCGGAAGGAGGGCAAGATCACCTTCAAGGAGGCGCTGCGCGAGGCCCTGATCGAGGAGATGCTGCGGGACAGCCGCGTCGTCCTCTACGGGGAGGACGTTGCGGATTACGGCGGGGCCTTCAAGCTGAGCAAGGGATTGCTGGAGGCCTTCGGCCGGCGGCGCGTCTTCAACACCGCCATCAGCGAGGCCGCCATCATCGGCACGGGCGTCGGGGCGGCCATGACGGGCCTGCGGCCGGTGGTCGAGATGATGTACAGCGACTTCGAGTTCCAGGCGGGCGACCAGCTCTTCAACCAGGCCGCGAAATGGCACTACATGAGCGGCGGACAGACGACCGTGCCGATGGTCATCCGAAGCAGCGTGGGAGCGGGGAAAGGCTACGGCGGGCAGCACTCGCAGGCCCTGGAGGCGCACGCCACCCACACGCCCGGCCTCTACGTCGTCTATCCTTCGACGCCCTGTGACGCCAAGGGCCTGCTGAAGAGCGCCATCCGCGACGATAATCCCGTCCTGTTCGTGGAGTCGCAGGAGCTCTACAACGTACGCGGGGAAGTGCCGCAGGACGATCGCCTGGTGCCGATCGGGCGTGCGGCCGTCCGCCGGCCGGGCGACGACGTCACCATCGTCGCCTGGGGCCTGCTGGCGCACATGATGGCGGCGGCTGCCGAAGTGCTGGCCGGCGAGCACGGCATCGAAGCGGAGCTGGTGGACCTGAGAAGCCTGATCCCGCTTGACCTGGAGACCGTCCTGAACTCGGTGCGCAAGACCGGGCGTTGCGTGGTGGCGTGCCAGGCATGCCTGACCGGCAGCTTCACCGCCGAAGTGGCCGCGCGCATCCAGCAGGACGGCTTCGACTACCTGGATGCTCCCGTGGCCAGGATCGGCTCCGCGGACGCCATCTCTCCGCAGTCGGAGGTGCTGGAAGAAGCCTACCTGCCCGGCGTGGACGATCTGGTCCGGGCCGCCCTTCGGGTCTGTTACGCGCCCGAATAGCGTCCGTCGGCGGGCGGGTCCTTCGCATGGAAACGGCGATGCAAGGCACAGGATCCAGCCCTGAAGCGGGTCGGAGCGCCCTGGCGCGGCTTCTGGCCGCAGCCCGCGCGCGCCCCTCCGTCTCCCTGGCCGTGATTGCCTGCTTGGCGGCGGCCGTTCTGCTCGCGTGGTCCGCTCTCCACAAGAGCGACCGGAGAAAAGTCCTCGCCACGATCGACGCCGTCGGGGAGGCCGTCGTGCAGGGCGACGTGGAGAAGGTGCTGGCGCACGTCTCGCCTTACTTCTCCGAGGAAGGAATGTACCGGGACCAGTTGGCCGAGACGCTGAGCCGCATCCTGCCGGGCCGGCCGGTCTCGCGGGCCTCCCTGGTGGTGCGCCAACTGAGCATCGGCCGCGGCACGGCGACGGCCAGGGTCTACGTAGAATCGCGCCACGGCGACGCCTTCGGTGCAGAGTTCGCCCGCACGGAGTGGCAGATCACCGTGGAGGAATTGGGCAACCGGTGGCTGGTCCGGCACGCCGAGCCCCTGCAACTGAACGGAAGGAAGGTGGCCGGCCTGCGCGCCATCCTGGCCCTGGGCTACTGAGAGGGACACCGCGCATCCGGAGGTGACCCGAGCCGGTTCGCAGGGCTCCGACGGGCGCGGGCGGGATCAGCCGGGGCGTGGCGCGCGCTCGCGGCCCTTTGCCGGCGCCGTCAGGAGGACGCCTTCCCCCTTCTCGCACTCCAGCGCCCGAGCGGCGGAGCCGCGGTTGACGGCGACCTCCAGGTAGCCGCTGCTGCCCATGAGGGCGACAAGTTCACCCTCTTCACGGTCCTCGTAGGTGGCGGACACCCCCTGGATCTCGCGGCCCTTGACTCGGACGATAATCCTGTCAGCGGGCACACTGAAGCTGCGCGCCAGCGTGGGCCGCTGGATGTTCGTGATCAGGTTGCCGAACTGATCGATATAGACGATCTCGCCCCGCAGGCTGCCGTCGGCAGTGCGGACGGGATGCGGGAGGTGGAGCTTCCGCAGATTCCCGACGGCCGGACCCAGCTTGGACGCCTCAAGCCCCTCGGCCAGGCGGGCGGCGACGGGGGCAAAGATGTCCCGCCCGTGGAACGTTACGCTCGTGTCCTTGAGGAAGTATTCCTCAGCGGTCACTTTGCGGACCTCAACGCCCTCGGCCTGCTCCGCTATGACGCTGAGGAGGCCGTTATCCGGCGCCAGGAACACACGCCGGTCCGCCTTCATGCACAGCACCGCTCGGTCCGTGCCCACGCCCGGGTCCACGACGCACGCGAAGATGGTTCCCTCGGGGAAATAGCGGTACGAAGCCGACAGCACGAAGGCCGCTTCCGCCACGTCTTGCGGCATGATGTTGTGCGAGAGGTCGATGATGTCCGCGTCCCGGCAGATGCCGCGGATCACGCCCTTCATGACCCCCACGTAGCTGTCTTTGAAGCCGAAATCAGTCAGCAGGACGATGGGCGGGACGCTCCTGGAGATGCTGAACCTTGCCATGGCTGCTCGTCCGAGTGCCGCGTAAGTGCAATGCAGGCGAGAACTTCGATTGTAACCTCCCGGTCCGACCGATTGCAAGAACTGACGGCCGGGCTCCCGCTGCCGCGCCCGGCTGCGCCGGATGATTGCCGCAGCCCTTGCGCGGCATGTAGAATACGCGGCGCCCCGCCCCTCATCAGCCGGAGGAGCCCGTGTGCTGGCGCTTGATCTGAACATGTTGTCGTTGGCGTTGCTGGGCGCGAGCGCCGTGGCGTTCGCCCGGAGGAGGACGCTCGTCCTGATCGCCTGCGGCGCCTTTTTCATGGCGAGCGCCGCCCTGGCAACGCTGGCGGTCTACTGGCCCACGAGCCCCGAGGCGGCCGTGATGCTTCTGGCCGCCGGGGAGGGCCTGCCCCTGGCCGCGCTCGTCCTCTACCTGGTGGACCGGGCCTTCGCCCCCTTCTGCGTAGAGATGACGTACGCGCTGCTCATCTGCTGGGTCCTCTGGCCGCTGCTGGTGCTGGCGAACTTCGTCGGCCTGCTTGCGTGACCCGGCGGCCCGGCTTGCGCGTGCCTGTTCAAGCCCGCCGCCGACTTGAGCGGCCGCCCGGGCTCTGTTATAGTGGGCGGTCTTTTGGGCTGAACCCGTGCCGCGAGGGGCTCTTTGAACGAGCGAACGCTCTGGAGCGAGTTCGGCAAAGGCGTCTTCGCACAGAACGCCGTGTTCGTGCTTGCCGTAGGCATCTGCCCGACGCTGGCCGCAACGACGACGCTCCAAAACGTCGTGGCCATGGCGTCCCTCGGGTTCGCCGGGATGGTCTGATGCGCGAGGGCGCCCCACCTCCTGCTGAGACGGGTCCCATGCTCCTTCGGAGTGGAATCGCGATCGTCTTTGCGGCGCTTGCCCTCGCATCGCCGGCGGGCGCGGGCGACGGCGCAGTCGTCGCCGTAGTCAACGGCCAGGCGATCTCCCGGGAGGAGTTCGGCCGCTCTCTCGTCAATTCGCTTGGCCCATCTGCCCTGGGGAGCGTGATGGACCGGATGCTCGTGCAGCAGGAGGCCCGGCGGCAGGGCATAACGGTGACCGAGCAGGAGCTGGCCGCCAGGAAGGAGCTGGAGCTGGAGCTCAGCATGCGGACGCTGCTGGAGCGAGTGCGGATGGGGCCCGATGAGTTCCGCGAGGCCAGCCGGCAGTATGGCTGGGATGCGGACGCCATACGGAAGGAGCTGAGCGAGAGCATCTCCGAGACCCCTTTGCGCATCCAGCTCCTTGCGGAGAGGCTGCTGGAGCCGCAGATGGACCTGAGCGAGGACGCGCTGCGTGCATACTACGAACGCACGCGGGGCAGGCGCTACGCGGCGGCCCACATCGTCGTGGCGCAGCGCAGCCAGGCCGAGGGTTTGCTGTCCGCGCTGCGGGGCAATCCGGAGATGTGGACCGAGGCTGTCCTGCAGATGAGCCTCGACCGGGCCAGCGCACCTTACAAGGGCCGCATCGGGCCGGTTCCTGCCTCCTCCGAGTTCGGCCGCGTCCTTGCCGGGATGAAGCCGGAGGAACTCAGGCTGCGCGACGACGGCCGGTATTGGCACGTGTTCCGGTTCATCAAGGAGATACCTGCCGCCGAAGAGCCCCTCGAACAGGTCAAGGACCAACTGCGGGCGGAGCTCGTCGCCGTGACCGCGCGGCAGCAGTTCGACGTGTTGCTGGCCCGCCTGAACGCCGACGCCTGCGTCGTGGTCAACCTGGCCTCGGACCCGAGCGATCGGCGCGCCCTGGGCGAAGACGTGGCCGCGTTTGTGAACGGCGAGCCGCTGCTGATCGACGATCTGGCGGAGGCCCTGATCGAGGAGTTCGGACCTGCCATGCTCCAGTCCCACATCGAGCGCACGCTGATCCTGCAGGAGGCGGCGGGGCGCGGCGTCTCCGTCTCCGCGGACGAAGTGGACGCCCGCAAGCAGATGGTGGCGGACCGGTTACTCCAGGAGCAGGCGCTTCTGCGCGGCACGACGGCGGACGACCTGAGCGCGTCCTTGAAGGCGAACGGGGTCGACGTGGACCAGTTCAAGGAGTCGCTGCTGCGCGAGTTCGTCCCCCCGGACAACATCCGCGCCACGCTGCTGGCCGAGAAGATGGTCGCCCCCGACGTGGAAGTGACCGAGGCGGACTTGCAGGAAGCCTACGCGGACTTCAGCGGCGAGCGCCTCGTCGTCACCGAGGCGGTTGCGGACACGCAGGCGGCGGCCCAGCGCATGCTGGAGCAGGTGAGGCAGGGAGCCAGCTTCGACCTGGTTGCGCTGACCGAGTCCGCAGAGCCCGGCTTGTGGATGGAGCGCGGGAGGCTCCTGAACGTCATGGGCTCACATCCCTACTACCCATATGCTAAGGACTTACGCGAAGGCGAGACCAGCCGCGTCTTTGAACACGCGGGCAAGTACCGTATAATCAGACTGCTGAAGCGGTTCTCCCCGCCCGAGGCGCCGTCCCTGGACTCCGTGCGTTCGTCCGTCGAGCGGGAGGCTTTCCTGCGCAAGGCAAGGAAGCGAATCCGCGCCTTGATACTAAAGCTCCAGGCCGAAGCGACCATCGAAGCGAGGCTGAAGTGATCACAAGATGAAGATCGAGTTCGCCAGCCGAGTCGGCAAACTGCCCGAGTACATCTTCGGCAAGCTGAATGCGGAGAAGATGAGGCGCCGGCACGACGGGGAGGACATCATCGACCTGGGCATGGGGAACCCGAACGATCCCACGCCGTTGCCCATCATCAACAAGCTCGTGGAGGCAGTGCAGGACCCGCGCAACCACCGTTACAGCGTCAGCGCGGACGGCATCTTCAACCTCAAGCGCGAGGTCGCCGCGTTCTACCGCCGCGAGTACGGCGTGGAGCTCGACCCGGACGGCGAAGTCGTCTGCACCATCGGCAGCAAGGAGGGCCTGTCCCACCTGTCGCTCGTGCTCGTGGAGGCGGGCGACACGGCCATAGTGCCGACGCCGGCATTTCCGCCGCACATCCACAGCCTCACGCTGGCGGGCGGCAGGGCCGTCACCTTGCCCGTGTCGAACAAGCTGGACTTCTTCGACCGCCTCGACGAGCTGGTGCCGACGGTCGAGCCGAAGCCCAAGCTCCTGATCCTGAACTACCCGCACAACCCCACGACCCTGACCGTGGAGCTGGACTTCTTCCAGAGGGCCGTGCAGTTCGCACGCGCGCACGACATCCTCATCATCCATGACTTCGCCTACAGCCACATGACTTTCGACGGATACAGGGCGCCGAGCTTCCTCCAGGCGCCGGGAGCGAAGGAGGTCGGCGTCGAGTTCTCGTCCATGTCCAAGAGCTTCAACATGGCCGGCTGGCGGGTCGGGTTCTGCGTCGGCCACCCCCAGGTCGTCGGCGGTCTGGCCCGCGTCAAAGGCTATTACGACTACGGCCTGTTCATGCCGGTGCAGATCGCCAGCATCGTCGCCCTGAGGGAGTGCCGGGAGGACGTCCAGAAGCAGGCGCAGACGTACCAGGAGCGCCGCGACGTCCTCTGTTCGGGGCTGAACAGGGTCGGCTGGCCCGTCGAGCCCCCCAGGGGCACCATGTTCGTCTGGGCCCCCATCCCCGAGGACCTCCGGAGCATGGGTTCGGTGGACTTCTGCCTTATGCTGCTGGCGGAGGCGAGCGTCGCGATCGCCCCCGGCGCGGCCTTCGGCGAGGGCGGAGACGGCTTCGTGCGCATGGCGATCGTTGAGAACAGACAGCGGCTGCGCCAGGCCGTGCGGCAGATCGGCCGTGCGCTGCGTCGGCAGAGGGCCAGCGTGTCCCGGGCCACCTAGCCCGCGGACGCCCGGCCTCCTCTTGAAAGCGAAACGGCTCTTCAGGCGATGGATGGCAGCTACCACGCAGACCATGACCTTCCCCGCGCACGTCAAGCTGAGCCCCCCGCTGGCGCTGATCTGCCTGAGCAGCGTCGACGCCGTCACGGGAGCCACCGTCAGCAGCCTTGCGGCCACGAAAGCCGCGCGCAAAGCCGTCCGGAAGATCATCGAGAGAACAGCCGAGGCATACGGGGGATGAGCGTCGAACACGAGCACGTGCCTGATCCTGCGGACGACGATCCGCAAGCGCCGGTCACGGACTCCCCGCAAGCTGCGACGGAAGCGCCCGAAGTTGCAGCTCCGGAGCAAGGGGCATCCGCCGACGCCGGCCAGGCCAAGAGGGTCATCGAAGCGCTGCTGTTCAGCACGGACAAGCCGGTCACCGCGGGCCGGCTGGCAGAGATATCCGGCGCGGGCGACGGCCGAGAGGCGCGCCGCATCATCAGGGAACTTCAGCAGGAGTACGACGCGGAAGGCAGGGCGTTCGGCGTCGAGGAGATCGCCGGCGGATTCCAGTTGCTCACCCGGCCCGAGTTCGCCCCCTGGATACTCCAGCTCGCCAACCGCCGCCAGCAGGAGACCCTGAGCAAGGCGGCCCTCGAAACGCTGGCAATCGTCGCCTATCGGCAGCCCATCACGCGCGCCGAAACAGAGGACATCCGGGGCGTTCAGTCGGGACACATCCTTCGCTCCCTCGTGGACAGGCGACTGCTGAAGGTCACGGGCAAGAGCGAAGAGCTGGGGCGGCCGCTGCTGTACGGCACGACGCGTTATTTCCTGGAAGCCTTCGGCCTGCGCTCCTTGAGCGACCTGCCGCAGACGTCGCGCGCCGTCCGTCCCGGCTCCCCGAAGGCGAACGACTGAAGCATAGGCGGGGGCCATGCACGTGAGAAAGCTGCGCGACGCAGTCCACAAGGACATCTACCTCACCGACGAGGAGATGGCCGCGCTCGACACGCCGCAGATGCAGCGATTGCGCGGGATACGCCAGCTCGGCGCGGCCTACTACGTCTACCCCAGCGCCCAGCACACGCGCTTTGAGCACTGCCTGGGCACGTGCTGGATGGCCAAGCGCATCGTCTCCCGGATAGAGTCGGAGGGCGGCTTCGCCCTGCCCGAACAGCAGAAGCGCGCCGTGTTCCTGGCCGCGCTCGTGCACGACGTGACGCACATCCCGTTCGGCCACACGTTCGAGGACGAGCGCCGTCTGCTCGAGCGACACGACCGCAGCGCCGCCAGATATGACCGCCTGCTGGGCAGCGGCGAGCTCGCCGATCTGCTCGGCTCCTCCGAGGCGGGCAGATTGGTCCTGACGATGCTCTCGCCCGGACGGGAGCTGCCCGCTCCACAGCAGCACCTGTGGCAGATCATCGGGGGCACCATCGGCGCCGACCTGCTGGACTACCTGAAGCGGGACAACTACTTCTGCGGCCTGTGCTACGAGTACGACGAGCGCGTCTTCCATTACTTCCGCGTCGTGGACGGCCGCCTCGTGCTCGACATGCAGCAGGGCGGGTTTTTCCGTCGCGACGCGCTCAGCGAGGTCACGAACCTCCTGCGCATCCGGTACGTCCTGAGCGAGCGCGTCTACTACCACCACGCCAAGATTGCGGCCGGCGTGATGATCTCGAAGGCCATCGAAAGGGCCCTCGCATCCGGGCTCCAAGAGCGGGACCTCTGCCACTTCACGGACGACGCCCTGCTTTACCACCTGACCGAACGCTTCGGCGGAGACGCGGCCCTGCGGGAGCTTTTGGACGGTTTCCGGCAGCGGCGTCTCTTCAAGCGCTGCTACATGCTGTCCAGGGGGATCGGCGAGGAGGACGTGCGCCTGGCCGTGCGCAAGTATCACCTGAACGAGAACGAGGGGCGCAGCGCCGCCGAGCGCCGGATCGCCGACGCGCTCGGCACGGACGAGCACCGCGTGGCCGTGTATTGCGCGCCCGCCGGGATGGCGTTGAAGGAGGCCGACGTGCCCGTCGCCATGCCCGGAGGGGAGTTGACGAGGCTCTCGGCGCTGAACAGCGAGGAGATCCGCCTGCTGAAGCACCAGCACGAAGCGCTCTGGAAGCTCTACGTCTTCCTCTCACCGGCTCTGACCGGCAAGGCTGCGGAAGCGGGCCGGATCTGCGAAGAGATCATCGGCCACCCCAACGAGCTTCCCGCGGAGAAACGCGGGGGGCGCCTCTGAGCGCGGCGGCACGCGTGCTACATGGGCCGGCGCGTCTCGAATCCCATTCTGGAGGGCACATCGCCGCGCCGATGCCACACGTTGCCGCTGTGCGCGGTCGTGTAGATGACGGCCCCCCGGTTCTTGAGCGACGTGACGAGGTCAGGGTGCGGGTTGATCCCGATGCCGCTGGCGGAGATGTAGGCCAGCGCGGGCCGGAACAGGTCCAGCAGGTCGGGGCTGAGGTTGTGCTTGCTGCCGTGATTCGGGACTTTGAGCAGGTGCAGCCCGCGCGCCTTCTCCAGGTCGGGACACGCGGCGAATCCCTGCCGCCCCGCATCCCCGCAGAAAAGGTACTTGTCCCCCTCGTAGTTCAGCAGCAGTATCGCGGAGGCCTGCTTCTCCGTCTCCGGATCATCTATGGCGGCCGCCAGCACTTCGTCCGGGGCGGCCGGCCCCGAGCCCGCAGTCTTCCGGCGTCGGAAGGAGATGCCCTGCTCCACCATGCCGCCGAGCATCTTCACGTCGGCGTAGAATTGGACGCATTCCTCGAAGAAAGCCCGAGTCGGACCCAGGACCTGCATGGGGCCGATGCGGCTGCCTGCGTCGGCGAACGGCTCCTCTACGGGCACGCCGCGGTCCTTGAGCGTTGCGATAAGGCGCTGCGTCATTTCCACCGAATCGGCCAGGCGAGTGGCGACGGTTCTCACTGCGTCGGACTCGGCCTCGCCGGCGAGCCGCCGGGCGATGTCGATGGCTTTCCGCACGTTCACGCCGTGTTTGGCCAGATCGTGGACCCACGCCCGGCCAATGCGGCGGGGCTCCAGGTTCTCGACCACGTGCAGCAGGCCTCCGGCGTGGTCAACGTCGATGTGCGACAGAACCAGATGGTCGACCCGCCTGCCGTAGTAGGCGTCCAGCTGCCGGAGGACGCGTTCGCCGTCCTCCCAGTCCTTGCCTCCGTCGATCAGCAGGACCTCCAGCGGCCCGCCCAGTTGGACCTCGATGACCAAGGCGTCGGCGTCGCCGACCGGCAACATGTCGATTTGAAGTCGGGACATCGTCGTCTTTTCCTTCACGCAAGCAAGGGGTAAGGCTCAGATGCCACGCAAGGAGAGCAACCGGAAAGCTAACCCAAAACCTGCACACCGTCAAGGGCACTAAGAGCCTCTAACAGGATGACCCGTGGCCGCGACGGAGCGGATTTCGCCGCAGGCC